>JAYEGL010000002.1:0-596682 GCA_034659015.1 Pseudomonadota bacterium | reverse complement strand
GCTCGACTGTGCCACGTCAAACGGGCATTCTTGTGGACGTTCATTCGGTCCTCCTCCGGTTCGCTAAAGATCAGCACCTTCAGCTTCCCCGGACGGGACCGAATGGACAACCTAATGAAAGCTCACAACTAGCGTTCGAAGCGCACACGCACGGGCGCGCGGCGGCCCGGGCCCTGCATGGCGGTGCGCACGACCGAATTGAAGTGAAGATTGGTCATCATGACCTGGTCGTCGAACGCGTCGGCCAGGATGTCGTTGTCGACGATGATGGCGTCGGGCGTATCCGGAGCCGGTGCGACGAAATAGATCCAGGCGAACTCGCCATCGATCTCGGCGCCGACATAGTCCAGATCGACCAGCTCCCCGTCGCCGACCGTCATGCGAAAGCGCTCGCGGGCATAGCGACCGACCGTCTCCAGCCCGGCCTCGGTCGCCAGGAAGCTGTAGGCCTCCATTTCGCTACGGTCGAGCGCGGCCATCAGGTCGTGCGCGAAGACGCGGTGGACGATTTCCATCTCGCCGGTGCGCGA
This sequence comes from Pseudomonadota bacterium, assembly GCA_034659015.1. GTDB lineage: Bacteria > Pseudomonadota > Alphaproteobacteria > Caulobacterales > Maricaulaceae > Maricaulis. The sequence goes on along the minus strand of JAYEGL010000002.1, from coordinate 596,152 downwards.
ATTCACGGCAATCTCCGTCACGCCGGCATGAACGCGGTGCGCGCTGGCGGGCGCCGCCAGGAAGAGCAGCGCCGCCAGGCTTGCCAGGCATGTGCGAAACCATGGCCTCAGCATGGAAAACCTTGCCCTTTCCGGACGCACCTATTGCGGACGCGTGCGAATGCCGTCGCGCGTCACCCGCTGGTCCATATCGTCCATCATGGTCTGGTTGTCGCTGGACGACCGGTAGATTTCCAGACGCGTCGGCTCGATGCGCGGCGGGAAGAAATTGTCCGAGCGGTCGGCATCGGCAATCTCGTGCAGCGGATCGAGTTCCACCGACACGACTTCGCGGTCCGTCATGTAGGTCCAGGTGACGTGATCCGGATCGTAGCGCCAGATCTCGGCCGGGATGCGGACCATTTCCGTGGATCCGTCCGCGAAGGTGAATTCCAGGATGATCGGCATCACGACCCCGCCCTCATTGGTGAAGTCGAGATAATAGATGCGTTCCTGACTATCGAGGATTTCCGCTTCCCAGTCCTCCAGCTCCTCGCGCAGATCGTCATAGGCCTCGCGCTGGCGATTGGTGACCGTGTGTTCGTCATTGCGCGAGTAGAAGTCGACGACTTCCGGATTGCGCTCCGCATAGGTGGCGATACCGGCCTCGCGATTGTTTTCCTGGGTCAGGCTTTCCGGGTCGGCATCGTCTTCGGCCCGCTCGCGCGCATTCTCGACTTCCGGATTTTCGGTGTCGAACGTGCCCTCGATCACGCGATCGAGGGAAATGTCGACATGGTCGGTCGAGTAGAACCAGCCGCGCCAGAACCAGTCGAGATCGACACCGGACACCTCTTCCATCGTGCGGAAAAAGTCGTACGGCGTCGGCCTGCGGAAGCGCCAGCGTCGGGCATAGGTGCGGAAGGCCTCGTCGAAGAGTTCGCGGCCCAGAATCGTCTCGCGCAGGATCACCAGCGCCGTCGCCGGCTTGCCATAGGCATTGCTGCCGAACTGAACGACCGAGTCGGACTGGGTCATGATCGGCATCTGGTTGGTGGAGACCATGTAGTCGGTGATCAGGTCCGGATCGCCGCGGCGCGACGGGAAGCCCTCTTCCCACTGCCGTTCGGCCTGGAATTGCAGGAAGGTGTTCAGGCCCTCGTCCATCCAGGTCCACTGGCGCTCGTCCGAATTGACCGTCATCGGGAAATAGATGTGACCGATCTCGTGGATGATGACACCGATCAGGCCGCGCTTGGCGGTGCGCGAATAGGTCAGATTGCCGTCGTCATCGACCACCGGACGGCCATAGGTGCCGCCATTGAAGGTGATCATCGGATACTCCATCCCGCCTTGCGGACCGGCGATCGACTGGGCCACCGGATAGGGATAGGGGAAGGAGAAGGACGAATAGACGTCGATCGTGTGCTCCACGGCACGCGTGGAGAAGGTCGACCAGAGCGGTTCGCTTTCATTGGGATAGAAGGACATCGCCATGACGCGGTCCGGCGCGATGCCCTCCCCGTCCTGTTCGACGCCCACCGCGTCCCAGATGAATTTGCGCGAGCCGGCCCAGGCAAAATCGCGGACATTCTCGGCCCGGAATTCCCAGGTCGCCTCGGACCGCGTGCCGCGGCGCTCATTGGCGCGCGCTTCCGACGGCGTGACGATAAAGACGGGCTCGTCGGCCGTGCGGGCTTCCTCGAGACGGTCGCGCTGGGCCTGGTTCAACACCTCATCGGCATTCTGCAGCACGCCGGTGGCGGACACGATGAAGTCCTGCGGCACGGTGATCGAGACGTCGTAATCGCCGAATTCCAGGGTGAATTCACCACGGCCGAGAAAGGCCTTGTTATGCCAGCCCTCATAGTCGGAGAAGGCCGCCGCACGCGGGAACCATTGTGCGATCTGGTAGATGCAGTCGCCGCCCGTGTCCTCGGTCTCCTCGAAGCATTCCCAGCCGGCGCGGCCGCCGATCACGCCGGTCTCGATCAGGCGATAGTCCCACTCGATATTGAGTTCGACGCTGTCGCCGGTTTCCAGCGCCTCGTCGAGATCGATACGCATCAGCGTGTCGACAATGGTGAAATCGACCGGATTGCCCTCACCATCCGTGACGGCGGTGATGTTATGGCCATAGCCGTTCTCGGCGATCTGCTGACGCCGGCGCACGGAGGAGGCGGAAATGCCTTCCGGGTTGGAACCGCCCACACGGCTGGACGACCGGCCGCCACCGCCGACCGTTTCGGTCATCACGGCGATCGAATCCGGCCGGAAGCGGTTCTGGTCCAGCTGGAACCAGAGGAAATCCAGCGTGTCCGGCGCATTGTTGGTGTAGGTGACCGTCTCGGAGCCGTAGAGATGCTTCTCTTCCTCGTCGAGACGGATATCGATGTCGTAGTCGACGTCCTGCTGCCAGTAGTCCGGCCCCGGCGCACCGGTCGCCCGGCGCTCGCGGTTCGGCGAGGGCCAGTCCTCGTCCTCGAGCTGGCGGAACGCATCGCGCCAATTATTCGTGGTCTGCTGAATCGGCTGGGCGGCCGCGACATTGAAAGTCGCCGCCGCCGTCGCCAGGACAATCAGGCTCAAACTGCTACGCATTATCGGTCCCCTACCCCTTTTTGCGGGTTCTCGTAGGTTACGATGTAACGCCTGGCCTCGGGGACGTCACCCCATGCTTGCGGATTTGTCATCTTGCGGACCATTCGCCGCAGCCGGTGCTTCCTGCCCGTTTTCCTTGCCCAGCGACATCAGCCAGGCGCCGAGGCCGATGAAGAGCAGGATCAGGCCGAAAATCGCGCCCAGTCCGGGGATGGCGCCCAGAGCGGCGGACACGGCCAGCACGACCAGCAGCGACAGGAGACGCATGCCCAGTCCCATCGGGGTTTCCGGGTTGCGGTTGAAGGCGAGGTCACCGACTGCCATCGCGCCGAGCGCCAGGCACAGCAGCAGGAAGGGCCAGAACAGCAACCACATGACCGGGATCAGCAGCACGCCGATGACGGTGATGGCCAGCAGCACGGTCATGATGACCAGGAAGACCGGCGAGAAGGCGAAGCTGATGAAACCCAGGAAGCCCGATACCAGCGGCTTGCGGCGGAACGTCCGGGCGACCCGGGCAGTACCGCGAGGCGTCATCAGGATGGCCAGAGCGCCGAGCAGCAGTGCCGCACCGGGCACGGCCAGGCCGAAGAATGCGAAGGGCGCGCCGATCACCTCCCACGGGCCGTCGATATCGATATCGATATCGTCCCAGTGCTTGGCGCCGAAATTGAACGCTTCGTACTCGTATTCATACTGACCGATCCGCGCGCCGTCGGCGAGCACCGGCTCGGTCGGTCCGCGCACGGTCAGACGGCCGGTCACCTGCGCACTGTCGAGGATGTAGACTTCCTCGGCGAGGATCTCGATATCGCCGTCGATCGTGCCGGACAGCGTCACTTCGGCCGCTTCGATATCGGTAAAGCCGCGGATCGTGCCGCCGATCTCGATCTCGCCGCCGCCGGCTTCCAGCCCGTTCGCGAAAACGGACATGTCGTCGACACCGACATAACCGCCGGCCAGCTGGACCGCGTCCTGCACACGGGCGGACACTTCCACATTGCCGCCGGCTGCGGACAGTTCGCCGCCTATATCGCCGCGGATCCGGACATCGCCGCCGGCCGCGCTGACATCGCCACCGACCGTCGCGTCGATCTCGATATCGCCGCCGGCGATCTCGATATCCTCGGCCACCGAGCCGTGGATGCGCACATCGCCACCGAAAAAGTGAACGGAGCCGGTGACCTCGGCGTCCACCAGGCCGTCGCCGGCAATGGCGGAGACATCGCCGTCGACACGGCCGCGCACGGTCATGTCGCCGCCGAGAAAGATGACATCATTGCTGCTGCCGTCGATCTCGACCTCGCCGCCGATGACCTGGGCCCCGGCGCTTGCGGTGATTGTCGAAATGGCCAGCCCCAGGGCCAAAATGGTCTGTTTGATAGTCATGAGATTTCTCCCTGCGCCCCCCGGCAATCAGGTCGGTTGTCGATGAATGTCCCGGTTTCGATTCTGCTTACTCGTCAATCAGGTCTTCGCAATCGCGACGGTCGCGCGGCGTGAAGACAAGGTCCTCGACGCGAGCGCCGTTTTCGACCTCGGGCTCGCTTTGCGCGAACACTTCGAGGCGTCCGTCGATCCGGGCACTCGAGGCGATGGTCACGTGGACGCCGCAGATCTGGCCGCCATCATGGATCCGGGCGCCGATTTCGATATCGCCCTGCCCATTGTCATAATCGCGATTGCGGCGCATCTCGTTGATCGCCACGACATCCAGTTCGCCATGAACCTCGCCGTCCAGCACGACCGAACCGGCCCGCACCGACAGACCGTCCATGAAGACGGCATCGATATCCATGTCGCCGGCTGCCAGAGCAGCCTCGCCGGCAATCCGGCCCCGGACGCGAAGGTCGCCCGAGGCGATCGAGACCTCGTCGCCGGCCTCGCCGTCCCAGCTCACATCGCCGCCGGCAATGGAAACCTCGCCGTCGACACGGCCCTTGAAATTCACGTCGCCTGCGGCAATCGATACTTCGCCGCCGACATCGAGGCCGTCGGCATCGACATCGCCCGAGACCAGGCTGAGATCGCCGCCGATACGGCCGCGCAGGTTCAGATCGCCGCTCAGCCGGCTGTAGTCGCCCTCGCGATCCAGTACGATATATCCGTCGGACGAGCGGTGCTGCCGCAGCATTTTCCCGCCATCGCCCTCGTCAGCCACCACGACGACACAGCCCGACGTCATCAGGGCGGTGGTCAGGGCCGTCGCCGCAAGCCAGAGCTTGGTCATTCAACTCTCCCGTTACGTCCCGATCCATCGCCACCCGGCGTTTTGCAGGATCGGGTCTACGCTCCCCAGCGTTGATCATGACCTTACATTATCGAATTTCGATATCAAGGAGTTTTTTCGTTTTTCGATAAATTATTTCCGATTTACGAGATGACCGGAGCGCCGGCGGTCACGACGCGCAGCCTGCCCCTTCCCTAAGCGTCAACGCCCGCTAAAATCATCTGCAATAACGGCGCTTGTACCAATGAGCGCATACGGGAGGAGCAAATGGCTGACAATTCGGCCGCCGGGCAAAGCCCGGCCGGAAGCGCCGCGGCGCCGGCGGGAGACATCCCGTTCGGAGAGGTTTTCAAGGGCGCGCCCCTCGATCCGGCACGAATCCGCAAACCCGTCTTCAAGGCGCTGCTGGAATCGAGGAGCCGGTTTGGCGGCAAAAAGCTTGCTGCCGTCGATGCCGACGGACGCGAGCTGACCTATAACGACCTGGTCAAGGCCGCTTTCGCCCTGGGCCACGCGCTCAAGGCCGGAACCGACAAGGGCGAGGCCGTCGGCGTGCTCCTGCCGACCGGCGCCGGCGCGATCATCTCCTTCTACGCCATCTCCGCCTATGGCCGTGTGCCGGCCATGCTGAACTTCACGGCCGGGGAGCGGGCGCTGAAAGCCGCCTGCAAGGCGTGCAAGGCCAAACGCATCGTCACAGCCCACCGCTTCATCGAGCTGGGCGAGCTGGAAGACCTGGAGGCCGAACTCAAGAAGGATCACGAGCTGATCTATCTGGAGGATGTGCGGGAAAACCTGTCGCTCGGCGACAAGGTCGCCGCGGCAGTCGGCATGGTCCTGCCCTCTCTCGTGCGTGCCCATCCGGACCCGGACGACGCCGCCGTCTACCTCTTCACCTCCGGTACGGAAGGCGACCCCAAGGGCGTGGTGCTCAGCCATGCCAACCTGCTGGCCAATGTCGAGCAGGTGCGCGACCACATCAAAATCTACCCCACCGACCTGGTCTTCAACCCGCTGCCGACCTTCCACTGTTTCGGTCTGACCGGCGGTGTCCTGGTGCCGCTCGGCCTCGGCGTGCCCGCGATCTGCCACCCCACGCCGCTGCAGGCGAAGACCATCGTCAAGCGGATTGCCGAGACCCGGGCGACCATCCTGTTCGCCACCGACACGTTCATGAACCAGTATGCCCGTGCCGCCGACCCGGACGATCTCACCTCGATCCGCTTTGCCGTGTGCGGCGCGGAACGGGTGAAGGACGAGACGCGCTCGGCCCTGCGCCGCCGCTTCAATGTGGAGATCGTGGAGGGCTATGGCCTGACCGAGGCTGCGCCCGTGCTTTCCGTGAACCAGCCGGAAAACAACCGCCCCGGCACGGTCGGTCAGCTCCTGCCCGGCTGCCAGGCCCGGCTGGTTCCCGTGGAGGGCATCGACGATGGCGGCCAGCTCCACATCAAAGGGCCGAACATCATGAAGGGCTATATCCGGCCCTCCACGCCGCTGCAGCTGGAACCGCCGGTGGATGGCTGGCACGATACCGGCGACATCGTCTCGATCGACGAGGACGGTTTCATCCGTATCCGCGGCCGGGTGAAACGCTTCGCCAAGCTGGGCGGCGAGATGGTGTCCCTGGCCGTGGTGGAAAACTGCGCCACCTCACTCTGGCCGGACAACATGCATGCGGCCGCCGCCGTGCCGGACAAGCGCAAGGGCGAGCAGGTGATCCTGCTCACGGACTATCCCAAGGCCGACCGGGCCGACCTGGTCGCCTTCGCCCGCAATCACGGCATTTCCGAACTCGCCATCCCGCGCAAGATCATCCATGTCGAGAGCATTCCGGTGCTCGGCACGGGCAAAACCGACTACGGCAGTGTGCAGAAAACCGTCGAGGCGCTGGTTGCGGAGGCGATCAAACCGGCCGCGGAACCGGCGGAATAGGCTACAGGTCCTCGCATTCGCGCCAGTCCAGCGCTTCCCATTCGAACCCGTCGCCGTGCGGCCTTTCCCGGGAGATTACCGTGAGCGGTCCCTCGATCCGCGCGGACGGCCGGATTTCGACCTCTTCGGCACAGATCCAGCCGCCCTGGCCAAGCCGCCCGGCGATGTCCGCGCGGCCATTGCCGTCGCTGCGCCCATGGCCCCGGATCTCGACGGGACCGTCGACATCGGCGCGCAGGTCCATGTGACCGCCATCCATGACGAGGCGCCCGCGGATACGGCCGTCCAGCGTGATACGCCCGACCGCAATCTCGGCATCGCCGGCGATATCGGCATCGACATCGGCCGTACCCGCAGCGATATCCGCATCGCCGCCCACCTCGCCTTCAAAACGCAACCGGCCGGCCGAGGCGTCCAGATTGCGGCCCACGATCATGTCCGAGCGAACGGTGGCGCCGGACAGTTCCAGGTCGCGGCCCACGCGGCCGTCCGCACCGACGAACATGCCGGAAAATTCCGCATCCCCCGGCACATCGACATCGCGCGACGCGACCAGGCCCGCCGCATCGACGGAGCGGTCCTCGGCCTTGCCGTGAACGTCATAGGTACAGGCCGGCAGCGCCAGGGCAGCCGCGGCGCAAAGCAGGAAGGGTTTCAGCATGGCATCCTCATGAGATCGGTTTCGACCTCTTGATGCCCGGCCCACGCATTTTGGATGCAAAAGTGCTGACTTGGCTATTCGGCGAGCGCGCCTTCACCCTGAAGCCGGTCTCGTTTTGCGCGCAGGGTTCCAATCGGCAGCGCCCAGCCGAAAAGCTTGAGAACCAGGGCTCCACAAACGGAGCCCAAAGCACCGAAAACTCCGCCCATAAGGATTGCGATCAGCATTCCAATAATAAGTCCGCCGACGCCATGAATATGCGTGTCGTTGAAGCTCACGGTGTCGTAACCGGCCAGGGCCGATAGCCCCAATACCAGCCCGCCAATCAGCCAGAACACCATCGCCGCCGCAAACATGATCTTGAACAGGGATCCGAATGTCAGATCCTGAACCTGCAAGCCCGTGTCCATAGGCACCCCCGCATCGCCCGGTAATACACGCTAAATATGCAGCGCCTTGCCGTACGCGTCCAGCACGCTTTCATGCATCATTTCCGACAGGGTCGGGTGCGGGAAGACGGTGTGCATCAGCTCGGCCTCGGTGGTCTCCAGCTGACGTGCGACGGCATAGCCCTGGATCAGTTCGGTCACTTCCGCGCCGACCATGTGGGCGCCGAGCAATTCGCCGGTCTTCTTGTCGAATACGGTTTTCACCAGACCCTGATCGTCGCCCAGGGCGATCGCCTTGCCATTGCCCACGAAGGGGAAGCGGCCCACCCGGATCTCGTGCCCGGCCTCCTTGGCCTGGGCCTCGGTGAGCCCGACCGAAGCGATCTGGGGATGGCAATAGGTGCAGCCGGGGATGTTTCCGGTCTCGAAGGCATGCACGTCCTGACCGGCAATCTTCTCCACGCAGACCACGCCTTCGTGCGAGGCCTTGTGCGCCAGCCAGGGCGGACCGGCGACATCGCCGATGGCATAGAGGCCCTTCACATTGGTGCGGCCGAACCCGTCATTGACGACATGCCCCTTCTCGATCTTCACGCCGAGATCCTCGAGGCCGAGATTTTCCACATTGCCCACGATGCCGATGGCCAGGATGACCTTCTCGACCTCGATCGTCTCGGTCTTGCCCTTCGACGTCTTCACGCTGACCTTCGCCGTCTTGCCCGACGTGTCGAGCTTTTCGACCTGGGCGCCGGTCATCAGCGTCATGCCCTGCTTCTTGAAGCTCTTGGCGGCGAAGCCGGAGATTTCCTCGTCCTCGACGGGCAGGACGCGGTCCATCATCTCGACGACCGTCACGTCCGCGCCCATCGTATTGTAGAAGCTGGCGAATTCGATACCGATCGCGCCGGAACCGATGACCAGGACGGATTTCGGCATGCTCTCGGGCACCATCGCCTCGCGATAGGTCCAGATCTTGTCGCCGTCCGGCTCCAGGCCCGCCTGCGGAATAGTGCGGGCGCGAGCCCCCGTGGCCAGAATGACATGTTTGGCCGTGTACTTGTCCTTGCCGACCAGGACCGTGGGCGCATCCTTGCCCTTCTCCAGCGATGCCTCGCCCTCGATCACGGTGATCTTGTGCTTCTTCATCAGCGAGGTGACGCCGTTGGTGAGGCGTTTGGAGACATCGCGCGAGCGTTTCACGATCGCCTTGACGTCATAGCCGACCTTCTCCGCCGACAGGCCGAAATCGCCGGCATTCTGCATCAGGTGATAGACTTCCGAAGTCCGCAGCAGGGCCTTGGTGGGGATGCAGCCCCAGTTGAGACAGATCCCGCCAAGATGCTCGCGCTCCACCACAGCGGTGGAGAAACCCAGCTGCGCCGCGCGGATCGCCGCGACATAGCCGCCCGGTCCGCCCCCGATCACGATCACGTCAAAGGCTTTGGTGCTCATGCGGGGCCTCGTTTGTTTGCATGCGAAATAATGCGCAGTCCTGAACTCGCGATATAACGGCTGGGTTCGCCACGATCAATGGTGACACTCTACGGTCCGGCGGTCAGATGTCCTGGACTTCCTGGGTCAGGTCACTGTCCGGATTGTCCCCGGTATTCACCACGCCCGCGCGCTCGATCAGCATCATGTGGACCTTCTCTGTCCGGGCCACGGGCCTGTGCCGCACCCCTTTGGGGATGACGCACATCTCTCCGGGACCGAGCACGACCGGATCCTGCCCCTCGATCTCGATCTTCAGGATCCCCCGCGTGATCAGGAACAGCTCGTCCTCCTCGGCATGGGAGTGCCAGTCGAAACTCCCTTCCGCCTTGGCCAGCTTGATGTCGTAATCGTCGAGCCGCGCGATGCGCCGGGGCGACCAGGCATCCTTGAACTGGCTGTGCTTCTCGGCCAGCGAAATCACGTCGACGGGCATTGATCGTCCTTCCATATCCGACATGGCCTTGCCGATACGCCCGGCCATGGCATCAATACCATCATCCGCACGCAAGAAAGGAAAGCGCATGCCTGCCGAACGCCAGCTCGACCGGCTCCTCGCCGGCATGAAACCGGTCCTGGATGCGCCGATCTTCGTGTTCGTCTGCCTGGGTCACCGGGAGGTCGTGCCGGACGGCGTGCGTCCGCTGATGCAGTTCGAGGAAAGCGAGGGGCGCACGCTCATCCTGGCCCGGGACGACGCGGAGCGGGCCGGCCTTGCCTTCACCTACCCCTGCCGTCGCATCACCCTCAGCGTCCAGTCCGCGCTCGACGCGGTCGGTTTCATCGCCTCCGTTGCAGCGGCTCTGTCGGAGGCAGGGATCAGCTGCAATCCGGTGGCCGGCTATCATCACGACCATCTCTTCGTTCCGGCGGACCGTGCGGCGGACGCGTTGCGTGTCCTGGAAGAGCTCGGCCGGCGCGGCGATTTCGATTGACGGCGCCGCACCCCGGCCCTATCAGCGCGCATCCTCAACTCGGACGACACGGAATTGAGCCTTCCCGCACCGGGCCTGACAGGCCTGCCCGCCTTCGATGCCGACATGCTGTGCGGAGAGATCGCCGCGCAGGGCTGGTCGGTTTGCAGGCTCACGGACACGGCCATGCTCACCGCCCTGGCCGGGGAAGCCGCCGCGCTCTGGCAGGAGGCGGCGCTCACGCCGGCGGGCATCGGCCGCGGCGAGGATCACGATCTCGTCCGCCAGGTCCGCCGCGACAAGACGAAATGGCTCGACGGGACAACACCGGCCCAGACCGCCTATCTCGCCTTCGCCGAAGCCTTGCGGCGCGAGATGAACTACCGGCTGATGCTGGGCCTTTTCGCCTTCGAAGCCCATTATGCCGTTTACGAGCCCGGCGGTTTCTACAAGCGCCATCTCGACAGTTTCCGCGGCGCGCGCAACCGGGTCCTGTCCTCCGTGCTCTATCTCAATCGCGACTGGCATGCGTCCGATGGCGGGCAATTGCGGATCTACGCGCCCGACAGCGAGGATGTGATCGAGACGGTGCAGCCGGAATTCGGCACACTGGCCGTATTCCTCTCCGAGGACATCCCGCACGAGGTCGTGCCGGCCCGCCGCGAGCGTTTCTCGATCGCCGGCTGGCACCGCTGCAATGACCGGGGGCTGGCCCCGGCCCTGCAGACCCACGCCCTGCCGATACCGGCCTAGATCAGCGGTGCGGTGAACAGCATCCACAGCCCCATGCCGAGCATCATCAGGTTTTCGGTCAGGGACACCGTGCCCAGCGGCACATTGCTGTCGCCGCCCATGCAGGCGCATTTCAGCTCGCGCTTCTCCACATAGACGGCCTTGAAGACCGAGACGGCACCGATCCCGCCGATCGCGATCGCCACGGGCGCCGCGATGAAGGTCAGCGCACCCGCGAGCATCAGTATACCGGCCAGGGCTTCGCCGAACGGGTAGAGATAGCCATAGCGGACCCAGCGGCGGCCCAGCAGGTCGTAATTGAGGAACATGGTCGAGAAGCTCTCGACATCGCGCAGTTTCTGCACCGCCAACAGGCACATGGCGATGGGAATCGCACTGCCCAGCCATCGGCCGGGATCCAGCGTACCGAGCGACAACCAGCTCACCGCCGCCCCCATCAGCGCCGCCATGGCAAACAGTGCGATGACGGGCTGGTAGCTCGTCTGATCCTCGCCCTTGAGGGGCGAGCCAAAATAGGCGCGCAAGTCGTCATAGCCGCCGATCCGCTCGCCGCCGATAAAGGTCTGCGGCGTGGTCGTCACATCATGCTCGGCCTTGAAGGCGTCGGTCTCTTCACGGGTGGTGAGGTGGTGATCCTCGACCGTATACCCCTTGCTTTCCAGCAGGGCCTTCGATTTCAGGCCGAACGGGCAGATATGGTCCGGCATGACCATGCGGTGGAGCCGGGCCGTCTTCGCGGTCTCGTGCGGTGTCGCATCGGTCGCGGTCATTGCAGCCTCGTCTTCTGCTTCCACAGGATGCAACGCAGGACCTGACCTGGCGTTCCGTTTCTACAGGCGATTGACCTGACGTTTTTCACCCAACAGGGCGACGAATTGCTTCATGACCGGGAGCAGGAAGGCCCTGCTGAATGAGCCAAGCATGCTGTGCGGTTCGAGATACCAGGATTGCCCCGGAACATCGTGGTTGAACTCGTCGAGGACGATCCAGAGCCGGATATGCGTCGACAATCCCGCACGCCGTTTCTCGGTGTCGGGAATTTCCACAGCTGTCGTGCCGGCCTGCGGAGCACGCGACGTAATCGGGAGTAGAACCAGAGCATCGCCACTGGCTCGCTTGAGGCGGATCCCGACCACTGTCGGCCTGTGTTTCCGCCCCTCGGTCTCGCCGGCGGCGGCTTCACGGGCCCACAGATAGGGATACCGGATTACGCAGCCCGTCTGGAACCGATCGAACTCCCCCATCACCACCCAGGCCCCGGCTATTGCGGATCGTCTTCATAATCGGCAATCGCGGCCTCGATCTCGCTTGCAAGATCATCGGGCACGTCCCGGGTAACGTGGACACGGCGGGCTCCCGCCCGCTCCAGCAAGGCGTGGTAATCCTCGACATTCAGCAGAATGAATTGCGCCTTGCGATGCCGCGTCAGCGTGACCGGGCGCCGCTGGGCCGCGGCACTGATTTCACTCCAGTTCCTGGAAAGTTCCGTGGTCGAGTATTGCCGGTTCATCGCATCGCTCCAAAAAAACGGAATTTCCGTATTATACGCATTTTACGTATAATCACTACCCTCGACGAAAAAGCCCCGGCCGTTTCCGGCCGGGGCTTTCCCGTTTCGCGTCCGGGCTTGTGCCTAGCTCGCCAGGAAGGCCAGCAGAAGCAGTGCCACGATATTGGTGATCTTGATCATCGGGTTCACGGCCGGACCGGCGGTATCCTTGTAGGGATCGCCCACCGTATCGCCCGTCACCGCGGCCTTGTGGGCTTCGGAACCCTTGCCGCCGTGATGGCCGTCCTCGATGTATTTCTTGGCATTGTCCCAGGCGCCGCCGCCGACGGTCATGGAGACCGCGACGAAGAGCCCGTTGACGATCACGCCGAGGAGCATCGCACCGACCGCAGCCAGCGCCTGCGCCTGATCCGCAATCCCCAGGATCACGAAGTAGAGCACGATCGGCGAGAGCACGGGCAGCAGCGAGGGCACGATCATCTCGCGGATCGCCGCCTTGGTCAGGATGTCCACCGCCCGGCCGTAATCCGGCTTGGCCTTGAACTCCATGATGCCCGGGATTTCCTTGAACTGCCGGCGCACCTCGGCGACGACCGCCGTGGCCGCACGGCCGACGGCCATCATCGACATGCCGCCGAACAGGTAGGGCAACAGGCCGCCGAACAGCAGGCCGACAATCACATACGGGTTCTCGAGCGAGAAGTCCGGCTGGATCCCCAGCAGGTGCTCGACATCGGTCGTGTAGGCCGCGAAGAGCACCAGCGCACCCAGACCGGCAGACCCGATGGCATAGCCCTTGGTGACGGCCTTCGTGGTGTTGCCCACGGCATCCAGCGTGTCGGTCGTTTCGCGCACGGTTTCGTCCAGCCCGGCCATTTCGGCAATGCCGCCTGCATTGTCGGTGACGGGGCCGAAGGCATCGAGGGCGACGATCATGCCGGCCAGCGCCAGCATGGTGGTCACCGCGATGGCGATGCCGAACAGGCCGGCCAGATTGAAGGTGACCAGGATGCCGACGATGATGATCAGTGCCGGCAGTGCCGTGGATTCCAGCGAGACCGCCAGCCCCTGGATGACATTCGTGCCGTGACCGGACTCCGATGCCTTGGCGACCGATTTCACCGGCCGGTAGTTGGTGCCGGTATAGTATTCGGTGACCCAGATGATGGCGGCCGTCACGATCAGACCGAAAATGCCGGAGAAGAAGAGGTTCTGCCCGGTGATCACGCGGTCGCCGATCGTGCCGATCTCGCCCATCCCGTTCGGCAGGGCATAGGTCGTAACCAGCCACAAACCGCCGACCGAGAGCACGCCGGCGACGATCAGTCCCTTGTAGAGCGCGCCCATCACATTGTTGGACTTGCCCATCGAGACGAAGAAGGTGCCGATGATCGAGGTGACGATGCACACCGCGCCGATGGCCAGCGGATAGATCATCATCTCGCGGCCCAGATCGCCAACGAAGAAGATCGACGCAAGCACCATGGTGGCCACGACGGTCACGGCATAGGTCTCGAACAGGTCCGCCGCCATGCCGGCGCAGTCACCGACATTGTCGCCGACATTGTCGGCGATGGTCGCGGCGTTGCGCGGATCGTCCTCGGGGATGCCGGCTTCGATCTTGCCGACCATGTCGCCGCCGACATCGGCACCCTTGGTGAAGATGCCGCCGCCGAGACGGGCGAAGATCGAGATCAGCGAGGCGCCGAAGCCGAGCGCCACGAGCGCATCGACGACCACCCGGTCGCCGCTTTCATTGCCCATCGCAGCGGTAAGGACCCAGAAATAGCCCGCCACGCCGAGCAGGGCGAGCCCCGCCACGAGCATCCCGGTCACCGCGCCCGAGCGGAAGGCGATTTTCAGGCCCGCCGCCAGGCTTGTGCTGGCCGCCTGGGTGGTGCGCACATTGGCGCGCACCGAGACCAGCATGCCGATGAAGCCGGCCGCGCCGGAGAGGATGGCGCCGATCGCGAAACCCAAGGCCACTTCCCAGCTCAGGAAAATGGCAATCAGGATGCAGACGACGACGCCGACAATGGCAATGGTTGTGTACTGACGCTTGAGATAGGCATTCGCGCCTTCCTGGATGGCCGATGCGATTTCCTGCATCTTCTCGGTGCCTGCGCTCGCCGACATCAAACGCTGCGTCTGGACGACGCCGTAGATGATGGCGAGCACGGCTGCCGCAATGGCCAATAAAAGCATGTTCATGGCTTCCTGCCCCGTTTTATCACTTCTCTTTGGTCACGGAAGGATAGGGGGAAGCATACGCGTGAGAACCACGCCGACCGTCTGCATGTCCCCCGCTTCTTCTTGTTGTTATTAAGGGGACTATGCCCAAGTCATGGGGGCGGTGCAACATCCAAACATTGGACTTTTAAATCCAATACTTACCGCAGTTGCGAAGGCCTATTAGCGCAGGAATAACCGCGTATCGGAGCTGCGAATCTCGATGTGGTCGATCGCATCGGCCCCGTACTGCTCGCGCAACACGTCGGCCCACACCGTTTCGGCCCGTTCGATATCCAGTTGCCGGCCGTCCGGCAGGCTCACCGGGATGCGGTAAGCCGCCCGCACCAGCGCATCGAGTGCGTAATGGGCATTTTCCTGCATCGACCAGACATTCTGGCCGTCCGCAGCGCGGACACGCACCTGGACATAGGCAAAACCGGTCAGATGGCCGTCGCTGGACAGCGGCGCCACCAGTGCGGGAAGGTTGAAGGACCGCGGATCGTCGTCCGCCTCGTCTTCATGTTCGTCCTCGCCATGATCGTCGCCGCTTTCGTCTTCGTCCGAGGCGCGGTTGAAGATCAGCAGGAAACGGTTGTCATTGCCCGATGAACGGTTGCCCCCGCCACCGCCGCCTCCGCCGCCCATGGCAAGGGCACCGGATTGCAGGGATAGGCACAGGATAAAGGCCAGCAACAGACGCATGGTTTGCTCTCCATTCGCCTGCACACTGACAGAGACGCCTCAAAAATGCGTAAATCCGGCCCGGCCGACGTCCAGGACCGCGCCGGAGGCATCACGGCAGATCACGCCCGTTCCGGCCTCTGCATGCCCGATCCGCGCCAGCGGCGCCCCTTCCGTGGCCAGCGCCGCGATCGCGTCGCGACAGCCGGACGGTGCGGTGAAGAGGAGCTCGTAGTCGTCACCCCCGGTCAAAAGACGGGTAAGACCGCCCGGGCCCGCTGTGTCGAGCCAGGTTCGGGCCGGCCCCGAAAGCGGTACGGCCCCGGCCTCGATCGTCAGCGCCAGGCCGCTCGTTTCCGCGATATGGCCGGCGTCGGCCACCAGCCCGTCGGAGATATCGATGGCCGCGCTGGCCAGTCCGCGCAGCGCCTGGCCCAGCGCCAGACGCGGTTCGGGACGCTCGTAACGTCGGGCGAGGTCCCGGGGAACACCACCCTCGCCTTCCAGCGCCGCGAGTCCCAGAACCGCATCTCCGATCGGGCCCGAGACCCAGAGATCGTCTCCCGGCGACGCGCCGACGCGGGTCAGCGCCGCGCCCTGCGGCACGGTACCGATCAGCGTGAGCGTCACCGTCATCGGGCCCGGCGTGGAGGTCGTGTCGCCGCCCAGAAGCGGCACCGCGAACTCGTCCTGTTCGGCCGCCAGCCCCGCAACGAAAGCATCCCTCCAGGCCGAATCGATCTCGCGCGGCCAGGTCAAGGCCGAGAGATAACCGATGGGATCGGCGCCCATGGCAGCCATGTCGGAGAGATTGGACCGCATCGCGCGTGCCGCCGCGGTCTCGGGCGCATCCGCCTCGCGGAAATGCACGCCGGCGACCAGCGTGTCGCAGGCCAGAACGAGCTGACAGCCCGGCGGCGGGTCGAGCACGGCGGCATCGTCGTCCAGGCCGAGCGCCGCCGCATGGTTCCGGGTGAGCGGGCCCAGGCGTGTCCGGATGAAATCGAACTCGCCGCCGGAGGCCATAGTCAGAATTCGTCCGGGCGGGCCTGACGGGCGCAGCGGTCGAGCGCAGCGTTGACGAATTTGGGCTCCGAGCCCTCGAAGAAGGCGTTGGCGACGTCGACATATTCGTCGATCACCACGCGGGCCGGCACGTCGGCGCGCTCGAAGAGTTCATAGCCGGCAGCCCGAAGAATGGCGCGCACCGTGGCGTCGAGACGCTCCATGCGCCAGCCGTCGGCCAGAAGCCCGTCGATTGCCGGATCGACCTTGGCCTGGCGGTCGACCACGCCGGAGACCAGCGCGTCGAAGAAGTCCTCGTCCGCCTCGACGAATTCATCGCCCTCTTCGGCCCCGCCGAACCGGTGATCGCGAAACTCGCGAATGACGGAATTGGCGCCGCGCCCCGCGATGTCCATCTGGTAGAGCGCCTGGACGGCGGCCAGACGCGCGGCCCGGCGAAGTCGCGCCCGGGCTTCCGACGGGGTTTCCCTGGATGTCTGCGGTGCGCTCATTGCGTACTCCCGAACCGGTCGCGCAGCGCGATCAGCGACAAGGCTGCATTCGCGGCGTCCGCGCCCTTCTTCTTGTCCACGGCCCGCTTCAGGGCCTGGGCGCGGTTCTCCACGGTCAGAATACCATTTCCGGCGATCACACCGGAAAGATTCAGTTCCATCAGCCCGCGCGCGCTTTCGGTACAGACATAATCATAATGCGTGGTTTCGCCGCGGATCACACAGCCCAGGGCGACATAGCCGTCATAATCGGCCTCGGCGATCTCGGCCTGGACGATCGCACCGGGGATTTCCAGCGCGCCGGGGACCTCCACGATATCGATCTCGGCACCGGCCGCGGCGGCGGCCTCTTGGGCACTCTTGATCAGCGCATCGGCGATGTCGCGATAGAAGGTGCCCGCGACGGCCAGGAGTTTGGGGGCGCTCATGCGCTAGTCCTCCGGAAAATGGCGCTCTTCGCGCACGCTCAACCCATAGCCCTCCAGGCCGACAATCGTGTGCGGCTTGGTGGAGAGCAGGATCATTTCTTTCACGCCCAGATCCAGCAGGATCTGCGCCCCGACGCCGTATTCGCGGAGGCGCTGGGCCTCGCGCTCGTCGTCCGGCCGGGCGGACTGGGCGCCCAGGCGTTCGATAATGGCGGTGTGCGAGGTTTCGCGGATGAAGACCATCGCGGCGGGGCCGTCGGCATTGGCGATGGCGCGTATACCGGCCTCTATGAGCTCGCCCCTCGGCCCTTCCTCGTGCAGCACGTCATCGACGAAGGAGACCTTGTGCATGCGCACCGTGGTCGGCTGGGCATGCGACGGCTCGCCCTTGACCAGGGCGACATGCTCGACGCCATCGATCGTGTTGCGGAAGACGGTGAGTTTGAGCGGTCCGCCATACTGGCTGGTGAAGTCGCTTTCCAGGCGGCGCTCGATGAAACGGTCGTTTCGCCGGCGATAGGCGATCAGGTCGGCGATGGTGCCGATCTTCAGCCCGTGCAGCTGGGCGAAGGAGACGAGGTCCGGCAGGCGGGCCATCGTGCCGTCTTCATTCATGATCTCGCAGATCACGCCGGCCGTGCCGGCTCCGGCCAGACGCGCCACATCGACCGAGGCCTCGGTGTGGCCGGCCCGCACCAGCACGCCGCCATCGCGGGCGACCAGGGGGAAGACATGACCCGGCGTGGCGATATCGTCCGCGCCCTTGGCGGGATCGGTCGCGACCTCGATCGTGCGAGCGCGGTCATGGGCGGAAATGCCCGTCGTCACACCCTCGCGCGCCTCGATCGAAGTGGTGAAAGCCGTCTGGTGCCGCGACCGGTTGTCCGAAGCCATCAATTTGAGACCGAGATGGTCGATCCGCTCCTGATCCATCGCCAGGCAGATCAGTCCGCGGCCATGCTTGGCCATGAAGTTGATCGCATCGGGCGTGGCGAATTTCGCCGGGATGACAAGGTCGCCCTCGTTCTCGCGGTCCTCTGCATCGACCAGGATAAACATCCGGCCATTGCGGGCATCCTCGATAATGTCCTCGATGGGGGACAGGGGGATATCGCTCTCGCTCACGCGGGGGTCTCCGAAAACTCGTTCAGGCGGGCGGCGTAGCGCGCCATCGTGTCGACCTCAAGATTGACGCGCGCGTCTTTTTGCAGCCCGCCCAGCGTCGTCACCTCCGCGGTGTGCGGAATGATCATCAGATCGAAGCTCTCTCGCGTCACCGCATTCACCGTCAGGGAGACGCCATCGACCGTGATCGATCCCTTCTTCGCGATGAATTTGTTGAGGTCTTCCGGCGGCTTGACGGTGAAGACGATCCACTCGCCCTCCTCGCGCCGCTCCAGCACCGTGCCGACGCCGTCGACATGGCCGGTCACCAGATGCCCGCCCAGCTCGTCGCCCATTTTCAGGGCGCGCTCGAGATTGACGGTATCGCCCTCTTTCCAGTCGCCCAGCGTGGTCAGGCGCAGGGTTTCCGGCGACACCTCGACGGCATACCAGCCGCCCTCGCCCCATTCGCCCTTGTCGACGACGGTCAGGCACACACCGGCATGGGCGATGGAGGCGCCCATGTCGATCGTATCGGGTTTCCAGGGGCCTTCGATGTCGACCCGGCGCACATCCTGTCCGGTGATGGCGCGGATGCGGCCCTTGGCGGTGACGATACCGGTAAACATCAGCGGATCCGTTCGTAGCTTTCCTGCACGTCGGCGCCGCGTTCGCGCAGGCCGGTGCGCCTGAAGATGGGAGCCGCGTCGAGCGTCTCAAGGCCGAGCGCTGCGATGACGGGCAATCCGTCGCCGCCCAGCACAACCGGCGCGCGGAACCATTCGATCCGGTCGACCAGGTCCGACGCGATCGCGGATGCGGCAATCTGGGCGCCCGCCTCGATCATCACGGTCTCGTAGTCCGCAATGGCGCGGCCGATATCGCGGTGCGGGACCAGGGTCACCGACCGCCCGCGCTCGGCGAACACGGCGGCATTGCTGGGCGTGCGGTCGCGGCTGTCCATGATGACGATGTCGGGCTGGCGCTCGCCCTCCGGCCGCGCCGTCATCTGCGGATTATCGGCCAGAACCGTCCCCACACCCGTCAGGATGGCCGCATGGGCCGCGCGCATGCGATGCACTTCGGCCCGGCTTTCCGGTCCCGTGATCCATTGCGAGACGCCATTGGCCAGCGCAATCCGCCCGTCCAGCGAAGTGGCCAATTTCAGCGTGACACGCGGGCGTGCCGGCGCGGTCATTCCGCGCCGTCGCCCTTCGACGCACCCTTGTTGGCCGTCAGGTGTTCATCGGTAATGAATTCACGGAAATCGTCGACCCGGTGGAAGTCCTTGTACACCGAGGCGTAGCGCACATAGGCCACCGCATCGAGATTCTTCAGGCCTTCCATGACCAGCTCGCCGACCCGGTCGGAGGTGACATCGGTCTCGCCGGTCGATTCCAGGCGGCGCACGATGCCGGAAATCATCTGGTCGATGCGGTCCGGCTCGATATTGCGCTTCTGCATGGCCAGCTGGATCGACCGGTTCAGCTTTTCCCGGTCGAAGGGCACGCGGCGGCCCGACTTCTTCAGCACGGTCAGCTCACGCAGCTGCACGCGCTCGAACGTGGTGAAACGGGCCGCGCAGGACGGGCATTGCCGCCGCCGGCGAATGGCATTCCCGTCCTCGGCAGGACGGGAATCCTTCACTTGTGTGTCGGGATGACCGCAGAAAGGACAACGCATGCGAGCAGTCTAGGCCAGTTCCGGGTAGATGGGGAAGCGCGCGGTCAGCGCCTTCACGGCCTCGCGGACCTCGCCTTCCACCTGCGCATCGCCATCCGGATTGTCCACCAGGGCATCGAGCACGCGCACCATCAGCTGGCCGATCTCGGTGAACTCGGCCTCGCCGAACCCGCGCGTGGTGCCGGCCGGCGAGCCGACCCGCAGCCCGGACGTCACGGTCGGTTTTTCCGGATCGAAGGGCACGCCATTCTTGTTACAGGTGATATAGGCCCGTTCCAGCGCCTCTTCCGCGGCATTGCCCTTCAGCCCCTTCGGACGCAGGTCGACCAGGGCGAGATGGCTGTCGGTGCCGCCGGAAACGATGGCATAGCCGCCATCGATGATGGCCTGCGACATGGCCCGGCAATTGGCGATGACCTGTTTCGCATAGTCCTTGAATTCCGGCTGTAGCGCCTCGCCGAAGGCGACGGCCTTGCCGGCGATGACATGCATCAGCGGACCACCCTGCAGACCCGGGAAAATCGCCGAATTGATCTTCTTGGCCAGGGCCTCGTCATTGGTCAGGATCATGCCGCCGCGCGGCCCGCGCAGCGTCTTGTGCGTCGTCGTGGTGACGACATGGGCGTGGGGCACGGGGTTGGGATAGCTGCCGCCGGCAACAAGGCCCGCGAAATGCGCCATGTCGACCAGCAGATACGCGCCGACCTCGTCGGCGATCTTGCGGAATTCGGCAAAATCGATTTCGCGCGGATAAGCGGACCCGCCTGCGATGATGAGCTGTGGCTTGATGTCCAGGGCCTGCTGGCGAAGCCCGTCATAGTCGATCCGCGCATCGTCTTCGCGGACGCCATAGGCATGGGCCTCGAACCACTTGCCCGACATGTTCGGCCGCGCACCGTGTGTCAGATGGCCGCCGGCGTCCAGGGACATGCCGAGGATCCTGTCGCCCGGCTTGAGCAGCGCGAGGAAGACGCCCTGATTGGCCTGGCTGCCGGAATTCGGCTGCACGTTGGCATAGCCGGCACCGAACAGCGCCTTGGCGCGCTCGATGGCGAGCGTCTCGACCACGTCGACATGTTCGCAGCCGCCATAATAGCGCCGGCCGGGATAGCCTTCGGCATACTTGTTCGTCAGCGGCGAGCCCTGGGCCTCCAGCACGGCGCGGGAGACGATATTCTCCGACGCGATCAGTTCGATCTGCTGTTGCTGGCGCTGGATCTCCGCATGGATGGCATGCGCGACCTCGCGGTCGGACTCGACGATCGAGCGGGAAAAGAACGGGTTGGCGCTGCCCGTTTCGGCTTGATTGTCAGGCATGACGACTCCTTACTGGCTGCCCCGTGTGATAAGGCCCGCCCCGGCCTGAGACAAGCCGGGTTTTCCGGTCGGAACGTTAACAATTTCGGCAAAATTCTCGATTTGGGTTTATTTACCAGAAGTGGACGCAACTGCACAGAAATAAGTGAAATTTCACGGTTGAGCTTGAACTCCACATTGGCGCATAATATCGATCCTGTATCGATAAATTGAATCGGGCCACTATTCCGGCCCCGTCGCGTCCGAACGTTTCAAAGGTTTGACAATGGCTGACGACAATATCCCCGAAATCGACAAGGAAGAGCTCCTGCGTATGACGACCGATGTCGTCGCTTCCTACCTGTCTCACAACTCCATGCCGGCCGAACACGTGCCGGAGCTCATCAAGTCCGTCCACGGTACGATGAAGGAGGTCTCCGAGACGACGGTGAAGCAGGAGCCCAAGTCCAAGCCGGCCGTTCCTGTGTCGAAATCGGTGAGCGATGATTACATCGTCTGCCTGGAAGACGGCAAGAAACTGAAAATGCTCAAGCGCTATCTGCGCTCGCAATACAACATGTCGCCGGACGATTACCGCCGCAAATGGAACCTTCCGTCGGACTATCCGATGGTCGCGCCGGCCTATTCGCGCAAGCGCTCCCAGTTTGCCAAGGATATCGGCCTGGGCCGCGGCAAGAAGGACGAGTAGGCGCGCCGCTCAGACGCGAATACCACGGCCGGACCCTTGGTCCGGCCGTTTTCTTTTGTCCTGATTGCGCTGCAGCTTCCACTGGATCTTCGCGCGTGCCAGCGCGTCGATCTCCTCGCGCGGCGTTTTCTTGGGCACCTGGAAGACCAGCTCTTCACCGGTCTCCGCATCGACGGCGGCGACCCTGAGCGCGTTTCCGATCGCGATTACCTCGATATAGATCTCACGACCGGACATCGCCTCTCCCGGGTTGCGGCCGGTCAGGCCCGGGCCACACCGGTCTGTTCCGACGCTCGTTGCCAGACATCGTCCAGCGCTTCGATCAGCGTGTCGAACATCGCGTCGGTATGCAACGGTGTCGGTGTCAGTCTCAGCCTTTCCGTACCGCGCGGCACGGTGGGATAATTGATCGGCTGGACGTAGATGCCGTAATCGTCGAGCAACATGTCGGAAATGCGCTTGCACAGCACCGGATCGCCGACATGCACCGGCACGATGTGCGTGACAGACGTTTCCAGCACCGGGAAGCCGGCGCCGTTCAGCCTCGATTTGAGGGTCGCGGCGCGTTCCTGATGCTGTTCGCGAAGGTGATGGGCGGATTTGAGATATTCCACGCTGGCCCGCGCCCCGGCCGCCAGCGCCGGCGGCAGGGCCGTGGTGAAGATGAAGCCGGGCGCCATCGAGCGGATCGCGTCGCAGATCATCCCGTCCGCCGCGATATAGCCGCCCATCACGCCGAAGGCCTTGCCCAGCGTGCCCTCGATGATGTCGATGCGCTGCATCAGCCCGTCGCGCTCGGCAATGCCGGCCCCGCGCAGCCCGTAGAGGCCCACCGCGTGGACCTCGTCCAGATAAGTCAGCGCATTGTACTTGTCCGCCAGGTCGCAGACGGCCTCGATCGGGCCGATATCGCCGTCCATGGAATAGACCGACTCGAAGGCGATGACCTTCGGCGCATCCGCAGGGGCCGCTGCCAGCAGCTCCTCGAGATGCTCGATATCGTTGTGACGCCAGATCCGCTTCTCGCAGCGCGCGCCCTTCACGCCCTCGATCATCGAGGCATGGTTCAGCTCGTCGGAAAACATGATCAGACCCGGCAGGATCTTGCCGAGGGTCGACAGGGTCGCCTCGTTGGCGATGTAACCGGAGGTGAAGAGCAGTGCGCCGTCCTTGCGGTGCAGATCGGCCAGCGAACGTTCCAGCTCGACATGATAATGCGTGGTGCCGGAGATATTGCGGGTCCCGCCGGCGCCGGAGCCGACATCGTCGATGGCCTGCTTCATCGATTCGACGACACAGGGCACCTGGCCCATGCCGAGATAGTCGTTCGAGCACCACACCGTGACATCGCGCACATCGCCACCCGGCGAGCGCCAGCGCGCCACGGGAAATTCACCCTTGCGGCGCAGGAGGTCTGCAAAAACCCGGTAACGGCCTTCCGCCTTGACCCGGCGGACCGCATCCGCAAAGGCGCTTTGATAATCCATCGGCGGTGCCTTTCTTGAATCTGCAACCCTTCAGTCCGGGCCTTGGACCGGGTTTTAGAGAGATTGCGCCCTGACCGCGACAGGACAGAGCGCCGCACCTCGAACATTTTTCACATCCGGGCCGCAAAGGCCCGTATCCGCACAGTGTAACGGAGACCCGGCCCATAAGAAAAGGCACGGCGCATGACGGCGCCGTGCCTCGTTCAATCGGTCCGGAATGGCCGGTTCTACATCCGGAAACGGATATGGTCCGACCAGAAGCGTTCGATCCGGGTGAGCGCGGTATTCACCGCCGGCAGCTGATCCGCCTCGACCCCGCCGACCGGCGTCAGGGACGCCCCCTGGCGCGCAAACAGCGTGTTCAGCTTGGCCCGAACGGCATGCCCGGTCTCGGTCAGGCTGACCTTCACGGAGCGCCGGTCGACCTCGGAGCGCTCGTGCCGGATATATCCGGCATCGACGAGTTTCTTGAGATTGTAGGAGACGTTGGAGCCGAGATAGTGACCGCGCGTGCGAAGTTCGCCGGCCGTCAGCTCCTGATCCCCGATATTGAACAGAAGCAGCGCCTGAACCGAGTTCAGGTCGTCCAGCCCTTCGCGATCGAGCTCGTCCTTCACAACGTCGAGGAGCTGCCGGTGCAGGCGCTCCACAAGCTGCAGGAGTTCGAGATATTCCGTGTTCGGCGCCGCATCCGGCGCCATGTTTTCTGCCATGACCATTTGACCACTCCACCCGATCTTTTTCGATCTTGTGCAGAGACACTAGGCGCAAAGGGCAAAAATCCCCTTAACGGGCCGGCATTCGCATGGACTCGCCCAGCCAGCGGGCGCGCGGGCGGCGCGGACGGGCCACGACGAGGACCGTCAGAGCGATCGCAGCGGGGGCGGCCAGTGTGACCGCCGTATCGCACAGGAAAGCGCTCCAGTCGAGCGCGGCGTCCCGGGCCAGATCCTCGGCGATATCCATGACCTCATTGGCCAGCTGCACCAGGGTCACGAGGCCCAGGGGCAGAACGGCCCGCCGCAGGACAAGGCCCAGCCCGGCATAGATCGCCAATCCCAGCAGGACATGCAGATCGTTCGGACCGAACCCGGTCGCATGCAGAAGGATATGCTTGAATTCACCCCACATGGGCGCGCTCCGGACCGACAGAAGGCCGGGACCGGACGTCCCGACGGACGTCCGGCATAAGCGCGAAAATTTAAGAAGTGGTCAGTGCAGACCCGCTCAGGCGTCGTTCAGGCTGCCGTCGAGCAGCTTGTAGATGCCGGAAAAGTCCGACGGCCCGCCGCCCAGATTGTCGAACATGGCGTAAAGCGCCTCGGCCTGGGCACCCAGCGGCGTGGTCGCGCCGGCGGTCTGGGCCGCATCCTGGGCCAGTTTGAGATCCTTCAGCATCATCGCCGTGGCAAAGCCCGGCTTGTAGCCGTTATTGGCCGGCGTGGTCGGGATCGGACCGGGGACCGGGCAATAGGTCGTCATCGACCAGGACTGGCCCGACGCCTGGGAGGCGATGTCGAAGAATTTCTGCTGATCCAGGCCCAGCTTCTCGGCCAGGGCAAAGGCCTCGCATGTCCCGATCATGGTGATGGCGAGCAGCATGTTGTTGCAGATCTTGGCGGCCTGCCCGGCACCGAGATCGCCGGCGCGCAGCACCGCCTTGCCCATGGCGCCCAGGAAGGGTTCGGCCGCCGCGAAATCCGCCTCCGATCCGCCGACCATGAAAGTCAGCGTGCCGCCCTGGGCCGCCGCAACACCGCCGGAGACCGGCGCCTCGACGAAGCGGACCCCCTTCTCCACAGCCAGGCCGCCGACATGGCGGGCGCTGTCCACATCGATGGTGGAGCAGTCCATGAACAGCGTGCCCGGCGCAGCCGCACCAAAGATCTCGCCTTCATAGACCGCGCGCACATGCTTGCCGGCCGGCAGCATGGTGACCACGGCCTCGGCCTTGGACACGGCTTCGGCGGCAGAAGCCGCAGCACTGGCGCCGGCCTCGACCGCCTGCGCCACTGCGTCCGCGTTCAGGTCGAACGCGAGAACCTCATGGCCGGCCTTGGCCAGATTGGCCGCCATGCCCGAGCCCATATTCCCAAGACCGATAAAGGCAATCCGCGCCATCGCTGTGTCTCCCGTGGATTTTTCCGTTAACCCCGGCACTACTCGCCAAGGAATGTCATTTCATGATCGGCATCGAGCGGCTCGAACGCCTTGGCGATCGCGGCGTCGTCGACCTCGCTGAGATCCTTGGCCGACCAGTCCGGCGCATTGTCCTTGTCGATGATGACGGCGCGCACGCCCTCGTAGAAATCCGTGCCCGTCAGGCACCAGCAGGACACGCGCAGGTCCTGGCGCATCACATCCTCGAAGGACAGATCCGCCCCCTTGCGCAGGGCGGCCAGGGTGAGCTTGAGCGAGGTCGGCGACTTTGTGTGCAGAACCTTGAGCTGTTTGGCCGACCAGGCGTCGCCGGCATCGCCGATGCGCTGCATCATGTCTTCCAGACTGTCGCCGGCAAAGGCCGCATCGATCAGGCCGCGCGTATGCGACAATTCGCTGTCACCGGGATCGCCGGAATGCTCTTCCAGGACCACTTCCAGCGCGTCCTCGCCGGTCAGGTCGGCGCTTTCAAGCGCTGCCATCAGGGCTTCGGTCTGACCGGAGGGGCAGTAGTGCGTCGCCAGGCCGGCGGCCACGCAGTCGGCCGCCTTCAGCCGCGCGCCGGTCAGCCCCATCCAGGTGCCGATCTCGCCGGCCAGGCGCGGCAGGAACCAGGCCCCGCCCACATCCGGGTGAAAGCCGATCCCGGTCTCCGGCATGGCGAAGACCGTCCGGTCGCCGGCCACGCGGTGCGAGCCGTGCACGGAGACACCGACGCCGCCGCCCATCGTGATGCCGTCGATCAGCGCCACATAGGGTTTGGGATAGTGGTGGATCAGCGTGTTGAGCCGGTATTCGTCGCGCCAGAACAGCCAGGCCCGGTCGTCGCCCGCCTTGCCGCTGTCGTGAAGCTTGAGGATGTCGCCGCCGGCGCAGAAGCCCTTCTCGCCCGCCCCGTCGACCACGACGGCCTGCACGCCGTCATCGTCCTTCCAGGCCTCCAGCGCCTCGATCATGTCGAGGCACATGCCGTGGGTCAGCGCGTTGAGCGCCTTGGGACGGTTCAGCGTGATACGGCCCACCTGGCCGGTCTTGCGGGCAATGATTTCCGGTTCGTCGGTCATGCGGCGTTTCTTTCGTTTTACTCACTCGGTCAGGGCGGCGGGCTGAGGGGGGATGGAACTATTCCTCCTCGCCGTAGAATTCCCGCATCACCCAGTCGCCATCCTTCCATTCCGGCTCCAGGGCGGCGAAGACCAGGCCGACCCAGCCGAAGCGCGGATCGTTGGATTCCTTGGACAGGCCCTCATCGTGCTGAAGCGGGACCCAGCACACCAGATCGCCCGCTTCCAGGCCTTTCTCCGGGGCACTGATCGTGCGCGAAAAGACGATGAAACCGCCATCGTCCGATGCCACTTTCAACATCACATTGGCATTGCCGTTACTATCGAAGGCAAGCGGCGTATCCGACCCGAACTCGCTGCGCGCATCGAGAATCATGGCCGGCAGCGGCCGTTCCGCCGTCAGCGTGGTATCGAGGTCCTGGCAAGCCGCCTCGAAGGCCTGGTCGGTATTGTCGAACTGCCGTGACGGCAGACCGTCCTGGGTTTCCTCGGCGATGACGCCCTCCTGTTTCAGCTCGTCCCTATTTCAGCTCATCCTTGGCGATGATGACGCGCATGATCTCGTTCGTGCCTTCCAGGATCTGGTGGACACGCAGATCGCGCACGATCCGCTCGAGCGGATAGTCCTTGAGGTAGCCGTAGCCGCCATGCAGCTGCAAGGCCTGATTGGCGATATCGAAACAGGCATCCGTCGCGAAACGCTTGGCCATGGCGCAGTACTTCGCCGCCGACGGATCGCCGGCATCGACCGAGGCCGCGGCGCGGTAGAGCATCAGGCGCGAGGCCTCCAGCTCGGTCGCCATGTCGGCCAGCTTGAACTGGGTGACCTGGAATTGCGCCAGCTCGCGGCCGAACTGCTTGCGCGAACCGACATACTCCTTGGCCGTCTCATAGGCCTCGGTCGCCCCGCCCAGCGAACAGGCGCCGATATTGATCCGGCCGCCATTGAGCCCCTTCATCGCCAGGGTGAATCCCATGCCTTCCTCGGCAAGCAGATTCTCCGCCGGCACGCGGCAATCCTCGAAATTGACGATGCGCGTGGGCTGGGCGTTCCAGCCCATCTTCTTCTCGTTGGCACCGAAGGAGAGGCCCGGCGTATCCTTTTCCACCACGATGGTGGAAATGCCCTTGGGCCCCTCGCCGCCCGTGCGGCACATGACGACGTAATAGTCCGACGTGCCGGCACCGGAGATGAAGGCTTTCGCGCCGTTGAGCACATAGTGGTCGCCGTCGCGCACCGCCTTGGTCTTGAGACTGGCCGCATCGGAACCCGCACCCGGCTCGGTGAGGCAGTAGGAGGCAATCTTCTCCATCGTCATCATCTGCGGCAGGAAGCGCTGGCGCTGGTCCTCATTACCCCAGGTGTCGATCATCCAGGCGCACATATTGTGGATCGACAGGAAGGCCGCGGTCGCGACGCAGCCGCGCGACAATTCCTCGAAAATGAGTGCGGCATCGAGACGCGTCAGGTTCGAGCCGCCGACATCCTCGGCCGTATAGATGCCCGCGAAGCCGAGCTCCGCCGCTTCGCGCATCACCTCGACGGGGAAGTGTTTTTCCTCGTCCCACTGCGCCGCATGGGGCTTGAGACGGTCCTCGGCGAATTTTCTCGCCATGTCGCGAATAAGGGTCTGATCTTCTGTGAGAGCGAAGTGCACCGCAGCGCTCCTGTTGCTTATATGGTCTGTGGAAGACAAATTTTGCCGAAGCGATTTGCCGGAGCCGTAACGCTTGGTGACGGCCACGGCAAGCTGGATATGACATTCCGTCTCACGAGGACCAGAGCCCGCCATGTATCCGTCCACCCGCCTCCGCCGCACCCGCCAGGCCGACTGGTCGCGCCGCCTCGTGCGCCAGAATGTCCTGACAGCCAACGATCTGATCTGGTCCGTGGTGGTCTCCGACACCGCCGATCCGGTCGAGCCGGTGATGGCCATGCCGGGGGTGGAACGCCTCTCGCTTTCCGCACTGGCGAAGGCCGCGAAGGAAGCCCAGGACCTGGGCATTCCGGCGATGGCGATCTTCCCGCACATCGATCCGGCCAGGAAGGACGATGCCGGCTCCGAAGCCCTCAATCCGGACGGGCTGGTGCCCAACGCGATCCGCACCATCAAGGATGCCGCCCCCAATGTCGGCGTGATCTGCGACGTGGCGCTCGACCCCTTCACCACGCACGGCCATGACGGCGTGCTCGATGGCGAGAAGATCGCCAATGACGCCACGGTGGAACAGCTGGTCGCCCAGGCCCTGGTGCAGGCCGAGGCCGGCTGCGACGTCGTCGCGCCCTCGGACATGATGGATGGCCGCATCGGCACGATCCGCGACGCGCTGGAAGCCGACGGCCATCACGACACGATGATCCTCTCCTACGCCGCCAAATACGCCTCGGGCTTCTACGGCCCCTATCGCGAGGCGATCGGTTCGGCGGCGGCGCTGAAAGGCGACAAGCAGACCTACCAGATGGATCCGGCCAATCGCGACGAGGCGCTGCGCGAGGTCGAGCTGGACATCGCCGAGGGCGCCGACATGGTGATGGTCAAGCCGGGCCTGCCCTATCTGGACATCGTCCGCGCCCTCTCCGACACCTTCCCCGTGCCCGTCTACGCCTTCCAGGTCTCCGGCGAGTACGCCATGATCGAGGCCGCCGCCGCCAATGCCTGGATCGACGGCGAGCGCGTGATGATGGAGAGCCTGCTGGCCTTCAAGCGCGCCGGTGCGGCGGGGATCATCACCTATTTCGCACCGCGGGCGGCGCGGCTATTGGGGTAGAAATGGCCGTCTGTCAGGCATCCACAAACCCATTGTCATCCCGGTCGGATGTCCCGCGAAAGCGGGACGCAGCGCCGGGACCCATGCACTCGGGTCCCACCCGCAAGCAGACACGCTGCCGATCCTGCGATTCTCTGGAAAAGCACCGGGATTATGGATCCCTGATCTCCGCCCGGCCCAGGGCCGGGCATGCCTCAGGGATGACAAGGTGGTGGTTTCACCTCGATCGAGAATGGCGCGATCGCTGTTGTCCATGAATCCTGGAAGAGCCGAATGACGTCCTCCACCCGCGAAACCCGTACCGTGCAGGCCATGCACTCGATCGACAGCCAGACCGGCGCGGTCATCCCGCCGGTGCACACCTCGACGACCTATGCGCGCGATGCCGACAATGCCCTCATCGGCGCGCAGGACTATCGCCGGCCGCAGGGGCCGACCGAGCGTCAGGCGGCCGAGGCGCTCGCCATGCTGGACGGCGGGGCGGATGCGCGGCTGTTTGCCTCGGGCATGGCCGCCATCGCGGCGGTGCTGGAGAGCGTGCCGACAGGCGGGCATGTCGTGGCCCAGACCGAGATGTATTACGGCGCCAAGGGCCTCTTCCAGCGCGCCCTGGCGAAGAAGCGGATCACGCTGAACCTGGTCGCGCCCGGCGATCTGGACGCCCTCACCGCCGCGGCCCGGCCGGACACCGACCTGATCTGGATCGAGACGCCGGCCAACCCCTCCTGGGCCATCGTCGATATCGCCAAGGCCGCCGACATCGCCCACGCCGTCGGCGCCACGCTGGCGGTCGATTCGACCTGCGCCCCGCCCTGCACCACCCGCCCGCTGGAGCTGGGCGCGGATATCGTCATGCATTCGGCGACGAAATACCTCAACGGCCATTCCGACGTGCTGGCCGGCGTGCTGGTGACGCGCACGGCGAACGAACGCTGGGAAGAAATCGGCCGCATCCACAACGAGACGGGTGCCGTGCCGGGCGGTTTCGAGACCTGGCTTCTGCTGCGCGGCCTGCGCACCCTCTTCGTGCGTTTCGAGCGCCAGAGCGAAACGGCCCTGACGCTCGCCAGGGCGCTGAAAAAGGACAAGCGTCTGTCGGCGGTCCACTATCCCGGCCTGCGCGATCATCCCGGTCACGCGGTCGCCAAGCGGCAGATGACCGGCGGTTTCGGCGGCATGCTGTCGATCCGGCTGGTCGGCGGCTATGAGGCCGCGCGCCGCTTTGCCGCATCCACCCGGGTTTTCATCCAGGCGACCTCGCTGGGCGGTGTGGAAAGCCTGGTGGAGCACCGCAAGCCGATCGAGGGCGCCGACAGCCCGGTGCCGGACGATCTGGTGCGCCTGTCGGTGGGACTGGAAACGCCGGATGACCTGCTGGCGGATATCGACGCGGCGCTGTCAGCGGCCAGCAAGACGTAACCAATTGCTACCGGCACTGGCCTGAAGATCAGTAATCCACATGTTTTGCCGCGCTCTCCATTGCGAAATGCCGAAAAGCACGACTACGGTCAACGTGTTCTGTTGTGGTTCGTGTTCGCGTTACTCAAGAAAAGTAATGGGGAGATCCACATGTCAATCGACAAGATCGTCTGGGCTGTCGCAGCCCTCGCTGCCATCGTGCTCGCTTTCATATCCGGTTTCGAATGGGGCGGACTGATCCTGGCCTTGCTGGGGCTGGCCAGCGGTATCTTCATCAAGGGAGAGCACCGCAGGGCCGTCATTCTTGCCGCCATATTCCTGATCGCCGGCGGCGCCGGCGCGCTCGGCGCCATCCCCGTCGCCGGTGACTACCTCACGGCGATTTTCACCAATTACGGCGCCGTCCTCGCTGCGGCCTCGCTGACGGTGATTGTCATGGCGACCGCCGAACGCCTGATCCCGGGCATGCCGGCGCAGAGCTAGCCGGGCTGATTGCCGCCGCGGGCGCATGCGGTCCGGACCTCGCCCCGGATCGCACCGCGGCGGCCATTTTCCGCCGGTCCGTCATCCTATTCGCCGATCCGTACGGCCGGTAGCGACCATTTGAACCGGATCGCACACCCGCGCAGGATCAGCGCGAGGGCGGCTGAACCGAGCGTCACGGCGCTGGGGTTAAGCCCGAACGCCATGCCCGCCACATAGGCCGCGGCGCCGGCCAGGGCGGCCAGCGCATAGATGTCCTCGCGCAGGACGAGCGGCACATCGTTGACAATGATGTCGCGCAAAAGTCCCCCGAAGGCCGCACTCATCATCCCGGTGAGGATCGCGATGGTCCAGTGCGCGCCCGCTCCCAGCCCGGCCTCCGCCCCGATCACGCAGAACACCGACAGGCCGATCGCATCGGCCCAGACCAGGGCGGCGCGCCGCGTGGCGATGGCCTGGGCCCAGGGCGAGGTGAAATAGCCCAGCAAGGCGGCGCCCACGCCCACGGCGAGATAGGTCGGCTCGTTCACCCAGTAGACGGGCAATTGCCCGAGCAACACGTCGCGCAGCGTGCCTCCGCCCATGCCGGCCACGGCACCGACAATGGCCGCGCCGAACGGGTCGAGCGCCTTGCGCGCGGACAGCATGCCGCCGGAATAGGCGAAAAAGCCGATCCCGGCATAGTCGAGCCAGAGAAAGATCGTCTCCACGCTCATGGCTGGGCCTCGAGCGCAGGCTCCGGCGAGACCGCGATGCTCTCAGGCGCCTGCACGGTCATCAGCACGGCGAGTCCCGACAGCGCCACGATCAGCACGGCCCAGACCGCCAGATTGATGTAGACCGAGCGCTTTGCCGAGCGGCGCTCCAGCCAGGTTCTCGGCCGGATGCCCTTGTAGAAGAAGACCAGAAGTGCAGCGAGATTGACGCTGACCACATTGATGGCCAGCAGCAGGCCGGCCCGCATGGCCAGTTCCCACTCCCCGGCCCCGAACAACAGACCCGCCGCAGCGGCCGGCGGCAGCAGCGCCACGGCCACCATCACCCCGACCAGGGTCGCGGACAGGCCGGTCGCGATCGACAGGGCGGCCGCGGCGCCGGACGCCAGCGCGAGCACGGTGGAATCCAGGCCGACCACGGTGCGGCTAGCCAATTCCTGCGAGCCGGTATCGGCACCGAACCCGAAACCGATCGCGGCCGACATCGCCATGCCAAGCGCAAGCCCCGCCAGCGCGGTGCGTGCGGACCGCCCCATGAGCTCCAGATCGCCCAGCGCCGAGGCGAAGGAGAAAGCAAGGATCGGCCCCAGCAGCGGCGCGATCACCATGGCACCGATGACCGCGGCGACATTGTCCGCGGTCAGGCCGAATACGGCCACGATGGTCGAGAGCAGTGTGAGAAGCAGGAAGTCGCGGTGCAGTTTCGCGCCGCCGGCGACGTCCTGGTAGAGCTCCTCGCGCAGGGCGATGAATTTGCGCCGGGTGGAGGCCTCGACGCGTTTCGCGTCCGGCTTGGGCAGGCTGGCCTCGACCGGCAGGACGACCAGCCGCCAGTCCTCCACCCCGTCCATCAGCCCGCTGATCGAATCGATGGCGCCCTGCCCGTCGCCCTCGCCGAAGACCAGACGCAGAACGCGCCGTCCCCGCGAGGTCGGCTCTCCGAGAAAGAGATCGAGCGGTTCGGCCCGCTCGCTCGCCGCGATGAGCCGGTCGACGAGTTGGTCGTCGTCGTGAAAGCTGAGCTCGATCAGTCTCATGCGCCGGTCCGTTTCGCCCTGTAGAACCTCCGGCGCGCGGCCTCGAACTCGACCAGGTCTGCCAGATCCCGCGCCCGCCAGGCCGCCGCCATCATGATGCCGGCGGACACCATCCACAGACCCAGGATCACGATCAGCGTGTCGAGCTGCTCGAAACCGATGCGCCCCCAGAAATCGGGCTCGACTTCCGAAATCCCGAAAACCCCGGCCACAGGAACCGAAACCAGCAAGAGCGCCGTCGTGCGGAAAACGCGCTCGACACGGTTCGCATTGAGCGCCGCATAATCCTTCAGGAAATCGACCTGCACATCGTCCAGCCCGCCGAGCAGGCCCAAGCCGATCTTCCAGTGCGTAGCCCGGCTTATGGGCGTCATCTGATCGTTCGAGAATTGCGACAGGGAACGACGCGACACACTGGCGAGCACAACGCGCCAGGTGGCGAACAGGGCGGTCAGGCGCTTCCAGACGCCAAGCACTTCCGGATCGGTCCGGATCAGCCGTCCGCCCTCGCTCACAGATCGCGCTCCAGCCGGGCAATCAGCGAGGACGTGTCCCAGCGATGGCCGCCCATGGCCTGGACGTCGGCATAGAACTGGTCGACCAGCGCGGCGACCGGCAGGCGGGCGCCGTTGCGGCGCGCCTCTTCCAGCGTGATGCGCAGATCCTTGCGCATCCAGTCGATGGCGAAGCCGAAATCGAACTCGTCCTTCACCATGGTCTGCCAGCGGTTTTCCATCTGCCAGGACTGGGCGGCGCCCTTGGAGATGGCGCCGATGACGAGTTCCGGGTCCAGCCCGGAGCGTTTGGCGAAATGCAGGCCTTCGGACAGGCCCTGGACGATGCCGGCAATACAGATCTGGTTGACCATCTTGCACAGCTGCCCGGCCCCGGCCGGACCGATCAGCGATATCGCCTTGGCATAGGCATCCATGACCGGTTCAGCGCGCGCGAACGTGTCGGCTTCGCCGCCGCACATGATCGTCAGAGCGCCGTTTTCCGCGCCGGCCTGGCCGCCGGAGACCGGGGCGTCGAGAAAGCCGATCCCGGCATCGCGCGCATCCCGGTCGAGCTCGCGGGCGAGTTCGGCGGAGGCCGTGGTGTGATCGACGAAGACCGCGCCGGGCTTCATCGCCGGAATGGCTTTCTCGGCGACCACGCGCACATCGGGATCGTCTCCCAGGCAGGCAAAGACGAAATCGGCCTTCGCCACGGCCTCTTCCACCGTCGGAGCCGAGACGCCGGGATGTTCGGCGGCCCACTCCTCCATCTTGGCGGCCGTGCGGTTCCACACGACGACATCATGACCGGCGCCGGCCAGATGACCGGCCATCGGATAGCCCATGACTCCCAGGCCGAGAAACGTACAGCGCGACATGTGGCTCTCCCCTTTGCGACCACCCCTTGCTAGTCTTCCGGCAATTGGGGAGCAAGTCATCATGATCGCACGTCTTCTTCGTTATGCGGGCATCGCCGCCGGAATCCTGGCCGCGCTGCTACTGGTCGCCGCGCTGGTACTGGGCAACCGGCTCTACGCCTCTCTGCCGCAGACCAGCGGCAGCCTGGAGGTGGCCGGGCTCGAGAGCGACGCTCATATCGCCCGCGACGAATGGGGCGTGCCCCATATCTTCGCCGGCAGCACGCACGACGCCTTCTTCGCCATGGGCGTGGCCCACGCCCAGGACCGGCTCTGGCAGATGGAGATCACGCGCCGGGCGCTGCGCGGCCGAGTGGCGGAAATTCTCGGCCAGCCCGGCGTCGAATCGGACATCTTCTTCCGCACGATGGGTCTCGGCCCGGCCGCCGAGACGGCCGCCGCCAACCTGCCCGCCGACGTGACCGCCTCGCTGGAGGCCTATGCCGACGGCGTGAACGCGGTGATCGAGGGGCCCGGCTTCGTGCCGCCGCCGGAATTCCAGATCCTGATGATCGAGCCGGAGCGCTGGACGCCAGCGGATACGGTCGTGGTCTACAAGGCGATCGCGCTGGACCTGTTCGGCAATGCCTTCCAGGAACCGCGCCGCGATGCGCTCGTGGCGCGCCTGGGCGCGGAGCGCGCCGCCGAATTCATCGGCCGCTATCCCGACGACGCGCCGCGCTCGCTGAGCATGGAGGATCTCGGCCTCGATACGCCTGCAGAGCCCGAAACGCCGGCCGGCGAGGCCCCGGCCCAGGGACCCGAGGACAATGGCCGCGACGGGTCGAACAACTGGGTGCTCTCCGGCGAACGCACCGTATCCGGCCTGCCCATCCTGGCCAACGACCCCCATCTGGGCCTGCGCGCGCCGTCCATCTGGTATCTGGCGCGCATCACGTCACCGGACGGCTCCGCGGTCGGCGCGACCCTGCCCGGCACGCCCTTCGTCACGCTGGGCCGCAATGACGATATCGCCTGGGGCTTCACCAATACCGGTCCCGATGTCGGCGATCTGCACGCCGTCACCGAAGCCGATGTGACCGGTTCGCGCGAAGAGACCATCGCCGTGCGTTTCGGCGCGGACATCACCCTCACCCGCCGGGAAACCGCGACCGGGCCGGTGCTCGATCCGGAACATTTCCCGGACTATCCTGTGCCGGACGGCGCCGATTTCCTGGCCCTGCAATGGATGCTCGACGAGCCCGACGATGCGACCACCGGCGTCGGCATGAACATCCTGGGCGGCGAGGACTGGCAGGATTTCGTGGACTCCCTGCGCAGCTATGTCGCGCCCCAGCAGAACATGGTCTTCGCCTCGCGCAGCGGCGATATCGGCTTTTACGCCCCCGGCCGCATCCCGGTCCGCGACGAACAGGGCAACTGGGTCTCGACCATTCCCTTCGAGGACCTGCCGCACACGCGCAATCCCGATCGCGGCTTCATCGCCACGGCGAACAACAAGATCGTGCCGGACGGCTATCCGCACTATCTCACGGGCGACTGGTACGGGGTAAGCCGCATCAGCCGGATCTATGAGGGCATCCAGTCCACCGAACGGCACGACCTGGACAGCATGGCCGCGCTGCAGCTGGACACGGTTTCCTTCATGGCGCGCAGCGTTCTGCCGGTCCTGCTCTCCGCCGAGCCGCAGAGCGAGGCCGGCCGGCGCGCGCTGGCGCTTCTGGAGGACTGGGATGCCGACATGGCCGTCGACCGTCCCGAACCGCTGGTCTATTCCGCCTGGATGCGCGAACTGGGCCGCGCCGTCTATGCCGACGAGCTGGGCGAGGACTTCGACGCCTGGTATGCCGACCGCCGCCTCTTCATGACCGATGTACTGACCGGCGATCTGGGCGACTGGTGCGACGACGTCACGACCGAACCGGTTGAGGACTGCGCCGGACTGCTCGGCCCGGCCCTGGATACGGCCATAGACGAAGCCGTCTCACGCCACGGCGCGGATATCGAGGCCTGGCGCTGGGGCGATGTGCATTATGCCCGCCACGCGCATACGCCCTTCTCCGACTTCCCCGTCCTGTCGGACTGGTTCACCATCGAGACGCCTATCCCGGGCGACGGCTCGACCGTGAATGTGGCGCACCATTCCTTCCGCACGCCGGGCTATGACGTGTATCACGGCGCCTCCTACCGGGCGCTCTACGACATGGCCGATCCGGACGCCTCGCGTTTCATGATCACCACCGGCCAGTCCGGCAATGTCGTGTCGCGCCATTACGACGATCTGGCGCCGCTCTGGGGGCGCGGGGCGTATGTCGAGATCCCCACCGGCTGGGACATGCGCAACGTGCCCGAAGGCATGGAGGTGCTGCGTCTTCAGCCCGGCTCGCAATAGGTGGAGGTATAAAAGACCAGGGCCGGCACATCGCGCGGCGTGTCCATCTCGATCACCTCGCCGACAATGATCTCGTGGTCGCCGCCGGGATGGACCGCGCTCTGGCGGCACACGAAGTGCGCCACGGCGCCGTCGATCAGCGGCGCGGCCTCGCCGGTCCATGCGGCATGGCAATTGCGCAGGTCCGGCTCGAGCGCACAGGCATGCGCCAGGCCGGCCTGGTCGGCGGCCAACACGTTGATCGCATAGGTCTTTGCGTGCCGGAACAGGTCGTAGCGCTCGGTCGCGGTCTCGATCGACCAGAGGACGAGCGGCGGCTCCAGCGAAACCGAGGCGAAGGAATTCACCGTCATGCCGACCGCACGGCCGCCATCATAGGCCGACACGATGGTCACGCCTGTCGGATAACGCCCGAGCGCGTCTCTGAATGCGCGGCTGTCGATCAAAGGAAGTCCTCGCAAGTTTGGATTTCGAAACCTGGCCTTAACGCTAACCCTCTACAGGAGGGATGGATAAGGAAACAAGGCGGGTGGACATGGCGTCGAACGATCGGCCGATTGTTATCAAGAAAGTCGTCAAGGGCGGCGGGGGCGGTCACCACGGCGGGGCCTGGAAAGTGGCCTATGCCGACTTCGTCACCGCGATGATGGCCTTCTTCCTGCTGATGTGGCTGATCAATACCACGACACCGGATCAGAAGCAGGGCATTGCCGACTACTTCGCGCCCGCCAGTGTTTCTCCGGCCAATTCCGGCTCCGGCGCCCCGCTGGCCGGCACCTCGCCGGGCGATGACGGCGTGCAGGGCTCGGGCGACAGCTCGATGCGCCAGCGCCTGGCGCCCTCCGCACCCCAGCTCAACGACCGCGACCGCCAGCAGACGCCGGAAGGCTCGCCGGAATCCCAGGACGAGCAGGAACAATCCACACAGAGCGCCGTCTCCGCCTCCGCGCTGGCCGAAGCCCAGCAGCGCCGCGACAGCGCCCAGCTCCACTCGGCCGCCGAGTCGCTGCGCCAGGCCATGCAGGACATGCCGGAACTGGCCGAACTGTCCAATCACGTCATCGTCGACGAGACGCCGGAAGGTCTGCGCATCCAGCTGATCGACCAGGAAGGCCGCCCGATGTTCGAGCCGGGCGATACCCAGCCGACCGACCGGGCCGTCACCCTGCTGCGCGCCGTGGCGCGTATCGCGGAACGCCTGCCCAACCGGCTGTCCATCGCCGGCCACACGGACAGCGCCCCCTCCGCCGGCGGGCCCTACACGAATTGGGAGCTGTCCTCCGACCGGGCCAATGCGGCGCGGCGGGTGCTCCAGAATGCGGGCATCTCCAACGACCGGGTCTACGAGGTGCGCGGCAAGGCGGGCTCGGAACCGCTCTATCCGGACGATCCGTACATGCCGGGCAATCGCCGGATCTCCATCGTGCTGCTGCGCGAAGCGCCGGTCCTGCCCCAGGGGCACGAGCTCTGATTCCGCACATCCCGGCCGGCCCGGCCGTGTGCGTCCCGATGCCACCGGTGTCATGCAGGGGCTTCGCAAGCCCGCGCAGCGCGTGATAGCGTCTCGGATCGGACATGTCGGATCCAAGAGCTTCCTGAAATCACGATGATAGAAACCGCGTCTTTCGACGTCTGGCAGATGTGGGCAATTCTCGGCGGTCTCCTCGTCGCGATTGTCTTCTTCGTCTGGGACCGTTTCCCGATCGAGATCGTTTCGGCCTCGATCGTGGCAGCCCTAATGCTGTTCTTCCATCTCTTCCCGCTGGAGAGCGGCGAGCCGACAATCGCATCATTGCTGGCCGGCTTTGCGAACCCGGCCCTGTTCACGATCCTCTGCCTGCTCATCGTCGGACAGGGCATATTCCAGACCGGCGCGATGGAGGGGCCGACCCAGTTCCTGCTCTCCTCCTACGACCAGCGCCCGCGCGGCACGCTGGTCGCCATGTTCGCCTTCGTGTTCGTGATCAGCGCCTTCATCAACAACACGCCTGTCGTGGTGATGTTCGTGCCGATCCTCGCGGCGATCGCAAAGCGGATGGAAAAAAGCCCCTCCAAGCTCATGATACCGCTGAGCTATGTCTGCATTCTGGCTGGCATGACCACACTGATCGGCTCGTCGACCAACCTGCTGGTGGCCGAACAATTGCGAAGTATTTCCGGCGTCAGCCTCGACTTCTTCACGCCGACCGTGCCCGGGCTTTTCATGAGTGTTTTCGGCCTGGCCTACATCGTCTTCGTCCTGCCGCGCTTCCTGCCCAACCATGCCTCCATGGAGAGCGAGATCGCCGGCGGTGGCGAAGGCCGGCAATACATCGCCCAGATCGACGTGACCGCCGACCACCCGCTCGCCGGCAAGCGCCCGGTCGCGGGCATGTTTGCCGACCTGCCCGACATGACGGTGCGGATGATCCAGCGCGGCGAGCACGCACTGTTGCCGCCCTTCGACCAGATCGAGCTGAAGCCGGGCGATCTCGTCATCGTCGCGGCGACCCGGCAGACCCTGTCCAATCTTCTCTCCAAGCGCGCCGACTTCATGCGCGGCATGCTGGAAGCCTCCGGACCGGGCGAAAACCCGACACCGGGCGACAGCCTGATGATAACCGAAGCGGTGGTCGCCCCCGGCTCGCGCCTGATCGGACGCACCATCCAGCAGATCGGCTTCCGTCACGCCACGGGCTGTATCGTGATGGGCATCCAGCGGCGCAGCCGCATGATCCGCTCGCGCATGGGCGAGATCCGCCTTGAGGCCGGCGACACGCTGCTCCTGTTCGGGTCCTCCGGCCACATGCGCCAATTGCGCTCCGACCGCGACCTGCTGCTGATGGAATGGGCGACCACGGCGCTGGCCGATCCGCGCCGCGCCAATGCCGCCCGCGCCATTTTCGGCGGCGTCGTCCTGGCCTCGGCGACCTCGCTCATGCCGATCGCGCTGGCCTCCTTCCTCGGCGCCGTGGCGATGATCGCCGCCGGCTGCCTCAATACGCGCCAGGCGGCGCGGGCCGTCGACATGCGCGTCTACCTGCTGATCGGCTCGGCGATCGCCCTGGGCACGGCGCTGCAGATCACCGGCGGCGCCGACCTTCTCGCCACCGGTGTGGTGACGCTGTTCGCGCCCTACGGCCCGGTCGTGCTGATGTCGGCCATGTTCATCCTGATCGCGCTTTTGACCAATCTTCTGTCCAACAGCGCGACGGCGATCCTGTTCACCCCGATCGCGATCGGGGCCGCCAACCAGATCGGCGCCGACCCGTCCCTGTTCGCCCTGACCGTGCTGTTTGCCGCGAATACCTGCTTCGCCACACCGATCGGCTATCAGACCAACCTGCTGGTCATGGGCCCGGGGCACTACCGTTTCGCCGACTATCTGCGCGCCGGCGCGCCGATGGTGGTGTTGTCCTGGTTCGCCTTCACGCTTTACATATCTCTGCTCTACGCCTTTGGCGTCGTGTGAGTTAGCATGGCTGCCCGGACCCGCTGAGTCGAAGAGTTCCACGTGACCCATCCATTCGCGACACGGCAAATTCCGTTTTTCCTGACCGCGGCAGCGCCCTGCCCCTACCTGCCGGGCCGCTGGGAGCGGAAGGTCTTTACCCGGGTCGAGGTCGGCGAAGGTCCCGCTCTCAACGACGCGCTCACCCATGCCGGATTCCGGCGCAGCCAGGGCGTGCTCTACCGGCCGGCCTGCGAGGCCTGCGACGCCTGCAAATCGGTCCGGGTGGACGCCACGCATTTCGACTGGAAGCGGCGCTGGCGGAAAAACCTCAACCGCAATGACGACCTCGCCGTCTCCACCGAGGCCCAGACCGCCACGATGGAGCAGTACGAGCTGCTCACGCGCTATCTCGACAGCCGGCACGGCGACGGCGACATGGCCGGCATGTCCTTCGGCGAATACGTCATGATGGTCGAGGAAGGCGCCCAGCGTACCCATGTCGCCGAATACCGCGATGCCGACGGCGCGCTGGTCGCGGCCGCCCTGACCGACGTGCTCAAGGACGGTATTTCGCTGATCTACAGCTTCTTCGATCCGGACGAAGAACGGCGCAGCCTGGGCGCTTTCATGATCCTCGACGCCATCCGGCGTGCGGACGCCGCCGGCCTGCCCTTCGTCTATCTGGGATACTGG
This sequence comes from Pseudomonadota bacterium, assembly GCA_034659015.1. Lineage (GTDB taxonomy): Bacteria > Pseudomonadota > Alphaproteobacteria > Caulobacterales > Maricaulaceae > Maricaulis. The sequence goes on along the minus strand of JAYEGL010000002.1, from coordinate 555,011 downwards.
GTGCGCGGCAGCCGGAAGATGAGCTACAAGGCTGCCTACCAGCCGCTGCAAGTTCTCACGCCGTCGGGCTGGCAGGCCTACGCCGAACTCGCTAACGATGGGGCGGAAGACGAGGACTGAGACCGTCCGGCCGGACGGTTGAACGATCCTTCAAGGGGGAAAGACATGGATCGACGCACATTCATCAGCGGCGGTGCCGTTGCCGCTGCGACGGTGGCGACCGCCTGCGGGGATACCGGACAGCAAGACGGCGCCGCGCCAGCGGCCCCGGCCGTCAATCGCGGCGTGAAACGCCTGCGCATGGTGACGACCTGGCCGGCCAACTTCCCCGGCCTGGGCACCGCGGCCAACAATGCCGCCGACTATATCAACCGCATGTCGGGCGGTTCGCTGGACGTGCGCGTCTATGCGGCCGGCGAGATCGTCAGCGCCTTCGAGGCCTTCGACGCCGTCTCCGAAGGCACGGCGGACATGTATCACGGCGCGGAATACTACTGGCAGGGCAAGTCGCCGGCGTTCAACTTCTTCACCGCCGTGCCGATGGGCATGACCGCCTACGAGATCATGGGCTGGGTGGAGTATGGCGGCGGCCAGGCGCTGTGGGACGAACTGGCCGGCCAGTTCAACATTAAACCCTTCCAGGCGGGCAATTCCGGCCACCAGATGGGCGGCTGGTTCAAGCGCGAGATCAACACGCTGGAAGACTTCCGCGGTCTGCGCATGCGCATTCCGGGTCTCGGCGGCAACGTGCTGCGCGAGCTGGGCGGCGCCGCCGTCACCCTGTCGGGCGGCGAGATCTACCCGGCGCTGCAGAACGGCACGATCGACGCCACCGAATGGGTCGGTCCCTGGAACGACCTCGCCTTCGGCTTCTACCGCGAGGCGCCCTTCTACTACGGGCCGGGCTTCCACGAGCCGGGCTCCTGTCTCGGTGTCGGCATCAACCGCACGGTCTGGGACGAGCTGGCCGACGATCACAAGGCGATCATCCAGTCCGCCTGCCTGACGGCCAACAATCTATCGCTGGCCGAGTTCCAGCAGCAGAACGCCGTCGCGCTCGACGTGCTCGCCAATGAGCACGGCGTGGAGCTGCGCAGCTTCTCGGACGACATCTGGACGCGGATCGGCGAGATTTCCGAACAGGTCGTGGCCGATACGGGCAATGCCGATGCCATGACCCGCCGCGTCTACGAAAGCTATCTGGACGCCCGCAACAAGATGCGCCAGTGGGGCCGGGTCTCCGAAATGCCCTACATGGTTCAGCGCGAACGCGTGCTCGGCGGCTGATCGCGATGCGTCCCGGCGACCGGCTGATCCTGGCCGCGATGGCCTTCGCCATCGCCCTGACCGTGCTCGACGCGCTCACCGGAGGCGGTGTGGCCGGCTGGGCGAATGCGCATCTCGCGGGATGGGCGCAGACGGCGGGCGGCTGGCTGTTGCGGATCGGGCTCTTCGTCTCGCCCGTCCTGCTGCTGCCCTTGCTGACCGCGCTGATGGGGCGCTTCCTGTCCGTGCCCGAGGGCGCCTGGAATTTCGAGCGCCGGGCGATCGCCATTCTCGACACGATCACCACCACGGTGGGCGGCGCAGCGCGCTGGTTCGCCCTGGGCCTGGTCGTGGCGACCGCCGTCATCGTGATCCAGCGCTATGTCTTCGGCTATGCCTCGACCAAGCTGCAGGAGAGCGTGATCTACATGCACGCCCTGCTCTTCCTGCTCGCCTCGGCCTCGGCGCTGCTCAATGGCGGCCATGTCCGCGTCGACGTGCTCTACGCCAGGCTGAGCGAGCGGGGTAAGGCCTGGACCGACCTCATCGGCACCTATCTCGCCCTGATGCCCATGAGCTTCCTCATCCTGTGGTCCTCGACGGGCTATATGAATTCGACCTGGCGGATTCTGGAGCGCTCGCGCGAGAGCGACGGTCTCGCCTTCGTCTTCCTGCTGAAGACGGCCATTCCCGTCTTTGCTGTACTGATGATCCTGCAGGGCTTCTCCATGGCCGCCCGGGCCGCCATGACGATCGGCGGTCAGAAGGCGCCCGACCTTCCCGACACCTTCCAGGGGGAGGTGTGACGCGATGGCCATGCTGATCGAGATCCTGCCCTTCCTGATGTTCGTGGCCGCCTTCGCGGCCCTGCTGCGCGGCTATCCGGTGGCTTTCACCCTGGCCGGCGTGGCCCTCGCCTTCGCCTTCATCGGCATCGCGCTGAACCTGTTCGACCCGATCCATTTCCGCGCCTTCCCGCAGCGCATCTACGGCAATCTGATGGAGATGGACCGCTCCATCCTGGTCGCCGTGCCGCTCTTCGTCTTCATGGGCGTGATGCTGGAAAAATCCCGTATCGCCGAGGAATTGCTCGAGGCGATGGGGGCGCTCTTCGGCACGCTGCGCGGCGGGCTGGGGATCTCCGTCGTCGTCGTCGGCGCGCTGCTGGCCGCCTCGACCGGCATTGTCGGCGCGACCGTGGTGACGATGGGCCTCCTGTCCCTGCCCACCATGCTCAAGCGCGGTTACGATCCGGCGCTCGCGGCCGGCTCGATCGCGGCCTCGGGCACGCTCGGCCAGATCATCCCGCCCTCCATCGTGCTCGTGCTGCTGGGCGACCAGATCTCCAACGCCTACCAGGAAGCCCAGCGCGCCCAGGGGATTTTCTCGCCGGATATCGTCTCGGTCGGCGATCTCTTTGCCGGCGCGCTGATCCCCGGCCTCCTGCTGGTCGGTCTCTACATCGCCTACCAGATCGTCGTGGCGATCTGGAAACCGGACAGCGCACCCGCCGCGCCGGCCTCGGAGGCCCATGCCAGCTGGAGCGCGATCCTGCACGCCCTGGTGCCGCCGCTGGCGCTGATCGTGGCGGTGCTGGGCTCGATCCTGACCGGCCTGGCGACCCCGACCGAAGCCGCCGGTGTCGGCGCCGTGGGCGCCAGCTTCATTGCCGGGGCCCGCAATGCCGGGTCGGACGCCAACCCCAGGACCGGTCAGTGGATCGCCTATCTCGGCCTGATCGCCCTGATCGGCCTGATCGCGCTCGTCGTCGTGCCCAACATCGTCACCGGCGAGCGCCTCTATGTCACCGATCTGGGCCTGCCCGGCGCGGTTGCGGCGGCCGTGCTGTCGGCTCTGACACTGCTCGGCGCCGGCCTCAGCCTGTGGCGGCTCAAGCGCAATGGCGTGCTCGACGAGGTGATGAGTTCGACCGCGACGATTTCCGCCATGGTCTTCGTCATCCTGATCGGGGCCTCGCTCTTCTCGCTCATCTTCCGCGAGCTGGGCGGCGACGAAACGGTCCAGGCGGCACTGGAAGCCGTGCCCGGCGGCGTGTTCGGCGCGCTGGCCGTGGTCATGCTGGTGATGTTCGTGCTCGGCTTCTTCCTCGACTTCATCGAGATCACTTTCGTGGTGGTGCCGATCGTCGCGCCGATCCTTCTGATGATGGGGGTCGACCCGGTCTGGCTGGGTGTGCTGATGGCGATGAACCTGCAGACCAGCTTCCTCACCCCGCCCTTCGGCTTCGCGCTGTTCTACCTGCGCGGTGTGGCGCCGGACGCCGTGAAGACGACCGATATCTATCGCGGTGCCATTCCCTTCGTGATCATCCAGCTTCTGGCCATCCTCGCCGTGGCCACCCTGCCCTGGCTGGCCACCGGGCTGCCGTCATGGCTTTATGGCTAGATCGCGCCTCTTCGTCCTTCCCCTTGACGGGGAAGGTGTCCGGCGAAGCCGGGCGGAAGGGGCGAATCCCGGTAGAGGAAAATTCACGGTGACCTCGCCCCCACCCCCTCCGAGCCGGGGCTGCGCCCCGGCCCACCTCCCCCATCAAGGGGGTGGCTGAAAACAAAGGACATCCGGTCGATGACGTCGCTCAACAAGATCGAGCTGGAACGGGTCTTCATCGCGGTCCTGGCGCTGGGCATCACCACCGTCTTTGCCTGGATGATCCGCGACTATCTCGCCACGCTCTTCCTGGCCGGGGTAATCGCGCTTTTCCTGTCCGTGCCGCACCGCTGGCTGGCGCGCCATCTCGGTGAAAGGCCACGGCTGGCCGCGATCCTGCTGGTGACCGGATCGGTCCTGGCCTTCGTCATTCCCGCGACCATTTTGCTTGGCGTCGTCGCCGAACAGGCGATCGACATCACGCAGAGGGTCACCCCCTGGGTCCAGAACCAGGTCTCGCAGATCCGCGATGACGGGCTTTACGGGCTGCCGGACTGGATGCCTTTCCGCGAGACCATCATCCAGTACCAGGCCACGATCACGACCCAGCTGGGCAATCTCGCCGGCACGGTCGGCCGCCTTCTGGTCTCCAGCCTGCGCGCCGGTACGGGCGGCTTTCTGGTCGCCACACTGAACTTCTTCATCCTGGTCTATGCGCTCTACTATTTCCTGATGACCGGCCGCGAGAGCGCCCGCCAGGCCCTAAGCCTCCTGCCGATGACCAAGGAAGACCGCGACCTGCTGGCCGAACGCGCCATCTCCACCATCCGCGCCACGGTGAAGGGCACTTTCGTGATCGCCCTCGTCCAGGGCGTTCTGACCGGCGCCGGCCTCTACGTCGCCGGCGTTCCCGGCGCGATTTTCTGGGGTGCGGTGACGGCCCTGCTCTCCATCATCCCGATGATCGGTCCGCCGCTGGTCTGGGTGCCCGCCGCCATCTGGCTGACCGCGTCCGGCCAGGTCGTGCCCGGCATAGCCCTGGCCGTCTGGGGCGCCATCGTGGTGTCGACCTCGGACAATCTCCTGCGCCCGGCCCTGGTCGGCAAGGATGCGCGCATGTCCGACCTGATGGTGCTGATCTCCACCCTGGGCGGGCTCACCCTGTTCGGCGCCGTGGGCATCATCATCGGCCCGGTCATCGCCGCCCTCTTCACCTCGGTCTGGTTCATCTTCCGGGAGACCTATTCGGGACTGCTGGAGGCGGAGGGAACGGAAGCGGGTGACGACACGCCAGCTAAGGACGCTTAGGCGGACAGGGGCAGCACCAACCACCGTCACCCTGACACCCGTTTTCGCGGGCGCAGGCTTCAGTCAGGGCCCGGCTCATGAAACCGGGTGTTTCCCGTCCTGCCGCGATTGCGCCTCGCGCGATAGATCCTGACTTTCGTCAGGATGACGGTTGAAAGGGCGATAGATATCGTTTTTCTCCACCCATTTTCCCGGAAGCGCGGCAGCGCTATCCGGGACCAACGGGAGACTCATCGCTGGAAATGCCCCGCGGTCGGTCCCGGCTCTGCGCCCGGCTCAAGGCCGGGCTTCGGCCGGGAGAAATATGAGCGTGAAATCGGAAGGCCTGTGAGGCAAGACGCCGGCATCCCGCACATCCTCATACCGCCAGGCGGAAACGCCGTGGCATCATAACGGCTTGAAAATTCTAGACCTCTGGCACGCTCGACCGGCCGAGCGACGGCGTTCCGCCGGCATATTTCACCAGCATCTCGATGCGCTTCGGGATCGGCGGGTGGGTCGCGAACAGGCCGATGAAACCCGATTTCGGGTTCTCGATGAACATCTCGCGCACTTCGTCGGGCGCCTTTTCGATCACGGAATGCCCGGAAATCTTGCGCAAGGCCGCGATCATGGCGTCGGGATTGTGCGTCAGTTCGACGGCCCCGGCATCGGCCATGTATTCGCGCCGGCGCGACAGGGAAAAACGGATCGCGATCGCCAGCAGATAGGCGATCGCCATGATCGCCAGGCCGGCGACGATCACCAGCCCGCCGGACCGGCCGCCCGAGCGCCGGTCGCCGCCGGCCCGCAGTCCGAACCAGAAGATCCGCCGGAACACCATTTCGGCCACGAACGAGATGATCCCGACGAAGATGATGGCGATCACCAGGAGGCGGACATCATTGTGCCGGATGTGGGAGAGCTCGTGGGCGAGCACGGCCTCCAGCTCGGCATCGTCGAGGGTCTCGATCAGGCCGCGCGTCACGGTGACCGTGTACTGCCCCTCGCGCAGGCCGGAGGCGTAGGCATTGAGAGCCCCGGTCTCGATCACCGCCAGTTTCGGCATGGTTATGCCACGCGAGATGCAGAGGTTCTCCAGAAGGTTCCACACCCGCGTCTCCTGTTTGCGGGTGATCGGCCGCGCGCCGGTGGCGGCATTGATCATCGACTGGTGGAAGATCCAGGCGATCACGAACCAGACCGCCGCAAGGCCCAGCGACCAGGCGGCAATCGCGGGAAGACGGGCCAGTTCGGCCGACACCGGGTCCGCTGCGGCCCCCTTGGCGGCGTAGCCGCCGGCATAAGGGTCCGCCAGGCCGAACGTCAGCCAGGTGACCGCCAGACCGAGCAGGACCAGAAGAACGGGAAACCCGGCCAGCAGCAGGACGGATTTCAGGTTATTGTTCCAGATATGGGAGCGAAGCCCGGTGGCGGTCAGGAACATGGCGCACGCCCCAGCTTATCCTTCCCCTTGATGGGGAAGGTGCCCGGCGAAGCCGGGTGGAAGGGGTGAATCCCGGTGTGAACAAACCGGCCGAGACCTCGCTCCCACCCACTCCACCGCTGCTGCGCAGCGGTCCCCCTCGCCCATCAAGGGCGAGGACGGAATGGCCAGAACCCGGACAAGCATCGCCCTAGAACTGCACCTTCGGGGCGGCCCGTTCGGTTTCGCCGACTTCGAAGTATTCGCGCTGCTGGAAGCCCATCGAGTTGGCGATCACCACCGCGGGGAATTGCTCGGTCGCCGTGTTGTACTCGTTGACCGTATTGTTGAAGAAGCGGCGGGCCGCCGCGATCTTGTTTTCCAGATCGGCCAGCTCGGTCTGCAGCGACAGGAAGTTCTGGTTCGCCTTGAGGTCCGGATAGCTTTCCGACAGGGCGAAAAGCTGGCGCAGGGCGCCGGAGAGCATGTTCTCCGCCTCGGCCAGGCCCTTCAGCGAATCCGCATCGATCGCCTGCTGGCGCGCCTTGGTGACGTTTTCCAGCGTCTCCTTCTCGTGGGAGGCGTAGCCCTTCACCGTCTCCACGAGATTGGGGACGAGGTCGTGGCGCTGTTTCAGCTGGACGTCGATATCGCCCCAGGCCTGGTTGCACGTCTGCCGAAGCGCGACGAGCCGGTTGTAGACCATGACCAGGAAGATCCCGATCGCGATCACAAGGATCAGAAGAATGATACCGGCGTCCATGACGTGTCTCCCGTGAGAAGGACGATGTGTGTTTTACGAGACTTACCTATTCCGCCTTCGCCTGTGAAGCGAGGAATTCCGAGCCGCGCGGAGCAAAGCGGAGCGAACGCGGGAAGCCGCGCGGCGCCATCCGGCCGGCCTGGGCCCGCTTGGCGGTCCACAGCTCCCAGTCTTCCAGGTTGAAGCGCCGGCCGGCCCCGTCGAGCCAGGTCAGCCCCTCCTCTGCCGCGAAGGTCGTGGCATCGGCCAGTTTGGCGCCCTTGCCGCCCATCAGGCGCACGCCCTTGCCGCGGCTCATCACCGGGATTTCCTCGAGCGGGAAGACGAGCAGTTTCTTGTTCTCGCCGATCAGGGCGCACATGTCGCCCATGGCCGGGATGCACAGCAGCGCCTCATCGCCTTCCATGACGTTGAGGATCTGCTTGCCGCCCTTCTTCATGGCGACACAGTCCTTTTCCTGGATGCGGAAACCGGTATTGCCCGTCGAGGCCACCAGCAGCGTGCGCTCCGGATCGTATTTGAACAGGCCGATCGGGGCGGCATCCTCGGGCAGATCGACATGCAGACGCACGGGCTCGCCATGGCCGCGCCCGCCGGGAAGCTTGGAGGCTTCCAGCGTATAGAACCGCCCGTCGGTTGCGAACATGAGCAGCTTGTCCGTCGTCTCGCACTTCACGGCGAAGGCGGAGCGGTCGCCCTCCTTGAATTTCAGCTCGGTGACGTCGTTGATATGCCCCTTCAGCGCCCGCACCCAGCCCCGCTCGGAGAGCACGGCCGTGATCGGCTCGCGCACCACGAAGGCCTCGATCGGCGCATCGCCGGCAATGTCCGGCGCTTCGCCGAAATCGGTGCGCCGCCGGCCCAGCGGCGTGGATTGCGCGTAGTAGTCGGCGACCTCGGCGATCTCGTCGCCCACCTTCTGCCACTGCTTCTCCGCCGAGCCGATAAGTTCCTTGAGCTCCTTGCGTTCTGCCCGGAGTGCCTTGTCTTCCTTGCGGATTTCCAGCTCTTCCAGCTTGCGCAGGGCGCGCAGGCGCATGTTGAGGATCGCCTCGGCCTGGCGTTCGGTCAGTTCGAATGTCTCGATCAGCTTGGCCTTGGGCTCGTCCTCGAAACGGATGATGCGGATCACCTCGTCCAGATCGGCATAGACGATGAGATAGCCGGCCAGCACTTCCAGCCGGTCCTCCACCTTGGCCAGGCGTGTCTCGGCCCGGCGCACGGCGACTTCGCGGCGGTGCTCCAGCCAGATCTGCAGCGCTTCGCGCAGCCCGATCACCCGCGGCGTGCCCGTCGGATCGAGCACATTCATGTTGAGCGAGATGCGCGTTTCCAGATCGGTGAGTTTGAACACCGACTCCATCAGCATGTCCGGATCGACCAGCTTGGACTTGGGCTCCAGCACCAGGCGGATATCCTCGGCACTCTCGTCCAGGATATCGTCCAGCAGGGGGAGCTTCTTGGCGTCCATCAGATGGGCGATGCGCTCGACCAGTTTGGACTTCTGCACCAGGTAGGGGATCTCGGTCACCACGACGCGCCACATGCCGCGGCCGAGGTCTTCCTTCTCCCATTTCGCCCGCACGCGGAACCCGCCGCGGCCGGTCTCGTAGGCCTCGCGGATCGCCGCGGGGCCTTCCACGATCGTGCCGCCTGTCGGGAAGTCCGGCCCCTTCACATGTTTCAGGAGCGCGTCGGTCTCGGTGTCCGGATTGGCGATCAGGGCCTGCGCCGCGGCGCAGATCTCGGCGACATTGTGCGGCGGGATGGAGGTCGCCATGCCCACGGCGATGCCCGTCGAGCCGTTGGCGAGCAGGTTCGGGAAGGCGCCGGGCAGGACCAGCGGCTCGTTTTCCGAGCCGTCATAGGTCTCCTCGAAATCCACCGTGCCGTGCTCGATATCGCGCAGCAGCAGCTCGGCGGCCTTGGTCAGGCGCGCCTCGGTGTAACGCATGGCGGCCGCGCCATCGCCGTCGATATTGCCGAAATTGCCCTGCCCCTCGACCAGCGGATAGCGCGAGGCGAAGTCCTGGGCGAGACGCACCAGCGCGTCATAGACGGCCTGGTCGCCGTGCGGGTGGTATTTACCGATCACGTCGCCGACCACGCGGGCCGACTTCTTGAACGCCTGGTCCGGGTTCAGCTTCAGCTCGCGCATGGCGTAGAGCAGGCGCCGGTGCACCGGCTTCAGCCCGTCGCGCGCATCCGGCAGGGCCCGCTGGGTGATCGTGGAAAGCGCGTAGGCGAGATAGCGCCGCGACAGCGCCTCCTCGAACGGTTCCTCGATTATGTGCCCGCCGTCGGGATCGAAATGATCGCCCATGCCTTACGCCTTCTGATTCGTCGAAAGCCCAGTATAGCCGATCCCCCTGCACCAGCAGGTGCAGGGCGCAGGATTAGCTGTGGAAGGCCGCTCAGGCCGGCTGGGACGCCGCGGATAGCAGGGTCGTGAGATAACTGTCCCGCCGGTGCAGAAAGGCCCTGAGCCGTTCCGGATAGTCGGCCGCCACGGCGCCGGCGATGGACGGCCGCTCCGCCAGCGCCGCGCGCCAGGCCTGCAGGCGGTCCAGCCCCGTCAGGATGCCGAAGTCGCCAATGGCATCGAACGTGTCGAAATAGCGAAAGAGCGGTCCGTAGACCGCATCCACCAGCGAGAAGTCCCGGCCGGCGAAATACGGCCCTTCGCCCAGCGCGCCTTCCAGACGGGCAAAGCGCAGGTGCAGCGCATCCGCCTTGTCCTGGAAAGCCGCGCGGTCCGGCGCGTTGTAGAGCCCGGCGACCAGATCCAGCTGCGCCGATCCGAACTCGATCCAGGACCGGTGCCGGGCGCGTTCCAGTGCATCTTCGGGATGCAGGCGCGGCGCAAAAACCTCGTCGAGATATTCCAGGATCACGCCGGATTCGAAGATTGGCCGCCCGTCCACTTCGAGCACCGGCACTTTGCCCAGCGGCGACAGGGCCAGGAACCAGTCCGGCTTGTCGGCCAGATCGATATTGATCCGGGTATAGGCCACGCCCTTCTCGGCAAGAGCGATCGCGGCACGCTGGGCGTAGGGGCAGAGATGGTGACTGATCAGGCGGAGCTTCGGTGCGTCGGCAGGCATTAGGCTTCCCTTTCATGCAGATGCATGGAAAATGGGGAGCGATGTTTTATATGCAAGTGCATGGAATAAGAAATGTCTGAAACGAAGGCCCGCCACCAGGCGTGGATCGCCATCAACAGGGCGCAGAAACGACTGTCCGACGCGATAGAGGGCGCGTTGAAGGCCGCGGGTCTTCCGCAGCTGAGCTGGTATGATGTGCTCTGGGAGCTGGAGAAGGCGCCCGATTGCTGCCTGCGCCCGGTCGAGCTGGAAGCCCGCCTCCTGATGCCTCAGCATAATCTGTCCCGCTTACTGACCCGGATGGCGGCAGCAGGCCTCGTCGACAAGACCCGCTGTCCCGACGACGGCCGCGGTCAGCGTGTCGTCCTGACGGATGGCGGCCGCAGGACGCGGACCCGCATGTGGACGGTCTACGGCCCCGCGCTCGACGACGCGCTGGGCAAGCTGAACGAGCCCGATGCCGGTGACCTCGTCCGAAAACTCGACCGGATCTAGAGCCGCCCGATCCGTTCCAGCTCGGCAATCAGCCGCGCCCGCGCTTCGGGCAATTGCCTGTCGACCGGCCAGAGCACGCGGCGTTCCAGGAAATAGCCGGTCAGGTCCAGCCCGCGGGCGATATCGCCCGCGGCAATCTCGCCGGACCCGCGCATGAAACCGGGCAGTTCCAGCAGCTTGGCCTCATAGGGCGCGGCCTCCTCGCGGCACACGGCGCGGCCGGTGCGCGGCGAGACATGGGACAGATCCTCGGTCTCGCCGGTCACGGCGCATTTGTTCAGATCGAGGCCATAGCCCAGATCGGACAGCAACCCCGCCTCCCAGCGCACATAGAGCGCCGGCCAGATATCGTCATTCTCGAACGCTGCAAGCAGGAGTTCGAAGCCCTCGTGCACGGCCGGATGCGCTTCGCGCTCCGGCAGCGCCATCACGGCCAGGGCGCACGCCGAATTGAGCCCGGCCAGCGCCACCCGGTCGTCCATCACGGCGCCGGCGCCGAGATGGTCCGCCTCGATCTGGAACATGCCCAGATGATCGGCCAGGCGCGCCCGCCAGGTGACCGTGACCGTATTGCCCGGCTGCAGGATGGGGCGCATCGCCCGCGAGCGCGCACCTTTCACAAGGCCGGCATGCCGGCCCTGCGCCTCGGTCAGGATTTCCACGATGGCACTCGTCTCGCCATGCGGCCGCACGGTGAGCACGATGCCCTTGTCACGCCATTCCATGGGGTGGTTATGCCGCGAGTCTCAAAAGTCGTCTCGAAAAGCGCAGGAAAAACATCCTTCCCCTTGATGGGGAAGGTGGGCCGAGGCAAAGCCTCGGGTCGGAAGGGGTGAATCCCGATGGCGGATAGCTAGCCGATACCTCGCCCCCACCCCATCCACCCCCGCTTCGCGGCGGTCCCCCTGCCCCATCAAGGGGCAGGATGGTACCTACACGTCAAAATCCAGTCCGACATCCTTGTAGTGCGACCGGCGCGCCATCCATTTCGGATCGACCTTCACATTGAGAAAGAGGTGGACCTTGCAGCCCAGCACGGCCTCCATCTCCTTGCGGGCCGCCTCGCCGATCGCCTTGACGGCGCTGCCGCCCTTGCCCAGCACGATCGGCTTCTGGGTGTCGCGCTCGACGATGATCGACTGTTCCACCCGGATCGAACCGTCGCGCAGCTTTTTCCAGACCTCGGTCTCGACCATCGAGGCGTAGGGCAGCTCCTCGTGCAGGCGGAGATAGACTTTCTCGCGGGTGATCTCGGCTGCGAGAAGGCGCGACGGCAGGTCCGCGACCTGGTCCTCCGGATAATGCCAGACGCCTTCCGGCATCAGCGCCGCAAGGAAGGCCTTGAGCTGTTTGACGCCAGACCCCGTCTTCGCGGAAATCATGAAGACATCGGAATAAACCCCGGTTTCAAATAGTGCCTGCGACATGGCCAGAAGATGGTCGCGATCGATCATGTCGATCTTGTTGAGCGCCAGGATCGCCTTGCGGCCTGATCGCTGCAGGCCCTCGATCACGCGCTGGTCGTCCTCGACCATGCGCTTGTCGCCGCTCTTGGCACCGCCATGTTCCATCCGCGCCCGGGCGCCGGCATCGACGACATGGACGATGGCGTCGGCATCCTCGGCGCCGGACCAGGCGGCGGCGACCATCGACTTGTCCAGACGACGCTTGGGCGCGAAGACGCCCGGCGTGTCAACCAGCACGATCTGGCTCGCCCCCTCCAGCGCGACGCCGCGCACGGCGAAACGGGTCGTCTGGACCTTGTGGGTGACGATGGAGACCTTCTCGCCGACCAAGGCGTTGACCAGGGTCGACTTGCCGGCATTCGGAGATCCGATGACGGCGACGAAGCCGCAGCGCGGGGTTGGGGTGTCAGACATGCTGTCCTTCGCGTTGGAGAAGCGCCGTGGCCGCGGCCCGTTCGGCCGCCTGTTTGGACCCGCCCTCGCCGATCGCCGGATCGAGCGGCGTCACGGTGACTTCGACGGTAAAGATGGGTCGGTGATCCGGCCCGGAGCGTTCGGTGAGCTGATAGCGCGGTACGCCGCGTCCGGTACGGGCCGCCCATTCCTGCAGGGCGGATTTGGGGTTTTCCGGCTTGGCCCGCAGCGCCTCGATGCGCGGGCCCCAGAAACGGTCGTAGAAGGCCTGGGCGGCAGGACGTCCGCCATCGAGATAGAGCGCCGCGATCAGCGCCTCGCAGGCATCGCCCAGAATGGACGTCTTGTCGCGCCCGCCGCCACGTTCTTCCGAACGGCCCATTTTCAGAGCCTCGCCCAGCGCAACCTCGCGGGCCACCTCGGCGCAGGCGACCTTGTTGACCAGCGCGTTGAGGCGCGGCGCCAGGGCGCCTTCCTTGGCATTGTCGAACAGCCGGAACAGGGCTTCCGCCGTCATCAGGCCCAGTACGCGGTCGCCCAGGAATTCCAGCCGCTCATAGGAGCGCACGCCCTTGCGGCCGTCGCCATAGCTGGCATGGGTCAGGGCGCGGTCGATCAGGCTCTTGTCCTTGAAGGTGTAGCCGATGCGCGCTTCCAGTTCGGTCACCGCATCAGCCATGAAGCATCCCGTCCAGATGATGGCCCAGCGGGCGCGCCTCGATCACCACGAAGGCCTGGGCCCAGGGATGATCGTCGGTGATGGTGATATGGGCATGGGCCTCCATGCCCTCCGGGGTCAGCATCCGCAGGCGCTCCAGCGCCCGGCCCTGGAATTCCAGGGTCGGCTTGCCGCCGGGCACATTGATCACGCCGATCTCCTTCCAGGAGACACCGCGGGCGATGCCCGTGCCCAGCGCCTTGGCGCCGGCCTCCTTGGCCGCGAAACGCTTGGCATAGCTGGCCGCCCGCATGCGCCGGGCTTCCGATTTCGCCTGTTCGATCTCGGTGAAGACGCGCTGCACGAAACGGTCGCCGAACCGGTCCAGCGACTTCTCGATACGCCGGATATCCATCAGGTCGGAGCCGAGGCCGATGATCATCCCGCCATCTCCGCCCGCGCCTCGGCGATCAGCGTGCGCATTGTCTCCACCGTCTCCCGCAGGCCACGGAAAATGGCCTCGCCGATCAGGAAGTGGCCGATATTGAGCTCGGCGATCTCGGGGATGGCGGCGACCGGTTTCACCGTGTCATAGGTCAGGCCGTGGCCGGCATGGACTTCCAGGCCACGGGCGTGTGCCGCGGCAGATGCCTCTTTCAGCCGCTCCAGGAGGCGTTGCTGTTCCGCCGTGTCGCCGGCCAGGGCGGCTTCGCAATAGGCGCCGGTGTGCAGCTCGACCACGGCGGCCCCCATGGCCTCGGCCACGGCGATCTGCACCGGGTCCGGCTCGATGAAGAGCGAGACGCGGATGCCGGCCTCGCCCAGCTGACGCACGAAGGGCGCGATGTGATTGTGTCCGGCGGCCACGTCGAGACCGCCCTCGGTGGTCCGTTCCTCGCGCTTTTCCGGCACGATGCAGCAGGCATGCGGCTTGTGGCGCAGGGCGATGTCCAGCATTTCCTGGGTCGCCGCCATTTCCAGGTTCAGCGGCAGTTCGATGTCCGCCATCAGCCGGTCGATATCGGCGTCGGTGATGTGCCGGCGGTCTTCGCGCAGATGGGCGGTGATGCCGTCGGCACCGCTTTCAGCCGCCTGGCGCGCTGCGCGCACGGGATCGGGATGCGTTCCGCCGCGCGCATTCCGGATCGTCGCCACATGGTCGATATTGACGCCCAGACGCACCGTCATGCCAGTCCGCGGCTCCCCGGCTTGACCGCCCGAATGGCTTCCAGCTCCGGCGGCAGCTGGTCGGCCGGATAGGCCGGCACCTTGTATTCGGTCAGCGCGATCAGCGGCACGCCGACATCGGCCTCGCCGCCGGACCGGTCCACGAGGCAGGCCTCGGCCAGCACGGTGGCACCCGTCGCCTGGATCGCCTCGATGCATTCGCGCGAGGAGAGTCCGGTGGTGACGATATCCTCGACCACCAGCACCTTGTCGTCCTTCGACAGCTCAAAGCCACGGCGCAGGGTGAATTCCCCGCCCTCGCGCTCGACATAGAGCGCGTTGAGCCCCATCTGCCGTGCCGTCTCATAGCCCGGAACGATGCCGCCGACGGCCGGCGAGACGATCACGGTGGGCTGATCGGTCAGCTCGGCCTTCACTTTCTCGGCGAGCGCCTTGCAGAGTTTTTCCGTGCGCGCCGGATCGGCAAAGACTTTCGCCTTCTGCAGGAAGACCGGGCTGCGCAGGCCCGAAGACAGGATGAAATGGCCCTCCAGAAGGGCGCCGGCGGCGCGGAATTCGGCCAGAACCTCGTCACGTGTCATCTACTCGTTGATCTCCTCGTGTTCGGCCCGCTTACGCTTGGCCGAGACGACCGAGGGGCACATGCGCAGCGCGGCCAGGATATTGGCCAGATGCCGCGCGTCGAACACCTCGACGTCGAATTCCATGTCGAAAAAGTCCGTCGAGCGACGGCGTGTCTTCACGCTGGCGATATTGCCGCGATTCTCCGAAACGGTTTTGGCGATCTCGGCCAGCACGCCCTGCCCGTTGTGCAGCACGGCCTCGATGCGCGCGATGGACACCGCATTGTCCTCGGCCTCGGCCGTCCAGGCCAGATCGAGCCAGCGGTCCATGTCGTCTTCCTCGTGCCCGGCCAGGGTCTCGCAGTCGATCGTGTGAACCTCGACGCCCTTTTCCGGCACCAGGAGGCCCACGATGCGGTCGCCGGGCAGCGGCGAGCAGCAATCGGCAAAATGCAGGGTCACGCCGGGCGTCAGGCCGCGGCCGCGCACGAAGAGGCGCGCCTTGTCGTCCTCGATCAGCTCGCGCTCGGTGACGTCGCCGCGTTCTTCCAGCCGGCCCGGGAAGGCTGCATTAAGCAGATCGCCGGAAGAGACCCGGCCGCGTCCGAGGTTTTCGTAGAGATCCTCGGCGTCCTTGAGGTCGAGCCGTGCGAGGGCGTCGCGCAGATCGGCTTCGACCAGCTGGCGGCCTTCACGGCGGAAGGCGTGCTCGGCCATGATCCTGCCGATACGCTCGAATTCTTCCCGCTCGCTCTCGCGGATCAGACGCCGGATGGCGGCGCGAGCACGGCCGGTGACCGCCAGGTTCTCCCAGCCCTGGGGCGGCTGTCGCACACCGCCCTTGACGATCTGCACCACGTCGCCATTGCGCAATTGTGTGCGCAGCGGGCGTTCGCGCCCGTTGATCTTGGCCGCCACCGTGGTGTGGCCCAGCTCGGTATGCACCGCATAGGCGAAATCGAGCGGCGTCGCACCCGCCGGAAGCGAAATCAGGTCGCCCTTGGGCGTGAAGCAATAGACCTGGTCGGCAAACATTTCGAGCTTGGCATGCTCGAGAAACTCGTCCGGATCGCCGCCCTGGTTGAGGATTTCCACAAACGGACGCAGCCGCTCCAGCGGATCGCCGCCGGCCGCCTGGGCCGCATCGGGGTCGTAGGTATAGGTGGAGTTCTTGTAGCGCCAGTGTGCCGCCACGCCGCTCTCGGCGACGGCCTCCATCTCCTCGGTGCGGATCTGCAGCTCGACGCGCACATTGTGCGGGCCGATCACCGTGGTGTGCAGCGAACGGTAATTGTTCGGTTTGGGCAGGGAGATGAAATCGCGGAAGCGTTCCGGCATGCAGCGCCAGGCCTGGTGGATGACGCCGAGGGCGCGATAGCACGCGTCCGGCGTCGTCACGATCAGGCGGAAGGCGTAGATGTCGGCGATTTCCTCGAAGGTCAGCCCCTTGCGCTCCAGCTTGCGCCAGATCGAATAGGGCCGCTTCTCACGCCCGAAGATGCGCGCCTCGATCCCGGCCTGTTCCAGCCGGTCGGTGATGGCCTGGGAAACGGCAGAGACTTCCTGCGCGTGCTGGTCGCGCAGAAGCTTGAGGCGTTTGGTGATCGACTCGTGGGCGGCCGGATTGATGTGCTCGAACGCCAGGTCCTCAAGCTCCACGCAGACCCGGTTGATCCCGATCCGCCGCGCCAGGGGCGCGTAGATTTCCAGCGTCTCACGGGCGATGCGCTCGCGCTTGTCCTGCCGGGAAATCGCGCCCAGCGTGCGCATATTGTGAAGCCGGTCGCACAGCTTCACGATCAGCACGCGCACATCGGCGGAAATCGCAACGACGAGTTTCTGGAGGTTTTCCGCCTGTTTGGTGCGTTTGGAGCGCAGCTCCATCTGCCCCAGCTTGGTCACACCGTCCACCAGGCTGGCGGTCTCCTCGCCGAATTCGCGAGTGATATCCTCCAGCGTCGCCGGCGTGTCCTCGACCGTGTCATGGAGCAGGCCGGTGCAGACCGTGGCCACATCCATGCGCAGCTCGGCGAGGATCATCGCGACCGCAGCCACATGGGCAAAATAGGGTTCGCCCGACTGGCGCCGCTGCGGCCGGTGCGCTTCCTCGGCAAAATCGTAGGCGCGACGCACGAAATCGGCGTCCACCTTCGGAAAATACCGGCGGATGCGGGAAACCAGCTCGTCCGCACTGGGAATGGCGGGCGGCGGCGATGCCAGATCGGGTGACGTCGCGCCGAGGTTCAAGGCAGCTTACAGACGGCCGTCAGGCGCGCCGTCCCTGTCGTTCTGGAGCGCCTTGAGCATTTCGGCCTCATCGAGCTCGACGGGCGGAGCCGGCAGCGCTTCGGCCTCTTGCGTGGCCTCTTCCTTGGCGGCGTCTTCCTCGTCCTCGCTCGGCAGGACGCGCTGCAGGCCGTGCACGAGGCTTTCCTTCAGGCTGTCCATGTCCAGGGTTTCGTCGGCGATCTCACGCAGGGCGACAACTGGATTCTTGTCCTTGTCGCGCTCAATCGTCAGCGCCGAGCCGGCCGAGATGTTGCGGGCGCGATGCGCCGCCAGCAGGACGAGGCGGAAGCGATTGGGAATTTTTTCGATGCAATCTTCGACGGTGACGCGAGCCATGCGCGCGATCTCCTTGAACCAGCGCTGGTGATGGAACCGCCTTCCCTAGCTCTCCCGCCCTGCAAAAGCAAGGCTTGTAGGCGCTTCCGGCAGAACCGTTTGCAGCTTGGACATGGCGTCGCGATCGGCCTTTGGCAAGGCCGCGACGAGATCGCCGATGCCGCGCCCGGAAACGGGGTCGTGCCAGTCCGGCGCGATTTCCTGCAGGGGCAGGAGCACGAAGGCCCGGCCGGTGGCACGGGGATGCGGGATCTCGAGCCCGGTCTCGTCCCGTTCGACGCGGCCCTGATGATCGATCAGGTCGAGATCCAGCGTCCGCGGCGCATTGCGGACACTACGGGCCCGGCCGAAGCCCGTCTCGATCTCGTGCAGCAGATCAAGCAGCGCCCGCGGCGCGAGGGCCGTGCCGACGGCTGCCACGGCATTCACATAGGGCGGATCGGTGGGGTCCGGCCAGGCCGGGCTCGACCAGTCCGACGAGCGCGCGACGATCGCCACACCGGCTGCCGCCAGCGCATCCAGCGCCGCTGCGATCGTGTCCTGCGGCGTGTCTTCGCCGTTTGGAAGGTTGGCGCCGAGCGCGATATAGATGGGGCCTGACGGCATTTTTCATCCAAGATTATTTAAAGGATACAAAGCGATGGCATTTTATCCCGACGAACGCATCGGTCTTTTCATCGACGGGGCCAATTTGTTTTCGACCACCAAGGCGCTGGATTTCGACATCGATTTCAAACGGCTTCTGGACGAGTTCCGCAAGCGCGGCAAGCTGATCCGGGCCAACTACTACACCGCCCTGCTCGAGCACGAGGACTACAATCCGCTGCGCCCGCTTGTGGACTGGCTCGACTATAACGGTTTCTCGGTCATCACGAAGCCGGCCCGCGAGTTTACCGACGAGAACGGGCGGCGCCGCATCAAGGGCGACATGGACATCGAGCTCGCCGTCGACATGCTCGAGGCGGCCACCTATCTCGACCACATCATCCTGTTCTCCGGAGACGGCGATTTCCGCCGCGCCGTGGCCGCCGCCCAGTCCAAGGGCGCGCGGGTGAGCGTGGTGTCATCGCTGAAGACGTCGCCGTCCATGATCTCCGACGATCTGCGCCGCGCCGCCGACACCTTCATCGAACTGGCCGACCTGGAGACCATGATCGGCCGCAACGGAGGCGGTGCGTGACGTCCCGCATTCCGGCCGAAGCCCCGCTCGACTGTCCGCTCTGCCCGCGCCTCCTCGCCTTCCGCGAGGAGAATGCCCGGAAGTTTCCCGACTGGCACAATGCGCCGGTTGCGTCCTTCGGGCCCGAAGACGCGCGCCTGCTCGTCGTGGGGCTGGCGCCGGGACTGCGCGGCGCCAACCGCACCGGGCGGCCCTTTACCGGCGACTGGGCCGGCGACCTGCTCTACGCCACCATGGGCAAGTTCGGCTTCACGCGCGGCACCTATGACAGCCGGGCCGATGACGGGCTGGAACTGGTCGATGCGATGATCACCAACGCCGTGCGCTGCGTGCCGCCGGAGAACAAGCCCGTTGGCGCCGAAGCCAATGCCTGCCGCCCCTTCCTGACCAGCCGGCTCGCTGCCCTGCCCCGCCTTCGCGCCATCCTGTGCCTGGGCAAGATCTCGCATGACAACACGCTGCGCGCACTCGGTCACAAGCTCAAGGACGCCGCCTTCGGGCACGCTGCCACGGCCGAGCTGGACGGGCCAAACGGGCCGATCCGGCTTTTCGACAGCTATCACTGCTCCCGGTACAACACGAATACCGGCCGGCTGACCGAAGCAATGTTCGACGCGGTTTTCTCAGACATCCGTCACTATCTGGACGCTGGCTGAAGCCCGGCACCGCGCCGTGTCGCCCGGAAATTCTGGCAGAAATTGCAGGCTTACGGACAAGTCGGCCAGTGTCGCGGCTCGGGAAATACCCAGTACTGTTTGGTTAATCCGGGGTTAAGGCCGCTTTTCCACAGGCTTCATGATTTTGTGAGGGCATCCGCAGGACCGCTCCCGCCTTCCCGTGTTTGCGGTTGCAAAACCGCAACGCTTGCAGGGATTTGCTGCCGCGTGCCGGATGCGCCGTGCGGGACACTCCGTGGCAGCAGACCGCGGGGTCATGCCCCGCTCCGGCCGGTCCTTGCGGCGGCACATGTCGCATTTGTAACCGCCCCGTCTATCAACCGACGCAGCATGGCCTTTCTTCGCGCGGCAGTTTGCGGTTTGATACCGGTACGTTGCGCTGGCAAAAATAATATCATGTCTACATTTCCTGCCAAACCTGAAGACATCGAGCGGCACATCGCCTTTCTGACCTATGATGCGGTCAAGCTGCTCGACGTGACCGGGCCGCTCCAGGTCTTCTCCGACGCCAATACGCTGCTTGGCCGTTGCGCTTACACAACCACGCTTGCCTCGCTCTACGGCGGACCGGTGACCACCGATACCGGCGTGGCGCTGAACACGCGCCGGCTGGCCGGCGTCGGTCTGGACACCAGTGACACGCTGATTGCCTGCGGCGGCGAAGGCGTGCACGCCGCCAGCCGGGACAACCGGCTGATCGCCGGCATCCAGCGCGCGGCGGAAAAATGCGGACGCGTTGCCTCGACCTGTACGGGCGCCTTCCTGCTGGGAAAGGCGGGGCTGCTGGACGGGCGGCGCGCGGTCACCCATTGGCACGATTGCTATGCGCTGGCCCGGGCCTACCCGAACACGGAGGTCGACCCCGATCCGATCTTCATCGAGGATGACGGCGTGTGGACCTCGGCCGGCGTCACGGCCGGGATCGACCTGGCCCTGGCCCTCGTGGAAGCCGATCACGGCCGCGATCTGGCGCTCGATCTTGCCCGCAACATGCTGGTCTATGTGAAACGTCCGGGCGGACAGTCGCAATTCTCCGAGGCACAGGCCCGGCAGACCCCGTCTGCGACCGGCAAGTTCGATGCCCTGCACCTGTGGATGAAGGACAATCTGACGGCGGATCTGCGCGTCGACGCCCTCGCCCGACGTTGCGACATGAGCCCGCGCAATTTCGCCCGTCTGTATACCGAGGAAACCGGTCTGACGCCGGCCCGCGCGGTCGAGCAGATGCGCGTCGAGGCCGCCCGGGCCATGCTGGAAAACCCGGCGGTCAGCGTGCGAACCGTCGCCCTTCGCACCGGTTTCGGAAACGACGAACGCATGCGCCGCAGCTTCGCCCGCCGCCTCGGCATCACGCCGCAGGCCTATCGCGAACGCTTCGCCGTCGACGTCGCGGAGAGCGTGGCAAGCTAACCGTAATTCTTGAGCAGCCGGGACTTCTGCTTGTCCCATTCGCGGCGCTTGATGGTTTCGCGCTTGTCGACCGTCTTCTTGCCCTTGGCCAGGCCGATCTGGAGCTTGGCGATGCCGCGATTGTTGAAGAACAGGCGCAGCGGAATGATCGTCCGTCCGTCGCGCGTCACCGCCCCGGCCAGTTTCTCGATCTCGTTCTTCTTGAGAAGGAGTTTGCGATGCCGGCGCGGCTCGTGATTGAAGCGGTTGGCCGGACCGTAGGGCGGAATGTCGGCATTGATCAGCCAGATCTCGCCGCGTTCCGGGCTGACATAGCTTTCCGCGATATTCGCCCGCCCTTCGCGCAGGGATTTGACTTCCGAGCCCATCAGCATCAGGCCGGCTTCGAACGTCTCCTCGATCTCGTAGTCGAACCGGGCGCGCCGGTTGACGGCCACGGCGCCGGTCTCGCTTTTGCTCTTGGGCTTGCTCATCGTTCAGTCATTTAGGCTGCGTCCAGCAGGCCGGCAATGACCATCGCCTCGCGAACGGCGGCACGGGAGGCCTCGTCCGGTTCGGTCAGCGGCAGGCGCAGCTCGGTATTCATCACGCCCAGCAGCGACATGGCGTATTTGGTCGGCCCCGGGCTGGACGAGGAGAACAGCGCATGGTGGAGCGGCAGGAGCCGGTCGTTCAGCGCCCGGGCCGCCTCCCAGTCGCCGGACAGGGTGGCTTCCTGAAACTGCGCGCACAATTCCGGCGCCACGTTCGACGTAACGGAGATCGCACCGACACCGCCGGTCGCGTTGTAGCCCAGCGCCGTCGGATCGTCGCCGGAGAGCTGGACAAAGTCCGTGCCGATCAGACGGCGATGCTCGGTCACACGCGCCATGTCGGCCGTCGCGTCCTTGATCCCCACCACATGATCGAGCGTGGCAATACGTGCCACAGTATGGGCCAGAATATCGACCACAGTGCGTCCCGGGACGTTGTAGACGACGATCGGGAGGTCGACGGCATCGTTGATCGCCTTGAAATGCCGGTACAGCCCCTCCGCATTGGGCTTGTTGTAGTACGGCGCGGCCACCAGGCCGGCATCGGCGCCGAGTTCCCGGGCGCGCGCCTGGTTCTGGATCGCCACCGCGGTGTTGTTCGAGCCCGTGCCGGCGATGACCGGCACGCGGCCCTTCGCGGTCTCGACGACGATCTCGACCACGCGCATGTGTTCCTCGAAGGTCAGCGTGGCACTTTCACCGGTCGTGCCGCAGGGCACCAGGCCGTGCGTGCCGGCCGCAATCTGGCGTTCGGCCAGCTCGGCGACGGCCGCCTCGTCAACGGCACCATTCTTGAACGGTGTGACCAGCGCAGTGATGGACCCTTTGAACATGTTTCAATCCCGGAAACCGAAAAACGAGCGCGCGACCATATCGGCGGGCGCCAGGACGGCCAAGCCTTGTTGTCAAGTCTGGACAGTGAGCCGGAATACCAGCGATGATACGTCCTCAACTCGGCCAGAAAGTGTTCTACGGTCCATGATCGCACGTTGCCTCCTTGCGCTCGCGCTCTGCAGTCTCGCTGTGCCGGCCTTCGCGCAGACGCCCACACCGCGCATGCGCCCCGAGCCGGTGAATTTCTCGCAATACCTGTCCGATGCCGATTTCACGCGCTTCCGCCGCGGTCTCGACGCGGCCGACGACGAGGACTGGCGCCGCGTGCGCGAGATCCGCGAGGAACTGACCGACACCTCGGCGCGCGATATCCTGCTCTGGCGCATCGCGCTGGGCGATCCGCGCGCCACCTTCCTGGAACTCGACATGGCGCTGAGCGAGCTGGAGAACTGGCCGCGCGACAGCTTCATCCGCTCCGAGGCCGAATCCAAGATCGACGACAGCGGGCTGACCGCCCCCTTCATCGTGTCCTGGTTCGAGGACACGCCACCGGCCACCGGCCGCGGCGCCGTGCACTATGCCGAAGCGCTGATCGAGACCGGGCGTATCGAGGAGGGCGAGGCCCTGCTGCGCGAGACCTGGCGCAACGACTACCTGCCGCTCTCGATCCAGCGCGACACCTACCAGGCGCACCGCGACCTCTTCACCGAAGCCGACCACATGGCCCGGATCGACTATCTGATCTGGTCCAACCAGCGCGCGGCCGCGCGCCGCGTGCTGCCGCTGCTGTCGGGCAATAACCGCGACCTCGCCGATGCACGCCTGCGCCTGGCGGGCCGCCAGAGCGGGGTCGACCGGGCCGTGGACCGGGTCCCCTCGTCCATGGTCAACGACCCCGGCCTGGTCTTCGAACGCGCCCGCTGGCGCCGCCGCGCGGGCCTGCGCGACACCACCCTGCCCCTGCTGCTGCAGCTGCCGGACAGCTATGACAATACCGATGCGCTGGAACTGATGTGGACCGAGCGCAAGCTCATGATCCTCACCCTCGTCCGCGATCGCGACTACGAAACCGCCTACCGGCTGGCGCGGGCGCACGGCCTGTCCGAGGGCGCGGACTTCGCCGATGCGGAATTCACCGCCGGCTGGCTCGCCCTGGTCCATCTGGACCGGGCCGAGGACGCGCTCGCCCATTTCACCCGGCTGCGCGACAATGTGTCGACGCCGGTCTCCCGCTCGCGCGGGTCGTACTGGATGGCCCGGGCCGCCGATGCGCTCGGCCGGCACGACGAGGCCGCCACCTATTATGCCGAGGCCGGCGAACACTCCACGGCCTTCTACGGCCAGCTCGCCCTGGCCCAGCTGCCGGCGGAGAGCGGCGGCGGCCGCCTGGCGCTGGAACGCGAACCGGAGCCGGACGAGGCCACCCGGGTGCGTTTCGAGGCGCGCCCGCTTGTGCGGGCCATGCGCCTGCTCGCCGAACAGGACGAGGAATACTATTTCCGCCTCTTCTCCTACCGGCTCGACGACCAGCTGACCGATCCGGCGGAAAGCGTGCTGCTGTCCCGGCTGGCAAGCAATTATCTCTACATGCGCCAGTCCGTCCGTGCGGCGAAGGCCGCACGCCTGCGCGGCGTTATCCTGCCGCAGAGCGCCTATCCGACGATCAACCTGCCCAGCCGGACCGCGGGCCTGCAGCCGGAACAGGCGCTGACCCATTCCATCATCCGCCAGGAAACCGAGTTCGGACAGCACGCAGTGTCCCATGCCGGCGCACGCGGCATGATGCAGATGATGCCGGGCACGGCGCGCGCGACCGCACGCGATATCGGCGTGCCCTACCGCTTCACCTGGCTCACCGACGATCTGGAATACAATCTGACCCTCGGCATGCACCACCTGGCCGATGTGGTCGACGATTTCGACGGGTCCTACGTGCTCGCGCTGGCCGCCTATAATGCCGGCTCCCACCGCGCACGCCGCTGGATCGAGGACTACGGTGATCCGCGCGACCCCGATGTCGATCCGGTCGACTGGGTGGAAAGCATCCCCTTCTCGGAAACGCGCAACTACGTCCAGCGCGTCATGGAGAACCTGCAGGTCTACCGCTCGCGCCTGAACGCGGACTCCGATGTGCCGCTGCTGATCGAGGACGATCTGCGCCGTGGCTCCGAACCGGTCCTCGTGCTCACCGGCGAGGAGAGCGAAGCCCCCGCCAGCGCCGACATGCTCAATGAAAGCGTGCTGGACCGGGTCGGTATCGGCGCCGGCGCCGACGCGGATGCGGCTCTGGCCGACGAGGACGGGACAGGGATTCCCTACGAGATCGACACCGCCGACGAGACGGAAGATCCGGACGAGACCGGGCGCCGCTAGAGCCGTTCCAGCGCCTGCGAAAAGACCGCGCGGTCGACATTGCCGCCGGTCGCCAGCACGCAGACGCTGCGCCCGGCGACGTCGATCTTGCCAGAGAGAATGGCGGCCAGGGCGACCGCCCCGCCGGGCTCGATCACGATCTTCATCTGCCGCCAGGCGAAGGCCATGGCGTCCAGGGCGTCCTCGTCGCTGACGGCGGCACCGTCGGTCAGCTGGGTGGCATTGATCGACCAGGTCAGCTCGCCCGGCGTCGGTGTGATGATGGCGTCGCAGATCGATCCGGTGAGCCGGTCATTGGTCTCGCGATGTCCGCTGGCGATGGACCGCCGGTAATCGTCGAACCCCTCCGGTTCGGCCGACCAGATATCGGCCTCGGGATGATGATGCTTCACCGCCAGGCCGACCCCGGCGATCAGGCCGCCGCCGCCGGCACAGCACACGACGATGTCCGGCGCCTCGCCGAATTCCGCCATCTGCTCGACCGCTTCCAGACCGGCCGTGCCCTGTCCGGCAATGATGTAGCGATCCTCGTAGGGCGGCACCAGGACGCGTCCCTCGGCCGCGGCGATGGCGCGGCCCATCTCCTCGCGGTTTTCGCTGCCGCGATCGTATTCCACGACCTCGCCGCCCCAGAATTTCACCCCCTCCACCTTGGCGCGCGGCGCGTCCGAGGGCATCAGGATCTTCGCCGTCGTGCCGTTGAGCCGGGCCGCGGCGGCCACGCCCTGGGCGTGATTGCCGGAGGAATAGGCCAGCACGCCGCGCGCCTTTTCCGATGAATCCAGGCGCGAAATGCGGTTGAACGCACCGCGGAACTTGAAGGACCCCGTGCGCTGCAGACATTCTGCCTTGACGAAAACGCGCGCCTGCAGCCGGTCGTCGAGCACATCATTGCGCAGGAGCGGGGTCCGTACGGCCTGGCCCCGCAGGCGGGTCGCGGCGTCGACAATGTCGGAATAAGCGGGCGGGGACAGTGTGGCGGACATCTCGAACTCCTGGCGGCCGGGCCGAATCCGGCAGGCCGGACACGGCAAAGACGCATAGGCAATTCACATCCGTTGAGCAAAGGGATTGCGCCGCAGGCCGGGAACACGTTTGATGAGCAAAACAGCACAACGATGCAACGGTTGATTAGTTAAGGGGAGAAAGCATGACATTCCGCGCACACATGATGGATTGTCCGTTGATGATTTCGGACATTCTTGTCCATGCGTCCAAATGCCATGGCGACCAGGAAATCGTGACACGCCTGCCGGAAACCGGCGAAATTCACCGTGAAACCTATGCCCAGGCGCATGACCGCACGAAGCAGCTGGCCAATGCGCTCAAGAAGAAGCTGAAGATCCGCGAGGGCGACCGTGTCGCCACCATCGCCTGGAACTCTCACCGCCACTTCGAGCTCTATTACGGGATTTCCGGCATGGGCGCCGTGGTGCACACGGTCAATCCGCGTCTCGATCCCAAACAGATCGTGTGGATGCTGGAACATGCCCAGGCCAAGGCGGTGTTCTTCGACAAGCAGTTCGCCCCGCTCGTCGACGGCATCGCCAAGATGTGCAAGTCGGTGAAGAACTGGGTGCTGATGACCGACAAGTCGCACGCCGACGCGGTCCAGACCAAATGCAAGACCTATGAAGAGCTGATCGCCGAGCAGAAGCCGGACTTCGACTGGCCGGTGTTCGACGAGAACACGGCCGCGGGCCTGTGCTACACCTCCGGCACGACGGGCGATCCCAAGGGCGTGCTCTACTCGCACCGCTCCAACGTGCTGCACGCCATGGCCTGTTCGGCCTCCGACGTGATCGGCGTGGGCGCACGCGGCATTCTCCTGCCGGTCGTGCCGATGTTCCACGTCAATGCCTGGGGCATCCCCTATGCCGCGCCGATGAACGGCGCCAGGCTGGTCATGCCCGGCGCCCAGATGGACGGGCAGAGCATTCACGAGCTGATCGAGGGCGAGAAGGTCAATTATGTCGCCGGCGTGCCGACGGTGTGGCTGGGCCTGCTCAACTATCTGGAACAGGAAGGCAAGCGGATCGACAGTATCGACCGCGTGCTGATCGGCGGCTCGGCCCTGCCCGAAGCGCTGCTGCGCGCCTATGAGGACAAGTACGGCGTCGTCATGCAGCAGGGCTGGGGCATGACCGAGATGAGTCCGCTGGGCACGGTCAACGCCGCCCTGCCCAAGCATGACGAGCTGGACCGCGAGGAGCAGATCCGGATCAAGCTGAAACAGGGTCGCCTGGTGTTCGGCGTCGGCATGCGCGTCGTCGACGACGAAGGCAAGGAACTGCCCTGGGACGGCAAGTCCTCCGGCCACGTCCAGGTGCGCGGCCCCTGGATCGCGTCGTCCTATTATCGCGGCGCCGGTGCGGAGAGCTTCACCGAGGACGGCTGGTTCCGGACCGGCGACGTGGCCTATCTGGACGGCGACGGTTACATGACCATCACCGACCGCTCCAAGGACGTCATCAAGACCGGCGGGGAATGGATTTCCTCGATCGATCTGGAGAACGCCGCCATGGGCCATCCCGACGTGGCGATGGCCGCCGCCGTCGGCATGCCGCATCCCAAATGGCAGGAACGCCCGCTGCTGGTCGTCCAGCTGAAGGAGGGCGTGGAGAAGAGCGACGAGACCCGAGCCTCGATCGTCGATTATCTGCGTGGCGAGGTTCCCAAATGGTGGGTGCCCGACGGCGTCGAATTCATCGACGAAATGCCGATCGGCGCCACCGGCAAGATCCTCAAGACCAAGCTGCGGGAAATCTACAAGGACTATGAATTCCCCGGCGTCGATGCCTGATCTGGGGAACCATCTTGGGGACAGACACGTAAGCGGGCTTACGTGTCTGTCCCCAACCCGCACTACAGGCTCTGCCCGCCGGACACCTCGATGCGCTGGGCGGTCAGCCAGCCGAAATCGCCGGTCAGCAGGCTGGAGATGGCGCCGCCGATATCGTCGGGCTGGCCGACCCGGCCCATAGCCGTCGCCGCAGCGATCCCGGCATTCATCTCGGCATTGTCGCGCACCATGCCGCCGCCGAAATCGGTCTCGACGGCGCCCGGCGCGACCGTGTTGACCCGGATACCGCGCTCGCCCAGCTCGCGGGCCTGGTAGCGGGTGAGCACCTCGATTGCGCCCTTCATCGCGGCATAGGCGGAAAAGCCCGGCAGGGAAAACCGCGTCAGCCCCGACGAGACGTTCACAATATGCCCGCCGTCGGCGATCAGCGACAGGAGACGCTGGGTGAGGAAGAAAACGCCTTTGAAGTGGACATTCATCAGCCCGTCGAACTCGGCCTCCGTGATCTCGGCGAAGGGCTTGTAGACACCGTGACCGGCATTGTTGACGAGGAAATCGAACGTCTCCCGCTGCCAACCCCCGGCGAGGACGGATGTCAGCGCCCCGGCGAAATCGCCGAACGTGCCGGTCTCGCCGGTGTCGAGCTGCAGGATGGCGGCGCGCCGGCCGAGCGCCTCGATCTCGGCCATTGCGGATTCGGCGTCCTCGCGGCCGCTGCGATAGGTGAGCACGACATCGACGCCCTTGCGGGCCAGATGGAGGGCGGTGTTGCGGCCCAGGCCGCGGTTGCCGCCGGTGATCACGGCGATGGGGGTGTTGGATGGGGTCATGGGAACGGCTCCTCTTGCGTCAGGCCTTCCATCTAGCGCCGCGACGCCGCGGGAACCTGCCGCATCCTCCACAAGACCTGCCCGATCCTCCAGAGCCCCATCGAGCCGCGCTTGCCTGACCGGCCAGCTTCGCCTAGTTGGTCCGCATCATGACCGACCTGACACGCCTGAAGCACGATATCGTCGACCACGCAGACAGGATGGGCTTTGATGCCCAGCCCCGTCCCACGGGCGTGCCGCATCTCGATCTCGTGCGAAGCCGGGCACCGACCCCGCTCGACGTGGTGGACTATCGGCCCATCTTCTGCCTGGTCCTCCAGGGCGCCAAGCAGACCGTGATGGGCGACACCGCGCTCACCTTCTCCACCGGTCAGACCCTGATCGTCGGGCTCGACCTGCCGACCACGGCCCGTATCGTCACCGCCTCCGGGGCCGCGCCCTATATCTCGCTCGGCCTCGCTCTCGATATCGCACTGCTGCGCGAGCTGATGGCGGAATTGCCGGACGAGGCCCTGCCGCCGCCGCGGCATGAATATCGCTGCTCCGCCATGACGGTGACCCGGGCCGATCCGGCCCTGATGGACGCGATGGCCCGTCTCTACCGGCTGCACGAACAGCCGGGCGACATTCCCGTCCTCGCCCCGCTCCTGATGCGGGAAATCCACTACCGCCTGCTGCGCAGCCCGGAAGCCCCGCTGCTGGCCAGCCTCACCCGGCCGGACAGCCATGCCAGCCGCATCGCAACGGCGATCGCGCGGATCCGGCGTGACTTCGCCGAAGCCCTGCCCGTCGGCACGCTGGCGCGCGAGGCCGGTATGAGCGCATCGGCCTTCCACGCGCATTTCCGGTCGCTGACCGGCACGACGCCGCTGCAATATCAGAAGGCCGTACGCCTGATGGAAGCCCGCCGGCGTCTGCAGGACACCGATGACAGCGTGTCCGGCATCGCCTTTTCGGTGGGTTATGAGAGCCCCACCCAGTTTTCGCGCGAATACAGCCGCCAGTTCGGCCGCCCGCCGCGCGCGGACCGCGCCCTGTCCGGGGCCTGACCGGCATCGACCCGCAAGGGCCGCACGCACGACCGCCGTGAAACCCGGCATTCAGCAGGCGGGACGAATTCTGTTCCAATCCCCCCTTTCCCGTACTTGCGCCCCTTCGCCCCCGGTCATACATTCATATCGAAATTCGATATGAAGTGGAGACGGAGATGGAGATCGTCATGATGGGTGGAGCGGAAATCGGCATTATCGCGCTGCTGGCGATGTTCCTGCCGACGCTGGTCGCGCTCCTGCGCGGTCACGACAACACCTTCGCGATCTTCCTCACCAACCTGCTTCTGGGCTGGACGGTGATCGGCTGGGTGGTCGCGCTGATCTGGTCCTTCACGGCAATCCGCCGGCGCGTGCGGGCCTAGGGTTCCCCCAACCCCGAACGGAAACCGGTTCCCTCACGCCCGGTTTCCCCGGCAAACGCGCCCCGATCAGGTAACGGTTGGTCGGCAAATCTGGCGCCCGGATCCTCCCCCGATCCGGGCGCTCTGTTTTTGGGGCTTGCTGACGGCCGAACGAGCGCCAATGCCATACATCCAAACGTCCCTTTTTTCCCGGCTGGATGTCCCGCGGATGCGGGACGCAACGCCGGGATCAACAGGACGGTATGCCAGCTCGATGCACGTTCCGTGGATCCCGGATCTTCAGCCTGCTTCCGCAGGCTTCCGTCCGGGAAAAGCGCACCGTTGGTAGACAGAGACCGGTCTTCCGTCGCCAACGCGAAGCGCGCATCAAAGCCAGGTCGTGATGTCCTCGAGCGACTTCTTGACCAGCGCGTGTTCCGGCACCGTCGCGCCCTCGGCCGGATAGCCGCCGACGATCAGCATGTAGGGTTTTTCCGTCGCCGGGCGTTCACAGACCTCGTTGAGGAAACGCATCGGATTGGGCGTGTGGGTGAGCGTCACCAGGCCGGCCTCGTGCAGCGCCGCCAGCAGGAAGCCGCAGGCGATGCCGACGCTCTCGTTGATGTAGTAATTCTTCTTGTCCTGGCCGGCTTTTTCGCCGCCACGCTTCTGGGCGAAGACGGCGATCAGCACCGGCGCGTGTTCGAGAAAGGGCTTGTCGGCATCCGTGCCCAGCGGCGCCAGGGCCTCCAGCCATTCCTCCGACGCCTTGCCGGCATAGAAGGCCCGCTCCTCCGCCTCGGCCGCCTCGCGCAGGCGCTTGCGGCGGTCCTTGTCGGTCAGCACGACGAAATGCCAGGGCTGGTGATTGGCGCCGGACGGCGCCGAACCGGCGGCCAGGATGGCCTGCTCGACAATGGCGCGGTCGACGGGACGGTCGGAATAATCGCGCACGGTGCGGCGGCGGCGCAGGTTTTCCGAGAATGCGGTCACCCGTGCCGTCATTTCCGACGGCGCGTATTCCACAAATCCCGTCAGCGGGAGGCGCTTTTCCAGCGTTTCAGCGGCCATGTTCAACTCCGGTCAGTCGGCCATCACTGCAGATGGATGAATGTGAAAACACCATACCAAACGCCTCCATAAGGCAGCGCCGCAGCAACGGACCATTGGCTCGGACTGGCCGACTCTGCAGGCTCAGGACTGGTTATCAGACGCCACAAAGGTATCGAGCTGGATATCGCGAGAACGGCCGGCGGGAAGAAGAGGACAAGACTGGAAAGACCCCGATCGCCAAATAGCGGCCCCCCAATTTCAACAATCTTCCAACCCAGTGCAAAAACGACCGCGCCAGGCAATAGCAAGAAGCTGACCCTCCCTTTCGTCGCCCCTCCGACATGGATCAGACCAGCCCGAAGGACCAGGAAGAAAAACAAAAAACTGAAGCCCCCCATCATCAGCCCGGGGACGAACGCTGCAGAGGTCGTTTCTTTCGCTTGAGCGATGTCCAAGCTCAACTCCAGTCCAGCACGACCTTGCCCGACTTGCCCGCGCGCATGGCGTCGAAACCCTTCTGGAATTCGTCGGCGCCGTAGCGGTGGGTGATGATGCGCGAGACGTCGAGCCCGCTCTCGAGCATGGCGATCATCTTGTACCAGGTCTCGAACATTTCCCGGCCATAGACGCCCTTCAGCGTGATCGCCTTGAGCACGAGCTGCCCGAAATCCACCTCGATGGGCTTGGACGGCAGGCCCAGCATGGCGATCTTGCCGCCCATCACCATCGACTGGAGCATGGAGCCGAAGGCCTGCGGCGCGCCGGACATCTCCAGGCCCACATCGAAACCTTCCGTCATCTTCAGATCGGCCCGCACCTCGTCCAGGCTTTCCTTGGAGACATCGACCGTGCGGATATTGGGCGCGACCTGGCTGGCCAGGTGGAGGCGATGGGTGTTGATGTCGGTCAGCACGACGTGGCGCGCGCCGACATGGCGGGCGATCGCTGCGGCCATGATGCCGATCGGCCCGGCGCCGGTGATCAGCACGTCCTCGCCGATCATGTCGAACTGCAGCGCCGTGTGCACGGCATTGCCCAGCGGATCGAGAATGGCGCCCATCTCGTCGGGCACTTCCTCGGGCAGCGGCACCACATTGAAGGCCGGCAGTTTCATGTATTCCGCGAAAGCGCCCGGGATGTTCACGCCCACGCCGCGCGTGTCGGGATCGAGATGGAAACGCCCGGCGCGGGCCGCACGGCTGGTCGCGCCCACGACATGACCCTCGCCGGAGACGCGCTGGCCGACCTTCACGCGGGTGACATTACCGCCCACCTCGACGATCTCGCCGGCGTATTCATGACCGACCACCATGGGCGTGGGCACGTTCTTCGCGGCCCAGTCGTCCCAGTTGTAAATATGGATGTCGGTGCCGCAGATGGCGGTCTTGGTGATGCGGATGAGGACATCGTCCGGCCCGATCTTGGGGACCGGCACGTCGTCCATCCAGATGCCTTCTTCCGGCTTCGCCTTGACCAGCGCTTTCATGGTTTTCCTCGACCTGTGGCTCTTTCTCGGCGGGGCTAGTCCGGTGTGCGGTGCCCCGTGGGTTGGGCGAGAAAATACATCACAGCGGCGACGGGGAAAGTGAGCATGAAGGGAATGAGCAGCAGACCCATGATTTCGGCAACATGGCCATTGGAGCGGAAGAGCCAGGTCAGGCAGATCGCAAAGGCCGCCAGGGCCGGCGGCACGGCCAGCCAGCGCCGCCATTCATACCAGCGCGGCCGGCCGGAGAACCACAGCAAGGCAGAGAGCAGAACGGCATAGGTCGCCATCAGCGCCCATTTCGTCCAGGTGTCCTCGCGCAGGAATTCGATGCGGATCGGCAGGAAGCTGTCGAATACGAAAGAGGCCAGGTCCAGCGCCGGGGACGTGTCCTGGAACGCCTCTTCGGGCAAGCAGTCGCGCAGTACGGCCTCCGCTTCGCGGCCCTGCGGCAGGGTCTCCTCATTGCAGTGCGGATTCTCGATCTCGTCGAGAATGTCGTCGATCGTGGCATTCTCCTGCCAGTCCGCGACGATGGTCGCCACGGCCAGGCCCACGCCCAGAATCGCCAGGAAATTCCCGCGCAGCGCCATGCCCAGGAAAAGACAGGCCGCCATGCCGGCATAGGCAATGGGGAAGAAGACGTCGATGAACTGGACCCGGCGGATATAGTCGCGCATTTCCGCGCCCGCCTCGCCCTGCAGGAAGTCGAGATGCTCCACCCGCGTGGCGAACTCCAGCGCCAGGATCGGCGTCTCGAACCCGCCATGCAGCGGCACGGCCGGCTCCGGCGGCGTGCCGAAGGCCAGCGTCAGAACGACGGTCGCCAGCGCAAACAGGATGCAAAGCCCGAAGGCCCAACGCGATGGTGTCATCTCAGCCTCCCCGTCCCCTGCGGCGATTTGGACATGATCGGGTGGGCAGGGCAAGGACTGCGTTTGTCTCACACCAAACTATCATCCCGGCCACCCGCGTACGCGGGCGCAGGCTTCCGCTCCGCGAACGTGGGGCGCAGAGGCGGGACACATAGTCCCGGTGCAGAGCCACTATAGCACCGTCATCCCAGCGAAAGCTGGGACCCAGCTCGTGGAACGCGGTGAGCGCGGGCTCGCTTATATCCTGCTGATTGTACTGCGCGTTTTGAGCCAGGACATCCAAGACCCTGCTTGTGAGTCTGGGGCCCAGCTTTCGCTGGGATGACGGTATTTTGGGGATAGGCCGGAACTTGTCCGCCCCCTATCAAGTGCCGCTACCCCGCCAGCAGCCCGGTCACCTGCTCGCCGATCGCCAGCGAGCCCGTCAGGCCCGGGCTTTCGATGCCGAACAGCGTGACCAGGCCTTTCAGCCCGTGCCGGTCGGCGCCGTCGATACGCCAGTCCGGATGCGCCTCGCCGGGACCGTGCAGCTTGGGACGGATGCCGGCATAATCCGGCACCAGGGCGCCGTCGGGCAGGTCCGGCCAGAAGCGGCGGATCGTGGCGTAGAAGGCGTCGCCCCGGGCGGGGTCGACGCTGTAGTCTTCGGTATCGACGTATTCCAGATCCGGGCCGAAGCGCGCCTGCCCGCCCAGATCGCGGCGGTAATGCGTGCCCAGCGCGCCGGGGATGGGCAGCGGATAGACCAGGCGTTCGAAAGGCGCCTTGCCCGCCATGGTGAAATAGACGCCCTTGCCGAGATGCAGCTTGGGGATCGCCTCGGCCGGATAGGTCTCCACGGTCTGCGCCGCCGCCTGGGCGCCCAGCCCGGCCGCGATCACCAGATAGCGCGCCGTCACCTCGGTGGCATGATCCCCGCCCGTACGGATGGCGAAGCCGCCGCCTTCCAGCGGCCGCGCGCCGGCGAAGGGCGTATTGACCGCGATCGCCCCGCCATGCGCGGAAATCTCACCGGCCAGCGCATCCATATAGCCATGCGCATCCATCACCCCGCTCTCCGGCGAGAGCAGCGCCGCCTCGCACCGAAGGTCCGGCTCCAGCGCCCGCGCCTCGGCCCCGGAAAGCCGCTGCATCCCCTCCACGCCATTGGCCCGGGCCCGGTCGAGAATGGCATCCAGCCGCTCGATCTCGTGCGCCTCGGTCGCCACGACCAGCTTGCCGCACTTGGCATGCTCGATATTGCGGCGTTCCAGGAAGTCGTAGAGCTGGCGCCGCCCCGCCACGCACAGCCGCGCCTTCAGCGAGCCCGCCGGATAGTAGAGCCCGCCATGGATCACCTCGGAATTGCGCGAGGAGACGCCCTGCCCGATCACCCGGTCCTTCTCCAGCACGATGGTCTCGAACCCGCGCTGGACAAGAGCAAAGGCCGTGGCGAGGCCGACAGCGCCCGCCCCGATGACGATGGCGTCGGTATCGTGGGTCATGGGGTCAGATTATCCCTTTTCAGCACCATCTCCACCGTCATCCCCCGGCCCCCTGCTCGCGCAGGCGGGTGGTCCGGGGGACCTCGGCTCACGTGGACGGTCTTGTCTTGCCGATATCGATACCAGAACCGCCTACCGGTTGGTTCAGGTCCCCCGGACCCCTGCTCGCGCAGGGACCGTGGGATGACGGTGTGAATGAGTCAGGTCGAGCCCGTTCCCCACTGACGTGGGGCGGAAAATCACACCACGCCCATGTCCTTGCCCACCTTCGTAAACGCCGCTACCGCGCGGTCGATCATCTCCGGCGTGTGGGCGGCGGACATCTGGGTGCGGATCCGCGCCTTGCCCTTGGGCACGACGGGATAGAAGAAGCCGATCACATAGACGCCCTCATCCATCAATTTGGTCGCCATTTCCTGGGCCAGCTTGGCATCGCCCAGCATGACGGGAATGATCGGATGCTCGCCGGGCAGGAGGTCGAAGCCGGCCGCGCTCATGCCGGCGCGGAAGCGTTTGGCATTGTCGAACAGGCGGGCGCGCAGATCGTCGCCTTCGGCCACCATGTCGAGCGCCTTGAGCGAGGCGCCGACGATGGAGGGCGCCAGCGAGTTGGAGAAGAGATAAGGCCGCGAGCGCTGGCGCAGCATGTCGACGATTTCCTTGCGCGCGGCGGTAAAACCGCCCATCGCGCCGCCCAGCGCCTTGCCCAGCGTGCCGGTGATGATGTCGATCTCGCCCAGCACGCCGCAATGCTCCGGCGTGCCGCGGCCTTTTTCGCCCATGAAGCCGTGGGCGTGGCAATCGTCCACCATGGTCAGCGCGTCATACTGTTTCGCCAGCCGTACGATCTCCGGCAAATTGGCGATATAGCCGTCCATGGAGAATACGCCGTCGGTGACCACGATGATGTGGCGCGCGCCGTCGGCCCGCGCCTGTTTCAGCTGGGTCTCCAGATCGTCCATGTCCGAATTGGCGTAGCGATAGCGCTTCGCCTTGCACAATCGCACCCCGTCGATGATGGAGGCATGGTTGAGCGCGTCGGAAATGATCGCGTCTTCCGGCCCCAGCAGCGGTTCGAACACGCCGCCGTTTGCGTCGAAGGCCGCGGCATAGAGGATCGCGTCCTCGCAGCCGGTGAAGGCGGCGATCTTCGCTTCCAGCTCTTTATGCAGGTCCTGGGTGCCGCAGATGAAGCGCACCGAAGCCACGCCGAAACCATGGCTGTCCAGCGTCTGCTTCGCCGCCTCGATCAGTTCCGGCCGGTTGGCCAGGCCGAGATAATTGTTGGCGCAGAAATTGATGACATGATCGGAGTGCCCGTCCGTCTTCACGTCGATCTCGGAAAACTGCTGAGAGGTGATGATCCGCTCGCGCTTGTACAGCCCGTCCGCCTCGATGTTTTCCAGCTCGGCTTTGAGATCGGCAAAAAAGGCGTCGGACATGGCGGGGCTCCTTGAACGAGTCGGGGTCGGGATCGTTTCTATTGCCCACATCCACCATTGTCATCCCAAGCCAGTTCCCGCTTTTCCCGGACGCGCGACAGCGCGATCCGGGACCCACGGGACACTCATTGCTTGAAACGGACCATCGTCGATCCCGGCTCTCCGCCCCGCCTTCGCGGGGCATGCGGCCGGGAGAAATGCAGCCGATGCCTCAATCCACCGACGGCAGATCCAGCCCCTGCTCCCGCGCGCACTCTTTCGCGATCTCATACCCCGCATCGGCATGGCGCATCACGCCGGTGCCCGGATCGTTCCACAGCACGCGGCCGACGCGTTCGGCTGCTTCCGGCGTGCCGTCGGCCATGACGACCTGGCCGGAGTGCATGGAATAGCCCATGCCGACCCCGCCGCCATGGTGCAGCGAGACCCAGGTGGCGCCCGACGCCGTGTTCAGCAAAGCGTTCAGCAAGGGCCAGTCGGCGACGGCGTCGGAGCCGTCCATCATGCCTTCGGTTTCCCGGTTGGGGCTGGCGACCGAGCCTGAATCCAGGTGGTCGCGGCCGATCACGACGGGGGCTTTCAGCTCGCCCTTCGCCACCATCTCGTTGAAGGCGAGACCCAGCCTGTGGCGCTCGCCCAGGCCGACCCAGCAGATCCGCGCCGGCAGGCCCTGAAAGCGGATGCGCTCGCGCGCCATGTCGAGCCAGCGATGCAGATGCGGATTGTCCGGGATGAGTTCCTTCACCTTCGCGTCGGTCTTGTAGATATCCTCCGGATCGCCGGACAGCGCCGCCCAGCGGAAGGGACCGATGCCGCGGCAGAACAAGGGGCGGATATAGGCCGGCACGAAACCGGGGAAGTCGAAGGCGTTCGCCACGCCCTCATCCTGGGCCATCTGGCGGATATTGTTGCCGTAATCGAAGGTCGGGATG
Source organism: Pseudomonadota bacterium (assembly GCA_034659015.1). Taxonomy (GTDB): domain Bacteria; phylum Pseudomonadota; class Alphaproteobacteria; order Caulobacterales; family Maricaulaceae; genus Maricaulis. The sequence goes on along the minus strand of JAYEGL010000002.1, from coordinate 518,063 downwards.
CCCTGCCCCGCGAAATCGAGCATGGCCCGCACCTGCACGGCCATCGAGGCCATGGCGGCCTTTTCGACGGCGGCCGGGTCGCTCTCGCGCGTCTCGTCCCATTGCGCCAGCGTCCATCCGGCGGGCAGATAGCCGTTGACCGGGTCGTGCGCCGAGGTCTGGTCGGTGACCATGTCCGGCTTGATGCCGCGCCTGACGAGTTCCGGGAAGATCTCGGCCGCATTGCCCAGAAGGCCGACCGAGACGGCTTCCTTCTTGGCGACCGCCGCGTTGATGATGTCCATCGCCTCGTCCAGCGTGTCGGCCTTGCGGTCGAGATAGCCGGTCTTCAGACGCATCTCGATCCGGCTGGGCTGGCATTCCACGGCCAGCATGGAAGCGCCCGCCATGGTCGCGGCCAGCGGCTGGGCGCCGCCCATGCCGCCCAGCCCGCCGGTCAGGATCCAGCGGCCGGCCATATCGCCGTCATAATGCTGGCGGCCCGCCTCCACGAAGGTCTCGTAAGTGCCCTGGACGATGCCCTGCGAGCCGATATAGATCCAGGACCCGGCCGTCATCTGGCCGTACATCATCAGCCCCTTCCTATCGAGCTCGCGGAAATGCTCCCAGGTCGCCCAGTGCGGCACGAGATTGGAGTTGGCGATCAGCACGCGCGGCGCATTCGTGTGAGTGCGGAACACGCCGACCGGCTTGCCGGACTGGACCAGCAGCGTCTCGTCCTCTTTCAGGCGTTTCAGCGTCGCCACGATGCGGTCGTAACTCTCCCAGTCGCGCGCGGCGCGGCCGATCCCGCCATAGACGACGAGTTCTTCGGGCTTCTCGGCGACCTCGGGGTCGAGATTGTTCATCAGCATGCGCAGCGGCGCCTCGGCCGCCCAGTGCGTGGCGTCCAGCTCGCTGCCGTGCTTGGCGCGGATGGTGCGGGAATTGTCGCGGCGGGTATTCATGAGAGACCTTCCTTCAAAACGGGCCTTGGGGTGCGTGGGCAATAGAGCGCTATGGCGGAACGCCATCCTGCCCCTTGATGGGGCAGGGGGACCGCCGCGAAGCGGCGGTGGATGGGGTGGGGGCGAGGTATCCGCAAATTATCCAGCACCGGGATTCACCCCTTCCGACCCAGCGCTGCGCGCTGGCCCACCTTCCCCGTCAAGGGGAAGGATGACGCGCTTGCACCGCTCCGCTTCCCTTTCACCCGCCGAGGAACGCTGTTGCCGACAGGCCGGCGCCATCTATTTCACCTCTCCGGAATAGAGCATGGCGGCCGCCTTGAGCGCCGCCAACATTGTGTCCTTCAGCGCCGGGCGAAGCCGGTCCGCCTTGTCCTCGTCAAAGCCCCAGGGCGGGGCCTCGCGCATGTAGTTCACCTGGGCGAGCTCCATCTGGAGCGCGTGGACGTTGAGGCCGGGCCGGCCATAGGCGCGGGTGATCCAGCCGCCCTTGAAGCGCCCGTTGACGATCGAGGCGTAGTCCTCGTGATCCATCATCGCCTTCACCGCCCAGCGCTCGATCGTGCGGTCGCAGCTCTCCCCGCCATTCGTGCCCAGATTGAGATCGGGCAGCGTGCCCTCGAACAGACGTGGCACCTGACTGGCGATGGAATGGGCGTCCCACAGCACGACATAGCCGTGCGCCATGCGGGTCTCGACGATCAGCTCGGTCAGGGCGCGATGATAGGGATCGTAATACTCGGTGCGGCGCTGTTCGATCTCGTCCTCGCCGGGCGCCTGACCGTCCCTGTAGATCGGCGTTCCGTCGAACAGCGTGGTGGGCACAAGCCCGGTCGTGGCCTGTCCGGGATAGAGCGAAGCGCCGGTCGGATCGCGATTGAGATCAATCACATAACGCGAATAGTTCGCGCGGATGATCGAGGCGTCCAGATCGCCCAGGAAATCGTAGAGCCGCGGCACATGCCAGTCCGTGTCCGGCAGGCCGCGCGCCGCATCGCTCAGCCGGGTTTCCAGGCCCGGGCTCAGCGCCGTGCCGGAATGCGGCATGGAGACGATCAGCGGCGAGTATCCGCGATGCAGCGCGAAAATGTCGGTCGGATCGCCCGCCATCACATCACTCCGGGAAGTTCGCCCGCCGCATCGGCCAGGGCGCCGGTCGAGACCAGGTCGCGCGCCGCTTCGATATCGCAGGCGAAATAACGGTCGTCGCTTAAAGCCGGAACGGCCTCGCGCAGGACGGCGCGCGCCTTTTCCAGGCGCGGCGAGCTGGTCAGCCCGTCATGGAAATCCATCCCCTGCACCGCGCTCAGCGCCTCGATGCCGACGACGGCGTGAAGGTTCTGTGCCATTTTCAGCAGGCGGTAGGCGCCGTGGGTGGCCATGGAGACATGGTCTTCCTGGTTGGCGCTGGTGGGAATGCTGTCGACGGAAGCCGGATAGGCCTTCTGCTTGTTTTCCGAGACCAGCGCCGCCGCGGTGACATGGGCGATCATGAAGCCGGAATTGATACCCGGATTGGGCGTCAGGAAGGCCGGCAGGCCGGACACCGCCGGGTCGGTCAGCAGCGCCACGCGGCGCTCGCAGATGGATCCGATCTCGCAGGCCGCCATGGCGATCTGGTCGGCGACGAAGGCGACCGGTTCGGCGTGGAAATTCCCGCCGGAGATCGCCTCGCCGGTATCGGTGAAGACCAGCGGATTGTCGGTAACGGCATTGGCTTCGCGCTCAAGCACCTGGCCGGCCTGGCGCAAAAGGTCCAGCACGGCACCCATCACCTGGGGCTGGCAGCGCAGGCAGTACGGATCCTGGATCTTGCCGCAGCCTTCATGGCTGGCAAGGATCTGCGACCCCGCCATCAGGTCGCGCAGGCTTTCCGCGACCGCGATCTGGCCCGGCTGGCCGCGCAGGGCATGGATGCGCTTGTCGAACGGCGCGACCGAGCCTTTGGCCGCATCGACGCTGAAGGCACCAGAGACCAGCGCACCCTGGAAGCCCGCCTCGACCCCGAACAGGCCGGCCAGCGCCAGCGCGGTGGAGGTCTGGGTGCCGTTGAGCAGGGCCAGACCTTCCTTGGGCCCCAGCCTCACCGGTTCCAGCCCGGCCTTTGCGAGCGCCTCGGCCGCCGGCAGGCGTTCGCCTTTCCAGGTCGCCTCGCCCGCCCCGATCAGGGCGGCGGACATATGGGCCAGCGGGGCGAGATCGCCGGAGGCGCCGACCGAACCCTGGGACGGGATGACGGGCAGCACGCCCTTGTCCAGCATGGCTTCGAGCGCCTGGATCGTGGTCCAGCGCACGCCGGAGGCGCCGCGGCCCAGCGAGGCTATTTTCAGCGCCATGACCAGGCGCACGATGGGCTCGGGGAGCGGATCGCCGACACCGGCGGCATGGGAGAGCACCAACCGCTCCTGCAGCGTCGCCAGCTCGTCGTCGGCGATGCGCGTCTGGGCCAGCTTGCCGAAACCGGTATTGAGCCCGTAGACGGCCCGGCCCGAGGCGATGAGATCGTCCACCGTCTGTGCCGCGGCATCCACATCGGGTTTCGCGGACGGATCGATCGTCACGGCCGCGCCGCGCCAGATGGCGGCCCAGTCGGCCAGGGTCATCGCACCGGGGGTTACGGTCACCGCACTCACAGCCATTCTCCTCCCAGGATGCGGCCATGCAGGGGCCGCCGTCCGATCCATTGAACCAGTTCCGCCGGGCGCTCGATGTCCCAGACGGCGAGGTCGGCGACCTTGCCGGCCTCGATCGTGCCGATCTCGCCAGCCAGGCCCAGGGCGCGCGCGCCTTCGCGGGTGATGCCGGCGATCGCCTCCTCCACCGTCAGGTGGAACAGGGTGCACGCCATGTTCGCCGCGGTCAGCAGCGAGACCAGCGGCGAGGTGCCCGGATTGGCGTCCGTCGCCACGGCCAGGGGCACGCCGGCGGCGCGCAGTTTTTCCACCGGCGGTTTCTGCGTCTCGCGCAGGGAATAGAAGGCGCCGGGCAGCAGCACGCCGACCGTGCCGGCCTTGCCCATCGCGGCGATGCCGTCGTCATTCGTGTATTCGATATGGTCCGCCGACAGCCCGCCGAATTCGGCGACCAGCTTGCCGCCGCCCGTGTCGGAGAGCTGGTCGGCATGAAGCTTGACCGGCAGGCCGGCCGCCTTGGCGGCGATGAAGAGGCGGCGCGTCTCTTCGGGCGAAAAGGCGATGCCCTCGCAATAGGCGTCCACCGCGTCGGCCAGACCGGTCTTCGCGACCTCGCGGATCAGCGGCAGGCAGACCGCGTCGATGTAATCGCCCGAACGCCCCTCATACTCGGCCGGCACGGTGTGCGCGGCCAGCAGGGTGGCGGAAATCCGCATGCCCGAGGCCAGTCCGACGCCGCGCGCCGCCTTGAGCTGGGTCAGCTCGCTGTCATGGGTGAGCCCGTAACCGGACTTGATCTCGACCGTCCCCGCACCCTCCTGGGCCAGCGTATCCAGGCGCGCCAGGGCCCCGGCGGCCAGTTCGGCCGCGCCGGCCTTGCGCGTCGCCTCGACGGTCTTGCGGATGCCGCCGCCCGCGCGGGCAATGGCGGCGTAATCCTTGCCGGCCAGCTTGCGCTCGTATTCGTCGGACCGGTCGCCGGCGAAGACGAGATGGGTGTGGCAGTCCACCAGGGCCGGCGTGACCCAGCGGCCCTCCATGTTTTCGGTGAATAGCGCCTCGCCCGGAATCTCGTTCATCGGACCGGCCCAGGCGATGCGGTCGCCTGAGATTCCGACCGCGCCGTTTTCCACGGCGCCATAGGCGGTTTCGCCAGGCACCATGGTGGCCAGACGCGCATGGGTGAGAAGTCGGTCGAACTGCATGGAGCGGCCTTTGCAAGCGGCTAATTGTCTATACAATAAAGTCCCGATTTCGAGTCTGTCCAGCGGAGTGATGCCGCGATGACTGAGTTTCATGCCGAGAGCTGCCTGTTGCCGGAGGGTTGGGCAAGCGGCGTTTCGATGACCGTGGATGCCGGCGGCAGGATCGCCGCCCTGGAAACAGACACCCGGCCCGCTGCGGAGGCCGTGCGTCTGGGCACCGTCCTGCCCGGCATGGCCAATCTGCATTCCCACAGTTTCCAGCGCGCCATGGCGGGCCTGACCGAGCGGCGCGGCGAGACCGAGGACAGTTTCTGGTCCTGGCGGCAATTGATGTACGCCTTCAACGACCGCCTCACCCCTGACCATGTCGAGGCGATCGCGGCCCTCGTGCAGGTGGAGATGCTGGAGAGCGGCTTCACCAGCGTGGGCGAGTTCCACTACCTCCATCACACCCCCGACGGGACGCCCTATGACGACCGCGCCGAGATGGCCGGACGCATCTGCGCGGCAGCGGACACGACCGGGATCGCGCTGACCTTGCTGCCGGTCTATTACCGCTACAGCGGGTTCGGCGAGGCGGAGGCGAGCCATGGCCAGCGCCGCTTCCTGCACGATCCGGACAGTTATGCGGCCCTGATCGAGGCCGCGCGGCGCCATGTCGGCGCCCTGCCCCATGCCCGGCTGGGCCTGGCACCTCACTCCCTGCGCGCCGCGCCCGTTAAGGATATTTCTGCCATCCTGCCGCTTGTGGAAAACGCCCCCGTGCACATCCATATTTCCGAGCAGACACAGGAAATCGAGGACTGCCTGGCCGCCACCGGACAGCGCCCGGTGGCACATCTCATGGACCATTTTGAGGTTAACGCCGACTGGTGCCTGGTGCACGCCACGCACATGGACGAGGCGGAAACCGCGGCCCTCGCCGGCTCCGGCGCGGTAGTCGGGCTGTGTCCGCTGACCGAGGCCAATCTCGGCGACGGGCTTTTTCCTGCCGAGGCCTATCTTCAGGCCGGCGGCCGGATCGGCATTGGCTCGGACAGCCATATCCGCATCGATCTGGCCGAGGAATTGCGCCTGCTGGAATACGGCGTTCGCCTCACCCGTCGCCGCCGCAACGCGCTGGCCGGGCCGGGACAGTCGACCGGCCGCACCCTGTTCGAGGCCGCCCTGGCCGGCGGGGCGCAGGCGCTTCAACAGCCGGCGCGCGGTCTCGCGGTCGGCGAACGTGCCGATCTCGTCGAGCTCGACACCGCCGACCCCGTGCTGGCCGGCCGGAGCGGCGACGCCCTGCTGGACAGCTGGCTGTTCTGCGGCGACAACCGGCAGGTCCGCTCGGTCCATGTCGGCGGGCGTGAACGGGTGCGCAACGGCCGCGCCGCGGTACGGGACCGCGTCGCCGCCGCCTATCGCGGCGCCATCGCCGATTTGCTGGACGGAGCAGGCTGATGTCGCAGATCGAGGGGATCGAACTGGACGGGCACGGCCCGGTCTACGACCAGATCAAGCGCGCCGTCACGGCCCGCATCCGCTCCGGCGCCTGGAAACCCGGCGACCGCCTGCCCTCCGAGGCCGAGCTGAGCCAGTCGCTGGCCGCGGCCCGGATGACCGTGAACCGCGCCTTGCGCGAACTGACCGAGGACGGGCTTCTGGTCCGCCGCCGCCGCGCCGGCACCTTCGTCGCCCAGCCCGACGCGCCCGCGGCGCTTCTCAAGATCGTCGACATGGCCAAGGCCATTCCGGCGCGCGGCCAGGCCTACGGCTATCGCTGCGAGACCGACGAGACCGTGCCCGCGCCGGACGCCATCGCCAAGGCGATGCGCCTGCCGCTGGGCGCGCGCCTGCAGCACGTGGAATGCCTGCACACGGCCGATGGCGAAATCGTCGAGTTCGAGGAGCGCTGGATCAATCTCGCCCTGCTGCCGGAAGCGGCCCATGCCGGTTTCGGCGAGGAAGGCCCCGGCGGCTGGCTGCTGCGCGCCGCGCCCTGGACCGAGGCCGAGCACACCGTCTCCGCCATCAATGCCGGCCCGGATCTGGCCCGCCGCCTGGGTGTCGCCCCCGGGGCCGCCTGCCTGGTGCTGGAACGGCGCACCTTCCAGGGCAATGACGTGGTCACCTATGCCCGCCTCACCCATCCCGGCGCGCGCCACGCAATGACCGAACGCTTCAGCCCGGAGACATAAGGCGTCCCCTGCGAAGCGGGGGAAGTGGCGCGCGCAGCAAGCCGATGGGGATAAGTGCGCGCTACGCGCTCTGCGCCGCTTCGCGCCGCCCCCTCAGTCCGCTGACGCGGACAGCTCCTCCGCAAGCGGGGCGAGCCCTTGTATCTGCTACTCGTCCACGGCCTCCATGAGATGCCGGATGAATTCGCCGCGCTGGCCGGATTCAATCCAGCGCACCACGGCGACGATGTCGTGTTCCGGATCGATGAAGATCATATTCGCGCCGGCGCCGAGATAGGCGAAGCTGGAAGCCGGCGCCTCCTCCACGGCGATGGCGGCATCCTCGTCGCCCGGCGTGTTGAGAAAGAAATTCATATAGCCGTAGGACGGCATCACATCGGTCGGCGTCAGCGAGCGGTCGTACCAGCTATCCGAGAGCAATTGCTCGCCGTCCCAGCTGCCGCGATGAAGGCCCAGCAGGCCGAAGCGCGCCTGGTCGTAGGCGGAGAGCATCATGCCGCCGCCCCAGTGACCGCCGCCGGATACCGACCACATCTCCGCGCCGCCGATCTCGACATGGCTGTTCTCATAGCCATGCCATTCCCACGTCCCCGACGAGCCGATCGGATCCATGATCCGTTCGGCCAGAACCTCGGGCAGCGGGCGCTGCCAGACATGCAGCGCCGCCAGCGCCAGCGCGTTCACGCGCACATCATTGTATTCCCAGGCCGAGCCCGGCTCGGGCGGGCCGGCGACAAGATCGCGGGCCGGATTGTCGCGCGCCGGACGGTCGGCCCAGGCCGGCTTGTCGAACAGCGTGCCCCACCAGCCCGAGGTCTGGCGCAGCATCTGGTCCCAGGTGATCGGTGTGTTGTGTTCCGTGTTGAAGCGCGGATCGTCGACATAGCCGGAGACCGGATCCTCCACGCTCTCGATCAGCCCGTCCTCGACGGCCAGGCCGACCGTGTGGGAGAGGAAACTCTTGGAGATGGAGAAGGTCATGTCGACCCGCTCCAGATCGCCCCATTCGGCGACGATATAGCCGTCGCGCAGGATGAGACCGGCCGGCGCGCCGCGCGGACGCAACTCGCCCAGCGGGCTGGAATGCGGCTCGAAGGCCCAGGTCAGCGGCACCATGACCGACAGGTCACGCGCATCCACGCCCTCCCAGCCCTCGCGCGGCCGGGTCTCATTGGCGATGGCGAAGTCCACGGCGGCCTGCAGGGCGTCGGCATCCAGGCCCAGCGCGGCCGGATCGCGCCGCTCCCAGTCCGCGTCGCCACGCGGCGGGAAATAGTCCTGGGCGGCGGCCGTGGCCGTGATGGCGATGGCGGCGGCGGCGGCTGTTAGCAAGTGTCCCATACGCTTCTCCTCGTTGGCGATCGAATGGGGACAGACACGTAAGGGCCCTTACGTGTCTGTCCCCAAATTCTACCCCGTGACTCGAATGCCGACAGTGACACCGCGCGGCTCGCCGGGGAAGTAGCGGGCATTGCCGAAGGCGTAGTCGGCCCGCTCGGCATAGGCTTCGCCGGTGAGGTTGCGGATGGCGCCATAGAGCGTGGTGCGGTCCGAGAGGCGATAGCGGGCGCGCAGGGTCAGAAGGTCGTGGCCCTCATAGGTGTGTAGGTTGCCCGCATCGGTGAAATATTCGCCGACATGGGTCCATTCCAGCGCCACATCCGCCTGCGGCGTGGGCGTCCAGGCCAGACGCCCGGTCCAGAGCCAGCGCGGCGCGGTGTCGACATCGTTTCCCGCGGCGATGCCCTCGCTGGCCGCGCTGACCGGCCGGTCGAAGGCATAGGTATGACGGGCCCAGCTGCCGGTCAGGCCGGCTTCAAGCGTGTCGGCGAACGGCCAGGCGATATCGAACTCGATACCGTGATGATCCGTGGCCCCGTCCGTGACGTTGAAACCGTCGGCATCGCGGAAGAAGACGTTGGATTTTTCCATCGCGAAGGCGGTGACTTCCACCCGTCCCTCGCCCAACGACCGGCGCCAGCCCAGCTCGGCACTGTCCAGGGTTTCCGGCTCTATCCCGGCAATCGTCTGGCCCGGCTGGAGGCGGTAGAGCTCGGCTGTCTGCGGCGCCCGGACACCGCGGGCCATACGCCCGAAAAGCGCTGAATTATCGGAGAGTTCAAACAGGAAGCCGATGTTCGGCGCGAAGGTTGAAAAATCGTCGCTGCGGTCCGGGAGCCGCAGATAACGGCCTTCGCTGCCGGCCGGCAGCAAGGTGTCGTAGTCGAAGCGCGTCGCTTCCCAGCGCGCGCCGGCGACAAGGCTCAGCCGGTCGCTCGCCTGCCAGCGCGCCTGACCGTAGAGCGCCGCCACCTGCGCATCGATCTCGTAGTCGTAGTGATCGCCCTGGATGAAGGAGAAGATGGTCGGGTTTTCCTGGGTCTCCGACAGCCAGCCGCGCGTCCATTCCGCATCGGCACCCAGCGTGATCCGCACATCCCCCGCCTCGCGCACCAGGGCCGCATTCAGCCCGGCCGAGCGGTGCCCGCTCTTCTCGAGCGGATCGGAGGGGAAGAAGTGCATGCGGAAGTCCATCGCATTGGCGCGCCAGTAGGGCGTGAGCGACCAGGACCAGTTGCCGCCCGCCGGTCCGCTCATGCGCAGACTCATCCGCCCGGCAATGGCATCGCGGAAGGCTTCCGGGTCGCCATTGGCGCGCGCCAGCTCGCGGTCGCGATAGTCCGGGGCATAGCCGGCCGTTTCCTGGTTGAGCCCGACCAGGCTTGCCGTGAAACGCCAGTCGACGCCCCGCGCTTCGCCATCGGCCCGCACCAGGGCGCGGACATGATCGAGCCGCGCATCCTCGCGCCAGCCATCCTCGTGACGCCCCGACAGGGCCAGCAAGGAGGACACACGCTCGCCCGGCCGCGCCAGCACGGCATCGCCGCGATAGCGGCCGAAACTGCCGGCCTCGGCGACGAGGCGCGAGGACGTTTCGGCGGGATCGGGCGTGAGCGTGTTGACCAGGCCGTGCAGCGCGTTCGAGCCGTAGAGTGCCGGACCCGGCCCGCGCAGCACCTCCACGGCGCCGGCCAGCGGCCCGATATCCTCGAACAGCCCGTTCACATTGGCGAACCCCGCAGCGCGCAGGGGAATACCGTCCTGCAGATAGAGGAAGGACCCCGCCCCCGCCCCGCCGGTCAGCACCGGAGAGCGGATGGCGGTGAGATGCTCCGCGCCATTGCCGCGATTGATGAAGACACCGGCCTCGCGGTTGAGCAGTTCGGCCGGGTGCTGGGGCGCAATGTCGGCGATCGTTTCGCCGGAAATGACACCGAGCGAGAGCACGCTCTGCTCACGCACCTCGCCCTGCCGGTCGCCGGTGACGACGATGACATCCTCTTGGGCGTGTGCGGCGGGCAACGCCGCCAGGAGCAGTGTTGCAGCGATCGTTCTGTACACGGTCACTTCCCCTCATCCGGAGCGATATCGTCAGGCTTCCCCTGCGAAGCGGGGGAAGTGCCGACCCCGGCCTTGAGCCGGGGGAGGCGATGGGGGTAGGTGCGCGCGACGCGCTCCGCGCCGCTTGCGCGCCGCCCCCTCAGTCCGCTACGCGGACAGCTCCCCCGCAAGCGGGGCGAGTCCCGGCTAGCTCCGCCCGGTCTTTTCCGCGCGCACGGCGTGGCGCTTGCGCAGCACGCCGACCACGTCGTCGAGCGAGAGATCGCGGCTTTCCAGCAGCACCATCAGGTGGAAGAGCAGGTCCGCCGCCTCGCCCTTGAGTTCCGTCTTGCTTTCCGACACGGCCGCCATGGCGACCTCGACGCCTTCCTCGCCGACCTTCTGGGCCGGGCGTTTCGGCGCGCGCGCCATCAGCCCGCCGACATAGGACCCCTTGGGCTTGTCCTTCTTGCGGGCGCGGATGATCGAACGCAGATGCGCCAGGAAGCCCAGGCCGGGGCCCGGATCGTCGCCGAAGCAGGACACCGTGCCGGTGTGGCAGGCCGGGCCTTTCGGCTTCACCTCGACCAGAAGCGCGTCGCTGTCGCAATCCGCCGTGATGTCGATCAGCTTGAACGTGTTGTTCGAGGTCTCGCCCTTCTTCCACAGGCGCTGCTTGGAGCGCGAGTAGAAGTGCACCTTGCCGGTCTCGACCGTCCTGGCCAGCGCCTCTTCGTTCATATAGCCCAGCATGAGGACCTGGCGCGTGGCATGATCCTGGACAATGGCCGGAATGAGCCCGTCGGACTTCTTCCAGTCCAGGGTATTCGCATCAATCATGGTCTGACCCTGATTCCCTCGGCGGCAAGATAGGCCTTCAGATCGCCTATCTCCATGACCCCTTTGTGAAACACGCTGGCCGCCAGCGCGCCGTCGACCTTGGCCGTTTCGAACACGGATTTGAAGTGGTCTTTTCGTCCCGCCCCGCCCGAAGCGATCAAAGGTGTGGAACAGATCGCGCGCACGGCGGACAGCTGGTCGAGATCATAGCCGTCGCGTACCCCGTCCATGTCCATGCAGTTGAGCACGACCTCGCCGGCGCCGCGCTCGATCCCCTCGGCGACCCAGTCCAGGGTGCGGCGCTCGTCGGTGCGGGTCCGGTCCGGATCGCCGGTATACTGGTGCACCCGCCACTGCCCGTCCATCGACCGGCTGTCCACGCCAAGTACGACGCACTGACTGCCGAATTCGTAGGCCAGGCGGTCGATCAGGTCCGGGTTTTCCAGGGCCGGCGAATTCACCGAGATCTTGTCCGCCCCGGCAAACAGGCGCGCCCGGGCATCGTCGACGCTGCGGATCCCGCCGGCCACGCAGAAGGGAATGTCGATCTCCCGCGCCACCCGGCTGACCCATTCCGGCTCCACCGTCGAACCGCGGGCCGAGGCGGCGATGTCGTAGAAGACCAGCTCGTCCGCTCCGGCCGCGGAATAGCGCCGGGCCAGATCGACGATGCCGCCGACATCCTCGTGGTCGCGGAACTTCACGCCCTTCACCACACGCCCGTCGCGCACGTCCAGGCAGGGGATTATCCGTCTTGCGAGCATGCCAGTGCCTCCGCAAGCGTGAAACGGCCTTCGTAGAGTGCCTTGCCGGAAATCGCGCCGGCCACGCCCGCCTCGCGCACGGCCGTGACATCCTCCAGCGAGGCGATCCCGCCGGAGGCCTGCCAAGCGACGTCCGGGTAACGCGACACGATGTGACGATACAGTCCCGTATTCGGCCCGGACAGGTCGCCATCACGCCCGATATCCGTCACCAGGGCGTGACCCAGACCCGCCCCGTCATAGGCTTTCACGACGTCGTCCAGCGTGGTGTCCGTCTGATCGGTCCAGCCTTTCAGGGCCGGCCGGTACTGGCCGCCGACATGACGAACATCCAGCGCCAGCGTGATGTGGTCCGCGCCGTAGCGGCCGATCCAGCCGGCAACCTTGTCCGGCTCGGTCACCGCCAGCGACCCGACGATCACGCGCTCGACATCCATCGCCAGCAGGCTTTCCACATCCTCGGCCGAGCGGACCCCGCCGCCGGTCTGGATCCTCAGCCCGGTGCGGCAGAGATCGCGGATCGTGCCGCTCTGGCGGCGTTTCCCGTCGCGGGCGCCGGAGAGGTCCACGACATGCACCCAGCTGGCCCCGGCCTCGCCGAATTTTTCGGCCACGGCGACGGGATCGTCGCCATAATCGGTGACGGCGTCGAATTCGCCCTTGTGCAGCCGCACCACGCGGCCGTCGAGAAGATCGATGGCTGGATAGAGGATCACGCCTTGATACTCGCGAAGTTGGAGAGGATCCGCGCGCCCACGGCGCCGGACCGTTCGGGGTGGAACTGACAGCCGGAGACCTGGCCCTGGCGCACAATGGCCGAGACGGGAACGCCGTAATCGCACTGGGCCTGCGTCACCCGGCCGGCCGGCACATAGTAGCCGTGCACGAAATAGGCATGGGAGCCGGAAGGCACGCCGGTCAGCAAGGGCTCGCCCACCGCCAGGCCTTCCAGCGAGTTCCAGCCCATGTGCGGCCAGACGAGCCCGTCCGGCCGCGGCAGGCGCTCCACCGTGCCGGGCAGCAGGCCGAGGCACGCCGCATCGCCCTCCTCGGAGCGTTCGAACAGCATCTGCATGCCCAAACAGATGCCCAGAAGCGGACGGTCGTCGCGCTTGAGCGCATCCACCCAGCCGCGCTCGGCCAGGCGGGCCATGGCCGGCCCGGCCGCGCCGACGCCGGGCAGGATGATGCGGTCGCAATCGGCCGCTTCGGCGGGCGCCGTGACCACGGCATGGTCGAGGCCTGCCCGCTCCAGCGCAAAGCGCACCGAGGCGATATTGGCGCAGCCGGTATCGATCAGCGCGATGGTCATGCCAGCATGCCCTTGGTCGAGGGCAGCGCCTCGCCTTCCACGCGAACGGCTTCGCGCAGCGCCCGGCCGAAGGCCTTGAAGCAGGCCTCCACCATGTGGTGGGCGTTCTCGCCCTCCACCTTCACATGGATGGCCGCACCCAGGCTTTCCGCGATGGAGCGGAAGGCATGGCCCGTCATCTCGACGGGAAACTCGCCGACACTTTCGCCCGGAATTTCCCCTTCGAATTTCGCGAAGGGCCGGCCGGACAGGTCGATCCACACGGCCGCCCGTGTCTCGTCCATCGGCAGTTCGAAACCGAAGCGGGCAATGCCGCGCTTGTCGCGCAGCGCCTCGCGCAGGGCTTCGCCGAAGGTCAGGCAGACATCCTCGATCGTGTGGTGGGCATCGATGTGAAGATCGCCCTCCACAGTCACGTCCAGGGCAATCCCGCCATGTTTGGCCACCTGTTCGAGCATGTGGTCAAAATAGCCCACGCCCGTGGCGATCCGGCTGGGCCCGTCGCGATCCAGATTGACCGTGACGGTGACATCGGTCTCGGCGGTCTTGCGGCGCTTCGTGCCCGCGCGGGGACCGGATGCGGCCGGGACGGCAGGTTGGGCCTCGGCCCGCTCGCGGCGCAGGCGCATGGCGGTAGCATGCGCCTCCAGCCCTTCCAGCGCGGCCAGGCGCTCGACGGCCGGCGCCATCGCAGCGGCACCGTCGGCCGTGGCGCGCAATATGGTGGTGGTTTTCTGGAAGGCCTCGACCGTGACGCCGCCATAGGCGCGCGCCGCCCCGCCCGTGGGCAGGGTGTGGTTGGGCCCGGCGGCATAATCGCCCGCCGCTTCCGGCGTGAAGGCGCCGACGAAGATCGAGCCGGCATGGCGAACCAGCTCGCTCAGGCGTTCCGCCGCATCGGCCTGCAGGATGAGGTGTTCCGGTGCGTATTCATTGGCCACATCCGCCGCCGCTTCCAGCGTGTCGCAGAGCACCGTAAGCGACTGTGCGAGCGCGGCCCGGGCGATGTCGGCGCGGGGCAATTGTGCCAGCTGGACCTCGGTGGCCGCCATGACGCGGTCGCGGGTCGCGGCGTCGAAACACACCAGCACGACCTGGGCCGACGGATCGTGCTCGGCCTGGCTCAACAGGTCGCTGGCCACCAGCTCGGCATCGGCGCGCGCGTCGGCGATCACCATCACCTCGCTCGGCCCGGCCGGCAGATCGATGGCCGGACCGCCCGGCAGGCCGGCGACATAGGCCTTGGCCGCGGCCACATAGGCATTGCCGGGGCCGAAGATCTTGTCCGCGCGCGGCAGGCCGGCCGTTCCGGTCGCCAGGGCCGCCACGGCCTGAGCCCCGCCAATGGCGTAGACTTCGTCAATGCCGAGAATCTCCGCCGCCGCGAGGAGTGCCGGATTGACCCCGCCCTCGCCCGAGGGCGGCGCCACGACGACGATGCGCGGCACCCCGGCCAGCTGGGCCGGCACGGCCAGCATGATCAGGGTGGAGACCAGCGGCGCACTGCCGGCCGGCACGTAGAGCGCCGCCACATCCACCGGCGTGGCGCGGCGCGAAGCCGTCACGCCCGGCCAGGTCTCGACGGAATAGCCGGCATAGCCCTGGCGGACGTGGAAGCGGCGCACCGCATCGGCGGCCGATTTGATCGCTTCCACATCGTTGGCATCCATCGCGCGGCGCGCGGCCGCGATCGCCTCGCCAGGGACGCGGAAGTCGTCCGGTGCATAACCGTCGAGCTGCGCGGCATAGGCCCGCACGGCCTCGTCGCCACGGGCGCGGACGGCATCGACGATCTCGCGCGCGGCGGCATCGGCCGTGCCGGTCTCCACCGGCCGGGCCAGCGCCTTGCGCCGCTCGGCCGGCGTGGCGTCCTTCCAGATCAGCGTGTCGAGCATGACGAAACCTCAGGCGAGCATTTTCTCGATGGGCAGGACGAGGATGGCGCGTGCGCCCTCCGCTTCCAGGGCTTCCAGGGTTTCCCAGAACACCCGTTCGCGGCAGACCGCATGCATGGCCACGACATCGTCGCGGCCGGCGACCTGGGCGATGGTCGGCGCGTCGGCGCCCGGCAGGAGGTCGCGGATCGCGTCGAGCCGGTCCTTGGGCGCGTTGAGCATGATGTATTTGGTCTGGGCACTGGCGATCACCCCGTCGGCGCGGCGCATCAGCACGTCGGCGACCTGGTCGGTCTGCGCATTGCGGCCCGTCTTGCGGCGGATCAGCACCGCCTCGCTTTGCAAGATGGTCTCGAAGGCTTCCAGCCCGTTGGCCTGCAGCGTCGCCCCCGAGGAGACTAGATCGCAGATCGCATCGGCGATCCGCAGGCGCGGCGCCACTTCCACGGAGCCGCGCATTTCCACGATCTCCGCCTCGATGCCCCGCTCGCGGAGGTATTCCGCCGTCAGCGCGGGATAGGAGGTCGCGACAGCCTTGCCGTCCAGATCGGCCGAAGACCGGATCTCGCCGCCCCGGGGGGCGGCGAGTTTCAGCGTGCAGCCGGCAAAGCCGAGGCGCAGCGCGACCTCGAGCTCCTTCGCCCGCCCGCCGGCGGCCTGTTCCTCGCGCAGCACATTCTCGCCGACAATGCCGTAATCGCAGGCGCCGGACGCCACGAAATTGGGAATGTCGTCATCGCGCACCAGCATCAGGTCCACGGGCATGTTCTCGGCACGCTGGTGCAGCTTGTCGCGGCCATAGGCAAAGCGCAGGCCGCAGCGCTTCAACAGGTCCATGCCGCCCTCGGCGAGGCGGCCCTTGCTCTGGACGGCGATACGCAGACGCGGAGTGGTCACGACTGGGACTCCTTCAAACGGTCGAGAATGGTGCGATAGCCCTGCCAGGGCTCCTGGCTGAGAAAACGGGCGACCCGGGTCACGGTGGTGGTCGAGGCGCCGGTCTTCTCGGCGATCTCGCGATAGGAATGACCGCCCTCGTCGAGCAGCCGTGCCACGCGCCAGCGTTCGACCAGCGTGCGGATCTCGCCCGGCGTCAGCAGGTCGCGCAGGAAGCGCTCGGCCTCCGGCTCGTCCCGGATTGCCAGCAGGGCCTCGCAAAGCGGGGCCAGATCGGGCGCTGCGGCGCGCGGATTGTCAGACAGGTCGTCCATGGGTCCGTTCTCCTCGATCGCCGATATAGTGTGTTAGCGCGCTAACACAATAGGCGATTTCAGTGAGAGTGCAGTTCCAGGAAGCCCTCTCCTCAAAACGTCGTCATCCCACGGCTTGTCCGGGGGACCTCAGCCATGCTGCCGGGGCGTGTCTTCGCGACCGCATGACCAAGCTCGCCACCGGGTTAGCGGAGATCCCCCGGATCCCTGCTGACGCAGTGACCGTGGGATGACGGTGTTGGGGGCGAGGCTCCAGCCCCTTCCCCCGTACCCCGGAACCACCTACATATTCCTGTAGCTACAAGATCCCGCAGGTACGCCATGCAATACGACGACATGCGTCCGGTGGCCGAGGAGGTCTCGGACATCATGAAAACCCTCGCCCATCCCAACCGCCTCCTGGCGATGTGCGCGATGGTGGACAAGGAACGTTCGGTCGGCGAGCTGGCCGAAGCGCTGGGCATGCGCGCCCAGGCGATGTCCCAGCAATTGGCCATCCTGCGCAACAAGGGTCTCGTGCGCACGCGGCGCGAGGGACAGACGATCTGGTACGCCCTCGCAGATCGCCGCCTGGAACGCCTGATATCCACCCTCTACGAGACCTATTGCCGGCCGGACGGATAGGCTAGACAGTCGCCGCCTGCGACGGCGCGCCGCATATCATCGTATTTGCATGAGTATGCACATAACCTATATCGAGTACACAGACCCAATCCAGGAGCGATCCGCCATCATGTCCCAGCTCGCCGTCAAGTCCTTCTTCGATCCGGATACTTTCACGATCTCCTATGTCGTGTCGGACCCGGATACGGACCATGCTGCGATTATCGATTCGGTGCTGGATTTCGATCAGGCCTCGGGCCGTACGGCGACACATTCCGCCGATGCGATCATCGACCATGTGAAAAAGGCCGGCCTGACCGTCGACTGGATCCTGGAAACCCATGTCCATGCCGACCATCTCTCGGCCGCCCCCTATATCCAGAGCCAGCTGGACGGCACGATCGGGATCGGCGGTCATGTGACCGACGTGCAGAAAGTCTTCGGCGACCTGTTCGATGCCGGCCCGGATTTCGCCCGCGACGGCTCGCAATTCGGCCATCTCTTCAAGGACGGCGAGACCTTCAGGATCGGCAATATCGCGGCCGAGGCGATCCATACGCCGGGTCACACCCCGGCCTGCATGGTCTACCATATCGGCGATGCGGCCTTTGTCGGCGACACCCTGTTCATGCCCGATTTCGGCACCGCCCGCTGCGACTTCCCCGGCGGCGATGCGCGCCAGCTCTACAAATCGGTGCAGAAGATCTACGCCCTGCCCGACGAGACCCGTCTCTTCATGTGCCACGACTACAAGGCGCCGGGCCGCGATGTCTTCGCCTGGGAAACCACGGTCGCCGAGGAGAAGGCCAACAATATCCACCTCAACGCCGAAACGAGCGAAGAGGAGTTCGTGGCCTGGCGCACCGAGCGCGATGCCACGCTCGACATGCCGCGCCTGATCCTGCCCTCGGTGCAGATCAACATGCGCGCCGGCAATTTGCCCGAGCCCGCCGACAACGGCGTGCGTTATCTGAAACTTCCTATCGATGCGGTCTGACCGGCCCTTCGACACGCTGGTCCGACTGTTTCCCGGGCTCGGCTGGCTGCGCGGCTATGACCGCGCCACGCTGAGCGCGGATGCCCTGGCGAGCCTGGTCACGGCGATCCTGCTGATCCCGCAGAGCCTGGCCTACGCCCTGCTCGCGGGCCTGCCGCCCCAGGCCGGTCTCTACGCGTCCATCGCCCCGCTGATCGCCTACGCCCTGTTCGGCTCGAGCCGGGTGCTCGCCGTGGGTCCGGTGGCCGTGATTTCGCTGATGACAGCGGCTGCCATCGGCTCGCTGGGCCTGGACAATCCCGCCGACCAGGTCGCCGCCGCCGGTGCGCTGGCCCTGCTCTCGAGCGTCTTCCTGCTGCTGTTCGGCGTCTTCCGTCTGGGCAGTGTCGCCAACTTCCTCAGCCGGCCGGTCGTCGACGCCTTCATCACGGCCTCCACCGTACTGATCATCGCCAGCCAGCTGCGTCACATCCTGGGCATCGACATGCACGGCGCCACCCTGCCCGAACTGGCGATGACCTTCGTGCAGTCCATGTCCGGCATCAATCCGGCAGCGCTGCTGGTCGGCGGGGTCAGCCTTGCCTTCCTGCTGGGCGCCCGATCGGTGCTGCCCGGCCTGCTCAAGGGCATTGGCCTGGGCGGGCCGGTCGCCGACAGCCTGGTGCGGGCCGCCCCAGCCGTCCTGGTGGCCGCGGCCACGGTCACGGCCTGGTCGCTGATGCTGTCCGACCGCACCGGTCTGGCGATTGTCGGCAGCCTGCCATCGGGCCTGCCGCCGCTGCAGTTTCCCAATGTGGAGCTGCAGACCTGGCGCGCCCTGCTCGGCCCGGCTGCGCTGATCTCGCTGATCGGCTTCGTGGAAAGCGTGTCGGTCGGCCAGTCGCTGGCCGCCAAGCACCGCGAGCATATCCAGCCCAATCGCGAGCTCTTCGGCCTGGGCGCCGCCAATATCGCCGCCGCCTTCACCGGCGGCTATCCGGTCACGGGCGGTTTCGCGCGCTCCGTGGTCAACGAGACGGCCGGCGCCCGCACGCCGGTGGCCGGCGTCTTCACCGCACTGCTCATCCTCCTGGTCGCCGCCTTCCTGACGCCCGCCTTCCACCATCTGCCCAAGGCGACGCTGGCGGCGACCATTCTCGCCGCGATCTGGAAACTCGCCGATTTCAAGGGCGCCTGGGATGCGTGGTCCTATTCCCGGTCGGACGGGGCCGCGGCCTTCCTCACCCTGTTCGGCGTGCTCTTCCTGGGCATCGAGTTCGGACTGACGCTCGGCGTCGCGGTGTCCGTCGGACTGGTACTCCAGCGCACGATGCGGCCGCACTGGGCGCGGCTGGGCCAGGTTCCGGGCACGCACCATTTCCGCAATGTCGACCGGCATGACGTGATCGTCTCCCCGCACGTCTTCTCGCTGCGTGTGGACAGCGCGCTGTATTTCGCCAATGCGCGTTTCCTGGAGGAGCTGATCGCCCGCATCGCCGCGGAAGAGCCGGAGATGACCGATCTCGTGCTGATGTTCCCGGCGGTCAATTTCGTCGATGCCAGTGCGCTGGGCAGCCTGCGCACCATCAATTCGCGCCTCAAGGAAGCCGGCGTGCGCCTGCATCTGTCCGAAGTGAAGGGCCCGGTCGCCGACGGTCTGATCCGGGCCGGCCTGTTCGACGCGCTGACCGGCCAGGTCTTCCTGTCCCACTACGCCGCGCTGCGCACGCTCGACCCGCAGACAACCCTGCGCGCCGAAGGCTAGGCCGGACGCGCGATTGCACCGTGGCGGTGACGCGCTATCGTGCGCTGCAGCACTTTCCAGAACCCCTTCAACCGCACCGGGGAGCCAAACATGTCCCATCACAATCCGAACGAAATCTTTCCCGTCCCGGAAGGCCGCGCGAACTCGGCGCTGATCAATGCCGAACGCTATGCCGACATGTATCGCCGCTCGCTGGAGGAACCGGAGGATTTCTGGCGCCAGGAAGCGCGCCGGATCGACTGGATCACGCCCTTCACGGAAATCTCGGACGTGTCCTGGGACACCGAAGACCTGCATATCCGCTGGTTTGCCGACGGGCGGCTGAACGCCTCGGCCAACTGCATCGACCGCCACCTGGCCGAGCGCGCCGACGACACGGCGATCATCTGGGAAGGCGACGATCCGGACACCAGCCAGACGATCACCTACCGCCAGCTGCACGAGGCGGTCTGCCGTCTGGCCAACGGGCTGAAATCGGTCGGCGTGCAGAAGGGCGACCGGGTGACGATCTACATGCCCATGATCCCCGAGGCCGCCTACGCCATGCTGGCCTGCGCCCGCATCGGTGCGGTCCACTCCGTGGTCTTCGGCGGTTTCTCGCCGGATGCGCTGGCCGGACGCATCACCGATTGCGACAGCCGTTTCGTGATCACCGCCGACGAAGGCCTGCGCGGCGGCAAGCCGATCCCGCTCAAGGCCAATGTCGACAAGGCGCTGGAAAGCGCCGGCGATGTCGACCATGTGATCGTGGTCAAGCGGACCGGCGGGGAGATCGCCTGGGACGAGACCCGCGACGTGGATTACGAAACACTCGTCGCCGGACAGACGGCCGATTGCGAACCGGAACCGATGGCGGCGGAAGACCCGCTCTTCATCCTCTACACCTCCGGCTCGACCGGAAAGCCCAAGGGCGTGCTGCACACCACCGGCGGCTACATGGTCTGGGCGTCGATGACGCATGAATACGTCTTCGACTACAAACCCGGCGAGATCTACTGGTGCACGGCCGATGTCGGCTGGGTGACCGGCCACACCTATATCGTCTACGGCCCGCTGGCGAACGGCGCCACGACGCTGATGTTCGAGGGCGTGCCCACCTGGCCCGGCCCGGACCGTCTCTGGCAGGTCGTTGACAAGCACAAGGTCAACACTTTCTACACCGCCCCGACCGCCATCCGCGCCCTGATGCGCGAGGGCGAGGAACCGGTGAAAAAGCATGACCGGTCTTCCCTGCGCCTGCTGGGCACGGTCGGCGAGCCGATCAATCCAGAGGCCTGGCACTGGTACTACAATGTGGTCGGCGAGGCCCGATGCCCGGTCGTGGATACCTGGTGGCAGACCGAGACGGGCGGTGCGCTGATCACCCCCCTGCCCGGCGCGATCGACATGAAGCCGGGTTCGGCGACCAAACCCTTCTTCGGGGTCGAACCGGCGCTGATGGATGCCGAGGGCAACCGGCTGGCCGACAACGGCGCGGCCGAGGGCAATCTGGTGATCGCCCGCTCCTGGCCCGGCCAGATGCGCACCGTCTACGGCGACCACCAGCGCTTCATCGACACCTATTTCTCCGCCTATCCGGGCTATTACTTCACCGGCGACGGCGCCCGGCGCGATGCCGACGGCTACTGGTGGATCACCGGCCGGGTGGACGATGTGCTGAACGTCTCCGGTCACCGCCTGGGCACGGCGGAAATCGAGAGCGCGCTGGTCGCCCATGACGATATCGCCGAAGCCGCCGTGGTGGGCTATCCCCACGATGTGAAGGGCCAGGGCATCTACTGCTATGTCACGCTGATGGGCGGACGCGACCCGGAGCACGAGGACATCGCCGGGATCAAGGCGTGGGTGCGCCAGGAGATCGGCCCGGTGGCCACGCCGGACCTGATCCAGTTCGCCACGGCCGGCCTGCCCAAAACGCGCTCGGGCAAGATCATGCGCCGCATCCTGCGCAAGATCGCAGAGAATGATTACGGCAATCTGGGCGACACCTCGACCCTGGCCGACCCGTCCGTGGTGGACGATCTGATCGAGAACCGGAAAAACCGCTAGCCTCCCGGCTCTCGCCGCTCGCGCCGAAACCGGCTATAGCGGGTCGGGACGTTCCAGTTTGCGGAGTAATGCCGTGCGTTTACGACTTGCCGTCCTGGCCTCCACCGCCACCGCCTTCCTGGCCGGTTGCGCGACGGAGACCATCCCCGCCTGCCGCGCGCCCCAGAGCCATGAGATGGACGCGTTCGCGGCGATCATCAGTCACAATGGCAATGCCCTGGCCAACGCCACGGCGCCGGGCCCGCTGCGCGATGCGCTGACCGGCGGGAACCGCGCCGTGCGCGGGCATCTGTGGGGGCATGAGGGGATCACCGACGGCACGGTCGTCGGCATTCTCTCCCGCCCGCCCCTGTGCATCATCGACGATCCTGCCGTCGCGGCGACCGAAACGATGCGCCAGGTCCTGGTCTATCCGCAGGCGCGCTACAGCGCCGTCACGCCGGCACCGGACACGCCGATTACCGACGCACCGCCGCCCTATGGCGTGTCGCGCCGGGACTATGTGTCCTGCCGTTTCGAAATGACCGCCGAGGGTTGGAAACTGGCCGATCTGTGCGGCTACCGGCACGGCGTCTCCGCCCCGGTCACCGGCTAGGACAGGGCTTGCGGGGCCGGTCCGGTCTTTTCGACCGTGACCGGACCCCGCGCCTGAGACGACCAACCGTCATCAGCTCCTTTGATCGTCAGTCCTCGAACTCCATGAGGCGCATCGGCGCCTTGAGTTCGCTTGTGATCCGGTCGTAGGCCGGCAGAGTCAGGAATTCGACGAACTCGTCCTTCAGCACCAGATCCGACAGGATGTCGGCCGCCGCCTGGATGCGGTCGCACAGCTCGTCCTGGCCCGGCACCTCGTCCTGGATCGCCGCACAGATGTCGGCGATCTTGTTTTCCAGGAACGCCGCCGTGATGGCCGTGCCCTCCTTGGTGGACTTGTCGAAACAGCGCCATTGCCAGAGCTGGGCCCGGGCGATCTCGGCCGTCGCGGCATCCTCCATCAGATTGCGGATCGGCACCGCTCCGCGTCCGCCCAGCCAGGCCGCGATATAGCGGATGGCCACGTCGATATTGTCGCTGACGCCAAGATCGGTGATGTCCCCTTCCGGCGCGGCGAGCAATTGCTGCGTGGTGACCGGCAGCTCGTGCGGGTCGGCCGGACGGTCGATCTGGTTCGGCCCCTTCATGTGCTGGTCGAAGATTTCCATCGCGACCGGCACGAGATCCGGGTGGGCCACCCAGGTGCCGTCATGCCCGTTCTTCACTTCGCGCAGCTTGTCCTGGCGGACCTGTTCAGTGGCCGCATCATTGGCCTTTTCGTCGCCCTTGACCGGGATGAAGGCCGACATGCCGCCCATGGCGTGGGCGCCGCGGCGGTGACAGACCGAAATCACCCGGCGGGAGTAGGCCGCCATGAAGGGCACCGTCATCGTCACGGCAGAACGGTCCGGCAGGACATGTTCCGCGCGCGAGCGCAGACGCTTGATATAGCTGAAGATGTAATCCCAGCGGCCGCAGTTCAGGCCGACGATATGGTCCTTCAGCTCGTAGAGGATCTCGTCCAGCTCGAAGGCCGCCGGCAGGGTCTCGATCAGCACGGTGGCGCGCAGCGTACCGCGCTCCAGGCCCAGCTCGTCCTCTGCATGCTGGAAGACCAGGCTCCACAGGCGCGCTTCCAGCCGGCTTTCCAGCTTGGGCAGGTAGAAATACGGCGCCGTGCCGCGTTCCTTGAGCGCCTGGTGGTTGTGGAAGACGTAGAGGCCGAAATCGAACAGCGAGCCGGACATGGCATGGCCGTTGATATGGATGTGGCGTTCGTCGAGGTGCCAGCCGCGCGGCCGCACGATCAGCACCGCAGCATCGTCATTGACCGAGTACTGCTTGCCCGACTTCTCGTCGGTGAAGTCGATCTCGCGGCGGATCGCGTCGCGCAGATTGATCTGGCCGTCGATCAGGTTC
The DNA here is from genome assembly GCA_034659015.1 of Pseudomonadota bacterium. Classification (GTDB taxonomy): domain Bacteria; phylum Pseudomonadota; class Alphaproteobacteria; order Caulobacterales; family Maricaulaceae; genus Maricaulis. The sequence continues at coordinate 494,346 of JAYEGL010000002.1, read as the reverse complement.
GACCACAGCGGCGAGGTCGCGTCCTCGAAGTCGGCCATGAAGCATTTGGCGCCGGAATTGAGCGCGTTGACGACCATTTTCCGGTCGACCGGGCCGGTGATCTCGACGCGGCGGTCCTGCAGATCGGCCGGAGCCGGACGCACGGTCCATTCGCCGGCGCGGATGTCGGCGGTCTCGTGCGGGAACATCAGCAGCGCGCCCTGGTCAAGCTCGGCCTGGCGTTCCTTGCGATAGCGCAGGAGCGACTGGCGGCGCTTTTCAAAGCGGCGGTGCAGGCCGGCCAGGAAGCTCAGCGAGTCGTGATTGAGAATGTCGCCATAGCCGGGCTCGATATGGCCCAGGACTTCGACGCCGGACGGAGCAATGAGGGTCATGTTGGGTCTCCCCCTTTGGGGTTGGAGGCAAGCCGGGGTGCGCTCTTTGGAGGGAACGCACCCCGGTTCAGGCGATCGGTCGCCCTGAGGCTCTATTCGGCCGCGGTGAACTGCGCAGTCTCGGTCGAGGCGCCCATCGCCGTGGTCGACGAGGCCCCCGCGGAGATGGCCAGGTTCACCTTGTCGAAATAGCCGGTACCCACTTCGCGCTGGTGACGCGTGGCGGTGTAGCCGTCGGCCTCGGAGGCGAACTCGGCCTGTTGCAGTTCCGAATAGGCGCCCATGCCGCGATCCTTGTAGCCGCGGGCCAGTTCGAACATGCCGTGGTTCAGCTGGTGGAAGCCGGCCAGGGTGACGAACTGGAACTTGTAGCCCATCGCGCCCAGCTCGCGCTGGTAGGTCTCGATCGTGGCCTTGTCCAGATTGGCTTCCCAGTTGAAGGAGGGCGAACAATTGTACGCCATCATCTTGCCCGGATAGGCCTTCTGGATCGCCTCGGCGAAGCGCTTGGCCTCGTCCAGGTTCGGCTTGGAGGTTTCCCACCACAACAGGTCGGCCACCTTGGCATAGGCCAGGCCGCGCTTGATGCAGTGATCCACGCCCATGCCTTCCTTCAGGCGGTAAAAGCCTTCAGGCGTGCGGCCGGCATCGAAGTCGATGAATTCATGGTCGCGCTCGTCGATGTCGGAATTGATCAGCGTCGCGGACTCGGCGTCGGTGCGGGCCACGGTGATCGTGGACACGCCCATCACGTCGGCGGCCAGGCGCGCCGCGGCGAGATTGCGCTCGTGCTGGCTGGTCGGGATCAGCACCTTGCCGCCCAGATGGCCGCACTTCTTCTCGGCTGCGACCTGGTCCTCGAAGTGAACGCCGGACGCGCCCGCCTCGATGAAGGCCTTCATGATCTCGAAGCAGTTCAGCGTGCCGCCGAAACCGGCTTCCGCGTCCGCCACGATCGGCGCGAACCAGTCCCGGCTCGCCTTGCCGTTTTCCGACACTTCGATCTGGTCGGCGCGCTGGAGGGTGCGGTTGATCTTCTTGGCCAGTTCCGGTGCGGAATTGGCCGGATAGAGCGACTGGTCCGGATACATGGCGCCGGCCGTGTTGGCGTCCGCCGCGACCTGCCAGCCGGACAGGTAGATGGCCTTCAGGCCCGCGCGGACCATCTGCATGGCCTGGTTACCGGACAGCGCGCCGAGCGCGTTGATGTAGGGCTCGGTCTTCAGCAGCTCCCACAGCTTCACGGCGCCGCGTTCGGCGAGCGTGTGCTGGATCTGCACGGACCCGCGCAGCTTGGCCACGTCGTCAGCGGTGTAGGGGCGTTCGATACCGTCGAAACGGCCTTCCGGAGCACTCGGAACCAGATCCTTGAAAGTCGTCATTCTTGTTCTCCCTGACGGGTTGGGGTGGAGACGCCAGTTGCGTTGGCTCCACGCTGTCAAACGGCAGGGATGGTGTCGACACGGCTTTTCCTATAAAGAGGATGCGATGTATGATAATTACATTGTGAATCTGTAATTCTGTAAATTTTAGCACATCGCACGCATGATGCAGGGTGGGAGCGAGACACGTCATGAGCGAGACACAGGGCCTGGAAAAGATCTTCGCCGGCGCGCGCCTGCGCCGCCTGCGCCGCGAACGCGGCCTCACCCAGGCCGAAGCCGCCGAGGCGCTGGGCCTGTCGGCCAGCTATCTCAACCTGCTCGAACGCAATCAGCGCCCGGTCACCGCCCGCGTCCTGCTGGCCCTGGCCGACGCCTTCGACGTCGATGTCCGGGCCTTCGCCAGCGAGAGCGACCGCCAGCTCGTCGCCGACCTGCAGGAAGCCGCCGCCGACCCGGTCCTCTCCGGTCTGGAGCTCGACCGGATGGAGCTGTCCGAATTCGCCGACAGCCAGCCGCGGGCGGCGGAAGCCTTCGCCCGCCTCTTCCAGGCCTATCGCGAGACCACGGCGGCCACGGCCGATCTCGCCACGCGCATGTCCGGCCCGGGCGCCGCGACCGGCGGGCCCGGCGCCGTGCTGGAGAGCGTGCGCGATGCGCTGGATGCGCGCCAGAACCACTTCCCCGAACTGGAGGAGGCCGCCGAGGCCCTGGTGGAGCGCGCCGGCATCCGCATTCACGGGCGGGACCAGGCGCTGTCGGACTATCTGCAGGAGCAGCACGGCTTCACCGTGCGCGTGCTGGACGAGGAAATCATGGCCGGCGCCCGCCGCCGGCTGGACTTTCACGGCCGCCGCCTCCTCCTCTCCGAGTCCCTCACACCGGGTTCGCGCTCCTTCCACATGGCCGTCGTGCTGGCGACGCTGGAACTGGGCGACACGCTCGACGCGCTCGCCGCCGAGCCCAACCTGCCGGCCGAGGAAGGCCGCAAACTCTATCGCGTCGGCCTGGCCAATTATTTCGCCGGCGCCGTGCACATGCCCTATGCGCGCTTTTTGAAAACCGCCGAGGACAGCCGCTACGACATTCCGCGCCTGCAACGGCGTTTCGAGGTGAGTTTCGAACAGATCTGCCACCGGCTGACGACGCTGCAACGGCCCGGCGCGCGCGGCCTGCCCTTCTTCATGATCCGGGTCGATGCGGCGGGAAATGTGTCCAAGCGTTTCGGCGGCGGCATCATGCCCTTCGCCCGCTCCGGCGGCGGCTGTCCGAAATGGAATCTCTACGATGCGCTGCGCACGCCGGAACGCATTCTCGCACAGGGTTTCGAACTGCCCGACGGCACCACCATGCTCTCCCTCGCCCGCGGACAGATCTCGCCCGCCCCGTCCGGCCACCCGCCGGTGCTGCACGCCATCGCCCTGGGCTGTGCCTTCGAGCACGCGCCGAAAATCGTCCATGCCGACCCGATCGCCCAGGCCGAACCGGCCCCGGTCGGCATCGCCTGCCGCCTGTGCGACCGCGAGGACTGCGCCCAGCGCGCCTTCCCGCCGCTCAACCGCAAACTGGTCCTCGACGCCCACCAGCTGCGGGCTTCGCCTTATGCGTTCAACGAGGATTGAGGCGGAAGGACACCGAGGCCCACACTGCGATAGCGCTGCCTGTAACGGGCCGGCGTTACTCCGGTCATGCGCTTGAACAAGCGACGGAAATAGCTGGGATCGTCATAGCCGACATGATGGGCCACCGCGTCGGCGGCCTCGTGCGTGGTCTCCAGCACGCGCTTGGCTTCCTCGATCCGCAGCGCTTGCACGTAGTCGATAGGCGTATAACCCGTTGCAGCCCGGAAGCGGCGTTTGAACGTGCGCTCCGGCAAACCGGACCGCGTTACCATAAGCGCCACGGGATTGGCCCGCGTATAATGGTCGGCGAGCCATTCCTGGCACTGCGCGATCGTTGCATCCTGGTGCCGGGCGGATCGGCCGAGTACGGCGAAGGGTAGCTGGCCTTCGCTGCGATCGCCGAGAATGAAAAGCTTGGCGACACGCACAGCCTCTGCCGGCTCGGAAAAACGGGCAATGAGATAAAGGGCCAGTTCGCTCCAGGCACCGGCCCCGCCGCCGGTGACGATACGGTGCTCTGGGCCCGCCGGGCAGAGAATCCGTTCCGCGCATAGCTTCACCCGCGGATAATGATCCGCGAATAAACGGGCAACACCCCAGTGGCTGGACGCCTCCAGCCCGTCGAGTAGTCCGGCCTCAGCCAGAAAGACGGACCCGGTACATACCGAGCAGACAATGGCGCCACGCTCGAACCGCCCCCGCACCCAGGCTGCCGCCTCCGCCCACCGGCCCTGCGGATCGTCATCGAACGCCAGCGCCAGGTCGGTCACAATTATGATGTCAGGCGCCGCCTCGTCTTCAAGGCAGGCCTGCGGTGTGATCGGGACCCCGGTGGGCGATGGGAAGGCCTGGCCGTCCGTCGAGACGATACGCGCCTGGAAAGCCCGGACGGGTATGTCTTCGCCGGTCGCCTCGCGCCAGGCCGTACCGACGGAAGCGAGTATTTCATGCAATCCGTAGATTGTGCCGGGCGTCGTCTCGGGCAGCGCCAACAGGCAGATCTTCAGGGGCGGCATGCGATCCAGTGCATTCATGCCGAGCAACTGGCACAAAAGCCCCGTTTTTGTCAATTTGGCCTCTTATGCGCCCACCGCCCGTCTTCTATGCGTTTGGCCGGACTTCAACCGACAAGGAGACGGATTCATGTCCCCCATCCCGCAAATCATCCCGGTCGACATGACCGAAGCAGAGGCGTTTTCCGAGACCCTCGCCGACATACTCAATTCCGGCGCTGTAGCAACGATGATGTCGGTGGGACACCGGCTCGGCCTGTTCGATGTTCTGGCATCCCTGCCGCCCTCCACCAGCCCGGCGATTGCGAAGCGCGCAGAACTCGCCGAACGCTATGTGCGTGAGTGGCTGGCGGTGATGGTGACCGGCGGCATCGTCCGCTACGAGCCGGACGACGGCACCTATCGTCTCCCCGCCGAGCACGCGGCCTGCCTGACACGCGGCGCGCCGCTTGGCAATCTCGCCGTCTACGCACAGGCCGTTGCCATGATGGGGCAGATGCAGGATGCGTTGCTGACCTGTTTCGAAACCGGAGAAGGCCTCGCCTATGGCGACTATCCGCATTTCCACGACTTCATGGAACAGGACAGCGGACAAACCGTCACGGCGCAGATCTTCGACACCATCCTGCCGCTGGCCGAAGGAATTGAAGCGCGGCTGGACGACGGCATCGACGTGCTCGACGCCGGTTGCGGGCGCGGCACGGCCCTGCTTGCCATGGCGCAGCGCTTCCCCGAGAGTCGTTTTGTCGGCTACGACCTGTGCGAAGACGCCATCGCCGTGGCGACCGAAGCCGCACGCTCGGCCGGGCTGGACAACATCCGGTTCGAAACCCGGGACCTTACCGGCTATGACGAAAAGGCACGCTTCGACTTCATCACCAGTTTCGATGCCGTGCACGACCAGAAGGACCCGCAGGCACTGCTCTGCGGCCTGCGCGGCGCGCTGAGGTCCGGCGGCACCTATTTGATGCAGGATATCGGCGGTTCAGCGCAGCTGGAAAACAATGCCGACTTCCCGATGGCGGCCCTGCTCTACGCCATTTCCTGCACCCACTGCATGCCGGTCTCGCTGAAGCAGGGCGGACTGGGCCTCGGCACGATGTGGGGCTGGGAAACAGCCCAGGCGATGCTGGAAAATGCCGGTTTCGGCAACGTTAAGCGCCACGTCCTGCCGCACGACCCGATGAATGTCTGGTTTGTAGCCCGCGCCTGAAGAGCGACCGCCGCAACACACCTCCCCCACACCGCCGGCCGCCGTGCACAGCCACAAGACTTTGCGCAGCGGCCGGTGGCCAACCCGGACCAGCAGCCCCATGAAGAAGCTCTTCGCCCTCGCCTATGCCGGCCTCGCCTATCTCGTCGGCCTGGCCAACATTGCCTACATCGTCGCCTTCCTTGCCGATTTCGGCACAGGATTCGGCCTTCCCAAGACCATCGCCAGCGGCACCTTCGACGGCAATCTTGCCACTGCGGTCATGATCGACGCACTGCTCGTAGCCGCCTTCGGTCTACACCACTCCATCACGGCACGCGCCGCCTTCAAGGCCTGGTGGACGCGGCTAGTCCCGCCGCACCTGGAGCGCGCCACCTATCTTTATATGACCGCCGCCATGAGCGCGCTGCTTGTCGCCCTGTGGCGACCCATCCCGGTCACGGTCTGGCAGGTGGAGGCGAGCTGGGCCGCAACGGCCCTTCTCGCCGCCTACCTCTCTGCCTGGATCATGATGTTCCTGGCGACTTTCCATTTCGGTCATTTCGGCTTTTTTGGCTTGGCCCAGGTCTGGCAGCGCATCCGGGAAACACCGGCTGCAGGTTCGCCGTTCACGGCACGCTACCTCTATGCCATCGTGCGCCACCCGATCAGCGTCGGCTGGATGGTCACGCCCTGGCTCACCCCTCACCTGACCGTCGGCCACGCGGTCTTCGGCCTCTCGGCCATGGCCTACATACTGGTCGCGACACATTTCGAGGAAGCGGACCTGATCGCCGAGTTCGGTGATCGCTACAGGCGATACAAGCGTGACGTGCCCGCCTTCATTCCATGGTTTGGGCGACGGAGCGGATAAACCAGCGCGCGGCCGGGGTTCATCGCGCGGCAAGCATGCTCGCCTCCCGCCGCGCCCGGAATACGGCAACGGTCCGTACCGTCAGGCTGCCCCCTTCCGGGACCCGGCTCATCACGATCGAATGATTACACATCGAGCTTTTCGCAAGCTCCACAAAAAACATGAGGGCTCCACGGCATGGAGCCCTCAGTCCGGGATGCGGTGCGGGCCTAGGCGATGACGCCCGCTCCCCGTCTCCTGCCTATTCGGCGTGACCCGCCACGGCCTGGACGTAGGCGGTGCGCACGTCCTGGTGCTTGGCGTCGATATCGCGAGCGGCTTCCTCGTCCTGCTTGGCCAGGAGGTCGAGATCCTGGTCGGCATAGTGCAGCACGCCCATATCGGCATAGGCCTTCTGGATCTTCGGGCCCCACAGGCCGATATCCTTGACCACCGGCACGATGCGCTGGAAGAGCAGCGTGCGGAAGAGCTGGTTCATTTCCGACTTTTCCGCCCATTCGATGCACTCTTCGACCGGCAGGCCCATCACCTCGTAGACCTCGCGCGCCTGGAAACGGTCGCGCATGTGATAGCAGGCCTCGACCAGGAATTCCTCGCGCTCGTCGCGCTCGGCCTGGGTCAGCTGCGGATAGTAATCGCGCAGGGAGAGACGGCCGAAGGCGACGTGGCGCGCCTCGTCTTCCATCACATAGGCGTTGACCATCTTGGCCAGCGGGTTCTGGGCGAGATCGCGGATCGTGCCGAAGGCGGCCAGAGCCAGGCCCTCGATGACGACCTGCATGGCCAGATAGGTGAAGTCCCAGCGGCTGTCGCGCAGCGCCTCGTCGACGAGCTGGCGCAGCGGTTCGGTCATCGGATAGGCGACGCCGAATTTCTGCATCAGCTTCTTGTAGGCCTCGACATGGCGGGCCTCGTCCATCACCTGGGTGGCGGCGTAGAATTTCGCGTCCAGATCCGGCACCGACTCGACGATCTTGGCGGCGCAGATCAGCGCAGCCTGCTCGCCCTGCATGAATTGCGAGATATTCCAGGCCTGGGCGTGACGGCGGAACTCGATGCGTTCCTTCTTCGTCATCTTGTCCCACATGGGCGAACCGTGCAGCGCGATCCCCTCGTCGGGCAGCTGCATCGGGTTCTCGAAGTCGAGCTCCAGGTCCCAGTCGATACGGTTCACCGCATCCCACTGCATGTCCTTGCCCTTCTGGTACAGATGCATGAGCGTGGACCGGCCTTCGTCGTATTCGAAGTCGAAGGTGGCGTCGAATTGCTGCGGAACCGACCAGTGCTTGTCGATATCCGGCATCGGATACAGCTCGCGAAGCGATGCCATGGTGCGTGACCTCCCCAGGTGCGACCAATCATTATCTTTAGTGAACATTGTTCACATGACCAACGTGATTCAATTTCGCCCCGTTGGCAAGAGGGAATCGAAAATCGTGATGGCGGACGGAGTACGACGCGCTAGAGACGGCCGCCCGGATGAGGCAGCGCATGCTCGGCCAGTTCCCGCGTGATGTAGGCGAAGGCGTCATCCACCGAATCCGTGCGGTAGATCAGGTCGAGATCGGCCGCGTCGATCGTGCCGAACTCTACCATCGTCTCCAGATTCATCACCTTGTCCCAGTATTCGGTCCCAAACAGGACGACCGGCAGCCGCTTCTTGATCTTGCGCGTCTGCAGCAGGGTGAGCGTCTCGAACAGCTCGTCCATCGTGCCGAACCCGCCGGGCATCAGGACCAGCGCCTTGGCGAGGTAGAGGAACCAGAATTTCCGCGTGAAGAAATAGTGGAACTCGAAACTCAGCGAATGGGTGACCCAGGGATTATTGCCCTGTTCGAAGGGCAGCGAGATGCCCAGGCCGACATTGTCGCCATGGGCTTCGGAGGCGCCGCGATTGGCCGCCTCCATGATGCCCGGCCCGCCCCCGGTGCACACCACGAAACGCCGGCCGGACTTGTCGCGCAGGCTCTTGGACCATTTGGTCAGCCGCGACGCCAGCTCCCGCGTGGCCTCGTAATACTCGGCGAGTTTCAGCCGGTGCTGCGCCGGCGCCTCGTCATCCCCGGCCTTGCGCAAGGCATCGAGCTCGGCTTCCGCCTCCTCGCGCGAGACGATGCGGGCCGAGCCGAAAAAGAGGATCGTGTCCTGAACGTTCTGCGCGGTAAAGCGGGCCTTGGGCTCCAGATATTCCGAGAGGATCCGCACCGGCCGGGCGTCCGGCGAGCTGATGAAGGCCTCGTCGCGATAGGCCTTGGCGGGGAATTGCTGGGGTTTTTGCGATGACATCTGCGCGTCCTTGAAAACAAAGGCTTGAAAACAAAGGCGGCGGCACATCATGCGCCCGCCCTGCAAGGGATGCAATCGGCCGCCGGCCGGTCGCGCCTGCCGATCTAGAGCAACCGTTCGACCGCCAGGCCCAGCGCCCCGCCGGCAATGCCCAGCGCTGTCGCGGCCGCAAGGGGCACACCGTAGGCCCGCCCGCCGGCGATCAGCGCAAGCCCGGCCTTGGTCAGCAGGTTGACCGCGGTCGCCACCAGGATCGCCCCCGTCGCCGTGGCCAGCGCGACATCCCCGCCGGCGAGCCGGGCCGTGGACAGGGTGATGGCATCGACATCGACCAGGCCGGACACCGCCGCAACCAGGTAGAGCGTGCCCGAGCCCAGCCAGTCGAGCAGCAGGCGCGACACAAGGGTGACCGCGCCGAGCAGTGCGCCGAAGCGCAGGACGGCGGCCAGGTCGAGCGGATTGTCCAGCTCCAGCCCCGGCGGTGCGTCCTCCGCCTTCCGCCCGCGGCCGCGGCCGCGCATCAGGAGAAAGGCCGTGGCCGCAAAGACCAGCACGACCGGCAGAAGCGACATCGCCAGGGGCCGGATCAGCGCCGGGGCGAGTGCGCCGGCAATCACCACGACGCGGCCGGCCGACAGGGCGCCCGCGATGATCGCGCCGGCCGCCAGGCGCCGGGCATTCTGCGGCGCGTCGGCCGCGAAACGGGCGAAGGAGAGCGTGGTCGCCGTCGACGAGGCCAAACCGCCCGCCGCGCCGGCGAAGACGATACCGCGCTTGGGGCCCGCGATCCGTATCGCGGCATAGCCCGTGCACGAAATCAGCGCGATCATGACGGTCAGGAGCCAGAGCTCGAACGGGTTGAGCGCGCCCCAGGGATCCACCGTCCGGTTGGGCAGGAGCGGCAGCGCAATCAACGTCATCACCAGCAGGACGAGCGCGGCGCGCAGCTCCAGCCAGGTCAGCCGTTCCAGGAAGGCATGGGCGCTGCGCCGGGTGGCGAGGACGACGGCGACCGCAACGGCCCCGGCCCCGGCGATTTCCATCGCCCCGGATACCGCCACCACGCCCAGGCCGAACACGGCAAAGGCGGCAATCACCCCGGCCAGGCTGAAATCCTCGACCCGGGCGACCTCGCGCAGCCGCACGACGATCACCGCCGCGCCGAACAGGAGGAGAAGCGCGACCGGCAGGGCGGGACCGGACAGGGTCTGCAGATATCCCGCCAGGCCGCCGAGAAAGCCCGCCAGCCCGAAGGTACGGATGCCGGCCCGCCGGATCCCGTCATCGCGGTGTTCCTGTTCCTGCCAGCCGCGCACGACACCCACGAGGATGCCGATGGCCAGGGCGGCGGTCAGGCGCTGGACGGTATCGAACACTTCCATGCGGCCATCATGCGCCGGACAAGGGGCGAAACAAACCGGTTCCTGCCATGCTCCCGCTCAAAGCGGCCAGAAGGTCAGCACAGCCGGAACGCCCACGGCAATGATCAGGATCTCCAGCGGTAGCCCCATGCGCCAGCAGTCCCCGAACTTGTAGCCGCCCGGCCCCATGATGATCGTGTTGTTCTTGTGCCCGATCGGCGTGAGGAAGGCACAGGACGCGGCCACGGCTACCCCCATCAGGAAAGCGTCCGGATTGACGTCCAGCGCCCGCGCGATATCCAGCCCGACCGGCGCGGCGATCAGCGCGGTGGCGACATTGTTCAGAAAGTCCGACAGCGTCATGGTCACCATCATCAGCAGGGCCAGGATCGCCCAGACTGGCAGCGTGCCGGTGAGCGAGAGAATCCCCTCGGCGATCAATTGCGTGCCGCCCGTTTCCTCCAGCGCCAGACCGAGCGGTATGAGCGAGCCCAGCAGGATGATGACCGGCCATTCCACGGCCTCGTAGACTTCCGAAGGCCCGATCACGTTGAACAGGGCATAGATGACGACCACCGCCGCCAGAGCCACGACCAGCGGCACAAGACCGGCCACCGCAGCGCCGACGGCCGCGGCAAAGATACCGATCGTGAACAGCGCCTTGGAGCGCTGGATCACGCTGTGCCGGCGCTCGGCCAGGGGGAGGACACCGAGCCATTCCGCCGCGTCGTTGACCCGGTTTTCCGGCCCCAGGAGCAGCACCAGATCGCCCGCCCGGATCGGCAGTTTGCGCACGCGCTGGCGGAAGCGCTGGCCCTGGCGCGAAATGCCGAGCAGGGTCACGCCGCGACGGTAGAGCAGGCGCAGATCCAGCGCGGTGCGGCCGACCATGCGCGCATTATGGGGCACGATGGCCTCGATGAGCGTCATCGACTGGCCTGTCAGCCCCTCATGGGCGTCGGCGCCCGGCGGATTGAGTTCGGCGGCCCCGATGAAGGCCTCGATGGAGGCCGGATCGCCCTCCAGCACCAGATGATCGCTCTTGCGGATCTCCTCGGCGGCGGCAAAGCCGCGCAGCCGCTTGCCGCGCCGGACCAGGCCGAGAATGGTGACGTCATGCGTGTCGGCCAGCGGATAGAGATCGGCCGGCGTCTGGCCGAGGGATTTGGAGTCCGCCTTCACTCCGGCCTCGGCGACGAAAATGCCGCTGCCGGCCCCCTCGCCCGCGACATCGCGCTTTTCGCCCTTGGGAATGAGGCGCCAGCCGATCAGGGTGACGAAGGCGATACCGATCACGGCGCAGATCAACCCGACCGGCGAGAAGTCGAACATGGAGAAGGGTTCGCCCAGCGCCCGGCCGCGGAACTGGGCGACGACGATATTGGGCGGCGTGCCGATCATGGTGATCATGCCACCCAGAATGGTCGCGAAGGAGAGCGGCATCAGCGTGCGTGTCACCGAGCGCTTGGCCTTGCGCGCCGCCTCCATGTCCAGCGACATCAGCATGACCAGGGCAGCGACATTGTTGATGACCGCTGACAGCGCCGCTCCGATGACGGAGATCACGCCGATATGGGTGGGCAGGGCCCGCGTGGTGGAAAGCACGAAACGCGCGACCAGTTCGACGGCGCCGGCATTCGTCATGGCGCGCGAGACGATCAGCACCAGGGCGATGATCACCACGGCCTCGTGCCCGAACCCCTCGAAGGCCCGCCCGGCCGGCACGACGCCGCCGATCACGGCCACGACCAGCGCGGCAAAGGCCACCAGATCGTAGCGCACACGCCCCCAGATCAGCAGGCCGAACACGACGGCAAGCAGCGCGAACAGGAAGATCTGGTCGTAGCTCATGCGCGGCGCACCTCCCTCCGCGGAATCGGTTTCACACTTAACGCGTCTTGCGGCCAAAAGGGAGCAAGGTGTTTGCAGTTGGAGGGGTTTTCAGCCCCGCCCTTTTTTTTCGCCGTCCCCATTTCTCCCGGACGGAAGCCTGCGAAAGCAGGCTGCAGATCCGGGATCGACGGTTCCGGGGCCGCGCTCGCGCGTCGCTTCGTTGGTCCCGGATAGCGCTCGCGCGCTTCCGGGAAAAGCGTTTGGAATTCGAGACACCGAGAAACGCTCCGCGGGCTCATAACGTCTTCCCAACCCCTTCCAAACACCGCGTCATCCCCCGGTTTGTCCGGGGGATGACGGTGGGCTGGGACAGTAGTGCAGATACCCGCCACCATCGCGCTTCGCGATCTGGGCCCCAGCTTTCGCTGGGATGACGGTGCTAGAAAAACCTCTACTCCGCCGCTTCGGGCACGTCTTCGGCCTGCTGCCGTGCCTTCCACTTCTCCAGCAGCTGCTTCGAGGTGGTGCGCGAGCCGTTCGGCGACCAGCCCGGCGGGGCGAGCAGGTAGAGCGCGGCCTCGCGCACGGAGCGCGCATGCCGCATGTCGTCGATAATGCCCCACCATTCGTGCAGGCAGATCTTGATCGGATTGTAGGTGCCGAGATTCTTGACGATCCCGTAGCGGCATTTCTCCTCGTCCAGCTCGGGCTGGAAGGTTCCGAACATCTTGTCCCAGACGATGAAGACGCCGGCATAATTCCGGTCGAGATAGAGGGGGTTGGTGGCGTGATGGACGCGGTGGTGGGACGGTGTGTTCATCACCGTCTCGAACCAGCGCGGCATCCTGTCGATCGCCTCGGTATGGATCCAGAACTGGTAGATCAGGTTGAGCGAGCCGACGAAGGCGATCATCGCCGGGTGGAAGCCCAGGAGGATCAGCGCCGAGCCGAGCCAGAGGAATTTCAGCGTGAACGGGTTGAGCCAGGGCTGACGCAGTGCCGTGGTGAGATTGTAGTGCTGGGAGGAGTGGTGGACGATGTGATCGGCCCAGAACCAGCGCACGGTGTGGGCGAAACGGTGCGACCAGTAATAGACGAAATCGTCCAGCACGAAGGCGATGATCCAGGCCCACCAGGCAAAGCCGATATCGAAGACGCGGTGCTCGTAGACGAACATCGACCAGATCGCCAGCACGGTACCGAACAGCACGCCCGATATCGTGTTGCCCAGCCCCATCATCAGGCTCGCCGCGCTGTCGCGCGCCTCGAAACGTGCCGCGCCGGTGGCCCGCGCGAAAATCATTTCGGCGAACACGGCGATGGTGAACAGCGGGATGGCGATCCAGATCGGATCGAAGTTTTGCACGAAGGCAGGCACATCCATGACTTACCCCCTCAAACCGTTGAGCCGGTCGGCCCAGTCGCGCGCCGTGTCGGCCGAGCCGAAGTTCAGACGGGCCGGCGCAAAGGCGAAATCGTTCAGGCGCAGCATCAGCGCGCCATCTTCATCGGCCTCGGCCAACCTGACGCTGCCCGGACCGAGATAGCGGATGACGAAATCGCTACCGCGCGCCACCAGGAGGCCGACATGCACCCCGTCACGCGCCGGCACGAGGGCGCTCAGCCCGTCCGGCGTGATCTGACCGCCCTCGCCCGCCTCATAGCCGACGCTGTCGGTATCGAGCCGGGCAACGGCATCGTCGAGGTCGCGCAGGCGCGCCGGCTCGGACAGGCCGAGCCAGACATTCACCAGAACCATGGCCGAAATGCCTGCAATGGATCCGATCAGCACGATGAGCAGCATCACGCTCTCCGCAGAAACGATAACGGGCAGAGGCTACCCAGCCTCCGCCCGTCGTCAAAGTAATTTTTGAACAGTGTTCACTGGAGACGCCACCCTCGGGGCGACGCCTCCCTGCTCGCCAGCGCTAGCCGCGGATACGCAGCGTCACGCCATAGGTCTGCGGGTCACCCGGATAGACGTTGTAGCTGGTGCCCAGATAGCCCACCGACGGGAAACCGCCCTTGGTGTAGTCCTCGTCGAACAGGTTGCGGCCCCAGAACTGCAGCGCCCAGCTGCCGGTATCCGAACCGACGGTGACGGAGGCATTGTACAGGGTGAAGGCATCCTGACGGGCGAAGGGCCGCGGATCCTGCGTCGTGGTGTGCAGGAATTCCGAGACATAGGTCGCCTCGCCGCGCCAGTCGATCTCCCAGCCATTGTCCAGCGGCGTGGTCAGGGTCGCGGTGAGCGAGCCGACCAGTTCGGAATTGCCGCGATCGACACCGGTGAGATTGTTGAAGGACGCCGTCACGCCGGCATTGTTCGTGCGCTCATTGCCCGGCTCGCACAGGGCGAACATCGGATCGCCCGCATCCCAGACACCGACACCGTTGAAGCTGTCGGGGCACGGCGCGAACTCGTAATCGCCGTACTTGTTGTCGATGAGATAAGTGAAGCCGCCGGTGAAGAGCAGGTTGTCGACCGGGGACCACTGGCCCTCGAACTCGATACCCGACACCTCGATGGAACCGGCATTCTCAAGCGCGAAACCGTTTCCGACGAAATTGTTCGTCTGGAAGTCCTCGATCTCCTGATTGAAGTAGGCGATCGCGTACAGGAAACGGCCATTGCCCAGAGAGCCCTTGGCACCGATTTCGAAGGACTGGGCGGTCTCTTCCTCGAACTCGAACACGCCGGTGAAGGCGGCATTGGTCGAGACGTTGAACCCGCCCGGTTTGAAGCCGGTCGCATAGCTGCCGTAGACGTTCAGCGTGTCCGACACGTCATAGGACAGGATGATATTGCCCGAGAAATTCGTGTCGGTGCGCGAGGTCGGGAAATCCGACCCGCTGACCGGCGGCCAGTTCTGGAAGGCCTGGAAAGCCAGCAGCGGGTTGACCGCACCCATACGCGCCTGGGCGTCGCTCAGCGGCTGGGTCGGATCGACCGGAGCGCCCGCCTGGGCCAGCAGCGCCGGCACCAGATAGGCACAGGCATCGCCGCCGATAATCGGGAAGAGCGTCGGATCGCAGGTCGTCGGCGTCACCAGGCGCAGATCGCGCGCCAGATCCACGAAGGAGAAGGTGGACATCGGATCCGGCTGGTCGATCGTGGCGACCATTTCCTTGCTCTCGTCGGAATAGCGGCCGCCCAGCGTGACCGTGAAACGGTCCGTGATGTTGAAGTCGAGCTGGCCGAACACCGACCAGGCCTCGGTATCATACCGGTAGTCTTCGCTGACCAGACCGTGCGACGTGGAAATGAAGCCTTCCGCCGGGGTCGTCGGCAGGGCGGCATTGCCGGACGGCAGCGGGACAAAATTCCCCACGCCGGCTGCCTGGTTCATGTTCAGGAAGAATTCCAGCAGATCGACGCCGCCGGAGCCCGGCGGCAGACCGAAAGCCGAGATCAGCTGCTGGGCCGTCGGATCGGCGGCGGAGGCTGCATCGAAGAAGGCCCGCGCATCGCTGCCGTACGGCGTCGCATTCGTGTAGCTCAGCCGGTTGTTGTAGTAGAACGCTCCACCCATCCAATCGATGAAATTGTCACCGGTGGAGGTGATGCGGAATTCCTGGGTGAAGCTGTCATACTCGTTCTGGATGCTGCGCCGGCTGACCAGGTCGAGATCGGAGAAGTCCGCGTCGAAATTCTGGTCCTCGTCATAGTTCCGGAACGCCGTGATCGAGGTCAGGGTGAAGGCCTCGAAATCGTGATTGATCTCGGCGGAAAGCCCCTGTGTGACGAGCTGCGTGTTCAGATCGCCGTCGATGGCGATCAGCTCGCCGCCTTCCGGATCGGCCGGCACGGACGTGCCGCCCAGGCCGACAAGCGCGCCCTGGTCAATCGGATCGTAATAGGCGAAGGGCGCCGCGCAGCAATTCTCGTCGACACCGCCATAATCGCCGATGATGCGGACTTCCGTGTTGTCGCCCGGATTCCACAGCAGCTGGGCGCGCCAAGTGTGACGCGACCGGTTGTTGATCTCGCGGCCGTCGACGGCATCCAGATAGCCGTCATTCTGATGCATGGAGCCGTCCACACGGAACGCCATCGTATCGCTCAGCGGACCGGTGACGGAGGCCCGGGCGATATTGGTGTTGTAGTTGCCGTGGGTCAGCTCCGCGACATAGCCGAACTCGTATTCCGGCTGCAGCGTGTGGACCGAGACGACGCCGGCCGGCGTGTTGCGGCCGAACAGGGTCGACTGGGGACCGCGGATCACCTCGACGCGCTCGACGGAGAGCAGGTCGTTGATCGCCGAGCCGGAGCGCGGACGGTAGACACCGTCGATGAACACGCCGACGGAGGGCTCGAGCCCCGGGTTGAAGCTCGACGTGCCGATGCCGCGCAGGCTGAATTCGGTATTCGTCGAGGTCGCGAATTCGGCGACGCGGAGCGACGGGACCAGCGTCTGCAGGTCGGCTGCGTCGCGGATTTGCGACTGCTCGAGTTGCTCGCCTGTTACGGCCGCGACCGAGACCGGCGCCTCCTGCAGCGTCTGCTCGCGCTTCTGCGCCGTCACGGTGATGACGTCGACCTGTGCGAGTGCGCCGGACGCACCGATCAGGCCGGTAAGGATGGCGGTCGTGCCCAGAACGGCCGCCTTGTTCAGCTTTTTCATGGATTTGACTCCCCTCGTTACGCGGTTTCTTCGTGCCAACCGATCCGCGTTTCACGAATGTTATATGAACACCGCTCATGGGTAATGTCAGCCGGATTCTCCCATTTGTGCCAAATTTCCTGCTGGTATTGATGCAGCCAAACCTCACCCCGTTTTTCAAACGCAGGTCCCGGCCCGCCTCTTTTCAAGCCGGCCATCTGTGCTTAGGCTGACCAGTGAACAGCGTTCATAAGGCTGTCACTGGGGAGAGAAATGAAAAGAATAATCATAGGGTTGGTCGCCATTCTGGGCGCCCTCGTCCTGATCGCTGCGGGATGGTATTTCCGCCCGTGGTCCGAGTATTCGCCGGCGGAAATCCAGGCCGCCACGCAACCGGAAAACCTGCCGGACACCTTCCGCGACATGGCCGCGGTTTTCCCCTATCGCACGATCGAGCCGGACGAATCGGCCCGTCCGCTGCCGCGTGCGCTGGATCCGGAAAACGTCTCCTACGACTTCCAGGGCGAAACCCGCACGGTGAATGACTGGCTCGAGGAATCGCGCTCGACCGGGCTGATGGTGCTCCACGGCG
Organism: Pseudomonadota bacterium; assembly: GCA_034659015.1. GTDB lineage: Bacteria > Pseudomonadota > Alphaproteobacteria > Caulobacterales > Maricaulaceae > Maricaulis. Next base: position 477,213 of record JAYEGL010000002.1, on the reverse strand, counting down.
GCACGGTCGTGCACGAGCAATACCTGCTCGGTTCCACGCCGGACAGCCGCCACACATCCTGGTCCGTCGGCAAGAGCTTTGTCGCCACCCTGATCGCCATGGCGATCGAGGAGGGCCGGATCGCCAATCTCGACCAGACCGCGGAAATGTTCGCGCCGCAATTTGCCGGGACCGCCTACGGGCAGACCACGCTGCGCCATTTGCTGATGATGTCGGCGGGCGTGGATTTCGAGGAAGACTACAACGCGCCGGATTCGGACATCCGCCGCCTGTTCTTCGGCGCCAACATCTTCGGGCGCAACATCGACAGCATGGTCGCCGAGGTCGAACGCAACCGGCCGGCCGGCGAGGATCTGCACTATGTGTCGGCCAATACCCAGGTGCTCTCCGCCGTCGTGCGCGGCGTGTGGAATGCTCCGCTGGCGCAGATCGTCGAAGAGAAGATCTGGCGCCCGATCGGCATGACGGGCGAGGCCTACTGGAACCAGAACGTGCCCGGCGATGACGGCATGGCGATCGGCTATTGCTGCCTGAATGCCACGCTGTCCGACTATGCCCGTTTCGGCCAATTCTACCTGCAGGGCGGCGAGTGGGACGGCCGGCGCCTGGTGCCGGAGGGCTGGGTGCAACAGGCCACGCGGCCCAATGCGCCCTTCCAGGAACCGGGTCCGGAGGGCGTCTACCCCCACCGCGGCTACGGTCTGCACTTCTGGGTGCCCGAAGGCTATGACGGCGAATACTTCATGGCCGGCGTCTACGGCCAGTACATCTGGGTCGACGAGCGCCGCGACATCGTCATCGCCCGCACCGCCGCCGACACCGCATGGAGCGGACGCACGGCGGAATCCATTGCCGCGATGCGGGCCCTCGCCGCGCACTATGGCGGTCCGGCCGGCACGACGGCCGAGGCAGCGGGAATGCCGGACGACGATGCGCCGGACAGCACGACCTCCGGCGACGCCGAGGCGGATGACGGGAGCGATGCCGGGAGCGATGACGGGGAGCCGGACAATGAGTAAGCGTGAATACGACTATATTGTCTGCGGTGCCGGTTCGGCCGGCTGCACCGTCGCCGAACGCCTGTCGCGCGACCCGGATGCCAGCGTTCTGGTGCTCGAAGCCGGCGGGGCGGACAACAGCCCGATCATCCGCACGCCGATGCTGCTGCAATACGCGGTCACCGGCGAGCAGTTCAACTGGGGTTACTGGACCGAACCCCAGAAACACCTCAACGACCGGACCCTGTTCTGGCCGCGGGGCAAGACGCTGGGCGGCTCCTCCTCGATCAACGCCATGCACTACATGCGCGGCGCGAAGGAGAATTACGACGAGTGGGAACAGGAATTCGGTGCCGAAGGCTGGGGCTGGAAGAATGCCCTGCCCGCCTTCAAGGAAGTGGAGCACCAGACCCGCGGGGAAAGCGAGTTGCACGGCACGGGTGGCCCGCTGTGGGTGTCCGACATCAAACCGCTCAATCCGCTGACCGAGGACTTCCTCAAGGCCGGCGACCAGCTGCAGTACAAGCGCAATGCAGACTTCAACGGCCCCAGCCAGGAAGGCTTCGGCCCCTATCAGGTGACCCAGAAGGAGGGCAAGCGCTGCTCCGCCGCCGATGCCTTCCTGCGGCCGGCGCTCGAGCGCGACAATTGCGCGGTCCAGACCGGCGCCATGGTGCGCCGCGTGATCGTCGAGAACGGCCGCGCCACGGGCGTGGAGGTCGACATCGCCGGCGAGACGGCCGAGTTGACGGCCCGCAAGGAGGTGATCCTGGCTGGCGGCGCGATCAACTCGCCCCAGACCCTGCTGCTCTCCGGCATCGGCCCGGCAGACGAATTGCGCGCGGCCGGAGTTTCCGTCGAGCACGACCTGCCCGGCGTCGGCAAGAACCTGCAGGACCATCTCGACGTGACGGCCCAGGTCTGGACGAAGTCGGCGACCTCGATCGGCAATTCCCTGCGCTCCCTGCCCCACCACATGTACATGGTCCTGCGCTGGGCCCTGCGCGGCGACGGGCCGTTCACGGTGAACCCGGTCCAGGGCGGCGCCTTCATCAAGTCCGCCCATGCCGGCGACCTGCCGGATCTTCAGCTGGTCTTTATCCCGGCGATCTCCAATCCGCACGGGATGGAGAAGACGCGCGGTCACGGCGTCACCCTGCATGTCTGCCAGCTCTATCCGAAGAGCCGCGGCGAGATCACGCTGAAATCGACCGATCCCTTCGACCATCCCGCCATCCAGCCGAACTATCTGGCGGAGGAATGGGACCTCGACGTGATGACCGACGGGCTCGCCAAGGTGCGCGACATCCTCAATGCGCCCGCCTTCGATCACGACCGCAAGGCCGAGCGCTATCCCGGTCCGGAGGTGAAGACGATGTCGGACCTGCGCGACGATGTGCGGGCGCGGGCGGAGACGCTCTACCATCCGACCTCCACGTGCGCGATGGGGTCGGGCGATCTGGCCGTCACGGACAGCCGTTGCCGGGTGAAGGGTATCGACGGCCTGCGCGTCATCGACGCCTCGGTGATGCCGCGCCTGGTGGGCGGCAACACCAACGCCCCCACCATCATGATCGCAACCCGTGCGGCGGCCATGGTCGCCGAGGACAATGCCTGACACACTCGCTGACGATACAGCGACCCAAACGGCCCGAGGAGGCTGAGATGAGCGAAGCCGAAGCCAAGCAGATCGAACGCATGAAATCCGTTCTGGAGGCGCAGAAAGCCGCCTTCCGGGACGAACGCCACCGGCCGCTGGACAAGCGCAAGGCCGATCTCGACCGGATTGCCGATCTGTGCCGCAACAATGCCGATGCGATCGCCGACGCGATTTCCAGGGATTTCGGCAATCGGGCACACCAGGAAAGCGTGCTCGCCGAGATCGCCTTCGTGATCCAGGATGCCGGTCACACGAAGAAGCATCTCGCCAAATGGGCCAAGACCCGCAAGGTCGGGGTGCCGATGACGCTGATGCCGGGCAAGGCGGAAATCCGCCGCGAGCCGAAGGGCGTGGCCGGTATCGTCTCGCCCTGGAACTATCCCTTCCAGCTGGCCATGGCCCCGCTCGTGGCGGCGCTGGCCGCCGGCTGCCGGGCGATGATCAAACCGTCCGAATACACGCCGGCCACGGCGGAGCTGATGAAGAGCCTGCTCGCCGACGCCTTCGAGGAAGACCATGTCGCCGTGATCACCGGCGGCCCGGCGGTCGGCGAGGCCTTCACCAAGCTGAAATTCGACCATCTCTTCTACACCGGTTCGACCCAGGTCGGCCGGCTGGTCGCCCTCGCCGCGGCCGACAATCTGGTTCCGGTGACGCTGGAGCTGGGCGGCAAGTCGCCGGCCATCGTGGCACCGGACTATCCCCGGGACGCCGCCGCCAAGTCGATCGGCTGGGGCAAGCTGTTCAATGCGGGCCAGACCTGCGTGGCGCCGGACTATGTGCTCGCGCCCAAGGGAACCGAGCGCGAACTCGGCGAGGCGATCATCAATGTCGCCGCGCAGCAATTCCCCGATGCCTCGAGCGACGACGCCTACACCGCCATCGTGTCCGACCGGCATTATGAGCGCCTCAGCGGCATGATCGACGAGGCCCGCAAGGGCGGCGCCGAAATCCTGCAGCCCGAGCACGATGCCCAGGCGGCCCAGGCCGCGCGCAAGATTCCGCCGACGGTGATCCTCAACCCGCCGGAGGATTCCCCTGTGATGCAGGAAGAGATCTTCGGGCCCATCCTGCCCGTGCTGGGATACAGCGAGCTGGATGCGGCCATCGATTTCGTCGGCGATCGCGACCATCCGCTCGCCCTCTACGTCTATTCTACCGACAAGACACAGGCGCAGCGCGTGCTGGACCAAACCATGTCCGGCGGGGCCGCGGTGAATATCAACCTGCTGCACCTGTCCGTGCCGGACCTGCCCTTCGGCGGCGTCGGCGCCTCCGGTCAGGGGGCCTATCACGGCGAGGCCGGTTTCCTGACCTTCACCCACGAACGCTCGGTCTTCTCCACCGGCAAGTGGCACCCGTCCCGCCTGCTCGCCCCGCCCTACGGCAAGATGTTCGACACCGTGGCGAAGAAGCAGATGAAGTAGGAAGGCTTCCCCTGCGAAGCGGGGGAAGTGGCCGAGCCCGGCCTTGGCCGGGCAAGGTCGATGGGGGTGAGTCGGTGCGCGCTGGCGCGCTCTGCGTCGCTTGCGCGCCGCCCCCTCAGTCCGCTACGCGGACAGCTCCCCCGCAAGCGGGGCGAGCCCTTCGTGCAGCGGCTCCCCGGACAGAGCACCCCGCACCGGTGTAGATTGGCCGGGAATCACACGCATCAGGAAAACCGCCCATGTCCCTGCCCCTCGCCGGAAAACGCGCCCTCATCACAGGCTCCAGCCATGGCGTCGGCCTGGCGGCCGCACACCTGTTCGCCGCCCAGGGGGCGGAAGTGGTGCTGCACGGCAATGCCAACATGGCCGATGCGGACAAGGCCGTGCAGGAAATCGGGCCCGCCGCGCTGGGTGCCGTGCAGGCCGACCTGTCGCGGCCCGGCGCCGGGCGGGAACTGTTCGACGCGGCGTTGCACCTGGCCTCGGGCCGTCTGGACATCGTCATCAACAACGCCGCCATCCACTGGGCCAGCCCGCTCGACAGCAGCGATACCGACTGGGAAACCGCCTGGGCGACCACGCTGCAGGTCAATCTGATGGCCGTGGCCGATATCTGCCGCGCGGCGATTCCGGAAATGGCGGCCAATGGCGGCGGCTCGATCGTCAATATCGCAAGCCGGGCCGGCTATCGCGGCGAGGATCGCGAACACATGGCCTATGGCGCCTCCAAGGGCGCCCTCCTGTCGCTGACCAAGACGATCGCCCGGCAATGGGGCAATGAGGGCATCTATGCCTATGCGCTCACCCCGGGCTGGATCGACACCCGCATGGGCCCGCAGCACGAGGAGCACCGCGCCCGCGCCAAGGCGGAAATCCCGATCGGCGACCTCGCCCAGCCCGAAGAAGTGGCCGCCATGTGCGCCTTCCTCGCCTCCGGCGCCTGCCGCAGCGCGACGGGCGCCTGCATCGACATCAACGGCGCGAGCTATGTGAGGTAGAAGCGGCACCCGGAAGCCGCCAGGAAGGCCGTCCTTCCCCTTGATGGGGAAGGTGTCCGGCATAGCCGGACGGAAGGGGTGAACCCCGGTGTTGGCCCTTTGAGTGCAAAGTCTCAGACACCTCGCCCCCACCCCATCCACCACGCCTGCGGCGCGGTCCCCCTGCCCCATCAAGGGACAGGATTGTGGGCTTTGGACGCTAGCCGTTCTCCCCGGCCGGCATCGAGTCGGGGTCCAGCCCCATCGCCGTCATGCGGTCGCGCCAGCGCTGCCGGGCGAGGATCTGCATGTCCTCGACCGTGTCCGCCTCGTCGGTGATCTCCAGGCCCAGCAGGGTTTCCACCACATCCTCCATGGTGACGAGGCCGCGCAGCGTGCCGTACTCGTCGACCACCATGGCCAGATGCCCCTTCGAGCGCGTGAGACGGTCGAAGGCGGCCGAGGCGCTCATATCGTCGCGCAATGTCATGATATCGCGCTGGAATTCCCCGATCGTACGGTCGAACTCGTCGCGCGCCTGGCCCAGAAGCAGATCGGACTTGAGCACGTAACCGGACACCTGGTGCACGGTCTCGCCATGCACCGGCAGGCGGGAGAACGGCGTCTGGGCGTGGCTTTCGAAGAACTCCCGCACGGTCTCGTCCGCACTGACCGAGACCATGACCGAGGCGGGCGTCATGATGTCCTCCACCTTCAGCCGGTGCAGCCGCATCAGGTTGGACACGACCGCCAGCTCCTTGTCGTCGAGAATGCCTTCGCGGGCTCCGATCTCGGCCATGGCGCGCATCTCGTCGCGCGAGAAGGTGAAGGCGCTCTCGCCGGACCGGGCGATCACGCCGGTCAGCTTCTCGGAAAACCAGACAAACGGCGCCATCAGCCGGGTCAGCCACAATACCATCGTGCCCACGGACGGGGCGAGCGCCTGCCAGTGCACGGCGCCCAGCGTCTTGGGAATGATCTCCGAGAGGACCAGGATCAGCAGGGTCAGGATCGCCGAGGTGAGACCGACGAACTCGTTGCCGAACACCACGGCGGCCTGGGCGCCGACCCCGGCCGCACCGACCGTGTGGGCGACGGTGTTGAGCGTGAGAATGGCGGCCAGCGGCCGGTCGAGATTCTTCTGCAGGATGGCCAGCGCCTTGCTGGCCGGGTGCTTCTTGCGGCGCAGCGCCTCGATATGGGCGGGCCGCACCGAAAGCAGGACGGCTTCCGAGATGGAACAGAAGAAGGAGACGACAAGCGCCAGCGCCAGATAGGCGGAGAGAAGGATCATGAAGGGACTCTGCAGGATAGTTTCGGCATGGACATGAAACGGGTCTAGCCTGTTTCGCGGTCCATGCCGAGCCTGTCCGGGCGCAGCGGGCTAGCCTCGCGCCGCGAAGGCCTGCATCAGCCGCGGAAAGTCCTCCATCGGCGGGAAGCCCTCATAGCTGTGCTCGGCCGGCGTGGTGGCCCAGCCCAGCTTCTCCGCCGTCATGGTTTCCATGAAGGGCTCCGACCAGGCCGGATCGTCGAACATGGTCGGGCGGACATTGACCAGATCGTCCACACCCCCGATGCGGGTGAACAGCCAGCTCTTGCAGTTCGGACAGCAATAATGGTCGAGCCCGTCGGTGTGGGCGCCGCCCTTCTCGACCGTGCCCGATGTCACTGCGAACGCGGCCGCCGGCACCATGGCGCTGAGCGAAAACGCGCTCGAACTCATCCGCTGACAACCACGGCAATGGCACGCCATGGTGATCACCGGCGCGGCCGTGACCTGCATCTGCACCTCGCCGCAGCGGCATTCGCCCCGGTGAACCGTTTGCGTCATTCGACTACCTCTATTGCCTATTCCGCCGCCGCCGGCACGTCCCGGCCGGCCCGGTAGAGCGTGCCCGGGCGGGCGCCGGTCAGCCGGCCCTTCTCCATCACCACCTCGCCGGCCACGACGGTCGCGTCATAGCCGCGCGCGCCCTGCAGCAGGCGCTGGCCGCCGGCCGGCAGGTCCTGCTCCATGTGCGGCGGTTCGGACTGCAGATGGTCCAGATCGATGATGTTGATGTCGGCCTTCAGCCCGGCGCGCAGATAGCCGCGGTCGCTCATGCCCAGATAGTCGGCCTGGGCGCCGGTCAGCATGCGCACCACCTTTTCCAGGGTGAGGCGCCGGCCCCGTGTGCGGTCGCGCGTCCAGTGGGTGAGCATGTAAGTCGGCATGGAGGCGTCGCACACCGTGCCGACATGGGCCCCGCCGTCGGACAGGCCGTAGAGCGCCTGGGGATGCTCGAGCATCTGCAGCACATTGTCGTAATTGAGCTCGGTGTAATTGTAGAGCGGCAGGTAGATCAGCTCGTGGCCGTCACGCTCGAGCAGCGTGTCGTAGACCATCTCCATCAGCGGCACGCCCTTTTCCCGCGCCCGGGCGGCGAGCGAGCGTTCCGGCGGCTGCTCATAGTCCGGCGGATTGCCGAGCTGGAAGAATTTCTCGGCCACCATCTCGATATGTTCCATCAGCAGATCGGCCAGCGGCGGGACGGAGGATCCCGGGCCGGACAGCTTGTCGGTCGTTTCCGAGAGGATCTGTTTCTTGAAGGCCGGTTCCTTCATTTTCGCCACGCGCTCGGCGAGCGGCAGATCGGCGATGGTCTTGTAGCTGGGATAGCCCATGAAGGGGTGGAAGGTGCAGTTGAAGCCCAGGAAAACGCCGATCGCGCGCGGCGCGACCTGCATGCGGGCATCCACGCCCTCCTCCTTGAGTTTCTCGGTCAACCCCATCAGCTTCTTCCACTGGTCCGGCGCGAAATCGCGCTGCATCAGGGAGAAGGAGAAGGGCCGGCCGGCCGCCTTGGCATAATCGGCGATGATCTCCCATTCCTCGTCGAAATCTTCCTCGCCGCGCTCCAGGTTGAAATCGGAGACGGCCTGGACGACGCCATGGCCCAGCCCCTCGAACGCCTTGGCGATGCCGGTCAGTTCCTCGCGGGTGGATTCCGAGGACGGCGTCCAGTCGCCATCCGCGGTCTTGTGCACGTCGGAACGGCCCGTCGCGAAACCGATCGCGCCCGCTTCCAGCGCCTCGCGGGTGAGCTGGCGCATGGTGGCGATGTCGTCGTCATTGGCGTGCTCGGAGCACACCGCCCGGTCGCCCATCACATAGACGCGCAGCGGATCGTGCGGGATCATGGCGGCGATATCGATGGTGCGCGGCATCTTCGCAAGCGCGTCCATGTATTCCGGGAAGCTCTCCCACTCCCAGGTCAGCCCCTCGTAAAGCGCGGTGCCCGGAATGTCCTCGACGCCCTCCATCAGCTTGATCAGCTTGTCGTGATCGGCCTCGCGCACCGGGGCGAAACCGACGCCGCAATTGCCCATCACCGCAGTCGTCACGCCGTGATCGACCGAGGGACGCAGCTCGTCGTCCCAGCTGGCCTGGCCGTCATAATGCGTGTGGATGTCGATGAAACCGGGCGTCACGATGCGGCCCGTGGCATCGATCGTGCGCGCCGCCTCGCCCAGATCCCCGCCGATGGCGGCAATCCGCCCGTCCTTGACGGCGATATCGGCCACGAACCCTTCGCCGCCGGAACCGTCGTGCAGCGTACCGCCGGTGATTTTCAGATCGTACATGTCAGACCTCCCGATGTGCGCCCTCTTACGGGGCTGTTTTCGTCTCCGCGCCGATCTTCAGCCAATCGAGCGCCCGGAACAAGCCGATGAGCGCGCTGCCGGCCACGAGGTGCCACAGGCTCCACATCCCGGTAATCGCCGCCGCGCCGCCCAGCCCGTCGAACTGGCTGAGCAGGATGAGCAGGCCCAGGCCGGCATTCTGGATACCGACCTCGAACGTCAGGGCACGGCGGCGCGCCACACCGAGACGCAGCGCCCGGGCCCACAGCGATCCCAGCCCGAAGGCGGCCGCATTGTGGATCACGGCGATCGGGATGATCAGCGCGCCCACGGCCAGGATAATATGCCAGTTCTGAACCGTGCCGACGAGAATGAGAATCGCGATGCCCGCCAGCGAGGCCGGCATGAGTACGGCGCGGATCCGCGCCGCAATGCGCGGCCAGCGCGCCGTGACGATCATGCCGGCGGCCAGCGGAATGGCCAGAAGCCCCACCGTCTGGGTGATAAAGGGCATGGGATCGATATCGAGCTGTCCCACCAGGTCCGCGGTCGGACCGTAAATGGATGACCAGAACAGGATCGAGACCGGCATCACCAGGGCGGAGGTGACACTGGAGATGGCCGTCAGCGAGACCGAATAGGCCGTGTCGCCGCGCGCGAAGTGGGTCAGCAGGTTGGACACGTTTCCGCCGGGACAGGACGCCACCACGAACATGCCCAGCGCCACGCTGGCCGGGGGATTGATGACGAGAATCAGGCCCAGTGTGAGAAGCGGCAGCCCGAGCAATTGCGCCAGCACGCCACCGACGACCCGTACGGGCTGTTCGCGAACACCCCGGAAATCCTCGATTCGCAGGGCCAGCGCGACGGTGAACATCATTCCCACGAGAATGAATGCCATCGCGAGCCGCGTTTGGTCATCAACAATTACCCGGAGGGAATCTATATCGGGAGACGTCACGTTTCCTCCATAAAAACAACTATTTATTCTTATCTTTATCGACCCTGGCGACAGCCTAGGCCAGTTGCCGGAAATTGTCATTCGTTGACAAAGGCTCGCAAAATCCGACCAAAGATGTATCCTGCCGACCGATGCCTGTCCGCTGGAAGCGTGGTCAAATGCTCCGGCAGGGCGGCTCTGGGCAAGCCCCGTCTCCGGCGAAGCGGCCGGGTGCGGGAATCATATTTTGTTGTTTGGGACAGGCTGCACGGGCAGCGGCCAGGTTTTTGGGGGACCGGAATTATGGGTCGGAAACGTTTCGACGAAATGTCGTGCGCGATCGCGCAAACCCTGAATCAGGTGGGCGATTGGTGGACTCTCCTCATCGTTCGCGATGCCATGCGGGGAGCACGACGCTTCAGCGATTTCCACGAAAGCACAGGCATCGCCAAGAACATCCTCACCGACCGGCTGAACAAGCTGGTGAACAACGGCATCATGGCACGCGAGGAAGTCGGCGTGCGCGGTCAGCGCCAGGAATACGTTCTCACCGAGCGCGGCGAGGCGCTCTTCCCGATCCTCATGGCCATGCAGCAATGGGGCGACAAATGGGTCTACGGCGAGGATGACGCGCCGCAGGAACTCTACGACACCCGCACGGGCGAACAGCTCGCCCCGATCCAGGTCGCAAACCGGAGCGGCGAGGAAGTCACCCACCGCGACATCGCCACGCGCGAACGGGAGCGCGAGCGCGAACGGCCCCGCCGCATGCGGGATGCAGGCTAGCGAACACCGCGGCTTTTGAATCGACATGAACGATGTTCACTCCTAGTCTGGCTGCCAATTGACAGCCATGTCTGGGAGGGGACGACGACATGATGCGATCCGTATTCGCCACCATTTCCGGTTTTGCCGTACTGGCGCTGGCCGCTTGCGGCAGTCCGCAGGAACGCGACATCGCCACGGCCGACCGCGACTATCAGAGCCAGCTCATCGAACAGCTCATCGACGCCCAGCCGGGCGATGTGATCGAGATTCCCGAAGGAGTCTTCGCCTTCGACCGCTCGCTCAGCCTGACCGTCGACGGGGTCACGATCCGCGGTCAGGGCGCAGATCGCACCATTCTCTCCTTCCAGGACCAGTCCCAGGGCGCCGAAGGCCTCCTGGTCACGGCCAGCGACTTCACCATCGAGGACCTCGCCATCGAGGACACGGTGGGCGACGGGCTGAAGGTCAATGAGGGCGAGAATATCGTCATCCGCGGCGTGCGCGTGGAATGGACCAACGGACCGGACACGAATAACGGCGCCTACGGCCTTTACCCGGTGCAGACGACAAATGTGCTGATCGAGGATTCCATCGCCATCGGCGCCGCCGATGCCGGCATCTATGTCGGCCAGTCGCGCAATGTCGTCGTCCGCCGCAATCGCGCCGAGCGCAATGTGGCCGGCATCGAGATCGAGAACACGATCGGCGCCGACGTCTATGCGAATGTGGCGACGGAGAATACCGGCGGCATTCTTGTCTTCAACATGCCCAACCTGCCGCAGCCGGGATACCGGACCCGCGTCTACGACAATCACGTCTTCGCGAACAATACGGGCAATTTCGGCCATGAGGGCACGCCGGTCGCCTCGATCCCGGCCGGCTCGGGCATCGTGGTGAACTCGAACGACGAGGTCGAGATCTTCAATAACGAGATCGCCGACAACCGCACGGCCAACATCATCATCTCCTCGCTGCACTCGACGGGCTATTCGGACTATTCCGTGCAGGAGGATTTCGATCCCTATCCGGAAGGCATCCACATCCACGGCAATGTCTTCTCCGGCGGCGGCGACAATCCCGACGGGCTGGACCTGCAGGGCCTGAAGATCATGGTCGCCGGGCCGCTGGGCAGCATGCCGGACGTGCTGTGGGACGGCTATTACGATGCGGAGAAGATGGTCGATGGCGAGATGCCCGCGGATCGGCGCATCTGCCTGGACAATGGCGAGGCGGAGATCGTCAATGCCGACGGGCCCAATGGCTATGACAGCCCGGCCGTGGTGACGGATGCGCACCGCTGCTCCCTGCCGCCCCTGCCCGCTGTCGAGCTCGCCCTGGCGGAATAGGTCCATGCCGCGTTTCTGCGTCCTTCTTATTGCCCTCCTGGCCGCCGCCTGCGGCGGCCGGGAGACGGCCACGCCGCGCTTTGTCGAGACCGGCAATCCAGCCCTGCTGAGCGAATGGGGCATGATGACCTCGAACGGCCGCCGTCTTGTGCTGGCCGATGGCGTCGTGCCCTACGATCTCAACACGCCGCTTTTCTCCGACTATGCGCACAAGCAGCGCACGATCTGGATGCCCGAAGGTGTCAGCGCAGGCTATCGCGAGAATGACGTGCTGGACTTCCCCGTCGGCACGGTGATCACCAAGACCTTCTACTATCCCAGCGCCGGCACCCGCAGCGAGGTCGCCCGGACGCTGGAGCGCGCCGAGGGCTGGCAGGCCGACGGGCTCGACCTGCGCGAAATCCTGCTGGTGGAGACCCGCATCCTCGTGCACCGGGCGAGCGGCTGGGTCGCCCTGCCCTATGTGTGGAACGCAGACCAGACCGAGGCGGAACTGCGGCGGGCCGGCGAGATCGAGCATCTCACCCTGGTCGGCGAGGACGGGCGGCGCGAGGACTTCGCCTATGCCGTGCCGAACGCCAATCAGTGCGCCGGCTGCCACGCGGTGAACAATACAACGCGCCGGATCCAGCCCATCGGTCCGGCACCGCGCCATATCAACCGCAGCTATGCCTATGCCGGCGGCGAACAGAACCAGCTCGCCCGCCTCGCCGACGCCGGTTATCTGGCCGGCTGGCCGGGCGAAGCGGACGCCCCGCGGGCGAGCGACTATCTCGATGCAGCCCTGCCGCTGGACACCCGCGCCCGCGACTATCTGGACATCAATTGCGCGCATTGCCACAACCCGGCCGGCCCGGCCGACACGTCGGGCCTGCACCTGCAGCACGATGCGTCCACCGGCCCCAATCTGGGCCTGTGCAAGCTGCCGATCGCGGCAGGCGGCGGCACCGGCGGACGGCGCTTCGGCATCATGCCGGGCGCACCGGACGAATCCATACTTCTCTATCGAATGGAGACGAACGATCCCGGCGCCATGATGCCGGAACTCGGTCGCGCCGTCCGCCATGAGGAGGGCATCGCCTTGATCCGAGAGTGGATTTCGCAGTTGGACGCCGATTGCGGCGGCCAGGGTTGAGATTTCGCCCGTCACGCGAATTTTGCAAACTCATGCGTTGAGACTGGCGAGCGATTTGGTTAACGTCGCGTCCGGGCGCACGGGGAGACACCCGATCCGATCCATCACCGCGCCCGTTTCACGGGGAGACATCACATGCTGCTGACAACCATCGCCACTGCCCTCATCATGCAGGCGTCGCCGGCCGAAATGCTGGTCGAGAACGCGCTGCAGGTTTCGACCGCCCAGGGCAGCTACACGACCTATTTCAACGCCGACGGCACCTACACGACCGATGTGGGCATCGAAGGCACCTGGGAAGTCCAGGGCGACGAGGTCTGCGTCGAGCGCTCGACCGGCGAGCAGGGCTGCGCGCCGATCCAGGACAATCTCGAAGTGGGCGCCAGCTGGGAAGGCGAGAATGCCGCCACCGGTGAAACCGTGACCTACACGATCGTCGCGCGCGACTGACACCGTCACTCAGGACAAACGCAAAAAGGGGCGCTCATGGCGAGCGCCCCTTTCTTTTTGGCTCAAGATGTCCGTGACGCGCCTATTCCCCGAAACTGCCCGCGGGCCCGGGGAAGACGACCGGCGTTTCCGACCCGTCTTCGGCGACGGCACTGACGCCGAAATAGTAGTTGTCGATCACGATGTTCTCGAGCGTGTAGGTATCGGTGCGGCCCACAAAACGGCTCCACTGCCATTGCGGCTGGTCGGTCAGGCGCCAGTGCACGCGATAGCCGGCGAGATTCTCCGCCGCCTCGCCCTCGGCCATGTCCCAGCTCAGCGTGGTGGAGGGCTGCACGGCGCCCTCGATCTCCACATTGGCCGGGAAAGGCGGCGCGCCCGCCATCTGGGCCATCACGGCGACGTTGAGCGCGGTGAGCTTGGCGGCATGGTTCGCATCCACGCCGTCCATCGTGTCGCCATAGACGCGCCCGTCCTCGGTGCGCAGATCCTGGTGCTGGCGGTCGTAATGCTCGTTGGTCTCCATGATCCGGACGCCTGGAATGCCGACCTCGTTGAACGGGCGGTGATGACCGCCGCGGCCGAACCGGTCGAGCCGGTAGACCATCATGACGTCGAGATTGGGGATGTACTGATCCGCCGTGGCGTCGACGAAGCGCGCCAGATTGCGCGACGGGCTGTCCACCTCGCCGCCGGTGAAGCGGCGGATGCGCGCCTCTTCCTCGGTCTCCACATAGCGTGTGCCCTCGGAAAAGACGCGCGCCGTGGTGTTGTCCGTCACCCCGTTGATACCGGAAATGTTGGAGATCATGTCATTGTTGAGAACGCCCTTGATACGCCAGCCCTCGTCCAGCGCATGGGCGGCCACGATCTGTCCGCCGAACAGGCCCTGTTCCTCGCCGGACAGGCCGGCATAGATGATCGAACCGGCAAATTCGTGCTGGCTGAGCACGCGCGCCGCCTCGATCACGCCGGCCATGCCGGAGGCGTTGTCGTTGGCGCCGGGACTGTCGGACGTGCCGTCCAGCGGGTCGGAAACCCGGCTGTCGATATCGCCGGACATCATGACGAACCGGTCCGGATCCAGCGTGCCGCGCTGGATGGCGATCACGGAGACGACCTCGGTCGGTTCCGGAATACGCCGCTCGCCGGAAATCGTGTCGGAGACATACATCACCTCCAGACAGCCGCCGCAGTCCGCGGAAATGCGCTCGAACTCGTCATGGATCCAGCGGCGTGCCGCGCCGATGCCGCGCGTCTCGCTCTCGGTTTCCGAGAGCGTGTGGCGGGTGCCGAAATCGACCAGCGTCTGGATATCCCGGCCGATCCGGTCGGCGGACACGGCATCGACATAGTCGTGCACGGCGAGGACTTCGGCCGGCGGGGCGTGGTCCTGGGCGAAGGCACCGACAGATACCAACGCCGCCAATGCCGTGGCCGTACTGAATACACGCATCTCGATCTCCCCGGTGCTGTGAAGCGGTCAGTGTGGTCCGCGGAGTGTGCGGGTCAAGGCATAAGGCTGCCATGTACCGCAGCAAGGCGCCGGCCCGGCCCTGCCGGGCGCCGGTACCGTCAAGCGCAACTTTCTGGCGCAGTCCGCGCGGTTTTCCCCAAAAAGAATAGGTCCGGGCGTTGTTTTTCGCGGCCGGAGTGCCGCACACTCCCCTGACCAACGATATGGGGGGCAAGTCATGGGCTTTGTCGACGCCGTCAAAAGCGGCTTTTCCAACTATGTGAACTTCCAGGGTCGCGCGCGCCGCAGCGAATTCTGGTTCTGGGTGCTGTTCGTGATCCTCGTCAGCTTCGTGGCGGGCTTTCTTGACGGCATGCTGGGCCTGGCCGGACCGACGGGCTACGGCCCGCTGGGCGGTCTCGTCACGCTGGCCCTGATCGTGCCGGGGATCGCCATCTCGGTCCGGCGCCTCCACGACACCGGCCGCTCGGGCTTCTGGCTCTTTATCAGCCTGATCCCGCTGATCGGGGCCATCGTCCTGATCATATTCTACATCGGCGACAGCCAGCCGGGCTCGAACAAGTACGGCGCCAGCCCCAAGGGCTAGGCACGGCGCGAACGCGCGAGAAAAAAGGGCGGGCCTGCCTGGCCCGCCCTTTCCTTTTGCCCCGTGTCCGACGTGTCAGGGAACCAGGACGACCTTGCCGATCGCCTTGCGGCCGGACAGCGAATTGAAGGCGTCGAGGAAATCCTCGAGCTTGTAGGTGCCCGCCACGTACGGCTTGATCTTGCCCGCCTCGAACATGTCGAAAAGCTCCTGCATGTTCTTGCGGTGCTCCTGCGGCATGGCACCGGCCCAGGCGCCCCAGAACACGCCGACCACGCTGGCCACCTTCAGCAGCGGCAGGTTGAGCGGGAGTTTCGGGATATCGCCGGCGGCGAAACCGATCACCAGATGCTTGCCCCCGAAACCGATACCGCGGAAGGCGGCTTCCGTGTACTCGCCGCCGACCGGATCGTAGATCACGTCCACGCCCTTGCCGCCGGTGAGTTCCTTGATGCGGGATTTGAGATCCTCGGTGGAATAGTTGATCGTCTCGTCGGCGCCGTGATCCTTGCACACAGCCAGCTTTTCGTCGCTGGAGGCTGCGGCGATCACCTTCGCGCCCATCGCCTTGCCCAGTTCGACCGTGGCGAGGCCCACCCCGCCGGCCGCGCCCAGCACGAGGAGGGTCTGCCCCGGCTTCAGCTCGGCGCGCTGTTTCAGCGCGTGGTATGACGTGCCGTAGACGATGGTCAGGCCGGCCGCCGCCTCATAAGGCATGCTGTCGGGAATTTTCGTCAGCGACTGGGCCGGAACTACCGCCTCGGCGGCAAAGGCCCCGGTCGGCGCGTTGAACATCACCCGGTCGCCCGGCGCAAAGCCCTCGACGCCCTCGCCCAGTTCACGGATCACACCGGCGCCTTCCGTGCCCGGCACGAAGGGCAGCTCGGGCTTGAACTGGTACTGGCCCCGCACGCACAACAGGTCCGGGAAGTTGAGACCGCCCGCCTTCACGTCGATCAGGACATGGCCCGGCTTGAGGTCCGGCGTGTCGATCTGCTCGACCTTCATGTTCGCTTCGGGTCCGAATTCGCGGCACAGGAGCGCTTTCATGGTGTCCTCCCCGGGACTTGCGTGTTGCACAATGTGACTAACCCAGCTTCACGCCGTGATGGGCGGCGGCCTTGGTCAGGAATTTGATCGTCTGCTCGCCGCCGGCCTGGAATTCCTTCTGCTCCGACGTGTCGGAGATCTTGTCGAACTGCGCGGCGACATTCTCCGGCGTGAGCGCTTCGGGCGGCAGGTAGATGCCGTCGGTCTCGTAGATCTTCGTGGTGGCGAAACCGCCCGCTCCGGCGCACAGAATGGTGCGCGACGGACCGTCCTCGGACACCAGATAGACCAGACCCGTGGACACGGTTTCCGGCTTCATCAGCTCCAGCGCGGCCGGCGGCAGCAGGCCTTCGGTCATGCGCGTCGCGGCCGTGGGAGCCAGGCAATTGACGCGGATATCGTATTTCTGGCCTTCCAGATGCAGCGTGTTCATGAAACCGACCACGCCCATCTTGGCCGCGCCGTAATTGGACTGGCCGAAATTGCCGTAGAGGCCCGAGGAGGAGGTCGTCATGGCGATACGGCCATAGCCCTGCTCGCGCATGATCTCCCAGACCGCCTTGGTGCACACGACGGACCCCATCAGATGGACGTCGACCACGCTGGAGAAGTCCTCCAGCTCCATCTTGGCGAAGGACTTGTCGCGCAGGATGCCGGCATTGTTCACCAGCACGTCGACCCGGCCCCATTTGTCCATGGCCTGCTTGACCATGTCGGCCACCTCGTCGGGCTTGGTGACGTTGGCGGTGTGCGAGATGGCCTCGCCGCCGGCCTCGCGGATCTCGGCGGCGACGTCCTCGGCGGCCGAGCCGGAGCCGGTTCCGTCGACGGAACCGCCCAGATCGTTCACCACCACTTTCGCGCCGCGCTCGGCCAGCGCCAGCGCGTGGCAGCGGCCCAGCCCCAGGCCGGCACCGGTGACGATGGCCACGCGGCCGTCATAACGAATATCACTCATGACTAGTCTCTTCTTTCGTGCGTGTTCGGATCAGCCGAGGATCTGCAGGGTCAGCCACTGCGCCATCAGTGCCGGCTTCTCCTCGCCCTCGATCTCGACGGTAACGGCGTATTTCAGCATCCACTGGCCCGGATTGCGCTCATGCGCATCTTCCAGAACGAACCGGCCGCGGACTTTCTTGCCGGCACGCACCGGCTGGAGAAAACGCACTTTCTCGAAGCCGTAATTGATGCCCATGGCAATGCCGTCCAGCACCAGCGTCGTGTTCGCGGCGAGCGCGGACAGCATGGACAGCGACAGGAAGCCGTGGGCGATCGTGCCGCCGAAGGGCGTTTCCTTCGCCGCGCGTTCCGGATCGATATGGATGAACTGATGGTCCTCGGTCACATCGGCAAAGGTGTCGATGCGCGACTGGTCGATCTCGATCCAGTCGGACACGCCGATTTCCTGGCCGATATGGTCCTTCAGTGCGTCTGCCTTGATCACCGGCATCAGGCCGTCTCCTCGTCGTTAAGCAGCATTTTGCGCAGGCCCGGCTTGTCGATCTTGCTCGTGCCGCCGCGCGGCAGCGGGCCGTCCATGCGCCAGATGCGATCGGGCAGCTTGAAGGCTGCCAGATGCGGTTTCAGGAAGTCGGCAATGTCCGCGTCGGAAAGGGTCGATCCCTCGCGCAGAAGGACGGCCGCACCGACGCGTTCGCCAAGCCGTTCGTCGGGAATGCCGATCACGGCCGCTTCCAGGATGTCCGGATGCTTGGCCAGGGCGCCCTCGACCTCCAGGCAGGAGACGTTCTCGCCGCCGCGGATCACCATGTCCTTGATGCGGTCGACGATAAAAAGGAAGCCGTCCTCGTCGATGATGCCGACATCGCCCGTCTTGAACCAGCGGTCCCCGGTCAGGACTTCCGCGGTCGCTTCGGGCTGGTTGAGATAGCCGCGGAACACGGCCGGCGACTTGATCCACACCTCGCCCGGCTCGCCGGTCGGGGTCTCCTTGCCGGCCTCGTCGACCGTCTTGATGAAGGTCACCGCGGGCAGCGGCGCGCCGCACGAGCCCGGCTTCTTCTGGTACTCGGCATAACCGTTATAGGTGCCCAGCGCATTCGTCTCGGTGAGCCCGTAGCCGGAGGAGGCCCAGGCCTTGGGGAAGACCTGGTTGATCTTCTCGACATGCGCCTCGGGCCGCTTGGCACCGCCCGTGCCCATGCCCTGAAGCGTGTCCAGCGTGACGCCGCGGCGTTCCGCTTCCAGCGTCAGCTCGTGCGACATGGTCGGCACGCCCACCATGTCGGTCAGCTTTTCGCGCTGGATCAGCTCGACCGCCTCGCCGGCATCCCATTTGCGCATCAGCACCATCTTGCGGCCGGAAAACAGCGACAGCATGAAGACCGCGTGCGAGCCGGTGCAGTGGAACAACGGCAGGCAGAGCAGGACACCCGGATCGCCCTCGGTGAAGTCCTCGTCGCCATTGGCCAGGCGCAGCGCCGCACCGAGCAGGGCGAAGGACAGGATGGTCGTCACCGCGCCGCGCTGGGTCAGCACGGCGCCCTTGGGCGA
The DNA here is from genome assembly GCA_034659015.1 of Pseudomonadota bacterium. Lineage (GTDB taxonomy): Bacteria > Pseudomonadota > Alphaproteobacteria > Caulobacterales > Maricaulaceae > Maricaulis. The sequence goes on along the minus strand of JAYEGL010000002.1, from coordinate 458,258 downwards.
ACCGGTCGAGCCGGAGGTGTAGAAGATGGCAAAATCGCTGTCCGGATCGATCGCGATGGCCGGCGGTTCCCGGCCGGCACAGGCGGCGACCATGGCGTCGAACGTGTCATCGACATCGTCCATCTCGCCGCGGCCTGCGATCAGGGTCAGACCCAGGCTTTCGCGATAGGGACGGATCCGCTCGATCTGGCGGCTGCCCGCCACGACGATCTTCGCGCCGCAATCGGTCAGCCCGAAGCCCATCTCCTCGCTGGTCCACCAGCCATTGAGCGGCACGACCACGCCGCCGGCGGTGATGATGCCCAGAAAGGCCGCCATCCATTCCGGCGAATTGCGCATCGCCAGGGCCACACGCGTACCCGGGGTGACGCCGTGACGCTCGATCAGCGCATTGGCGAAGGCCACGGACTTGCCGACCAGCTCGCCGAAAGTCCAGCGCTGGTCCTCGAAGACCACGCCTTCCTTCTCGGCGTGTTCCATGGCCTTCATCAGCAGGAAACGCAGATCGGTCGGAGCATTGATATAGGCCGGCTGGGTGACGCCGAGAATCTCCGTCTCGCCGACATTGAGGACGTCCTCGGCCTGCGTGATCTGGCGGGCGATCGCCTCGAGCTGTGCGCGCGCCGGAGCTTGCTTGCGCTGTGCCATGGTCAGCTCTCCAGGGATTCGTTGAGGTAACGCTTGAGCTCCTTGCGGGCGATCACCATGCGGTGCACCGCATCCGGACCGTCGGCAAAGCGCAGTGTGCGCAGCCCCGTCCACATGCCCGCCAGCGGCGTATCCTGGGACACGCCCGTGCCGCCATGGACCTGCATCGCCTCGTCGACCGTTTCCAGCGCGACACGCGGTGCGATCACCTTGATCTGCGAGATCCATGGCGCGGCGGCACGCGGATCGCCCTGATCCATCATCCAGGCGGCCTTCAGGCACAGCAGGCGCGCCTGCTCGATCGCCATGCGGCGTTCCGCGATGATGTCGCGATTGGCGCCCAGCTTGGCCAGCGGCTGGCCGAAGGCCGTACGCGTCACAGCCCGGCGGCACAGCATTTCCAGCGCCCGCTCGGCCTGGCCGATGGCACGCATGCAGTGGTGGATCCGGCCCGGCCCGAGCCGGCCCTGGGAAATCTCGAACCCGCGGCCGCGGCCCAGGATGAGCGCGTCCTTGGGCACGCGCACATCGGTAAAGCGGATATGCATGTGACCGTGCGGGGCGTCGTCATGACCGAACACGGTCATCGGGCGCAGGATCTCGATGCCCGGCAGGCCGGCCTCGATCAGGAATTGCGAATGGCGGCCGTGGCGGGGCGCATCGTCGCCCTCGGTCTTGGCCATGAGGACATAGACCGAACAGCGCGGATCGCCGGCACCGGAGGCCCAGTACTTCTCGCCGTTGAGCACCCACTCGTCGCCGTCGAGTTCGGCCTTGAAGGAGATATTGGTGGCATCCGAGGAGGCCACATCCGGCTCGGTCATCAGATAGGCCGAGCGGATCTTGCCCTCCAGCAGCGGTTCGAGCCATTTCTTCTTCTGCTCGGCATTCCCGTAGCGCTCGATGACTTCCATGTTGCCGGTGTCCGGCGCCGAGCAGTTGAAGGTCTCCGCGGCCAGATGGGACCAGCCCATTTCCTCGGCCAGGAAGGCATATTCCACGGTCGTCAGCCCGTAGCCGCGATCGGACCCGGTGAGCCAGAAATTCCACAGGCCGCGCTCGCGTGCCTTGGCCTTCAGGCTTTCCAGGATCTCGGTCTGCCGGTCGGTGAAGGCGAAACGGTCGCCCGCCTTGCCGATCTCCGCGTGATACTCCTCTTCCAGGGGCATCACCTCGTCGCGCACCATGGCGCGGACCTGCTCCACCAGCGGGCGAACCCGCTCCGTCATACCAAGATCCATGATCACTCCCCTTTATCGTCCTTGCTGCTGTCGTTTCTTGTTGCCGTGTCGAGCCGGGCCGGCGCGTCAGACCGGGCGGCCGCGTTCGCCGACCATCAGGCGGCGGAATTTCCGCATCCCGCCGAGCCAGCGGTCGCGCTGGGTGGCGCGGGCTTCCTCGTAACCGGCCACGCTGGCGTGCGGCAGAGCAAGAAAGCGTTTCTCCTCCAGTGCCGCAATCGTCTCGGCCGCCACATCGGACGGTTCGACGACCCCGTCGGCTCCGGCAATCCCGCCATCCGACCCGCTCGAGCCGAGCATGTCGGTCCGTACGGCCTGCGGACAGACGCAGACCACCTGCAGCCCCTCATCGCCATGGGCGATGGCCAGGCTCTCGGCGAAAGAGACCGCCGCATGCTTGCTGGCGGTATAGGAGGAGGCCCCGATCTGGGCCAGAAGGCCGGCGGCAGACGCCACCAGGACAAAGACCCCGCCGCCACGCGGCTTCATGCGGGGCCAGACCTGGCGCGCACCGCGCACGGCACCCATCACATTGACCTGGAAACTGTCGAGCCAGTCCTGGTCCGAGGCTCCGGCCGCGTCCCAGCTGGGCGCGTCCGCGCGCAGGATGCCGGCATTCGACACATAGATGTCGACCGGACCCAGTTCGGCCTCGACGCGGTCGAGAAAGGCCTCGATATCCGCCTCGTTCGTGACATCGACCTTCGTGCCGATGCCACCGAACGCTTTCGCCGCCTCTTCGGCACCCTCCAGATCCGCCAGCGCGATTTTCGCGCCGCGGTCGTGGAAGGCCTTGGCCATGGCAAGCCCGATGCCGCGCGCACCGCCGGTGATCGCGACGATCTTGTCGGTGTAGTCCATCAGCGCAGCCCTTTACTGTTGCTCACAAGAAACCTCCAACACCCGGATCTCCCCCTCATCCGCCCCTGCGGGGCACCTTCTCCCCGGGGAGAAGGGGGGCATGATGCCAACGTCACGGCCTCCCTCTCCCTGGGGAGAGGGATCGAGGGAGCGGGGGAAGACACCTGCACCCTGGAAACCGTGCCGATCGTTCGCGTCTCACTCAATAATTCCGCATCCGGGCGAACTTGTCAGCGTGGTAGTTGGCGTCGCCGTAGAGGGCCTCGGCCACGCGGATGCGCTTGATGTAGAGGCCGATATCGAACTCGTCGGTCATGCCCATGCCGCCATGCATCTGGATGCCCTCGCGGGCGGCCAGCTGGGCGACCTGGCCGAGCTTGGCCTTGGCCGCACACACCATCATGGCCGCATGATCCGGCGCCGCATCCAGCGTCTGGAGCGCTTTCAGCACGATCGACTTGCCCAGCTCGATCTCGGAATAGAGGTGGGCCGCGCGATGCTGCAGCGCCTGGAAACTGCCGATGATCTGGCCGAACTGCTTGCGCTCCTGCAGATAGCCCACCGTCGAATCCAGGCATTGCTGGGCCGAGCCGGACATTTCCGCGGACAGACCCGCCCGGCCCGCGTCCAGCACGGCCTCGAGCGCACCGAGACCGTTGTCGATCTCGCCGAGCACGGCGTCGGCCGTCACCTCGACATTGTCGAGCGTGATATCGGCGGCATGCCGGCTGTCGACCGTGTCCTTGCGGTCGATGCTGACGCCGGCCGCATCACGGGGCACGAGGAAGAGCGTGATTCCCTCGGCCTCCGTCTCGCTGCCGGCCGTGCGTGCCGACACGATCAGCATGTCGGCGACGTGACCTTCCGCGACGAAGCTCTTGCGGCCGTTCAGCTTGAAACCGTTGCCGGCGCGTTCCGCCTTGACCGCAACACGGGAGGGATTGTGCTTGCGGCCCTCATCGGCGGCGACCGCCGTGATCGCCTCACCGGAGACGATCTTCGGCAGCCATTCCGACTTCTGGGCGTCGGATCCGTGACGGGTAAGCGCGGTGGCGCCCATGATCGCGGTCGAGATATAGGGCGAGGCGGTGAGCGTGCGGCCCATCTCCTCGGCAATGACCCCGGCGGCGACATGGCCCATTTCGGCCCCGCCATGGTCTTCGGGGACCAGAACGCCGGTCCAGCCCATGTCCGCCATTGCGGCCCAGGTCGACCGGTCGAACCCGTCTTCCGACCCGCTGTCGCGCAGCTTGCGCAACTGGCTCACCGGAGCGCTCGTCGTGAGATAGCCCCGGGCGGCATCCTTCAGCATGCCGGCTTCTTCATTCAGCACCATGGCCATGATCGTTACTCCTTGCAGGGTGCCCGGCTTATGCAGACGGCAGTTCGAGAATGCGCTTGGCGATGATGTTGAGCTGCACTTCCGATGTGCCGCCCTCGATGGAATTGCCCTTGGAGCGCAGCCAGCCGCGGGCCACGTCATCCTCGGCATCCCATTCCAGGCCGGCCGACCCGGCGCTGTCCATCATCAGCTCGAGGCGGCGCTTGTTCAGCTCGGTGCCGTAGTATTTCAGCATCGAGGAATTGGCGCCGGTGCCGTGCCCCGCCTTGGCCTCGTCGACCACGCGTTCCATCGTCGACATGAAGGCCAGCCCGTCGATCTCGGCGCGCGCGACATCCGTACGCAGCATCGGGTCGGCCAGGCGGCCATTGTCGTCCAGGCCGATCTGCTGCACCGCGACATCGCCCATCGGACGCATCGCGCCGGAGCCCATGCCGCCGATCATCTCGCGCTCGTGGGTGAGCAGGTATTTCGCCACGGTCCAGCCCTTGTTGAGCTCGCCGACGAGATTGTGCTTTTCGGCCCGCGCATCGTCGAAGAAGGTCTCGCAGAAGGGCGAGCGGCCGGAGATCAGCTGGATCGGCTTGGTCGTCACGCCCGGCTGGTCCATGTCGATCAGGATGAAGGAAATGCCCTCATGCTTGGGCGCCTGGAAGTCGGTGCGCACCAGCGCGAAGATCCAGTCGGCCTGGTCGGCATAGGAAGTCCAGATTTTCTGCCCGTTGACGAGATAGTGGTCGCCCTTGTCCTCGCACTTGGTCATCAGCGCGGCCAGGTCCGACCCGGCATTGGGCTCCGAATAGCCCTGGGCCCAGCGGATCTCGCCGCGGGCAATCTTCGGCAGATGTTCCAGCTTCTGCTCGTGCGTACCGTATTTCAGCAGGGCCGGGCCGAGCATCCAGATCCCGAAGGACTGGACCGGCGCACGCGCGCCGATCTTGCGCATCTCGTCACGGAGCACCTTGGCGTGGGCCTTGTCGAGACCGCCGCCGCCATACTCCACGGGCCATTCCGGCACCGTCCAGCCCTTTTCGGCCATCCGGTCGAGCCACAGTTTTTGCGGTTCGGTAAACTTGAACTTCTTGCCGCCCCAGACGACATCCCATTCGTCTCGCATCGGCTGGCGCATTTCTTCGGGACAATTGGCGTCCAGCCAGTCCCTGACTTCGGCGCGGAAGGCTTCCAGATCGGCCATGCTCTCCCCTTTATCGATCGTTTTCGAGCATTCGGTATGATGCACTTGCGAAGACGTTAGCGCCGTTGCAGCAAGGCGTCCATGGGGCATCGCGGCGATTTCAGCGGAAATTTGGTCGCAGGCACGGCAAAAAGGGGACAGGTGGAATTAACGCGCCGCGTTAATTCCACCTGTCCCCTTTTTATCCCCCCGTTTATCCGTCGCGTTCGAAGTCGATCAGATCGCCGGGCTTGCAGTCCAGAACCTCGCAGATCCGGTCCAGCGTCTCCAGCTTGATGCCCTTCACCTTGCCGGATTTGAGTTTGGACAAGTTGGCCTCGGTGATGCCGACCGCGGCGGCCAGCTCCTTCGAGCGCATCTTGCGGCGCGCCAGCATGACATCGAGCGTGATCACGATGGCCATGGCCTACACATAGTCCTCGGTCTCGCGGCGATAGTGCTCGCCCTCCTCGATGATGAAGCTCGCCATGTAGACCAGCGCTGCCATGAACAGGACGGCCGCATGCGTGGTGGAAAAGCCGAGATGGGTCCACAGCGGCGCATCGTCGAACACGCCCGCGGCCCAGCGCATCACGCCGGACAGCGCAAAGGCCGCCAGCACGGCCAGCGCCGTGTAGCCGGCAAAGCTGCGCAAGTGCCGGATGGCCGCCGTCCCGACCAGCGCTCCGAAGCGGAAGCCCGCAAACAGACGCCATAGCGACCACGCGCCAAGGAGCTGGAATGCGAGCGCTGGCAGACAGGCCAGCAGGCCGAAGAGGCGGCGCTCCGGGTCCGGCGCCCGGTCGGCCAGCACGATGAAACGGTCCCCGAGCCCCCCGCCATCGATCTCGGCGAGACCGAACCCCCAATAGGCCACCAGCCCGGCCACGGCCGCCAGAACCAGGACCGGTATCAGGACCAGAAATCCCGCCGCCCCGACCCGCAGCCATTGCTCTCGCCTTGACAGCACCATCAATCAACCCCATAGGATAAAAATTATCGCGATATGATAATTTTTTGCTCTGATTGAGTGTAATCCGATCCGCCATCCGCAACAAGCCGGACAGGCGGACAGACCCGCCGGAGACCGACATGACCGCAGAAGACTATGCCAGCCTCGCCCTGTGGAATGCCGCGCTGATCCAGCTCGGCGTCGTGGCCACCGTGATCGCGCGCGGAAAGGCCCGGACGTTCTGGTTTCTCATCGCCATCGCCCTGTTCAATCTCAATGTCGGTCTGGTGCTGGACTTCGCCGGCGTGGGCGGCGTCATCCTGGAGGCGCTGGGCTCACCGGCGCTGGAGTTCAACTGGACGGGCAAACTCCTCGCATTGACGGCCACGCTGGTCCTCATCGCCGTCCTGCCCGGTATCGACCGGGCGGATGTCGGCCTGACCTTGCGCCAGTCTCCGTCGGCATGGATCGGGTGGTCTGTGCTGGCGATCCTGGTCGCGATCAATGCGTATGTCGCCATCGCGCTGCTCGACAATCCCAGGCACGCCGCAGAGGCCATCGCCTACCAGCTCACCCTTCCCTCGCTGGATGAGGAATTATTCTATCGCGGCCTCTTCCTTCTGGCCCTGTGCCGGGCTTTCGGTGACGGTCCGCGCATCCTTTGGGCGCCAATGGGTTGGGGCGCGCTGATCACATCGGTGATGTTCGGCCTGATCCACGCGCTCTACTGGACCGCCGACAGCCTGTCCTTCTCACCGGCCGCCTTCGCCATTACCGGCTCGATCGGACTGCTCCTGGTCTGGCTGCGTCTCAATACCGGCAGCCTTGTCGCGCCGATTCTGCTCCACTCGGCGATCAACACGATGTGGCGCGTGTTCTGAGCGAGGCCCGAAATGAAAACGCCCCGGCACCGGGCCGGGGCGTCGTCTCGATTTGGCGCCGGAACCGCCTCAGTCGAATTGCGGCGCGATCTGGAGGTTCTTCGCCAGCCCCAGCTTGTGCATGACCAACAGCATGGTGCCGTTATAGTCCACGATACGGTTCCAGATCCCCTTGCGCGGCAGGTGCAGTGCGGAGCGCGGGTATTCGTGGTGATGATCGTGCAGCGCCTCGCCGCCGGTCAGCAGGGCGAGCAGGTAGTCGAACCATTTCGGCGTCTTCATGTGGCCGAACACGTTCACGCCCAGCGTGGTGGCATGGAACTGGATGGCCCGGCCGATCACGGCGCTGGCATGGATCAGGGCGGTGAAGATCAGCGATCCGCCGGCCAGGGCCACGATCAGGTAGATCGCGGCCGGCACCATCAGGTGCATGACCAGCGACAGGGTGATGTGGAAACGGTCGGCGAAACGCACGACTGGATTGTCCTTCAGCCACATCGGCATGGGACGGGCGAGATCGTTCTCGTCGCGCCACAGGATCCAACCGACCCAGGCCCAGGCCTTGCTTTCCAGCGGATTGTGCGGATCGCCGGGCTTGTCGGCAAAACGGTGGTGCTGGGAATGATAGTTCACCCAGTCCTTCAGCGACCCCTGCATCGCCAGGATGCAGTTGAACATGATGATGACCTGGGCCGGCCATTTCACCTCGCCGGCGCGATGCTGCCAGATGCGGTGCAGCGGGCCGATGCCCTGATTGCACACGAAGATCGACAGGCCGATCACCGCCAGGCAGATCGGCGCATACCACCAGTGCAGGGTGAGCCCGTTCAGCGCCAGGCCGAGGACGATCATGGTGATCATCATCGCCACGCCCAGGGCCGGATAGATGAAGGCGGAAAAGGCGCTTGCCCAGTTCAGCGTGCGCCAGGATTTCAGAATGGCCTCGGAACGCGCAATGATCCGTTGGTCAAGATTCATAGGGTCTACTCGTATGAAAATGGGGGTCCGCATGCGGACTCGACGTCATGAATGTCAGCGTAGAGGCGCCGCGGGTCAATTCCCGAATTCAACCTTGCCGGTTTTCATTTATTGCTCCGTACTCCGCGCACCGGCCTCTGAAGCGCCGGCCGGCAGCTCGACATGGAAGACGGCCCCCTCGCCCGCGCGGCCCTCGGCCCAGATCCGGCCCCCGTGACGGTCGACAATACGCTGGCACAACGCCAGGCCGATTCCCGTCCCCGGATAGTCGCCGCGCGTGTGAAGACGCTTGAACACCTCGAAGATCCGCTGGGCGTGCTCGTCGGCAAAGCCGATACCATTGTCGCTGACACACAGATGCGCGCCGCCATCGTCCGACCGGTCCAGCGCGAGCTCGATACGGGGCGCACGCGACGGGTCGCGGTATTTCACGGCATTGCCCACCAGGTTGTGGATGAGCTGGCGCATCAGGACGGGGTCGGCGCAAACCTCGCCATCGACCCGCCAGCCGATCGATCCGCTGCACTCGGAGAGGGCGAGATCGAAATCGCCGGCGACGTCGGCAATCATCGCATCGAGATCGATCGGCCGCACATTCATCGCCACATGGGCGGAGCGGGAATATCCGAGCAGATCCTGGATGAGTGTCTGCATCCGGCCCGCCCCGTCGATCATCGTGTCCAGCAGTTTCTGGCCGCGGCCGTCCAGCCGGTCGGCATAGTCGCGCGCAAGCAGATCGCCGAAGGCGCGCACCTTGCGCAGGGGTTCCTGCAGATCGTGCGAGGTGACATAGGCGAACCGCTCCAGTTCGGCGTTCGAGGCACGCAATGCCTCGGCATGTTCCTGCGCGTTCCGTTCGGCTGTCCGGCGCTGGGTGATGTCATGGACCGAACCGGCCATGCGCAGGGGCTGCCCGTCCGGCCCCCGGACCGAATCGCCGTGTGCCTGCAGCCAGATATAGTCCCCATCGGCCCGGCGCATGCGGTGCTCGACGGTGAAGGGCCGGCCGTCGGCGAAATGACGGGCGATGGCCTGGCGGACGCGATCGGCATCCTCGTCGTGGACGTTCGACAGGAGGTCTTCCAGCGTGGTGGCGGCATCCGAATCGGGCCGGCCCATCATGTCCCGGAAACGCGGAGAGAGCTGCATTTCGTCACGGCGCACATCGAGGTGCCAGAAGCCGGCCTTCGATCCGCGCATGGCGAGGTCGTAGCGTTCCTCGGCCAGGCGCAGGGCGACATGCTGTCCGATGAGCGCGGCCGCCGTCTCGAACACGCCGAGCTCGGTTTCGCTGACCGGGCGCGGGCGCGGCTCGCGAGAGATCAGGGCGATTGTGCCGTGCAATCGCCCGCTCACCATGATGCGGGTCCCGATATAGGACCTGATCTCGCCGGCCGGATCGGCCGGATCGGGCGGTCCGGCATCACGCATGCAGACGACGGGGCGCGGGCTCTCCAGGGCGGCTCCGCACAGGCTATCCATGACGGGCAGGACATCGCCCGGGGCGATCCAGCCCGGCTCGCCGACGGCGTATTCGACCGTGGCACTGTTGCCCTCGACCTCGCTGACCACGCCCAGCGCAAGGCCGAGATAATCTCGCACGCGTTCAAGCAGGCAAGCGACCGCACGGTCGTGATCGCGACCCGCATCTGCACTGTCCTGAACGAGTGCCAATACCAAGGCCTGAGCGCGCGCCAGCTCCGCAGCCGGCGCACCCGCCCCCAACTCCGTCATTCCATACACACCCTGGCCGCCCCATTCGCGGGCCGACCCTGTTTTCCTTGCCTGCCAATACATTAGGTAATCCCCGGACAAACCGGAAGAGTGCCGTCATTGATGGATTATTCGTCGCGGAACGCCACCATCCGGCCGCATACCCTGACGATGATCGCGGCAAAAACATCCATTTGCGGAACGATTTATCGTTTCTCGGGATGGACCGCCGCCCAATCTTACGTTTCCGTAACAATACTGACGTTTCGATTCAGGGGCTGGGAGACGTTGATGAAAAGCGGATTGCTGATTTTGGTGGGCGCCTTGGGCGCGGCGGGTCTCGTAATGGGCTGTCCGCAATCCCTCCGCAGCGACATGGCGGAACGCACGGCCCTGCCCGACCACGTCTATGTGGAAGCCGAACGGCAATTGTCGATTTTCGTCAACTGGGCGCGCAGCGAAGGCGGACGCCCGGATGCCGAGGAGCATGCCGAACTCACGAGCTAGGCAGGCCCGTACCGCCTAGTCGGCAGGCTCCGAATTGCGCGCTTCGGCCATGCGCGCCTCCACCATCTGCGTATAGCCGGCATCGTCCGGCGCTTCGTCCAGCATGCGCTGCCAGGCGGCCAGGGCCGCCTCGCGCTCGCCATCCTGCCAGAGCGCCTCGGCCATGAAGAAGCGCGCCCGCACATCCTGGGGATCGATATCCAGCGCCCGGGCAAAGGCCTCGCGGGCCGGCGGCGTCATGTCGCCGTCGGCCGCGAAGAGATAGGCCTGGCCCAGCGAGGCAAAGAGAAAGGCGCTGTCGGGCACCCGGTCGATGGCGTTCTCGAAAGCCACCGCTGCCTCCTGATACCGGCCGAGCGTGACATAGGCCTGCCCCAGCACGGCCCAGCCGCGCGGATTGTCCGGATTGGCCATCAGGTCGGCCGCCAGGGCATCCACCTCGTCGAGCACGGCCTGCATGTCTTCGGGCATCTGCGAGGCCGGAACCGGAGGCTGGCCGGTCAGGTGGGGCGAGCCGATCTGCATGTAGATCAGCACCGCCGCCATCACCGACAGCGTGCTCGCCGCAATGATCGCCAGGCGGAGGCGCGGACTGGGTGTCCCGCTATCGCCGTCCTCCGGCTGCAGGTTTTCGGCCGCCTTCGCCCGGCGCCGGATATCCAGCTCGGCCGCGCGCGCATCCTCCGGCTCGATCAGGCCGAGATCGGCATCGCGGCGCAATTCCTCGAGCTGGCCGGAAAACACCGTCAGGCCGCTGGCCGCAGCCTCCGGCGCGCGCCGCATGACGGGCAGGACCAGCGCCAGGGCGACCAGGCTGGCGATCAGCGCGATCAGGATCCAGATCATGACAGGCCCTCATCATCACTCAAACGGGCTGCGCGGGCATCGTCGTCGGCCGCATCGGCGTCGCTCGCGGCGCGCCGTTTCTGGCTGCGCACGAACAGGACGATGGCGGTCCCGCCCCCGGCCAGCACGATCAGCGGAAGCAGCCAGAGCGCCAGCGTATTGCCCTGCACGGGCGGCAGCATCAGGACATAGTCGCCATAGCGTTCCTGCAGATAGGCCTTCACCTCGGCATTGCTGTCGCCGGCGAGCAGGCGTTCGCGCACCACGGCGCGCAGATCGGCCGCCAGCGGGGCGTTGGAATCGTCGATGCTCTGGCTCTGGCAGACCACGCAGCGCAGCTGGTCGTAAAGCGTGCGCGCCCGCGCTTCCAGCTGCGGGTCCTCCATGCGCTCTTCCGGCCCCGGCGACGCCGTCGCAGGCGCGCTCGCTGCGGCCAGGGCCAGGACCAGACCGGTCATTATCGCGGACAGGAAACGGCTCATCCCCCCTCCTCCGCCTGCAGATGTTCGACGAGCGGACGCAGCGTCCCCTCCCAGATTTCTTCGGTAATGACCCCGACATGGCGGTAGCGCACGCGCCCGGCCCGGTCGATGATGAAGGTTTCCGGCGCGCCGGTAATGCCCAGATCGATGGCCAGCCGGCCCTCGGCATCATTGCCGATGCGCTGATAGGGATTGCCGTTGCGTTCCAGCCAGGCGGTGCCCGCTCCCGGCGGGTCCTTCCAGTCGACGCCGTAGACGGGGACCGTGCCCGACCGGCTGATCTGCATCAGCATGGGATGCTCGATGGCACAGGGCGGACACCAGGAGCCGAACACGTTCAGCAGGCTCACCTGGCCCTCGAGATCGGCATTGGACAGTCCCGCCTCGAAGCCCTGGATGGGCGGCAGATCGAATTCCGGCAATTCACGATCGATCAGCTGGGACGGGATCTCGCTGGGATCCTCGCGCAGGCCGAGACCGAAATAGAGCGCCATCACGGCGAAGAGGACGAGCGGCAGGAAGAGGAAGACGCGTGTCATGGGATTGCCGCCCCCTTGCTGTCTGCCGGCGCCTTGTCATCTGCCGGTGCTTGCGCTGTCTTGCGGGCCTTCAGGGAGCGCCGCCCGCGATCGGCGATCGACAGCACACCGCCCAGGGTCAGCACGCCCGAGCCCACCCAGAGCCACATGGCGAAGGGATAGACGTAGAGATGGACCGGCCATCCGCGCTCCTGGGACGGCTCGCCGATCGTCACATAGAGATCGCCGGTCGAGCGGGTGCGGATGGCGCTTTCCGTGGTCGACATCTGGCGCACCGGATAGAAGCGCCGCTCGGCAACCAGATCGCCCAGCTCGCGTTGCCCGCGCGAGATCGCGAACACGCCTTCCTCCGCGATATAATTCGCCCCGTCGAGACGGCGCACATCGTCGAGTTCAACCGTGTAGCCGGCAATCTGGAGAGACTGCCCGGGCATCAGGAAGGCACTGGCTTCCTCTTTCCAGGCGCTCACACCGGTGATCGCGAACACGGTGATGGCCAGGCCGAAATGCGCGACCGCCATGCCCCAGATGCCCAGCGGCAGGCGGACGGCCCGGGCGAAGGAGGCCTTCAGCTCGATATCGAACAGCTTCACCCGCTGGGCCAGATCGATCAGCACGCCAAGCCCGATCCAGACCGCCAGCGCGGTGCCCAGCGCGCCGGCAATCCGCGTGCGATCGGCGATCCACAGCGCGATCATGCCGGCCGCCAGCGCCGCGATCAGCGCCGGCATCAGCTTGCGCAGCACCGGTTTCAGCTTGCCGCGCTTCCAGGCCAGCATGCCCGAGACCGGCACCAGGATCAGCAGGATGCCCATCATCGGGTTGAAAGTGGCGTTGTAGAAGGGCGCCCCCACCGTGATCGTCTCGTCGGAGACGGTGGTGACGAAGAGCGGGTAGAAGGTGCCGAAGAAGACCAGGGCGCAGGCCGCCCCGATGAAGAGATTGTTGATCAGCAGCGTGCTTTCCCGGCTCACCTCGGAGAAGACGCCCGTCGGCCGCAACAGCGAGGCGCGCAGCCCGTAAAGCGCCAGCGAGCCGCCGGTCACGCCGATCAGGATGGCCAGGATGAACACGCCGCGCGCCGGATCGACCGCGAAGGCATGGACCGAGGTCAAAACGCCGGAGCGCACCAGGAATGTCCCCGCCAGCGAGAGCGAGAAGGTCACCAGCGCCAGGAGGATGGTCCAGGCCTTCAGCGTGTCGCGTTTTTCCATCACGCGCAGGGAGTGGATGAAGGCCGTGCCGGCCAGCCAGGGCATCAGAGAGGCGTTTTCCACCGGATCCCAGGCCCACCAGCCGCCCCAGCCCAGCTCGTAATAGGCCCAGGCCGCGCCCAGCGCGATGCCCACGGTGAGGAAGCTCCAGGCCGCCAGCGCCCAGGGCCGCACGATCCGCGCCCAGCGTGCATCCACCCGCCCCTCGATCAGCGCCGCCACGGCGAAGGAGAAGGTGATCGAAAAGCCGACATAGCCCGCATAGAGCATGGGCGGGTGCGAGGCGAGGCCGGGGTCCTGCAGCAGCGGGTTGAGGTCCTGCCCGTTCTCCGGCGCCGGCCAGAGCCGGGCGAAGGGATTGGACGTGAAGAGGAGGAAGGCCACGAAGGCGGCCGTGATCAGCGACTGAACCGAGAAGGTCAGGGAAATGAGGCGGGCCTCGACCGGTTTCACCGTCCAGGCCAGCGCGGCCGTATAGGCCGTCAGGATCAGGCCCCAGAGCAGCATCGAGCCCTCGTGATTCCCCCACACGCCGGTCAGCTTGTAGATGAAGGGCTTGTCGGTATGGGAATTCTCCGCGACCACCAGGGCGGAGAAATCCGACACGGCGAACAGGGCCGTCAGACACCCGAAGGCCGTCAGCACGAGCAGGAATTGCGCAACCGCGCCGGCCCGCGCGAAGCCATGCACGGCATGATCTCCGGTGCGCAGACCGATCACGGTCATCACCGACTGGGTCAGCGCCACGACAAAGGCAAGGATGAGGGCAAACTGCCCGAGTTCAGCAATCATGCGGGGGACCTGTGACAGACCGGATCAAAGGTCAAGCTTCATGGTGTCGCAGGTCAGAGCCGACCCGCGGCACTAAGGGCCGAACAAAGCGTTGCAAAGGGTAGAAGAAGCGAATGCGGGCGGTCCGGCCGCGCAACGGCCCCATAGGCCTCATACCATTGCGCAGCACGATCGGACTTGGCGTCGATGAGGAGCGCCACGCCGCCGGTCTGGGAGGCTGCCCGGAGGCAGCGGCGGCCGGCGGCGAGCAATAATTGTCCGCCCAGCCCCTGCCCCTGAACCGGCCGGTTCACGGCCAGGCGGGCCAGACGGAAGACCGGCACCTCGTGCCGCGCCAACCCCTGCCGGACACTGTCTGGCGTATCATGGAAAGCCAGAGAGGCCGGGCTTACACTGTAAAAGCCCAGCACGGCCCCGGGAGGCTCGTCGTCGGCTATGGCAAGGAATGTCTTCGCGGCACCACGCTCGTGCGCCTGCCGCGCATAGCGGGCCAGATAGGTGTCCAGCTCGGGCTCGCCGCAATCGAACTCCGCGCGCCGGTGATGCTTGGCGATGGCCTCCTCGTGCCAGGCCGGCAAGGCCATCACGTCTTCGCGGGCATGGCGAAAGCGGCGGCCATCAGCCGGTCATTGGGTTCCGGCGGACTGTCGAGAAGGTCGAGGACCGCCTGGCTGTCACGCACGGACAGACGCTCTGTCTCGGCAGCCTCGATGGTCGCTTTCGCCTCGCGCACGGCCGTCGACAGGACGAAACCGGTCAGATCGGTGTTCTTCAGCGCAGCGGCGCGCATCAGCAGGGCCTTGTCGTCCTTGTCGATCCGCAAGGACATACGGCTGTTGTCGGCGACATTCAGGCGGGGCATGGCTCAACTCCTGTGTACGCCTTCAATTAACACAAATAGCCGGTTTCTTCCAGCGTGCCGTTTGAAAGCGCACAAGACGGGTTATCGCCGCGAACCCCACCACAGCACCGCCAGCGCCGGCAGCCAGGGCAGGATGCGTTCGGCCGGGTCGCCCGGGGCCCGGGCCCAATCGCCCAGCATCGCCATCACGCCCGCCAGGCTCTCCGGAGCGACCGCGCCGAGCGCGTTGAAGAAGACCGTCAGTCCGAAGCCCAGGCACATCGCCGTACCCACGGCCCAGGCTTTCGGTTCCAGGCCCAGCACGCGCACCACGATGATCGGGCCGAAGGCGGCGCCCAGGGCGGACCAGGCGAAGAGCACCCGGGCGAAGATGGTCGCCGGCAGGCTGAGCGTCATCCACACGGCCACCCCGGCGATCACCGCCATGACGATGCGCGAGACCAGCACTTCACGGCCTGAAAAGCGCCGCGAGATGCGCATGTCGTGCGACACCGCGGCCGAGGCGGCGAGCAGGATCGAGTCGACCGTCGACATCACCGCGGAGAGCACCGCCGCGATGACCAGGCCGGCCAGGACAGGCGGCAGGAGCTCGCCCGCCAGCGTGTAGAAGAGCGCTTCCCCGTCCGCCGCGCCGCCGACCAGGGCACGCCCGGCCAGGCCGAGCACGATCATGCCGGTGAAGACGGCGACGGCCCACACAATGGCAATGGCGAAGCCGCGCATGCGCGCGCCCTCGTCCTTCACGGCCATCAGGCGCGAAACGAGCTGAGGTTGGCCCATCGCGTTCACGCCCACGCCCCACACGCCGAGCACGAAGCCGATCAGGACGAAGCCGGCATGTCCGCCGGTGATGTCGAGATAGCCTTCCGGCGCCGTTGCCGCGAGCGCGTCGGCAATGCCGCCGAACCCGCCGGCGGCGATGAAGGCGGTCAGCGGCAGCGCCACCGCCACCACCGCCATCAGCGCACCCTGCAGCATGTCGGTCACGCTGACCGCCCAGAACCCGCCCAGCACCGAATAGAGCAGCACGATCGCCGCGCCGATCAGCACGGATTCGGTGAGGCCGAGCCCGAACTGGGTCTCGAAGGCGGCCGCCGCCGCGCCGAACTGGGCGGCAATGTAGAAGATGAAGCAGAACAGGATGAAGAGCGCGGCCAGGATGCCGATCGCGGCCCGCGCCTTGTCATGCAGCCCGGCCGTCAGGAAATCCGTCGGCGTGACATGCCCCCGCTCGGCGGTCTCCGCCCGCAGGCGCCGGCCGAAGAAGAGCCAGACGGCGATATAGCCGCCCCAGATACCCGGCACCATCCACAGCGCGGAAAGCCCGTTGGCGTAGACGAAGCCGGAAAAGCCCAGCAGCACCCAGGCCGAGGAGGTCGAGGCGGCGTAGGACAGGCCCGCCACCCAGGCGCCCAGCCCCTGGCTGGCCAGCAGGAAGTCGCCCTCGGTGCGGTTGCGCCGGGAGGCCCACACGCCGACGCCGACCAGGAGCAGCTTGTAGGCGACCAGCGTCGCCAGCACGATCCAGTTGTCCCCGTTCATGAAAGCCCTCCCCCGGCTCCCGTGACAACGGGCTGCAAAACGCAGCCCGGCCGTTCATGTCTTTGCCCGCGAGGTTTAAGCTGTTTTGCAGCACACCACCAAGCGCCGCGATCCGCGGACGCCCGCCAGCGACAGACATGATGGACACCAACCCTTTTCTCATCCGGCACGACGGCGACATCGCCGAGCTCGTGCTCGACCGCCCGGAAAAGCGCAACGCCTTCACCGAGGCGATGTGGGCCGACCTGCCCGCCATTCTCGACACGCTGGCCGAGCGGTGCCGCGTCCTCGTGGTGCGTGGCGCCGGCGATCATTTCGCCTCGGGCGCCGACATTTCCGAGTTCGAGGACGTCTACGCCACCCGCGCGCGCGGCGAGGCCTATTCGGCCAGCATCGCCCGGGCGCTCGACGCGCTGGCCGCCTTTGCCCACCCCACGATCGCCATGATCCGCGGTGCCTGCGTGGGCGGCGGATGCGGGCTGGCCCTGGCCTGCGATCTGCGCTTTGCCGACACCACGGCCCGGATCGCCATCACGCCGGCCAAGATGGGCCTGCTCTATCCGTTCAACGACACCAAACGCCTTGTCGACACGGTCGGCGGGGCGATGGCGAAGGACATGCTGTTCTCCGCCCGCGCGCTGGAAGCCAGCGAGGCCAAGACCGCCGGACTGGTCGACCGGTGTTTCGAGCCGGACGCGCTGGAGGCGGAAACGCGCGCCTACTGCACCCGTCTGCTGGACATGTCGCCCTTCTCGGCCACATACACCAAGACAATGATTTCGCGCGTCCTGGACGGCCAGGACCACGACAATGACGAGACACGCACCTGGTTCGCGAACGCGTTCACGGGGGCGGACTTCCAGGAAGGCTATCGCGCCTTTCTCGACAAGCGCCAGCCCGACTTCTCGAACCGCGGCGGCGCCAGGACCAAGGGGACGGACACCGATGACTGACAAGCCCGCACTGAAGGCCAAGGATGCACCGGATCTGGCCGGTTTCGACTGGCAGGACCCGTTCCGCCTCGACGACCAGCTGACCGAGGAAGAGCGCCTGGTGCGCGATACGGCCCACGGCTACGCGCAGGACAAGCTGCAGCCCCGGGTGATCGAGGCCTTCCGCGAGGAAAACACCGATCCGGCCATCTTCCGCGAAATGGGCGAGAACGGACTTTTGGGCTGTACCCTGCCGGAGGAGTATGGCGGCGCCGGGCTGGGCTATGTCGCCTACGGCCTGGTGGCGCGCGAGATCGAACGGGTCGACAGCGGCTATCGCTCCATGATGTCGGTCCAGTCCTCCCTGGTGATGTATCCGATCTACGCCTACGGCACCGAGGAGCAGCGCCAGAAATACCTGCCCAAACTGGCCTCGGGCGAATGGATCGGCTGTTTCGGCCTGACCGAGCCGGATGCCGGCTCCGATCCGGCGGGCATGAAGACGCGCGCGGAAAAGATCGAGGGCGGCTATCGTCTGACCGGGTCGAAGACCTGGATCTCCAACTCGCCCATCGCCGACGTCTTCGTGGTGTGGGCCAAGTCGGACGCCCATGACGGCAAGATCCGCGGCTTCGTGCTGGACAAGGGCATGAAGGGCCTCAGCGCCCCGAAGATCGGCGGCAAGATCTCGCTGCGCGCCTCGATCACCGGCGAGATCGTGATGGACGGGGTGGACGTGTCAGAAGACGCGCTGCTGCCGCACGTCTCCGGCCTCAAGGGGCCGTTCGGCTGTCTCAACCGGGCCCGCTACGGCATCGCCTGGGGCGCCATGGGCGCGGCGGAATTCTGCTGGCACGCGGCGCGGCAGTACGGGCTGGACCGCAAGCAGTTCAACAAGCCCCTCGCCCAGACCCAGCTCTACCAGAAGAAGCTCGCCGACATGATGACCGACATCACGCTGGGCCTTCAGGGCGCGCTGCGTGTCGGCCGGCTGATGGACGA
The DNA here is from genome assembly GCA_034659015.1 of Pseudomonadota bacterium. Classification (GTDB taxonomy): domain Bacteria; phylum Pseudomonadota; class Alphaproteobacteria; order Caulobacterales; family Maricaulaceae; genus Maricaulis. The sequence goes on along the minus strand of JAYEGL010000002.1, from coordinate 439,750 downwards.
GGCCCGGGCCGCGCCGGAAATGATCTCCATCATGAAGCGCAACAATTGCGGCAAGGCGCTGGATATCGCCCGCCTTGCCCGCGACATGCATGGCGGCAACGGGATTTCCGAGGAATACCAGGTGATCCGCCACATGGTGAACCTGGAGACGGTGAACACCTATGAAGGCGCCCACGACGTGCACGCCCTGATCCTGGGCCGCGCCCAGACCGGGCTGCAGGCGTTTTTCTAGCCCTGCCGGCAATACCGGCCCGCGCCTGGACATTTTCCGGCGCGGGCCTACCTGTCCCGTCATGACGGATGACAGTCACGACTTCGCCAGTTGCGAGGATTTCCTCGCCTGGGCCGCCGACCGCAATCCGGGCGAGACGGAATTCCAGCAGGCCCTCACGGAAATCGCGCAAAGCGTCTGGCCCCTGCTCGACGACCGCCCCGCCTATCGCAACAGCCGCATCCTGGAACGCCTCAGCGAACCGGAGCGTATCGTGCGTTTCCGCGTCGTCTGGGAAGACGATGACGGCAGCGTGCAGATCAATCGCGGCTGGCGCGTGCAGTTTTCCAGCGCCATCGGCCCCTACAAGGGCGGGCTGCGCTTTTCGCCGGACGCGACAACCTCGGTGTTCAAGTTCCTCGCCCTGGAACAGACCCTCAAGAATGCGCTCACCGGCCTGCCCCTGGGCAGCGCCAAGGGCGGCGCCGATTTCGACCCGCACGGCCGCAGCGACAGCGAGATCATGCGCTTCTGCCAGGCTTTGATGACCGAGCTGTGCCGTCATATCGGCCCGGCCACGGATATCGCCGCCGGCGATATCGGCGTCGGCCCGCGCGAGATCGGCTATCTGTTCGGCCAGTACAAGCGGATCCGGAACCGGTTCGACGGCGCGCTCACGGGCAAGGGGCTGGCCTTCGGCGGCGCGCCCCTGCGTGCCGAGGCGACGGGTTACGGCCTGGTCCATTTCGCCTGCATCATGGCCCATGCGGCCGATCGCTCCCTGGACGGTCAGCGCATTGCGATTTCCGGCGCCGGAAACGTGGCCCTGCATGCCGCCGAACGGGCCACGGCCTATGGCGCGAAAGTCGTCGCCCTGTCCGACAGCGGCGGCGCTCTCATCTGCGAGGACGGGTTCGACGCGGAAACGATCGACCGCCTCAAGACGCTGAAACTCGACGAACACGGCGCTCTCGCCGATGCCGACGGCACGGCGGGCCTGCGCTGGGACGCGGATGGCTCGCCCTGGCAGGGCGAGTTCGCCATCGCCCTGCCCTGCGCCACCCAGAACGAGGTCGACGCGGATACCGCCGGACAGATCGTCAGGGCCGGCGCCTTCCTGCTGGCCGAGGGAGCGAACATGCCCTGTACGCATGATGCGGTGGTGCGTCTCAGGGAGGGCGGCCTGCTCTACGCGCCCGGCAAGGCCGCCAATGCCGGCGGCGTGGCCGTGTCGGGTTTCGAGATGCGGCAGAATTCGGCCTTCGCCCGGGGCGATCGCGAGGCGCTGGACGACCGGCTCAAGGACGTCATGGCCCATATCCACGACATGTGCCTGGACCATGCCGGCAAGGACGGCGACTACGCCACCGGCGCCAATCGCGCCGGCTTCCGCAAGGTGGCCGACGCCATGCTCGCCCAGGGCCTGGTCTGAGCGACCTGCAATGCCCCCGGGTTCAGCGGCACCTCGCACTTGATGCCGCGGACCGGCCCCTTTAAACCGGCACGTGGAGAGGTGGCCGAGTGGTCGAAGGCGCTCCCCTGCTAAGGGAGTAGGCGGTGTCCCCGTCTCGTGGGTTCGAATCCCATCCTCTCCGCCACTTTCAAATGCTGCATCCGTCCGAGGGCCCCGATTGGGGCCTTTTTTCTTTCAAAGGGCGTTGGCAGGGCTATCCGCACTTCGGAGACTGGGTGCTTGACGCAGAACGGGGCTCCGGATGGCCCACGTCTATCTTCGAGCGCCCCTCGACGGTCACGGGGCGGCGTACAACACCCTCGCAATTCCAATGAGTCGTCACGTTCATGTGTTCGTCCCGTTCGCAAGACAATCCAGTGACGGAGACCAACACGAAGGCGCGGGGCGGTCAGAAGGACGGCTCTGTGGCGGCCGATTCCAGGCCAGCGCGTCAATGCGTGAGATCAGCGTCACCACCGAAAAACCCTGCCGGAAGTCTCTGATGACAAACAGACTTCGTGCCCATAGCCTGGCGAAATGTCGAACGGGCCTTGGACGGATGAAGAAAACGACCTGATCGTCGCGGATTACTTCGCGATGCTGGTCGATGATCTCGCCGGGAAGCCTTTCAACAAGGCAGCGTCATACCGACAGCTCGCGGACCGGATCAACCGCTCGGCCAAGGCGATCGAGTACAAGCACCAGAATATCAGTGCAGTGCTCAAGGCGCTGGGTGAAACTTGGCTGACAGGTCTGGCGCCTGCGTTCAATTTTCAGGGGTCGCTCGAGCATGCGGTCCTGCGATGGTTCAATTCTCATCCGGAGTGGGTGCTGCGTGCGCCGGTCGCTCGTCCCCCCTCTGGCATGCGCGAGGCGGAGCAGATCTGGATCGGGCCGCCGCCGACGCTGTCGAATCAGCCGCCGCCGCAGGAGCTGGAGCAGACGCTGCACATAGCCCGCAAGTTCGACGTGGCTGGGCGAGATGAGCGCAATCGGGCCCTCGGCCGTGCGGGCGAGGAGCGCGTGCTGGCGCATGAGCGGGCGGCATTGCTGACGGCAGGACGGGACGATCTGGCGCGCAAGGTGCGCTGGGTGTCGGAGGAGGATGGCGATGGCGCAGGCTACGACATCGCGAGTTTCGACCCGGACGGGCTCCCGCGGCTGATCGAGGTAAAGACGACGAACGGATGGGAGCGGACGCCCTTCCACATCACCCGCAACGAACTGGCCGTGGCCGAGGAACGCCGGTCGGAATGGCGTCTGTTCCGGCTGTGGAATTTCTCCCGCGAGCCGAAGGCGTTCGAACTGCACCCGCCGCTCGATGCCCATGTCTCGCTGACCGCGACGACGTTTCAGGCGAGCTTTCACTGAGGCTTCGGCGGACACCCGCTCCGGCTGCTCGTCCCATTGCCCATCCCAGGTTTCCGAAGGCCCCGGACCAGGCTCAGCGCGCGGAGCGGGAGCGGTCGGTGTCCTGGCCGGGGGCCGGCTGTTGCTGCGCGTCGGCCTGGGTGGCCAGGAAGTGGCGCAGCGCGTCCAGCGGCAGGGCGCGCGAGAGCAGATAGCCCTGGGCCCAGTCGCAGCCGAACATTTTCAGCAGCGCGAGCGCCGGTTCGTCCTCGACGCCCTCCGCAGTCATTTCCAGGCCCAGCGCGTGCGCCAGGTCGGTGGTCGACTTCACCAGCATGCGGTCGCGCTGCGAGGACGCGATATTGCGGATGAAGGCCCGGTCGAGCTTCAACTCCCGGGCCGGCAGCGTGCGCAGATAGGCCAGGGACGACATTCCCGCGCCATAATCGTCGATCGAAAGCTTGATACCGGCATTGCACCAGGTCTGCAGCGTGCGCATCGCCCGTTCCGGGTCCTGCATGGCCGCGGTCTCCGTGATCTCGAAGACGATCTTGCCCCGCGCGGCGGCAACCCGGTCCAGGGCGACGCGGGCAAAATCGGTGTCCGAAATGAGCGCACCGGAAATGTTGACGGAGATCTCGATGTCCTGGCCGCGGGCGGTCAGGGCCTTCTGGTCGGCGACGACACGGTCCAGCGTCCATTCGGTGAATTCGCGGATGCGGCCGGTTTCCTCGGCCAGTCCGATGAAGGTGTCCGGCGGGATGAAACCGCGTTCCGGGTCGTTCCAGCGAACCAGCGCCTCGGCCGACCGGTATTCGCCGGACTTGAGGTGAAGCTTGGGCTGGTAGTGCATCTGCATGTGCCCGGACGCGGTGGCCGCCAGCATCCGGCTCATCATGGTCAGATTGGCGCTCTGGTCGCGCTGCTGGGCGGCATCGAAAATACCCTGGGGCTTGCGCGTCTCGCGCGCCTGCTCGACCGCCAGCATGGCTTCGCGGGGGGATTGGTTGTCGCTGTCGGGACCGGCGATGCCGATCGTCGCGGCAATGTCGAGCATGACGTCGTCGACGGTGACCGGAGCGGACAGGCGCTCGCGTAGGGCGGTGGCGGTCTCTTCAAGCGTGCGGGTCACGGGGCGGCTGAGCACGACACCGAGCGCACCGCGCGACAGTACGACCACGGTGTCCACGTCGGGCTCCTCGCCGAGCCGGCCGGCCACCACCTGCTTGAGTTCCGCCATGCGTTCCAGCCCGAGCGTGCTTTCCAGATGCTGGTAGCGCTCGATGCCGACGGCCATCACCACCGGGTCCATGCCGGTCTGGTCGAGCTCCTCGACGCGCTTTTCCGCAGCGAAGCGCGTCGGCAGGCCGGTCTCGGCATCCTGGTAGAGGGCATTCTTCAGGACGGCATTGCGCTGGCGCAGGATCCGGTAATAGAGCCCGCCCCCGACCGTGCAGAGGACGGCGAGGACGAGCAGTCCGAAGACGATCTGCAGGCGCTGGCGGGCCCGGGCGTCGGACAGGGCCAGCGCCTGTTCCAGCCCCTCGGTCCGCAACTGCTCGATCTGCAGCTCCTGTTCGGCGAAGTCGAATTGCGCGCCCAGGAGCGCATTGTTGGCCGAGGCGGCAACGGCCCGGGCCTCGTCGTCATGCCGTTTGAAGGCGCGCAGATGAGGCAGGGCCAGCGCGGGTTCGCCGACGGCCTCGAATATGCCGGCGGCCGCTTCGTGGAACTCCTTGAACGAGGCGGCGGTCCCGGTCAGATCCAGCCCGTCGAACGTGCGGTCGATCGCCGACCGCGCGGCCGGGTAATCGCCCCGGCCGAAGGCTGCCTGGGCCCGGACGCCCCAGAGGAAGCGCGCCCATTCCGCGCCGGTCTCGTCGATCAGGGCAAAGGCCCGGTCCAGATCCGCGTCCGCCGCGTCGAACGCGGCCATGTCCACATACAGGGAAGCCCGGTTGCTCAGGATGCGCGCCTGCAGCATGGGGCTTTCCATGCTGACGGCGATCTCGAGGGCGCGCGTGAAATGGCCGAGAGAGGCCTCGAAATTCCCCATCTCGCGATAGACATTGCCCAGATTGTTGCGGGCGGCCAGCTCCAGCGAGGGGTCGCCGTCATAACGGTCGGTGGCGTCCATGTAATAGTTGACCGCGCGCTCGTACTGGTGGGCATCCTTGTAGATCGACGCGATCGACAGCAGGACGATGGCCTCGCTGCGCGGCTCACCGACGTCCCGGAAGACCGAATAGGCGCTCTGGAAATGTTCCAGGGCCTCGCCATAGCGGCCGAGCAGTTTCTCGATGCGCGCGGTGGCAACGAGGATATCCGCGTAAAGCTTGGTGGGAGCGGGATCGCGCCCGAGATCGGCCAGGGCCTGCTGCGCGGCGGGTCCGGCATCGGCCGGGCGGCCGAGCCGGGTCAGGGCCTCGGCGCGCAGCCAGTTGATCGTGGCCCGCGCCTCGTTGCGCGCATCGGAGGAGACGTCGATATCGATACGGAGCTCTGCCGCACTGGCCAGGTCGAGGGCCGCCTGCGGATCGCGCATCATGCTCTGACGGGCAGCATCGACCCTGTCCTCGAAACGGACCGGCGTCTCGGCCTCCGTCTGGACACGCCCGTAGGCGGCCGCCGGCACGAGAGCCAGGACCAGGGCCAGTCCGAACAGAATGCTTCGCCAGAACACGGTTTTGTCCCCGCCTTTCGCGTGCCGCGGGCAGCCCGACTGGCTGCGAGGTGCCGGCACACACCTGTGAAAACAGGCCGATCATGGCGCGATCTTCGTTAATTCCGGGCGAACAAACGGGGTATGCGCCCGGATGCTTATAAAAAAAGACCGCCGGACGGGGTCCGGCGGTCTCTCAGCGCGAGGGCTGACGGGATCAGAAACGAAGGTCGAAGCGAAGACCGCTGGCCAGCGCGGTCTCGGTCTGCGCCAGGGCATTGCCGCTCAGGCTGGTACGCCCGAAGACCGACAGGTCGGCACGATCGCCGAAGACCGGCAGCGCATAGAGCAGCTCGCTGTAGACCGCGCGTTCCCCGCCCAGATCCCAGCGGGTGGCGGCCGGACCGATCTCGCCCGTGGTGCGGTCGGTCACGACGCTGCCGTTGAAGGTCAGCGTGCCGTCCTCCAGGTGAAGCGGCTGAACCAGGCTGAAGCGCACGGCATCGCCCTCGGCGAACACGCCTTCGCGCAGGGCCGTGACCTGGAAGGCCGTCGACATCGCATCTTCGGACAATTGCATCAGGCTGTCGCCGAAACGGCCGGCCTGGGTGCGTGCAGCCGTGGCCGAAACCGACAGGCGGAGGCTGGCGGGCAGCGCGGCTTCCGCGCCGACCGTCACCGCATCGGTGCGCGCACCGCCGGCAAAGGAGAGCGGTCCGCTGCCCTGGGCACCGAGGAAGCCGGTGGCCTCGTCGAGATGGGTATAGGTGGCCGAGACCTCGAACCGGTCCGTCATCGTGTGACGGATGTCCGCGACCATGGCCGTGGCCGAATAGGCCGGCATGCCCGCGAAGACCGGCGTCTCTTCTCCGGTGAACGGATTGACGAAGTCGCGGCTGTCATGGGTCGCGCTGAAGCCCACGGTCATGCGGGTATCCGCGCTGACCCGCCAGCTCGACAGCAGGTAGGCACCGCCCGAGGCAAAGCCCAGCACCGGGTTGACGCCGCCGGTCTCCGGACGGTGGTCCGAGAAGAGCTGGAAGCCGGTATCCCGGTTGAGCGCCAGGGCGCCCTCGCCGCTACCCAGACGCAGGCTGCGGCCGTCGACCGTGTCGGCGATCTCGATACCGGCCTGGAAGGGCAGGTCGCGGCTGGACGAGCGCTGATAGGGATCGCGGGCCGCCGCGAAAGCCGTCACGGTCAGCGCGCCGGTCCGGCTCATCACGCGGCCGGCTTCATAGGTGTCGGCAAAGCCGGCACCGCCCTCGCCGGTGTTGCGCGCCCGTTCGGCCAGATAGATCTCGGTGATCGAGGCACGCTGCTCGTCGGAGAGTTCGGAGCTTGCCATCAGGTCGGCCAGGGAAACGCGGAAGTCGCGATAGGTGTCGCCCAGCGGCTCGAAGAGGGTGATGAAACCGTCTTCGCCGGTGTGAACTTGCAGGCGCCCCGGGGTGAGACCCAGCTCGCGGATTGCTTTCTCGTTGCCGTTCGCGTCCACCGCGAAGAGATCGCCGCTGTCGAGCGGCGACAGGGCGCCTTCGACATCGAGCAGGCCCCGGCCGTAGGTGGCATCGACACCCTGTTCGCCGAGATCCGTCGCGGACAGCAGCAGCACGTCGGCGACATTACCGGCATCGAGCCAGCCCCAACGGCCCTGGACCAGGGCGGCAGCGCCGCTGACCAGCGGCGCGGCGAAGGAGGTGCCCGTCAGGCGGGTCACACCGCCCTCGCCATCGGACGCCAGGATCAGCTCGCCCGGTGCAACCAGGAAACGGTCCATCAGGCGGAAACCTTCGCCGCACTGGCCGTTCACGGTCAGGCAGGCCTCGCCCGGACGGTTGGAGAAGCTGGAAATCCGCCCGGTCGGATCGACCGAGCCGACCACGATCAGATTGCTCACATCGCCGACCGCGCTCCAGTCCACGTCGGCGGTCTGGGTGACGCCGTCATTGCCGGCGGCGATCACGAACAGGGCGTCGTCCGCGTGGACCGCGACACGGCGGTCGGACAGGACGTTGGCCCACTCCTGGTGGAAGGTCCATCCGGGAATGCCCAGCGACATGTTGATGACGGACGCCTGTTGCTGCACCAGGCGGCGCACGCCTTCGCTCACATCGGTCCAGTTCGAGCTCAGCGTCTCGTCGAAGGGATTGTAGGTGACAAGGGTCGCTTCCGGGGCGACGCCCATCACGCCGGCACCGTCGAGCGGAGCGGCAATCAGGCTGGCCACGGCCGCGCCATGGTTCATGTCCAGCCAGTCGCGCTCGCCCTGCGAGGTCCGGATGTCGATGCCGCCATCGCTCTGAAGGCTGAAGTCCAGCATGCCGACAACGACACCGTCACCATTGCCGACGGACTGGGCCAGCGCCGGGCTCCAGGTCACGGCGGGCATCCAGTGATCGACATGGTCGATGCCGCTGTAGGACATCAGCCCGTCGTAGAAATCGAGGAAGAAACGGGCGCGCTGCTCGGCATCGACCGTCTCGAGCGATTGCGGGTCGGAGGGATCGAACCCGTACTCGGCAAGGAGACCGTTCAGGAAGCCGTCCCGGAAGTTCGAGCCGGTGCGATCGGCAATGGTGGGGCCGAACACGCTTTCCGCACGCGAGAACAGGTCCGTGAGCTGATCGGCCAGGGCGTCGTATTCGCCCGCCGAGGCGTCCTCGAACGGGGCAATGTCGCCCCAGAAGGCGTTGATGTCGCCCCAGAACGGGCCGATATCGCCCCAGAAGGGTTCGATGTCGCCCCAGAACGGGTTGATGTCGCCGTGGAAGGGCTCGATATCGCCCCAGAAGGGCGAGATGTCACCGTGGAACGGATTGATATCGCCATGGAAGGGACTGATGTCACCCCAGAACGGCGAGATGTCCCCCCAGAAGGGCGAGATATCGCCGTAGAACGGATTGATATCACCGTGGAACGGGTTGATATCCCCATGGAAGGGATTGATGTCCCCGTGGAACGGAAGAATGAAGCGCTCGGAGTCGTTCGCCGGCTCATTGACACCCTGTGCGGCTGCCGATGCGTTGCCGAAGACGGGCAGCAGTGCTGCGGAGACTGCCAGCGCTGTGGTCGATCGCCAGAACGTTTTCATCGTCATCATTGCCTAACTCCCTTTCTGGGGTGATAGCAATTTCGCGCGATTTTAATAAACAGTCGGAAATTTTATTGGTTTCCAAACGCTTAATCCTTGTCTCGGTTACTGGCGGGTAAATATTCGGTCTGACAGTCCTTGTGAGCCCGACGTCCGGCCGGAGCATCGGCAGGCCGAGCCGGAGCGGCCTCCGCGCCGGCCTTGAGAGGCTCCGGGGTTCGGTGCGCAACGGCAGCGCTCAGTCAACCGCCACGCAGGCCAGACGGCGGCTATCCGACAGCTCACGATCGTTGAGTACGGCATTGGCGGCGGCGCGGCGCTGCCGGGCTTCGGACTCGCTGATACCGAGCGCCGCAGCGATCGCGCCGATATCGCCCTCGGCGCCATAGACGGCAAAAACCGGTCCGCCCATCTGGCGTTCCATAAGCGCGACCTCGCAGGCGCAGCGTTGCGGGCTGTTGCCGAAGGCGCGGCACTGGGCCCGGATCCGGGCGGCCGGTCCGCGATCGCGCAGCGTGCCGTCGGCAGCCGCCTCGGCCGCCGCCAGGCCTCGCGGATCGGGGATGGCGCAGGCCGTAACCGGCTCATGGAAACCGTCCGCATAAGGCGACTCGACGGCCTGGACCCTGAGCTGTTGCCGCGCGGTAAGATCGTCCGGACCAACCGGACCGTCGACATGCAGCACGCTGGAGAGCGTCAACAGCATGTAGTCGAGCTCCAGAGCGCCGGCCCGCGGCCCGGCCGCGTCGAGACGGCCGATGAGGCAGGTGCAGTCGAGCGGCAGCGAGGAATTCGCGCACATCTGCGAGGCGTCGTCGAAGGCCCGGGCGCGCCGGGCCGGCTCCGCCGGCGGAATTGCACGCTCAAGCTCTTGGGCGGAGGCGGCCGCGTTGGCAAAACCGGCCGATTCCGCTTCGGCGGCTCGCCGCGCGGCCGACCGCGCGCCGGCCAGACACCGGGAATAGCCGTCGGACAAGCGGTCCACTTCCGGTGAAAGCGCGGCCATGGCCTCCGGAGAAGGCATGGAACCGGCGCCCAGCAACATGGACAGAAAGGCTTGCGCTTCGGACTGCAGAGCGGGCGGCGTATCGTCCACCAGACCGGTGACGCAGCCGCAATCCGGGTTCACGGCCGCAGCCTCGCACTGCGCGGTGAGCGTCTGTCCGGCGGCAATGGGCGCAAGCAGAACAATGGCGCCCAGGGCAGCCGCCAAGCGGCCAAAGTATCGATCGGTCATGCATCCCCCCTCTCCGGCGGCCTGCCCCGAAAAGCGTGGAGCCAGCGCCGCACGATAGCCGGAACCCATCAATAACCGGTTGTTTTGTCAACACTTTGCGCCACGCCTATCGGCTGCACAGCACCATCGGAAAAGGGCATCGTCGACGCACCTGCCGGCCGGCGCCGCGACCGCATCGTGGTGACCTCAGCGGCGCTCGAGCAGAAGGACCGAGAAAAGCCCCTTCCCGTCAAGGAAGGTCCGGGCCCGCCGCCAGGGGCTGGCGGCCAGCAGGCTATCCAGCGCATCCAGATCGAACTTGCGGGAGTTTTCCGTGTGGATCGTCTCGCCCTCGGCAAACTCGAAGCGGCGCTCGCCGATCGTCACGGTCTGGTCGGCCAGGCTGACCAGATGCATTTCCATCCGGCTTTCGGCCTCGTTCCAGCGCGCCTCGTGGCGGAAGCGGTCGGGGTCGAAATCGGCGCCGAGCTCGCGGTTGAGGCGGGCCAGAAGATTGAGATTGAAGGCGGCCGTCACGCCCTGGGCGTCGTCATAGGCGGGCACGAGGATGTCCGGGCTCTTCTTGAGATCGACACCGAGGATGAGCAATCCGTCATCGCCGAGTTCCTCGGCGGCACCGGCCAGGAAGGTCGCGATCTCCTCATCGGCGAGGTTGCCGATGGTCGAGCCGGGAAAGAACCCCACCCGGCGGGCCCGGGGATTGATGTCCGGCACGGGTGGCGGCACCAGGAAATTGCCGACGACGGGATGCACCGGCAGGCCGGGATAGTCGCGCTCGAGGGCGGGTTTTGTCTTGGTGAGCATGTCGTCGGAGACGTCGATCGGTACATAGCCCGCAAGGTCCGGCATCGCATCGAGCAGGATGCGCGTCTTCACCGACGCTCCGGCACCGTATTCCACCAGCACCGCGCCCGGCCCGATCGCCTCGGCCAGCGCCGGCGCGGCCTCGGTCAGGATCGCCCGCTCGGTGCGCGTGGGATAGTATTCCGGCAGCACCGTGATGTCCTCGAACAGATCCGAACCGCGCGCATCGTAGAGCAGGCGCGAAGGCAGGGTTTTCGGGTGGCCGGACAGGCCTTCCAGGACATCGTCGAGCATGCGGTCTCCGCTGGGATGGGAAGGATGGAGGGACGCCGGTGCGGCCTGTCAGATAGGTCGTCCGGGCTCAGTGACAATCCCGCGCCAGGCGCAGGCCGGAAAACTGCCAGCGCTTGTCGGGATGGAAGAAGTTGCGATAGCTCGGCCGGGAATGCCCGTCTGCGGTGGCGCAGGATGCCCCGCGCAGCACCAGCTGGCCGCTCATGAACTTGCCATTGTATTCGCCGATCGCGCCGTCCGGCGGCCGGTAACCGGGATAGGCGGCAAAGGCGCTGGACGTCCATTCCCAGACATCGGCATAGAGCCCGTCCAGGGCCTGCGGTGCCGTGCGCGCGGCATGCTCCCATTCCTGCTCGGTCGGCAGACGCGCCCCGGCCCAGCGGGCAAAGGCATCGGCCTCGTAATGCGAGACATGGCAGACCGGTGCGTCCGGCACGACGGGCTGAAGCCCGTGCAGCGTCATCGCGTGCCAGCCTGCATCATGCTTTTCCCAGTGCAGCGGCGCCTGCCAGCCTTCGGCCTGGCAGGCCGCAAACCCGTCCGACATCCAGAATTCCGGACGCGCATAGCCGCCATCGGCCATGAATTCGAGCCATTCGCGTGCGGTCACGGGACGGCTGGCCAGCTCGAAGGGATAGAGCCGGACCTCGTGGCGCGGCGCCTCGCAATCATAATGGAACCCCTCGCCGTCCGCGCCGATCGTCACGAGACCGCCGTCGAAACGTGCCCATTCCAGAGGCTGGCGTACCGACGCACCCGCGGCGGGCGCCGTCTCGCGATAGGCCGGTTTCAGAGGGTTCTGGGCAAACAGATGGAGGATGTCGGTCAGGAAGAGCTCCTGGTGCTGCTCCTCATGTGCCAGCCCGAGATCGAGCAGGGTCAGCGCCCGCGGATGCCCCGCCTCCAGAAGGTCCGTCATGTGGCGGTCGACATGCGCGCGGTAGGCAAAGACCGCGTCCAGCGTGGGACGGGTCAGCAGGCCCCGGCGCGGCCGGTCGTGACGGTCGCCGACGGCGTCGTAGTAGGAATTGAACAGATAGGCGTAGTCCGGGTCGAAGCGCGCATCCTCGCCCATTTCCGGGGCAATGACGAATTCCTCGAAGAACCAGCTGGTATGCGCCAGATGCCATTTCGCCGGACTGGCATCGGGCATGGACTGGGCCGTCGCATCCGCGTCGCTGAGCGGTTCGGCGAGGCGCGCGGTCCGGCTGCGGACGCGGGCAAAGCGCGCGGCCGGCGTATCGGCCTCGCGCGTATCGTCGGACGCGGCCTCGCTGCGCAACGCGCTCTGCCCACCCGGTTGCACCCTTTCGGCGATGTCCTGCGTCATGCCCGCTCCGTCACGATCGTCATGCCCGCATAGCGGACACCCACAGAGATATCCACCCGGTTCCCGGCGGCATCGGGCGGACGGGCACCAGACAATCAGCTGACCGGAGCCGGCGCAACCGAAAGGCACCATAAACAGGGGCTTGCGCCCGCATTCCGACATACACGCTGGCAGGAGGCCGCGCCGCTGCCGTGCCGTCAATCGCATATCGCCCTCCCGGGCGAACCCCGCTAAAGGAGGCGCATGATGCCGTCCGCCCCGTTCGAGATATTCCTGACTGCCGCGCCCGGCCTGGAAGGGGCGCTTTGCGCGGAAGCCGCAGCGCTGGGCTTTTCGGACGCGGCACCGGGCCCCGGCGGCGTGACCGTCACAGGCGGATGGCCGGACGTGTGGCGCGCCAATCTTCAGCTGCGCGGTGCCAGCCGCGTGCTGGCGCGGATCGGCGCGTTCCGGGTCGTCCATCTGTCCCAGCTGGACAAGCGGGCGCGGAAATTTCCCTGGGACGAGGTGCTGCGGCGCGACGTGCCGGTGCGGGTCGAGGCGAGCTGCCGCAGATCGAAGATCTATCACGACCGGGCGGCCGCGCAGCGCGTGGAGACCGCCCTGCGCGAGAGCTTCGGGGCCGTGGTCAGCGCGGATGCGGAGGTCTGCGTGCGCGCGCGGATCGAGGACAATGTGTGCACGCTGAGTGTCGACACGTCCGGCGCGCTGCTGCACCGGCGCGGCTACAAGGAAGCGGTCGCCAAGGCGCCCATGCGCGAGACGCTCGCATCGCTCTTCCTGCGCGAATGCGGGTATGAGGGCCGCGAACCGGTTCTCGACCCGATGTGCGGCTCGGGGACATTCCCCATCGAGGCGGCGGAAATCGCGGCGGGCCTGCCCGCCGGACGGGCCCGCAGCTTCGCCTTCGAACAGCTCGCCACATTCGACGCGGCGGCCTGGCAGGTTCTGCGCGACGAAGCACTGGCGGCACATCGGGACGTGCCGCCGGACATCCGCTTTTACGGGTCCGACCGGGATGCCGGCGCGATCGGGATGAGCACCGCCAACGCCGAGCGGGCCGGTGTCGCCGGGCTGACCGTGTTCCGGCACGCCGCCGTCGCCGATCTTCAGCGCCCCGAAGGCCCGCCCGGCCTGGTGATCGTCAATCCGCCCTATGGCGGCCGGATCGGCAAGAAGGCAGCGCTCGTCACCCTGCACGGCACGCTGGGCCAGGTGCTGCGCAGCCGCTTTTCCGGATGGCGGGTCGGCCTGGTCACCACGGACGCGGCACTGGCCCGCGCCACCCGCCTGCCCTTCGGCAAGCCGGGCCGTCCGGTCGATCACGGCGGGCTGAAAGTGCGCCTCTACCGGACGCCGCCGCTGAAATAGCGATCGCGCTTCCGGCATCGGCCAAGGGCGGCTAGTGTCGCACCCAGATTATGGGGAGGATCAGCCATGCGTGTTGCGATCGCCATCGCCGCCGTACTGACCGTGCTTCTGGCACTGGCCGTCTGGGGACCGGGAAGCCTCGATGCCGAACGTTTCGACCCGCCGCCGCCCGATCCGGGGCTGGACGGTCTGTTCGAACGGGAGACCCCGCCGCTGCGCCAGGACCGCGACGACCTTCACGGCGCGGAGGACCTGGAACCGGGTCCGGACGGCCGCCTCTATGCCAGCCTGGCCGACGGCCGCATCATGGCCCTCGCACCCGGCGGCGACTGGCGCATGGTCGCGGAGACCGGCGGGCGCCCCCTGGGCCTTGCCTTTGCGCCGGACGGCACGCTCTTCGTCGCCGATGCCCGGCTGGGCCTGTTGCGCCGGACCGAAGGCGGCTGGGACACCTGGCTGGAAGCCTCGCCGGACGGCCCGCTGGTCTTTCCCGACGATCTCACCGTGCTGGAGGACGGCCGCATCGTGCTGACCGACGCCTCGCTGCGCCATGGCTATGGCGATCACATGACGTCGTTTTTCGAGGGCGAACAGACCGGCCGTATCCTGATGGTGACCGGTTCGGGCGCCTATGACGAGATCGCCGGCGGGCTCGGCTTCATCAATGGCGTCGACCACGACCCGCAAACCGGCCTCGTCTATGTCAACGAGACCTGGGCCGGACGCATCTGGCAGCTCGACCCCGACAGCGGCGAGATGACGGTGCTGATCGAGGGGCTGCCGGGTTATCCGGACAATCTGGAATTCGACGCGACGACCGGCCTGATCTGGTCGGCCCTGCCCTCGCTGCGCGCCACCGATCTGGAGGCGCTGCATTCCCGGCCCTTCGTGAAGCGCCTCGCCTGGCGCTGGATCCAGCTTGCCGGTCTGCCGGACCTGCCGCCGCGCCCGGCCATGGCGATCGCGGTCGACACGGACGGCCAGCCGGTTCACGGCCTGCGCGCGCCGGAGGATGGGAACAACCCCGAAGGCATCACGACCGTCCTGGTCTGGAATGGCGAGCTGTGGACCGCCGGTCTCGACCGTGACGGAATCACGGTGTTCGACGCCCCGGCTCCGGCCGACTGACGGGCCCGTAAGGAGACTTGGCCGCGCCGGAGTGCTACCGATTGAGTCGAACAGACCTATCGGAGGGGATTTCCATGCGTTTGCCGATCCAGCCGGCCCTTGCCGCCGGCCTTGCCGCCCTGTTGCTGGCCTGCAGCGAACAGCCCGCGACCGACACTGCCGGCGAGGAGGCCGCAGCCTCGAATCGCGGCGTGTCCGACGAGGCCCGCACCTTCACCGTTCTGGTGGGCGGCACCGAGATCGGCGCGATGCAGGTCGAACCGGCCGGCGACAGCTATGCCATCGATTTCGAATACCGCAATAACGGCCGCGGACCGACGCTGGCGGAAAGCGTCACCCTGGACGGGGCCGGCATGCCGCTGGACTGGACGATCGAGGGCGCGACGACCTTCGGCAATCCGGTCGACGAGAGCTTCGAATACGCCGACAGCGAGGCCCGCTGGACCGACACCACCGGCTCCGACCAGGCCATCCCGGCGGAACCCGCCTTTTACGTGCCGCAGAATGCCAGCCCCTACTGGCTGGCCATCGCCGCGCGGGCGCTGATGGACAGCGAGGACATGTCCCTGCCGGCCATTCCCGGCGGCACGCTGCGGCTGAGCGAGGTGGAGACGCTGGAGGTCTCCGATGGCGACGAGACGCGCGAAGTCACCAGCTACGCGCTTTCCGGCACCTCGCTGGATCCGACCTATTTCCTGATGGACGGCCGCGCCTTCTTCGGCGTGATCAGTCCGCGCTTCGCGGTTCTGGCCGAAGGCTTCGAGGGCGAGGACGAACGCCTGCGCGAGCGGGCCGCCGAATACGGCGCCCAGCGCTATGAGAACATGCAGGCCGAATACGCCCACGACTACGGCGCGCCGGTGCGCATCCGCAATGTGCGCGTCTTCGACTCGCAGACCGCCACGCTGGGAGATCCGGTCTCGGTCGTGGTCGTCGACGACACGATCGCAGCCATCGAACCGCTCGATGCGGAACCGGTGGAGGGCGAAGTGATCATCGAGGGCAATGGCGGCACGCTGGTGCCGGGGATGTTCGAGATGCACGGCCATGTCGGCGAGGACGATGCCATCCTGAACATCGCCTCCGGCGTCACGACCATTCGCGACATGGGCAATGACAATGAGGTCCTTGATGCGCTGATCGAGCGCATCGAAAGCGGCGAGATCGCCGGTCCGCGCGTCTTCCGCTCCGGTTTCATCGAGGGCCGCAGCGAGTACAACTCCAATAACGGCATCATCGTGGAAAGCGAGGAAGAGGCCGTTGCCGCCGTGGAGACCTATGCCGAGAGCGGCGATTTCATCCAGGTGAAGATCTACAATTCGATGAACCCGGACTGGATCCCGGCCGTCATCGAGGCTGCGCATGCCAACGGGCTGCGCGTGGCCGGACACGTGCCCGCCTTCACCAATGCCGACACGATGATCGCGGCAGGGTATGACGAGATGACCCATATCAACCAGGTTATGCTGGGCTGGGTGCTCGAAGAGGGCGAGGACACGCGCACCCTGCTGCGTCTGACCGCCCTGCGCCGCCTGCCGGCGCTGGACCTTCAGAGCGAGGCCGTGCAGTCCACCCTGGACGCCATGGCCGAGCGCGGTGTGGCGATCGATCCGACCCTGGCCATCCACGAAGCCCTGCTGCTCTCGCGCAATGGCGAGGTTTCGCCGGGCACGGTGGACTATATCGACCACATGCCGGTGAGCTATCAGCGCAGCGCCCGCAGCGCCTGGGCCGATATCGCCACGCCGGAGGACGATGCCAACTATCGCGGCGCCTTCGACCAGATCCAGGAGACGATCCGCATGATGCACGAGCGCGGCATCTTCATGGTTCCGGGTACGGATATGGGCGGCGCCTTCGTCTATCACCGCGAGCTGGAGCTCTATGAGGGGACGGGCATGAGCCCGGCGGAGATCCTGGCCTGGGCGAGCTACGGCATGGCCGATTATCTCGGTGCCGCCGACGAACTCGGCTCGATCGAGCCGGGCAAGCGGGCGGACTTCTTCCTGGTGCCGGGCGACCCCACGGCCGACCTGGCCGAGATCAAGACGATCTCGCTGGTCGCCGCCGACGGGACTTTCTACTACCCCACGCAGATCTATCCCGAGTTCGGAATCGAGCCCTTCACCCAGATGCCCAGCATCGCGGTGCCGAACTGACGCGCCGCACCATCTGCCTGCAACCTGCCGCCGGCGGGAACGCCGCGGGCCTGCCCGCGTTACATCAGCAGGAGGACGTAGGCAGATGGTGCAGCTCGCACTGGTGATAAACCGTACGTCGGGGCGTTTCGTCCGCGGCGATGACAAGGCGCTGGCGGAGCCTTTGACCCGCCACAGCGCCGTCGCGGATGTCTGGGAATTCGGCGAAGAGGGGCTGGAAGAGCGCATCGCGTCGGCCCGCGACAACGGCTATGACGCTATCGCCACCGCCGGCGGAGACGGCACCGTACAGGCCGTGGCCTGCATGGCGCACCGCACCCGTACGGACTGCCCGCTCCTGCCCCTGCCGCTGGGCACGGCCAACATGCTCGCCCATCGCCTTTACGGCCACCGCAGCGCCGAAAGCCTGCTGGATGCCGCCGACACGGCGAGCCCGACCCCTTTCCGGCCCGGCCTGATCGAGGACGAGATCTTCCTCGTTGCCGCGGCGCTGGGCTTTCCCTCCACGGTGGCTCGGGCCCGCGAACTCGTGCGCGATGCCGACGGCATGCCGCCCCTGCCCTCGCTGTCCCGCCGCGTCACGGCCGCCGCCCGTCACGCCTTCCGGCCGCGCATCCGCTATCGCCTCGAGGACGCAAACGACGAGCAGAAGCGCGCCAGCGGCATCTATGTCGACCTGGACGGCGACGAGGACGACATGGCCTATATCGCCGTGAACTGGCGCCATATCGGCGATGTCGCCTGGGCCGGCTTCACCCTGCTCACCGACATCCATGACGGCGAACGCCCGGGCGTGCACGGCCGCACGTCGCGCATCGACGCCCGCTCGCGCAAACCCCTGGCGGTGATGCTGGACGGGGAGCCGGTTTTCATGCCCCGCGAGATCACGATAGAACGTTCGAACCAGCCGATACACTTTCTGAACTGGCCGGAATGACGACACTCTTTCACATCGCCGACATGCATTTCGGGGCCGAGGACCGCTCCCTGGTCGAGGCCTTCGCCGATCTGTGCAACGCCAAAGCGCCCGATCTCGTCGTCGCCGCGGGCGACTTCACCCAGGGCGGACGCAAGCGCGAATTCGACGACGCGGCCCGCTTTCTCGCCGCGCTCGAGGCACCGGTGGTGGGCATTCCGGGTAATCACGACGTGCCCGTGCGCGCCCTGCACCGGCGTTTCACCACGCCCTGGCGGCGCTATGAGCGCTCGATCGGCCGCTTTCTCTCACCGAGCCACCGGGACGACACCCTTCATGTGGAGAGCCTTCGGACCGCCCGCCGCGCGCAATGGCAGCCGGACTGGTCGCTCGGACGGATCGGCCAGCCCAGCCTGGGCCGGGCCCTGGACACGCTGGCCCGGGGCGAGGCCGAGCTTCGCGTGCTGACCTGCCACCATCCCATCCTCGCGCCCGGCGGCAATCGCGGCCGCGCGCGCACGGCCCGGGCCGGCAAGTCGATCGGCACGATTGCGGCGCATTGCGACCTGGTCCTGACCGGCCATCTGCACGAGACATTCAGCCTGCCCGCACAGGGACCGGATCACACCTGCTGGTTTGTCGGTGCAGGCACGACCTTTTCACGGCGCACGCGCGGCGAGCCCGCCGGCTTCAACGCGCTCGACCTGGACGGGGACACGATCCGGATCACTCACTATGTGGCCCATCCGGAGCGGCCGGAATTCTCCGCCGGCGACAGCTGGGTGCTGCCGCGAACGGGCTAGTACTGGCCGATCTGCATGGCGGCACGCACCAGCTGGGCCGTCGAGTTGAGGCCCAGCTTGGCCATGATGTTCTCCCGGTGCTTGCGCACGGTCGACACGCGAACCTCCAGATTGCCCGCAATCGCGTCGACCGAGTGACCGCGCGCGATCTCGCGCAACACGTCGCGCTCGCGGGCAGTCAGAAGCCCGGCCCGCAGCACGCCGTTTTCCTCGTCCTCCTCGAGCGGTGAGGCCGGCCGGCGCGGTTCCGCACATGCAACCGCCTCAAGCGCTTCGATCAGGCTTTCCCGGCCTGATTCCTTGTGCAGGAAGCCTTCGGCGACGGCCGCCAGGGCGGCGCGCTCCCGGTCGTCCATGTGGGAACCGGTGAGCAGAAGAAACCGCGTCTCCAGCCCCTCGCCGCGCACCCGCTCGATCACTTCCAGACCGGTCATGTCCGGCAGGGCGAAATCGATGACGGCGATGTCGGGCTTTTCCGCCAGCAGGAGGTCGATGGCGGTCGTCCCGTCCTCGGCCACGCCGGCCAGCGTATAGCCCTCGTGCATGTCGATCGTTCCGCAGACGGCTTCTCGGACGATCGCATGGTCGTCTACCACCACCACACGTCTGGAATTTTCCACGCCCTTCATGATGTTGGCCCCGATCCCGCTTGCCAGCCCATGTCGCGGACCGCTAGACATTGATACCTGTTCTGAACATATACGCGAAGCGTCTGGAATAATATGGATTATCCGCAGATTCGCCGGATCGATGGACGTTTTTCGGATGCCGCGCTGGAACGGGATTATATCGAGGAATCCTGGAGCGGGATCCGGCTGCAGGCCGGCATCACCCTGCTCGCCTTTTCCATCGGCTGGCTGGTCTCCTCGAGCATCGACCTGGCCTACCTCCAGGGCACTGTACATTTCCTGCCGACCATTTCCGCCCGCCTGATCGCGGGGACCTTCGGCGTAACGCTCGGCGCATGGCTGCTGATCGCACGCCCGGCGAACAGCCAGGGCTGGCCGGGGCGGCTGATCCATGTGTGGACCATCGTCTCCACGATCGCCGCCGGGCTGGTGGCCTGCGCCTATCCGGCCGTCGAGACGACGCCGGACGGCATTTCCGACGTGCTGGTCTTCACCAGTTTCTGGATGTCGCTGCACATCATCGTGCTGGGCGTCGCCCTGTCCAACTTCCCCTGGGCGGTGATGATCGCCGCGACCGGCTATGGCGCCGCCTATCTCGCGCTTGCCGTGATGTGGCGCAACGCTGCGGAACACCCGATGATCGGCCAGTCCGTCATGGCGCTCTTCTGCTGCGCCTTCGGCTGGGTGATGGCGATCATGCTGTCGATGCGCGCACGGCGGCGCTTCTACGTCATGCGGCGCTATGAAGAGGCCAAGAAGGCGGCCGAGCGGGCGCACAAATTCACCACCTTCCTGCTGGCCGCGACGGGCCACGACATCCGCCAGCCCGTCTTTGCGCTCGATCTCAACGCGGCGCGTCTGACCGAGCTGATCGAGCGCGGCGACAAGGACGCCGCCCTCGATGTCGCCCGCCAGCAGCAGACGGTCACGCGCAACGTGTCGCGGATGATTTCCTCGATCCTGGAAGTGGCCCATCTGGACTCCGCCAAACGCGATGTCAGCCCGGACCATCTCCCGGTTTCCGAACTGACCGGCGCCCTGAAGTCGGCGTTCGGCGAGATCGCGCGCCTGAAGGGCGTCTCGCTGCGCACGGTGACGTCGAGCGCGCAAATTCATGCCGACCCGGGCATTGTGGAACACATCCTGGCCAATCTCGTCTCCAACGCCATCTCGCATTCCGGCGGCCAGGCCGTCTGCATCGGCGCCCGCCGCCGGGGCGACGGGGTGGCGCTGATCGTGGCGGACAACGGCAAGGGCCTGCCGGCGGGAGACATCGAGATCTCCGAACGCTCGGGCCTGGCCACCGGCGAGGAAGGGGTGGCAGGAAAGCGGTCCGGCCTCGGCCTGGAGATCATGTTCCGCCTTGCCGCGCACGGCGGGCTGCGGCTCCACCTGCACTCGCGGGCCGGCCACGGCGTCACGGCGACGCTGTTCTGCCCGGCCGCGCCCGCCAGCCCGCGCCCAAGGGTCTGATTTTTTCGCTTTTTTCGACCGAAAACCGGGCGGCCTACGACAATCGTCGAATTCAACCGCAACGCGCCCGGGTCTAAGCATTCCCCCGCCTAACGCAGGGGGAAACCATGACACGCTTGTCCGATACCCGACACCGGAACCCGTTCTTCGCGGGGACGCTTCGCGCCTCGCTTCTCGCCACATGCGCCGGCCTTGCGCTCGGCGCTCCGGCCTTCGCCCAGAGCGACGAGGACCCCGCCGAGGAAGGCCCGGTCGTCCGCGGCACGCTGCCCGAGGGCGGCACGATCGTCTATACCAACTGGGAGGAAGGACGCCGGCTCTGGCGCGAATACTACTGGGTCGTGCCGGAAGGCGGCGGCGATGCGCACGGCTACTGCCTCGCGCAGACCTATTCGACCTTCTTCTCGGACACGCCGGAGGCCTATGGCAGCGCGCGCAACCAGCCGCTCAGCTTCTGCAATCGCGACGCCTACGGCAACTACCAGCCCGGTCGCGCGCCCTGGGATCGCGACAATCGCAATGAAGCCGAAACGGCCCACAACAACAGTCGTTTCACCATCCCGTCGCCCGCGGTCCCGCGCGGCGACGACTGCACCCACGATTACAGCTGCAACATCGGCGGTTTCGTCCCGCCCTTCGCAACCGAATTCGAGATCGAGGGCATGGCCCGCCCGCATGAGGGCTTTACGGGCTCCGTGCGAACCCCCGGCGCCTCGCCGCTCGTCGTGGCCGGCGACGACTCGACGGTCGGCGGCATCGTCGACAGCGACAACCAGTTCTCCAATGTCGTGTTCATCACGATCCAGAGCACCAACGGGACATCCGTGTGCACCGGCAGCCTTATCAACCGCCGGCAGGTTCTGGCCGCTGCACACTGCTTCGTCAGCTTCACCGGCGACGTGGAGAATGTCTCGGTGTCCTTCTCGCCCGACGGCCAGGGCCTGTCCTTCGGCGCCATGGGCGTGACCGTCCACGAGGACTACAACCCGTTCAACTTCGAAGCCGACGTCGCCGTGATCACGCTGGCCACCGCGTCCCTGGCCGCCGATCCTGTGACGCTGGAAGGCGCCAGCGGCGAGAACACGACGCTGGGCAGCACGATCACCCTGGCCGGCTATGGCAATACCGGGACCGGCACGCTGGGCGAGATCGGCATCGACGGCAATCGCCGCTACGGCGTCAACACGCTCAACGGCATCGCCACCTGGGACGATATCTATAACGGGATCGGCTGGTCCGTCTTCGGAGGGCCCAATGGCAGCGACGAACATTTCCTGTTTGTCGATTTCGACGGTCCGGGCGCAATCAACCTGCTCGGCGACACCGCCATTCCCGGCGAGGTCAGCTCCGGGCGCGGCGACAGCGGCGGTCCGCTCTTCGTCGACACGGCGAACGGCCTGATCCAGATCGGCATCGTGTCGAATGGCGGCAACCCGGTGGGCCAGAACGGCCAGTACGGCACGATCGTCGCCTATGTCCCCGTCGCCAGCTATATCGACTGGATCGAAGGCCTCGACCCCTTCATCGAGCGTCACGCCGTGGCCGGCGACGGCCTGTGGCACGATGCGGCGCACTGGGACTTCGGCGACATTCCCGAGAATGATCGCGCCATTGCCGGCAGCACTGTGGTCACCGACCAATATCTCGTGCCCGAGATCTACGAGGTCTTCCTCGATGCCCCGGGCACGACCACCGTTCAGCAGAACGAGTATGTCGATGCCGTCTACGTCTTCGAAGGCGCCGGGCTGGTGATCGACGAGGGCGGGCAACTCGCCCTGGATACCGGCGTCGGCCTGACCGGCGGCGACATTGTCGTCAATGGCGAGCTGATCGGCCAGGCGATGGAGCTGCAATCGGGCAGCCTCACCATCGGCGAGACCGGCAGCTATTTCGACTTCTCGCCCTACTATAACGGCGGGGTGAACCTGAGCGGAGCCGACGTCACCGTGGACGGCGTCATGGCCACCGACTGGCTGCACCAGACCGGCGGCACGCTGCGCGTCGGCGAGACCGGGGTCTATTTCGACTATACCGGCAGCCTGATCGAGGGCGGCGAGCTTCATATCGAGGGGCTGTACGACACCACGACCTTCGCCCAGATCGGCGGCGCCACCGCGATCTACGAGACCGGTCTGCTCTACGACGCCACCGGTCAGACCTACATCATGGAGAGCGACTTCTTCCTGCGCGGCGAGATCGACACGCTGGAGCTGATCTTCGGCAATTCGAACTTCGGCGGCGACGGTACGATCCATGCGCCCTTCGGCGTCTACCAGATCGGCGGCACGCTGCGCCCGGGCATCGGTCCGGACGTCTCCGCGAGCGGCAATGCCCTGACCATCGAAGGCGACTACTACCTGTCCGGCGGCAATATCGTGTTCGCAGCCGGCCCCGCCGGGGTGAACCACCTGCAGGTCAACGGCATCTCCAGCCTGGACGGCAATGTCGATGTCTACTTCACGGACGGCTACCAGCCGGCCCGCAACAGCCAGCTGACCTTCCTCGTCTCCGAGGGCGGTTTCGCCGATACGAACCTGTCGGGACCGGGCTACGACATCTCGCCCATCCTGTCCTTCTCGCTCGGCTACACGGCGACCACGGCCTTTCTGGAACTGGAGGCCCGGTCCTATTCTCAATTCGCGGAAACCGACCAGCAGCGTGCCGTGGCCTCGGCCCTCGACGCGCAGGCTGACGGGTCCGTTCCGACGGGCGATTTCGGCGAACTCCTGACGGCGCTGGACTATCTGCCGACCGAGGATGCCCTGCGCGCCGGCCTGCAGACGGCCAATCCCAGCGACACGTTCGCCATGGACCGGATGGGCTTCGGCCTGTCGCGCTCGATGGGCGACACCATCGCCACGCGCATGGCGATCTTCGCGGAAGGCCGCCATGGCGGCGGCATGCAGACGGCCGGGCTGAACGGGGACGGCATCCAGCTCGCCTCGTCGGATCCGGGTAGCGTCGAAGTCCTCTCCGCGCTGCAGGCCGCCACACGCGCCGCCGAGGCCGGCCAGATGGACGGCATCAACGACCGCACCGGATTCTACTTCTCCGCGGAAAGCGGCTGGGGCGATACCGACCTGCCCAATGGCGAGATGGATATCGAGAGCAACCACGTCGTGGCCGGGGTCGATTTCGAGCCCGCCCCGAACTGGCTGATCGGCGCCAATGCGGGCTTCTCCGACTATTCCGCCAACCGCACCGGCGCCCATGTCCAGGGTGAATCGGTGTCCATCGCGGCCTATGCCGGCTATGCCGGCGGATCGCTCTACGGCTCCGGCTATATCGGCGGCAGCTGGCTGGACTACGACCTCACCCGCACGATCACGCTGGGCAATGGTTTCGCCCGGGCGCTCGGCGACACCGAGGCCACCCAGATCAATGCCGGCTTCGACATGGGCATGGACCTGCTCGACACCGACGCCGTGTTCGGCCCGGTCCTGCGCCTGCGCCACGGCAATACGGATATCGACGGCTATACCGAGACCGGTGCCGGCGTGTTCAATGCCAGTCTGGCCGGCCGCGAAACCGACCAGACCCTGGTCGGCATCGGCGGCCGCTATGCCACGGACGGCAATCTGGCCGGCGGCGATGCGCGCATCTTCGGCCAGTTGACTTGGGAGCAGGACATTTCCGGCGGCGATGGCGTCACCTCCGCCAGTCTTGCCGGCGCGCCCGGTGCCGGCTTCACCGTTCTCGACGGCAATCACGACGATGGCTTTGCCTCGCTTGCCCTCGGCATCGACCTGCAGGCCTCCGAGCGTGTCACGCTCTCCGCCCGGCTTCGCAGCGACATCGGACGCGATACCGACGAGGACAATGCTGTCAGCCTGGCGATCGGCTGGCGGTTCTGACCACGACGCCCTCGTGGACAGGGGGAGCGCGGTCCGGTTCGTCCGGGCCGCGCTTTTCTTTTTTGCGCAGGACACGCCGTATCCGCACAGGCGGGACACTTTTTCCGTCATTCCCCCTAATCGCCCGAGCCGCCACGGCCCATATACGCGCCACGAACAGGAGGGCGCCATGCGCTGGACCGGACTGATACTCTCGATCGCCATTCTCGGCCTGACGGCCAGCCTGCTGCTGGCCACGGGCTTCAACCCGTCGGGGCATGTGACCGTGCGCACCAGCGAAGCGCCGGCGGCCGCCGCGGCGAAACCGCTGGAAAGCTGAGGCCGGAGGCCATCATGGATATCCAGATCACCCAGGAAGAAACCGGTTCGAAAGGCCGCTATGTGGCCCGTATCGACGGTGAAACCGACACCGCCGAAATGACCTATAGCCGCATCAGCCCGTCGCGGATCATCGTCGACCATACCGGCGTGCCCGACAGCCTGGGCGGACGCGGCGTGGGCAGCGCGCTGGCCCGCCATGTCGTGGCCGAGGCCCGCGCCAACGGCTTCACCATCGTTCCGCTGTGCCCTTTCCTGAAGGCGCAGGCCGAGCGTCATCCCGACTGGGCCGACGTGATCGAGGGCGTGTGAGGCGAGACCTCATCCTTCCCCTTGATGGGGAAGGTGTCCGGCACAGCCGGACGGAAGGGGTGAATCCCGGTGCTGGAAGGCTTGGTGCTTAGTTGCAGACACCTCGCCCCCACCCCATCCACCACGCCTGCGGCGCGGGCGCGCCTAATCCTCCGCCCATTGCCGCAGCAGGTTGGCCTTGCTCTTGAGCAGAAGGTCGAGTTCCGGCGTCTTGCCCGAGCGTTCGAACAGGGACCGGCAGGCGCGGTCCAGATCGAACAGGATTTCGCGCTGGTCGGGCCGGCGCACCAGGCTGCGCACCCAGCCGACCACCGCCAGACGCTCGCCCTTCGTCACCGGCGAGACCCGGTGCAGGGCGGCCGTGGGATAGACCACCGCCTCGCCGGGGGCGAGCTTGATCTCGGTCTCCCCGTCCACGCCGTCCATCACCAGCGCCCCGCCGTCATAGCTGTCCGGCTCGGACAGGAAGAGGGTGAAGGAGAGATCCGCCCGGCGGCCGCCCATCAGCGCATCGTCGACATGCAGCCCGTATTCCATGCCCGGCGTGTAGCGCGAGACCAGCATGCGCGTGATCGATTTGGGCTGGGCGAAGCTGACGAAGAGCGGGTGATCCATCAGCGCCTTGCGGACCATGCCGCGGATCGTGTCGATGCGCGGGCCGGCCTCGACCTGTTCGTTGCGCTTCACTTCGCGCGCCGCCCAGCCGGCCGTCTTGCGGCCGTCGGCATACTCGCTCTCGGAGGCGAGCTCGCGCAGTTGCGTCACGGCTTCGGCGGAACAGACATTTTGCAGACACAAGAGCATGAATTCACCTGCGACTAATTGTCATTTGCTGAAAATGGGTTTAGGCGGTCTATCAGGGTCGGACAAGTCGGACCGACGGTTAGGCAAGGGGAATACGAGATGGGTATCAAGCGCCGCACGCGAATCTGGACCACGGTCGGCACGGCCGCCCTCATCGGCGGACTGGCCGGATGTAGCGAACCGGCCAGCGAGACGCCAGCGGACGAAGTGCCGCAGAGCGAAGCGGAACAGCACGCCACGGGCACGGCCGCCGACACCGAAGCCGCAGCCACACCGCCGGCCGGCGGCTGGTCGGAAGGCGAAGGTGAAGGCGAAGGCGGCACCGGCGGCGGCGAATTCGGCATCGACCCGGTGGCCGCCGAGAACGATCCTGTCGTCTACATGATCGCCCTGGAAGTGATGCGCGCGCACTATCTGGCCGGCATCGACGCCTACCGGGCCGGAGACCGTACGGCCGGTGCGGAAATGTTCGCCCACCCGATCAGCGAGATCTATATCGATTTCGAACCCGTGCTGGAAAATCTCGGCGCCCCCCTGTTCGGCGAGACCATGACCGACGCCTCGGTCGCGCCCTATTCCGGCGCCGGCGAGGCGGAGGTCGTTGCCCGCGTTGAGGACGTGCTGACCGCCATCGACAATGCCGCCGGATACGCGCCGCAGAGCGACAGACCGGAAGGCACCGTGCATGCACAAGTGATGGCCGACCTGGTCGAACGCGCTGCGCTGCAATACCGCGTCGTCGCAAGCGATGCCGCGGCCGGCGAGGCCTATCTGGACGGGTACGGCTTCACGAAAGCCGCCGAGCGTTATGCCGCCGGCCACATGGACGCGATCGCCGCGCAGACCCCGGACGTGGCCGAGGCGCTTTCCGGTGTCCTGACCCGGCTGCAAACCGCCTATCCCGCGGCCCTTCAGCCGGACACGCTGGAGACCGATGCCGACGCGCTGATGGCGGCTGTCGAGGCTGCGACCGGATTGGTTAACACACTGCCCTGATTGCGTTTCCCCAGCCCGGCGTGATCCAGATCACAGGCTGACTGGCAAGACAGGACCTATCGTTTCGCCCAGGCTTTGGCGCCCGGCAGTTCCGCTGCCGGGCTCCTTCATGTCTGCAGCTATTGGCGTGTGTGTCCGGACGATCTGGTTGGCCGCCCGGGGCAATTAATAGTTTATGCACTGGAGAACCCGGGAAACCGGCTCATTTTCCCACTGTGCGGATACGTCAATTGCCCGCTGCTGGCGATCAACGAGGCAGGACGCATGGACTATTTCGACATCAACAACTTCATGCCCCACGGCATGTGTTATCTCTGGCGGCCCGAGCTTGTCGGCATGCATGTCATCGCCGACCTCGCTATCGCCCTGGCCTATTTCTCGATCCCGGTGGTCATCGTCGTCTTCCTGAGGCGGCTGGACAGGCCCATCCCCTTCCGGTGGGCCTTCATCATGTTCGGCATCTTCATCCTGTTCTGCGGCATCAACCACCTGATGAACATCGTCGTCCTCTGGCACCCGCTCTACTATCTGGAAGGCGTGCTCAAACTCCTCACGGCGGCCGCATCGGTGGCTACGGCCGTCCTGATGCTGCCTCTGCTTCCGGTCCTGATCGACCGGTTCTCGCGCATCCCGGACAAGGCGGAGAACGCATGAATCTGACGCGCCTGAACAATTCCGGCGAGGCTCTGCCCGCGACGCCCCGCTACGAGACCCTGTCGGGCCTGCTCGACGCCTATCGCACGCCGGTCGCCATTCTGCTGTTCGGCCTCATCGTCTCGCTGGGCTTGTTCTTCGCCACGCTGATCGGACAGAGCCAGGCGAAGGAGCGGGAATTCCGCAATCACGCCGGCGCCCGCATCGCCGAGATCGATGCCGGTTTCGCCGCGCTGAGCGCCGAACTGGGCGAACTCGTCAATGCCGTCGAGACCGGCCTGGCGCCGGAGACGGTAATCGAGATCTTCGATGTCGCCGTCGATCCGGTGTGGGCCCCGCCGGTGCGTGATCTGGGACTGTTGCTGGACGGCAGCTCGCTTTATGCGGCCGAGGCCGCCACCGCGGCGCAGGTCCGCCGGGCAATCGACACCCGTCTGGACCGCGACCCCGTGCTCGACGCCCCGGTCGTCCTGTCCCTGCCGCCGGCCCGGACGGGACAGGTCCGTTTTGCCGTGATCGCGCCGCTCGCCGGCGACGGCAACCGGTACGCCTATGTCACGTCGGATTTCGACGCGCTGGCCCAGCCGACCGAACTGCGCTCCGACCCGGCCTGGATCATCGCGCGTTTCGGCCGGGACAATCCGGTCTTCGCACTGGCGCGCAATGTCGAGCTGCGCGACCGGCTCTCCGCCTCGGTAACCGGCTTATCCAGCGTGCTCGACACGGCCCCCTACGCGCTGCGCTGGTCGGGCCGGCCGCCCTTCGAGACGATGCGCATCGATATCGTACCGCGCCGGAACTATCTGCTCAGCGTCGGCCCCCTGCCCTGGATTGTCCTGCTGTTCTCGCTGTTCGCAACCGGCACGATCGGGGCGCTGGCGCTGAAGGATGCCCGCCACGCCGCCGATATCGGCCGCGAGGTCGATATCAAGACGGCCGAACTGCGCCGCAGCCACGCCATCATCGAGGCCAAGAACGAGGAGCTGGCGCGGTTTGCCGCCCACGCCTCGCACGACCTGCAGGCGCCGCTGCGCGCCATGAAGGGCATGTCCTCGCTGCTGGTGGAACGCCAGATCGATCTGGACGACCGCAGCCAGCAGATGCTCAAGCGGATCAATCGCGGCGCCGACCGGGCCCAGAGGCTCGTCCAGGACCTGCTCTCCTACACCCGCGCCGACACCGCCGAGGCCAGTCCGGAAAGCATTCCGCCGGCGGCACTGAAAAGCGAGATCGAGGAATTGCTGGCCCCGGCCATCGAGGAGTGCGGCGGCACGCTGGAATGGCGCATCGACACGCCCATCGAGGCCGACCGCTTCCTGCTGACCCGCGCGCTGCAGAACCTGATCTCCAATGCGGTGAAATATCGCAGCGCCAAACCGCTGCGCATCGAGGTCTCCGCACGCACCGACCGCCATGGCACGACCCTGTGCGTGTCGGACAACGGGATGGGCATCGATCCGCAGCATTTCGGACGGATCTTCGACGTGTTCGAACGCCTGCATTCGGTCGACCAGTACGAGGGCTCCGGTATCGGCCTGGCCCTGTGCAAGCGCGTCGCGGAACTGCATGACGGGCGGATATGGGTCGAGTCGGAGCCCGGTATCGGCAGCCACTTCTTCCTGCACCTGCCGCGAACGCCGGAAGCCCTGGCGGCCGCGTCCAACGATCGCTGAGACGGCATGCGCAGTCGCAGCGATGACGCCGGGGCCTGCGGGCTGGTATAGGACGGGTCCCGTCAGCCGTCCCGATAGCCATGGCCCGTTTCCTGATCGCCGCCCTGTACAAGTTCGCCCCGCTCGACGCCGGACCGGTGCTGCAGGACCGGCTGAAATCGGCTTGCCTGGAACACGATGTCGCCGGCACGCTCCTGCTGGCCCCGGAGGGGATCAACGGCACGATTGCGGGCCCCGAAGCCGGCGTGCACGCCGTCCTCGACACGATCCGCGCCCTGCCGGGCTGTGCGGACCTCGAACACAAGGAAAGCCGGGCCGACAGCCAGCCCTTCCTGCGCACGAAAGTGCGGCTCAAGCAGGAAATCGTCACCATGGGCGTGCCCGGCATCGACCCGAATGCGAGCGTGGGCACCTATGTCGAGCCGGAGGACTGGAACGATCTCATCCGCGCACCCGACGTGGTCACGATCGACACGCGCAATGACTACGAGGTGCGCATCGGGCAGTTCGACGGCGCCATCGACCCTCAGACCACAAGTTTCAGCGAGTTTCCCGACTGGTTCCGCACATTCCGCGAGACGCGGCCGAATGCGCGCATCGCCATGTATTGCACCGGCGGGATACGCTGCGAGAAGGCCACAGCATTCGTGAAGGCCCAGGGCATCGACGAGGTTTTCCACCTCAAGGGCGGCATCCTGAAATACCTCGAGACCGTCGATCCCGCCGAGAGCCTGTGGCAGGGCGAATGCTTTGTCTTCGACCGCCGGGTCGCCGTCGGCTACGGGCTGGTCCAGGGCACGCACACGCTGTGTCATGGCTGCCGCGAGCCGCTGTCGCCGGCGGATCTGCAATCCCCGCTCTATCATGAAGGCGTGTGCTGTCCGCGCTGTCACGCCGAGCGCTCGCCGGACCAGCGCGCACGCTATGCCGAACGCCATCGCCAGGAAACCCTGGCAGCCCGGCGCGGCGAACGTCATGTCGGCCGGCGCGAACCGGGACAGCGGGACCCGCAGGCATGAGCGAGGCCCTGCCCGCCCTCTACTCCTTCCGCCGCTGCCCCTATGCCATGCGGGCCCGGCTGGCGCTGGATGTCAGCGAGACCGCGGTGGAGCACCGCGAAATCCTGCTTCGCGACAAGCCGCAGGCGATGCTCGACGTCTCGCCCAAGGGCACCGTGCCGGTCCTGGTCCTGCCGGACGGGACGGTGCTGGAGGAAAGCCTCGACGTGATGCACTGGGCGCTGGCCCGGCACGATCCGGAGCGCTGGCTGGCCCCGCCCGCCCCGGACATGGCGGCGCTCATCGAAGGCTGCGACGGCCCGTTCAAACACCATCTGGACCGCTACAAGTACGCCGCCCGCCATGACGGCGCCGACCCCGAGGCCCACCGCGACGCCGCGCTGGACTATCTGCAGGCGCTCGACGTGCGCCTGCGGGAATCGCCCCAGCTCTTCGGCACGGCCATGTCGATGGCGGATGCGGCGATCTTTCCCTTCGTGCGCCAGTTCGCCAACACGGACCGCGACTGGTTCGACGCGCTGGACCTGCCGGGCCTTCAGGGCTGGCTGGCCGGCCATCTCGAGTCGGCGCGCTTTGCGCGGATCATGACGAAATACCCGCTATGGGTGTCCAGCCCGTAGGCGTTTCGCCTGCCGATTGCGGATTTCGCGCAACACAGGCCGATAAAACGATCAACAGGACGACGTCACACCTGTCACCGAATCTCAATATTCGCTATCTCTCCGGGTGGTTTTGTGCAGGCGCAGCATCCACGCGCCGCCTCGCCCCCAGCCGCGCAGCCATGGCGACTGAATAATCCCCGGGAGTTCCAACTCCCGGGGATTTTTTGTGGCCGTGTACACGCCGTCCTCCGCACAGGGCCGGGCAGCGGATCAAAAAAAAGCCCCGGACCGTTGGGTCCGGGGCTTTTCCGTTCGGCCTGCAGGCCCGCCTATTCCCAGAAATAGGGCTGGCGCTGC
Organism: Pseudomonadota bacterium; assembly: GCA_034659015.1. Classification (GTDB taxonomy): domain Bacteria; phylum Pseudomonadota; class Alphaproteobacteria; order Caulobacterales; family Maricaulaceae; genus Maricaulis. Next base: position 408,247 of record JAYEGL010000002.1, on the reverse strand, counting down.
GTGTCGCCGGTGACGGTCTCGTTCATCGTGTCCGCCTCGTAGAGACGCCCGTCGAGCATGACGTATTCGATCTCGTCGGTGTTGGCGATGTCGTCGAGCGGATTCTCGCGCAGGATGACGAGATCGGCCAGCTTGCCTTCCTCGATCGTGCCGAGATCGTTGTCGAAACCGAGATGGCGGGCCGGCATCACCGTCGCCGTCATCAGGGCTTCCAGCGGCGAGAAGCCGCCGCGCACGAAGGACCACATCTCCCAGTGCGCCGCCAGACCCTGCTGCTGGCCGTGGGCGCCGATCGCCACGTCGACGCCGCGCTCGAACAGGCGGTGCGCCTCGCGGGCATTGTCGTCATCGACGAAGTCTTCCTCCGGCGCGGTCGTGCGGCGCACCGAGGAGGCCTGCAGCTGGCGCGGCGGGGCGTGGCGCGACAGGATCGGATGCTCCCAGACATTCATCGCCTGGCGCCAGTAGGGATCGCCGGCCAGACCGCCATAGGTGACCACGATGGTGGGCACATAGGCGACCTCGGTCTGGGAATACATCTGCAGCACGTCCTCGTAGAGCACGTTCTGGGGCAGGTTGTGCTCGATCGAGGTATTGCCGTCCGCCACCATGGCCATGTCCATGTGGTAGTTGGCGCCGCCCTCGGCGACCACTTCCAGCCCCGCCTCGATCGAGGCGGCGACGACCTGCTGGCGCTGGTCGCGCCGCGGCTGGTTGTAGTTCTTGATCGAATGGGCGCCCTGGGCGGCCAGACGGAAGACATGCTCCTCGGCATCCTCGAGCGAGTCGATCTCCGCATAGACGGACGGCGCGCGGGCGCCGTAGACGATCTCGCCGGTGGAATAGATGCGCGGCGCCAGATAGCGGCCGGCCCGCTGGTATTCCGAGGCGGTGAAGATATGGCTCGCCCGGCTGGACGGGTCGTGGATCGTGGTCACGCCGAGCGCCAGGTGGGCGATGGCCGACCAGTTCTGTTCCGGCACAAGATCGCCCGTGCCCTGCGGTCCGTGGGCGTGGGCGTCGATAAAGCCCGGCGTGATCGTCATGCCGGTACCGTCCACCACGCGGGCGCCGTCGGGCACGTCGATATCCGCACCGACCGCCTGGATGCGGTTGCCGTCGATCACGATCGTGCCGTTCTCGATGACGCCGCCATCCTCGCCGGCCATGGTGATGATGCGCGCACCGGTGATCGCCGTCAGGCCCGTCGGGTGATCCGCCTCGACGCTCATCGAGATGTCGGTGCCCGCATCCGGCGGCGTGTAGTCGTTGTCGCCGGCGGGATCGGGCCGGAAATCGGCCAGCGGAACCGAGAAGAATTCCGGACCCATCGTCCAGTTGAGGTGCGAGCCTTCCTCGCTCCAGTGGAAATAGGTCGCGCCATTGCCGGAGACCTCGACGGTCGGCAGGGCCGACCCGTCCGCCCCGCCGGAGACCGATTGCGGGCCCGGCGGCAACGGCATGACGAAGACGTCGTAATTCTGGCGGAACGCAACATGCCCGCCATCGGGCGAGACCTGGTATTCGGTGATCAGCCCGCCGGTGATGTGGGTGCGTTCCTCGTATCCGTTGAGATCCACGGAGACCAGGCTGGCCCCGTCGCCATTGCGGGTCAGGAAAATCCGGTCGTTTGAGGCCCCGAAATGCGGCAGCGAGCCGTTCTCGGTGACCTGCACCATTTCGCCGCCGTCTGCATCGACGCGGAAAATGCCCGTCGTCTCAGACCATTCCGGCGCGGTGAGATAGCCGCCCGAGCCCTTTTCGAAGACCAGCGTCTCGCCGTCCGGCGAGAAGCGCGGATTGGAATAATGCCCGGGCTCGTCCGTGACGACGCGCTCGCGGCCGCCGCGGGCGGAAACGGTGCGGATCGAGCCGAGTTCCTCGTCATCCCAGGCGACGAAGGCGATGGTGCGCCCGTCCGGCGACCATGTCGGCGTGATCTCGCGGCGCTCGCCGGGATCGGCCCGCGTCAGACGGCGCGGCTCGCCGCCGTCGGCATCGCGCACCCAGAGAACGCCCAGGCTCTCGAAGACGATCCGGCTGCCGTCCGGCGAGGCCGTGGCAAAGCGCGGCATGCGCGTGTTGAACGTGTCCGGCGCCACCTCGACCTGGGGCCGCGGCGGGTCGATGACGTCGCGCGTGTCGGACACCTGGAAGGGTATGCCGGTCACCTCCCCGGTCTCGATGTCCACGCTGTGGATGCCGCCCTCGGCCCAGTAGACGATGGCGTTGCTGTCCGGCATCCAGTCCATGTTGGGATACATGCCGGTCACGCCCCAGGTTTCCTGCATGTCCTGGTCGACGGTCTCGACCAGGCGGCGTTCCTCGCCGGAGTGCAGGTCCTTGATGTAGAGGCCCGACTGCGTGCGGTCGCGGCGCACGAAAGCCATGTAACGCCCGTCCGGCGACGGGGCGGGACGCACGGCGCCGCCGGCGCCCTCGACCACCGTGTCGATCTCGCCGCTCTCCAGATCGTAGCGGCGGATATTGAACAGGTCGGTGTTGGAATCCTGGGCGTAGATGAAGGTGTTACCCGGGGTGACGTTCTGCGTGTAGTAGACGTAGCGCCCGTCCGGCGAGAAGATCGGCTCGCCCAGCTCCTTCTGGAAGTCCTCGTTGGGACGTTCCACCAGCTGCACGCCGTTTCCGCCCAGCACGTGATACATCCAGATCTCGCCCGTGCCGGCGGAGCGCTGGGTGGTGAAGTGCTTGCGCGCCGCGATATAGCGGCCCGACGGGTGCCAGGTCGGATTGTTCAGCAGGCGGAAGCTCTCCTCGGTGAGCTGGCGCGCATCGGATCCGTCCGTATTCATGATCCAGATATTGTCGCCGCCGCCGCGGTCCGAGGTGAAGGCGATGCGGCTGCCGTCCGGCGAGAAGCGCGGCTGGTATTCCCAGGGCAGGCCGGAGGAGATGTTGGTCGCCTCGCCGCCGCCCGCGGGCATGGTGTAGATATCGCCCAGCAGGTCGAAAGCGATCGTCTGCCCGTCCGGGCTGACGTCCAGCGACATCCAGGTGCCCTCGGTCACCTCGATGGGAATCGAACGCGTCGGCAGCGGCGGATTGGCGACATCCCACTCCGCGTCGCCCTCCTGCATGGCCAGGCCGGGCGCGCTCGCCAGAATGGTCGATGCGGCCAGTGTCGCAATAAAACGGGTCATATACCCCTCCCCAATTCGTTATGGGGCGGACAATAGGGCGCGCGCCCGAAGACGACAAACTTACCGTTCTGTGAGGAATCCCGGGGACAGACACGTAAGCGCGCTTACGTGTCTGTCCCCGTTCTGTCGCCAACACCCCGCTGCCACGCCTGCGGCGCAGCCGACGACCACCCCCGGCACGCACCGGGCATGAAAAATGATCGTCAAGTCCGCGTTAACCACGCTTTTCAACGAAATATTTCTCTCGTTCTGCCCACAATGCGCTGTCATCGATGGGGATCTGACGTGGATTATACCAGTGCAGCAGAGCCCGGCCCGACCGGCCCGGCCAACGACACGACCGATGCGATGCGCCCGGCCATGGCCGACACGGCGACACAGACCCGCGCCCTGCTCAAGGCCAAGGCACGCACGCCTCAGAACCGCATCAACCGCAAGGTGCTGAGCCATTTCCTCCAGTCCATCGACATCTTCGCCACGATCATCCTGGCCGCCGCGGGCAGCGTGGCCCTGTCCGGCGGTCATGTCACGGATGTGGCCGCCGGCGAGCTCCTGCCGGTCATCGCCTTCGTCGCGCTGGCGCCGGGCCTGCTGATGCTCTCCGGCGTCTACCGCGTGGAACCGCGCGAGGTCGGCCTCTACCGCGTGCTGCGCGCCTTCATCGCCTCCGGCCTGGCCGGCAGCGCCGTCACCGCCCTGTCCTTCGCCACCGCGCCGCACATGACCGATCTGGTCGCCCTGTTCGCGATGACCGGCGTGGGCAGCCTGACCTTGCTGCACGTGATCTACGCCACCTTCATCCAGTACTGGCGCCGCGCCGGCCGCCTGGCCCGCAATGTCGTGCTGGTCGGCGCCACGCCGAACGCCCGCAAGCTGATCGCAGCCAATGCCGGATCCGGAACGGTGAATGTCGTCGGCGTGTTCGACGACCGCCGCTCGCGCGCCCCGGCCGATCTGGGCGGCGCGCCCTATCTGGGTTCGACGGACGATCTGTTTTCCTGGCCGCTCCTGCACGAGGTCGACCGCATCATCCTCACGGTCTCCCCCAAAGCCGAAGACCGCGTGCAGATGCTGCTGAAAAAACTGCGCACCCTGCCCCATTCGGTCTGCCTTCTGCTCGACCTGGACAAGTTCGATCCGGCCGACACCTCGCTCGACGATATCGTCGGCGTGCAGGCTGCGCGCATGAACGGGGGCGAGGAACGGCTGGGTCATCTCGTGCTCAAGCGCCTGGTCGACCTCGTGCTGGGCACCGGGCTCTTCATCGCTGCCCTACCGGTCATGGCGCTGATCGGTCTCGCCGTGAAGCTGGACAGCCGCGGACCGGTGCTGTTTCGCCAGACCCGCGAAGGCTTCAACGGCCGGCCGATCGAGGTGCTCAAATTCCGCACCATGCGGCACAATCCCGAGGCCCAGGCCGGCCCCGTGCGCCAGGTCGAGTTCGACGATCCGCGGGTCACCCGGATCGGCGGTTTCCTGCGCGCCACCTCGCTCGACGAGCTGCCCCAGCTGTGGAACGTCCTCACCGGCGACATGTCGCTGGTCGGTCCGCGTCCGCATGCACCGGACATGCGCACCGGCGGCACGGAAACGTCCAAGCTGGTCGCCGAATACGCCCACCGTCACCGCGTGAAGCCGGGCATTACCGGCTGGGCCCAGATCAACGGGTCGCGCGGCCCGCTGCATTCGCCGGAAGCGGCCCGCGAACGGGTTCGCCTGGACGTGGACTACATCGCCCGCGCCAATGTCTGGTTCGATCTGTGGATCATGCTGCGCACCCTGCCGGCGCTCCTGGGCGACAAGGCGAATATCAGATAGCGCCACGCCGCTTCCCCGGAGGAGCGAAGCGAATTCCAGGGTCCGGTCAAGGGGCCGCCCCTGAAACGCTGAAAGCCCTCGAAGCAAGCCTGTCGCCAGGTGCCAGGCCCCGGCACAAGGCCGGGGGAAGCAGCGCTCTATAGTGCTAATCCAGACTCCAGTTTCCCCGGCCTTGTGCCGGGGTCTGGCATGCGGCAAATAAATGCTATCTAAGATGGCATGAAAAGAACGCGCTACTCATGACCTTCAACCATCCCGAAGCGGTCTACATCATGGCCAGCCGGCCGCGCGGCGCACTCTATGTAGGCCGCACCAAGTGTCTGGTCGGGCGCGTCGAGCAACACCGCACGGGGGCCATGGCGGGCCATACGAGCAAGTACAAGATCCGCAATCTGGTCTACTATGAATGGCATGAAGGCTGGCAGGCGGCCTGGGCGCGCGAGCAGCAACTCAAACGCTATCGGCGCGCGTGGAAGTTCAACCTGATTGAGGCCGGCAACCCTGGCTGGAAGGACCTCTGGTTCGAGCTCATCGAGGATGATGGCGTCCCGTTTTTGCCGCGCTGAAATGCCAGACCCCGGCACAAGGCCGGGGGAAGTGGCGCGTGTTTTCGCGCGAGCGCCGCTTCCCCCGAGGAGCACCATCTCCGTTTCCCCCGGAGGAGCGGAGCGAATTCCGGGGCCTGCTGCCGGTGAAGATTTTCAAGTTTTACTAGGCCCCGGAACAAGTCCGGGGAAAGTGGCGCGAGGGCTTAGACCCCGTAAAAACCCGTCAGCCGGTTGAGCTTGCGCATGGCCTTCCCCGTCAGGCGCGACACCGTGCCGGTGCGTTCCGGATGCCCCCAGTCGGAGAGATCCAGTGCGGCTTTCCGCGCCGCTCCGGCCCAGGCCGCCGGCGCGCAATAGCCGCCGGCCAGGCCGACCTGGTAGGTCGCCAGATCCTTCTTGAAGGCGAACTGGCCGGGACCCAGATCGACGCCGAGCTGGCCCGCCTCGGCAGCGCGGCGGGCGCTTTCCACCATCAGGACGAGGCCCGGGCTGATCGCGCCGAGATCGCGGTCATAGGCCGGGAACCAGTATTGCACGAGCCGGTCGCTCGCCATGCCGACATGGACGGCGGCGAATTTCCCGCCGATCTCCAGGCTGGAGCAGACGCCCCGGAACCTGTCGCTGCGCCGGCGCAGCACGGCTTCAAGGAGTTTGCGGGTCCAGCCGACGGAGAACACGTCGAACACGCCGGTCTCGCGGTATTGCGCCTGCTTCCAGGCCAGCATCTGCGCCATCGCCTCGGCCCGCTCGTCCTGCATGACGAAACGATGCCCGCCCTCGGCCTCGTCGAGGCGGCGGAAACGGGTGCGTATATTGCGCACGACCTTGGAATTGATGGAGCGGCGGTTCTCGTGCCAGGCGTCGAAGCCCTCCGACACGTCGATGATCCAGCCGCCGTCATAGCCTTGGGCGTGCGGCCGGAAGACCGGCTGGCTGGCAAGCGCGCTGTGAAAAAGGAAAATCGGGATGCCGGCGTCCTTCAGCCAGGCCGTCAGATCGACCGGCCGGCCGGGTTCCGCAATCACGCCGTGCACATCGCCCAGCGGACCGCCGAGCGGCCGCGCGAAACCGAACTTGCCGGTGTGAAGCGGCAGGAAGCCGACCGGAACCCCGTTCTCGCGCACCGTGACGACGCGCGTGTCGTCGCGCACCTCCTCGCAGCATTCGGCGAAATCCAGCGCGAAATAGGGGCTCGCCAGAGCCGGATCGTTTGCCACGAATTCGGCCCAGGCCTCGCGCTCGTCCGCGGCGAGGTCGCTGGGCTTTTTCAGAGCCACATCCATGACGGTGCGCCCCTCCTTCTGTCCCCGCTGCAACACTAGGTGGAACCCCTTATCAGGACATGAAGATTCGGCTTTGCGGCACCGCATCGGGTCGCCTGCCGCGCGGCATCCAAATTGCACACTTCCCCTGCAAGGCGAGCGGAGCGTTTCATGCTTGGACGGTATCTTCTGGGTTATCTGCCGGTACAGGTCGCACAGGCCCTGGTGGGCTTTGGCAGTGTGGCTGTGTTCACGCGCATCATGCCGGCCGAGGATTATGGCCGCTATGCCCTGACACTTGCCGCCATGTCATTGACGCACATACTGGTTTTCACCTGGCTGGAAGCCGCCGTGGCGCGCTTCCATGCCCGCGCGGAGCGCCGCCGCCGGATGCGCGAACACCTGACGACCGTCTACGCGGTCTACGGCCTGATCGCCCTGGTCGCCGGCGCGGCGCTGATCGGGCTCGTGCAGGTCCTGCCGCTGGACATCCGGCTCAAAACGGCACTCTCCTTCGCCACTGTCTCGATGCTGCTGCGCGCGCTGATGCAGATCGGCATGGAAACCCACCGCGCCGAAGGCGATGTGCGGCGCTTTTCCGCGCTGGAAGCGAGCTATCTCATGCTGGGCTTCATGATCGGGGTCGGGATCATCCTGACCACGGGGCTGGGCGCCGCCGGCATCTTCATCGGCACCGGCATCGCCGCCCTGGTCATGCTGGTCTTCGACCTGCCGGTCATGCTGCGCCGGGCGCGCGGCGGAAAGCGCCAGACCGTGCGGGTCGCCGCCTATGCCGCCTACGGCCTGCCGGTGACGCTGTCGCTGATCTTCGAACACCTGCTCTCCGTCGGCGACCGTTTCCTGATCGCCGGTTTTCTTGGCCAGGGCGCGGTGGGCATGTATGCCGCCGGCTACGGGCTGGCCGACCGGCTGCTGGACATCATTTTCATCTGGTTCGGCGCGGCGGTGTGGCCGATGACGATCCGCGCCCTGGAACAGGGCGGCAGGACCGCCGCCCAGGAGATGGCCGGACAGGCCGCCGGCTTGATGGGGCTGATCGCCTTTCCCGCTGCGGCGGGCCTTGCCCTGGTCGCCGGACCGCTGACCACGGTGCTGGTCGGCGAAGACCTGCGCGAGCAGGCCGCCCGCATCCTGCCCTGGATCGCGCTCTCCGGCCTGATGAACGGCATGATGACCTATTACTTCCACGAGGCTTTTACGCTCACCCGTCGCACCGGCGTGATGGCGGCGATCATGAGCGCTTCGGCCGTGCTCAATCTGGGCCTCAACCTCGTTTTCATCCCGGCCTTCGGCCTGACCGGCGCGGCCCTGGCGACCGTGCTGGTCTATGCGCTGGCCCTCGGGGTCTGTGCGGTGATGGGGCGCCGGCATTTCGTCCTGCCCCTGCCCTGGGCCGAGTGGATCAAGGCCGGCAGCGCCACCGCCATCATGGCGGCGGCCGTGCTGATGCTGCCCGCCCTGCCCATGGCCTGGCAGACACTCGCCCTTCAAGCCCTTGTCGGCGCAGGCGTTTACGCGATTTCAGCCTATTTGTTCGATATTGCCGGCTGCCGGCAATGGGTGCGCGATGCCCGCGCCATGCTCAAGCTGGCGGAGGCCACGTCATGACGGTGAACGCCGATACATCCCTGCGCGAATACGCCAACCCGGCCAGCCTGGCCGCGGACCGGATCGCCTTTTCCGTGCTCATCCCCTTCCATCGCGACAATCCGGCCGCGCTGGTGCGCGCGCTGGCCGACCAGGCCGCCGGCGATACCGAAATCGTGCTCTACGACGACGGCGAGCCGGACACCGATCTCAATGCGGCCCTCACCTTCCTGCTCGGCGAAATGGACACGCCGGCACGGCTGCTCACCTCGACCCGCAATCGCGGCCGTTCGGAAGGCCGTAACCTGCTGGCACAGCAGGCCCGCGGCGACTGGCTGATCTATCTGGACGCCGACATGCAGCCGGCCGCCTACACCTTCCTGTCGGCCTGGCGCCGCCTGGCCAATCGCGGAACATGCGATGCCGCCTATGGCGGCCACGAGACCCACTGGCCGCGCGACAAGGCCCTGCAGCTTCATGCCGCGCTCACCCGCACCAGCGACGAGCACGGGGCCGCGGAACGCAATGCAACCGGGCCGACGGCGTTTTGCTCCTCGAACGTGCTGGTGCGCGCCGCGGTGATGCGCGCCATCCCCTTCGATACGGGCTTTACCGGCTGGGGTTTCGAGGATGTCGACTGGGCCGTGCGCGCCGCGGAACGCTTCACCCTCATTCATGTCGACAATCCGGCGCGCCATGGCGGGCTGCAGGGGGCGGACGAGCTCCTCGCCAAGTTCCGCGCCGGCGCGGCGAACTATCGCCGCCTGCTCGACCGCCATCCCGAACTCGCCGGCCTGCCCGGCGCGAAAGCGGCCCGCACGCTCAAGCGCATCCCCTTCCAGGGCGCACTGCGCGGTGTCTGGTCGATCCTGGCGCGCAACACGGCGCTGCCGCTGCGCCTGCGCACGGTGGCGGTCAAACTCTGGCGCGCCAGCTGGACCGCGGAGGTGATCGAATGAACGCGCCCTATATCCCCACATCCGGTCTGATGGCCGCGGCCAACCGGCGCTGGACGCGGCTGGCCGCCCGCCAGCCCATGCGGATCGATCTGGATCACGCCATCGTCACCTTCACCTTCGACGATTTCCCCAAATCCGCCGCCACCACCGGCGCGGAAGCGCTGGAGCGGCGCGGCTGGCGCGGCACCTACTACGCCTCCGCCGGCTATGCCGGGGGCGAGACCCATCACGGCACGATGTTCGATGCCGGCGATCTGATCCGGCTCGACGCCGCCGGGCACGAAATTGCCTGTCACACCTATGGCCATCTCGACGCCTCGGCCGTCTCCGACCGCAAGCTGCTGGCCGATGTGGAACGCAATGCCCGCGCCCTCGCCGCCATGGGGCTGGAAACCGGGATTTCCTCCTTCGCCTTCGCCTATGGCGAGGCGACGCCGGCCGCCAAGCTGACCCTGGGCCGGCGCTTCGACACGCTGCGCGGCATCCAGGCCGGGATCAATCGCGGCGCGGCGGATCGCGGCCTGCTGAAATCCGTCCCGCTGGACGGCGGCGAGACCGGGATTGCCCGCGCCGTCGAGGCGGCCGGCACACTGCCGGACCACCCCGGCTGGCTGATCTACTACGCCCACGACATCCAGGACGACCCGACCGAATGGGGCTGCACGCCCGACCAGTTCGAACGCGTGTGCGAGGCCGTGACGGCATCCGGCGCGCGGGTCATGACCATGGCCCAGGCCGTCGCCCACATGAAAAAGAAGACCGGGGACAACCCGGGGGAGGACCCAGCATGAGCGTATCCGTGATCATCCCGACCTATCGCCGGCCGGATGGCCTGCGGCGCGCCGTGGAAAGCGTGCTGGCCCAGTCGCGCCAGCCCGACCAGCTGGTGATCGTGGACAATGATCCGCAAGGCTCCGGCGAACGCGTCGCCGCGACGGCAAAGGCGATTTCGCGCTGCGACGTCGTCTATGTCCACGAGCCGCATCCCGGCGTCTCCAATGCCCGCAATGCCGGATTCGCCGCTGCGACCGGGCGCTATATCGCCTTCCTCGACGATGACGAGATCGCCAGTGTGGGCTGGCTGGAAGCCCTTCTGGACACGGCGGACCAGCTGGAGGCGACGGTCGTTTTCGGCCCGCTCACCGGCGAGGCGCTGGACGTGACCGGGATCCGGGCCGACATGGCCCGCCGGCTCTATTCCCGGGTCGGCCCCGCCGGAGACATCCTGCTCGACAAGCCCTTCGGCTGCGGCAATTCCCTGATCGACCGGGACGCCTTCGATCTGGCCGACAAGCCCTTCGATCCGCGCATGAATGCCTCGGGCGGCGAGGACGACGTCTTCTTCGCCTTGCTGGCCCGCCAGGGCGCCCGCTTCGCCTGGTCGGCCAGGGCCATGGGCACGGAAACCGTGGAGGCCGGCCGCACCGAATGGCGCTATCTGCTGGCCCGCTCCTTCGCCTTCGGCCAGGGCGCGACCCAGTCCTGCAGCCGCGGCGAACACGTCAACTGGCCCGGCGTCGTCTTCTGGATGGGCGTGGGCCTGGCCCAGACGCTGGTCTACGGCTCCCTGGCCGGCCTCTCCACCTTCGCCATGCGCCGCCGCGCCGCCGAATTCCTCGACCGCTGCGTCCAGGGCGCGGGCAAGTTCTTCTGGATCGAAGCCTTCGAGCCAAGGTTCTACGGGCAGGTGGAGGGGTAGAGCTCTCCCCCTTCCCGTTTCTCCCGGCCGCAAGCCCGCGAAAGCGGGCTGCAGAGCCGGGATCTACCGAACGCGGCTCCACCAGGGTGTCTCCCGTCGATCCCGGATAGCGCCGACGCGCTTCCGGGAAAAATGCGTTTGTTGATCGAAAGTTGCTGGCCTGAGGAGCCGACTGTGCCCCTGCGCCAGCTCCCCTATCCGGGTGGGTATCCCTCGCCGAACGACTCAAGGATCTCCCGCGCCAGGCTCCGATCCATGGCCATGCCCTGCATGCACGTCTCGAGCCATCCAGGATCCCTGATACTGGCAACAGCTTTCTTGTAAGCCTCATCGACTGCCGTGCCGTAGGCCGCCCGGGCCTTCTGCCAGGCCTGGCCAGGGACAGGCCCCCAACGCGAAATCATGAGACCGAGATCAATGATATCCCTATTCAGCACAGCCTTGTCAGCATACCGGTCCGCATTTGCCAGCAGCTTTTCGGCGTACAGATCACCTCTGGAAAGGACGGGAACGCCCAGCCTGGCATCCAGTGCGCCGGAGAGGCTGACGCGGCTTTCCCTGACGATTTCAAACTTGATCCTTGTTTCACCCACTCCGATCCAGGTCCGGATTCCGTACTGGTCGGTCCGCACGTCGCGAAGCAGGTCGATGCGGGCGTCAGGCGCGAGCAGCGGTTCGAACCGTCCACCGAAGGTGAGTTCGCGCAACCGCCGATATCCCGTTTCCGATGCGCAGAGGAAATCGATATCCACGCTTTCTCGGTACTCGCCGAGGAGCAGAACGATCGACGTCCCACCGCCAAAAAAGCACTCGGCCTCCAGAAACAGGTTTTTATTGAGAGCCGCGAGAGTCTGGGCAACGGCTTTGTGATGAGCGCGTTCAAACATTCAAAATGCCGTTGCCGTATCTGGCAACGAGAGCATTGATCATCCGCCGTTCTGCATCAACAAGATTTTCGGGCACCACAAAACGCCAGTTTCGCTCGTAAAGCGCAAGCGCATCCGCCCCGTCCAACAGCGTGTCGGCAGGCCGGTTCCAGCACAGTTCCCGAAGCTGGGGATATTCTTTTACGCGTACTTGCATCGTCTGTCCTCTACACGACCCTACATAAGCGATACGACGCCCGATTTCCATAGGTCGCGCTTTCCCGCGCGCTTGCTGTATAGCAAAAAGCCGTGTGGATTGTTATCCGAAAGCCCTGCACCGTTTAAATACAGTTGCCGGATAGCGCCGACGCGCTTCCGGGAAAAATGCGTTTGTTGATCGAAAGCCAGGGGCCTGAAAGGCCTACCGCGACCCCTGCGCCAGTTTCGCCGAGCCGGCCGTGAACAGGATCCAGCTCAGCGAGTTCTGGTTCATCAGATTGCTCTCGGAGATCGAGGCCAGGCCCATGATGGCGAACTGGGCGAGCACCCAGTAGGTCTCCGGGCGCCGGGAGAAGATCGTACCGATCGCCCGCATCATCGAGCGCAGATAGACGGTCAGCATCAGCACCACGCCGGGAATGCCCAGCGCCAGCGCGATTTCCAGCAGGCCGTTATGCGCCGTGGGCACCGGCCAGCTCGTGCCCTGGCGGACCCAGAAGACCGGCCCCTCCTCCACCGTCCAGAATGCGCGATAGCCATACCCCGTCCAGGGGCGTTTCCAGACCTCTTCGGTCAGGATGGCCCAGATGTCCGTCCGGCCGGTCAGCGTGGCATCGCGGCCGAGCAGTTCGAGGAATTCCACCGGCGCGATGGCCAGCGCCATGGCCAGCAGGATGGCGCCGGTAATGCCCGCGAAGAGGACCGTGGCGGCGAAACCGAAACCCTGGCGGCACGCGGCGATGCCGATCGCCCCGCCCGTGCCCAGCGTCCAGGAGAGGAGCGCGGTCTTGGAGGTAGAGAGCAGGACCAGGGCCGTGCACAGTACAGCCATGCCGGCCCAGATCCAGCGGCGGCCGGGGTCGGCACGCAAGGCCGCATAGGCGCTCACCGCGCCCAGGGCCATCATGCCGCCCAGCGTGTTCTTCTCCCAGAACACGCCCTTCCAGGCGCCGGCATGGACGGCATGGTCGATGCCGATCGACGGCACAGCCAGGGCCATGACCGTGCTGGAGACCGCGATCAGACCGAAGGCCGAGGCGATCAGCAGGATCATTTCCCGCCAGCTCCAGCGCGAAGCCATCCAGAAACCGAACAGGGTCGACATGATCAGCGCGAAGGAGCGGCGCAGCGTGGTGTCCGGATCGATCGACCAGGTCACGGATACGGCCGTCAGGCCGACCAGGCCGAGCAGGAGAACGTTATTGGCCAGCGTGCCCAGAATGGCGCCGGGCCGGAAGGCGCACAGGGCCAGGGTCAGGGCATAGACCGGCAGCCAGATCAGGCGCAGGATCGCCGAGCTCTCCGGATCCGCCGGATCGGCGAAGACCGGCCCGATCAGCGCGGTGGAGAAAAGATAGAGGCACAGCACCGTCGCCGTGCCCTCCAGCGTCCGCGCGAAAGCAAAGCCCGGCGCCTCCCGCCAGGCCGTGATCAGGCCCGGTTCGGCGCGCGTGTCCGGTGCGTGGGCAACGCTCATGCCGCGCTGCTCAGTCCGCGCCCGGCAGCGGCCCCGTCGGCCCGGTTGACGATGATACCGGCGACCGTGCCGCCGCGGGCCTCGATGGCCTCGCGGCGCGCCGTCACACCGTCGGTGCGGGTCAGGCGCGCATCGGCCACCAGGATCACACCGTCCAGATCGCCCGCGAGGCTGAGCGGCGCGCGGCTGTTTCCGGGCGCGTCGACGATCGCCAGATCGATCGACTGGCGCACGGCGGTCCAGTAGTCCGGCGCGGGCGAGAGCGCGACCTGTTTCACGGCGCCGGCGCGGGCCTGCAACTGGGTGACGAAGAGATTGGGCACGACCGATTCCCGCGCCACGATCCGGGCCGGCTGGCCGTCGGGGGCCAGCGTCCAGAACGGGTCGCGACCGAAACGGGCGTCATAGGCCTGGCCGCGCACATGGGCGGCCTCGGCCTGGGTATTGTTCGCGAAATCGAGATCGAACAGCCAGACGCCGCGGTGCGAGCGCCGGGCCGCCAGCCGGGCCAGTTCGCGCGCCACCGTCGAGGCGCCGGCGCCACGGCTGGCGCCCATCACCATCAGCGCACGCCCCTGCCCGCCGGGCCGGGCGATCGGCTCGAGCTGGTCGACAAGCTGGCTGAGGTCTTCGGTGAGATTCATCGGGGCGCGGGCCGGACTGATTCGACTGTATCCGACATGATTGCCCGCTGTGTGGTTAACGCCGCGCTTACGCCGACCGGTCGGCAATGCGCGCCAGCACCGGCAGGCCGCCATAATCATTGGCCGGTTCCGGCGTTTCGCGGCCGGGCTGCGGCCGGCGCATGGCGCCCGCAGCAACATAGGTCCGCCAGTAGCCGCGCAGCAGGCCCAGGAAGAGCGCCACGCCCATGGCCAGCACGGCCGAGGCCAGCAGCGCCAGTTTCTTCATCGACGCGCCTTCCAGCGGCGGGCTGGCCCGGTCGATCACGCGCACCGCATCGGCCGCGCCCAGGCCCGGCGAACGGCGCGCCTCGGCGGAGGCTTCCAGCGCGGCGATGGAGCCCGCAGCCTCCTCGGCCGCCGCCACGTTCTGGGCCAGGCGGGTATAATCCGTTTCCAGCGCCCGCAGACGATCCACTTCAATGCGCACGGCGCGCAATTGCTGTTCCAGGGAATTCGCGAGCGCGGCCCGGGAGCGGGCGTCGGCCTCGCGCGTGGCCAGTTCGGATTCCAGCTCCTGGCGCACCGGGTTGGCACCGGAGCGGCGCTGCCCTTCGCCCGCGGTCGCCCCGCTGGCGACGAAGGCTTCCAGCGCCTCGATCTCGCGGTCCACCGCCGCCACGGCCGGCGCGCCGGGCTGGTAGCGCGACAAGAGGCTGGCGCGCTCGGCCCGCAGGTCGAGGAGACGTCCGGAGACACCGTTCTCGACATAGAGCTCGATCCGTTGCGGGATCTGCTCCAGACGCTGGCGCAGGGCCTCGGCCCCGGCGCGGGCCGCATCCCGGTCGGCGCGGGCGCCGTTCAGCCGGTCGGTCAGATTGCCCACCAGATTCTGTGCGGTCTGTTGTTCCGCCTCGAAATTCGACAGGCCGTGCTCGTCGAGGAAAGCGTCCAGCTGTCGGCGGCTGGCGGCAACCGCGGCATTGGCCTGCTCGCGCCGCACGCCCAGCCCGGTCACCCCGGTCTCCACCAGAACCTGTTCGCGATAGGCCAGATAGGCATCGACAATGGCGTTGAGGATCAGGGCGGCACGCTGCGGATCGTCGGCCTCAAAGGTCGCATTGAGCGCCGAGGAATTGGGTTCGCGCGATACGCCGAACCCGCCGCGCAGGACCTTGAGCGCAGCCACCCGGCCATCGCCCTCCACCGGCTCGCCGAGAATCGCCTCCGCTCCGAGCGTGTCCAGCGCCAGGCGGCGCACCGCATCGGAGCTCAGAAGCTCGCTTTCCGACTGCATGACCTGGTTGAGCATGAACCCGTCGCCCCAGCCGGCCGCAGCGGGCGTGGGATCCTCGTTCAACAGGACGAGAAAGCGGGATTCCGCGGTATAGCTGGTCGTCATGGTCAGCATCGCCCCGGCCACGCCGAGGGCGAACAGCACGGCGAAAACCAGCGCAATGAAGCCGCGTTCGGCCCAGGCCAGGGCCAGCACGTCGAACAGGTCCAGCTCCCGCCGGCCCGAAGCCGCGGAAACGCCGGCCTGGCCGACCGGAGGGCCGGAAGTTTCGGACGCGCGAGTCATGACGTCATAAGAGACGGAGCGCGCTTAAAAATTTGTTATCCAACGCGGCCGAATATCCGCTCCGGCCCTGCTTTTGGAGAATTTCTCATGCGCGCGATCAAGACCGGCCTCTGCCTGGCCGCCCTCATGACAGTGCCGGGCCTTGCCGGATGCGCCGGTCACGGGGCCGACACCGCCCCGGTCGAGGCCTGGGGCCAGCCGCGCTTCGCCGCCTGGCAGGACACCGATCCGGCCTATCGCTTCTATCCCGGCGACAGTATCGAGGTGACGGTGCATTCCGCGCCGGAACTCTCGCGCACGGTGGAGATCGGGCCGGACGGGCGCGTCGCCCTGCCGCTGATCGCCGACCTGATGGTGGCGGACAAGACCGACCGCGAGATCGGCGACACGATCGCCCGCGCCTATGCGCGCAATGTGCTGGTCGATCCGATGGTGGAGGTCCGCCGCGCCGGGCTGGGCCCGCAGAACATCATCGTGGGCGGCGAGGTCCAGACGCCGGGCCTGGTGGAGATGACCGGTCCGATCGGGGCGCTGGAAGCGGTCATGCTGGCGGGCGGTTTCAAGAACACCGCCGCACGGGGCGATGTCGTCGTGCTGCGTCGCGCGCCCGGCGGCGGCCTGATGATGCGCACGGTCAATCTTCACGACGCGCTGCGCGCGCGCCAGGGCGCCGACAATGTCCAGATCCGCCGGCACGATATCGTCTTCGTGCCGCGCTCGACCGTGGCCGAGGTCAATCTCTTCGTGGAACAGTATGTGATGGGGATCGTGCCGCTGGACCAGGCGATGTCCTACGCCATCGCCGACGCGATCACGAACAACTGATCCGCCGCTTTCCGCCAACGCAATTCACGTCTGCGCCAGTTGAGCGCAGCGCTGTGTCACGTCAATGACAGCTGTCTGCAATGGTCTGCAACGGCCTTGCGGCGTCTCGCGCCCTGCCCGTCCGCGCATGGCGGGATCGGGCCGGCCGGCGAGTATAGGATACCCGCCGGCGGCGCGGACAGTCCGGTGATCGAGTGTCGGCCTAGTGGCGGGTCGAAAGCCACTCGCGCGCAGCGCGCTGGGCCGCGGCGACTTCGAAGGTCGACATCTGGTCGGAGATTTCCTGGCGGTAGTATTTCGCCGGCTCCGAGCCCATCAGGGCCGCCAGATTGAACCATTTGTGCGCTTCGACATAATCGATCTCGCCGCCCTGTCCCGTGGAATACAGGATGCCGAGCTTGCAGAGATCCTCGCCGGTCGGGTCGGCGAAAGCCGCTTGATGGGCCTGGGCCGTTTCTACGTCCGTGAAAGCCATGGGTCTTCTTCCCTTATGTACAACATGCGAGCGCTGTCATTCTTGACCTGTCACTCGCACCACCATCCTGTCCGAATGCCCTTCGAACATGAGGCGATGTTGCGCAAAGAGGATTGCTTTAAGGTTAAGGGAAATCGAGAAAAATACGCCTTAAATCCTTACATGCGTTAGGTTTTCCTACCAAGGACTAAACGCGAAATCCACGCATCGGCAAGGTTTGTCCGGGCTGCCAGGCGGATCCGGCGGGGGGTGGCCAGACGCACCAGGGTTAACAGGACCACGAGACCTGCGGCGACCAGGGCAAGCATGGTGTTGCGTCTGGCGAGCGGATCGGACACGGCGGGCGCCGGCCCCACCGGCCCCGCCGCCGCGGTCAGATCGAGGGCCGCCGGCCCCATCAGCTCGCGCACGGCCAGCGTCCGGCTGCCGGCGATTTCGACCAGACCGCGAAGACGGCGCACATCCTGCGGCGTTTCCAGGCCGTCGAGCAGACGGACGGCGATCTCCGGCGCTGTCTGCGCGCGTATCGCAGCAAGATCGCCCAGCATCCCGGCCAGGGCGACCGCACCGTCGCTGCCACGCAGGTCGACCCGGCCGGACAGGGATGGCCGCACCTGGTCCGGGGCGGCAAAGGCGAGATCGGCACGCACGCCCGTGCCGGCCAGCCCGCGCGTCACCGAAGCCGGCGGAAGCACGGCCGTGAGCCGCTCGGCCAGCACGGCTTCCAGACCCGGCGACAGCCGGCCGGCCCGATAGCCGGCCTGCAGCACTTCGGCGCCCGCCATCGCCTCGCTCGGCGTGACCGGCAGGCGGGCCAGGCCCGCCTCGATGGCCGCCAGCGAATAGCGCAGCGCATCGGCCGGCTCGTCCGGAATGATCGGCGCGCCGCAGCCCTCGACCGCATCCGGCGCATGGGCACAGGCCTGGATCACCAGGTGGCGCACCCCGCCATAAAGACGCGTATGACCGCCGGTGCGGCCCTCGGCCACCAGGCCCGGCAGGCTGCGCATCTCGAACTCGCCGCGCTGGCGGCCGCGGAAAAAGGCCCGCGCGCTGGCATCGGCAATGGACCAGTGGAATTGCGACCGCTCATAGCGGGCCTGCACCGCGTCCGGCGCAAAGACGAGCTCCGGCGGCACCAGGCCGCGCGCCTCGCCCTCGGCCAACAGCTCGCGGAAGGTGCGCGCCAGCAGCGCCTCGCGCTCCCAGGGCGGGCCGGCCCGCAGGCGGGCATCGAGGGCGTCCGGGCCGGCCGGCCCGGCCAGGACCTCGAGCGCCAGGCGGTCGCGCCCGATGAGATCGGGACCGATCGCCACCCAGGACCGGAAGCGGTCGATATCCGGCCGCCGCCGCCGGTCGCCATCGAGCGCCCGGTCGAGCCTTGCGGTCCAGAAGGCATGGGGATCGCGATCCGCGGGTACCGATGCGGCGATGGCCGCGCTCAATTGCGCCTGCGCGTCGGGCGCGGGTCCGGACACCGCCGCCACGCCGCCGGCACTGCCCAGCCACTGAGCGCCGAACCACAGCGCGGCGGCCAGGGAGGCGATCAGCCAGAGCGGCTGGAATCCCTTGTAGAGCGCACGCCAGAGGAGCCAGAGCACCAGCGCCGGCGGCGAAGCCTCCCAGGGCGACTGGGTCTCGTCGCGCCATCGCTCGACACGCTCGCGGCGTATCGCCTCGGCCTGGGTCAAGCCGCTGCGCCAGAAGGCATCGGCGTCCGGCCGCCGGCGCGGCCGTGCCTCGCCGGGCTGCATATCGCCCTCATCCGCATGGACGGTCTCCGCCATGACGCCCCCCTGATCCCGGACGCAATCTTCCGGTTCCGGGCGGGTCTGGCAAGGCCTTGCACGCGTGACGCGAGAAAGCGGCCAGGGATGGCGTCAGGACGTCGCTTTCTGCCCGAACAGGACCGCGCGGGCCTTCTTCATCTCTTCGCTGTCGTCGGCGAGGTTGGAGCGCAGATCCTTGCCTGCGGCGCGGCCCGCCTTGACGGCCGGCCGTTCGCCGACGCGTTCGACCCAGGCCTTGAGCTTGGGGAAATCGTCCAGATCCTGGCCCTGCCCTTCCGGCAGGATCCAGGGCCAGATCGCCATGTCGGCGATGGAGTAGTCGCCGGCGATATAATCGCGCCCATCCGACAGCGCGCGCTCGAGCACGCCGTACAGCCGGTTCACCTCATTGGTGTAGCGCTGCTGGCCGTATTCCAGCTTGCTCTCGTCCGGCTCGATCTTTTTCGCGTAGGAGCGGAAATGATGGGCCTGGCCGGCCATCGGGCCGAGCCCGCCCATCTGCCAGAACAGCCATTGCTCGACCTCGATACGGGCGCGCTCGTCGTCAGGATAGAACTGCCCGGTCTTGCGTCCAAGATATTGCAGGATCGCCGCACTCTCGAAAACCGACACCGGCTCGCCGCCCGGACCTTCCGGATCGACGATGGCGGGCATGCGATTGTTCGGGCTGATCTTGAGGAAGTCCGGCTCGAACTGTTCACCCGCACCGATATTCACCGGCCTGATCTCGTAGGGCAGGCCCATCTCCTCCAGGGCGATGGAGACTTTCCAGCCGTTCGGCGTGGGCCAGTAGTAGAGTTCGATCGCTGCGGACATGATGTTTCCCCGTTTGACGTGTCACCGCCAGATTGGGTCGGGCAGCGGACGTATCAAGGGCGCGCTGCAATCACACGCCCGTGTGCGACCTTCGTACGCTTGGCAGCGCCGGGGCAAACCCGTATTGCTCGCCCCAGCAACAGACGACAGGCTTTCTCATGCCCGATCAGGACATTCTTTCCCGCTTCCCGCCCGTCTCCATGACGCTGCTGGAGACCGACAAGGCGGCCTTCGCCCGCGAGCTGGGGCGCAGCTTCCGCGAATTCGGTTTCGCGGCGATCTCCGACCACGGCCTGGACGAGGACCTGATCGCGCGCGCCTATGCCAAGGCGGCGGAATTCTTCGCCCTGCCCGAAGAGACCAAGATGAAATACTTCATCGAGGGCGGCGGCGGTGCGCGCGGCTACACGCCCTTCGGCAAGGAAATCGCCAAGGACGCCAAGCATGTCGACCTGAAGGAGTTCTGGCATGTCGGGCGCGACCTGCCGCCGGGCCACCCCTACGAGGCCGACATGGCGCCCAACGTGGTGCCCGGGGAAGTGGCCGAATGGCGCGAGGTCGTGCACGGCCTCTATACCGCCTTCGACGCGATGGGCGTTCAGGTGCTGCGCGCCATCGCTCTGGATCTGGGTCTGGAGGAGACCTTCTTCGACGACACGGTGAAGGACGGCAATTCGGTGATGCGCCTGCTTCACTATCCGCCGGTGACCGGCGATCCGGGCGGTTCGATCCGCGCCGAGGCGCATGGCGACATCAACACGATCACGCTGCTGCTGGGCGCCGAGGAGCCGGGCCTGCAGGTCAGGACGCGCTCGGGCGAATGGGTCGACATGAACCCGCCGCCGGGCTGCCTGGTGGTGAATATGGGCGACATGCTGGCCCGGTCCACCAATGACGTCCTGCCCTCCACCCAGCACCGGGTGGTCAATCCGGCCGGCGCCCGCACGGAACATTCACGCTATTCCATGCCCTTCTTCCTGCACTACCGGCCCGATTACATGATCGAGACCCTGCCGGGCTGTGCCGGGCCGGACAATCCGGACAAGTACCCCGAGCCGATCCGGGCCAACGACTATCTCAACCAGCGTCTGCGCGAGATCGGCCTGCTGAAATAGGCGCGTGGCGCTACTCGGCGGCCTCCAGCGGCGGGCCGAGCAGTTCGGCTTCTATGCTGACGGTAACCCGGTCGCCGACACCGAAATTCGTGCCTTCCGGCGGCAATCCGTAGACGAGGCCGAAATCGGAGCGGTCGAACTCTCCCGTCGCGGAAAACCCGATACGGGCCTGCGGATCGTAGGGCGCCATCCCCGCATAGCCGCCATTATAGGTGACGTTGAGCGTGACGGGACGTTCCACGCCCATGAAGGTGAGCATGCCCGTCACGACGGCCGTTTTCTCGCCGGACAGGTGCACGGCATCGGAGACAAAACGGATCGCGGGGTATTGCTCGGTATCCAGCCATTGCGGACCGGTCAGCTCTGCATCGAAATCGACATCGCCGCCCGGATAGTGTGTCTCCAGCGATGCGGGGTCGATCTCGGCCGTCACCGACATGGCCTCCGGCTCTTCCGGATCGAAGTCCAGCTGCACATCGAAGCGGGTGAACCGGACCGGGTAGCTGGAAAAACCCATATGGTTCGCATGCACGATCACGCTGCCATGGGCCGGATCGAGACGGTATTCGCCGGCCGGCGGCGGATCCATGGACGGCGGCGCGGCATCCTGGGCCAGCGCGGCGCCGGCGGTGAGAAGGGTGGCGGCCAGAGCGGTCATCGAAACTTTCATGATCAGTGTATCCCCTCATGCGTGCCGGCGAGTTGCAGGGCCAGCATGTCCAGTTGCGCGGACACACCCGCATGGCGCGGCCCGGCATTGTCGAGACCGTCCAGAAAGGCGGCCTGCTCGACATAGGTGAGCCGGGTGCCCGTCCCGGCCGGTTCGAACCGGACCGTGGCCAGGGAGACCGAGATCGGCGTGCCGGCCATCGTCATGCGATAGGCGATGACGATGCGGTCGTTCTGGACGATATCGTGGATCACGGCATCATAGGTGAAACGCTGTCCGTCCGGCTCGTGCCCGGAACAATGCTCCAGACCGCCGACGCGGAAGTCCAGGTCGTAGTCGATCCGCTTGAATCCCTCGGTCTCGGCGAACCAGGAACGCTTGGCGGCAGGATCGGTCCAGGCGCGGAAGACGACGGACGGTGCGTGGTCGTAGGTCTTTTCGATGGTGAAACTGTCGTGCTGAACGCTGTGTCCGGTCATGCAATGTCTCCGCGGAAAGGTTTCGTGTCAGGTTTTTCTACCCAGACGCCGAGCTGGGCGCCCAGCAGGGCCAGCAGGGCCTGCCAGCCCTCGCGCATCCGGCCGGCGAATTCGGCATAGGCCGGCGGGACTTCCTGCACGAGCGTCAGCCGGCAGCCGGTCTCTTCGGGCACGACGGTCACCGTGACCCGGGCACCGTCCGCCGGATCGAGCTTTTCGCTCTTCCCGGTCGCAAAGCGGAAGATCAGGCGGGACGGCGGATCGATCTCTTCGTATTCGCCCACGAAATAGGCATCGCCGTCTTCACGCCGGTCGACAAGGGTGAAACGGCCGCCGGGCCGGTCGTCGATCTCGCATCGCACGAGCGGGGTGTCGGACCGGGCGAAAAGCCAGTATCGCGCCAGCTCGGGATCCAGCCAGGCCCGGAAGACCTGGGTCTGATCGGCCTCGTAGTGGCGATCGACGGTAAAAGCGGACTGGTCGGTCATGTGATGGCCTCCCGTGCCAGGTGTGAAACGAGGTTTTCCAGCAGCGCGCCCCAGCCCTCGCGATAGCCCGCGAAGACCTCCGAGCCCTCCTCCGCCGCGATCTGCAGCGTCAGGCGCATGCGCGCGCCGGAACCGTCCGGCTCGATCTCAACCGTGGCGAGCGCCGCGGACAGGCGCCGCCCGGCCAGTTCGACGGTCTCGGACATGATGATGCGCCGGTCCGGCACGATCTCCTGATAGTAGACGGTCGCGGTGTAGGCGTGAGCATCGCCCTCGGCCCAGCACCGGCTGACGTCGCAGCCGCCGACCCGGAAATCGGCCTTGTCGTAGACCAGGCGGAGATGATCGGCAGGGTTTTGCCAGTACGAGCGGCCCTCGACATCTTCCCATGCCGCGAAGACCTGTCCCGGCGTCGCATCGTAGCGGCGCGCGAGGGTGAAGCTGTCATGTACGATACGGCCGGTGGTCATTGGACCTTCGCCTTCAGCGTGTCGACGTAGCCGGCGAGCTGTTCGATCACGGTGCCCCACCCGTCGTGGAACCCCATCGCCTCGTGCTGCTCGCGGGACGCCCTGTCCGGGTGCAACACCGTGGCGACGTATTGCGTTCCCGAACCCGCCTCGCGGAATTCGATTCCGGCGGTCATGTGAGTGCCGCCGCAATCCTGAGGATCGCCGGCCGGACGGTAGCCGGGAACAAGGGCGCTGGTCCACACGATCCATTCGCGCGGCACCACGTCCAGAAAGATGCCGGCATTGTCGAAGCGCTCGCCCTCGGGCGACTGCATCACTGTGCGAAAGATACCGCCGGGGCGCAGATCCATCTCCACCTCCGGCGTCGTCCAGGGGCGCGGCACCCACCAGTTTTTGAGATGATCCGGATCGGTCCAGGCCGTCCACACCAGCTCGACGGGCGCGTCGATACGGCGCTGGATCGTCAGATCGGTTTCGGGGTTGAAATCAGCCCAGTCACGCTTGCGAGCCATCGGGGTCTTCCTTTGCGGCCATGTCCTGGAGGTAGGTATCGAGGCGGTCGAGACGGCGCTCCCACAGCGCCTTCTGATTCGACAGCCAGTCCTGCGCCTCGACCAGACGGCCCGTCTCCAGCCGGCAGGTGCGCACGCGCCCGGTCTTTTGCGTACGGATCAGCCCGCCGCCTTCCAGCACTTTGAGGTGCTGCATCAGCGAGGGCAGCGCCATGTCGAAGGGTTCGGCCAGTTCGGATACCGAGGCCGGCCCCTCGATCAGGCGGGCGATTACCGCCCGGCGTGTCGGGTCGGCCAGGGCGTGGAAGGTGGAATCGAGATGCGTCTGATAGTTAGGCATACACCTAGGTATTCAGGCACGGTCAGTGGGGTCAAGAAAAAACTTAGGTGACAACCTAAATTATAATCCGACAGTGCAGCGTCCGCACGCTCTACGCAAATGCGATATTAGCGCGCTCGATAGGTCCCATAATATCAATTGATTTTCCCTCATGCGCACGCAGGCGTAGAGTTCCTTCCATGTTCAGTCGCGACGAAGACTGAAGCTTTATGCGCCGGCGGCGAGCCTTTTCGGACTGACCCGGCCCGCCGCCACTCAGCAAACTGAAGGGCGCGGATTCGTTCCGCGCCCTCTTTTTGGGCGGACCCGGCTAGGCTTTCGGCGTCTTCGGCATTTCCTTCACGTGCACGTCCATCTGCGGGAAGGGGAATTCGACGCCGTTCTCGTGGAAGCTCTTCCAGATGGCGATATAGACGTCGCTGCGCACATTGGAGAGGCCGTTCTGGGGATCGGAGATCCAGAAGCGCAGATCGAAATTCACCGAGCTGTCGCCGTATTCCATCAGATTACACACGGGCGTCTTGTCGGGCACGACGCGGTCGACGGTCTGGGCCGCCGCGATGGCGAGTTTCTGGACCTTTTCCATGTCCTCAGTCCCGTAGCTGACGCCGAAGGGCGCATGCTGGCGCACCACGCGGTCGGACTTGGACCAGTTGATCACGCCATTGGCGATGAAATGCTCGTTCGGGATGAGGTGTTCGGTGCCGTCGCGCGTGCGCATCGAGACATAGCGCGACTGCATGCCCGTCACCCAGCCGAACTGGCCGTCCACTTCCAGCGCGTCGCCCGGCTTGATCGACTTGTCGGCCAGAAGCGTGAAGCCGGCGGCGAAGTTCGCCACGGTCTTCTGCAGGCCCAGGCCGACGCCGATACCCACCGCACCGGAGAAGATGGCCAGCGTCGCCAGGTTGAAGCCGGTCAGCTGCAGCGCGATGAGCAGCGCAACGATGGGCAGGACGAAGCCGAGCACCTTGGAGATCAGCGCCCGCAGCGCCGGCGAGATCTCGTCGGTCCGCTCCAGCTGGCCGTTGATCGCGCGGCCGGCGAAAGAGGCCGCCCAGAACAGCACGCCGAAATAGATCAGCGTGCGCAGGATATCGAACAGGGAAAGATCGACCGGATCGCCCTCCTCCGTCTCGCCCAGCGGAATGGCCAGCGCCTGCAGCTGCATGACCACATCGTCGAGCAGGCCGAACACGTCCAGCGCCGCGACGGGCCAGGCGATGTAGAAGGCCACCTGGGACCAGAAGCGCGAACGGATGATCAGCGTGACGGCGCGGATCACCAGCCAGGCCGTCATCAGGCTCATCGCCGCGTCGACGAGGTGGACCGGCCGGTCGATCGCACCCAGCACGATCCGTTCGATCGCCAGCACGGCCAGAAGGGCCAGCGGGGTGGCAAGGGCAATGGCGGCCGTGAGAAGGCGGCGCGCCAGGCCGGTCTTGATCCGCTCGCCGGTCAACCTCTCCACGACATGACGCAGGCGCGGCCCGAATATCAGCGCGGGTATGATTGCCACGGCGATCAGGCTGATCTGGAGGGCGATATTGACGTCCGTCACCGTCGCCTGCAGCCAGGCGAGCACATCCTCGGCATGCCCTTGCACGACTTCCATCGGCAGGAGTTCGTCGAGAGCGGAATCATCCTGTGTCGTGCGCATTGTCGCTCCGGCTCGTGCGGTGAGATCAGAGGGTTAGCACGATGTGCGCGCGAAGGACCAGAGCCATGGCGGAACGCGTGGCGCATTCAGCCGTTGCACACACGAAGCCATCAAGGGAGGCAATCATGGCCGCTCTTCAAGCGCGCGAACTCAGGACCACCTGGCGCCGCCGGCTCTTCACCTTCGAGATCGGCGCCCTGATCGCCCTGGCGATCCTGCTCGCCATCGGCAGCCCCATCGTCGCGGAAGTCTGGCAACCGGGCTATCTCGCCCCGCTCGTCGTCGCGACGGAAATCGTGGTGGTGTTCACCGGTATTGCCTGGCTGGCGATGTTCGCGATGTCGAAACGGCGGCGGGATTCAACGCCCTAGATGCCGGTGCCAAGGGCTCGCCCCGTTTACGGGGGAGCTGTCCGCGTAGCGGACTGAGGGGGCGGTGCGAAGCAGCGCAGAGCGCGCCAGCGCGCACCGACTCACCCCCATCGGCCTTGCCCGGCCAAAGGCCGGGCGCGGCCACTTCCCCCGCTTCGCTGGGGAAGCCTGGTCAGCCCAGCAGCTTCTTCTGCAGGATCTCGTTCACGGCCTGGGGGTTGGCCTTGCCCTGCATGGCCTTCATCACCTGGCCGACGAACCAGCCCATCGCCTTGGGTTTTTCCTTCACCTGGGCGGCCTGGTCGGGATTGTCGGCGATCAGCTGGTCGATGACGGCCTCGATGGCGCCGGTATCGGTGACCTGTTTGAGGCCGCGCTCCTCGACGATTTTCGCCGGGTCGCCGCCGTCGGACCACAGGATCTCGAACACGTCCTTGGCGATCTTGCCGGAAATGGTCTTGTCCGCGATCAGGGCGACGAGCCCGCCCAGCTGGGCAGCCGAGACCGGGCTCTCGGTGATGGTCAGGCCTTCCTTGTTGAGGCGGCCATAGAGCTCGTTATTGACCCAGTTGGAGGCGAGCTTGGCGTCGCCGCCCTGGATCACTTCCTCGAAATAGGCCGCCCGGTCCTTGTCCGCCGCGAGCACCGAAGCGTCGTATTCGCTCAGGCCCAGCGCCTTGACGAAACGCTCGCGCTTCTCGTCCGGCAGTTCGGGCAGGTTCGCCCTGATCTCGTCGACCCAGGTCTGCTGCAGCTCCAGCGGCAGAAGGTCGGGATCGGGGAAGTAGCGGTAATCGTGCGCCTCTTCCTTGGAGCGCATGGAGCGCGTCACGCCGGTATTGGCGTCGAACAGGCGGGTCTCCTGGTCGATCGTGCCGCCCTCCTCGATGATGTCGATCTGGCGCTGGGCCTCGTATTCGATGGCCTGGCGGATGAAGCGCAGCGAGTTGACGTTCTTGATCTCGCAGCGCGTGCCCAGATGCTTGAAATCGCCGGTCTCGCGGAATTTCTCGTAGGCGCCCGGCTTGCACACCGACACGTTCACATCGGCCCGCAGCTGGCCCTTCTCCATGTCGCCGCCGCACGTGCCCAGATAGCGCAGGATGGTGCGCAGCTTGGAGACATAGGCCGAGGCCTCGTCCGGCGAGCGGATATCGGGCTTGGAGACGATCTCCATCAGCGCCACGCCGGAGCGGTTGAGGTCGACATAGGTGGAGTTCGGATCGAGATCGTGGATCGACTTGCCGGCATCCTGTTCCAGGTGCAGCCGCTCGATGCGCACGGTGAAGCGCGAACCGTCGTCGCGCTCGCACTCGATCTCGCCCTCGCCCACAATGGGGAATTCGAACTGGGAGATCTGATAGCCTTGCGGCAGGTCCGGATAGAAATAGTTCTTCCGGTCGAAGCGCGACCAGTTATTGATCTTCGCATTGAGGCCGAGCCCGGTCTTCACCGCCTGCTCGACGACGCGCTCATTGATCACCGGCAGCATGCCCGGCATGGCCGCATCGACCAGCGAGACCTGGGTGTTCGGCGCCGCGCCGAAGGCCGTCGCCGCGCCGGAGAACAGCTTGGCATTGGAGACCACCTGGGCGTGGATCTCCAGCCCCATCACGACTTCCCAATCGCCGGTCACGCCCGGCAGGCGGTAGGTATGTTCGGTCATCTTGCGCCCTTGCCTCGCAGATACTCGCCGATGGCCTCCATGACGCCATCGAAATTGTCGTTCACCTCGTGGTTCCACACACGGTGGACCGCAAATCCCTGCCCTGCCAGCCACCGGTCGCGTTCCAAATCGCGCCGCGCATGACCGTCGAGCGTATGTTGTCCGCCATCGACCTCGATGACCAGCTTCGGGTCGAAGCAGGCGAAATCGACGATGTAGTGTCCCAGCGGCACCTGCCGCCTGAATCTATACCCTTGGCGCTTCAGGGCCCGAAGCGCACTCCACATTTTCACTTCCTGCGGCGTCATCCGCTTTCGCAAAGACCGCGCAAGCCTGACTGACCGGCCTGTCATGGCTGTCTCCATCCGACCGGTGCAGCCTGCCTCGATGGCGGCGCTCCAGGCCGTGACAGCCGTTACAGCCATCCTTCCCCTTGATGGGGAAGGGGGACCGCGCCGAAGGCGTGGTGGATGGGGTGGGGGCGAGGTATCTGCCGTTCCCCCCGGATCGCGACCACCGGGATTCACCCCATCCGACCCGAGGCTTCGCCTCGGCCCACCTTCCCCATCAAGGGGAAGGATGGCGTTCCACCGCCTTTTCGGTCTCCTCGTCCTCATCGTCCCAGCCCGGGCGCTCGTCCTCCGGCGTATTCATCGCCGCGACCAGGACCCGGCCGGCCATTTTCACCGTCACGCTGAACAGCAGGAAGCCGACGCCCGGCGTGACCAGCAGCACGGTCCACAGATTGCGCGGCTCCAGCGGGACGAGGCCGCGAAAGACCACGACGCCTGCCAGAACCAGCAGCGCGCCGACCAGGAAGGCCGGCCGCGCCAGTTTCATGGCCGGATGCGCCGGCTCAGCCATGGTCCGCATCCTTGCCGGCACCCGGGGCCGGCACGAAGGCGCGCCAGGCCGTGCCCAGGCCGATCACGCACAGGGCCAGCCCGATCAGCAGGGTGGCAACCAGCCAGAGCGAAGGCAGCGTGCCCGCGCCCACCGTGGCGATCAGCCCGTCCACCCCGCTCAGCACCAGCGGCACGGCAAACATCAGGCACATCAGCGCAATCACCAGAACGATGATGCGCGTCGTCCAGACGTTTGCAGCGCCGGGTTTGCCGGGTTCGGGCGTTTCGCTCATCGCGCTACCACCACTTCGCCGCCTTGTGGCCGAAGCCCGCACTGTCCTCCAGCGCGGCACCGACCTTGAACATCGTCTCCTCGTCCAGGGCGCGGGTGATGACCTGCAGCCCCAGCGGCAGGCCCGCCTTGTCCAGCCCGGCGGGCACGGACATGGCCGGCACGCCGGCCAGGTTGGCCGTCACGGTGAAGACGTCGTTGAGATACATCGCAATCGGATCGTCGCTCTTCGTGCCCAGACCGAAGGCGGCCGAGGGCGCGGACGGCGTCAGAATGGCGTCGACCTTGTCGAAGGCGTCGTGGAAATCCTGCAGGATGCGCGTGCGCACCTTCTGGGCGCGCAGATAATAGGCGTCGTAATACCCGGCCGAGAGCACATAGGTGCCGATCATGATGCGGCGCTGCACCTCGTGGCCGAACCCGGCCCCGCGCGTCTGCTCGTAGGTGTCGTGGAGGTCCTTGCCTTCGACCCGGTTGCCGTAGCGCATGCCGTCATAGCGCGCCAGATTGGACGAGGCTTCCGCCGGCGCGACGATGTAATAGGCCGGCAGGGCGTATTTCGTGTGCGGCAGGGAGATATCGACGATCTCGCAGCCGGCGGCCTTGAGCCAGTCGATGCCCGTCTGCCAGACCTCGTCGATCTCCGCGGGCATGCCGTCGACGCGGTATTCCTTCGGAACGCCGATCTTCAACCCCTTCACCGACTGGCCGACAGCGGCGGCAAAGTCCGGCACGTCGTTGGGCAGCGAGGTGGAGTCTTTCGGATCGTGGCCGGACATGGCCTGCAGCAGCAGCGCCGAGTCCTTCACCGTCTTGGCGAAGGGCCCCGGATGGTCGAGCGAGGAGGCGAAGGCCACCACGCCCCAGCGCGAGGTGCGGCCATAGGTGCCCTTCACGCCGACCGTGCCCGTGAACGAGGCCGGCTGGCGGATCGAGCCGCCCGTATCCGTGCCCGTGGCACCGAAGCAGAGGTCGGCCGCCACGGCGCTCGCCGAGCCACCGGAGGAGCCGCCCGGCGTCAGGCTTTCATCGCTGCCCTGGGCCTTCCACGGGTTCACCACCGGGCCGGTATTGGCCGTCTCGTTCGAGGAGCCCATGGCGAACTCGTCCATCGACGTCTTGGCCACGAAGACGGCGCCGGCGTCCCAGAGTTTGGACGTAACGGTCGACTCATAGGTCGGCTTGAAGCCCTTGAGGATGTTCGAGGAGGCGGAGGTGTCCACGCCTTCCACGGCGAACAGGTCCTTGATCGCCAGCGGCACGCCTTCCAGCAGGCCGCCCTCGCCCTTGGCCAGGCGTTCGTCGGCCGCCTTGGCCATAGCCAGGGTCTTTTCCTCGTCGAAGGCCGTGAAGGCGTTCAGCGCCGGCTGGGCCGCCTGGCAGGCCGCGAAGGCCTCCCGGGCGAGCTCGGTGGCGGAGACGTCCTTGCCCTTCAGCTTGGCGGAAACCTCGTCGAGGGAGAGTTTGAGAAGATCGCTCATTGAACTCTACTCCACCGATTTCGGCACGACGAAGAAGCCTTCGTCGGATTTCGGCGCATTGGCCAGGACCTGGTCGCGAATGCCGCCATCGGTGATCGCGTCCTCGCGCATGGGCAGCGGGAAGGCGACGGGCGTCGTCATGGCCTGCACGCCCTCGACATCGACCTCGTTGAGCTGCTCGATCCAGTTCAGGATGCCGTTGAGCTCACCCACCAGGGTGTCGATACGGTCTTCGGGTTCGGCCAGGCGGGCCAGACGGGCTATGCGGCGCACATCGTCGGCGGTGACGGACATTGGTGATCGCTCCGGGGAATTTCACGGCAAGTGTGTAGAAACACATTTTCTGTGAGTATCAATGGTCATGTGGCAGCGCAAGAAAGCTTGACGGCTCGGCGTGCACGGCGCATCCCGCGGCCATGCCGGTTATCGCCCTCGAAGATACACCCCCAGGCCCGCTGATCGCCCTCGATCCGGGCAGCAAGACGATCGGCGTGGCGTCCTGCGGCGCCTCGCGGGGGCTGGCCACGCCGGTGGAAACCATCGTGCGCGGCAAGTTCACCGCCGATGCCGAACGCATCTTCGCGCTTTATGACGAGCGCAGCGCGGTGGCGATCGTGATGGGCCTGCCGGTCAATATGGACGGCACAGAGGGACGGCGCGTCCAGTCCGTCCGCGCCCTCGCCCGCAATCTCATGCGCCTGCGCGATATCCCCATCGTTTTCCAGGATGAGCGCCTCTCCACCTTCGAGGCCGAGGAAAAACTCATCGCCGCCGGCGTGCGCCGCGACAAGCGCAAGGCGGTGATCGACGCCCATGCCGCCGCCAACATCCTGCAGAGCGCGCTGGACCGGCTGGCGCAGCTGGGCGGGTAACAAGGACGTGCCCGCTTCAACCCCGCTTTTCCCGGAAGCGCGTCAGCGCTATCCGGGACCGACGAGCCGATAGCGGGTCTGGACGGTCGAACAGTCGGTCCCGGCTCTACGCTTCGCTTCGGCCGGGAAAAACAACTATGTAGGGTTTCATGAACTCCATCGTCTCCGCCCTCGTCCCCGTTTTCGGTGTCATTTTCGTCGGCTGGCTGTTGCGCCGCTCGCACCTTCTGCCCGAGGGCAGCTGGGGGCCGATCTCGCGTCTGGCCTATCTGGGCCTGTCGCCCGCCCTGCTCTTCTCCTCGATCAGCCATGCCGATCTGAGCAATATCCAGCTGGGCAGCTTCATCCTGGCGGCGATACTGGGTTTTCTCGGCATGGCGGCCATCACGCTGGCGCTGAAGCCCTTCCTGCGCATTCCCGACCCCACCTATACCAGCCTCTTCCAGGCGACCTGCCGCTGGAACGGTCTGTTGATCCTGGCGCTGGGCATTTCCCTGTTCGGCGACCAGGGCGAGATCCTGGTAGCGCTGATCATGGTCGTCTCCATTCCGCTGGTGAATATCGAGTGCGTCGCGGCGCTGTCGGTGTGGGGCGACGGGGCGCAGCCGAAATGGGGCTCCATCCTCTACCGCATACTCACCAATCCGCTGATCCTGGGCTCGGCCGCCGGCGGTATCGTCAATCTGGGCAATATCCCGATGCCGGCGATGGCCTCGAACACGATCGACCTGCTGGGCCAGGCCGCCCTGCCGCTGATCCTGCTCTCGGTCGGGGCCGGGCTCAATTTCACCGCCATGAAGGCCCGCCCGCGCCTGCTGGCGCTGTCGGTCTTCATCAAGCTGATGATCGGGCCGCTGGTCTTCTACGGGGTCGGCCGGGCGCTGGGCATAGAAGGCGTGCCGCTGACCATCCTCCTGCTCACCGGCGCCAGCCCGGGCGCCGCCTCGGCCTATGTGCTGGCCGAACAGATGGGCGGGGATGCGCCCTATTCGGCGGGCGATATCACGGCATCAGCGCTGTTCTGCTTCGTGACCATCCCGTTCTGGCTGTGGGCTTTGGGATAAAGGCTTCCCCTGCGCAGCGGGGGAAGTGGCGACCCCGGCCTTGAGCCGGGGAAGCCGATGGGGGAGAGTCGGATGCGCGCTCCGCGCTCTGCGCCGCTTCGCGCCGCCCCCTCAGTCCGCTCACGCGGACAGCTCCCCCGCAAGCGGGGCGAGCCCTTACGTCTCTCAATCCCCCAGGCAATACCGCTCGCCCTCGTCCGCCAGGCCGAAGCCGGCCTCGAACACTTCGCGGCGCTCCGGCGCATCAGGGAAGCGCACCGGATTGGTGTGGTTGAAATGGATGAAGCGGATCTTGGCCTTCTCGTCGGCCGGCAGGTCCGCGAAACGGTCCATGGAATGCGTGATGAAGGGATGCGGGAAGCCGGACATGTCGCGGCCGGGAATCTCGCCATTGGCAAAGAAAGTCGCGTCCAGATAGGCCACGTCGACCGAGGCCAGGGCCCGTTCGATGCGGCCGGGGCCGTCCGGTTCGGTCTCGACCACGCTGCGCTCGGCCTCGCCGTCCTCGCCCCAGTCATCCCATTCCTCCCAGCTGTCGATATCGGGCAGGAAGAGCGCGGAGCGGTCCGGCCCGTCGATGCGATAGCCGACGACCTCGGTATATTCCTGCCGGTGGGGCACTTCGAAGGGCGTGACGGTGAGCGAACCGATGACGGCCGGCGTGTCCGCCTGCAGGTCCTCCAGCGCGATATTGCCGAGCCGCACCAGCTGGTCCCAGGGCCCGTTGGAGAAGAGGAAGGCCGCCATGGACGGCATGGCATAGACCGGCACGCCCTGGGCGCCCATGCTCTCGAAACCCAGATACATCAGCCCGGTATAGTGGCCGATATGGCCATGGGTGAGGAATATCCCGTCCAGGCCCGGCGCCGCGTCCCCGGCCGGCGCGAATTCATCCAGACGCTGCAGCTGTTCGCGCATGTCCGGCGTCGCCTCGAACAGGTAGCGCGCCTCGTGCGGCCTGTCGACGACGGCGATCGAGGTCGCCAGCCGGCGCAGGGACGGGTCGGCCCAGGCCGGATCCTCCGGATTACCGATCTGCGGCGCCCCGCCATCCTGGGCCACGCCGAGGACGAGGAGTTCGACGGCACAGCGCGCCGCGTCCTGGGCCGGAGCGGCAGCAGTGAACAGCGTGGATGCAAGAAGGGTCAGCGCCAGCGCGCCGGGACGAGTCATCATGTTGAAAAGGGAGGACAAGCCGCCGGACGGGTCAAGCCTCGCGATAGCCAAGGGCTCGCCCCGCTTGCGGGGGAGCTGTCCGCGTAGCGGACTGAGGGGGCGCTGCGTGAGCAGCGCGGAGCGCGTCAGCGCGCAGACTCACCCGCTTCGACCTCACCCGGCCCAAGGCCGGGCTCGGCCACTTCCCCCGCTCACGCAGGGGAAGCCCCGGCGTCACGGCTTGCCCCGTGCCGCGACTGCCCCTATACCGCCGCAGACATCTTTCCGGGGCCTGACGATACGGGAGGCGGGATGACCCGCGCCGCATTTTCCTACGATTTCCCCCACCGCCACCTGATTTCGGTGGCCGATCTCAATCCCGTCGATATCCGCATCATCTTCGAGCGCGCCGCGCACTGGCTGGCGGTCAACCGCACGCCGGAGAAGTCGTCGGACGCGCTGAAGGGGCTGACGGTGCTGAACCTCTTCTTCGAGGCGTCCACGCGCACCCAGGGCTCGTTCGAGATGGCGGGCAAGCGGCTGGGCGCCGATGTGGTGAATTTCGCCGTCGCGCAGTCGTCCGCCTCCAAGGGCGAGAGCCTGTCGGACACGGCGCGCACCCTGGCGGCCATGCAGCCGGACATCATGGTGGTGCGCCACTCGGCCACCGGCGCGCCGCGCTTCCTGGCCGAACGCACGGGGCTGGCCGTGGTCAATGCGGGCGACGGCATGCACGAACACCCCACCCAGGCCCTCTTGGACAGTTTCACCCTCGCCCGGCACTGGGGCGAGGTCGGCGGCAAGCGCATCCTGATCGTCGGCGACATCCTGCACTCGCGCGTCGCCCGCTCGAATATCGGCCTTCTGAACATTCTCGGTGCGGAAATCCGTCTGTGCGCCCCGCCCACCCTGTTGCCCTCCGATGTCGATCAGTGGGGCTGCGACGTCTTCCACGATCTCGACGAGGCGTTGACGGACTGCGACGCGGTCATGGCGCTGCGCCAGCAGAAGGAGCGCATGTCCGGCGGTTTCGTACCGTCGGAACGCGAATTCTTCCACCTCTTCGGCCTGACGCACGAGCGCCTCGAGGCCTGCTCGCCCGACGTGCTGGTGATGCATCCCGGCCCGATGAACCGGGGTACGGAAATCCACACCAAGCTGGCCGACGATCCGGAGAAGAGCGTGATCCTGGAACAGGTGGAAAGCGGCGTCGCCGTGCGCATGGCGGTGCTCGAACTGATCGGCGAGACCATCCGCCGCGACGCCGGCCGCCGGGAGGCGGGCCAATGAGCGAGACAAGCCTGGCCATCATCAATGCCCGCCTCGTCGACCCCGCTTCCGGCCATGACGGGCCCGGCGGGGTGCTGATCGAGGACGGCGTCATCGTCCAGACCGGCACCGAGATCGATGTCGACGCGGCCGACGCGGTTGTCGACGCCCAGGGCCGCATTCTCGCCCCCGCGCTTGTCGACCTGCGCTGCGCCAAGGAACCGGCCCTCACCCCGGATGGGGAGACGCTGGACACGCTGACCGCCGGCGCGGCGGCGGGCGGTTTCGGCACGATCGTGCTGGCGCCCAACGACCGCGCGCCGCTGGACAAGGCGGACGGGTTTGCCGGCATGAACCGGGGGCTCGCCCACCAGGGCATCAACGTGCTCTCCGCCTGCGGCGCCACCCGGGGCCTTCACGGCGAACAGATGGCCGAGATCGGGCTGATGGTGCGCGGCGGGGCCGTCTATGCCGGCCAGGGCGACCGGCCGATTGCCGACACCCGCACCATGCGGCGCCTGCTGGCCTATACCAGCCAGTTCGACATCTGGCTGTCGGTCCGCCCGGCCGATGCGGACCTGTCCGACGGGACGGTGACGCTGGAAAGCGACTGGTCGGCCCGCATGGGCCTGCCCGCCGAACCGGCGATTTCCGAACGCATCGCCATCGAGCGCGACGCGGCACTGGCGGAGCTGTCCGGCGGCAAGCTGATGATCGACCGGCTCTCCACCGCCTACGGGCTGGAGGCGCTGCGCCATGCCCGCACCCGCGACCAGGAGATCGCCGCGACCGTGGCCGTGGCTCATCTCACCCTCAACGAGGTCGATGGCGGCGGGCTGGACAGCGCCTTCCGCATGGACCCGCCGCTGCGCTCGGAAGCCGATCGCCGTGCCCTGGTCCAGGCCGTGATCGACGGCGAGATCGATGCCGTGGTCACCGATCATCGCCCCACGCCCTTCGACGACAAGGGCGAACCCTTTGCCCTCGCCATCGCCGGCACGATGAGCCTGGAGACCGCACTGGGCGCCATGCTGGGCCTCGTCCATGACGGCCAGATCGACCTGATCGACGCCCTGCGCGTCCTGACCTGCGGCCCGGCCGACCTGCTCGGCCTGCCCCAGGGACGGATCGCCGAGGGGGCGCCGGCCGACCTCATCCTGATCGACGGCGATACGCCCTGGGTCTGCAATCCGGACGATTTCCGCTCCGCGCGGGGCAATTGCGCCTGGGCCGGACGGCGTTTCCAGGGCCGGGTCTTGCAAACCATCGTCGGCGGAGTCACGATATACAACCACAAGGCGTAGACCGGTCATGCAACCTCTCTATCTCGCAATCGCGGCCCTGGGCGGCTATCTCTTCGGCTCCATCCCCTTCGGACTGGTGCTGACGCGGCTGGCCGGACTGGGCGATATCCGCGAGATCGGGTCGGGCAATATCGGCGCCACCAATGTGCTGCGCACCGGCCGCAAGGACCTGGCGGCCGCCACGCTGCTGCTCGATGCCGGCAAGGCGGGGATCGCCGCGGCGGTCTTCGGCCTGCTGCTGGGAACCACCGCCGGCCTGGTCGCGGGTGCGGCGGCCTTCATCGGCCATTGCTTCCCCGTCTGGCTGAAATTCAAGGGCGGCAAGGGCGTGGCGACCTATATCGGCACCATGCTTGTCGTGTTCTGGCCGGTCGGGCTCGTGGTCATCGGAACCTGGCTGGTCATGGCGGCGATCTTCCGCATTTCCTCTCTCTCCGCCCTGGCCGGCGCCCTCGCCGCGCCGGTCGCCGCCTGGCTGCTCGGCCGGCCCGACGTGGCCGTGATGGCGGCCGTTCTCACCGTGCTGATCTACGGGCTGCACCACGCCAATATCGCCCGCCTCCTCAAGGGCGAGGAACCGCGTATCGGCGGCAAGAAGGACGCCGAACCGCCTGAAGAAGAACAGTCCGGGGCCGGATGAGCGCGGCCGGGCCCAGCCACACCGAAAGGGTGAACTGGCTGCGCCTGGCGCGCACGGACGGGCTCGGCGCCGTGGGCTTCGCCCGCCTCATCGAGCGCTACACGGATGCGGAAACGGCCCTGGACGCGCTGCCCGCCCGTTGCCGCAAGGCCGGAAAACCCCCGCCCGACATTCCTTCGCGCGAGGCCGTCGAGGCCGAACTCGACGCCGTCGAGCGGGCGGGTGCGCGCCTCATGACGGCGCTGGAGCCGGACTTTCCGGCCTTGCTCGCGGCCATTCCCGCGCCGCCGCCCGCCCTTATCGTCAAGGGCGATATCAGCCTGTTCGAGCGGCCGGCCTGTGCCATGGTCGGCGCCCGCAACGCGTCGGCGGCCGGCCTCCGCCTGGCCCGCGAGCTTGCCCATGCACTGGGCGGCGAGGAGATCGTCGTGGTGTCCGGCCTGGCCCGCGGCATCGACGGCGCGGCCCATGCCGGCGCGCTGGAAGCCGGCACGATCGCGGTCGTGGCCGGCGGGATCGACCACATCTACCCGCCCGAACACGCCGATCTTCACCACGCCATTGCCGGGACGGGTCTGCTGGTCTCCGAACGGCCGCTGGGCTGCATCCCCACCGCCCGGGACTTTCCGCGCCGCAACCGGCTGATTTCCGGCCTTTCGCTGGGCACGCTAGTAGTCGAGGCGGCGCTGCGCTCGGGTTCGCTGATCTCGGCCCGTTTCGCCGCCGAACAGGGGCGCGAAGTGATGGCCGTGCCCGGCTCGCCCATCGATCCGCGTGCCCGCGGCTCCAACCAGCTGCTACGCGACGGCGCCCACCTGATCGAGAGCGCCGAGGATGTCGTCGCGATCCTGTCCGAAGCTCGCACCCTGCCGCCCCGCGCCGGCCTGGCCGAACCGTCCGCCCTGCCCGGCGACGATCCCGGCTGGATCTGGTCGGAGACGGAGCGCAGCGAGGACGATGCCGCAGACGCCGCTCCCTCGCCGGACGCGTCCGGCGAGCTGGATCCCGTGGCGCGGCTGGAAAGGCTGCTGTCGCCGGTTCCCGTCTCGGCCGACGAGCTGGCACGGCAGTCGGGCCTTCCGGTCGGGCAGGTTCAGGCCGCCCTGCTGGAATTGCAGCTGAACGGTTCGGTCGCCGTGTTGCAGGGCGGGCTGATCCAGCGGGTCTAGAGTATTTTCAGCGAAAGTGGGCACCGGTTTCGCGATTCGAAAATTCGACAAAACAAGAGGTTAGAGCACTTTTACTGACCCTGAATTCAGTGAAAACGCTCTAAGATTATTCTTAGGGCACGCCGGCGTCCTGCAGACGGGACCGGGTCAGCGCGACCCGGGCGATGCGCCGGCCGCCTCGCCGGTATTGCCGGCACGGCCTTCCAGCGCGCGCCCTTCCAGTTCGACGATCTGGGCCGCGATCTCGATGAGGACGGCCGCCCGGTTCACCCGCAGGCGATGGGCCTCCTCGCTGAGCAGGCGCAGGCGGCGGGAGATCTGTTCGGCCTCCAAACCACAGACCAGCGGCCGTCCGGGGGCATCGTCGAACAGGTCACTGCCAGATCGTCGCGAGCGTGACATCGTCACCTCCCTGGTTGCCGCACCATACAACCCCAGGGCGCATATCACAACGTGACGCGCGTCACGTCTTGCCATCGAGATTGTCGAGGAGCCTGTCGCGGGCTTCCTGGACCTGCCGGGCCAGGGCGGCGGATCCTTCACCGGTATCGGGGTGCAGCTTCTTCATCAGACGCCGGTGCGCCTGGCGGATCGTGTCCGCATCGGCATCGGCCCCCACGCCGAGGATTTCGCGGGCGTCCGCGAGGCTCATGCCGGACCCGCGGCCCGGCGGCGCTTCGCGCCGGCTGCTGCCCTGCCGCGCGCCCGGCCGGGACCGGCTCAAGGCCTGGCCCAGCATGCCCAGTCCGAACAGGCCGATCGGCCCGCCAAGCACGACGGCGCCGCGCAGCGACATGATCACGCCGGCAATCACGGCCCCGCCGCCCAGGATGATGCGCACCATGCGCGCCGCGTTCTCGGTCTTCTGCCGCGAAAACCACCAGGCCGTGCCCAGGCAGGCAGCAAGCAGCAGGGATCCGAACAGAAAAGCAGCCATGGTCAGAACGGGATGGGCTGGCCTTCAAGGCCGGGCAGTTTGAGCACGATCAAGAGGTCGCGCAATTCCTGGCGCGCCGCGACATGGCTCATGGTGAAGGTCACGGTCGACCCGTCCTCGGTGAGATCGAGCAGGGTCAGCCCCAGCGGGAAGAGTTCGCGGTAGATCACGCGTTCGGCAAAACCCGGCGCGAGGCGGAAACCGATCCGCTGGGACAGCATTTTCAGCCCCTCGCCGACGCGCCGCTTGTTGCGCGCGTCGAGCATGGAGATGCGGTTGCGCATCACCACCCAGTCGATCGATTTCTTCTGCATCGCGGCTTTGCGCTTGCGGCATTCCCAGACCATTTCGCTGTAAAGGCTGGGCTTGCCGACCTCGAAGCTCTCCGGATCGATCTCGGCGAGCAGATCGAAATCGATGAAGCTGTCATTGACCGGCGTGATGATGGTGTCGGCACTGGAATGGGCCAGCCGCGAATAATGCGTGTCCGCGCCGGGCGCATCGATAACGATGAAGTCGCACTGGGTTTTCAGGTCGCTCAGCGCGGCGGAGAAACGGTCGGTCTCCTCCTGCTCGACCAGGTCGAGATCGCGCTTGGTCGATGGCGCCAGGGCAATCTCCACCGGCCGGGGCAGGCCCAGCCCGTGCTTCTCGCACCATTGCTCGCGATTGCCCAGATAGCGGCCGAAGGTGCGCTGGCGCAGGTCGAGATCCATGGCCCCGACCGTCTTGCCCATGCGCATCAGCGCCACGGCCAGATGCATGGCGACGGTGGATTTTCCCGCACCGCCCTTTTCATTGCCCACCACGATGACATGGGCCTCGCTCACGCCCTCGCGGACGCGTCCGAGCGGGCGCGACGGCAGACGGAAGGCCGGATGTTTCGTCATGACTACCCAATTCCCCTCCGCGGACCGGCACCCCCTACGGGATCCGGGCCACGGTTGCCCGTAGCGGCGACCCGCGCGCTCACCCGCCCGTTTCCGCCGCCGGATCGCCCAGCGTCCGGCCGGTGAAATCGGTCGCCTGGCAATACTGGCCAGACGGGCGCAGCGCCCCGCACGCCTCCAGCGCCGCGGCACCGCTGTCGAAGGGCCCGGCCTTGAGACGCAGGAAATCGCCCTGCCCCGGGATATGGGCGAGTTCGAGACGCGCGTCCAGATCAGCCAGCACCGGATAGCCGGCCTTGAGCTCGAGCCAGCCGCGCCGGGCAGTCTCCTCGCGGCGATAGGAGGCGAGGTGGACGGCATGCATCAGGCTGGCCCCGCCGCTCATGTCCGGCGCATCGGGCAGCGCGTGCACCGCCCCGGCCGCCGGCTCCGGCGGAAGCGCCGGACCGTCCCCCGTCATCGCGCCATCGACGCCGACCAGGGCAGCGGCCAGCGCCCGCAATTCCGGATAGACCCGGTCGAGCGTTTCCGGCTCGAACCGGGCGAGATGCGCCAGTTCGCGCGCGGTCGCATCGGCCAGGCGGGCGGGCTGGGTGTCGGCCACGGCGGCCTCGACGGGCGCATCGGCACGGGGCTGCGTCCCGGTCGTGGCACAGGCACTCGCAGCCGCGGCGAGCAGAATGGCTGGCAGAATTTTCATGGCATTGTATCTAGAGCGAGTCGGCTCGCTTGCCTGTGTCATGGCTTATGATATCTCCCCGGCAGCCCTGTCTTGCGGAACAACCATGCTCAACCTCCAAATCCCCCACGCCAACACGGTTTCGGCCCTGCGCGCGCGCGTCCGCTCCTGGCGCGACGACCGCCTGAGCGTCGGCTTCGTGCCGACCATGGGCGCGCTTCACGACGGACATATATCGCTGGTCCGCCTGGCCAAGGCCCATTGCGATCGTGTGGTGGCCAGCGTGTTTGTCAATCCCAGGCAATTCGCCGAGGGCGAGGATCTGGACGCCTATCCGCGCACGATGATGGAGGATGCGGAAAAGCTGACGGACGCGCGCTGCGACCTGATCTACCTGC
Source organism: Pseudomonadota bacterium (assembly GCA_034659015.1). GTDB lineage: Bacteria > Pseudomonadota > Alphaproteobacteria > Caulobacterales > Maricaulaceae > Maricaulis. The sequence continues at coordinate 367,750 of JAYEGL010000002.1, read as the reverse complement.
CCAGCGACGCGGTGATGTATCCGGAGGGCTATTCCGCCAGCGTCAGCCTGAAAGGCCCGGCGCTGGGCCTGGAGAGCGAGGCGCGGCCGCATTTCTTCGACGGTGTCGCCACCGTGGTCGCCAAACTGTTCAACCAGGTCCGTCCGGACATGGCCGTCTTCGGCGAGAAGGACTACCAGCAGCTCCTGGTGATCCGGCAGCTGGTGAAGGATCTCGATTTTCCCGTCGACATCGTCGGCGGCGAGACCGCCCGCGAGGCCGACGGGCTCGCCCTGTCCTCACGCAATGTCTACCTGTCGCCGGCCGAGCGTGAGCGCGCCGGCCGGCTCAACGTCATCCTGGCGGAATTCGCAGCCGCCCTGTCCGCCGGAACGCCCTGTGCCGCGGCGCAGCAGGCCGCGCTGGAGACAGCCCGGAAGACGTTCGACGCCGTCGACTATGTCGAGGCGCGTTGTGCGGCAAGCCTCGCCCCGCTGGACGACGGCCCGATCGACCGGAATGCCCGCGTTCTGGCTGCGGTGCGGCTGGGTTCGACCCGGCTGATCGACAATATGGCGGCCCGGGCGCCTTCCTAGCGCCCGATTTGCCCGTAAGCTGCTGCAGCATCGGATCGGTTACCGGGGGAAACCATGTCTTTTCGTCTGCTTTTAGCCTGTGCGGCGCTGGCCCTTCTGCCCGCGCAAGGCTTCGCCCAGACACCGCTCTCGCGCGATGCAGCGGAGGTGGTCGCCACCTACCCCCATGATACCGGCGCCTTCACCCAGGGCCTTTTCATCCATGACGGCGAGCTGTTCGAGAGCACGGGCCAGGTCGGGACCTCCGGCCTGCGCCGGGTCGAACTGGAAACCGGCAATGTGCTGCAGCAGGCCGCGATCGAACCGCCCTATTTCGGCGAAGGCTCGGTCCGGCTGGGCGACCGGATCTACATGCTGTCCTGGCTGTCCCAGACCGGTTTCGTCTTCGATGCGGAGAGTTTCGAGCGCATCGGCACGTTTTCCTACGCGGGCGAAGGCTGGGGCCTCACCCATGACGGCACCCACCTGATCGTCTCCGACGGCACGGCGCGCCTGCGCCGTATCGACCCGCAGGACTTTTCCCCGGCCGGCACGATCGACGTCACGCTCGGCGGACGCCCGGTGCGCCGGCTCAACGAGCTGGAATGGGTCGATGGCGAGATCTGGGCCAATGTCTGGCAGTCGGCAATGATCGTGCGCATCGATCCGGACAACGGCGAAGTCACGGGCCTGATCGACCTGTCAGATCTCGTGCCGGACGGGCTGGCGCGCAGCCGCGACGCTGTGGCCAACGGCATCGCCTGGAACCGCGACACGGGGCAGATCTACGTGACCGGCAAGCTCTGGCCGGCGCTCTTCGAAATCCGGCACCCGGATCGGCCTGAATAGTTTATCACCTGCCAACAATCGCGACGCGGTCTAGCAAGGCGCCTTCGTCTTTCCAGCCGAAGGCCTGCCCGTGTCCACTCATGCCGCTCCAGCCCTGGCGCGATCACGCACCCTTTACCGGATCGCGCGCGTGATATGGGCCCTGCTGGCGAGCTATATTCTGATCTGGCTGGGCATGATTCTCGGCGTGCGCTTCCATGTCTGGCAGGGCCCGATCCTGGGGCTGGACATCACCAATATCGTCGCGTCCGCCGGCGTCGCCGCGCGCAGCCTGTTCCTGGCTCTGACGGTTTGCGTTGCCGGTGCCGGCTACCACCTGTTTCGCCGGCGGCGCGTGGCCCTGACGATCATGGCCGTCGGCGCCGTCCTGCACATCGCGATGTGGCTTGCCCTGCTGGCCAACCCGTATTTCTCCGGGCGGCCGGGCTATATCATCCTGCCGCTGGAAGCGCTTCTGATCGGCATCACGCTCATTCTCTCGCGGCGCGGCTATCTGCGCTAGGCTCTACCAGGCGCCGATTTCCAGAAGCCTGGCGCGCAGATCCGGCGGCAGATCCTCGCCGCCGCTGCCCGCCTCCAGCAGGTCCTGCGGCGCATCCTCCGGCTTGAGGTAGCGCCAGCCCTGGAAGGGGCGCCGCGGTGCGCGGGCTGTCCGGATCACCTCCGTCGACATGACGATGCCGCAGCGCCGTATGCCGTCGTCGCCATCGATCGTTTCCAGCGAGATGATCTCCGACCGGCACTGGATGGCACCGGCGATCACCCAGTAGAGCGAACCGCCATTCTCGACCGCGTCGCGCCTGGCCGGCGTCATGCGGGTGACATGTATGGAAACCGGCGGTTCGCCCGCGGCGCGACGCGAGGCGGCCGTGCGCGCCATGGACGCCTCCAGCTCTTCCACCGAGGAGATGCCGACGCAGAGCTTGACCAGATGCATGACCATGCGTTCAGAGGTAGGCCGACTCAGCCCCGCGGTCAAAGCGCGCCCGCCGTCCGGATCAGCGCGCCGGGTTGCCGAGATATTCGATCTCGGAAAAGCCGATCTCGAAGCTTTCCTCGAAGGACTGGAAAGCCGCATTGCCGGCAATATCCTGGCGCATGCGCACCATCACGGGCGCCGGCAGCCCCTCCAGGTCGGCAAACTCCTGCGTCACCTCGAAACGGCTTACGCGGACGGCGAAATTCGGCTTGAAGCTTTCCGGCGCCCACAGGCGCACATGCCGGACCCCGGGCTCGTGCCGGCCGACCGTGATCTCGCCATTGAGGTGTTCGGCAAAGGCGGCATCCTCCGCATCGTCCGCGTCGAGGACCGGGGCGAAACGGTAGGTGACATCGTCCGCATCCTGCAGGTGCAGGCTGAGCGAGCCGGGCTGGTAGCGCGCATCCTCGCGGCTAAAGAAAAGGCCGCCCTCGTCGGCCTCCGCCTCGGCACGCCGCGTGACGATGTCCTCCCAGATTTCGCGCTGCTCGTCGGTCAGATCGGCCTGGGCCGGCGAGACCAGCTGCCAGCGTTCCGTCTCGGCCTGCGCGCCGTCGAACCGGGCAACCAGCTCGCCCTCGGCGCCGGAAAAGGTCAGCGTGAAGCGCCAGTCCTCATCGCTGTCCCGGGGCACGGCCCGGTCGAGCGCCGCCTCGAAAGCGTACAGCTCGTCCGGCTCCCCTGTCTGGGCATGGGCGGGCAAGGTGAAAACGGTCGCGACCACGATCGCGGACGCGGCGAACAGGTCTCTCATGACGAGCTCCGGCGGCAGTATCCCAAGGCAACGGCCATAGCAGTGACCGCCAGCGCCGGCGCATTAAAACACTGTCACATTCCCGTTCAGGCGGCCTGCCGGTCGACGAAACCGTCCGGCGCCGTGGGATCGATGTCGAAGGTGCGCTCGCTCTTGGGCATCGGGCGGCTGCCATCCCCGAAAAGCCTGACCTTCAGCTTCACCATGGCCGTCAGCAGCTGCTTGGCCAGTGCACCGATGCCCCGGGTGGAGGTCGAGCGCGGCGTCAGGCCGAAACTGCGGCGCATCACGCCATTGGCGAACAGAATCGCATTCTGCCGGCGCGATTGCGGCGTGGAGATCTCGAAGGGCACCGAAACATTGATGCCCGACTGGTTCTCGATCCGGTGCGGCCCGTGCAGCGGCCAGTTGGCGGCCATGCCCGGATGCAGATCGACCGTGAAGGCGTCCGCGTCCCAGGCCGGATCGAACGCGATATCCTCGGTCTTGTCCTTGTGCAGCACGCCCTCGACATCGTCCGTGTTGAGATAGGGCAGGCGCGGCGGATAGGTTCGGAAGCGCTTCACGCCGCGCATGTGCCAGAGCATCGTCTCGGACACGTCGGAATGCAGGAAGACCTGTGCGCTCGGCGAGGAGATCAGGATACCCGCCTCGGCCAGAAGCGGCTTGAAGGACGGGTCGGCCTTCTTCATGTCGGCCAGCATCTTCTCGAAGATGGGCCGGTATTCCGCGTCCATGTCCATGGCATGGCGCAGATTGATCCACAGCTTGCCCAGGCGCACCGCGTCGAGCAGCTCCATGCCGGTGAGCGCGCCGGGATCGCCGGCGCGCCACCTGTCGTGATCCGTCGCGTCCTCGCCCATCGTGCAGAAATCGATCAGATCGCGCGGGTGACGCTCGATCAGGGCCGCCAGGGCCATGTCGGAAAAGGCGTGGTGCTCGTGGTAGTTATGGCTGACGACGACGGGCTCCTTGCGGAATTTCCGCCGGGCTTCGCCCGACCAGGTGCTCGAAAAACGGGCCATGAAAGTGTCGCGCATTGAACCGGCTCCTCGGTATCTGCCCCTCACGGAGCAAGGAGCATGCCGGTTTCGCGTGACGCGGGAATGATGGGGGCGCGCGAAGGGCTCGCCCCGCTTGCGGGGGAGCTGTCCGCGAAGCGGACTGAGGGGGCGCTGCGCAAGCGGCGCGTAGCGCGCAGACTCACCCCCATCGACCTTGCCCGGCCAAGCCGGGCTCGGCCACTTCCCCCGCTTCGCAGGGGAAGCCTTTTAAGCCGCCTCGTCGGCCTCGTCGGCCAGGGTGACCAGGACATCGCCCTCGCCGACCTGGCCGCCGGTCTCGACGCTGACTTCGGCGATCACGCCGTCGCGCGGCGCGCCGAGGGCGTGCTCCATCTTCATGGCTTCCAGCACGACCAGGGCCTGGCCCTTGGCCACGCTGTCGCCCGGCTTGACGTTGACGGCGAGCACCTTGCCCGGCATCGGCGCCTTGATCACGCCGCCGGCCTCGGCGGCATCGGCCAGGGCTTCCGGATGCGGCTCGGCGAACACGGTGATACGGCCGCGGCAGGCGACGAGCATGCCCCCCTCGACCGGCTCGCAATGCGCCACCAGGCGGTCGCCATCCACGCGCGCCTCGAAACTGTAGCCGGACGCGGTTTCCGCGACTTCCAGACCCGTGAGAACCGACGCATTGTCGCCGATCCGCGCCTCGACCCGGTCGCCCCGGATGGTCAGCACGGCCTCGGCCGGCTCGCCGCCGACCTCGAAGCGGCAGGACAGGTGCGGATCGCCATTCAGACGCCAGCCATCGCCGGCCTCGAAAGGATCCAGCGAAGCGGCCAGGAGCGGCCGCAGATCGAGCACGCCGAGCGTGGCGAAGGCCGCATCGGCCGGGCGCACGGCAGCCGGTATGAGATCGTCGATGCGCTCTTCGATGAAGCCGGTGGAGAGTTTTTCGTCGAGAAAGTCCGGATGCACCGCCGCGCGGCGCAGGAAGCCGGCATTGGTCTTCACCGGCCAGACGACAAGATCGTCGATCATGCCGGCCAGACGATGCGCCGCCTCGCGCCGCGTCGGCGCATGGGCGATCAGCTTGGCGATCATCGGATCGTAATGCAGCGAGACCTCGCCGCCCTCTTCCACGCCGGTGTCGACACGCAACGGACCGCCCCCGGCCGGCAGATCGAGCCGGTCGAGCGGCCCCGTCGACGGCAGGAAACCCGCCGCCGGGTCCTCGGCATACAGGCGCGCCTCCATGGCATGGCCGTCCAGATGGATATCGTCCTGCTCGGGCACGGAACCGCCCGCGGCGACCTTGAGCTGCAGCTCGACCAGATCCAGCCCCGTGACCATTTCCGTGACCGGGTGTTCCACCTGCAGGCGGGTATTCATCTCCATGAAGAAGAAGCCGTCCTCGCGCAGCGGGCCGGAGCCGTCGACGATGAACTCCACCGTGCCGGCGCCGACATAATCGACCGCCCGGGCGGCATTGATGGCGGCGGAACACATGGCGGCGCGCACGCCCGGCGTCATGCCCGGCGCGGGAGCCTCCTCGATCACCTTCTGGTGGCGGCGCTGCAGCGAGCAGTCGCGCTCGAACATGTGGACCACGCGGCCGCGGCTGTCGCCGAAGACCTGGACCTCGATATGGCGCGGATTGACGATGAATTTCTCGATCAGCACCCGGTCGTCGCCGAAACTCTTGGACGCCTCGCGCTTGCAGCTGTCCAGCGCCGCGGCGAAGTCGTCGGCCCGGTCGACCTTGCGCATGCCCTTGCCGCCGCCGCCGGCGACAGCCTTGATGAGCACGGGATAACCGATCGTCTCGGCGGCGTCGGCCAGCAGTTCGGGATCCTGGTTGTCGCCATGATAGCCCGGCGTGACGGGCACGCCCGCCTCTTCCATCAGCGCCTTGGCCTGGTCCTTCAGCCCCATGGCCCGGATCGCCTGAGCCGGCGGGCCGACGAAGATGATGTCGTTGGCCGCACAGGCCTCGGCAAAGGCCGCGTTTTCCGACAGGAAGCCATAGCCGGGATGGATGGCGTCCGCCCCGGTCTGCTTCGCCGCTGCGATGATCTTGTCCGCCACCAGATAGCTTTCCGCGGCAGGCGCCGGACCCAGCAGCACCGCCTCGTCGGCCATGCGCACATGCGGCGCTTCGGCATCGGCCTCGGAGTAGACGGCCACGGTGCGGATCCCCATGCGCCGGGCGGTGCGCATCACACGGCAGGCGATCTCGCCGCGATTGGCGATCAGGAGCGTCTGGATCATGTTAGGGCACCTTCTTCTGTGGCCCGGGCCTGGATGGACCGGGTTTCTGCGGATCGTGTCGACGGTATTGCACAGCCGCCACCAGGACAAAACTGATGATCATCAGGAGGTACCAGGAGCCCAGCTTGGCCAGCGAGACCATGTGCCAGCTCACCTCCTGGCCCGGATAGGACCAGGCCCGGGCGAACGTGCCGATGTTTTCCGCGAACCAGATGAAAAGCGCAACCAGGAGAAATCCGACCGCCAGCGGCATCGGCCGGTGCGCCCGGTCGGGCCGGAACCAGACCAGGCACGGACCGTAGATGGCCAGCGTCGCAGCGAACAGGAAAATCCGGATATCGACCATATAGTGATGCGCAAAGAAATTGATATAAATCGCTGAAGCCAAAAGATATTGCAGCCACATCTTCGGAAAGCGCTCGAATCGGAATTCGAAGATGCGCCAGACCCGGGCCAGATAGGACCCGACAGCGGCATACATGAAGCCGGAGAACAGCGGCACGCCGGCAATCCGCAGCAGGCTCTCCTCGGGATAGACCCAGCTGCCCGCCGATGTCTTGAAGATCTCCATCGCCGTGCCGACGACGTGGAAGACGGCGATCACCCTCGCCTCCTCCCAGCTTTCCAGCCGGGTTGCGATCAACCCGACCTGGATGGCCAGCGCGGCCAGCGTCAGAAAATCATAGCGCGCCAGCGCAGCATCGGCCGGGTACCAGAGATGGGTCCCCATCAGCAGAGCCAGCATCAGCCCGCCGAACAGGCAGGCCCAGCCCTGCTTGATACCGAAACTGACGAATTCGAAGACGCCCAGCGTGACCGGCCCGCGCACGAACCAGGCCCGCAGCGCTTCGCGCCTGGCATGCAGGAAGGCGCGCGGGTCGGGACGGCGGATCAGAGGCCGGGCTCCGGCCTATTCCGCCCAGTCGGGCTTGCGGCGTTCCAGGAAGGCGGCGAGACCTTCCTGACCCTCCTCGGAGGCGCGGCGGCGGGCGATCGCCTTGGCGGTGTGGACCAGAAGCCCGTGATTGATCTCCTGGCCGAACACATCGTCGACCAATTGCTTGGCATCGTGCACGGCGCCCGGCGCGGCGGAGAAGGCCAGCTTCGCGATATGCTCTTCCATCGCGGTCATCTCTTCCATCGTATCCACGGCATACTGGGCCAGACCGATCTTCTCGGCGAAGGCGCCGTCGAACCCCTCGCCCGAGGCGAACAGGGCGCGCGCCCATTTCGGGCCGATGGCGCGGACCACATAGGGCGAGATGGTCGCCGGGGTCAGGCCCAGGCGCACTTCGGAGAAGCGGATCTGGGCATCCTTCATCACCACGCCGACATCGCAGGCGGCCAAGAGGCCGGCCCCGCCGCCCATGGCCGCACCCTGCACCAGGGCCACGGTCAGCTGGGGCAGGTCGTGAAGACGCTTCAGCATGGTCGCCAGCGCCATGGCGTCTTCCTCGTTGTCGGCCTCGGTGTAGATGGCCGACGCCTTCATCCACTCCAGATCCGCACCGGCGGAAAAGCTCTTGCCGGCCCCGCGCAGGAAGACGATGCGCACCCCGTCCTCATTGGCCCGCAGCGTCTCGAACACATCCGAGAGCCGCGCGATCACCTCGGCATTGAAGGCGTTGTGCTTGTCGGGACGGTTCAGCGTGATCACCGCCACACCGGCCGGGCTGACATCGAGAAGCACGGGCGCGTCGGACATGGGAAACTCCTTCTTGGCAGGATTGTCTGGGCCAAGGCTTAGCGCCCGCATGCCGCGACAACAATGAAAAAGCACAACGCACCCTTCCCCTTGATGGGGAAGGTGGGCCGAGGCGAAGCCTCGGGCCGGAAGGGGTGAACCCCGGTGGGCGCGGATACGCTGCGCAACGGGCGGACACCTCGCCCCCACCCCATCCACCACGCCTGCGGCGCGGTCCCCCTGCCCCATCAAGGGGCAGGATGGAGCGTGGAACATGAAAAAGGGCCGCCGGTTACCCGGCGGCCCCAGTAGATCGGGTTCGAAGACCTGATCGCAAATCAGTCGCCGCGGAAGATCAGCCCCTTGATCAGGCTGAGCACCACGATGGCGATGAAGTAGCCGATCGCCAGCGCGCCCAGATAGAGCAGGTAGTCGGTCTGGGTGAATTGCTGGACGAAGGCGTTGAAGTCGAAGCCGCCGGATCCGCCGCCGCGCACCATGGGCATCACGATGTCGACGATGACGTGGATGATCACGCCCACCACGGTGAAGATCAGGATGGCGCCGAATTCCCGCATCAGGAGGGCCAGCACCAGGGCGATCACACCGAGCTGGATCCCCAGCGACATCCAGTTGACGGAGCTCACCCCGTCACCGGCGTAGGCAATCAGCCCCGGCATGAAAAAGTCGATGGCGGGCTGGATGTAGCCCATGATCTGGTCGAGAAATTCCATTACGCGGTCCCCTTCCGCAACTGAACGCTGGCGCCCACCTTACCCCAAGATGAGGCCATCCGTTAACGTTGTTTCGAAACGCCGTGCGAGGGAAGCCCGTTCTCCTCACAAGCGAGTCGCCTACTTCTTGAACACTAGCCTTTTGATCGCAAACAGGATTGCCACCACGATCAGATAGCCGACGAAGAGCACACCGGCATAACGCCAGAAATGCGGTTGCAACAGATCGGGCAGTTCAAAACCGCCCGTTTCCGCGATCACCGGCGCCAGGGTTTCCAGCACGATATGCGCCAGTGCGGCCCCGACCGCGATGAAGGGCAGCCGCGCCCAGGAGGTCATCATCAGCGCCGCGACCACAGCCACCAGCAGTCCGAGGACCGCATTCACCTCGGCGAATCCTTCCCGCGCGACTTCCAGAACCGACTCGATCATCGACAATACTCCCCCCTGCACGCGCCTGCGTTCGCGAGCTCACAGGAGGCATTATTAACGGGGATTAAGACTTTGTCACGGAGAAACCATGCGGCGGCGCCGAACAACTCTTTGAATTTTCGGGTATTCCAGCGCGTTAAAGCGCCTGCTGCCCCAGTTTTTCCACCTTGCGCAGCATTTTCGCGCGACCGGCGACACCCGCCGCCTCGACCCCGCCGAGAATGGTGTGGCGCACCGGTTTGAAGCCGGAAATGCGCAGAATGCTCTTTTCCAGCCCCTTCAGGCTGTGCGCGCCGAACATGACGCGATAGGCCAGCCCCGGCATCCCCATGGTCACGATGACCCGCGCCGACTTGCCCTTCATCTTCTGGGCCGGCCAGCCGGCCCCATCGCCGACAGCCTCGATGAAGAAGCCGTTGCGCGCGAGCTGTTCCATGAAGGCCTTGAGCCGGGCCGGCATGCAGCCCATCCAGAGCGGGAAGATCAGGACCAGGTGGTCGGCGGCCGCCAGCTTGCCGCGCTCGCCGACGATCTCCATGTCCGGCGGCAAGTCGAATTCGCCCTGATTGTGCAGGAAGCCGACCGGCAGGGTGCCGACATCGATGCGGCTGACCTCGTGACCGGCCGCACGCGCACCGCGCTCATAGGCATCGGCCAGCGCCGGCACGAAATGCTCGGACGAGGCGTCCGGATGGCCGTTGATGATGCAGACGGATCGGGTCATGACCGCACTCCTTGTGCGGTCTTCATACACCGGATACCGGTGCCAAGTCGCGTGTCACGGCGCCGCAGGCGGAAAATCTACATCCGGAACACGCCGAACTTCGTCTTCTCGATCGGCGCGTTCAGCGCCGCCGAGAGCGACAGGCCGAGTACGCGGCGCGTGTCGGCCGGCGCGATGATGCCGTCATCCCACATCCGGGCCGTGGAGAAATAGGGATGCCCCTCCGTCTCGTAGCCCTCGCGGATGGGGTCCTTGAAGGCCGCCTCGTCCTCGGCCGACCAGTCCTCGCCGCGCGCCTCCATGGCGTCGCGCTTGACCGTGGCCAGCACCGAGGCCGCCTGTTCGCCGCCCATCACGGAAATCCGCGCATTGGGCCACATGAAGAGGAAGCGCGGGGAATAGGCGCGCCCGCACATGCCGTAATTACCCGCCCCGTAGGAGCCGCCGATGATGACGGTGAATTTCGGCCCCTTGAAGGTCGACACGGCCGTGACGAGCTTGGCGCCGTCCTTGGCGATGCCGCCGGCCTCGTATTTCGAGCCGACCATGAAGCCGGTGATATTCTGCAGGAAGACCAGCGGGATACCGCGCTGGGCGCACAGCTCGATGAAGTGGGCGCCCTTCTGGGCGCTCTCGGAGAAGAGAATACCGTTATTGGCGATGATGCCGACCGGCATGCCGTAGAGCCGGGCGAAACCCGTCACCAGCGTCTCGCCGTAAAGTTTCTTGAACTCGTCGAATTCGGACCCGTCAACGATCCGCGCGATCACCTCGCGCACATCGTAGGGCGCGCGCGTATCGGTCGGAATGATGCCGCCCAGCTCGGCCGGATCGTATTTCGGCTCGCGCGGTTCGGCGAGGTCGAGATCGACGCGCTTGACCCCGTTCAGCGTGCCCACGATACGGCGCGCCGTGTGCAGGGCGTGCTCGTCATTGGCGGCATAATGGTCGGCCACGCCGGACACGCGGGCGTGCACATCGGCCCCGCCCAGATCCTCGGCCGAGATCACCTCGCCCGTCGCCGCCTTCACCAGGGGCGGACCGCCCAGGAAGATCGTGCCCTGCTTGCGCACGATCACCGTCTCGTCGGACATGGCCGGCACATAGGCGCCGCCCGCCGTGCACGAGCCCATCACCACGGCGATCTGGGGGATGCCCTCGGCGGACATGTTGGCCTGGTTGAAGAAGATGCGGCCGAAATGGTCGCGGTCGGGGAAGACATCGGCCTGGTGCGGCAGGTTCGCGCCGCCACTGTCGACCAGATAGACGCAGGGCAGACGGTTCTGCATCGCGATTTCCTGGGCGCGCAGGTGCTTTTTCACCGTCATGGGATAATAGGCGCCGCCCTTGATGGTGGGATCGTTGCACACGACCATCACCTCGCGGCCCGAGACACGGCCGATACCGGCGATCATGCCGGCACCGTGGACATTGCCCTCATACATGCCGTTGGCGGCCAGCGCGCCGATCTCCAGGAAGGGCGAGCCGGGGTCGAGCAATTGCTCGACCCGGTCGCGGGGCAAGAGCTTGCCGCGCGAGACATGGCGCTCGCGCGAGCGTTCGGATCCGCCCCTGGCCGCCTCGGCGGTCTTTTCGCGCAAATCCGCGATCAGCGCGTCCATGGCGTCGGCGTTTTCGCGAAAGGCGTCGGATTGCGTGTCGATGGCGGAAACGATCTGGGTCATGGTCAAGGGGGCCTGATTTGATCTCTCTTGCCCGCTGCTTAACCCGTGACCGGGCCGAAGCGCAATTGTTGCTGCATCCGAACCGGGTTCGGCACGCATCTTCCCCGTCATCAGGTTCAGGAGACAAGACCGTGCTCGACCACGCGATTTTGGCCGCGCCGAAGCCGGAGACAGCCCCGCGGCGGCAGGCCGGATTCGGCGCCCTGCGACCGCACCGCAATGCGGGGCCCCGGGACACGCCAAAAGCACGAAGTTATTGCTTTCTTAGGAACGCAATCGGGTTTCCCACGTTGTTGGTACGGATTGCCTTGGCCCCGTCACACTTCTCCGGCAATCTGGGAACATGCGTCCGCCGGGACAGGTTATGGCGGAGGCGGGGCGAATGAAGAATGAGCGCGGGGCCGGGTTAACGAGTGATTCAGCCCTCGCTCGCAGGCTTGAAGGCGGAAAAGACCGCCGGGCCTGGCCGTTGGCGGATCGTTCGCGGGAGGTGACGTTGCGTAGGCAAATTGTTGTTTCCATTGGCCTTGCAGCCATGATCTGCGCCCCTTCCCTGGCGCAGACCACGCTCGATTCCGAAGCCTGGCTGACCGCGCCCGCCAGTGCGGAAAACGCCGGTGCCGTGCGCTGGCGCGTCACCGCGGAATCCGCCTCGGGAACGCCCGTCGTGATCGGCAGCGGCACGGCCTCGGAGGATCGCGAGATCTCCGCCATCGCCAGCCAGATCGATTTCTACCCGTTCGGTGACGAGTTCTATCTCTCCGCCGGTACGGTCGCGCCCAATGACCGGGCCCGTTTCCCGGCCTGGATGCGCCACAACGGCCAGCCGGCCGATATCTTTCCGCACGCCGAGCTCGCCGAAACCGCCAGTCCCAGCCAGATCGAGGAACTGACGCGCTATTTCGGCGCCGGTGTCACCGTGCGCACGATCGACGACTGGAGCCTCACCGTGGAAGGCGGCGCCTATTTCCAGGATGGCGGTGAGGACCGCATGGTCCTGTTCGACCCGGAAACCGGCGAACGCATACCCCTGCTGGAGGATCTGGACCGCATCGACGCCGAAGCGATCGGCGAAAACCAGTCACGCTCGGTGCGTCCGGTGGGCCATCTCGTGCTGCGCCGCCGTTTCTGACAGCACGGCGCCGGCCGGCAGGCCGCGCATCCCCCTTCATATCGCTTCGCACCGCCCCTAGAGTGGTGACTGTCCGAGTCACCCCTTCCGGCGAGCAATGCCTCTCAACCTCTCCTTCCTGCCCTTTCTCAACCGCATCGAGAAATCGGTGCTCGACGCCGTCGAGCACGAGGTGGAATGGTTCTGCCTGCCTGCGGGCAAGCTGCTCTTCCGGGAAGGCGACGATGCCGACGCTTTCTATCTGGTGCGCTCGGGCGCCCTGGCCGCCTTCCGGGACGGCGCGCTCGGCCGGCCGGACCTGATCGGCTATATCCGCGCCGGCGAGCCGGTGGGGGAAATGTCGCTGCTCGACGAGACGCCGCACTCGGCCAGCGTCTACGCCCTGCGCGACAGCGAGCTGGTACGCCTGCCCAAGGCCAGTTTCGAACGCCTCACCTCCAAGCATGCCAGCCTGATGCGCGAACTGTCGCGGATGATGCTGGCGCGCCTGCGCGGCCCGGCCCGGGCCGCCGGCTCGGAACCGCGCGTCTTCGCCATGATCGCGACGTCGCCGACGATCGATCTGAACTATCGCGCCGAGGAACTCAAAACCGCGCTGGAGGCGATCGGCACGAGCTGCGCCATCGCCGACGACCGCTGTTCCGACTGGAGTGCCGCCAAGCTCGACAAGCTGGAACACGAGCACGACATCGTGCTGCAGGTGGCGCGGTTTGCCGATCCCGCCTGGTCGCGCCGGGCCATGGGCCGGGCCGACCGGGTCTGGCTGTTCGCGCGGGCCGATGCGCGGCCTTCCACACCGTTATTGCCTGACGACCCCTCGCCCGCCATGCGGCTGAAACTCCTCGACGTCATCTTGCTGCATCCCGGCGGCGTCACGGCCGCCTCGCGGCCCCAGGAATGGGCCGACGCCTCCGATGCCGCCCGCGTCTTCCACTGGCGCCAGAACGAGCACACCGCCGACACGGCCCGCCTGGCGCGCACGCTGGCGGGCAAGTCGGTCGGACTGGTCGTCTCCGGCGGCGGTGCACGCGCCTATGCCCATCTCGGCGCGATCCGCGCCCTGCGCGAGGCCGGCGTGCCCTTCGACTTCGTCGGCGGTGCCTCGATGGGCGCGATCGTCGCGGCCGGAATCGCACTGGACTGGGACGACGACGAGCTGGAATGGCGGATCCGCAAGGCCTTCGTCGACTCCAATCCGCTGGACGACTGGCAATTGCCCGTCGTCTCGATGGCCAAGGGCGCGAAGGTCGACCGGCGGCTGAAGGAGCATTTCGGCGATGTCGAGATCGCGGAAATGGTGCGCCCCTTCTTCTGCCTCTCCTCCAACCTGGCCTCGGGCCGCCCGCATGTGCACCGTACGGGCCGGCTGCGCGATGCGCTGCGCGCCTCGATCGCCATTCCCGGCCTGCTGCCGCCGGTCGTGCTGCACGGCCAGATCCTGGTCGACGGCGCGGTCTTCACCAACTTCCCGGCCCGCGAGATGCGCGCCTTCCACCGCGGCCCCGTCGTCGGCGTGGACGTCACGCGCGCCCAGGGTCTCAACCCCGACGATTTCATCGACCCGCCGAGCTTTTTCGGCTGGGTGCGCCGGCACGGCTTCAAGTCGCTGCCGCCCATTACATCGCTGCTGATGCGCGCCGCCACGGTCGGCGTGGCCGACCATCGCGATATCGGGCGCGAGGCCGCCGACCTGCTGATCCTGCCCGACACGCCGGTCGATATCCGCGAGTGGGGCCGCTTCGACGAGGTGATGGAGGCTGGCTACGAGGCGGCCCAGGGCATGCTGGCGGGCATCAATGACGAGATGCGCGCCCGGCTCGGCCTGCCGGTCCCGAAAGCCTGAAACGCTTCAGTCGCGCCAGAACTGCCACCAGGATGGTTCGTCCTCTTCGGCCAGCCCCAGCCAGTCGCGAACCGCATTCTTGGCGGGATCGAGGCGCTCCCAGGCCGGCAGGCGGTCCTCGATCGCCGCATCGGCCCGGATCGACAGCACGGACACGACAAAGCCCGCCCCGATCACCGTGACCAGCAGGGTGAGCAGGGGTTTGAGAATATCGCCGATGAATTTGAACAGACCGGTCATGCCTCACTCCCGAACGTCCGGTGACGGGGCAGGGTAACACACGCCGCGCTTGCAGGCGCCACCCGGGGGCGCGGCGGAACTATCCGCCGTCCGCGGCCGTCGCACAGTTCACATAGGTCTCGGTCCGGTCTCTCGCCTCGTCGGTCCAGCGCAGATCGCCGTTCGGCGTGCCGGCCGCGACATAGCGGACATCGTAGGGATCGCCGCCCTCGCCGGAGGCGCATTGCGCCGAGAGGCGCCAGGCATTGCCCTCGAGCGGCTCGGCCGTCGCGATGTCGCAGGTATCCATGCCGACCCGGATCTGGCCCCCGGAAATCTCGACGACGCCGTCACGCATGCCGTTTTCGGGGCTGCAGGCCGCGGCGGTGATGCCCCACCGGCCGTCAATGACACGCGGCGCATCGCCGGCGGCGCCGCCCGCGGCCGGATTTTCGTCCCCCGCACCGCAACCGGCCAGGGCAAGGGCCAGCACAAGCGCCGCACCGTTCAGTGTCTTCATGTCATCCTCCCGGGATTCCGGCGCATGCTAGCACGGCTGGCGGCACGCACAGCAAGGGACCCGGCCGGGAGGCCTCCGGACGCGTAACGCCTAGCCCGTCTCGCCGAACAGTTCCCTGCCGATCAGCCAGCGGCGGATCTCGCTCGTGCCGGCGCCGATCTCGTAGAGCTTGGCGTCGCGCAGCAGGCGGCCCGTCGGATATTCGTTGATATAGCCGTTGCCGCCCAAAAGCTGGATCGCGTCGAGCGCCATCTGGGTGGCGTTCTCGGCGGCGTAGAGGATGGCGCCGGCGGCGTCCTTGCGCGTCGTCTGGCCGCGATCGCAGGCCTGGGCGACGGCATAGACATAGGCGCGCGTGGCATTTATGCGCACATACATGTCGGCCAGCTTGCCCTGCACCAGCTGGAATTCGCCGATCGAGCGGCCGAACTGCTTGCGCTCGCGGATATAGGGCATCACCACGTCCATGCAGGCCTGCATGATGCCGACCGGGCCGGAGGACAGCACGGCGCGCTCATAGTCCAGACCCGACATGAGCACTTCCACACCGCCATTGAGCGGGCCCATGATGTTCTCCTCGGGGACCTCGCAGTCCTCGAACACCAGCTCGCCGGTTTCCGAGCCGCGCATGCCCAGCTTGTCGAGCTTCTGGGCAACGGAGAAGCCCTTCATGCCCTTCTCGATGATGAAGGCGGAAATCCCGCGCGAGCCGGCATCCGCATCGGTCTTGGCATAGACGATCAGCGTGTCGGCGGCCGGCGCGTTGGTGATCCACATCTTCGAGCCGTTGAGGACGTAGCGGTCGCCCTTCTTTTCGGCCTTCAGGCGCATGGAGACGACGTCGGACCCCGCGCCCGGCTCGGACATGGCCAGCGAGCCGACATGGTCGCCGGACATCAGCTTGGGCAGGTATTTCGTCTTCTGCGCATCATTGCCCCAGCGGCGCAGCTGATTGACGCAGAGATTGGAATGGGCGCCATAGCTCAGTCCCACCGAGGCCGAGGCGCGGGAGATCTCCTCCATCGCCACGACATGCTCGAGATAGCCCAGGCCGGAACCGCCCTGCTCTTCCTCGACGGTAATGCCGAGCAGACCCAGATCGCCCATCTTCTTCCACAGATCGTGGGGGAAGACGTCGGTCTCGTCGATCTCGGCCGCGCGCGGCGCGATCTCGTCGGAGGCGAAGGAACGGACGGTGTCGCGGATCATGTCCGCGGTGTCGCCCAGCTGGAAGTCGAGAGTGGGGTACTGGTTCGGTATCATGCTGCGCGATGTATCACGCGCGCCGGACCGGTCAAGATTTAGGCGTAGATGCGGTGAAAAACTTTACCCGGCATCGGCGGTGTTACGCCGATTATTTTTCAACCGTCCCAGCCATACCGAGCCAAGCGACCACGCCGCGGCCAGCATGAGGAATACACCTGCAATCAGCGCCCAGGCGTCGCCGGTCAGGCTGCGCGCCTCCCACATCCGGCCCCAGTCGCCCCAGGTCATCACGGCACCGAAGGCGGTCACCACGGCGCCGGCCGCCAGCGACGCCAGATAGCCCCAGCTGCCGTCATCGGACTTTACGTCGGCCTTCTTTTCGCTTTCCGGCGGCAGATCGGCGGCCAGGTCGCGCGGCGAGAAGGCCTCTTCCTCGTCTTCGGCCCCGGCGTCGGTCATCAGCGGATCGTCGCCGTCGAGCAGATGATCCTCGGCGGGCTGGATTTCCGGCTCGGGCGTGTCGTGCTTTTCCGCTTCCACCTCGCCGACGGCCCCGGCGCTCTGCGCCGGCGTATCGGAGGGATGCGGCGGCGGCGCGTCCTGGCCGGCCACGGCCACGGCGCGCTCGACGATCTCGGTCACGGCCGTTTCCGGCCCGGCCTCGGAAAGCGCGACCGGGTCGAGCCCTTCGCCGTGCGGCACGGTGTCCCGGGCAGCCGCTTCGGCCGCCTCGCCGGCCGGCGCCGCATCGGCTTCCGGTTCGGCCCCGGTCTCCGGTTCGGTCCCGGTCTCCGGCTCGCCCGCGGCCGAACCGGAAGCCGGACGGAACCGGGCCGTCATCACCGCCGTGAAAGCATAGCCCAGCTCCACCGTCGCGGGCAGTTCCGCGACCGCGTCAGCGCCGTCTGTCCGGTCCGCCTCGGCCTCGCCGACGGAAGCCTCCGGCGTATCCGGAACGGGCAAATGGGTCAGCGCGAATCCCAGCTCGGTGCCGGCCGGCAGGGAAAAGTCCGCAGCCGGCATGACCGGCGCCGGCGCAGCCGCTTCAGCCGCCTCGAGCTCCTCGCTCATGCGCGCCGCCACCTCGGCCTCGGCCCCGTCCGGTACAGCCCCGTCCGGTGCAGCGTCGTCGTCCGGCGTGTCCGGCACGTCCGGTTCCTCGGCGACCGTCTCGTACTCGGCTTCGACCGGTTCGTCGGTCATGTCGGAGACGGCGCTTTCCACCGGCGCTATCGCACGGTCGGCCGCGGGCGGCTGGAGTTCCTCGATCGGCATGGCCTCGACCGTCGCCAGGATGCGGGCGATCTCGGCCTCGGCCTCGGCGCGGCTGGTGATCCGGCGGTCGGGCATGGGCGGCGGAGGCGGCGGTGCGTAGTCCTCGACGGGCTCGCCCGCGCCGCCGGGCACGGCGCCCTCCAGAACCCGGGATTCCTTGGGATGTTCGACCTTGATCACCAGTTCCACGGACGGGCGCTCCGCCTTTGCGGGGACCATGGCGTCCAGGAACATGCGGCTTTCCGCTTCGCGGCGCGGATTGGTGCCGTCACCATGGGCGGCCAGCGCTTCGCCGGCCGCATCCAGCCGCCCCTCGTAGAGAAAGCGCGCCACATCGGAATTGCGGAAGGCATCCTGCCCGATATCATGAACGAAGGAGACCAGCGCGTCCCGCTGGCCGCGCGAGAGCGGGATGTCGGCAATGTCGTCGATCGCCGTCTCGGCCTTCATCATGTCGTAGATCAGCAGCAACGAGGCCTCTTCCTCGGAGACCTTGATACCGCCGCGCGCCGCGGCGCGATGGCCATAGCCCACGACCCAGCGACCGTCCGCACCGCGGATCGCGGTTTCACGGAAGGGCTCGAACCGCTTGACGAGTTCGCGCGCGGCCGGAGAGGATTTCAATCGCGGTTTCATCGTGTACCGTTTCGACACATTGCCCAGGCTCTCAACCTCCCCCTGCAAGCGGGGCGCCGCGGGCCTATTCCCCATCGTCGCGGAAAACATCCGTCGTGCCCAGCGCGGTGAAGGGCGCGAAGAAACCGCCGCCCGAACCGCCGCCGACCAGGAAGATGGCGCCGTCCAGAACGGCCGCGTCCGCGCCCGTGCGCGGCGAAGGCAGCGGCGCCTCCTCGCGCCAGCCCGTCTCGCCCGGTGCCCAGGACAGGTGCGTCTGCAAGGTGGTGCGTCCGTCCGCGGCGCGGCCGCCGAACACGTGGACCCGGCCGTCCAGCACCGCTGCCGCCACGCCGGAGCGCGGTTCGGGAAGCGCCGGACCCGTCGTCCAGTTTCCGGTCTGCGGGTCGAACACGTCATGCCGGTTCAGAGTGTCGTTCTCGCCGATCCCGCCGAGCACATGGACCTTGCCGTCCAGCACGACCGCCGCCGCCGAGCGGCGCGTCACGCCGGCCGGCGCGTCCAGGGTCGACCACTCGCCCGCGTCCGGATCGAAGACGAAGACAGTCCCGTCATCGCGCAGCCCGCCGATGGCGTAGAGCTGCCCGTCCACGCCGACCAAGGCGAAATCCGCCTTCGGCGCGGGCATCGCCACCTCGCTCTGCCAGATATTGCCCTCAACCGAGAAGGACCAGACCTCCGCACCGGGGCCGACCGAGCCGGTCTCGTCGGCCGCATAGCCGCCGGCGGCATAGAGCCGTCCGCCCGCTTCGGCGAGGCCGAACTGTTCCAGCCCCCGCGGCAGCGGGGTTTCCGGGAACCAGCGGTCGTATTCGGGATCATAGCTCTCGAATTCGCTGCGCGGCACGGTCAGGCCCGAGCCGCCGGCGGCGAAGACGCGATTGTCGTAGACGCTCACGGCCAGCCCGGCCCGCGGCGCGTCCAGCCGAGCGGCCGCCTCCCAGCCGCCGGCGCTGCCGGCTTCCTGGGCCGAAACAGCCGGAACCGGTGCCAGAAACAGCGCAAAGAGACCCATCAAGAAACGCACGATGTCACCATTCCACTCGCCAGGGCGCATCCGCCGCGCCCGCACTGATATCATCACAAGAGGACCAGCGTCGCCAGTCCCAGGAAAGCCAGAAAGCCCACCACGTCGGTCACCGTGGTCACGAAAACCGAGGAGGCCACGGCCGGGTCGGCACCGGCACGCACCAGACCGAGCGGGATGAGAATGCCCGACAGACCGGCACAGGCCAGGTTGAGCACCATGGCCAGGGCGATCACGCCGGCCAGCTGCACATTCTGGAACCACAGCATCGTCACCAGTCCCATGACCACCGCGAAAATGATCCCGTTGACCGTGCCCGTCGCCAGTTCGCGCCAGATCACCCGCAGGGCGTTGGCCGCCGTCAGGTCGCGCTCGGCAATCGACCGCACGGCAACCGCGAGCGACTGGGTACCCGCATTGCCGCCCATGGAGGCCACGATCGGCATCAGCACGGCCAGCGCCACGATCTGCGAGATCGCGCCCTCGAACAGGGCGATCACGCCCGAGGCGAGCACCGCCGTGGCCAGGTTGACCAGCAGCCAAGGCGCCCGAGACCGCACGGAGCGGTAGACCGTGTCGGCCAGGCCCGCCTCGTTGACGCCGGCCAGGGCCAGCAGGTCTTCCTTGTTCTCGTCCTGGATGACGTGGACGATGTCGTCCAGCGTCAGCATGCCGGTCAGCCGGCCGGCACTGTCGACCACGGGCGCAGAGACCAGGTGGTATTTCTGGAACAGGTAGGCGACCTCTTCCTGGTCGGTCTCCGGGGCGACCAGGATGCGCGGCGTCTCCATCAGGTCGGACAAGGCCACATCCCGCCGTGCGCTCAGCAGGCGGCAGACCGGAATCTCGCCGACCGGCCGGAACCCGGTATCGATGACGAAAAGGTCGTGGAACTTGTCCGGCAGGTCGCCGTCGGAGGCCCGCATGTGATCGAGCGCGTGGCCGACCGACCAGAACTCCGGCGCCGCCACGAATTCGCGCTGCATGAGACGGCCGGCCGTCTCGTCCTCGAAGGCCAGGCTCTGCTCGACCGCCTCGCGATCGATCTCGGAGATTTCCGCGAGGACGGCAGCCCGGGTTTCCTCGTCGAGTTCCTCGACAACCTCGGTGGCATCGTCCGAATCGAGCTCCTGGATCGCCGCAGCCAGATGCGAGGGATCCAGA
Organism: Pseudomonadota bacterium; assembly: GCA_034659015.1. GTDB lineage: Bacteria > Pseudomonadota > Alphaproteobacteria > Caulobacterales > Maricaulaceae > Maricaulis. The sequence continues at coordinate 347,058 of JAYEGL010000002.1, read as the reverse complement.
TAGGCCATCACCACGACACGGTTGTCGGGCTCGATCTCGGCCAGCACCTCGCCGGTGAAGATGTCCGGCGCCAGCGTGGCGACGCCTTCCTGCTGGCCGGCGGTGAGCTGTTCGAGCACGTCGGCGATATCGGCCGCGTGGAGCGGGGCCAGCATGCGCCGGATCGCCTCGCCGTCGCCGTCCGAAATGGCCTGTCTGAGATTGCCGACGAATTCCGGATCCGTGTCCGCCAGGGCGGGCGAATCGACAAGGAGTTCGTCTTCGAGTGCGGCGTCGCCCATCTGCTCCTCCTTATCGTGTCGCCATGGTTTCCACCCTAGGGCCGGAACGGTGCGAAATCGAGACCGGGCGTGGGCGCAAATGCGGAAATTTGCAGACTGTTTATGCGCCCGGCCGCGTCCAGCCGGCCCCCCGGACCGGCCGATATGCGGGGCCACAAGACCGGCACGAACAAGTCAAGGCAGCTGCGCGGCACAAAACACATTTCTTTTTATTTAATTGCATTTTTCGATAATTGTAATATTGTTTGCATTCGGATTAACTTCCGAATAGCCAGAAAGGCAATATTATGACCGATAATAAACACGAAAAGCCGAAGTTCAAACAAAACCCGATGAAGCCCTCCCAGGCGCCGCAGGAAAAAGCCGGCACCCACGAGGTGAAGCCGGCCGCACCGGGCACCAAGTCCAGCCAAGGCTAGGCTCACGGCTGCGCGGCGACCGAAGACGCCCGCTCGCCGCGCATCCTGCCGCTTCAGACATATCGAACGAGGCCTATCGTGACGATCCGCATTTCCAAGACGCAGGTTTCCTTCAGAAGCCCGTTCCATCTCGACAGTATCGACGGCGAATGGCCGGCCGGCGCCTACACGATCGAGGCCCAGGACGAATCGATGTCCAGCCCGTCGTTTCAGGCCTTCCGCCGGGTCTGCACGACCATGATCGCGCGCACGCGCCATGGCCGGCTTGGCTTGCCGCGCTTTATCGAAATCGTGCCGTCAGAGCTCGCAGCCGCGCTCGCAACGGACCGCGATGGCCTCGACCGTGCCGAGAATGAAGGCATGGCCGCGAACTGATCCCGCGGCCGGTGGCATCCCCCGGCCCGAAACACCCTCCGGAAAGCATTCCGTTTCACAGCGATGTCGGGATGTCCTGACCCCCTCCAGCCCAAGGCTTCGGAGGGCATTCTGCTTCGCGCCGATGTCAGGGCTTGTCCCGCTTAGCCCGGAGGGCGAGCGTGTCGCTGACGGTCCGCCTACGCCAAGGCTTCGGCGGGACATCCTACGCTCGAGAAAATGATGAGGCTTGCCTAGCCGAAGCTCGCGCCAGCGAGCGTAGGATGGTGCGGTCGAGAAGACTCGAACTTCCACGGGTTTTACCCCACAGCGACCTCAACGCTGCGCGTCTACCAATTCCGCCACGACCGCACGTCATGGAGGCGCGGGAGATAGCAACATCGCCGCGCCTTGTGAAGAGTGTTCTGCAACGCTTTATGCAGCAGCGAAGAATTCGTTGGCGTCGGCGGCTTCCGTGATGGAGACCGCGACGCGGTCGCCCTGGATGATCACATCGCCGCGGGCGATGGGATGATTGTTGGCAAGAATCCAGACCTGGTCGTCCTCGCCAGTATCCAGGGGAATCACCGCACCCCGGCCCATGCGCAGGAATTGCTGGATCGGCATTTGCGAGCGGCCCAGAAGGACCGAGATTTCGACATTGACGGATCCGACCTGACTCACGGGTGAGCTCCTGCACTTGCGGTTCGCGGTTTCGGGAACGATGTTTGGGGCGATCCGGTTTCACGAGCGTTAAGAAAAATGGATAAGCCAATACCGCCGGTCGACTGGGCCGTGTCCACGGGCCATGTCCCCTACCCCGACGCGCTGGCCTTCATGGAAGCGCGCGCCGCGGCGATCGCCGATGGCGCGGCGAACGAGCTGGTCTGGCTGCTCGAACACGCGCCGCTCTATACAGCCGGCACCAGCGCGAAGCGCGAGGACCTGCTCGTGCCCGACCGCTTCCCGGTGCACGAGACCGGGCGCGGCGGGGAATATACCTATCACGGCCCCGGCCAGCGGGTCGCCTACATCATGCTCGACCTCACCCGGCGCGGCCGCGATGTGCGCGCCTTCATCCAGAACCTGGAGACCTGGCTGATCCGTGCCGCGGCGCAGTTCGGCGTGGAGGCCGGCCCGCGCGAGGGCCGGGTCGGCGTGTGGGTCGATCGCGGCGGCGGCCGCGAGGACAAGATCGCGGCGATCGGCGTGCGCCTGCGCCGCTGGGTGTCCTTTCACGGCATCGCCTTCAATGTCGATCCGGACCTCACCCATTTTTCCGGCATCACGCCCTGCGGCATTTCCGATCCGCGCTACGGCGTCACCAGCCTGGCCGATCTGGGCCACAGCGTGACGATGGCGGATTTCGACGCGGCGCTGCACCTGGCCTTCCTGGACACGTTCGGCGAAGCCCGGCGGGCCGGGGCCCCGGTGCTTGCGGCCACCGCCTGACGCCGCTCAGCCTGCCCGCTGGCGCGGCTTCATCAGGGCGAACCAGACCGCGAACAGGGCGATCACCAGCCAGAAGCCGAAATAGGACGGCCAGGCCCCGGCGGCGAGCACCGTCATCCCCAGCTCGGGATCGGACTGCATGGCCCGCTGGATCTCCTGCTGGAAGGCCGGGTCCTGCAGCGCTTCCAGCACAACCTCGTCGGACGTGTCATTGCCGTTCGCCGCGAGATGCTGGCGCACGGCTTCCATATAGCCGCCCATCCAGCCAGCGAAGGCCGCAACGAAGCTGACGACCCAGCCGGCGAGAACCGGCAGCACGCCCAGCCCGCCGCCGCGCCCGACATAGCGCAGCCGGTTGATGTGCAGGCTGAGTACGAAGAACCCCATGGCCAGCGCCAGGACCAGCACGAGGGCAAAGGTGGAGACCTGTCCCGCGAAGCTCATGCGCACCGCGTCGATCGCCGCGAGCAGAACCAGCCCCAGGATGAAGGCCGTCCGCGAGGCGCGATAGACCGGCAGAAAAAGTACAAGCGGGTTCATGTCCCCTCCGAACGCATGACTGGATGCGGGCGCACTCTCGCGATCCGGCCGGGCCGGATCAAGTGGTTTCGTCGGGACCGTCCGGCGCAGCCGCCGCGATGATCTTCACCGGTGCCGGACCATAGGCATTGGCCCCCGTCTGCCCGGCCGACAGGCCGACCCAGAGCGTGTAGACGAGCCAGACCAGATTGCTCAGCCCCATCATCACCGCGAACCCGCTGCCCGCCGTGATGAAGGCCCAGGGATTGACCTCGTCACCCGACAGCACGGCCGACAGGATCGCGCCGCCCATCAGCACGCCGCCAATGGTGGAGAGCAGGATGGTGATCCCCCAGGGGATGACGTGCAGCCAGGCCGAGCGCCCGGTATCGTGCAGGCGCTTGCCGTAGACGCAGACACCGACATAGATCAGGAACAGCCAGAGCAAACCGCCCACCGCAGGCAGGACGCCGGACAGGATATTGCCGCCGATCAGGATCAGGACACCGATCCAGAATTCCCGCTGCGCGATCCGGCCGTTCGGATTGAGCAGGACGTATTGCATGTCCATCGGTTTTCTCCCCCGAAACCCCGCCCGGGCGGGCCAGGCAAGCGATTAAGGCACGACTCCGGCGCGGCGGTGAAGCCCTATTCGAACTCGATCATGAGTTCGTCTGCGGCGACGGAGTTGCCGGGTTCGACATTGATCGCCTTGATCGTGCCGTCGGTTTCCGCGCGCAGCACGTTTTCCATCTTCATGGCTTCCACCACGATGAGGGGCTCGCCGGTCTTCACGGCCTGGCCCTGCTCGACATCGATGGAGACCACCAGGCCGGGCATGGGCGAGACCACCAGCTTGGCCATGTCCGGCTTTTCCTTCTCCGGCAGGCGCACATGCAGCTCTGCCGACCGCGGCGTACACACGATGCCCACGGCCTTGAAGCCGCGATGGCGCAGCAGATAGCCCTCGGTGCGGTCGGCGAATTCCAGCGCGACCGGCTTGCCGTCGATCTCGGCCTCGAAGAGGTGCTGGCCGGGATGCCAGCCGGTCTTCACCGTGAGCTTGTCGGAGACCAGGGAGGGCGCCCAGACCGAGGCTTCGCCTTCGCCCGTCATCTCGATCTCGACCGGGATGCGCCGCTTGTCCAGAAAGACCACCCACTCGCGGCTGGCGACCGCCTCTTCGGGACGCAAACGTCCCTCAATGCGACCGGCGCGCCGCGTCAGCGTCTCATGGACGTAGGCCGCACAGCACGTCATCGCGACCAATTGCTCCTCGCGCGGCGCCGTCCCGGCAAACCCTTCCGGGAAGTGTTCGCCGATATAGCCGGTATGAATGCGACCCGACCGGAAATCCTGCTCGTCCAGCACGGCGGACAGGAAGGGCGCATTGGACTGCAGACCTTCCACGTGCAGCCGGTCCAGAGACGCCGCCAGCGTGTCGATGGCGATCTCGCGGGTTTTGCCATAACCGATCACCTTGGCGATCATCGGATCGTAGAAGAGCGAGATCTCGTCGCCCTCGCGCACGCCGCTGTCGATGCGCAGCATCCCCTCGCCCAGCTTGCCTTCTTCCGGCATGGAATAGCGCTTGAGCCGGCCGATCGACGGCAGGAAGCCGCGATAGGGATCTTCCGCATAGAGCCGCGCCTCGACGGCCCAGCCATCGATTTTTACGTCCTTCTGGGCGATCTCAAGCGGCTCGCCGGCGGCGGAGCGGATCATCTGCTCGACCAGATCGAGCCCCGTGGTCAGCTCGGTCACCGGGTGTTCCACCTGAAGCCGGGTATTCATCTCCAGGAAGTAGAAATTCTTGTCCTTGTCGACGATGAACTCGACCGTGCCGGCGCTGTCATAGTCCACCGCTTTCGACAGGGCCACCGCCTGCTCGCCCATCGCCTTGCGGGTCTTGGCGTCCAGGAAGGGCGACGGGGCCTCTTCGAGGACTTTCTGGTTGCGCCGCTGAACGGAACATTCGCGCTCGTTGAGATGGACCACGTTTCCATGCTTGTCGCCCAGCACCTGGATCTCGATATGGCGCGGTTCCTCGACGAATTTCTCGATCAGGATGCGGTCGTCGCCGAAGGAGGACTTCGCCTCGTTGCGCGCCGCCTTGAACCCGTCGATCACCTCTTCGTCCGAGCGCGCGATCCGCATCCCCTTGCCGCCGCCGCCGGCCGAGGCCTTGAGCATCACCGGATAGCCGATCTTCCGGGCGGCCACGAGCGCGGTCTCGGCATCGGAAATCTCGCCGTCCGCACCGGGAATCGTCGACACGCCGGCCTTGGCCGCCAGCTGTTTGGAGCGGATCTTGTCGCCCATCGCGTCGATGGCATGCACATTCGGACCGATCCAGGCCACGCCGATCTCGTCCAGCGCCTTGGGAAAGGCCGCGTTTTCCGACAGAAAGCCGAAACCGGGATGCACCGCATCCGCACCGGTCTGCTTGATCGCATCCAGGATCGCATCCATGCGCAGATAGCTCTCGCCCGGCGCCGGCGGGCCGATGAACACCGCCTCGTCCGCCATCTCCACGGCCAGGCTGTCCGCGTCGGCCTCGGAATAGACCGCCACCGTCGATATCCCCAGACGCTGGCACGTCTTGATGACGCGAACGGCAATCTCGCCACGATTGGCAATCAGGATCTTGTTGAACATGGATGGCCCCAAAGCACGGCGGGCGGACGCCCTCGAAGAAGTCGCGACCGGTTTAGCGTGCCCCGCGGTCGCGCGGCAAGCATCGCGCTGAGACTAGTCGGCCCGGTCCCGGCCCTCGCCGTCGAACCAGTCGGCCTCCAGGGCGCGCAGCCGCCCGACGACAGACACCAGAAAAGCCGTCGACCAGCCGATCAGCAGGAAGCCGGTAATGCCCTCCATCGCCGCCACCAGGCGCCAGTTCTCCGACAGCACGACATCGCCATAGCCCAGCGTGGAAAAGGTCGAGGCCGAAAAATACAGGGCCTCCTCGATCGTGCCGATCTCGCCCAGCATGCGGTAAAGCCCCGCGAACAGCCAGATCTCGACCCCGTGCAGGGCGAGCACACCGAGCACCACCGTCAGGATCAGCCCGGCCTGCAACAGGCGATGCCCCGGCTCGCTGGCGCCGTCGCCACGCCAGCGGATCATCACCAGAAGCCCGCCGAGCCCGACCATGTGGATGGCCAGCACGAGGACGATCATCACGCCCGAAACCGCCAATGCTGCGATCATTCGCCGACACCTTCCCGCATCGCCCTGTAATCCGGGCAGCTTTCCCCAAGGCCTGGCGCCGATCAACCGCGGCGCGCGGCGCATCTTGGACCTGCCGCGATTTTGCGCGACACTGCGCGGGGAGGAAACCGGTATGACGACATCCGCAAGACGGGCAGCCGCCGGCCATGAGAAACGCCTGTCCGACTGCCTCACCCGCGAGGAATTGCGCGATCTGTCCCGGGTCACGAACTGGCAGGGCGCGCTCATGCTCGGCGGCGATATCGTCCTTCTCGCCGCGGCCTTCGCCCTGGCCATCGCCTGGCCCAACCCGCTGACAATCCCCGCTGCGATCCTCCTGATCGCCGGCCGCCAGCTTTCCTTCGCCATCGTGATGCACGATTGCGCCCATAACGCCCTCTTCCGCACGCAGCGGCTCAACGCATTCGCGGGCCACTGGATCGGCGGCGCGGCGGTGGACGTGCCGCTGGCGCTCTATCGCGACTACCATCTCGACCATCACAGACATGCCGGCACGGACAAGGATCCCGACCAGGGGCTGGTGAAAGCCTATCCGGTCACGCGCGCCAGCCTGCGCCGCAAATTCCTGCGCGACCTGACCGGGCAGACGGCCCTCAAGGAGCTGACCGCCGCCTGGCGCCGGCCGGACTGGCGCGCCAAGACGCCCCACCTGGTCTTCCAGGCCGTGCTGCTGGGCGCCCTCACCCTGGCCGGTGCACCCTGGGCCTGGGCGCTGTGGTGGGCGGCGCGGATCTTCGTCTACCCCGCCCTCATGCGGCTGAGAAACATCGGCGAGCACGGCGCCGCCACGGACCGCTACGACACCGAACCGCGCCTCAACACCCACACCACGGTGGCCCGCTGGTTCGAACGCCTCCTGGTCGCGCCCAACAACGTCAACTACCACCTGGAACACCACATGTTCGCCGCCGTCCCGCCCTACAACCTGCCCCGCCTGCACCGCCTGCTGGCCCGGCGCGGCTATTACGAGGGCTATGCCTGCGTCAGCCGGGGCTATCCGGACATGCTGGGCAAAGCGGTGCGGGCAGGTTAGCGCCCAACCCCCGTCATCCCGGACGCATGCCCGGCCTCGGGCCGGGCGCACAAAACTCCGTCATCCCAGCGAAAGCTGGGACCCAGATCGCAAAGCGCGGCGGGCGCGCGTTCGCCCATATCCTGCTGATTGCCTGGCACGGCTTTGAGCCGGAACAGCCAAGACCCCGCTTGTGAATCTGGGTCCCAGCTTTCGCTGGGATGACGGTGTGGGGGATAGGGAGGACGTTATACGTCCCCTTCATTTGCCCGTACCATCCGCAGACGGCTTCCGGGGGAGGCTCGAGCTCAGCCTCTCGCGCCCGGGAGCGTGTCCGCGCTGTCGGGGTGACATCCGGCGGCATCCCGCACGCCTCCTATCGCTCCAGGCGTGGAGGGTTGGCTGTGTCTTCTCCCACCACACACATTTTTCCCGGAAGCGCGTCAGCGCTATCCGGGATCGACGATTGGAGCGGCCGCGCGAGGCCGTCGCTCCGTCGATCCCGGATCTGCAGCCCGCTTTGGCGGGCTGAAGCCTGCGTCCGCGTATGCGGGTGTCCGGGAGAAATGGAGAGAGTGGAAGCAGAGGTAGGCACTGCAAACACACACCGCTTTCCCCGGACCCCGGCACGAGGCCGGGGGAAGCGGTCGTTGAATTGATTTATCGTACAATAAAACGTACAAGTAATAGAATGACCAAACGTCCCAACATCCTCTCCGTCTCCGAGGCCCGCACTGCGCTCAAATCCCTGATGGAGCGGGTCACGGCCGACAAGACGCCGGCCATCATCACGCGCCGCGGCGGCGAGCCGGTGGTGATGGTGTCGCTGTCGCAATGGGAGGCGATCCAGGAGACGAACTACCTCCTGGACAGCCCCGCCAATGCCCGCCGCCTGCGCGAGACGATCGCCGCCGCCGAGGACGGCGAGACGCGCACGCTCACACCGGAGCAGCTGCGCGGCATGGCCGAGGATCCGGACGTCTTTCTCGACTGGCTCGGTGACAAGCCGTCGAACGCGAAGACATGAATGTCGAATTCCTGCCGGCCGCCCTGGACGACATGGCCTGGCTGGCCGCCAACGAGGCCCGCCTGCTGAAACGCGCCCTCAAACTGATCGAGGACATCACCCGCCACCCCTTCGAGGGCCCAGGCAAGCCGGAGCCGCTGAAGGGCGAGCTTTCAGGCTGGTGGTCGCGCCGGATCGATACCCGGCACCGGCTGGTCTACCGGGTGCTGGGGAATGGCGAGGCCCGGCGCGTACAGGTGGCGCAGTGCCGACGGCATTATTGAGGCTTGTTCCTGCCCCAAACCACCCGCTTTCCCCGGACTTGTTCCGGGGCCCAGCGGCATTTCACACGCAGGCTCAACCAGACCCCGGCACAAGGCCGGGGGAAGCAACCCCCTAAAGCGGAATATTATCGTGCTTCTTCCAGGGGTTCTCCGCCTTCTTGTTCCGCAGCGTCCTTAGCGCCGAGATCAGCCGCTTGCGCGTGCCGTGCGGCATGATGACATCGTCGATATAGCCGCGGCCGGCGGCGACGAAGGGATTGGCGAAGCGGTCCTCGTATTCGGCGGCGTGGGCGGCCATTTTCTCTTCGTCGCTGAGATCCTTGCGGTGGATGATTTCCGCGGCGCCCTTGGCGCCCATCACGGCGATCTCGGCGGTCGGCCAGGCATAGTTCACATCGCCGCGAAGGTGTTTCGAGCTCATCACGTCATAGGCGCCGCCATAGGCCTTGCGGGTGATCACGGTGAGCTTGGGCACCGTCGCCTCGGCATAGGCGAAGAGGAGCTTGGCGCCGTGCTTGATGAGGCCGCCATATTCCTGCTTGGTGCCCGGCAGGAAGCCCGGCACGTCCACGAAGGTGACGATCGGGATGTTGAAGGCGTCGCAGAAGCGCACGAACCGGCCCGCCTTGCGGCTCGCATCGATGTCCAGCACGCCGGCCAGGCTCATCGGCTGGTTGGCCACGAAACCCACGGGGGCGCCGTCGAGCCGGCCGAAACCGGTGACGATGTTGGAGCCGTAATCCGGCGCGATCTCGAAGAAATCGCCCTCGTCGGCGACTTTCTCGATCAGCTCCTTGATGTCGTAGGGCTTGTTCGGATTGGACGGGACCAGCGTGTCGAGGCTCTTCTCGGACCGGTCCGGGTCGTCATAGACGGGGCGTTTCGGCGGCGTCTCGCGGTTGGACAGCGGCAGGAAGTCCACCAGGCGGCGGATCTGCACGATGGCTTCCAGATCATTCTCGAACGCCCCGTCGGCCACGCCGGACTTTTTCGCATGCACCGAGGCGCCGCCGAGCTCCTCGTGGGTGACGGTCTCGTTGGTGACCGTCTTCACCACGTCCGGGCCCGTCACATACATGTAGGAGGTATCCTTCACCATGAAGATGAAGTCGGTGATGGCGGGCGAATAGACGTCGCCGCCGGCGCACGGGCCCATGATCATCGAGATCTGCGGCACCACGCCCGAGGCCAGCGTGTTCTGCAGGAAGATGTCGGCATAGCCGGCCAGCGAGGCGACGCCTTCCTGGATGCGCGCGCCGCCGGCATCGAAAATCCCGATCACCGGCGCGCCGTTCTGGATGGCGGCCTTCTGGACCTTGACGATCTTCTGGGCGTGGGTCTCCGAGAGCGAACCGCCGAACACGGTGAAATCCTTGGAGAAGACATAGACCAGACGGCCATTGATCGTGCCGTGGCCGGTGACCACGCCGTCGCCGGGGATCTTCTTGTCCGCCATGCCGAAATCGACACAGCGGTGTTCCACGAACATGTCCCACTCTTCGAAGGACCCGGCATCCAGCAGCAGCTCGATCCGCTCGCGGGCCGTCAGCTTGCCCTTGGCATGCTGCGCCTCGATGCGCTTCTCGCCGCCACCCATGCGTGCTGCCGCACGCTTGCTGTCGAGCCGTTCGATCACGTCTTTCATGGATTTGGGTCCCTTCCCCAAAATTTCGACCGGAATATCCGCTTACCGCGTTCGATAGCAGACCCGTCTTGCCAAGGGCAATCAAGCCACTGCTGCGGCGTGGATATTGCAGGGCCGGAAACAGGCAAGGAATGGAAAAATGACCACGTCACCGCTCTACAGCGCGGACATCGTGACCGTCGGATCGCTGACGCCCCGGCAGAGGGCGGCGTGGGCCGCCATGCGGACAGGCAATCCGGGCCTGGCCTCGCCCTATTTCACGCTCGAATTCGCCGAGGTGATGGCCGCAGCCCGGGCCGACACCCGCGTGATGACGGTGTCCCGCAATGGCGCGCCGGCGGCTTTCCTGCCCCTCCACCTGTCCCGTTCCGGCGTGGCCCGCCCGATCGGCGGACCGCTGGGCGACCATCACGGTCTGATCACCGACACGCCGGATCTCGACCTGGACCCCCTTCTGGGGCGCGCCGGTTTCGGTCGCCTGACCTTCCATGGCGCGCTGGCCGACCAGACGAGTTTCCTGAAATACTGCGACGGTCCGCCCGAAATTTCCTGGGTGTCCGACCTGTCCCGCGGCTATGACGCCTTCATTGCCGACTGCACGGCGGCCGATGCCAAGGCGATGCGCAATATCCGTTCGCGCCAGCGCAAGCTGGAGGCGCTGGACGCCGAGGTCACCATCCGCATCGACGACCGGCGCCCCGAGGCGCTGAACCAGCTGATCGGGGCCAAGCGGGAGCAGTATCAGCGCACCCGGGCGCTCGACGTGTTCGCCGTGCCCTGGACGCGCAAGGTGATCGACGCCCTCTTCCATCGCGACACCCCCGAACTCGCCGGCCTTCTCTCGACGCTGGAGATCGACGGGAAACTGGCTGCCGCGCATTTCGGCATGCGCTCGGACACCGTGCTGCACTACTGGTTCCCGGTTTTCTGGCCGGAACATGCCAAGCTGGGACCGGGGCTGACCCTGTTCCTGGAAATGGCGCGGAAATTATCCGGGGACGGCATCACGGGCATCCATCTCGGCCCGGGCGACTACGACTTCAAGCGCCGCCTGTCGAATGCCGGATTCGGCGTGGTGTCCGGGCAGATCCGGCGTCCTTCGCTGACCAATGACATTGTCTCGGCCGGCGAGGCGATCGAACAGCAGCTGCGCCGTCTGCCGCTCGGCCGCCTCTCGGCATGGCCGGGAAAGGCGCTCCGCCGCATCGACAAGTGGGCCGCGCTCCACGCCCTGTAGCGAGGCACGGCGGCCGGCCCCTGCCCCTACTGGAAGGGGTTCAGCTTCTTCAGGAAATACTGCAGCCCGCCGCGCTTTTCCTTGCGGTCCAGCTCTTCCTGCGAGGTCAGGAAGGTGGTCTGGACGACATAGCGCTCGCCCTCGAAGGGCAGATGGCCGTGCCAGGAATGATCGTCGCGCAGGAAGGCAAAGACATAGCCGGCCAGCGGCGGCACTTCCTCGGTGAAATCCTCGAAGTCCTTCGGCCCGTTGAGCACGCGAATGCACCCGGCACCCGTGCCGTCCCACTCGGCGTTGAGATAGGTCAGCATGGTCAGGATCTTCGACTTCGAGTCGTTGTGGATCGGACCGTCGGAGAGCTGGCTGAGACGGCGCACGGTGATCATGCGCGGCTTGTCGGTGAAATCGACGCCGAACTTGTCGGTCAGCACCTTCGCCAGTTCCGCCGAATTGAGATCGTCCATCAGGCGCTTGAATTCGCCGGAAGCCTCGAGACGGGAGAGCGGCAGATAGCCCGGCTTCTTGATCTCCGGATAGTCGCGGCGCACATCGGCGGCCTCGCCGGCCGTCAGCGCGCCCTCGGCGACGAAATAGTTATAGGGCTGGGTGCGCAGGTTCGCATGGCGCAGCGCGTCGAAATTCAGCATGCCCCCCGGGCCGGTCTTGCCGGCCAGATCCGGCTCGGTGATCGCCATGTCGGCCATGTCACTCAACTCCAGAAAACCCCGGCCACCCTACAGCAGCGTGCCCCGTCATCAAGACGGCGGCCCCGCGTCCAATGCGCGCAGCATGCGGTCCACCGCAACCAGTTCCGACTTGAGCAGCGCCAGGCGCGCGGCAGCCTCGGCATCCTCGCCCCACTGGCCGGCCTGATAGGCCTCGTCGACGCTGGAGAGCGCGAAAGCCTCGCCGCCGTCGATCTCGCCGTCCAGCAGCGCCAGGCCGAGGATCGCCGATCCGGTGACCGCCGTGGCATGCGCCAGCGCCGTCAGGCGCAAATCGTCCTGGGCGCTCGCCTTCGCCATCACCCTTTGCAGCGCGACCGGATCCTGGTCGACCGGCAGCACACCCGTCGCCGCCACGAAATGCGCATCCAGCGCCCGCTCGGCCCAGGCCAGCATCGGGTCCCAGGCCGCCGACTGCGCGGAAACGAGATCGGCCGGGTCCGGTGCCCGGAAACAGAGCAGGTCCGTGGAGGCGTATTTCGTCACTTCGGCAATGGTGGCGTCGCGGGCCTCACCCATCCGGTCCAGCGCCACGAAGCACAGCCGCGTCACCGGCATGGCGGGCGCGTCGATGCGTTCGCCCTGGGCCGCCCACTCATCGGCGACGAGCCCGGCCAGCGCCTCGGATGGCACGGACAGGGTCTGGCGGGCGGGCGTCTTCACGCCCCGGCCGTCCAGGCGCACGGCCCAGGCATCGCCATCGGCCTTAACGCTGACCGTCTCGTAGAAACGTTTCGGGCGGGCATCCTCCTGCTGCGGCAGGCGCACGCCGGGTTTGGTTTCGTATGTCTCGCTCATGCGACGTTCTCTTCCACACCCTGGCCGAATGCGTCCAGCGCCCGGTTCAGCGCGTCGAAATCATGATGCACGTCGTGCGCTCCGCCGCCGCGGATCTCGTCCTCGGTGTGGAAGCCCCAGCTCACGCCCAGCGCATGGACGCCGGCATTGCGGCCCATTTCCATGTCGAAACAGGTGTCGCCGATCATCACGGCCTGGTGCGGATCGGTGCCGGTCTCCTTCAGCGCGTCCAGCACCATGCGCGGATGCGGCTTGCCGGCACCGCCATCGACGGTCTGGAAGGTGTCGAAATAGCGGTGCAGGTCGTGATGGCCGAAGACGATGTCCAGCCCGCGCCGCGCCTTGCCCGTCGCCACGCCCAGCAGCCAGCCCTCGCCGGCCAGGCGCGCGATCGTCTCGCGGGCCCCTTCGTAAAGCGGCTCTTCGAACCCCGTCTCCGCCCGCTGCTCGACGAAGGCCTCCTTGTAGTAGGTCGCCAGGTGGGGAATGCGCTCGGCCGGATAGTCCGGCGGCGCCAGGCGCATGATCGCCTCGGTCAGCTCCAGGCCGACAATGGTGCGCGTCCGGTCATACTCGATCGGCGGCAGGCCGGCCCGGGCGAAGGCCCGCTCCATCGCTCGCTGGATCACCTTGCGGCTGTCGACGATGGTTCCGTCGATATCCCAGATGGCGAGTTTGAGGTCGGACGGCATGGGCACTCCCGGCATGGCTGGCGGCATGACTGGACTGCTCGATAGGCGGCACCGGATGGCTTGGCAAGAGCGGGGACAGACACGTAAGTAGGCTTACGTGTCTGTCCCCCGTCTCCGGAGATCCGCATGGCCCGCCACGACGCCCTCACCGACGCCCAGCGCACCGAACTGGACGCCGCCGCCTTCCGGCGCCTTCTGGCGCATTTGGACGATCACACCGAGGTGCAGAATATCGACCTGATGCTGCTGGCCGATTTCTGCCGCAACTGCCTGGGCGACTGGTGGCGCGAAGCCGCGGAGGAACGCGGCATCGAGATCTCGAAGGACGCGGCCCGCGAACGCGTCTACGGCATGCCGCCGGCCGACTGGAAAGCGAAATTCCAGGCCGAGACGAGCCCGGAGAAGCTGGAGGCCTTCAAGGCGAAACAGGCGGCGAAGGGCGGGTAGAATGCGCGCTCCGCGCTCTGCGGCGCTTTCGCGCCGCCCCCTCAGTCCGCTACGCGGACAGCTCCCCCGCAAGCGGGGCGAGCCTTTGTCAGGCTTCCCCTGCGAAGCGGGGGAAGTGCCGACCCCGGCCCTGAGCCGGGGGAGGCGATGGGGGTGAGTCCCGCCTAGGACAAGTCCTCGTCCGCCAGCTCCTCGTCGATCTCGTTGGAGAAGAAGCCCAGCGTGTCGAAGATTTTCTGCGTGGCCTTGGGCAGGTCGGCCGTGAGGATGAGCGGCGGCTTGCCGTCGCGGGGGATTTCCAGGCGGCGGGCGTGCAGGCACAGACGCCGGTCCAGATCCTCCGGTGCCGGCCGGTCGCAGGTGTATTTCCTGTCGCCCAGGATGGCATGCCCCATGGCGGCGAGATGGACCCGCAGCTGGTGAGTGCGTCCGGTGACCGGACGCAGGGCCACCCAGCTGGCCTTCTGGCCGGCCTCGGCGATCACGGCATAGCGGGTCAGCGCATGGCTGGCGCCGGGATCGCCATGGGCGGCGGCGACCATGGTCTCGCGCTCGGCATCGCCGCCGGCTCCGCCGGCCTTCTTCATGAAGCCCTTGATCTCGCCTTGCTTCGGCTTGGGCACGCCCAGGGCGATCGCCCAGTAGGTCTTCTTGGTGCGGTGGGACTGGAACGCCCTGGCCAGTTTCGCCGTCGCCTTGGGGCCCTTGCCCACGACCAGAACGCCGGACGTATCCTTGTCGAGGCGGTGCACGAGACGCGGCCGGTCCAGACCGGTCCCGAAGGCATCCAGCAGCCCATCGAGATGACGCTTGGTCTTCGAACCGCCCTGCACGGCCAGGCCGGCCGGCTTGTTGAAGGCGATCATCTCGTCGTCCTCGTAGATGACGAGGGATTTCACATAGGCGATGTCCTCGGCCGGCAGGGACGGCCGGTCCGGCTTCTCGCCCGGCTCCGGCAGCGGCGGCACGCGCACGTCCTGGCCGGTAGCCACGCGGCTATCCCCCTTCACCCGGCCGCCATCGACCCGGATCTGCCCCTTGCGGCAGAGCTTTTGAACCATTGTGGCGGGCACATGGGGGAAGCGCCGCTTGAACCAGCGGTCGACGCGCGAACCGTCCTCGGACGCCTCCACCTTCAGGGTCTGAACGCCACTCATGCCAGCACCTTGCGCATCAGGAAGAGTCCCGCGAAGACCGCGCCCAGCGCCAGCAGGACCGAGCCTGCCGCATAGCCAAAGGCCAGCGCGAAGGCCTTGCGTTCGATCATCATGGCCAGCTCCAGGGAATAGGCGGAAAACGTCGTGAAACCGCCGAGAAATCCGACAGCCCCCGCCAGGCGGATATAGTGGTCCGCCTCGCCGCGTCCCGCGAGCGCCAGCCAGCCGATCAGGAGGCCCATCAAGAGACCGCCCGCCACATTCGCGGTCAGCGTGCCCCAGGGCAGGCCCAGCGGCATTTGCGGCCCCAGCCAGCGCAGCGCGGCCTGGCCGACCAGGTGGCGCGAGACGGCACCCAGCGCACCGCCGGCCGCAATGAGGAGGAGATGGTTCATGCGCCGCTCGATAGGACGGCCCCGGCAGCTTGGCAAGCGTGGCGCGCCTTGCCGTCCTCCAGGACATTTCGGAATGCGTCAAAACGACCCACATATTCATATGAAATACAATTAATGCTGCATTTTTGCATATCAGATCTGGCAAAACGTCCATTGTGAAACACGGCTAAGTCCTTATTTACCAAGACGCGAACCGGGACGGCCCGGCTCGCCAAGACAAAAGGACTTATGCTGATGACCCGCATTTCTTCGACCCTGTCGGCGGCAATCAACATCCTCTTCGTGGCCGGTGTGTTTGGGGCCATGACGATCGCGCTGTCCGGCGCCCTCGCCTAACCCATACCCCATCCGGTTTCGATCCGGCCTGCGGCGCAGCCTCACACGCCGCCGGCCATGAGGATCACCCCGACCCCAAAGCGAAAGCGGGAGCTGCCCCAAACAGCTCCCGCTTTTGTTTTGGCCCCTTGGCACATCGGGGCGAACGCCTAGACTGGCGCCGGTACCGCCCGGAGTCGCCCGTATGAAACCCCTCGCTCTTGCCGCCCTTCTCCTCCTGCAGGATGCGCCCCAGGCCGCCCCGTCCACCGGTGAGAGGGCCGAAGACGCGCAGACCGTCCCGGCCGCGCCGACCGACGCGCCGACGCTGATCGCCCGGACCGAAAGCCGCTGGGAGGCGTGGAGCGGGCTGATCGGCGAACTGGCGGCCCGGACCGCGCAGGAACGCTTCGCCGCCGACCTCGTCTACCCCGTCATTGCCCGCGACGATCTCGACGACGGGGCCCGCGGCCCGATCATGCAGGCGGGCCAGGAACGCATCGACGCTCTGGTCGCCGAAAACACCGACTGGGCGGCCGCGCAGCTCGATGCGGAGACCTTCATCGAATTCCGCACGCTGCAGCCGCGCGCCGCGCGCGACCTGCTCCGCATGGCCCGGCGCGACGAGACCCATCTGGGCGCCGTCGTCGCCGCCCTGGAGCCGGTCGCGCTCGCGGGCGAGCATGACGGTGCCGACTTTGCCGCCCTGGCCGACCGGCTTGCCATCAGCGAGAACCGTCCGCAGCCCTACGGGACCCAGGCCCATTGCGTCGACGGCACCATCACCCTCCACGAAATCGCCGATCCCGACACGCTGGACACCCGCCGCGCGGCCATCGGCCTCGGCGCCCTCGACCGCGAGGCGGCGGAAGGGGCAGAATGCGAGGCGGAGGATGAGGGCGAGCGCGACTAGAGCATTTTCAGCGAAAGCGGGCACCGGTTTCGCGATTCGAAAATGCGACAAAACAAGAGGCTAGAGCATTTTCGCTGACCCTGAATTCAGTGAAAATGCTCTAGGCTCAGACCTTCGTTCGCAGGCTCAGCACGAGAACCAGCAGCACCGAAACCACGGCTCCGATCGAGGCCAGACCCAGGACCGGTCCCAGCGCGGCTTCGGTCGCGAGATGGCCGTACAGCATGTACAGCGCAATGATCATCGCCAGGGCCGCAAGATGGTGGAGCCCGGTCTGTATCCAGGCGAGAAGGCCCGTGGCCAGCCCGAACACGCGATAGATCAGGGCCCACAGCACCGACACGGCACCGCCCAGCAGCATGATGTGGGCATGCGTCGGCATCTGTGTGTGATCGCCCGTCCGGCCCATATGTTCGCCCAGCAACATGCCGGCGAGCAGCCAGAGCAGACCGATGGTCAGGTGTATCCTTACAGGTGTCATGTTTGTCCCCCCAGACTTGTGTGCCTACGTTTCCGTTTTTCCCGAAGCATGACAAGAGGGAAACAAGTCCGGCCCGGCGGCCCTATCCGCCCCGCCGCGCGTTCCGCAGGGCCCGCCAGCGTTCCAGCCGTTCACGGATGGCGGCCTCACGTCCGCGGTCCTTCGGCTCGTAGAGCACCGGCCGGTCGTTCATCTCCGCGGGGAAATAGTCCTGGCCGGACACACCGCCCTCGACGTCGTGGTCGTATTCATAGCCCTTGCCGTAACCCTGCTGCTCCATGAGCTTGGTGGGCGCGTTGAGAATGTGGGCGGGCGGCATCAGCGAGCCGGTTTCCTTCGCCAGCCGACGGGCCCGCTTGTAGGCGACGTAGACGGCGTTGGACTTGGGCGCGGTCGCCAGGTGCACCACGGCATGCGCCAGCGCCAGCTCACCCTCCGGCGAGCCGAGACGTTCATACGTGCGTGCCGCCTCGTTGGCGATCATCAGGGCCGTCGGGTCGGCAATGGCGATCTCCTCGGACGCCATGCGCACGATGCGGCGGGCCAGGAAGAGCGGATCCTCGCCGCCTTCCAGCATTCGGGCGAACCAGTAGAGCGCGGCGTCCGGGTCGGATCCGCGCACCGATTTGTGCAGGGCGGAGATGAGATTGTAGTGCTCCTCGCGGTCCTTGTCGTAGGCCGTGGCCCGCTTGTTGAGAAGCTGGCCCAGCCCCTCGGCATCGACGGGCGTGTCCGGATCGAAGGTGAAGGCCTCCTCGACCAGGTTGAGCAGGTAGCGCCCGTCCCCGTCGGCCATGGAGCGGAGGGCTGCCCGCGCGCCATCGTCGAGCGGCAGGTTCCGGCCCATTTCCGCTTCGGCGCGGGCGATCAGCAGGTCCAGCCCCTCGTCGTCGAGCCGTTTGAGCACCAGGACCTGGCAGCGCGACAGGAGGGCGGCATTGAGTTCGAAGGAGGGATTCTCGGTCGTCGCGCCGACCAGGGTCACCGTCCCCTCCTCCACCACGGGCAGGAAACCGTCCTGCTGGGCGCGATTGAAGCGGTGGATTTCGTCGACGAAGAGCAGCGTGCCGCGGCCGGCGGCGCGGCGGGCCCGGGCCCGGTCGAAGGTCTTCTTGAGATCGGCCACGCCGGAGAAGACCGCCGACAGCGGCTCGAATTCCAGATCGCTGTCCTCGGCCAGGAGGCGCGCGATCGTGGTCTTGCCGACGCCGGGCGGTCCCCACAGGATCAGCGAGGCCAGCCGGCCCTGGGCCCGCATGCGGGCGATCGGGCCCGTACCGGTCAGCAGATGGTCCTGCCCGACCACCTCGTCGAGGGATTTCGGGCGCAGACGGTCGGCGAGCGGGCGCGGGGCCTCGTCCTCAAGGCCCGCGGATTGGAACAGGTTGGTCATGGCTGCAATCTGCCATGATCCGGCCTGATCCGGTTAGATCGATTTCACATCGGCTCGCAGGCGACATTATCGCCGCCGCACAACCCGCCCTGACGCCGCATGCGCCTGAGCGACTCGCGAGCACCCGAATTATCGGCGCGCCCTTCCTCGTCGCATTCATAGATCGTACGGGTACGCATGCCGGTCATGGTACGCTCCCGGCATTCGCCGGCTTCGATCATGCGTTGCAGGCGGAGCTGCTCCTGCATTTCGGCCTGGCGCTGAGCTTCGATTTCTTCCGGCGTCAGGCAGCCACTCAGCGCCAACGCGCCCACGGTGACAAGTACCAAGCGAAGTGTAGTCGTTCTGGTCATGAGTAGACCCTCCCCAAGGGAGAATGACTCAAGCCGCCTATTCCTGACAACTTACCATTGGGTCAGGCCGGTTCGCCACATCCGATGACCTTGCCTTTCCTGATCCTTAACAGTTACCGCCCCGGCACAGCGAGCCCTGCCGGCTGATCCGGCGCATCGACTCGCGCGCCGCATCGACCATGTCGGCGTTTTCCTCGCCACACTCGTAGACGGTCCGCGTGCGCTGGCCGGTCATGGGTCTTTCGCTGCACTCACCCGCCTCGATCATGCGCTGAAGACGCAACTGCTCGGCATACTCGGCCTCCCGGATCGCTTCCTGCTCCTCGGGAGAGGTGATGCACCCCGACAGGGCCATCGCCCCCAGTGCCGGCATCACAAGACCGGCGAACCTGCGTACATACGTCATGAACGACCCCTCCTAGCCATCCGTCATCGTCAGACGGCCAGACTGCCCATTCACGGTTGTATTGTAAACTCTGCGCGAGCCCGTGCGCAGGGCGATCATGGCCCTAGTAGAGCCTGAGCGCCGTCTCGTAGCGGCGGCCGCGGCGTTCGATCACGACGGGCCATATCCGCTCGCCATCCTTGCGATCGAGCAGGTCGGCGACATCGTCGAGATCGCGCACGCTCTCGCCCATCACCTCGACCAGCAGGTCTCCCGGCCGGAAGCCGAACCGGGCAGCGATGGAACGGCGGCCCACGCTGGACACGATCACCCCGTCCATGAAGGGGTCGATCCCCACACGCTCGTTGAAGGCCGGAGACATTTCCACCAGGGAGACGCCGGCGAAGGGATTGCGCCCGGAGACCTCGAGCGGAGCCGGATCGACCTCGCCGGGCGCGGCAATGACCGGGACTTCCAGGCGGATTTCCTCGCCCTCGCGCAGCACGGTGAATTCGGCCTCGTCGCCCGCAGCGCGGGTTGCCAGGCGGAAGCGCGCACCGGACTCGTCGTTCACGTCGCGGCCGTCGATCGCGAGCACGATGTCGCCCTGCTGCAGGCCGGCCTCGTCGGCCGCGGCCTGCGGATAGACCTCGTTGACCAGAGCACCGCGCGGCCGGTCCAGACCCAGCGCCTGGGCCAGATCACTGTCGACCGGTTGCAGGCGCGCCCCCAGCCAGGGGCGGACCAGCTCGCCCTCGCCCAGCGCAGTGTCGACCACGCGGCGGACCATTTCGACGGGAATGGCGAAACCGATGCCGTTGGAGCCGCCCGAGCGCGAGAAGATCATCGTGTTCACGCCGACGAGCTCGCCGTCCATATCCACCAGCGCGCCGCCGGAATTGCCCGGATTGATCGCCGCATCGGTCTGGATGAAGGAGCCGAAATCGGTGCGGCCGACATCGGTGCGGGCCAGGGCCGAGACGATGCCGGACGTCACCGTCTGGCCGACGCCGAAGGGGTTTCCGATGGCCAGGACGAGATCGCCGACCTCGATGTCCCCGCTCATGTCGAAAGGCAGGACCGGCAATGGCTCGTCGGTCTCCACACGCAGCACGGCCAGGTCGGTGGCATCGTCGGTGAGCAGGATCTCCGCCTCGAATTCGCGGCGGTCGGCCAGCACGACACGCAGCTCCGTGGCATTGTTCACCACGTGGTTGTTGGTGACGATCACGCCGGAGGCATCGACGATCACGCCGGAGCCCAGCGAGTTCTGCTCGCGCGGCTGGCTGCGGAACATGCGCGAGAAGAAGGGGTCGTTGGCGAAGGGATGCTGCGACTCCACCACCCGCCGGCTGTAGACGTTCACCACGGCCGGCGTCGCCTCGCGCACGATCGGCGCGAAGGAGAGCTGCATCTCGGTCCGGCTGTCCGGAACGATCCGGTCCTGGCTTTCGGCGAAGGGAATATCCTGCGCCAGGGCGGGAGCGCTGGCGAGAAGCGAGGCAATGAGCAACTGTCTGATCATGACGTCCACATAAACATAGCGGCAAAAAGAAAAAAGGCGGCCTGCATAAGCAAAGCCGCCTTCCTCTGAACCTTCGATGACCGGGATCTTACTCCTCGGTCATGCCCTCTTCGGCCTCGAGGCGCGCACGATCGACAGCGCCCTTGGCGGCCGGGTCGCGGTCGACCAGTTCGATCACCGCCATCGGGGCATTGTCGCCATGGCGGAAGCCGGCCTTGAGCACGCGCGTATAGCCGCCATTGCGGTCGGTGTAGCGGCCGCCGAGCGTGTCGAACAGCTTCTTCACCTGGTCCTCGTTGCGGACACGGGACATGGCCAGCCGGCGGCCATGCACGTCACCGCGCTTGGCCAGCGAGATGAGCTTGTCCATGAACGGGGCCAGTTCCTTGGCCTTCGGCAGGGTGGTGACGATCTGCTCGTGCTCGATCAGCGAGGCGGCCATGTTGGCCAGCATCGCCTTGCGGTGCGAGTGCGTGCGGTTGAGTTTGCGATGTGCGATGCCGTGACGCATGGCTTTTTCTCCTCAGGTCCGGTTCGGGTGCCTCCCGGCAGCCGCCTAGACGTGATCCTCAAAACGTTTGGCGAGATCCTCGATGTTCTCCGGCGGCCAGTTCGGCGCTTCCATGCCGAGATGGAGACCCATCTGGGCGAGAACTTCCTTGATCTCATTGAGCGACTTGCGGCCGAAGTTCGGGGTGCGGAGCATTTCCGCCTCGGACTTCTGGATCAGGTCGCCGATGTAGACGATGTTGTCGTTCTTCAGGCAGTTCGCCGAACGCACCGACAGTTCCAGCTCGTCCACCTTGCGCAGCAGCGCCGGGTTGAAGTCGAGCTCGGGCTTGTCGTCCTCGGCCGGACGCGCCTCGACGGCTTCCTCGAAATTGATGAAGATCTGGAACTGGTCCTGCAGGATGCGCGCGGCATAGGCGACGCTGTCTTCCGGCGTGACGGTTCCGTCGGTCTCGATCTCGAGGATCAGCTTGTCATAGTCGAGAACCTGGCCCTCGCGGGTGTTCTCGACCTTGTAGGACACGCGCTTGACCGGGCTGTAGAGCGCATCGACGCCGATCAGGCCGATCGGGGCGTCTTCCGGACGGTTGCGCTCGGACGGCACATAGCCCTTGCCCGTATTGACCGTGAACTCCATGCGGATCTCGGCACCCTCGTCGAGCGTGCACAGGACCAGGTCCTTGTTGACGATCTCGACGTCGGCGGTCTCCTCGATGTCACCGGCGGTGACAACGCCCGGACCGGACTTGCGGAGAACGACGCGCTTGGGCCCCTCGCCGTGCATGCGCAGGGCGATCTGCTTGATGTTCAGGACGATGTCGGTGACGTCTTCGCGCACACCGTCGATCGACGAGAACTCGTGCACGACGCCGTCGATATGCACATTGGTCACGGCCGCGCCCTGCAGGGAGGACAGCAGCACGCGACGAAGCGCATTGCCGAGCGTCATGCCGAAGCCGCGCTCAAGCGGTTCCGCAACGATCTTTGCCTGCCGCTCCGGGTCGTGCCCCGGCTCGATTTCCGGCTTCATCGGGCGGATGAGTTCCTGCCAGTTCTTCTCGATCACGTTCTTACTGCCCCTTCATCAGCCGCCCGGCCCCTGGCCGGCGGCGCGTTCAACAGGCGAAATGCGCGCCGCGGATTAGACGCGGCGGCGCTTCGGCGGACGGCAGCCGTTGTGCGGGATCGGCGTGACGTCCTGGATGGTGGTGATGGTGAAACCCACCGACTGCAACGCACGCAGCGCGCTTTCGCGCCCCGAACCCGGGCCGGAGACCTTCACCTCGAGGGTCTTCATGCCGTGTTCGATTGCCTTCTTGCCAGCGTCCTCAGCGGCCATCTGGGCCGCATACGGGGTCGACTTGCGCGACCCCTTGAAGCCCATGTGACCGGCCGACGACCAGGAAATCGCATTACCCTGGGCGTCCGTGATGGTCACCATGGTGTTGTTGAAGCTCGCACTCACGTGGGCCACACCCGACGTGATGTTCTTTCGCTCGCGCCGCTTAACGCGGGTCGTTTCCTTAGCCATAGTTCAGGGCCCTACTTCTTCTTGCCAGCGATCGGCTTGGCGGGACCTTTGCGCGTACGCGCATTGGTATGAGTACGTTGGCCACGGACGGGCAGGCCACGACGGTGACGCAGGCCACGATAATTGCCCAGGTCCATCAGGCGCTTGATGTTGACGGCGACTTCACGGCGCAGATCGCCCTCCACGAGGTGATCGCGATCGATCACTTCACGGATTTGCAGGATCTCTGCGTCATTGAGGTCGCTGACACGGCGTTCCGGACCGATGGAAACCTGCTCGCAGATCTCCTTCGCCTTGGCCGGGCCAATGCCGTGGATATAGCGAAGCGCGATTTCTACGCGCTTATTCGTCGGAATATTGACGCCGGCAATACGGGCCACTTTCCATCTCCTAAGTCAGAACGCCACTCACGGACGAACCAATGGGCAACCCTTCGGTCGCCGCATGAGCTCGCCCGTTTCGCGAAGGGCGCTATCTACAGTCAGCGTTGCCGCCCCGTCAATGGGGTTGCAACAGGTGTGTGTCACTTCTCGTCCAGTGCCGCGGAAATTCTCGCCGCGACGTCTTCCATGGACCCCATGCCCTCGACTTCCTTCAGCTTGCCTTGATCGGCATAGAAAGGAAGCAGCGGAGCGGTCTGGTCCTGATAGGCTTTGAGCCGCACCTTGAACGCGTCGATATTGTCGTCGGCACGCCCCTCTTCCGCCGCGCGCTTTTCCATACGCGCGACCAGTTCCTTCTCATCCACCAGAAGACGGATGACCGCATCGACCTTCGAGCCCCGCTTGGCGAGCGCTGCATCGAGCGCTTCGGCCTGGGCCACGGTCCGCGGGAAACCGTCGAAAATCGCACCGCCGGCCGCTTCCGCCTCCGGCAGGCGCTCCTCGATCAGTTCGATCACGATCTCGTCGGGGACGAGATTGCCGCCATCGACGATCGCCTTGACCCGTTCGCCGAGTTCGGAGCCCGAAGCAATGGCGGCGCGCAGCATGTCGCCCGTGGAGAGCTGGACCCAGCCGCGATCGGCAACCAGATTCTTCGCTTGAGTGCCCTTGCCGCAGCCCGGCGGTCCGAAAAGGATGATGTTCATCGTTTGCGCCCCCGCAGTTTCGACTTCTTGATCAGCCCTTCATACTGGTGCGCGAGCAGGTGGGACTGGATCTGGGAAATCGTGTCCATTGTCACCGAAACGACGATGAGGATGGACGTACCGCCCAGGGCGATACTGGCCCCGCCACCCATCAGCATCGGGACCATGCAGATCACGACCAGGTAGATCGCACCGATCAGGGTCAGACGGGACAGCACGTAGTCGATGTATTCCGCGGTCCGCTTGCCCGGGCGGATGCCCGGCAGGAAGCCGCCATACTTGCGCAGATTGTCCGCGGTATCTTCCGGATTGAAGACGACGGACGTGTAGAAGAAGCAGAAGAAGATGATCATCGCCGCATACATCGTCAGGAAGAGCGGCGAGCCCTGGCCGAGATAGGCGACAACGGTCTGCAGCCATTCCGGTCCCGACTGCTGCTGGAAGCTGGCGGCCGTGGCCGGCAGGAAAAGCAGCGAGGAGGCGAAGATCGGCGGGATCACGCCCGCCGTGTTCAGTTTCAGCGGCAGGAAGGAGGTGTCGCCCCCGACCATGCGGTTGCCCTGCTGGCGCTTGGGATACTGCACCAGGAGCCGGCGCTGCGAGCGCTCGATGAAGACCACGAGCACGAGACCGGCCAGAACCAGCATCAGACCGCCGAAGAAGACCGGCGCGGCCAGCGCGCCCGAGGCGGCCGAGCTGAGCGCATTGCCCAGAAGGCCCGGCACGGCCGAGATGATGCCGGCGAAGATGATCAGGGAGACGCCATTGCCGACACCGCGCGAGGTGATCTGTTCGCCCAGCCACAGGAGCAGCATGGTGCCGCCGACCAGGGTGATCACCGTCGATGCGATGAAGAAGGGCCCGGGATTGATCGCCATCGTCAGCCCGTCCGCGTTCGGCGTGTTCATGCCGATCGCGATCGCGAAGGCCTGGCCGCCGGCCAGCAGGACGGTGAGGTAGCGGGTGTACTGGTTGATCTGCTGACGCCCCTGCTCGCCGCCTTCCTTCTTGAGCTTTTCAAGGCTCGGAATGGTGGCGGACATGAGCTGCATGATGATCGAGGCCGAGATGTACGGCATCACGTTCAGCGCGAAGATCGCCATGCGTTCGACGGCACCGCCGCCGAGCGTGTTGAACATGCTCAGGATACCGCCCTGAAACTGTTCGAACACGCGCGCATACTGGACCGGATCGATCCCCGGAATCGGCACGAAGGTGCCGATCCGGTAGACGATCAGGATCCCGATCGTGAACAGGATACGTTGTTGCAGCTCCTTCGCCTTGGCGAAGGAGCTGAAATTCATGTTCGCAGCAAGCTGTTCAGCGGCTGAAGCCATTAACTCGTCCCCGAAAGGTCAGCGTTAGGTCCTATTCCGCAGCCTTGGCTGCGGTGACGGTCACCTTGCCGCCCGCCTTCTCGACAGCCTCGATGGCCGCCTTGGAGGCACCGGCAACGGTGACGTCAAGTTTGGACTTGAGCTCACCCTTCGCAAGGAGGCGCACGCCGTCCAGCGCGCGGCGGACCAGGCCGGCCGCGATCAGGACCTCGGCGTCGATCGGCTTTTTCGCGTCGATCTTGCCGTCGGCAATCGCCTTTTCGATACGGCCCACATTCACTTCCGCCCAGGCCTTGCGGTTCGGCTTGTTGAAGCCGCGCTTCGGCAGGCGCATGTGAAGCGGCATCTGGCCGCCTTCGAAACCCTTGATGGCCACACCCGAACGGGATTTCTGGCCCTTGACGCCGCGACCGCCGGTCTTGCCCTTGCCGGAGCCGATACCACGGCCGACGCGGGTGCGCAGCTTGGCCGCGCCGTCATTGTCGCGCAGTTGATTGAGACGCATGTCGTTCTCCATTCGATGGAGCGGTTTCCCCTTTAAGGGACCTACTCCTCGACGATTTCCACCATGTGGCTGACCTTGGCGATCATGCCGCGCACAGCCGGGGTGTCTTCCAGTTCGCGAACGCGACCGATCTTGCCGAGGCCGAGACCAGTCAGCGTCGCACGCTGATCCTTGGGGCGGCGCATGGGGCTGCCCGTCTGGCGAACACGGAGCATTTTCTTGGCCATTGTTCGCAGTCCTTACGCTTCGATCGCTTCGGGCGAAGACGCGCCGTCATCGCGGCGGTTCACCAGATCGCCGACCTTCAGGCCACGCTTGGCAGCAACCGAGCGCGGGCTCGACTGCGACCGCAGCGCATCCATGGTGGCGCGGATCATGTTGTACGGGTTCGAGGTACCGACAGACTTGGCGACGACGTCCTGGATCCCGAGGGATTCCAGCACGGCACGCATCGGGCCGCCGGCGATGACGCCGGTACCCGGAGGGGCGGCCCGCAGGATCACCTTGCCGGCGCCGTGACGGCCCCGGGTATCGTGATGCAGGGTACGGCCCTCGCGCAGCGGCACGCGGATCATCGTCTTCTTGGCCTCGTCGGTCGCCTTGCGGATGGCTTCCGGCACTTCGCGCGCCTTGCCCTGACCGAAGCCGACCCGGCCCTTCGTGTCGCCGACCACCACGAGGGCGGCGAACTGGAAGTTACGGCCGCCCTTCACGGTCTTGGCGACGCGGTTGATGTGGACGAGCTTGTCTACGAGCTCGTCGTCGCGCTCCTGGTCGCGGTCCCGGCCGCGGCCGCGGCCACGGCCGCCGCGATCACCACGGTCGCGCTGCTGCTCGTTCTGATGAGCCATACGTCCGCTCCCTTAAAAGTTCAGACCGCCCTCGCGGGCCGCCTCTGCAAGCGCCTTGACGCGCCCGTGATAGATGTAACCGCCGCGGTCGAAGACGACGTCCTTGACGCCTTCCTTCACCGCACGCTCGGCGAGCAGTCTGCCAACCACTTCCGCGGCCTTGGTGTCCCAGCCCTTGCCGTGTTCCTTCGTGGCCGCTTCCTCGAGGGAAGAGGCGGAAACCAGCGTCTTGCCCGCCACATCGTCGATGATCTGGGCAGAGATGTTCTTCGAGGACCGGTGCACCGACAGGCGCGGACGCCCATTGGCGAACTTGCGCAGGCGAGAGCGGTTGCGCTGAGCGCGCCGGACCGATTTTTCGCGTTGAGTCTTCATCGCTCGCCCTACTTCTTCTTGCCTTCTTTGCGGCGAATGTATTCGCCGACATACTTGATGCCTTTGCCCTTGTAGGGTTCCGGCGGACGGAAGCGGCGGATTTCCGCAGCCACTTGGCCGACCTGCTGCTTGTCCGCGCCCGAGATCTTCACCTCGGTCGGCTTCGGACAGGCCAGCGTGACCCCCTGGGGTGCGTCGTAGACGACGTCGTGCGACAGGCCCAGCGAAAGCTTCAGCGAGGAACCCTGCATCTGGGCGCGATAACCGACGCCGACCAGCTCGAGATCCTTCTCGAAGCCTTCCGACACGCCGTGCACCAGATTGGCGATGATCGCCCGCTGCATGCCCCACATGGCCCAGGACTTCTTGGAATCGTCGACCGGGCGGACGGTGATGCCGTCTTCGCCCTCGGTCACCTTGACGTCGTCCACGAACGCCATGGACAGCTCGCCCTTGGGCCCCTTCACCGTCAGGCCGGTGTCGGTGAGCGTCGCAGTGACGCTCGACGGGATGGCGACCGGGAGTTTACCGATACGTGACATTGGCGCGCTCCCTAGCTCACGTGACAGAGGATCTCGCCGCCCACATTGGCCTCGCGAGCGGTCGCGTCCGACATCACGCCCTTGGGCGTGGACAGGATCGCGATGCCGAGGCCGTTCTGGACGAGCGGCAGGTCCTTGACACCGGAATACACACGGCGGCCCGGTTTGGAGATACGCTTGATCTCCTGGATGACCGAGTCACCTTCGAAATACTTGAGTTCGATTTCGAACTCTTTCTGGCCGTTGGCGTGTTCCACTTCCGCGTAGTCGCGGATGTAGCCTTCGCTCTTCAGCACATCCAGCACGCGGCGGCGCAGCGCCGAAGCCGGCGTGTTCACGTTCCGCTTGTTGCGCATCAGCGCGTTACGGATACGGGTCAGCATATCGCCGAGAGGATCGTTCACAGACATGTCGGGCCCCCTCTTACCAGCTCGACTTGACCATGCCCGGGATCATCCCCTGGCTGGCCAGTTCACGCAGCGCGATACGCGACATGCGCAGCTTGCGATAGAAAGCGCGCGGACGCCCGGTGACTTCACACCGGTTGCGGATGCGCGACGGAGCCGAATTGCGGGGCAGCTCGGCCAGTTTCAGCTGAGCAGCGAAACGCTCCTCAACCGGCAGTTCCTTATTGCGCGCGATCGCCTTGAGCGCGGCACGCTTGGCAGCATAGCGCTGCGACAGGCGTGCACGCTTGCGATTGCGTTCAACTGCGGAAGATTTCGCCATTTAAGTCCTCCTGCGTGCAGAGCCCGACCGGCCCTGCTCTCCTGCTGCGTTAGCTCGTAAACGGAAAATCGAACTCGGCCAGCAGGGCCTTCGCTTCCTCATCATTCTCTGCGGTGGTGCAGACAACGATATCCATACCCCGGACCTTCTCGACCTTGTCGTAGTCGATCTCCGGGAACACGATGTGTTCTTTCATACCCATCGCGTAATTGCCACGACCGTCGAAGCTCTTTCCGTTGAGCCCGCGGAAGTCACGCACACGCGGCAGGGCGATGGTGATCAGACGGTCCAGGAACTCGTACATACGGTCCTGGCGCAGGGTCACCTTCGCACCGATCACCTGCTCCTCGCGGAGCTTGAAGCCCGCGATGGACTTCTTGGCGACCGTCTTCACCGGCTTCTGGCCGGAGATGGCTTCCAGATCCTCAAGGGCACCCTTGATTTTCTTGGAATCCTGAGAGGCTTCGCCGACGCCCATATTGATGACGATCTTGTCGAGACGCGGAATCTGCATCTCGTTGGCGTAGCCGAATTTTTCCTTCATGTGCGCCTTGATCTCGTTGCGATACTTGGCACGAAGGCGCGGGGTGTAGGTGTCAACCTCAGACATCGATAACCTCGCCGGAAGCTTTGGCGACACGGACCTTGCGGCCGTCATCAAGCGTCTTGAAGCCGACACGCGTCGGTTCGCCGGTTTTCGGGTCGGCCAGCGCCACGTTCGAGACGTGGACGGCGGCTTCCTTTTCCTTGATGCCGCCCTGGTCGGCCTGGGTCGGACGGGTGTGGCGCTTGACCACATTCACGCCCGACACGAAGACCTTGTCCTCGGCCGGCAGCACTTTCATGACCTCGCCGGTCTTGCCCTTGTCACGGCCGGCGAGAACGACGACCTTGTCGCCCTTCTTGATCTTGGCGGCCATTACAGCACCTCCGGAGCCAGCGACACGATCTTCATGTGGTTCTTGCCACGCAGTTCGCGCGGAACCGGGCCGAAGATACGCGTGCCGAGCGGCTCGTTGTTGTTGTTGATCAGCACAGCCGCGTTGGTATCGAAGCGAATGACGGACCCGTCCTTGCGCTTGATGTCCTTGGCGACGCGAACGACGACGGCCTTGCGGACGTCACCCTTTTTCACGCGGCCGCGCGGAATGGCTTCCTTGACGGAGACGACAATGATGTCGCCCACATGGGCGTAGCGACGCTTGGCACCGCCCAGTACCTTGATGCACTGCACACGGCGGGCGCCCGAATTGTCGGCCACGTCCAGATTTGTCTGCATCTGGATCATCGCGGATCCTCCTTAGAAAAAGGCCGGTTCTCGTGTCGGCTTACGCCTCGACGGGAACCACCTCCCACCGCTTCAGTTTCGACTTGGGTGCGCATTCCTGGATCTGGACGCGGTCACCCACCTTGAACGCATTGTTCTCGTCATGCGCGTGGTAACGCTTGGTACGACGGACCGTCTTGCGCAGCAGCGGGTGGAGGAAAGTCCGGTCCACACGCACCACGATGGTCTTGGCACCTTTGTCACTCACTACGACGCCTTGCAGGATACGCTTCGGCATCGCTAGCTCCCTTGCTCTTGCTGCGACTTGCGCTCGCTCTGGACCGTCATGATGCGCGCGATGTCGCGGCGCACCTGGCCATAGCGGGCGGTGTTTTCCAGCTGGCCGGAAGCCTGCTGGAAGCGCAGATTGAATTGCTCTTTCTTCAGCTTCAGGAGCTCGTCCTTCAGCTGGTCTTCGGTCATGGCGCGAACGTCAACGGATTTCATCGTGTCGTTCTCCCTATTCGCCCGGACGGGCGACGATCTTGGTCTTGACCGGCAGCTTCGCGGCACCGAGCTCGAGCGCTTCACGCGCCACGTTCTCGGGCACACCGTCGATCTCGAACATGATCCGTCCCGGCTTGACCTTGCACGCCCAGAATTCGGGCGAGCCCTTACCTTTACCCATCCGGACTTCGGTCGGCTTCTTGGAAACCGGCACATCCGGGAAGATGCGGATCCACACGCGGCCGGCACGCTTCATGTGACGGGTGATGGCCCGGCGCGTGGCTTCGATCTGGCGTGCGGTGACGCGTTCCGGCTGCAGCGCCTTGAGGCCGTAGGAGCCGAAGTTCAGCGTATAGCCGCCCTTCGCCGTACCCTTGATGCGGCCCTTGTGCGCCTTGCGGAATTTTGTGCGTTTCGGTTGCAGCATGGCTGATGTCCTTACGCGGCTTGACGGCCCGAACGGGCGCGTTGCTCACCCGACTCCTGGAGACGACGCTCCTGGGCCATCGGGTCGTGTTCCATGATCTCGCCTTTGTAGATCCAGACCTTGATACCGATGATACCCATCGCGGTCTTGGCTTCGGCGGTCCCGTAGTCGATGTCGGCGCGCAGCGTGTGGAGCGGCACGGAGCCCTCCTGGTACTGCTCGGAGCGCGCGATCTCGGCGCCGCCGAGACGGCCGCCGCAGATGATCTTGCAGCCCTTGGCGCCCATGCGCATCGCCGATTGCAGGGAGCGCTTCATGGCGCGGCGGAAGGCCACGCGGCGCTCGAGCTGCTGGGCGATGGACTCGGCCACCAGATTGGCGTCGATTTCCGGCTTGCGCACTTCGACCAGGTTCAGGAAAACCTCGCCGTCGACCATTTTCGACAGTTCGCGGCGCAGGGTCTCGATGTCCGAACCCTTCTTGCCGATCACCACACCCGGACGGGCCGTGTGAATGGTGACGCGGCACTTCTTGTGCGGGCGCTCGATCACGATCTTCGACACGCTGGCATTCTTCAGACGCGTCTTGAGCATCTTGCGGATCTTCAGATCCTCGTGCAGCAGCTTGGCGTACTCGTTCGAGCCCGCATACCAGCGGGATTCCCAGGTCCGGTTGACGCCGAGGCGCAGACCGATCGGATTAATCTTCTGACCCATCAGGCGGCCTCCTCGACTTCGCGCACCACGATGGTGAGCTCGGAAAACGGCTTCAAAATCTTCGCGCCGCGACCGCGTGCCCGCGCCCGATAGCGCTTCATGACGAGGTTCTTGCCGACAAAGGCTTCCGACACGACGAGGCTGTCGATGTCGAGACCGTGATTGTTCTCGGCATTGGCGATCGCCGACTCGAGGGTCTTGCGAACCTCTTTCGCGATGCGCTTGCGGGAAAACTCGAGATCCGCCAGCGCACGCTCGACCTTCTTGCCGCGGATCAGGGCCGCGACCAGGTTGAGCTTCTGCGGGCTGGTGCGGATCATCCGCAGCTTGGCGCGCGCTTCGTTGTCAGCGACGCGACGGGGATTGGCAGACTGGCCCATCGCTTATCTCCGCTTCGCTTTCTTGTCCGCAGCGTGACCGTAATAGGTACGCGACGGCGCGAACTCACCGAGCTTGTGGCCGACCATGTCTTCGGTCACCAGCACCGGCACGAACTTGTTGCCGTTGTGGACCTGGAAGGTCAGACCCACGAATTGCGGCATGATGGTGGAACGGCGCGACCAGGTCTTGATCGCTTGCTTGCGGCCGCCCTCGTGCGACTTCTCCGCCTTTTTCAGCAGATAGCCGTCGACGAACGGACCTTTCCAGACAGAACGAGGCATCGTCGGCTCCCTATCGCTTCTTGCGCTCGTGGCGCGAGCGGATGATGAACTTGTCGGTCGACTTGTTCTTGCGCGTCTTGGCACCCTTGGTCGGCTTGCCCCACGGGGTCACCGGGTGGCGGCCGCCCGAGGTGCGGCCTTCACCGCCGCCGTGCGGGTGATCGACCGGGTTCATGACGACGCCGCGAACGGACGGACGCTTGCCGAGATGGCGATTGCGGCCGGCCTTGCCGAGATTGATGTTGAGATGGTCCGGGTTGGACACGGCACCGACGGTGGCCATGCAGCTGTCCGGAACCATGCGCAGCTCGCCCGACGCCAGACGGATCTGGGCGTAGCCGGCATCGCGGCCGACCAGCTGGACATAGGCGCCGGCGGACCGGGCGATCTGACCGCCCTTCTCCGGCTTCATCTCGACATTGTGCAGGATCGTACCGACCGGCACGGCCTTCAGCGGCATCGCATTGCCCGGCTTCACGTCGCACTTGGCCGAGGCCAGCACGGTGTCGCCGACCGACAGGCGCTGCGGTGCGAGGATGTAGGCCTTTTCGCCGTCCTCGTACTGCAGGAGCGCGATGAAGGCGGTCCGGTTCGGATCGTATTCCAGGCGCTCGACCGTCGCGGGCACATCCCACTTGCGGCGCTTGAAATCGATCATGCGATACAGGCGCTTGGCACCGCCGCCACGACGGCGAGCGGTGATCCGGCCGGTATTGTTGCGGCCACCCTTCTTGGTGAGGCCCTCGACCAGCGTCTTCTCGGGACGGCCCTTGTGCAGCGCGGAACGGTCCACGAGCACGAGGGCGCGGCGGCCCGGAGAGGTCGGTTTGAATGTTTTCAAAGCCATCTTACAGACCCGTCGTCACGTCGATCGAGTGACCCTCTGCGAGAGTTACGACCGCTTTCTTCTGGTCATTGCGCTTGCCGTGAATGCCACGGAAACGCTTGGTCTTGCCGTGAACCTTGATCGTGTTCACCGCCGTCACCTTCACCTTGAAGAGTTGTTCGACCGCTTCCGCGATCTCCTTCTTGTTGGCGCTCAGCGGGACGAAGAAGACGACCTTGCCGTCTTCCGACAGCAGGGTGGACTTTTCCGTGATCACCGGTCCCAGGATCGTATCGTAATGGCGCGCAGCAGCCGTCATCTTAAGCCTCCTTCGCGCTCAGGCGTTCGTGGATCTTCTCCACGGCGGCCTTGGTCAGCACCAGCGTATCGCGACGCAGCACGTCATAGACGTTGAGGCCCTGGGCGGGCAGCACGTCGATGAGCGGCAGGTTGCGGGCCGCCTTGGCGAAATTCTCGTCGACCTGCTCACCGGAGATGACCAGGGCGTTGGAAATGCCCAGACCCTCGAGCGACGCGCGCAGATCCTTCGTCTTGGGATCCTTCAGCGCGGCATCGTCGAGAACGATGAGCGCCTTGGAACCGGCCTTGGCCGACAGGGCGTGCTTGAGACCCAGAGCCCGGACCTTCTTGGGAAGATCGTGGGCATGGGAGCGCACGCGCGGGCCGTGGGCCTTGCCGCCGCCGACGAAGATCGGAGCCGAACGGGCACCGTGGCGGGCGCCGCCGGAGCCTTTCTGGCGACCGAACTTCTTCTTGGTACGGGCGATTTCGGAGCGGCCGAGCGTCTTGTGCGTGCCCTGCTGCCGTGCAGCGAGCTGCCACTTGACGACGCGCTGCAGGAGGTCGGAGCGCACCTCTTCGATGCCGAAGACGGCATCGTCGAGATCGATGGCACCGGCGTCCTTCGCCGCGAGGGTTTTGACCTCGATCTTCATGCTTGCGTTCCTTCTTCACCATCGGCGGCCGCATCCGTCGCTGCCGCTTCGGCCTCGGCCGGCGCAGCGTCGTTCTCGGCAGCCGGAGCCGCTTCCGCGGCCGGCGCGTTCTGCTCGTCCAGCGTGCGGAACTTGCCCGGAAGCGGCAGTTCGGCATCGCCGTGACCCTTGATGGCATCGCGCAGTTCGACCCAGCCGCCGGCCGAACCCGGCACGGCGCCCTTCACGAAGACGATGCCCCGCTCGACGTCGACACGGACAACCTCGATGTTCTGCGTGGTCACGCGGGCAGCGCCCATGTGACCGGCCATCTTCTTGCCCTTGAACACCTTGCCCGGGTCCTGGCACTGGCCGGTGGAACCGTGCGAACGGTGCGAGATCGACACGCCGTGCGTGGCGCGCAGGCCGCCGAAATTGTGCCGCTTCATGGCACCGGCGAAACCCTTACCGATCGAAATGCCGGCCACATCCACCTTCTGGCCCGGGACGAAGTGATCGGCCGTCAGCTCGGCGCCGACCTCGATCAGGGCGTCTTCCGGGACGCGGAACTCGACCAGCTTGCGCTTCGGCGCAACCTTGGCCTTGGCGAAATGACCGCGCAGTGCCTTCGGCGTGCGCTTGGCCTTGGCTTCGCCGGCCCCCAGTTGCAGGGCGACATAGCCGTCGCGTTCGGCCGTCTTGTGCGAGACGACCTGGACGCCGTCGAGCTGCAGCACGGTGCAGGGCACGTGCGCGCCGTCGTCGGCGAAGATGCGCGTCATGCCCAGCTTGCGGGCGATCACGCCGGTTCTACGATCTTCCTGGCGCATAATCCTACGCTCCCAGCTTGATCTCGACGTCCACACCGGCCGACAGGTCGAGCTTCATCAGCGCATCAACCGTCTGCGGGGTGGGGTCAACAATGTCGAGAAGGCGCTTGTGAGTCCGGATCTCGAACTGTTCGCGCGACTTCTTGTCGATGTGCGGCGAGCGCAGCACCGTAAACTTCTCGATACGCGTCGGCAGCGGAATCGGACCGCGAACGTTCGCGCCGGTACGCTTGGCCGTGGAGACAATCTCCCGGGTGGAATTATCCAGAACCCGGTGATCGAACGCCTTCAGGCGAATGCGGATGTTTTGACGTTCCATCAAACCGATCCCGTGTCTAAACTTTCAAAAAGAGCGAAGGACGGGGCGACGCCGAAGCGACACCGCCCCGTCCGGACCTGTTGTTACTCGACGATTTTCGAGACGACGCCGGCACCGACGGTGCGGCCGCCTTCACGGATGGCGAAGCGCAGCTTCTCTTCCATCGCGATCGGCGTGATCAGCTCGACATTCATTTCCACATTGTCGCCCGGCATCACCATCTCGGTGCCTTCCTTCAGCGTCACGACGCCGGTCACGTCGGTCGTGCGGAAGTAGAACTGCGGACGGTAGTTCGTGAAGAACGGCGTGTGACGGCCGCCCTCTTCCTTCGTCAGGATGTAGGCCTCGGCCACGAACTTGGAGTGCGGCGTGATCGAACCCGGCTTGGCCAGAACCTGGCCGCGCTCGACACCGTCACGCTCGATACCGCGAAGCAGAACGCCGACATTGTCGCCCGCCTCGCCCTGGTCGAGCAGCTTGCGGAACATCTCCACGCCCGTGCACGTCGTCTTCTTGGTGTCGCGGATACCGACAATCTCGATCTCCTCGCCCACCTTCACGACACCGCGCTCAACGCGGCCCGTCACGACCGTACCCCGGCCGGAGATCGAGAACACGTCCTCGATCGGCATCAGGAAGGGCTGGTCGACCGGACGTTCCGGCGTCGGGATGTACTCGTCCACGGCCGCCATCAGTTCCAGGATCTTGTCCTTGCCGATCGCGTCGTCGCGGCCTTCGACAGCCGCCAGAGCCGAACCGGCAATGATCGGAATGTCGTCGCCCGGGAACTCGTAGGAGGACAGAAGCTCGCGCACTTCCATCTCCACCAGCTCCAGAAGCTCCTCGTCGTCCACCTGGTCGACCTTGTTCAGGAACACAACCAGCGCCGGAACGCCAACCTGGCGCGCCAGAAGAATGTGCTCGCGCGTCTGCGGCATCGGGCCGTCCGCCGCGTTCACAACCAGGATCGCGCCGTCCATCTGCGCCGCACCCGTGATCATGTTCTTCACGTAGTCCGCGTGACCCGGGCAATCCACGTGCGCATAGTGACGGTTCGCCGTCTCGTACTCAACGTGCGCCGTCGAGATCGTGATGCCGCGCGCCTTCTCTTCCGGCGCCGCGTCAATCTCGTCGTACTTCTTCGCCTGACCACCGCTGGCCTCGGCCAGTACCATCGTGATCGCCGCCGTCAGCGTCGTCTTGCCGTGGTCAACGTGACCAATCGTGCCGATGTTCGCGTGCGGCTTCGTGCGCTCAAACTTTTCCTTCGCCATCGTAAATTCCTCTTGGACGCCGACCAAATCGCGAAGATGGGTTATCGACGTGGACGTAAGTGAAACTGCTCGGATACGGCCGTACCCGAAAGGACCGGGCGCGGGATAGCGCCGGTTTCCCCCAAAGGCAAGAGGCAAGCGCGGGATGATGTGGCCGCACATGCGGGGCCCGGCACGCACTCCTGCCGGAAATTCGCGGATTTCCGCCGCCGGTCGTCAAGGCCCGGGAGATTCGCGGCAAATGCTTGCGTTTCGGGAGAGAAGAGACGCTTGTCCTGAACAGTCCGCCTGCGCCAAGGCTCCGGCGGGACAGCCTTCGCTCGAGGACAGGTCCGGGCTTGCCTGGCCGAAGCTCGCGCTAGCGAGCGTAGGCTGGAGCGGGTAGCGGGAATCGAACCCGCATCCTCAGCTTGGAAGGCTGCTGCACTACCATTGTGCTATACCCGCATGGCCCGAGGCCGGGCGGAGGTGTTTAGCCGCTTCGGCGCGCGGCGTCGAGTGGGGGATGTGAGGCGCGCTGCGCGCCTGTGTCTAGAAACGCCGAGAGGCGAAGGCTCTTCCCGACCCGGACTTCAAGTAGGCCTCGAAAGCGACAGCCCGGTCATGATCGGAAAAGGCAATGTATGTCCTCACAATCCAGGGCTTGTACTTCGCGGTGTGACGAACCTGGCCCGCATTGTGGGCCGCCAGACGGCCATCCAGGTTGGCGGTAAGACCAACATAGAAGTGCTGACCGCATACCGAGTGGAGAATGTACACGTAGGTCATGCTCGCAGAATGGCGCAGTAGACACCGGGCACGCGTGATCGCCGTCGCGCGTGTCGCAGAAGGGGAAGGGCAACGGTGATGTCGCGAACAGTCCGCCTACGCCAAGGCTTCGGCGGGACATCCTACGCTCGGGAAATATCGGGCTTGCCTAGCCGAAGCTCGCGCTAGCGAGCCGCATCTGGCGTACGAGCGTGCCGCGGACAGTCCGCCTACGCCAAGGCTTCGGCGGGACATCCTACGCTCGGGAAATATCGGGCTTGCCTAGCCGAAGCTCGCGCTAGCGAGCGTAGGATGGTGGAGGGGGCTGGATTCGAACCAGCGTACGCAATGCGGGCAGATTTACAGTCTGCTGCCTTTAACCACTCGGCCACCCCTCCACAGGGTGTTCGGCACGCGTCGTATACGATGCCGGGTCGGTCCTGCAACGAAGTCTCTCAGCTTGGCTTCAGCCGTGCTATGGCAGGCAAAACCGGGCGGAGCCCCGAAACAGGAGCGCGGACTATAGTGACGAAGAACCCGAGGCGCAACAGCCCCAAACGGCCCGATTACACCCGCGGCTCCAGGCCTGCAGGTGCAGGCGATTCCGGCTGGATCTGGGGCCGGCACGCCGTGCTCGCGGCGGTTGAGAACCCGCGGCGCAAAATCCTCGAACTGCGCGTCACCCGCAACGCCGCCCGCGACCTGCCCGAGGGATGCGAAGCCCAGGTGCTCGAACCGCACGCCATCGACAACGACCTGCCGCCCGGCGCGGTCCACCAGGGCTTCGCCGCCCGCGCCGCCGCGCTGGAGCCGGAACCGGTCAACGCGGTCACCGATCCCACGCACGGCATCGTCCTGGTGCTCGACCAGATCACCGACCCGCACAATGTCGGTGCCATCATGCGCTCGGCCGCCGCGTTCGGCGTGCGCGCCGTGGTGATGCAGGACCGCAAGGCCCCGCCCCTGTTCGGAACGGTATGCAAGAGCGCCGTCGGCGCGGCGGAGCGCGTGCCGCACGTCCGCGTCACCAATATCGCCGATACGCTGGAAAGCTTCCGCAAGGCGGGCCGTTTCGTGCTGGGTTTGGCGGGCGAGAGCGAGACGGACCTCGCCGGCGCCCTCGCCGGCCCGGACGGACAGGGGCTGGGCCCCGGTCTCGTCCTCGTGATGGGCTCGGAGGAAAAGGGGTTGCGGCCGCGCGTGGC
Organism: Pseudomonadota bacterium; assembly: GCA_034659015.1. GTDB lineage: Bacteria > Pseudomonadota > Alphaproteobacteria > Caulobacterales > Maricaulaceae > Maricaulis. The sequence continues at coordinate 308,854 of JAYEGL010000002.1, read as the reverse complement.
GTCGGCCTGCGATGCGCTCGTGCGGATCCCGATGACCGGGGCGGTGGAAAGTCTCAACGTCTCCAACGCCGCCGCGATCGCCCTCTACGAAGCCGCGAAGTGGCGCCCCGCCCGGCCCGAAAGCTGAGCGGAGCGCCCCACCAAGCGCTTACTTGCTGCCGCCGGAGCGCAGCACGGTGCGGCCGTCGCGCCGCCAGTCGATCGAGCCTTCCAGCTCGCCGATATCGATGTCGCCGCCGCCATTCTGACGCACGCGGACATTCACCGCCGTGCCGGCAAAGCTGATATCGCCGGAGCCGGAAATATCGGCCTCGAACGGTTCGGCCCGGCCGCCGCGCACGCCGATGTCGCCGGAGCCGTTGATATCGGCCGAGAAGGCGCCGTTCATGTGCGCGGCCTCGACATCGCCGGAGCCGGAGATGTCCACCGACAGGCCGGCCACCTCGCCGAAACTCACATCGCCCGACCCGTTGATGTCGACATCGCTGTCGCCGGACACATCGCCCGTTTCCACGTCGCCCGACCCGTTGATCCCGACGCTGACCGGACCGCCGATCGTGCCGGCGATCACATCGCCCGAGCCGTTGATCGAAATATCGGCGCGGCCGCCGATTTCCGCCACGACGACGTCGCCGGACCCGTTGATGCTGATCGCGGCATCCTCGGCGATGGCGCCGGCCTCGAAACGGCCGCAGCTGTTCATGGACAGATCAAGCTCGCCCAGATCGCCGGCCTCGCCGATGAAGGCGCTGTCATCAAGCTGGAAGGTAATGCTGTCCGGCGCCGTGATCACCAGGACGGGATAGTCGTCGATCGAGCGCGTGCGCATGAAACGGCCGATGCGGATATCATTGTTGCGCGTGCGGCAATTGAGATTGCGCATGCTCTGGCCACCATCGACGGTCACGCCCTGGCCGGTCGCGCGGGCCACCGGATCCTCGGCGGTGTCGCCGGGATTGCGGATCTCCACGCGGATATCCGATCCACCGGTGCGTACCTCGATCCGGCCAATGAAATTCTCGACGCGAACATGATCGCCGGAATAGCTCTGCCCGGCACCGCTCTGGGCGCTGGCGGCCATCGACAGGGCGCCGATCCCGACCAGGGTCGCCACGGCACCGGCCACGAGTTTGCCGTCCGCAAACCGACCAGGGGAAAATCTGACTGTCATGGAACTCCCTCCAAATTCGTTTCCTCCCCCGTGATGCGCGGGCAGGACCATTCGGATGCAGTCTATGACAGCCCCCGCCCTGCGAACAGCTGTCGGCGGGGTGAAGGTCGCGTAATGTCGGGCCCGGAACCGGTCAGGACGGCCAGAACTGGTAGACGGCCGTCGCGATCACCGTGCCGATGGCATAGCCGAACACGCCGACCAGCACGCCCGGCGTGACCAGGTCCTTCCAGCCCTTGGCGGCCGCCAGAGCGGGCGCCGTGGTGGCGCCGAGGATGGCGGCATTCGACGCGGTGATCAGTTCCGGCAGGGAAAGCCGCAGCACCGATCCCAGGCCGAACACGACGATGCCGTGCACAGTGAGCATGACGCCGATGATCGCGATCAGGACGGGGACTGAAGTTACAAGCCCCACGACGTCCGCCCCGGCGGCAATGGCTGCAAAGAAGACGAAGCTCAGGCCGATGCCCAACTCGTAGCCACCATGAAGGCGGTCCATCGTTTTGGGGAAAGCTGTCGCGGGGACCAACGCGAGGACAGTAATGACCGCGTATCGCCAGTTGCCGGCCCCCTCACCCCACCACTCGACCATACGACTGGTGATGAAATCGCCGAGAACTACAACCACGAGCGCGAAGGCCGCAGAATACATAAGAGACGCAGCGCTGACGCTGCCCGTTGCTTGCTGTGTCTCTTCAACGGCGCTCTCTTCGGAGTGGTCTCGCTGGACGAAATGCTTCGCCAGCCAGGTCCAGCCAGGCATCAGAGCTAGCATCGCAAGAAAAAAGCCCGAAAAAAGATTGTCTACTGCCGTGGCTGACGAAACAAAGCTGGGGTCGACCTCACGCAGCCCCGTCAGGTCGACCAGGGCCGCATAGTTCACCGATCCGCCAATATAGGTCGCTGTAAACGTGCCGGCAGCTGCAGCCTCGTTTTCCCCGATATCAATGAGAGAAAACGCAACGATCGCGCCAATCACTGTCCCCAACGCAGCAAGCAGGAAGGCCAGTGTGGTGCGGGTGGTCTCAAAGAAGATTTTCTTCAGGTCCGCCTTCATCAGGAAGAGCGGGATCAGGATCGGTACGAAGTTGTCAAAAACGAAGCTATAGCCAGGAGGCGTTTCCCCGTCAGCGGTCTCGCGTGGAATCAAGGTTGCGAACCCTTCGAAACGAATACCCTCCGACAAATCGAACACGGGGATGATCGCCAGATTAGATGCCGCAATGGCTAGGAAGATCGCCCAGACCGCCCCGGTCAGCAGCGCCCCGATCCGGGTTTTCTCCATCAGGAAGCCCGCCGCCGCGATGACGAACAGGCCGGCCACGGCCGCAATCGGATTGTCTGCCGGAATCAGAGACATGCCTCACCCCCTCCAATAGTCGCCGGTCAACCTAGTGGGCGGGGGGCACAGCCGCAATTCGTCAGCTGCCGAAACAGGCACCGGCCGGCCCCGCGGCCCGCCGGTGCCCTCCGGTTTTTGCCTATTCGCCTTCGGTCGGCGCCAGGATGTCCATCGCCACCACGGTCATCGCCTCGGCGGCCTGGGTGATGGTGGTCTCCGGGTCGTCCGGGGCGAAGAAGGGCGAGTGGTTGGACGGCGGGGTCTGGCCGCGCTCGACATAGCTGTCCAGCGTCTCCTGGGTCAGCCCGCCGACCCAGAACATGAAGGTGGGGACGTTTTCCTCGGTGCGGTGGTACTGGGAATAGTCCTCCCCGCCCATCACCGGATCGGTCTCCACCACGTTTTCCGCGCCGAAGCGTTCGCGCATCGCGGCCACGGCCCGGCTGGCGAGCTCGGGATTGTTGTAGAGCGAGGGCGTGTAGGTCTCCTCGATCTCGATGCGCGGGTATTCCTCTTCGCTCAGCCCGTAGGCCTCGGCCTGGGCAAAGGCGATGCGCTCGATGCCCGAAAGCAGATGCTCGCGCGTCTCGTCGGAATAGGAGCGCACGGTGAGCTGGAGGTGCGCCCCGTCGGAGATGATGTTGTGCTTGGTGCCGGCATTGAAGGCCCCCACCGTCACCACGCCCGGCTCGAGCGGGGACAGCTCGCGCGAGATCAGGGATTGCAGGTTCACCACGATCATCGAGGCCAGATAGATCGGGTCCTTCGTGGTGTGCGGATAGGCACCGTGCCCGCCGCGGCCCTGCACGTAGATGTCGACCGAGTCGACATTGGCCATGGCATAGCCCGGCGCATAGGTGATCGTGCCGGTCGGGATGGCCGAGAAGGTGTGGAAGGAGATGTTGAAGTCGGGCGTGGGGAAGCGGTCATAGAGCCCGTCTTCCAGCATCGCCACGGCCCCCTCGCCCAGCTCTTCGGCCGGCTGGCCGATCAGCACCAGCGTGCCGGACCATTCGTCCGTGCGTTCCACCAGCTGGCGCGCCGCGCCGACCAGGCCCGTCATGTGGGTGTCGTGGGCGCAGGCATGCATGACCGGGTTTTCCACGCCGCGATGATCGACATCGGTATCGGTGGAGGCATAGTCCAGCCCGGTCCGTTCCTCGACCGGCAGCCCGTCCATATCGGCGCGCAGCATCAGGGTCGGCCCCTCGCCATTCTCCATCACCGCGACAACGCCGGTTCCGCCCACGCCCTCGGTCACCTCGAAGCCGAGCGCGCGCAGTTCTTCGGCCAGGCGCGCCGCCGTCTCGTGCTCCTGGTGGGAGAGTTCCGGATGGGCGTGGAAATGCTGGTAGAGCGCTTCCAGGTGGTTTTCGTAATCCGCCTCGATGGCACGGCTCAGCGCGTCCTCGTCCTGGGCGAGCACGGCCGGCTGGACGGCGAGCGACAGACCCAGCAGGGCCGTGGCGGCGAACAGGTGACGTTTCATGTCAGGCTTCCCCTCTTTGTGTTGGGAAGCATTCGAGCGGGAGACACGGCCGCCGTCAATCGCCCTGCGGCGATTTGCCGGGCAGACGCCCATGACAGTCTCTACGCCGGCGCCCCGCCGAAACGCTCCGACCATTCGGCCACATCGGTGTCCTCGATCTTCTTGAAGAGCACCTCCGGCGGCTCGACGGGTTGGCCCACCGGAAGCGCGGTCAGCATGGCCTTCGCCTCGCCCTTCGGCCAGGCGCGGTCGTCGTCGGCGATCCCCAGCGCGTCGAGAATGGTGGCGGCGGCATCGGGGATGACCGGCTGGGCCACCTTCGCCATCACCGTCATGTAGTTGAGCGCCGTGCGCACGCCGATCGCGGCGGCTTCGGGGTCGGTCTTGAACTTGGTCCAGGGCTCGGCCTTGGTGAGATATTCATTGCCCAGCGCCCAGATCGCGCGGACCTCGCCGGCGGCCTTGCGGAATTCCATCGCCTCGAAATGCGCTTGCGCGGCCTTCAGGCGTTCGGTCATCTCGCCGGCCAGCCAGTCCTCGTTTTCGCCCCAGGCCCCGCCCTCGGGCACGACGCCGTCGAAGCGCGACTTGTTGAAGCGCAGGATGCGGTTGACGTAATTGCCCAGCACATTGGCCAGATCGGTATTGATCAGGCTCTGGAAATGCTCCCAGGTGAAGGCCGAGTCCGAGCCTTCCGGCGCGTTCGCGGTGAGATACCAGCGCCAGTAATCGCCCGGCAGCAGGTCGAGCGCCTGGTCCATGAAGACGCCGCGCTTTTCCGAGGTCGAGAACTTGCCGCCATACCAGGTCAGCCAGTTGAAGGCCTTCAGCTTGTCGACCGTCTTCCAGGGTTCTTCCGACCCCAGAATCGTCGCCGGGAAGGAGACCGTGTGGAAAGCCACATTGTCCTTGCCCATGAACTGGACATAGGTGACATCGTCGGCACCCTTGTCGGTGCGCCACCAGCTTTCCCAGTCGCGGGCGGCCTCATGCTCCTCGGCCCACTCCACCGTGGCGCCGATATAGCCGATGGGCGCGTCGAACCAGACGTAGAAGACCTTGGTCTCGAAGCCCGGGCGCGGCGCCCCGTCCTTCATCACCGGCACGCCCCATTTCAGGTCGCGCGTGATGGAGCGGTCGCGCAGCCCCTCGTCCAGCCATTTATAGGCGATCGACTTGGCCAGGCTGGGCCATTCCGTGGCCGCGTCGACCCAGGCGCGGATCTTCTCTTCCATCTTCGTCTGCAGGAGGTGGAGATGTTTGGTCTCGCGCACTTCCAGATTCTTCGATCCGGAAATCTTGGAATAGGGCTCCTTGAGATCCGTCGGTTCCAGCAGGCGGCCGCAGCTGTCGCACTGGTCGCCGCGCGCGCGCTCGAAACCGCAATGCGGACAGGTGCCCTCGACATAGCGGTCCGGCAGGAAGCGGTCGTCGTCGATGGAGAAGACCTGGTGCTCCACCCGCTCCTCGATCAGCCCCTTGTCCTCGAGCACTTCGGCGAAATGCTGGGTCAGGGTGACATTGGGCTCGTTCGAGGTGCGGCCGAACACGTCATAGCTCAGCGAAAAGCCCTCGCCGGCGCGCGTCTGGATCTCGTGCTGCTCGTCGCAATAGGCGCGCACATCCATGCCCGCCTCGGCGGCGGCCAGCTCGGCCGGCGTGCCGTGCTCGTCGGTGGCGCAGACATAGAGCACGTCATGGCCCATCACCCGCTGGAAGCGCGCATAGACGTCGGCGGGCAGCATCGACCCGGCCAGATTGCCCAGATGCTTGACGCCGTTGATGTAGGGCAGAGCGCTGGTGATCAGTATCCGGGCCATTTCGACTTTCTTCTCTTGCGCGGCAATTGGCGTAAAGTGTTCGCGTGACAGGCGAGCCAGAGGGGACTCGTCTCGGGGCCGTGAGACATACAGGCCCTGAACTGGGGAGGAAACATCAAATGCCGCGAATCCTGGGACTGAACATCATCGCCGTCATCGTTGCCACGCTCGCCTTCTACGGGCTCGGCGCGGTCTGGTACGGCGCCATCTTCTCCGATCTGTGGACCGGATTGTGGAACTTCACCGACGCCCAGATGACCGCCGCCGAGGCGGCCGCCGGACCGGCCATGGCGCTGGGCTTCGTGAACACGCTGGTCACGGTCGTGTTTCTCGGCCTCGCCCTGAAGGCGCTGAACGCGGACAAGATGAGCAGCGCGATCAAATGGGCCGTCTTCCTGTGGGCCGGCTTCGCCGTGACCACCATGATGTACGACATCGCCTACGCCATGCAGCCGGTCATGCTGCTCGTGCTCGACGGCGCCCACCTGCTGATCGGCTTCGTGCTGGCCGCCGTCCTGCTGACGGTGATGGACCGGGTCGGCGCCCGCAGCTGACCAGGCGGACGGACCCCGGCGCGGGACAGGCCGCATTGCAGCAAAGGCTTGTCCCGCTCCGCGCCCGCGCGTATCAGGACGCCGTGGCGGCCGGCTTAGCTCAGCTGGTAGAGCATCTGATTTGTAATCAGAGGGTCGGGGGTTCGAGTCCCTCAGCCGGCACCACCCTTCCCCCGGATTTGATCCGGGGTTCGGCTGGGCAAGCCAGCCGGAGCGCGCACTTGGGGCGAAGAGGCTTGTCCGCCGGAGCTTCAGCGTAGGCGGATGCCCTCCGAAGCCTTGGCGAAGGCGGACTGGCGGCGATGCGCGGACCGGCCAAACGAGCCAACGACGGCACTCATTCCTGATGTAGCTGAATTCTCCATATTATTTTTGGAAGGAGGCTGTGAGTGAATGTACGCTGCATTAAGAAATCGATGAACGGCGTCAGACATCATTACCGACGGTGACAGCTCTATGACCGCAGATCCACTAGACAACCTCACACCTGAGCAGCTTGAAAAAATCCCTTCCCGAACCTTCGATCTTTACAAGCTCCGGCTTGAAGAGCGTTCAAGGTCACACTGGGAAAATTGGCGACATCAGGTTGAGAGTCATCGCCGGAATGTCGACGTATTCAATCGCGACGTCGGCCAAATGGCTGAATACGGCGCAAAACTCTACCACCTCTTGCTTACGTCAATGATCCTGATTTCAGGTGGCGGTATGACTGCGATTGTAGCAGCCGCTGAAGGGCTTGGCCCTGAAGGCATCGCGCCGCCTTTCGACTGGATTTTTCGGTTTTTGGGAATTGCTATTCTGTGTGCGTTCGCTGGCGGTGTCCTTGGCCGTTTTGCGACCGACGCCGAACTGGACGCTATCAATCTAACGGATCGTTTTCCCGCACAAATCGAGTACGCTGCAAAGCCAAGAAAACGCCGTTGCATACTTAACTTCTTTGCGTACGCCATCTCATTATTGGGTCTTTTATCAATGGCAGCTGGAATATGTGTGGCAATGTGGCTGGTGTAACCCCCTACCGACAAGCCGCCGCCTGCGTCCTGAACAACTGCGCATAAAGTCCGTCCTTGGCCATCAGGGCGTCATGGTCGCCGCGTTCGGCCACCTGTCCCCTGTCGAGGACCAGGACGGTGTCGGCGAGGCAGAGATTGGCGCGGCAGTGGGCTCGTCGAGGATGAGGAGGTCGGCGTCCTCGTTGATGAAGGCGCGCGCCATGGCGAGACGCTGCCACTGCCCCCCGGACAGTTCCAGACCGTCCAGGAAGCGCTTTGACAGGCGGGTGTGCGTCCCCGCGAGCATGCGCTTCGCGGGGGTGGTGGCATCCTGACGCATCGTCCCGGCGCGCGAGTGCGTTATATCTCATGGCCGAGTCGTTTCTCAGGGAGTGTTTCATGCTGCGCCGTCTTCTGCCTTTTGCCTCCGTCCTTGTACTGGCCGCCTGTGGCGGCGGATCGGAGGAGGCGCCGGAACCGGAGGCTCCCTCCTCTGCCACGCAGACGTCCGAAGCGGGCGCGCCCGCGAGCGGCAATCCGGAAGAGCCGCATGAGCGCGCGGACACCGCGGCAGCCATCCAGGACGAGGGAGAGGAAGAGGACGAAGACGAGACGGACAACGGCGCCGGCGGCGATGCCCAGGCCATCCTGGCATCGCTGGGCGGAGACTACGCCAATGCCGACCTGCAGAACGGGGCGCGCCAGTTCCGCCGCTGCCAGTCCTGCCACACGCTCAACGAGGGCGGCCGCCACACGGTCGGCCCGAACCTTCACGACATTGTCGGCGCCGAGGCCGCCGCGGCCGAGGGCTTCAACTATTCCCGCCAGCTGACCGAGGCCGGCCTTGTCTGGGATGTGGAAACCCTGGACAGCTGGATCGAGAACCCGCGCGCCATGGTGCCGGGCAACCGGATGAGCTTCGTCGGGCTTCGCGACGCGGAAGACCGCCGCGACGTGATCGGCTATCTCGCCGTGGAAACGGCGGAGTAGCGGAACAGCCATCCTTCCCCTTGATGGGGACTGAGGCGCCGAAGGACATGCCGGGGGCATGTCCGACGCAACGAAGGGCCGACGCAGCCGGACGGAAGGGGGGAATCCCGGTGCTGGCCCGTTAGGCGCGAAACGGCAGACATTTCGCCCCCACCCCATCCACCACGCCTGCGGCGCGGTCCCCCTGCCCCATCAAGGGGCAGGATGGCAAGGGGCAGGATGGCGTTTGACCTCTCGGGCCAGCCTCAGAACCGCCGCCAGACCGACAGGAAGACGGCGCGCTCGTCCAGCGTGTTGCGGCCGGCGGGCGTGAAGAAGACGCCGGCATGGTATTCCGTGCCGGCGATCTCGCGGCCGACGGAAAACTGCAGCTTGTGCTGGTCGAAACCGGGCCGGCCGGGCCGCGCAGCCTCGACACTCCAGACCGAAAAGCCCTGGGCCAGCACCTGCCAGCGTGGCGCAGGCCGCCAGCCCCAGGTGAGGTCGAGCCGGACCTCGTCCAGATCCGGCGCCGTGCGCCAGCGATGGGCGAGCTGGATATCGGCGAATTGCGATGCGCGGAAACTGCGCCCCCACAGCCCGCGCACTTCCCAGGCCGTGCCGCCCTCGCCGAGCGGCCGGTTGGAGACATTCTCCCCGACGCCCGGCACCAGGGCCATGAGCTGCACGGTGGCGACCTGGCCCCGGCCCTGCCAGAGCCCGGCCCGCAGGCCCAGCTCGCTGGCCGCAAGACCGCTGCCCGCGTCGACGCTCGTGCCGCGCCGGCGGTCGACCGACTGCCAGGCGAGCCGCGCCACCGCGGTCAGGCGGGCGGTGACGCCGTATTCCAGATAGGCCGAGGTCTCGTCCTTGTAGAAATAGCCGTCATCGACACGCGCCCCGTCCGGCCCGTAGCGGCTGTCCGCCCGGTCCATGAGCGTGGTGACGATGAGCAGGCCCTCGCCCTTTTCCTGCAACCAGGCGCCGGCCTGTACCGGAGAACCGGCACAGGCCGCCAGCAACACAAGAAGGAGGCAAGCGCCTTGGCGCCGAAGTCCTGAGCGTCGAAACCCTGAGCGTCGAAACCCTAAGCGTCGAACTTCTAAGCGTCGAAACCGGGGCTTTCGCGGCGCACACGATCGAGGACAGCCGCCCAGGCGATCTCCTTGAACAGATCGTTCGAGGCGATCTCGCCGGACTGTTCGAAGACGCGATCCTGCATCTTCTCGTCCCATTCGATCAGCTCTCCACCCGCCTGCGCCTTCAGCTGGATCCGGCAGGCCTTCTCCAGCAGGTAGATGCGAACATACGCGCTAAACGGGTGGTCGCCAACCGATAACGTCCCATGGTTGCGCAAAATCATCAGATTCTTCTCGCCCAGATCCGCAACGAGGCGTTCCTTTTCCGCGTGATCCAGCGCGATGCCCTCATAGTCGTGATAGCTCACATCCTTGTAGACATTCATCGCCAGCTGCGAGATCGGCAGCAGGCCGCGCTTCTGGGCGGCCACGGCGACGCCGTCGTCGGAATGCAGGTGCAGCGCGACCTTCACGTCCGGACGCGCCTCGTGGATCGCCGAGTGAATGGTGAAGCCGGCCGGATTGATGCCGTATTGCGAGGGCGGCAGGACATTGCCGTCCAGATCCACCTTCACCATGTTCGAGGCCGTCACGTCTTCATAGAGCAGGCCGAACGGGTTGAGCAGGAAGTGCTCGTCCGGCCCCGGCACGCGCATCGAAATATGGGTGAAGAAGAGATCGTCCCAGCCATGCATGCGCACGAGACGGTAGAGCGCGGCCAGATCGCAGCGCGCCTTCCACTCCTCGTCCGAGACCTGGTCCTTCACCGAGAGGTTGGATTGATCGTCCATGGTTTTCTCCCCGGGGGTCTTTATCGCCAACGAAGCAAGGATCGGCCTTCGGCCGGGCGCCGTCAAATCCTTCCCGCCCCGATGCCGCACACGCGCCCGCCAATACAGCCTGTGCTTGTTGTCGAGCAAACTGCATAGTAAAGAGCGTATAGCACATGGTAAACAATTGCTTTCATTTCACTCTGCAGGTCTGCGCAACCTCAATTAACAAGTTTTCAAGGCGTGTCTGTTTTAGATAGGGCAAACACAATCAAGAAGCCTGAATCCATGCGTCCTGATACTGCAGAAACCCTCAATAACCTGGCCAAGGTTCGCGATCCCGGAAAGCGTCGCGAGCTGGCCATGGGCGTGGTGGACCTGTGTGTCGCGCAACCGCTCTCCCCGACCGCCGAGCCGGTCGCCGGCGAGCTGCTCCTCACCCTGTCCTCCAAGAGCGACACGGAGACCAAGTCGCAGATCGCGGCGCGCCTGGCCCCGTGCGACTGGGCGCCGCACGACGTGATCCGTTTCCTGGCCTTCGAACCGATCGAAGTGTCCGCGGTGATCATCGAGAAGAGCGACCGGCTGACCCAGAAGGACATGATCGAGCTGGCCGAGAAGGGCACGACGGAGCACCGCCGCGTCCTGGCCATGCGCGCCAATCTGTGCCTGGCCGTCTCCGACACGCTGGCCCAGCCGGGCGAGGCCATCGTGCTGAAAGCCCTGGCCAACAATGCGACGGCCGAGATCAGCGAGAACACGCTGGACATCTGCCTCACCGTCGCGCGCGACAATCCGAAACTGCGCGAGGCCCTGGCCCGCCGGCACGACCTGACGACGGACTTCGCCACCCAGCTGTGCATCATGCTGCCGGAAAACTGGCGCGAGGAACTCTATCGCCGCTTCGGCCTGGACAAGGACAAGGTGGAGAAGCTGGCGGTGGAAACCGCCCTCTCCGCCACGCCGGAAGATGTCGACAAGGACGCCGCCAAGCGCGTCAACGATGCCGCCAAGGCCGGCGAGCTGAACGGGCAGTACGCGCTCGACGCGCTGATCCGCGGCGAGGAAGCCGTGTTCGACCACGGCATCGCGCATCTGTGCGGTATCAAGGTCTCGCAATGGCGCGTCGCCCTGACCATGGGCGGCGTGCGCGCCGCGGCCATGGCCTGTCAGGCCGCCGAGCTGGAACGCACTGCCTATCCTGTCATCCACAAGGCGCTGCAGCGTTCCGGCCGGATGCATCAGGCGCTCGAGGGCGACGCCATGTCGGCCGCCGCCAATGTCTTCCGCATGTACGGACCGGAAAAGGCCGCCAAGGTCTTGCGTCAGATGGGTTCGAGGGCTTGAATAAAGACTTGTTCGGCAAAGTCTTTCACTCGAGCATTTTCAGCGAAAGTGGTAAGCGGTTTCGCGGTTCGAAAATGCGCCCCAACAAGAGGTTAGAGCAACTTCATTGACCTCGAAATCGATGAGATTGCTCTAAATCCCCGCCATTTCCGATTCCTATGCCTTCCTGGCCAGTCCCAGGCCTGAAGCCAAGGCCGCCAAGGCGCGCCTCGAGGAGATGTATGGCTGTGTCCCGCTGGAGGCGGCCAGCACCATCATCGCCCTGGGCGGCGACGGGCTGATGCTGGACGCGCTGCACGTCTCGATGAAGACGGGCGCACGCGTCTACGGCATGAATTTCGGCTCGGTCGGCTTCCTGATGAACGAGTTCCGCCCGGACGGGCTGGCCGACCGAATCGCCACGGCGGAAGAGGTCCGCATCCACCCGCTCAGGGCCTGGGGCGAGGACGTCAACAGCACGCCCTTCGAGGCGCTCGCGATCAACGAGGTCTCGCTGCTGCGCGAAACCCGCCAGACCGCCAAGATCAAGATCACCATCGACGGCCGCGACCGGATGGGCGAGCTGCAGGCCGACGGCGTTCTCGTCGCCACACCGGCCGGCTCGACCGCCTACAATCTGTCCGCCCACGGCCCCATCCTGCCGCTCGATTCCAAGGTTCTCGCCCTCACCCCGATCAGCGCCTTCCGTCCGCGCCGCTGGCGCGGCGCCCTGCTGCCGCACACGGTGCGGGTGGGTTTCGAGATCGTCGAACCGCGCCTGAGGCCCGTGTCCGCGGTGGCGGACAACCGCGAATTCCGCGAGGTCGCGCGGGTCGACATCGTCGAGGCGAATGACGTCACCCTCACCCTGCTCTATGATAAGGGCCGTGACCTGGCCGAGCGGATCCTGATCGAACAGTTCGAAAGCTGACGCGCTTAGGCTGACGTTAAGCAAGGTCCACTAGGGTGACACTGGAACTGACCCGGACCGGATTCGCGCACGCCATGACTGCACCCGACACGATCACCGACCTGACGCGGCTCCGCGTCCTGCTGGTCGACGACAATGCCGCCCTTCGCGGCGCGTTGCGCGTGTCGCTGAACGCGTTCGGCTGTGCCCGCGTAATCGAGACGGACACGGTCGACCGCGCGCTCGACGTCATTGCGTCGAAGACGATCGACCTGGTGATCACCGACTGGAAGATGACGCCGCGCGACGGGCTGGACTTCGTGCGCACGCTGCGCACCGCGTTCGACGGCCCCGCCGCCGCCATTCCGGTCCTCATGCTGTCCGCCTATTCCGACCGCGCCCGCATCGCCGAGGCGAGCCGGGCCGGTGTCGACGCCTTTCTGGTCAAGCCCTTCACCGCCGCCTCCCTGGCCGGTGCCCTGGGCGACACCCTGACCCGCAAATCCGGGCATGCCGAAACCGGCCATGCCATCCTTTCCCCCGCGAACTGAGAGGGATCCTTTTCATGGCCAAATCCAACGACGCTGAAGTGATTTCAGTCCCCAACCTGCTCCAGGCCAAGGTGGGCGGCCCGATCGGCCAGGCCGACATGGACATGATCGAGAAGGCCGAGGAAGCCCTCAAGGATCTGCGCGCCGATTTCGGCCAATGGCTGGAAGAGGAAGTCGGCAAGCTGGAAGAGGCGGCCAAGGCCGTGAAGGCGAAAGGCCTTGCCGGCCCGGAAGGCGAGGAACTTTTCGTGCGCGCACACGATCTGCGCGGTGTCGGCTCGACCTATGAATTCCCGATCATCACGCGCCTGGCGGCTTCGCTGGCCAAGATGCTCGACATCCAGGAAAAGCGCGACGAGGCCTCCGCCGCCCTCGCCCTGGCCCATGTCGGCGCGATCCGCGCGGCCCTGTCGCAGAATATCCGCAATGACGAGGACGCCGTGGCCTCCGAACTGGCCGGCGAACTGGAAAAACAGTCCGCCGCCTTCGCCGCGCCCTGGAAGGACTAGGCATCTCGCCCGCAGGACACGCAAAAGGCCGCCCCGTCCGGGCGGCCTTTTTCTTTGCCGTCTTGGGAGAAACGGGAACACGCCCCCATTTCCGCCGCTCCCCCTTTCCCCGACAAAACCCATTTCTCCCGGAAGCGCGGCAGCGCTATCCGGGACCGACGATTGCCGAGGACGAGCGAGGCGGTTGAACAGTCGATCCCGGCCCGGCGCTTCGCGCCGTCCGGGAAAAATCGCGTCTGGTCGAGAAACGGGAACACACACCCATTTCCGCCGCTCCCCCTTTTCCCCGACAAAACCCATTTCTCCCGGAAGCGCGGCAGCGCTGTCCGGGACCGACGATTGCCGAGGACGAGCGAGGCGGTTGAACAGTCGATCCCGGCTCGGCGCTTCGCGCCGTCCGGGAAAAATCGCGTCTGGTCGAGACACGGGGACACACACCCATTTCCGCCGCTCCCCCTTTCCCCGACAAAACGCACTTCTCCCGGAAGCGCGGCAGCGCTGTCCGGGACCGACGATTGTCGAGGGCGAGCGAGGCGGTGGAACAGTCGATCCCGGCTCGGCGCTTCACGCCGTCCGGGAAAAAAGGAGCCACGGCCGTAATCGCGGCTGGTCACGCTCCGGGTCTATAGTGCGGGGTCTGTTTCAGCCCCAATAGACAGCGAAGGAGCGTGACCATGTCAGAGTATATCGGATTGGATGTCTCGGTTGAACTGACTCATATTTGCGTTGTTGCAGCAGACGGATCGGTGAGGGCGACCGGTCTGGCGCGGACCGATCCGGAGGCGCTGGCCGCGACCCCGATCGGATCGGTCTGCAGGAAGCGCCCGATCTCCGGGTTATACGCCCGCGCCTTGTAGTGATAGAGCCCCACCTCGCCCAGGAAGACCTGGCCGGTATAGCCGAACCGCCCGGTATTGGCATGGCCCGGCTCGCCCCAGGCGCCATAGGTGTTCACCTGCACCGCCGCGCCGGACGCATTCGTCTCCGCCACGATCGAGCCGCGCTCGTCGGCGATCAGCCAGCGCCGCGACGTGGTGCCCGTGCCGTCATAGCGCACCAGCGGCTCGTCCATGCCGGGACCGTGGACATAACGCCGGATCAGCGCCCCGCCCGATCCGTACTCGCCGACCAGGTCCAGACCGTCATACTGGAAGCGGGTGACCAGACCGCCGTCCTCGGAAATCGGTGCATGTCACCGTTTCTTTCATTTCCGCCGCTTCCCCTTCCCTGACAAAAACGTGTTTCTCCCGGAAGCGCGGCAGCGCTGTCCGGGACCGACGATTGCCGAGGACGAGCGAGGCGGTTGAACGGTCGATCCCGGCTCGGCGCTTCACGCCGTCCGGGAAAAATCGTGTGGCCGGGAAACGGGTGTGCTCACGGCTTCCGGCAACAGGCGCGCAGACGCCAGGATTCTCTTCCCGCGGCACAAGGCACGCGTCTCGAAAAACCGGCTACCGCGGCGGTCAGCTGGCCCGGGCCAGCGGCTCCACATCCTCGTCGAAACGGCTGAGGATGTAGTCGAGATCCTCCTCCGGGATGCCCTGGAAACGCGTGATCGCCCGCTCGGCCAGGGCGCGGCGGAAGCGGGCGCGGCCCGCCTCGTCATGCGGCATTTCCATGGAATGCAACACGTCGAAGGCGGCGCGGACCGCCGGATAGATGCGCGAGGGCATGCCGGTGCGGTCATAGACGGCGCGCAGGCCCAGCGGCCCGGCATCGTGCACCAGCAGCCAGGCCTTGGCGTGGGAGACGCCGGCCAGTTCGGCAAAGGCATGCTCGACGAAAGCGAGATGGCCGCGCAGCAGCGCACGCAGGATCAGCGACGGCGTCAGACGCGCATTGAGGCGCAATTGCTGGACGAAATGCCGGGGATCGTGCGCCAGGCCCGCCTGGTCGACCAGGTCGAGCGTGGCGCGTTCGCGCGCACCCTCGGCGATCTCCACGGCCAGCTGCGGCGGCAGGGCGTGGCGTTTGACCAGGCGCTGCATCGCGGTGTCGGAAATGTGCGAGATCAGCTTTTCGGTGACGTCCAGCGGCAATTGCGACCGCGCCACGAAGGCATCCATCACCTGCGGGCTCTCGCAGAAGTCGGCAAAAGCGCGCTGATAGGCGGCATCGTCGAACTGTGCACCGTCATTGGCGGCGGCAATGCCGACCGCCGTCTCGTCGCGGCTGTCGAGCAGTTCGTGCACCACGATGGGCGCGACCCGGTCGCGGCCGGCCACGGCACAGCGCTTGTCCGTTCCGGCATGCTCGAGCACGCGCAACAGGTCTTCATCGCCCAGCACCGGCGAGCTTTCCAGCACCGGCAGGGCGACCGCGTCGATGTCGAGCGCCAGTTTCAGCGCCACCTCGCGCGGCAGGTTGGGCGAATTGCGCAGCGTCACCGACAGGGCCCGGCGCACCAGTTCGGCGGCATCCTGGGCGATGAGGGTCAGAATCCCGCTTGCGGCATTGCGCTCGGCATCGGTGAGGTCGGCGGCGTCCATGCGGCGGCAGATCTTCTGCGCGGCCGTGGCGCGCACTTCCTCGGTCTCGCCCTTCACCAGGCGCCGAATGTCTTCCTGGGTCAGTCGATTGCGCAGCGCGACGACACTCATGGCTCATCCGTTTCCAAGACTGTTCCGGCCCCGATCCTAGGCCCGGCATGCTTAACGAAAGCTTGCAAACCGTTTCGGCGCTTTACGAATCGCGAACCCGGCCGGCCGAACGCGGGGCGTCCAGCGAGGCCAGGATCTCCACCAGGGCCGGCGACAGTTCGCCATTGCCCACACGGTGACTGCCCGGCACCAGCGCCGCGCCGGAGCGCGTCGGCGTATAGGTCTGCGACAGCCGCACCGTTCCGGTGTCGGCGGACGCTGCAGCCAGGCCGGCCCCGGCCGGGATCTGCGGCGTGGCGCGCTCGCCGGTCAGCGCGGCGAGCACGTCCCGGGTCGAACGGGGTCGCCCGCCCTCGTAGAAGATCGGCCGGTTGGCCCGCGCCGCGGCCGGGAAAAGCTGGTCGGCCCGGCCCTGCGGGTCGCGCTCGGCCGCCTCGATCAGGCTGGCCGCGCCCTGGGCGCCGAGGAAATGCGCGGCATAGAGCTCGCCGGTCGAGGCCGGACGGCCGACCCGGGTCTCGATCACCGCGGCGTTCTCGGCCGCCAGCTCGCCGGCCATGCGGGCCGAAGCCTCGGCATCGAAACGCAGGTCGAGAATGCGCTGGCGCTGGACCGGATCCTCGACGACATAGCGGCCGTTTGCGTCGCGGGTGATCTGCGAGGCCGCGTCCTCATAGCCGTGCTCGGCGCCGCGGCGGTGCATCACGCCCAGCCAGGTCTGCTCGATGAACTGGAACAGGCCCGAGGCCGAGGAGGTCGACGCCTCGGCGCGCACGTCGAAATTGCTCTCGCGTGCCGCGGTCTGCAGCAGGAAGTTGAAATCCGTCCCGGTGTCCTGCGCGGCCTGGCGCAGGGTGCGGGCCATGAAATCCTGATTGTGGGTCTCGACGGGGCTGACCAAGGCGGGCTCCGGGGAATCGGTTGCGGGCGAATCGTCCGCCAGACTCGGCCCTCATGGCTAATCCGGCGTTAACGCCGCGGCTTGACCGGCCCCGGAGGGATGGCAATATCCCTGACTGCGAGGGACGAAACGAAAGGATGCACCATGAAACGCCTGACTTCGTCCGTACTGGCCGGCCTGGGCGGGCTGGCCCTCCTGGCGGGCTCGACCGCCCTGGCGCAGGATACCGCCGAACCGGGCGCCCCGCCGCCCCAGGAACGGATCCGCCTGGTCAATGTGAACGGCTATTCCGTGATCGACCGCGAACATGTCGTGCTCAATGGCGGCGCCCGCCGGCACTATCTGGTGACGCTGCGCCATCGCTGTTCCGGCCTGCGTTCCGGCGTGCGGATCGCCACCAGCTTCCCGGCAACCACCACGCTGCACCCGCCCTATATCGAGTATATTCATGTCGGCGACCGCGTGTCGTCCATGGGCTGCGCCATCGACACGATCGAGGCGGTCGAGAGCGTCGAGGCGGCCCGGACCCTCGTCGCCGAACGCGCGGCCGCGGCGCAGGCCGCCGAGGAGGCGGAAGCCGGGGATACGCCCAGCCCGCGCTGAGGCGCGCTACCCATCCTGCAGCGTGTCCGCCAGCCAGGCGGACACGCGCGCCGGCGTCTCCATGGGGGCCAGATGGCCGACCCCGTCCATGCGGGCCAGCCGGGCCCCGTGCCGGGTCAGCAGGCCGGGACGCATGACGGTCGAGCCGTGCTCGGCCTTCAGCATGCAGACCCACGGCCCGGCCCGCCGTGCCGCGCGTTCCGGATTGTGCCCCTGGGCCTCGTAATTGGCGGCCTCCCACAGCGGATCGCAGGCCAGCGACACGCCGCCACCCGGCCCCGCTTGCAGACCGTCCGTCATGTAATCCGCGACCACGCCATCGGCCCAGCGGGCAAAGCCGGGATGTTTTTCATAGCGCGCCACGGCCGCCGCGCGGTCCGGCCAGCCATTGCGCCGCCGCCGCGCCTGCCGGGCGATCGGCATGCGGTTGCGGTTCAGCGCGTGCAGCGGCGAGCGCGCCACCCAGTAGACCGGACGCGGCAGCAGGACCGGCTCGACCAGTGCCAGACGCGGCACGGTCTCCAGCTGCGCGGCCGCCAGAAGCGCCGTCGTTGCGCCCATGGAATGCCCGGCCATCGCCACGGGAATGCGGCCCCAATGCCGTATGAGCGTCAAGACATCGCAAGCATAAACATCCCAGGACCGGTGCGTCGCCGGATCCGCCGGCAGCACGGTGCGACCATGCCCGCGCAGATCCGGCGCGACGATCTCGTAATCCGCCGCCAGCGGCTCGAGCACCTGGCGATAGGCCGAGGCACAGAACCCGTTGGCATGCAGGAAGAGCAGGAACGGCTTGCCCGGATTGGCCCACACCCGCGCCGACACCTCGCCGTCCGGCAATGCAAAGGTCTTCAACTCGAAATCGCCGAACTCGTCCCCGGACACACCCGCCCCCGCTTGCCTGGTCCCGCGCCACGCGCCCGGGACTGAACAGCGTTCAGCTTAGCGCGACGAAGGATTATCGCACGGGGTGGCGTGCAGTGGATTTGTGGATGGCGGGGATGCGGGGGTGAGGCGCGTGCCGGATCGTGACCGCCGTTACGCGTATTACTAGAGATTGCGCCATGCAATAATGGGCATCAGCACCGCGAGGACCTTCAGGTCGTCCAGCTCAATTCGGCCAGCTCGACCGGATTGACGAAGGCTTCGCCGCGCGCCTGGGCTTTCACAAGCGCGTCCTTGGCCTTGTAGTACCACAATGAGGGGCGGTCCGGGTCTCCGACGAAAAGCCGGGGGTGGTTGCCGACGACGGAGGGATGAAAGCGGCGCAGGATCTCCGCATCCTGATTCAGGAAGATCCGGCCCAGTCCCGAAATCACGGGGGCAAACGGTTTCAGGGCCGCCACATCGGAGTAGAGCACATTGCGAAGCACCACGCCCCGCCGTCCGATCGGGGTGACGGCGGTCAGGTTCAGTATGCGTCCGCGCGTCCCCACGGTGCGCTCGACACGGACAGACGGCAGGCGGAACTCGATGGAGACTTCAACCCGGTCGCCGAGAATTTTGTAGGCCGGGGCCGAAACGAAGCGGTCCCTGGCGGTCGCTGTGAACCCGTAGTCGGAGGGCCGGTAGACCTTGGTCTTGAGCCGGCGCTTCCCCGCAGACCGCCACCACCAGGCATTGTGGATCATTGGCACGTGGGCCGGATCCACCAGACCCAGAACCGCCTGGTCGTAATCGGTGCGCACCACGCTGCGGGTCTGCGCGACGATATGGCGGCTGTCGAACCCGTCATCCTCGACCAGCCCCGGCACGCCTGTCAGATCGTGCTGCGCGCAGACCCAGACAAGGCCCAGATGGCGGCAGACCGACCAGGCCGTCTCACCGGTCGCGGCATGAAGCTCGCCTGTCTCAGTCGCGGAAATGTCGATGCCGACGCCGAGGACACGCCGGCGAAGCCGCACGGATTTCCCGACCTCCCGGGCAAAGGCAACAGGATACCATGCACCGGCCGGAGGTCCGGACCGGTCTTTCCGGTTGCGCCAGCGCGCTCCCGGCACCGCGGTCGGCGGCGATAGCTCGTTCAAAGTCATCGTCACCGTCTCGGCGCAGAATTTATGGATAAGTCCTGACTATCACACCGGAAACCCGTCAGGAAGCCCCGAATTCACGCGTTCCGCCGGCAGACCGGCGGCAGCCGCCTGCGAACTGGCCCTCATGCCTCGCTCGAGCGCTTCCCGTCTTCTTCCGTCAGGCGACATCGCGGTTTCTCGCCCGGCATTCCGGATTCGCCTGCACGCTCGCCGGAAGGACCGCTGCCGTGCTTTGCGCGACACGGCGACACTTGCCATCGTGGCGATATGCCGCTAAGCGCTCGGCCATGGCTGTGAGCCCGGCCTTACCGAGGCCGCGCAGATTCACACAGCTCTTCCGATTATTTGCTGTTGCCGACAGCCGACACACCGCGTGTACAGCGTCTCGACCGCCGGACGCCGCACGAACCAACGGATATTGCCATGCGCCTGCCCTCCTTCGACCCTGCAATCCTCGACCGGGCCCGCCGAGACTGGTTCGGCAATCTGCGCGGCGATGTCCTCGCGGGCCTGGTGGTCGCGCTGGCATTGATCCCGGAGGCAATCGCCTTCTCCATCATCGCAGGCGTCGACCCGCGGGTCGGGCTCTATGCCAGCTTCTCGATCGCCGTGATCATCGCCTTCACCGGCGGCCGGCCGGGCATGATCTCGGCGGCCACGGCCGCGACGGCTGTGTTGATGGTGACGCTGGTACGCGAGCACGGGCTGCAATACCTGCTCGCCGCCACGGTTCTGGCGGGCCTGCTGCAAATTGCGGCAGGCTTTCTGAAGCTGGGCGATCTGATGCGCTTCGTCTCGCGCTCGGTGATCACCGGCTTCGTCAACGCGCTGGCCATCCTGATCTTCCTGGCCCAGCTGCCGGAACTGACGAATGTCAGCTGGCTGACCTATGTGCTGGTCGCGGCAGGCCTGGCCATCATCTACGGTTTTCCCTTCATCACCAAGGCGATCCCCTCGCCGCTCGTCTGTATCGTCGTGCTGACCGGCCTCGCCGTCTTCTTCGGCTGGGAGGGCGTGCGCACGGTGGGCGATATGGGCGATCTGCCGGACACGCTGCCGGTCTTCCTGATCCCGGACATCCCGTTCAATCTGGATACGTTCATGATCATCCTGCCCTATTCGGCCGCTGTGGCGGCGGTGGGGCTGCTGGAATCGCTGATGACGGCACAGATCGTCGACGACCTCACCGACACGCCGAGCGACCGCAATCGCGAATGCGTCGGCCAGGGCGTTGCCAATACCGTGACCGGGTTTTTCGGGGGCATGGCGGGCTGTGCCATGATCGGGCAGTCGGTGATCAATGTGAAATCCGGCGGGCGCGGCCGGCTGTCCACACTGTCCGCCGGCCTGTTCCTGCTTTTCATGATCCTGGTGCTGGGCGATCTCGTCGCGCGCATTCCGATGCCGGCGCTGGTGGCGATCATGATCATGGTGTCGGTCGGCACCTTCTCCTGGAGCTCGATCCGCAATCTGCGCCATCATCCGAAGAGTTCCAGCTTCGTGATGATCGCCACGGTGATCGGCGTGGTGGCGACCCACAATCTCGCGATCGGCGTCGGTGTTGGCGTGCTGCTGAGCGGACTGTTCTTCGCCTGGCGGATCTCCCGCGCCTTCACTGTGACGAGCGCGTTGTCCGCGGACGGACAAACCCGTACCTATTCGGTGGACGGTCAGCTCTTCTATGCGTCCAGCGAGGACTTCCTGCGCGCCTTCGACTTCAAGGAAGCGGTCGATACGGTCGTGATCGATCTGGGCAACGCCCATGTCTGGGATCTCTCGAGCGTCGCGGCGGTGGACATGGCCGTGCTGAAATTCCGGCGTGAAGGCGCCGACGTCAAACTGCTCGGCATGAACGAGGCGAGCAAGACCCTGGTCGACCGCTTGGGCATTCACGACAGGCCGGACGCGCTCGAGCGTCTGATGGGCCATTAGGGGGAAGTACCATGAGCAAGCTCATCGTTCTCGTCGACGGATCGGTCTATGGCGAAAGCGTGTGCGATCACGCCGCCTGGGTCGCCGCGAAACTGGATGCCGAGGTCGAACTCCTGCACGTGCTGGGCCGTGGCGACCTGCAGAGCGCCCCGGTCAATCTCTCCGGCGCACTCGGACTGGGTGCGAAACACACGCTTCTCGACGAGCTGGCCGCCCACGATGCGGAACGGTCGAGACTTGCCAAGGAACGTGGCCGCGCAATCCTTGAGGTCGCGCAGGCCCGGCTTGCCGAAGACGGGACTGCCTCCGTCTCCAGCCGCCTGCGCCATGGCGATCTGGTGGAAGAGCTCCACAAGGTGGAGGCCGATGCCACACTGATCGTCGTCGGCAAGCGGGGCGAGGCGGCGGATTTCGCCAAAGCGCATCTCGGATCCAATCTCGAACGCATCCTGCGCACCGCGACCCGGCCCATCATGGTGGCCTCGCGGGCCTTCCGGCCGGTCGAGCGGGCGCTGATCGCCTTCGACGGCGGGGCCAGCGCAAAGAAGGCGGTGAGCCATATCGCGACGGGCAAGCTGTTCACGGGCATCCCGCTGCATCTGCTGACCGTTGGTCCCGACGACACGCCGCATCGCGCCGCGCTCGACGCTGCGGCCGACGAGCTCCGGGCTGCCGGCCATGAGGTAACGGCGACGATCCTGCCCGGTGAGCCGGAAAAGGCGATCGTGGACTATATCGAAGCCCAGTCCATCTCCCTGCTCGTGATGGGCGCCTACGGGCATTCGCGTA
This sequence comes from Pseudomonadota bacterium, assembly GCA_034659015.1. GTDB lineage: Bacteria > Pseudomonadota > Alphaproteobacteria > Caulobacterales > Maricaulaceae > Maricaulis. Next base: position 286,514 of record JAYEGL010000002.1, on the reverse strand, counting down.
TCCGCAATCTCATCATCGGCAGCACGACGACCGATATGATCCGCAAGAGCAAAGTGCCGGTCATGTTGTTCCGCTGAGGTCATTCCGCCAGCGTTGAAATCCGGAGGCGGCCCGGGACACCGATCGACGCGTCGACGCCTCGCGGACACTCGCCCCGTGCGTTCCCGTTCCGCCTTGCCGAAGAAAAATGGTACCGCCTCCCCGGCTCGAACGGGGGACCTCTAGATCCACAATCTAGCGCTCTAACCTACTGAGCTAAGGCGGCACCGGAGAGCCCGGTAACGGGCTCGACGCCCGAACCGGGCGTGAGGCGCGGGAAACTAGCGCCAGTCCCCCGCGCTGGCAACCGGTTCGTCAGGGCTTTTGCAGGCCGTCTCCGGACGGCCTGCCGGTGTCCGTAAGCGGCCCCCTGGCCCCGGTGGGCAGTCGTGTTCTGCACTGAGCGCGTCATCCTTCCCCTTGATGGGGAAGGTGGGCCCTCCGTAGCGTCAGCGAAGGAGGGGTCGGAAGGGGTGAATCCCGGTGTCGGGACATAGTCAGCACTGGGGGCCAGCACCGGGATTCACCCCCTCCGTCCGGCTGTCGCCGGACACCTCCCCATCAAGGGGGAGGATGGTGTTCAACCCCGTCTCGCTGAGTCACACCCCTCAGATATAGCCGCGCGATTGCATGTGCTGGCGCATCGCGGCGATGCGGTTCTCGTCGGATGGGTGGGTGGAGGCAAACTCGGCGCGGCGGGTCTGGTTCATCGCGGCCATGCCGATCCAGAAGTCCAGCGCGTCGCGCGGGTTGTAGCCGGCGCGGACCATGTAATCGACGCCGATCCGGTCGGCCTCGTATTCGTGCTCGCGCGAATAAGGCAGGATGATGCCGTACATCGCGCCCATGCCCAGGGCCGCGCCGATATCCTGGCTGTACTGGCCGTAGTCGGAGGAGCCGATGGCGCTGGTGAGCAGGGAGATGCCGACCTGGGAGGCCATCTGCTGGCTGGCCCGCTCGGCGGAGTGGCGGCCGGCGACATGGGCGATCTCGTGGCCCAGCACGGTGGCGATATGGCCGTCGCCCTCCATGATGTCGAGAATGCCCTTGTAGAAGCCCACCTTGCCATTGGGCAGCACCCAGGCATTGCGCTCCTCGCTGTCGAAGACGACGTATTCCCAGTTATAGCGGGTCAGGCCGGAAGCCGGGACGATGCGCTGGCCGACGCGTTCCAGACGGCGCTGATAGCTGGGGTCGCGCAGCACGCGCTCCTCGCGCAGCGTGTCCTGCCAGGCCTGGTTGGACATCTGGGTGAGCTGGTCGTCGGAGACCAGCATCAGCTGGGAGCGGCCCAGCGCCTGGTTTTCCGCACAGCCGGCCGCCAGCGGCAGAACCGTGCCCGCGGCGAGGCCGATCAGGAGTTCGCGGCGGCGCATCAGCGGCGTGGCGGCCCCTTGCGCGGTGCGATGTTTGTTGCAGCAGGTGTCCGGCATACCCTTCCCCTTTGGTTTTCCGACACAATCGCGTTTAGATTAACGCACACGCGCCCGCCCGTCTTGCCAATAAAGCGACGAAAGACGGTGCTAGTGTGCGATCAAATTCCGCACCCGGAGCCAGCAAACCCATGAAACGTCTCGGTCTCGTCCTTCTCGTCCTCGTCGGCATCCTGGTCGCCGCCGCCTTCATCCTGCCCGCGGTCATTCCCGCCTCGGCCTATCGCGACCGGGTGGAAACGGCCGCCAGCGACGCGCTCAACCGCGAGGTCTCGCTGGGCGGCCAGGTCGGCTTTACCCTCCTGCCCCGCGTGCAGGTCGTCGCGCGCGACGTCACCATCGCCAATGCGGAGGGTTTTTCCGCCGAGCCTTTCGCGCAGATGGGCGAGATGCGGGTCGGGGTGGAACTCGTCCCGCTGATCTCGCGCCGCGTGGAGATCACCGAGTTTGTGCTGGTCGACCCGGTGATCCGGCTGGAACAGCGCCGCGGCGGCAATAACTGGACATTCGCCGATCCGGACGCCGCGCCCGCGCCATCCCCGTCCGGGGACGGTTTCGTGCGCCAGCCCGGCGCCCTGCCGATCGACGCCTCCTTCGGCGATGTGCGTATCGAGAATGCCGCCATCTTCTATTCCGACGGCAACCAGAGCCGGCAGATCACCGGTCTGGACCTGGCCATCGCCCTGCCCTCGCTGGACGCCCCCACGGCGATCGACGGCGCGCTCTCGGCCGATGGCGAGGCGATGACATTCGAGGCCGAGCTGGGCTCGATCCGCGACTTCTTCGAGGGCCGCGCCACCCCGCTCACCCTGTCGCTGGGCGGCAATCTGGTGGATGTCAGTTTCGACGGCGAGATCCCGGCTTCCGAGGATATCGAGTTCGACGGCGACTTTTCCGCCGACATCCCCTCCATCCGCGCGCTGGCCGCCTTTGCCGGCAGCCCGCTGCCGCCGGGGGGCAATCTGGAACGTTTCGCCGCCCGGGGCCGGATCGCCGGCGATCCCGGCCGCATCGGCCTGACGGCGCAATCCATCCGCCTCGACGCGATCCGCGGGTCGGGCAATCTGACCGCCGACCTCACCGGATCGCGGCCGCGCCTGACCGGCCGTCTGGATCTGGGCGAGCTGGACGTGAACCCCTACCTGCCCGCCGCGCCGACCGAGAGCGCCGCGTCCGGCGGCGGCATCCCGCCCTGGAGCGAGGCGCCGATCGATTTCGCCGGGCTGGGCCTGGTCGATGCCGATCTCGACCTCACCGTCGACCGGCTGCTGGTTCGCGATATCGAGATCACCGATGCGGCGCTCAACGCCGCCATCGCCAATCGCCGCCTGCAGGCGACGCTGGAGCGGATCTCGCTCTATGAGGGCCAGGGCAATGTCACGGTCGTGGCCAATGCGCGCACGGCGACGCCCTCCTTCTCGCTCGATGCCAGCCTGGACGGGCTGGACGCCCAGCCCTTCCTGGACGCCGCCGCCGGCTTCGACCGGCTGGCCGGCACCGGCGCCATGACGATGGCGCTGACCACGTCCGGCAGCAGCCAGGCGGCGATGATCCGCAATCTGGACGGCAATGGCGACTTCAACTTTGCCGACGGCGCCATTGTCGGCATCAATATCGCCCAGACGATCCGCAACGTGTCCGGCTTCCTGGACCGCGCCGGCGGCGCGGAAGCGGCCGAATCCGAAGCCAGCGAAGAGGACAGCGAACAGGCCAGTGTCGGCGAGCGCCAGGCGACGGATTTCACCAGCCTGGGCGGCACCTTCACGGTCAGTAATGGCCGGCTGACCAATTCCGATCTTCTGATGCTCTCCCCGCTCCTGCGCGTGGAAGGCACCGGCTGGGTCGACCTGCCCAGCCAGACGCTGGACTATCGCCTGCGCCCGCGCGCCGTAGCCTCGATCGAGGGTCAGGGCGGGTCGACGGACCTGGCCGGCATCACCGTGCCGATCCGCTTCCGCGGCGATTTCAATTCCGTGCGCTATGGCGTCGATACCGAGGCCGTCACCCGCGCCCTGCTGCAGGGTGCGCTGAGCAATGCGCTGGGCGGCGACAGCGACCAGTCGCCCGAGGATGCGGCCCGCGATGCCCTGCTCGATGCGATCGGCCTGGGCGGAAGCGACGAGGACGCCGAGGGCAGCGAAAACGAGGACGAGGCCGACCCGGCCGAGCAATTGCTGCGCGGCCTGTTCAACCAGCGGCGCAGCTCGCAGTCCAGCGAGGACAATGAGGACGGTCCGAACTAGCCGATACGGGCAGACATTGCGGTTGGCGCCGCTATCGGCCATAGATCTGCGCCGAGGGGTGCGGTCCTCCGGGCCCGGCCATGAACAGTGCATGAACCTGCCGCTTCGGCGCGGTTCACCCGCACCGTGGCAGGGTCTCCCCCGGAACCGCATTGGAAATGAGGGAGAAAAACCATGTCCATTCGCACGGCCTCGATCGGCGCGGCCCTGCTGCTGGCCGGATGGCTGCCCGCCGCGGCGCCGGCCCAGGCGCAGGAAATCATCCTGTATGACGGCCCGAACTATACCGGCCAGGAAATCCGCGTGCGCGGATCCGACCGCAACCTGTCCAGCCGCAATTTCAACGACCGCACCTCCTCCTTCCGGATCGTTTCCGGGGAATGGGAGGTCTGCCAGCACGACGATTACAACGGCACCTGCGAAACCCATCGCAACGACCAGCCCGCGCTGGGCCGGATGGACAACCAGATCACCTCGGTGCGTCCGGCCTATATCGGCCGCCCCGATCCCGGAAGACCCGGCCCCGGCGGCCGCGGCAGCTCGCTGACGCTGTATTCCGGCTATAACTATACCGGTCGCTCGGTGACGATCACCGACACGGTCGACAATCTGGAACGGCTCGGCTTCAACGACGAGGCCCGCTCGATCCGGCATTCCGGCCGCCGCGCCTGGCGCGTCTGCCAGCACGCCAATTTCGACGGCGCCTGCATGGAGGTCGATGGCGACATCCCCTCGATCGGCGGCGGCATGGCCGCACAGATCTCCTCGGTCGAACCGGATTACGGCAGCCGTCCGGGCCATCCCGGCTGGGGCCGTCCGGGGCGCCCGGGCAGCGACAATCGCCCGCGCGGCGGCGTCTATCTCTATGACGGGCCGAACTTCACCGGCCAGCGCGTCGATATCGGCTGGGATGTCGGCAATCTCAGCGAGCTGGGCTTCAACGACCGCACCGACAGCCTGGTCGTCGCCCGCGGCGAGGTCTGGGTGATCTGCGAGCATGACGATCTGGGCGGACGCTGCGAGCGTGTCCAGGGCGAGATCCCCGATCTGGGCCGCTACGGCATGCGCAACGAGATCACCTCGCTGCGCCGGATCGATGACGGCTATGGCCGTCCCGGCGGCGGCTGGAACAATGGCGGCCACCCGGGCGGCGGATGGGATCGCGGCGGCGAGATCATCCTGTACGAGCAGTTCAGCCAGATGGGCCGGTCCGTGCGGATCGACCGCGAGATCGCCAATCTGCAGCACGTCGACTTCAACGACCGGGCGCTAAGCCTGGAAGTGCGCGGCTATGACCGCTGGCTGGTCTGCGAACATGCCGATTTCCGCGGCCGCTGCGAGGAAGTGTCCGGCGAGGTCGACAATCTCCACCTGCTCAATCGCGAGATCTCCTCGGTCCGCAGGCTCGACTACTGAGCCACCGCCCGCGGACACGCATGACATGGGGCTGCCCGGCCTGAGGCCGGGCAGCCTTTTTTTGTTCCGGTCCACGCGTGCGCGCACCCCCTTGGATCATCCGGCGATCCGGCGTATATTTAGTTACAAATGAAACTAGTTATACGCCGGTGACCCGTCATGCCTGTGAATGACCCGATCGTGGCGGAGCAGACCCCCGCCGCCGACTTTACCATCGACCAGAAGTGGGATCGCTACACGCGCGAGGAGCACGCCATCTGGTCGACGCTCTACGAGCGCCAAATGAAAGTGCTCAAGGGCCGCGCCGCGCCCGAGCATTTCCGCGGGCTGGACCTGCTCAATCTCAACGAGGGCGGCATTCCCGACTTCCGCCGCGTCAACGAGAAACTGGAAAAGCTCACCGGCTGGACCGTCGTGACCGTACCCGGCCTGATCCCGGAGAAGGACTTCTACGAACACCTGGCCAATCGCCGCTTCGTGTCCGGACGTTTCATCCGCGACGGGGAAAAGCTGGACTACCTGCCCGAGCCGGACATCTTCCACGACGTGTTCGGCCACGTCCCGCTGCTCACCCAGCCGGTCTTTGCCGACTACATGCAGGCCTATGGCGAAGGCGGGCTGCGCTCGCTGGAATTCGACGCCATCAAGCACATGGCGCGGCTCTACTGGTATACGGTGGAGTTCGGCCTCATCAACACGCCGGAAGGCCGCCGCATCTACGGCGCCGGTATCGTCTCCTCCAGCGCCGAATCCGTTTTCTGCCTGGAGGCGCGCTCGCCCAACCGGATCCATTTCGATCTGGAACGCATCATGCGCACCGACTACCGCTATGACGACTTCCAGCAGACCTATTTCGTGATCGACAGCTATGACGAGCTGATGGAAGCGACCTACAGGGACTTCGCGCCGATCTACGAGAAACTGCCGCAGATGGACGAGCTGTCCCCCGCGGACACGATCGAGAGCGACCGGGTCTATACCAAGGGGACGCAGGAATACGCGCGGGCGGGCGGGCTGACGGCCAGGGCCGAGGCGGTCTAGGCTGCCGCGCTGTCGGCTGCCACCAGGTGAAGATGGCCGGTCGTGCTGTCCTCGGCCAGGCGGACCGTTCCGATCTCGGCGATCATGACCTCAAAGGCTTCGCGCGTGACGGGCTTGACCATGTAGAAGCTCGACCCGGCCTTGCGGCACTTGGCTTCCATTTCCGGATTGCGGGCGCCGGAATAGACCCCCACCGCACCGCCGCCCAGAAGCGGCTGGACCGCCCCGATGAAATCAAGCGCATCGCCACCGGCCAGGGACAGGTCGGTGAAGACGACAACCGGTTGCCTGGGTGCCGAATTGAGGTGGTCGAGAGCGTCCTCCGGCCGCGTGAAGGCCTCGAAATCGAAGCGCACACCGGCGTCCTCCAGATCCGCGCGGAACAGGAAGTGCTCGTCGGGATCGTCATCCACGAGGATGACGCAAACAGTCTCGTACTCACTCAAAACATGCCTCCCCAACCCGCGAACGCGCGCAAATTATCATGATTTTCGCGTTTGGATAGTGGGCAAGCCCGATCGCGCGCTATCAGGGTTAAGACACATTCAGCCGCGCTGGAACGGGTAGTAGCCACCGCCCAGGCCGAGTATCCCGGTCAGCGCATCGAGCGCTTCCCGGCTTTCCCGTAACAATGCCGGATCGGCGAGGTCGTTGGGCGCCAGCCGGTCGCGGTAATGGCGTTCCGCCCAGGCCGTGAGCTGCCGGTAAAGCGTGCCGGACATCAGCGCCTGCGGCGCCACGGCAGCCTGCTCTGCATCGTTCAGCACGACCCGCAGGCGCAGGCAGGCCGGCCCGCCGCCATTGCGCATGGACTGGCGCACATCGACGAATTCCACCCGGCCGATCGGGCCGTTGCCGCCGGTCAGTTCCGCGCAATAAGCGTTGGTCGTATCCGTTTCCTCGGTTTCTTTCGGTGCGATCAGGACGAGACGATCCTCGCCCGGCCATTCCAGCAATTGGGAATTGAACAGATAGCTCGTCACCGCATCGCCGATCGGTACGTCGGCATCGGGCACTTCCACGAAATCCGGCTCGAACAGGCCCTCGGCCGCCCGGCGGATCTGCGCCAGCGCCTCCGCCTTGTCGGCAAAGGCAAGCTCGTGGAAGAAGAGCGTCGTGCGCGTGCCGACACAGACCACATCATTGTGGAAGGCGCCGGCCTCGATGGCGTCGGTGGACTGGCGCAGAAAGACGGTGCGCTCGGGGTCGAGCCCGTGCGAACGGGCCACGGCCTGGCAGGCCTCCAGCGTCTGGCGCGCCGGAAACTTCCCGCTCCAGGCCTCGCCGGCCTCGCGGCCATAAACGAAAATCTCCACGCCCGGCCCGCCCTGTTCGGCGCACAGGCGGACATGATTGGCGGCCCCCTCGTCGGCAAAATCCGGCTGCATGGGCAACACGTCGTGCACGGCGAACCGGCCGGCATCGGGAAAGGCCCATTGCAGGGCCCGGCGCGTCTGCTCGCCCTCGAGCGAGCGGTGCAGCGTGGTGAGAAGATTGGCCGGTGTGAGGTGAAGCCGGCCGTCCGACGTGTCGGCCGAAGGCGAGACGGTGGCCGCATTGGCCGCCCACATCGGCGAGGCCGAACAGGCCTTGCGCAAGAGGCCCGGCGCCGTCTTCCAGGCAGCCTCGATCACCGCCTCGTCGGACCCGGAAAAGCCGGCCCGGCGCAGGAAGGGAAGATAGGGGCGCTCGTGCGGCGGCAGCAGGCCCTGCACCAGCCCGCTGTCGGCGAGCCGTTTCATCTTGGCCAGGCCCTCCAGCACGCCCTGGCGCGGCGAGGAGACCAGGCCCTCATTGCGCGAACTCGCCAGATTGCCCTCGGACAGGCCGCCATAATTGTGCGTCGGACCGACCAGCCCGTCGAAATTCGCCTCGACCGCCCGCACCATCAATCCACTCCCTTCACCGGCATGCGTTCCGGCCGGTGCGCGGCCTGCGTGGCGACCGGGTAGGCGCAATAATCGGCGGCATAGTAGGCGCTGGGACGCAGATTGCCCGACTGGCCCGGCCCGCCGAACGGCATGTTGGAGGCGGCCCCGCAGGTCGGCCGGTTCCAGTTGACGATACCCGCGCGCGCCTCGACCCAGAAACGCTCCCACAGCGCCTCGTCGTCCGACACCAGGCCGGCCGAGAGCCCGTAGGCGGTATCATTGGCCGCAGCAATGGCCGCGTCGAAGCTGGCCACGCGTGTGACCTGGATGAGCGGGCCGAAAACCTCCTCGTCCGGCACGTCCACGCCGGTGACGTCGATCAGGCCGGGACGCAGGAAAGCTTCGCCCAGTTCGCTCACGGTCTCCGCCTTGCGCACCGCCTTGGCGCCGCGCTGGATCAGATCGTCCTGGGCCGCCAGCACGCCCCGCGCCGCCTGGGCGGAGACCAGCGGTCCGATGAAGGGCTCCGGGTCGGCATCCCATCGGCCGACGGTCAGAGCGCCGGCGATCCGGTCGATCGCCTCGATCACGGCATCGCCCGCCGCGCCCTCCGGCACGATCAGGCGGCGCGCACAGGAACAGCGCTGCCCGGCGGTGATATAGGCGGAGTGAACGGCGATCCGCGCCGCAGCCTCGGCGTCGTCGGCATCCCAGACGACGAGCGGGTTGTTGCCGCCCATTTCCAGGGCGAGCTGGATGCCCGTCCGGCCGGCGAATTTTTCATGGATGAACTTGCCCGTCCCCCAGGAGCCGGTGAACAGCACGCCGTCGAGTTCCTTGTGATCGAACGCGGCGGCGCCCGTTTCGCGCGCACCCTGGACCAGGTTGAGAACCCCTTTGGGCAAGCCGGCCGCCTCCCAGGCCCGCACCATGGCCTGGCCCACGCCCGGCGTGATCTCCGAGGGCTTGAACACGATCGTATTGCCGGCAATCAGCGCCGGCACGATATGGCCGTTCGGCAGGTGGCCGGGGAAGTTGTAGGGACCGAGCACGAACATCACGCCCAGCGGCTTGTGCGCCAGACGGGCATGACCGAAGGCGGTCTCGGTCTGGAAACCGCCGGTGCGGTCGGAATAGGCCTCCAGCGAGATATCGATCTTGCCGATCATCGCGCCGGCCTCGGCCAGGCCTTCCCAGCGCGGCTTGCCGGTCTCGCGCGAAATCAGCTCGGCGATCTCCGCCTTGCGATTCTCCAGCTCTGCCTTGTAGCGCTCGACGACCGCAACACGCTCCGACATCGGCGCCCGCCCCCAGGCGGGAAAGGCCGCCCGGGCCGCAGCGAAAGCGGCATCGACATCGGCCGGGCTCGCCGCCTTGCCGTCCCAGACCGGGCTGTCATCGGCCGGGTTAAGGGATTTGAAGCCGTCACCGGCACCGTCGCGCCATTCGCCATCGATCAGCAGCATGGGTTACCTCTTTTGTCGCCAGAAACGGGCGCGATCGCCTTCGGCCAGGTCGAGCGCCTGCATGGTTTCGTAGGAAATGCCGAGCACTTCGCCGTCATCCACGACCTGCGCCCGGCAGGTGCGGAAATCGGGGAAGCGGTCGGTGGACAGGATGCCATCGACCCCGCCGGCCGTCGTCGCCGCGCGCACGGTGACCTCGCGGCTCTCGCGCAGGGTGCGGATATTCTCCGTCCAGGTGGAGACCAGCGGCCCGCCATCGAAAATATCGACATAGCGGTCGTAGTGGAATCCTTCCCAGAGCAGGAGGTTGTAGGCTCCCTCCCCGTGCGGATGCGGCCGTCCGATCACCTCGCGCACCTCCTGGGGCAGAAGGTCGAGATAGATCAGGTGCTGCGGACCCAGATCGAGGATGAACTGGTTGTCGGTCGAGGCCGACAGCCGGTCCGCATCGTCGAAATCCATCCGGAAGAAGGGCCGCGAGACCGCGTCGAAGAAGGGCGAAGATCCGTCTTCGTGCACCACGCCGCGCAGTTCGGCGAGCACGCGGTCGCCGAAGCGCGGCCGGTCGGCGGCGATCATCAGATAGCGTGACTGGGCGACCAGGCGCCCGGCCCCGCTGCCGCGCCCGGCCTCCGAGACGAAGAGCGTGCCCACTTCCGACGCGCCGGCAAAGTCGTTGACCAGCAGCATGGCATCCATGTCGAAGCGGCGATCGGCCTCGGTGGAATGCTGGGCGATCGTGATGATCTTGAAATCCCAATAGGGTTTGGACACGCCAACCATCGCCTTGATCGCCGAACAGCCGACGACCTGGCCGGTCTCGGTGTCCTCCAGCATGAGCTGGTAGGCGTCTTCCGTCTGTCCCGGATCGGGCGTGGAGAAGGCCTTTTCCGACTTCTCCAGCCGCGCGGCCAGCACATCCGCCGGCACAGCGAGAGATGTGAAACCGGTGCCCGCTTCCTGGGCCAGACGCACAAGGGCGTCGGTGTCCGACCGTCTGGCCGCACGTACGATCAGCATGCTGTCTCCCCGATCATCCCTGTTTCTGGCTGGCCCTTGCCAGGGCCCGCGCCTGCTTGGCGTCGAAATCGCCCTTGGCGAACTTCATCAGCATTACTGCCGACAGCTTGGCCCGTTCGGCAAAGCTCGACAGTTTGACGATCTCGCGATCGGAATGGATATCCGCCCCGCGCACGCCCAGCGTATCGACATTGGGACAGCCGGCCGCCCACAGATTATTGCCCTCACAGACGCCGCCGGTGTCCTGCCAGCGAATGTCCAGGCCCAGCGCGCCACCGGCGGCCTTGGTCCATTCGAACATGCGCGCATTGGCCGGAGTCATCGGCTTGGGCGGGCGGGTGAAGCCGCCATGCAGCTCCGCCTCGATCCCGTCGCGCACGCGGATCTCGTCGACCAGGCGCTCCAGCTCGGCCTCCACCCAGGTGCGGTCATTCTCGGTCTTCACGCGCACATTGAAGCGTGCCACTGCATTGTCGGGCACGACATTCGGCGGCCCGCCGCCATCGATGCGGGCGAGATTGAAAGTGACGTCCTCGCGCCGGCCGTTGAGCCCGTCCAGGCCCAGCCCGAACTGGCAGGCTGCCGCCAGGGCATTGCGGCCGAGATGATGTTCGCGGCCGGCATGGGCGGCCCGGCCCGACACCTTGAGCGACCAGTTGCCCGAACCCTTGCGCGCGCCCGCCAGCGAGCCGTCGGCCAGGGCCGGTTCATAGGTCATGCCGATATCGGCACCGGCGCCCAGATCGGCGATGACCGGGCCGGAGCCCAGCGAGCCGATTTCCTCGTCCGGGCTGATCAGCACATCGACGCCGATCTCGTCCTTCCAGGGCGAGCGCTCCAGGCCCAGAAGCCCGTGCAGCATCACCAGGATGCCGCCCTTCATGTCGGCGACGCCGGGTCCGTTGAGCGTGTCCGCGTCCCACAGCTCGGTGGACTGGAAATGGCTGTCCGCGGGAAAGACCGTGTCGTGATGGCCGGTCATGACGATGCGGATGGGCGCCTGGGGACGCAGGCGGCAGTGGAAGGAGGGTGTGAATTCCTGCTCGCGCACCGTACCGTCCGGATCGACGACGGTCGTCGGGGGCAGATCGACGGACGACACCTCGCCGCCCAGCTCAGCAAAGGCCTCGTCCAGGCAGGCGCGCATGCGCTCCAGCCCTTCGGCGTTGCGGCTGCCGGAATTGATCGCCGACCAGGCCTTCACCGTGTCGATCATGTGATCGGCCCGCGTGTCGATCCAGTCGAGGACCGCCCGTTCGTCGCTGTTGAGATCGAGTTTGTCCTGCATGACCCAGTGATAGCCGTTTAAGCGAACGGGTCCACCCCCGCACGGCACGCCGGCGGGGGTGGACCGCACGATTTGCGATCAGGCGTGTTCCAGCGCCTGTTTGAGGTCGGCGATCAGGTCGTCGGGATTCTCGATCCCGACCGAGATGCGCACCAGACCGTCCGAGAAGCCCTGCCGCTTGCGCAGCTCCGGGTCGACGCCGCGGTGGGTGGTCGAGCCGGGGTGGCAGATGAGCGTTTCCGTACCGCCCAGGCTGACCGCCAGCTTCATCACCTGCAGCGCGTTGAGCATGCGGAAAGCCGCCGCTTCGTCGGCCAGGTCGAAGGCGAAGGTCGAGCCCGCCGAGGTCGACTGGGCGTGGAAGACGTCGCCGTCGCGGGTCCCCTTCTCGAGGAAGCCGAGATAACGCACGCGATTGACCTTGGGATGATCGCGCAGGAATTCCGCCACTTTGCGGGCACCTTCGGCCGCGGCCTCCATGCGCAGTTTCACCGTCTCCAGCGAGCGCAGCAGCATCCAGCAGGTGTGCGGGTCCAGATTGGTGCCGAGATAACCGCGCAGGCTGCGGATCTGGGCCATCGCTTCGGTCGTGCCGGAGGCAGAACCGGCGATCAGGTCGGAATGGCCGCCGATATACTTGGTCAGCGAGTAGACGACGACGTCCGCGCCCAGCTCGACCGGACGCTGGCCGACCGGGCCGAGGAAGGTGTTGTCGACGACGAGATAGGGACGCTTGCCCTGCTTCTTCTCGATCAGGTCGACCAGCCGCTTGCAGACATTGAGGTCGACCTGGTCGTTCGTCGGATTGGTCGGGGTTTCGGTGTAGATGACCGAGACCTCGCCCTTGGCCAGCGCCTCGTCGGCGGCGGCATGGATCTCGTCCTCATGGGCACCGGCAAAGAAGTCGACCGACTCGATGCCGTAGTTCGGCAGGAATTTGCGGATCAGGCTTTCCGTGCCGCCATAGAGCGGCGTGGACTGGAGGATCACCGAGCCGGTGTGCGCCAGCCCCATCAGCGTGGTGGAGATGGCGGCCATGCCGGAGGAGAAGACACAGCATTCCTCGGCACCGTCATAGAGCGCCAGCCGGTCCTCGAGCACTTCCATGTTCGGATTGTTGAAGCGCGAATACATCAGGCCGGCGGCTTCCGGATCGCCCTCCTCGGCCTGGCCGACATTGATGCGGAAGAAGGCCGCGCCCTGCTCCGCACTCTCGAAGGCGAAGGTGGAGGTCAGGAAGATCGGCGGCTTGATCGACATTTCCGAGAGCTTCGGATCATAGCCGTAGCTCATCATCTGGGTTTCCGGGCTCAGCGTGTGGCCCGCAACCGCGCGCTTGCGATAGGGCTTGTCCGGCTTGCTCATCGATTTCCTCCCGTGAGACTCAGCAGCGATCGGCGGTGGACCGCCGTATGGATGCCGGTGTGTACCTGTGTCGACGGCGGGTCAAGCGCAGCCTCAGCCAGGCGGAAAATGCGGTCTTTTCGGCCCGGAAACCGGCGCGCCGGAGCACGATTGTTCCAGCACGGTGCCGAAGCGCGAAAAACGAGGCCGGAACACCCGCCCGACAGCAGACAAAAGAAAAGCGGCCCGGCAGATGCCGGGCCGCAATCCTTACGGTCTGTGTCAGCCGGACCTTAGTCCAGGACGATGACCACTTCCGAACGACGGTTCAGAGGCTCACGGACACCGTCCGCGGTCTGAACAGCCGGGCGGGTCTCGCCGTAGGCTTCCATCGAGATCGTGCTCGCCGGGACGCCGAGGCGAACCAGCTCGTCGCGGACGACACGGGCACGACGCTCGGACAGGCCGACATTGTAGGACGCAGCGCCCGAACGGTCGGCGTGGCCGGCAACGGTCACGCGGGTGACACCGCAATTGCCGCGCTGGTTGGCGGCCTGAGCGATCACGGCCTGGGCCTGATCCGTCAGATCCGAACGATCCCACTCGAAGTAGACCGGGAAGCTCACATCGTCACAGGACGGCGGAGGCGGCGGCGGGGGAGGCGGCGGCGGAGGCGGCGGCGGAGGCGGCGGCGGCGGGGGCGGCGGCGGAGGCGGCGGAGCCGCGAAGGAATACCGCAGGCCGACCCAGGCTTCGTGCCCGGCCAGTGCATCGACGCTCACACCCGGCGCGTAATCCGTGCTCGAGGCGGAGAAGTAACGATACTCGGTGTCCAGGGTCAGCTGCTCGGTGAGTTCCCAACCGATACCGGCGAGGAGCTGCCACACGAACGGATTGTCGCTGTCCTGGGCGATCACGTAGTCGGCCGGCGTCGGGTTCGGCGGCATGGTGCCGGCGGAGAAGCCGGTCAGCGTGCCGTTGACGTCAGCCAGGCCGATACCGACACCGACATAGGGATGGTAGGAGCCTTCCGGATTGAAATCGAAGATGGCGTTCGCCATCAGCGACCAGATCTGGAAGTCGCTCAGGCTGTGCTCGAAACCGCCGACAGCGCCAGTGTCGTTGTAGCGGTGAGCCAGTTCGCCTTCGAGACGCAGGCCGTCAGCCCATTCATAACCAAGAGCGGCCGCTTCGCGGAAATTGCCCTTGCCGTTGATTTCACCATTCAGCGAGCCGGAAACGTCGGTGTCGCCCGGGCCGCCGTAACCGACGGAACCGCGGACATACCAGCCTTCGTCAGCGAACGCGGGACCCGCTGCCAAGAAGGCCCCAACGGCGACCGCCGTAAAAAGCCGTTTTTTCATCATTCCCCCTCCGGAGGCTCTCGCCCCCTTGGTGTGACTGACCAGTGCCCGACATCGTGACGGGCGCGAAGAATCGTCCGAGCGGACGTTTCTCAGTACGTGCCTACTACAATTACATCGCGAGCGCTATAGGCCTAAGGGGTAAAGCCCCGAATTGCCCGGAAAAATTTGTCGCGTTGCAGACAGGCTACAGTACAACCCGGTCCGGGCCGTACCCCATCGTACCACCTACCAACGCAGGCGGCATCCGGATGGTTCCCGAAAATTTTGCAGCGCCTGAAGCAATCTAGCGCCGCAGCGATGCCAGGGGCGCGCCCTCGCCGCCGGCCAGCGCGACATCCCCGGCTGAAAAATCGTGCCAGGCGCGGGCATAGGCCGCCATCACCGCTCCGTCGCGGCGATAGAGGTCGTGCAGATAACGCACCGTCCCATCCGTATCGCCGACCACGGTCCAGTAGGCGATATGAACCGGGATGCGGCGGTCGAGCCAGACCACGGTCGGGTCATTGCCGGACACCACCGCATCGATCCGCTCGCGCGACCAGTCCGCCTGTCCGTCCAGCACCCATTCGGCCAGCGCCAGCGGATCCTGGACACGGATACACCCGGCGGAGAAGTCGCGACGGGTGCGCACGAAACGGTCGCGCTCGGTCGTATCGTGGATGTAGACATTGTAGCGGTTGGGAAAGATGAACTTCACCTCGCCCATCGGATTGGTCGGCCCGGGCGGCTGGGAGAGCCGGTAGGGCCAGCCATTGTTCCAGCGGCTCCAGTCGATCTCGTAGACCGAAATCGCTTCCCCGGACGAATTGTAGATACGGAAGCCGTGGCTGTTCACGATGCCCGGATTGCGGCGGATCGAGCGGAATCGCGACCGGGCCGAGCCGGCGGGCAGCCCCCACCACGGATTGAGCACGATGTATTGCATCTCCTCGGAGAATTCCGGCGTCGAGGACGCCTGGCCGCCGATCATGACCTCGTGCTCGCGCGCCAGACGTCCGTCCTCCCAGGCCTCCAGATGGAAATCGGCCAGGTTCACCCAGATATGCCGGTAACCCAGCCGGCGCGTGCGCCAGCGGCGCTGCTCGAGATTGGCGCGCAACTGGGCGATGCGGTCCTGCGGCGTGATATTGAGCTGGCGCAGGGTCGGCCGGTCCAGCCGGCCCGTCGGCGACAGGTTCACCCGGCCCTGATAGCGCCGCACGGCCGTCTCCAGACGCATGTCGTAGGGATCGCCGGCGCGCCAGCCCGGTGCCAGCAATCCCTGGGCCGTCAGGCGCGCCCGCAGCTGGTCGACCCGCTCGCCCTCATCGCCCGGACTGAGCGACGGGCCGGAGTCGATCTGCGGCCAGATCGGCCGGACGGCCAGCATGCGCAGCATTTCTCCGCGCAGGATGTCGTAATCGCGCACGACCGGCTGGCTTGCCGCGATCGCCTCGCCGACCCGGCCGCGCTCCAGTGCCGCATTCAGCCGCTCGACCAGGGGCGAGACCTCGGTGTCGCGCAGGACACGCGGCGCGAGGGTCTCGGAGTCGATGAGACCGTATTCCAGCCAGGCCATGTATTGCAGGGCCGAGCGCGCGGCGAGCGCGGCGCGGGAGGCAAAGGGCTGCGTGTCGTCGAGCAGGGCCTCTGCCGCCGTGTCGAGCGAAGGCAGGCCATGACTGGGCGCCTCGAAGAGATAGCCGGCCAGATCCGCCACGGCCTGCGGCGTCCAGCCGGCGGTCCGCGCGGCCCAGCGGTCCAGATCGGCGGCCGCTTGCGGCGCGTCCCGCACGGGGATGTCCGTGGCCGGCACCGGCTCCTCGCCGCGCGCACCGGCCGCGCCCAGCAACGCGATCAGCAAGCCTGTCAGAAAAATACGCCCCACGCGTGCACCGCCCCTTCGATTCCTGGCCGGACATTAACCATTTGCAGCAGGCGGCGAAACCGGTTTCCTGCCCCTGGCGCGACTTTGCTGCGCAACCTAGGGGCGGGCGTCCGGATCGTCCTCCGCATCGGGTTCGCCGACATCCTCGGCCAGCAACTCCTCCAGCGACACGACGCGCGAGCGGGCCCGCTCGATATAGGCCTCGTTGTCGAACACGTCGATTTCCGCATCCCAGACCTCGAAGAGCTGGCGCAGGCTTTCCTCGTCGTGCCGCGCGAAGGCCGTGGCCTTGCGCTCGGCCCGCTCGCGCGCCTCGCCGAGCACTTCCAGGGACTGGGTCCCGGCCTCGAGCGAGGAGCCGAACATCTCGCGGATCGCACTGTCCGCACCGGCCGCACGCAGCTGGTAGACATGTTCGCGGCTGGCGGCCCGGGCGATAACGTGGACGTGGGGATAGCGCTGCTTGACGTGCTGGACGAGTTCCACCGCCCGTTCCCGGTTGTCGGTGCACACGACGAGCAGCTTGGCGCGGGCGATCCCGGCGGCTTCCAGCAGGCCCGGCCGCAGCGCATTGCCGTAATAGACCTGGATGCCGAACTTGCGCAGCCCGTCGATATGCTCGGCGGAATTGTCCAGCACGATCGGCTTGTAGCCGTCCATGACCAGAAGCCGGTGAACGATCTGTCCGAACCGGCCCATCCCCGCAATGATGACCGGCGCCTCCTCCTCGATCGTGTCCTCGTCGCGTTCGGCGCCGGCCGGCCGCGCCACACGGGGCGAGACGAGACGCTCGAAGACGATCATGATGAGGGGCGTCACCATCATCGACATCGCCACGATCAGCGAGGCCACCGACGCGATCTCTTCGGGCACCACGTGCAGACCGTCGGAAAAGGCCAGCAGCACGAAGCCGAACTCGCCGCTCTGGGCCAGGGCGAAGGTGAACAGCCAGCGCGCGCGCCCCTTCATCCGGAACAGGAAGGCCAGACCCAGCAGGATCGCCCCCTTGAGCAGGATGAGACACAGGGTGAGCCCGACGATCAGCCCGAATTCCTGGCCCAGCAGGGCAAACTCCATACCCGCTCCGACCGTGATGAAGAAGACGCCCAGCAGCAGCCCCTTGAAAGGCTCCAGGTCGGAGACGAGTTCGTGGCGATACTCGCTTTCCGCCAGCAGCACGCCGGCCAGGAATGTGCCCAGCGCGGGAGACAGCCCCACCATGCTCATCAGCACGGCGATGCCGACGATGAGGACCAGGGCGGCAGTGAAGAAGAGCTCGTGCAGCCCGGTACGGGCGATGATGCGGAAGGCCGGCCGCGTGAGATAGCGCCCGCCCAGCACCACCCCGACCACCACGGCCAGCGTCATCAATCCCTGCCCCCAGGCCGGCCAGGCGGCAAAGGGCGCCGGCCCGCCATGCGCCCCGCCCCCGTGCGACGCCGCCACGTCAACGCCGCCTGTCGCCAGGAAGGGCATCAGCGCCAGCATGGGAATGACGGCAATGTCCTGGAACAGAAGGACGGAAAAGGCCGACTGGCCGCCCTCGGTCCTCAACCAGCCCTTTTCGCCCAGCGTCTGCAGGACGATGGCGGTGGAGGAGAGCGAGAAGATCATCCCCAGCGCCAGGGCAAGCCGCCATTCAAGTCCGAAAGCGAGGCAGCCCACGGCAACTGCCAGGGCCGTGATGACGACCTGCAGACCGCCCAGTCCGAACAGGCGCAGCCGCATGTCCCACAGCAGACGGGGCTGCAATTCCAGCCCGACCAGGAAGAGCATCATCACCACGCCGAATTCGGCGAAGCTCTGCACATCCTCCGGGTCCGACCCCATCCAGTCGAGAAGCGGCGCAATGGCCACACCGGCGAGCAGATAGCCCAGCACGGAGCCCAGCCCGAGGCGGTGGGCGATCGGCACGGCGATCACACCCGCCCCGAGATAGATCACCGCCAGCAGGAGAAGCTCGTTCATGGGTCAGCCGCCGAATCGGAAACGTGTCAGGACATGTGCCGGACAGCATAGCCTGCCGCGTCGCCGGCGCCACGCCCTCCCGTCCCGATTTCAGCCCGGCAGCATACGGCCCCGCAAGCCGTCAGCAGTCGAGCGGCCCGGCCAGGACTGCCGCCGTCTCCGGCTGCCGGCGTTCGACACCCGCCGCAACGGCGCAGCGCTCCTCCGGCTCGAGCCGTGGATCCGCGGCGAGATCGGCCGCTATGGCCGACAGGCTTTCGCGTCCGGACACGATCTCTGGACCGCCCCCGGCGGGCGTGTCGAAACGCATCAGGCGCGCCTCGCCGTCCCAGCGCGGCCACAGAGGTCCCGCACCGCCGCCCACACCCGGTTCGCCTTCGGCCGCGAACCGCGTCCAGTAGGCGCCCATCATGTCGGCCAGCGCCGCCCGGCCTTCGGCATTGCCGTCGTTGAACAACACGCGGTCGAAGGAACCGAACAGAGAGAAGTGATTGAACACGAAGGGGATTTCCATCGCATGAGAGGCGCCCAGCAGCGTGCCGGTATCGGTCAGCAGCACCTGGCCGCCCTCATCCCAGTCGAAGCGGTAGGCCCAGATGTCCGCCCGCCCCGCCGCGTGCAGCCGGTCCAGGAGATCGTCCACCGCATTCACCCGCCAATTGCGGCTGGGATACTCCGCCGCCGCATTGTAGCGGTCTCCGTCGCGCGGCCAGATCAGCGGCCCCAGACGCCGCGTCAGGCGCGGATCGAACACGGTGTAGAGCTTCATCTCGTCCCGATTGGTGCCCGTGATCAGCGGCACCGGCGCAAATCCGTCCGGTCTCGACGCCGCCTCGAGTATACCGCCCTGCGGCAGGCTCACCCCGTCCTCGATCATGCGGGGGAGCGACGAGAATGTGCCGTCGGCGCCGCGATAGACGTCATAGATGTCGGACAGCGAAGCCGCGCGCATCGCATCGGCATCCGCGTCCCGACCGGCGAATTGTGCAACAGCCTCGAACGCGGGATTGAGATCCGTACCGCCGCCGTTTTCCGCTTCGTCGACACTGACGGATGCCGTGCCGCCGCTCTGCATGATGGCGCGGTGGAAACGTCCGCGGGCCAGCGGCGAGGCCATCAGCCCCGCGATATTGTAGGCCCCGGCACTCTCGCCGAAGATTGTGACGCGCTGCGGATCGCCGCCGAAGGCGTCGATATTGGCGCCCACCCAGTCGAGGGCGGCAACGAGGTCGAGCAGGGCAAAATTGGCGGCGCGGTCTTCCGGCACCCCGGCGCTCGCGCGCAGGGCCGGGTGGGAGAGAAAACCCAGCGGGCCGAGCCGGTACTGTACGGCCACCACCACGACATCGCGCTCGGCCGCGAGCTGGGACCCGTCATAGGCGATGGTGGAGCCCCACACATTGGCCCCGCCATGGATCCACACCATGACCGGCAGGGCGTCGCCGGGCGCGGCATCGCGCGGCGCATAGATGTCCAGCGTGAGACAGTCCTCGCTTCCGATGAGCTGACCGGGCTCCAGGTCTTCCGCCGTACTCGACAGGGCATTGGTGATCTGGGGGCAGCGCGGCCCGTGCGCGATCGCATCGAACTGCCGCCCGGGAAAGGCCAGCGGCGGCCGCGGCGCCCGCCAGCGCAGATCGCCGACCGGCGGCGCCGCATAGGGCACGGCGAGCCAGGCCGATGCGGCCTCACCGCTGTAAAATCCGGTAACCTCCCCCTGCCCCAGCGTGCGCTGGGTTTCCGGTGCCGGCTCGATGGCCGCCTGCGGCGGCGTGTCGGCCGCATTGCAGCCGGCCAGCCCCACAATCGCCGCCATCGCGGCCAAGCGTGCGAAATGCATCATCCGCCCCTCCCGTTTGACGCGAAGGCTCGGCCGCAGAAAGGGCGGCGTCAAGCTGGAGAGGAAAACGGAGTGTATCGAAGTGCGGTGCGCCGACAGACCTTCGAAGCCTAGACCGACCTGTGATTATTTGAAATCAGATAAAATTCGAAATTTTATCTTCTATTTCTTCTGTGGCGGCCGGCGATCATCTGGAGCGTATGGTGGCACTCTTGGTATCGGGTCTATTGGATACGCAGGAAGTCCCATATCTTGTCGGATGCGGAGGGTTTGTTTCACCTCGTCAACAAGAGTTTCTGTCGCCCTAGAGTGAACAGGTGATCCCGGGTTTGATTTGCTTTCAACAAAATACAAATCATCCCACGGTAGCCACATAACTCGGTCGAAATCGAACCGCGTGTGGCAACGAAGCCCCATACGATCAATTTCTTCAAAGTTCATAACGATGGCGTCTATTTGATCGCGCGCGCCTTGCCTGAGCTTGCTGGTTCCATACACGCAGCCTGCCCAAAAATCATCACCATCTTTCAAGACCTGAATAATCAAGCAAGGATGCATATCATCGGCGGGTCTTCCACCTTCGCCATGATATGGGAACTTAACCCAACAAATATCGAAAATATGGGGCACCACGCCCCAAGGGCGCGGTGCAGACCCAGTCACAGCTTAATCGTCTCAACGATCACAGCGTCATCGCTAATCCGTTCGGATTCGCGCAGAACTTCCGCATACTCAGTATCGCGAAGCTCCCGCGAAAAATTCGCTGCCGGCGGCTTTGGCCCAGTCGGCCGCCGCGGTTTCGAATTTTGCTTCGGTGTCATTATTGCCTCACGTCTCAGGTCGCTGCACATAGTCCAGCTCGATTAGCCTGCCAAGGTCCGGTGGAAAAATTGTGAACAAATCTGGGCGATTTTGCACAGCTGCCACTAATTTATAACCATTTCCCATGCCGTATTAATTAGCGAAGCAGAATGATACCTGAGTTTCAACCCTTGAGGATAAACTGCGACATTCGCCCCTGCACTCAACTTCGACGTAAATTATCGCGAACTGCGTATGCAGGAATTGGACTATGAGTTTGGTGAGCCGACAGGGGCTCGAACCCTGGACCTACTGATTAAAAGTCAGTTGCTCTACCAGCTGAGCTATCGGCTCCCCGAACGAGGAGCGCGGAACCTATACGGGCGATTTTGAGGGGTCAATGCAGCTTGCACGGCGGATATCAGCATTTCTGCCGAGATTTTTCCGCAATCGTCGCTAAACTCGGAATCATGACGATACGGGGATGCTTTCCGACACTGGCCTGCCTGGCCGTGGCGCTGGCCGCGGCGGGCTGTTCATCGACCCGCGAAACGGCCGGCTCGACCGCCTCCATGGCACGCACGGAAACCACCGATGCGCTGGAAGACGCGGTCGGCCTGCCGCGGCAGCGGCCCGGCAGCATCATGGTCGACGAAGGCGACGATACCGTGCCCACGCCCTATGGCGGAGAAGGCTCGCGCCGGCGCTGCTCGACCGTGGCCCGCGACGTCGCCCGTCTGACCGCGGTTCTCGGACCGGACATCGAGGAACAGCGCCGCCGTGAGGAAGAGGCGGACCCCGAGCATGACAGCTGGCTCGACCAGGGCGCCCATTTCGCATCCCAGGCCCCCGATGCGGCTGCGGAAGGCGCCCGCGATCTCTATCATTCCACGATTGTCGGCCTCAATCCGGTGCGCCCGGTCATCCGTTTCATCGGCGGGGCCGGCCGGATCGAAGAGGAGGCGCGCGAACAGCGCGAGATGGCCCAGCGCCGGCGCGCCTATCTGCGCGGCCTGTATGACGGTTTCGGCTGCCCGTCGCACCAGATGCGGCGCGCCTTCGAGGCTTATGGCCTCATCGAGGCCGAGGGCGAGGACTGAGCCCCGGGCACATTAAGTTCCTGTCATTTTCAGAAACCAATCTCTACCCCGCCCCGTTTTGCGACCGGATGGCCGGCACGCCGCCGTCCCCGGCAACTGCCGGCAGATGGAGCAAGACAGGAGGTAGACATGAAACGCTTCTCTATCCTGACGACTGCAACCGCTGCTTCGGCGTTCGCTTGCGCGACGACCGCGCTGGCCGGCGCCGCTGCCATGGCCCAGGACGACGTCCGGAAGGGCGAGCATCCCATGGCCGACGAGCAGATGACCGTGGAAGGCCAGGCTCATGCTCCGGCGCCGAACGAGACGGTCCAGGACAACGACCTGCTGCGCGAAGGCGCGGAAGCCTGGGACAATGCGGACCTCGACCGCGCGCCCTACACCGACGACCACCACTGGATCGATCTGCGCGTCGAGTTCGAGGATGGCGGTGCGCTGGGCGAGATCGAACGGGTCCGCCTGGGCACGGAAGGCAATGTCGAGGCCATCGTCGTGGAAAGCGGCGGCACGCTCGACGTGGGCGGCCGCGAAGTGCAGATCCACGCGAACGAAGTCAGCTTCGCGCCGGAAGGCCGCCGCCCGGTCGCCGTGATCGAGTACACGCGGGCCGAGTTCGAGGCCCTGCCGGACTTCAACGAGGACGCAGCGACCGAGTATCCGCTGTCCGACGATGACTATGGCGACAATGAAAACGAGCAGGAGCTCGATGACGGCCCTGCCGAATCCGACTCGTAAGCCGGACACCTCAGATCCCTCGCTTCAGGTCCCCTCCCCATAGCCTGAAGTCATGGCGGCGCTTCCGAAACCTCGGGAGCGCCGCTTTCTCATGCGGGCGAGGCGCCGGCTTCGGCTGCAGCCCGTCCCGCATCCCATTTCGCCCGGAATTCGCGCCGGAAGTCCTCGAACATGCCGGCCGCGATGGCTGCGCGCATGCGCGCTGTCAGATCCTCGAAATAGGCGATGTTGTGCCAGGAGAGCAGCATAGCCGAGAGGTATTCGCCCGAGCGGAAGAGGTGGTTGAGATAGGCGCGCGAATAGTCGCGGCTGGCCGGGCAGTCCAGATCCGGGTCGAGCGGGCGCTCGTCCTCCATGAATTCGGCGCGCTTGATATTGATCGGGCCATGGTCCGACCAGGCCTGGCCATGACGTCCGGACCGGGTCGGCAGGACGCAGTCGAACATGTCCACGCCGCGCGCCACCGATTCCACCAGATCGATCGGCTTGCCCACGCCCATCAGATAGCGCGGCCGCCCGGACGGCAGGTGCGGCGTGGTGAAGTCGAGCACGTCGCACATCGTCTCGAAGCCCTCGCCCACGGCCAGCCCGCCGATCGCATAGCCGTCATAGCCGGTCTCGATCAGGCGCTCGGCGCTTTGCCGCCGCAGATCCTCGAACACCGATCCCTGCACGATGCCGAACAGGTTCTGGGCGTCGCGCGCGCCGAAGGCCGCCTTCGAGCGTTCGCCCCAGCGCACGGACAATTCCATGGAGGATTTCGCCTCGGCCTTGGAACATCCGAACGCCGTGCACTCGTCCAGCTGCATGGAGATGTCGGCGCCCAGGAGGTCGGCCTGGATCTCGATCGACCGTTCCGGCGAGAGCGCATGCTCCGACCCGTCGATATGCGAGCGGAAGGTCACACCCTCCTCGGTCATCTTACGCAGTTTGGAGAGCGACCAGACCTGGAAACCGCCGCTGTCGGTGAGGATGGGGCCCTGCCAGGTGGAGAAGCTGTGCAGCCCGCCGAGCCGCTTCACCCGCTCCGCGCCGGGGCGCAGCATGAGGTGATAGGTATTGCCCAGGATGATGTCGGCCCCGGTGCCGCGCACCTGGTCCATATAGAGCGCCTTGACGGTCCCGGCCGTGCCCACGGGCATGAAGGCCGGCGTGCGGATCTCGCCGCGCGGCGTCTTCAGCACGCCGGTGCGGGCCGCGCCGTCGGTCGCGTGGATGTCGAAGGGAAAACCGGTCATGCACTCCGCTCGATCAGGCAGGCATCGCCATAGGAGTAGAAACGGTAGCCCGCCTTGATGGCATGGGCATAGGCCCGCTTCATCACGTCCAGCCCGGCCAGCGCGCTGACCAGCATGAAGAGGGTGGAGCGCGGCAGGTGGAAATTCGTCATCAGCGCGTCGGTGATGCGGAAGTCATAGCCCGGCGTGATGAAGATGTCGGTATCCCGGCTGCCCGCCTCGATACGCCCGGCCTCCGGCGCCAGGCTTTCGATCGTGCGCAACGCCGTGGTGCCGACGGGAATGACGCGGCGGCCCTCGGCCTTGGCCGCATTGATCGCGTCCGCCGCCTCGGCGGAGACCGTGCACCATTCCGCATGCATGCGGTGCTTGTCGGTGTCCTCGGCCTTGACCGGCAGGAAAGTGCCCGCACCGACATGCAGGGTGACATGGGTCTGCTGCACGCCGCGTCCGGCCAGCGCCGTCATGAGACGCTCGGTGAAGTGAAGCCCCGCGGTAGGGGCGGCGACCGATCCGTCCTGCCTGGCGAACAGGGTCTGGTAGTCCTCGACGTCCTGCGCATCGACATCGCGCTTGCGGGCAATATAGGGCGGCAGCGGCGGCGCGCCGGTCGCGGCGATGGCCTCGTCGAGCGCGGCGCCGGTATGGTTGAAGACCAGGCGCGTATCGCCGCCTTCGGACTTGCCCGTCACCTCGGCGGAGAGGTCGTCGGAGAACGCAATCACATCGCCCACGCGCAGCCGTTTGGCCGGCCGCACGAAGGCGCGCCAGGCGCTGGCGTCGAGCCGCTTGTGCAGATTGACCTCGACATCCACCGGTCCGCCGCCGCCCGCAGCGCGGGCCGGACGCGTGCCGTTGAGCGCGGCGGGAATGACGCGGGTGTCGTTGAACACCATCAGATCGCCCTCGCGCAGGAGGTCCGGCAGGTCCAGCACGCCATGATCGGCGATCACGCCATTACCCGCGACATGCAGCAGGCGCGCCGCGTCGCGCGGCCGCGCCGGGCGCAGGGCGATACGCTCCTCGGGGAGCTCGAAGTCGAAATCGGATACGCGCATGGCGCGGGGTGTTAGACGAAGCCCCTCGCCTTGGCCAGTTCGCCGTGCTGTGGCGATGCACAGCGCAAGAGAAAAGGGCCGCCCCGAGGGACGGCCCTTTACCCGTTCTATCGGTTTGCCGAGCCTACGCCTCGACCACGCTGGCCTTGACGATCTTGCCCGGATTGGCCGGCGGCTCGCCCTTGGGCAGAGCGTCGACATGTTCCATGCCGGACACGACCTCGCCCCAGACGGTGTACTGGTTGTCCAGATAGGGCACGTCGTCCAGGCAGATGAAGAACTGGCTGGAGGCGCTGTCCGGATCCGCAGCGCGGGCCATCGACATCGTGCCGCGCTTGTGCGGCTCGGCAGAGAACTCGCCCGGGATATTGGTGCCGGAACCGCCCATGCCGTTACCGTTCGGACAGCCGCCCTGGGCGACGAATCCGTCGATGACGCGGTGGAAGGTCAGACCGTCGTAGAAACCGTCCTTCGCCAGCTTGGTGATGTGCTCGACATGCTTGGGCGCCAGGTCCGGGCGCAACTTGATGACGACGTCGCCACCCTCGAGCGTGAATACGAGTTGTTCTTCGGCCATTCTTCTGTCTACTCCGCAGTTCGGGTGGGCACGTTGATTTCGCAGATATCGGGCAGACTGCCCTGATCGTCGCGCAGCGTATCGAGATAGCCCGCAAAGGCCTCGCTGTCGGTATCGACGACCTGGATATCCATCTGCTCCTCGGCCGGCAGTTCGCTGCCCACGCGCATGGAGCGGATCACATCGGGACGGAAGTCCGGATCCTCCATCGCCGTGCCGACAGCGATCTGGTCGACGGCGTCCATGCCATGGCGCACCCGTCCCCAGACCGTATAGGTCGCATTGAGGTGATCGGGGCTGCCGGTGGTGATGTAGAACTGGCTGCGCGCCGAGTTCGGATCGCTGGTCCGCGCCATGGCGGCGGCACCGCGGCAGTGCAGCAGCCAGGACTGGACCATGCCGTCGCCGGTGATGCCGGCCAGCGCGGCGGTCTGGGTGCCGGCATGGAAGCCGTTCCAGAAACCGGCCTTGGCCATTTGCGGGATCTCGCGCGGGTTGACGACGCGGTCCTGCAACTCGCTCACGGCGGGCTCGCCGGTGCGGCGGAGGGTGAATTCGGCCTCGAGCGGCGGCTTGTCGGCTGCATGGCCCGGATTGGCCCGGGATCCGCCGGCCTGGGCCATGAAACCGTCGATCACCCGGTGCCAGACCAGGAAATCGTAAAAGCGCTCGCCCGCCAGTTCGCGCATCCGCGCGACATGGTTCGGCGCGAACTCCGGCGCCATTTCGACGACGACCATGCCGTGATCGGTGTCGATATAAAGCAGGCGGTCCTGATCGACCGCACGCCAGGCGTCGTCAGGGAAGTCGTAGGACGGTGCCGGTTCGGCCTGTGCGGGCGTCTCGGCAGCGGACGGCTCGGTCTGCGCCTGTTGCGCGGCAGCCGCTTCGCTCCCGGCATCGGACTCCGCCGCGTCGCGGGCGCAGGCGGCCGTGCTGAGAGCCAGGGCGAGTGTGGCGGAAAGGGTGAAACGCATGATCACGCTAGTCGCTCCTTCAGGCGGGCTTCGATATCGGGCGGGACGAAATCGGAAATCCGGCCGCCCAGCGAGGCGATTTCCTTGACCAGACGCGAGGCGATCGCCTGGTGGCGCGGATCGGCCATCAGGAAGACAGTCTCGATCTCGTCATTGAGGCGCTGGTTCATCGCCACCATCTGGAATTCGTACTCGAAATCCGACACGGCGCGAAGTCCGCGCATGATCGACTGGGCCCCGATCTCCTCGGCGAAATGCATCAGCAGGCCGTCGAAGGGACGCACCTCGATCGCCGCGCCATAGTCGAACTTGGCGACCTCGTTGCGCACCATGTCGACACGCTCCTCAAGCGAGAAGAGCGGCTTTTTCGCCTTGTTGATGGCCACGCCGATCACCAGCTTGTCGACCAGTTTCACGGCCCGGCCGATGATGTCGAGATGGCCGTTCGTGATCGGATCGAACGTGCCGGGATAGAGGGCGGTTCGGGTCATGTCGGTCTGCCTTCCTGGCCGGCTGCCGTCGCCGCCTTGTAGCGGGATTGCGAGCACCGTCAAAGCGTTTCGGGGTCAGGCCGCGCTGCCATCCGGCGTTTCCGGTCCCGTATCGCCGCCGGCGTCCGGTTCGTCGCCGGTCTCGCCATCGACCGCATCGACGACCTCGTCCTCATCCCCGGCATCGGGGATGCGCACGACGGCCACGACATTCTCGCCCTCATTGAGACGGATCAGCCGCACGCCGCGCGAGGAGCGGCTGGCGATACGCACCGTGTCGACCGGGAAGCGGATCAGCTGGCCGCCATCGGTAACGGCCATGATCTGGTCGGCATCCTCCACAGGGAAGCTGGCGGACAGCGGGATGTTGCGCTTGATGTCGGTCGCGGCCACGCCCTGGTTGCCGCGCCCCATGACCCGGAAATCATAGGCCGAGGAGCGTTTGCCCATACCGTCGGAGGCCACGGTGAGAAGGAATTCCTCCGCCGCGCCCAGTTCGGCAATCCGTTCGGTGGACAGGGCCGCCTCGTCGTCGCCGTCCTCGTCCGGCTCGATCGCGGGTGCATCGGCCTCCTCGTCATCGCCCAGCGCGCGGCGCATGGCGGTGGCGTGCTTCATATAGGCGCGCGCCTCCGGCGAGGTGACGTCGACATGGCGCAGGATCGCCATGGAGATCAGCGTGTCGCCCTCGGCCAGGCGGATGCCGCGCACCCCGACCGAATTGCGGCCGGCAAAGACCCGCACATCCGTGGTCGGGAAGCGGATCGCGCGGCCCTTTTCCGTCGTCAGGAAGACATCGTAATCCTCGGTGCACAGCACCACATTGACGATACGGTCCTCCTCGCTCTCCAGCTTCATCGCGATCTTGCCGTTGCGATTGACCTGGACGAAATCGGACAGCTTGTTGCGCCGGACGGTGCCCTTGTTGGTGGCGAACATGACGTCCATCTCCGCCCACACGCTCTCGTCTTCCGGCAGCGCCATGATGGAGGTGATGGTCTCGCCCTGCTCCAGCGGCAGCATGTTGACGAGCGCCTTGCCGCGCGTGTTCGGCGCGCCCATGGGCAGGCGCCAGGTCTTGGTCTTGTAGACCATGCCGCGATTGGAGAAGAAGAGCAGCGGGGCGTGGGTCGAGGCGACGAAGAGGGTGGAGACGAAGTCCTCCTCCTTCATCGACATACCGGCCCGGCCCTTGCCGCCGCGGCGCTGGGCCCGGTAATCGGACAGCGCCGTGCGCTTGACGTAGCCGCCATGGGTGACGGTGACGACCATGTCCTCGCGCGGGATCAGATCCTCGTCCTCGAAGTCCAGTTCGGCATCGATGAATTCGGACCGGCGCGGCGTGGCGTAATTCTCGCGGACCTCGATCATCTCCTCGCGGATGATGTCGAGCACGCGGTCGCGCGAGCGCAGGATGTCCAGCAGGTCGGCGATCTGCTCGGCCAGCGTCTTGGCCTCGTTGCCCAGCTCCTCGCGGCCCAGACCGGTCAGGCGGTTCAGGCGCAGTTCCAGGATGGCGCGGGCCTGTTCCTCGGTCAGGCGCAGCGTATTGCCGTCGGTGAGCACCGAGCGCGGATCGGCCACCAGCTCGACCAGCGGCGCCACGTCCAGGGCCGGCCAGTCGCGCGACATGAGTTCCTCGCGGGCCGACGCCGGGTTCGGCGCACGGCGGATCAGCGCGATCACCTCGTCGATATTCGCCACGGCGAGGGCCAGGCCGACAATGACGTGGGCCCGGTCGCGCGCCTTGTTCAGCTCGAACTTGCAGCGCCGCGCCACGACTTCCTCGCGGAAGCGCAGGAATTCCTTGAGAATGTCCAGCGCGCCCAGCAATTGCGGACGGCCGCCCACCAGCGACAGCATGTTCGCCCCGAAACTCGTCTGCATGGGCGACCAGCGATAGAGCTGGTTGAGGATCACGTCGGCATTGGCGTCGCGCTTCAGCTCGATCACCACGCGCAGCCCCGTCCGGTCGGACTCGTCGCGCAGATCCGCGATGCCCTCGACCTTCTTGTCGCGCACGAGTTCGGCGATCTTCTCGATCATCGAGGCCTTGTTCACCTGGTAGGGGATCTCGTGGACGATGATCGCCTGGCGTCCGTTGCGCACTTCCTCGATCGAGGTGCGCGAGCGCATGACGATGGAGCCGCGGCCCGTCGCGATCGCGTTGCGCGCGCCGGTGCGGCCCAGGATCAGCCCGCCGGTCGGGAAGTCCGGACCCGGCAGGTATTCCAGCAGCTCGCTCTCGGTCAGCGCCGGATTGTCCATCAGCGCCAGGGTCGCATCGATCACTTCGCCGGGATTGTGCGGCGGAATGTTCGTCGCCATGCCGACGGCGATGCCGTTGGCGCCGTTGACCAGCAGGTTCGGGAAGCGCGCCGGCAGGACGACCGGTTCCTGGCGTTCGGCGGAATAGTTGTCGACGAAGTTGACCGTATCCTTGTCGATATCGGCCAGCAGCGCCTGGGCGACCTTCTCCATGCGCGCTTCGGTATAACGGTAGGCAGCCGGCGGATCGCCGTCGATCGAGCCGAAATTGCCCTGCCCGTCGATCAGCGGCACACGCATCGACCAGGACTGGGCGAGACGCACAAGGGCGTCATAGACGGCCTGGTCGCCATGCGGGTGATAGCGGCCCATCACGTCACCGACGGCGGTGGCGCACTTGCGGTAGGCCTTTTCGTGCGTCTGGCCGTTCTCGCTCATCGTGTAGAGGATGCGCCGGTGCACCGGCTTGAGCCCGTCGCGCGCGTCAGGGATCGCGCGGCTGACGATGACGCTCATCGCATAGTCGAGATAGGAGGAACGCATCTCCTCCTCGATCGAGATATTGCCGATGCCGTCGGGCAGGTCGGCATGGCCGCCAACCGGGGGAAGCTCGTCGTCGTGATCGCTCAAGGCGGTCCTCATGTGCTGATTTCGCGATACCGGCCGGCAGGTTGGCCGGTCACGAAAAACGCCGCCCGCACATCGCCCCCGGCCCAGGCCGGATCGGCGCGTGAATCAGGCGGCAGGCCTGTCTCCAAGTCTTAACAACCGGGGGGGATGCGCGCAAACGCCAGCGGCGGTTGGGCAGGCTGCCGATGACATCGCCTGTCTTCCGTTTGTGATCTTCACCGCTTACACCCGGTGCGAGTTTTGTCACGTTCGGGGACCCGGTATGCGCCTTCCTGTCTTTGCCGCCTTAGCCGTCACAGCCATTCTTGCCGCCTGCAGCCACGTCCCGCAGGATGCGCCCGCCGCCTCACAGGCGCGTGCGCAGGACGAACAGATCGTTCTGATGATCGGACTGGACGGGCTGCGCTACGACGCCATCGACCGCTGGGACGCGCCGAATCTGGAAGCCCTCGCCGCCCGGGGCACGCGGCCGCAAAGCATGATCCCGGTCATGCCGTCCAAGACTTTCGTGAACTTCTACTCCATCGCCACCGGCCTCTATCCGGAACACCACGGCATGGTGTCCAACTCGCCCTGGGATGCCACCGCCGAACGTCATTTCTCGGCCCGCGAGGGCAGCCCGCAGGACCCTTTCTGGTGGCAGGGCGAGCCGGTCTGGATCACGGCGGAGCGCCAGGGCGTGCGCAGCCACATCATGTTCTGGCTCGGCTCGGAAAGCCCGGTCGATGGCGAGATGGCCTCGGTCTGGCACCCTTACGAGCACGAGAAGCCCTATGACGAGCGCGTCGCGGAGGTGCTCGGCTGGTTCGACGCCCCGGCAGAGGAGCAACCGCGTTTCGCCGCGGTGTATTTCGACCATGTCGATACCGTCACCCACCGCGCCGGCCCCTTCACGCCGGAGGAAGGCGAGGCCGTGGCCGAAGTCGACCGCCTCGTCGGCGCCCTGGTGGACGGCCTCGAAGCGCGCGGCCTGCTGGACCGCACGAACATCCTCGTCGTTTCCGATCATGGCATGTCGCCGGTGACGACCGAGCGCGTGATCCGCATCGACGAACTGGCCGATCTGGACGGTCTCGCGATCGAAGAAGCGATGGGCGATTACGGCATGGGGCTGGAACCCTTCCTGATGGCCTATGGCGATGCGGACGATGTCGACCGCGTCTACCGCCAGCTGCAGGACGCCGATCCGCGCATCACCGCCTACCGGCCGGAAGACTATCCGGACCACTGGCATTTCGATCACCCCGATCGCGGCCCGGATCTCTTCATTCTCGCCGAGCCGGACTGGCTCATCACCGTGTCCGGCACGGATCTGAGCAATCCCTACCTGTCCTCGCTGCACGGCATGCACGGCTATGACAATCATGCCGAGAGCATGGGCGCCACCTTCATCGGCGCCGGTCCGCTCTTCCCGCAGGGCACGCGCCC
Organism: Pseudomonadota bacterium; assembly: GCA_034659015.1. Lineage (GTDB taxonomy): Bacteria > Pseudomonadota > Alphaproteobacteria > Caulobacterales > Maricaulaceae > Maricaulis. Next base: position 255,008 of record JAYEGL010000002.1, on the reverse strand, counting down.
GGCCGCTTTCGAGAACGTCAATGTCTACGGGCTGATCGCCTGCGCCTTGGATATCGAACCGGCCGCGACCGACGGCGATCCGGCCGAGGTGGCACGGATCAGCGGCGGAAACTGCCCGGTGGAATAGCCCCGTCCGGGCGTGCATTTTCGCGCGTCTTCCGCTTCACTGTCGCGACTTGAAGTCAGGGAGGACAGGATGAACCGGCTGACACGGCGCGGATTTGTGGCGGGCACACTGGCAGCGGGGCTCGCCCGGCCCGCCTTCGGCGAGGGCTCGCCCTGGACGCAGGCAGCCCCGCTGCCCGTGCGCACCCAGGAAATCTATCCGGCCGTGCTGGACGGGCGGATCTATCTCGCCGGCGGCCTGTCGCCGGATGCCGAGGTCACCCAGGGCGGGATGGGTATTCTCGACCGCGTCTTCCGCTGGTCGCCCGATGGCGGGGCCGACAGCTGGGAAGAGATCGCCGCTCTCCCGGAGCCGCGCCACCACCCCAACCTTGTCGGCCATGACGGCGCCGTCTACGCCATCGGCGGTTTCCGCGCCGGCAATGGCGGCGCCTGGAACATGCTGCCGGCAACAACGCGCTACGACCCGGCCACCGACAGCTGGCACGAGGTCGCGCCCCTGCCGGAACCCTTCGCGGAAACCTGCGCCGCCTCCCTGCCCTCGGGCATTCACGTCGCTACGGGCCGCCAGCCCGCCGGCGAGGCCAATGCCGCCTGGACCGACCACACCGACAGCGGGGCCCATTTCGTCTACGACGCCGGCGACGATCGCTGGCGCCGGGCCGCGCCCAATCCGCATCCGCGCAATTCCGCAGCCGGCGTCGTGCTGGACGGGTGTTTCCACGTGATCGGCGGGCGCCGGGTCGGCGACGGCAATGAGACGCACCATGAGCTCTACGACCCCGCAACCGACACCTGGCACAGTCTCGCCCCCCTGCCGCAGGGCCAGGCCGGGCTCGCCGCGGCCGTAGTACAGGGCCGCATCTATGCGTTCGGAGGCGAGTATTTCGACGACCAGGGCGGCGGCGTCTATCCCGAGGTCTGGGTCTACGATCCGGTATCGGACCGTTGGGACAGCGGTCCGTCCATGCGCACGCCGCGCCACGGGCTGGGCGGCGTTGCCGTCGGCGGCCGTATCTTCGCGATCGCCGGTGCGACGGGACCGAGCGCTCGCGGAACGTCGAACGGGGTGGAAGTGTACGCACCGCAGCCCTAACTAACGGTGGTGCACGTCCCGGAGTTGCCCCGATGCCCAACCGTTTCCTGCCGGCGCTGGCCCTGGCTGTCCTGAGCGCCGCCGCACCATCCGTCGAGGCCCAGCCCGCGTCTGTTGAAGTACCGGCGACGGTGCGCGTGCCGATCAGCGGACAGAACGGTGCGCCACTCTCGGGGCTCGCGGTCCTGACCGAAGGCCCCGGCGGTGTGTTGATCCGGCTGCGCATCAACGACCTGCCCGTCGAGGCCCGGGGACAGTGGCACGCCGTGCACCTGCACGAGACGGCCGATTGTTCCGGCCGCGGCTTTACGCGCTCCGGCGGCCATATCAATCCGGACGGCCGCGCGCACGGCCTCCTCAACCCGATGGGGCCCGGCCCGGCCGATCTGCCCAATATCTGGGCCGACGCCGCCGGCAATATCCACGCCGAACTCTATTCGACTTCCGTGACCGTGACCGGCGCGGAAGGCCGTGTTCCGCTGCTGGATGCCGACGGCTCGGCGATCGTCGTCCATGCCCGGCCGGACGATCACAGTTCCCAGCCCATCGGCGGCGCGGGCACGCGCATCGCCTGCGGCGCCATCACGGGCGAGCAGCGTTAAAAGCCCGGCTTCACGATCATCAGCAGGAAAATCCCGATCAGCGCGATGAAGGCCGGCCAGCCGAGCACGAACCAGATCCGCATCAGGCGATGAACCTCCGACGGCACGGCCTCGCCAGCCGCGGTCGCGGCCAGCCGGTCGCGCACGCGGTACTGGATCCACACCACAGGAAGCCAGCACGCACCGATGAGCGCGTACAGCGCATAACTTGCGAGCAGCCAGGGCGCTGTCAGCGGCCAGCCGGCGACATGCGCCAGCGCGATGCCCGAAAGCGGTTGCACGACCACCGCACTGGCTGTGAACAGCCAGTCGGCCAGCACGACATGGCGGGCGGTGAGCGCAAAGCCGGCCCGGTCGCCGGAACGCCAGGCCATCAGCATGAAAAAGGCAATGGCCGCGCCGGACCCGAACAGGACCGACGCCGAGAGAATGTGGACCAGGCGCAGGACGGGATAGAACTCCATCAGCGCTCATCCTCCGTCGCCGCCACCAGGAGCGCCAGCGCCGCCGCCGGAAACACCTTCACCACCGGGCCGAGCGCATCGGCCCACAGGCCCGGCAGCAGCACGGTGATAGCGGCCACATAGCCCAGCGTGCCCAGGATCATCAGCGCAGCCACGCTGCGCACCCGCCATTTGGCCAGCATGGCCAGGCCGAGCGCGATATCGAACAGCGAGGTCGCCCAGAAGATGGCGGCGCCACTCGCCCCGTCGAAACCGGCCTCGGCGAGAACGGACAGCGCGTCGGACCGGGCAACGGTCAGTGTGAGTAGCCCCGTGAACAGCCAGTAGAGCCCCAGCACCCAGCGTGCCAGCGGACGGGCGAAGCCCAGCCGCGCCTGCCAGCGGTCCTGGACACCGGCGGGATTGGCGGCCAGCCAGTCGTGAAAGCCCGCGGGGCGCGCACCGGTCGCCGCCATCCAGGGCGCCGGATCGCCTTCCACGTCGAAATCGAGCTGTTTGAGCGCATTGCTGCGCAACGGCGTGCGCACGCCCAGCCAACCCAGAAGATCGCCCGCGTAAAAGGCCGGCGCCGCCAGCCAGCGCGGCACGCGCCAGATCCGCGTCCGGCCGAAACCCAGCCAGCGCCGATAGCCGCGTACCGTGTCAGCCAGGCTGACCCGTTCGGGACCGGCCAGGTCGAAACTCTGGCGCGCCGGCGCCTCCGGGTGGAGCAGCGCCTCCACCGCCTCGCACAGATCGTCCATGCCGATCGGCCGGAAGACCTGGCCGCCGCCCACGACCGGTGTGATCCAGGGCAGACCGCACAGGGCGCGGACCAGCGCGGTCCCGCCATAGACATTGCGGGCAATGACGAGAGAGGGCCGCAGCACCAGCCAGTCGAGATCGCGCGCTTTCAGCGCCGCCTCGCCGGCCAGCTTGTCGCGGGCATAGCTGGAGCCGGCGGCCGCATCGACCCCGACGGCGGAGATGTGCAGGACGCGCCGCACGCCGGCCCGCTCGCAGGCCTCGAAGAGCGCATCGGCGCCGGCGACATGCACCGCCCGGCTGTCGTCGCCCAGCCCGTCCTGCAGCACACCGACGCAGTTCACCACGGCATCGACACCGGCCAGGCGCGTTGCCCAGTCGTCCGCCCGGTCACGGCGAAAATCGCAGGCCACCCAGTCGAACCAGGGCGCACGCTGCTGTGCAGCGGAGACGCCGCGCGCCGCCGCGACCACGGTGTGCCCGCTGGCATGAAGGTGCGCGGCAATGTGCGAACCGATGAAGCCGGAGGCTCCGGCGACCAGGATTTTCACGACGGCGCCCCCTGCGGCCGAATCTCCGGCCAGTCTAGCGGCTGCGCCCGGGCGGGAAACCCGGGCGCAAGGGCTCATCGGCGCCGATAATGGGACTCCGCATTGTCGAGCCGGAAGGTCAGGCCCGTGGTCTCGCCCATCGCATTGCGGTGGAACTCGATCTCGGACACGCCCACCAGCTGGGCAAAGGACGGCATGGCGAACCGCGTCGGCGAGAGCGGGACCAGCGGGGAGAAGCGGTCGCCGCCGGCACGGCCGATGGCAACACCGCCCTGCCCGTCTGTACGCACCTCAAGGTCCGACTCGAAAATCCAGCCGACCATCTGGTTGCGGTGATCCGTGGTGAAGTCCGGATCGACGCCGTAGACCCCGGCATAGGCAGCCAGGGCTGCCGGAGGCACCGTCACCTCCGGCACGATGATCGGCGCATTGATTGTCCAGCCCATCGTGTCGGCCACGGCATTGCGGATCTCGCCCATCAGCGCGCGGCCCTCGGCGCCATTGGTCAGCACGACCAGGCCGTCGCCGGTCACCGGATGGCCCTCGATCCAGGCCTGGTAGGACGAATTCGAACCGGCATGATGGAAGATGAAGCCCTCACCCCGGCCGGACAGGCGGGGCCCCAGCCCGTGCTCGCTGGGCGCCACCCGGGTGAGCATCTCTCCGGCCAGCGGCCGGGGCAGCGCCCCGCCCTCGCCGCGATAGCTGTCGATCAGCGAAGCCACCAGCGTGCCCAGGTCCTGTGACGAGGTCCACAAGCCGGCGGCCGCCATTTCCGGCATGCTCTCATAGCCGCGCGGCAGGGCGGCGGGGCGGCCGCCATCGTCATGGGCCCGCGCGATATTGCCGTGGGCCTCCGGCAGGGGATTGGCGAAGGTGCTGCGCGTCATGCCGAGGGGTTCGAACAGATGCGTCCGCGCCGCGGCGGGAAAGTCCAGCCCCGTGGTTTCGGTCACCAGAAGCTGGGCCAGCTCGTAGCCGCCGCCGGAATACTTGTAGCCCGTGCCCGGCTCGAACAGCAGGCGCAGCGGATCGTTACCGGCCGCCCCGGTGCCGTTCAGCGTCTCGATCAGGGAGGGCAGCGCCTCGCCCGGCTCGAAGTCGGGAAAACCGTGCAGGTTGAAACCGGCCGTGTGCGACAGGATCATGCGCAGGCTCACCGGTGTGCCGGCGAAGTCGGCATCCGCCGGCATGGACCAGCCCTGCACCGTCTCCAGCACATTGGCATCCAGGTCGATCTGTCCCTCCGCGGCGAGACGCAGGATCAGGCTGGCCGTGGCGATCTTGCTGACCGAGCCGGCGGAAAACACCGTGTCGGCATCCACGGGAACAGACCCGCCGGCCTGCTGCACACCGAAGCCGGCGGCATAGACCACATCGCCATTCTCGATCACCGCCACCGCGACGCCGGGCACGCCGTAATGCCCCATGCGCTCCGCCAGTGTATACTCGATGTCCGTCCCCTCGGGCACGAGGCGGGGACGCAGGCTGTCGGCAAAGCCGGACGGGTCGGGCTGAAGGGCCAGGGCCGGAGTGCCCAGGCTCAGGGCGGCCAGAACGGCAGGCAGCACGAAGGGTTTCGCCGCACGGGCGAAGTCTTGAATTCTCATGATGGACTCCGTGAAAAAGGATGCGTCTGCCGGGCCCTTTATGGGGCCCGGCGCAGCCGGTCTTATTGCGGCGGCAGGTGCTGTGCGCCGCGAGCCTCGAGCCAGCTCACCATGGCGCTATGGCGATTGCGGCGGGCCTCGCTGAGCGGCGAGCGATAGATATCGCGGCCATTGCGGTCGTGGGCGAAGACGGTCAGCGAGACATCGGCACCGGCCTCGACCAGCATGTCGGCGATGCCGATATCGCCTTTCTGCGCAGCATTGATCAGCGGCGTCTCGTCGCCCTGGACATAGCCATTCGGGTCGGCGCCCCGGTCGAGCAGGTGGCGGACGACGGCGGCGCGGCCCTTCAGCGACGCGGCGATCAGGGCATTGCCGTCGCCGGACTCGCCGCGATCGATATCGGCGCCGGCCTCCAGCAGGAGATCGACGGTCTGGATGTCGCCGCGGCCGGCTGCCGCGATCAGCGGATTGCCGTCGCCGGAACTGCCGAGGTCGGGATCGGCCCCGGCTTCCAGAAGCAGGGCCACGGACCGGGCATCGCCGTCACGCGCGGCGGCAATCAGCGCCGTGCCGTCTCCGGAAAAGCGCACATTGGGATCGGCCCCGTCTTCCAGCAGGGCATCGACGCGCTCGGACTGGCCGCGCGCCGCCGCCATGAAGAGGCTGGCATCGCGATCGAGAGAGTCGTCCAGGCTCCGGGAGGGCTGTGTCGGGGCATCGGCTCCGGCGGTCACGGCGCCGACATGCGGTGTGAAGGCCAGGCTTCCGGCTGCCAGCACGGGCAGGATGAGGGAGAAACGCATGGCGCTGTCCTTTCTCTTGAGGGTTTCGGGGTTGGTGAGCTGGCCGATCCGCCGGGCGAGGCCCGACCGGGTCGGAGCGGCAGCGAGGGTCAGCGAGGGCGTCCGCACGGCGGTTTCCGCCGCGTCGAGCAGCGCCGAGGCCAGGCTCCGCGGCGCGCCGGTCACCCGCGCGGCCCAGCGGTCGCACAGGATTTCCCGGGACTGGTCGATGACGGGCCGGACCGCCCTGAGGGGTAGCGCCCACCAGAAGACGATCGTGACGAGGCGGATGCCCAGCGCCGTCCAGACATCGTGACGCACGGCGTGAGCGATTTCGTGCTCGAGAACCGGCCGGGCGTCGCGATCGAGCGCAAAGCCAGCCGGCAGGAGGATTGTGGGCCGGAAGAAACCGGCCAGCAAAGGCAGGCTCACCCGGTCGCTGTACGCCATGGCGACGCGATGGGAGAGGTTCAGCGCCGGCGGCGGGGTTGCGGGCCGGGCTCCCGCCTTGAGCCGTGACAGGGCCCGCAGGTCGCGCAGCAGGACCACAAGCGCGATGACTGCCCCTGCGACCCAGGCCGTCAGGAAGAGCGGAGCCAGAACGGGAGGAAGAGCCGCTTGCAGCGACCACCCGTCACGCGCCGCATCGAGCGGCGTGGCCGCGCCGGTCGCCGGCCGGAGCTCTGCCGGCGCTGCAGCGCCGCCGACCTCGAACGCCCCTGTCACCGCGACAGGCACGACCAGCTCGGGCACCTCCGGCGCCCGGGGCAGGCAGGCCAGCGCGAACAGCAAAGGCACGGTCAGGTAGACGGCGACCCCGAGATCATGGCGTTCGCGCACGAAGCGCGCCGGCGCGAACCGGTCGAAAGCCAGGACGAGGAGGCATAGCAGCGTGGTGCCGGCCAGCGTCACGCCCGCAGCATGAACAAGGGTCTGGATCATTGCCCGCCCTCCCCGTCATCCTTGCGCAGGAGTTCGGCGCGCAGCGCCTCGATATCCTCCAGCGTGAGCTGGTCGTCCTTCACCAGGTGCTGGGCAAGGCTTTGTGGCGAGCCGCCGAACAGCGATTTGACCAGCGAGCCGAGCGCCTTCGTTTGCGCGCCCTCGCGGCTGAGCAGCGGGTGGTAGATATGGGCCCGGCCATCCTTGCGGAAACCGACATAGCCCTTGTCGGCCATGATCCGCACCGTGGTGAGCACCGTGGTGTAGGCCAGGCCGTGTTCCGGCTCGAGCGCGTCGGTCAATGCGCGCACGCTCGCTTCGCCGCGGTCCCAGAGGACCGCCATGATGCGCTGCTCGGCATCGGTAAGCTGGGGAGAGGCAGGACGAGCCATCTACGAATTCCTTAGTTGACGACGCCAACCTATCCCGGCCGGCGGCACGTTCAACTAAAAAATTAGTTATGAGAGCGGATGACCAGCGGGATTGGGTGTGCGCACGTCCCCCGGTCCGCCGGGAGGACCGGCGATCGGACAACGCGCCCTACGCCGGTCCCGATCGACCCCAAAGCATCGCCATGCCCCGGCTTGTCCGGGGGACCTCGTCCATCACGATGTCATGCTGCGGAAAAGACAGCGCACTCACCTCGAACGGGCAAGCGAAGATCCCCCGGACAAGCCGGGGATGACGACAGATATGCGGGCGGAGGTGAGCCGCCTAGAACGGGATCTCGTCGTCCAGGTCGGCGTTGGAGAAGTCTTCCTTGGGGCCTTCCATCGGGCGCGAACCGCCGCCCTGGCTGCCAAAACTCTCGGAGCCGCCGCCGGAGCCCTGGAAGGAGGAGCCGCCCTCGCCCTTGCCGTCGAGCATCTGCAGATCGCCGCGGAAACGCTGGATGACGATCTCGGTCGTGTACTTTTCCTGACCGTTCTGATCGGTCCACTTGCGGGTCTGCAGCTGGCCCTCGATGTAAACCTTCATGCCCTTTTTCAGGTAGTTCTCGGCCACTTTGGCGATCTGGTCGTTGAAGACCACCACGCGGTGCCACTCGGTCTTTTCACGGCGCTCGCCGGAATTCTTGTCGCGCCACTGTTCGGAGGTGGCGACCGAGAGATTGACCACCGGATCGCCGCTGTTCATGCGGCGGATCTCCGGGTCGCGGCCCAGATTGCCGATCAGGATTACCTTGTTGACGCTTCCCGCCATGACCCATGTCTCCGTCTTGCCGCGGCCGGCCTTTACGGCCTGCCGTTATTTGTTCACATTATGTTCCGCAGGTCAACGCGCCCTGCGAGTCGCGCCGATTTGAAAGGAGGGCCGGGTATGAGTCCAGACGCGTCGATATTCAGGACGCAGCGGGAGGCCTGACGCCGGCCACGCCGCATCCGGCGCGCGCAACCCTTGGCAGTCTTTGAAGGCGGAAGCAGCAGCGTCGGGCCAGCGGCGCACTCGGGGAGGATGGGCCGCCCCGACTGTGGCCCCTTTTCAGATTTTAGGGGCCTCGCTTTCAAACTGGAGACGATGATATGGGATACTGTCCGCTTATCATCGCCCTGGATATGAAAAAGACCCGGACCGGCTGGCAAGTACGACTCCGGGTCCTGTTCATAGTCTAAGGACAGGGGGTGGGCCGAAAGGCTCATCCCCGCTCCAGAAATATAGCACGCTTTCAGCCGCCCGCAACGCCGCCACGCGCCGGACCGACCGGCTCGTCAACTTGCAACACCGCCCCTCCTGCCTACGTTATGTCAGGAGTACGGACCCCGGCGCTGGACGCAGCGCCGCCCGCTCACTAATCGTCTTCGTTTCGACCCCCTCGAGGAAAACACCGCATGGCACTCGACCGGATCCGCGTGCAGGGCGCACGCGAGCACAATCTGAAAGACGTTTCCGTCGATCTGCCGCGCGATGCGCTGATCGTGTTCACGGGCCTGTCCGGCTCGGGCAAGTCGTCGCTTGCCTTCGACACGATCTATGCCGAGGGCCAGCGGCGCTATGTGGAAAGCCTGTCCGCCTATGCGCGGCAATTCCTGGAGCTGATGGCCAAACCGGACATGGACTCGATCGAGGGTCTCTCCCCGGCCATTTCCATCGAGCAGAAGACGACCTCGAAAAATCCGCGCTCCACCGTCGGCACGGTCACCGAGATCTACGACTATATGCGCCTCCTGTGGGCGCGCGTGGGCGTGCCCTATTCGCCGGCCACGGGCCTGCCGATCGAGAGCCAGACGGTCAGCCAGATGGTCGACCGGCTGATGGCCCTGGAGGAAGGCAGCCGCCTCTATCTGCTGGCCCCCGTCGTGCGCGGCCGCAAGGGCGAATACCGCAAGGAATTCGCCGAATGGCTGAAGGCCGGCTTCCAGCGCGTGAAGGTGGATGGCGAGTTCTACACGCTCGAGGACGTCCCCGCGCTCGACAAGAAGTTCAAACACGATATCGACGTCGTGGTGGACCGGGTGGTGATCAAGGAAGGCCTGGAAAGCCGCCTCGCCGACAGTCTGGAAACCGCGCTGCGCCTGGCCGACGGCATCGCCGTGGCCGAGTTCGCCGACCGCAAGGACGAGACCGGCAAGGCGGAGCGGATGATCTTCTCGGAGAAGTTCGCCTGCCCGGTCTCCGGCTTCACCATCGAGGAAGTCGAGCCGCGCCTCTTCTCCTTCAACAATCCGGTCGGCGCCTGCCCCACCTGCGACGGGCTCGGCCAGTCGCTGAAATTCGACGAGAACCTCGTCGTCCCCGACACCGACAAGCCCCTGTCCGACGGCGCCATCGCGCCCTGGAGCCGGGCCACGTCCAAGCTCTACCAGCAGACCCTGCAGGCCCTCGCCGAGCACTTCGGCGGCGACATGTTCCAGCCCTGGCGCGATCTGCCCGAAGCCTTCCGCAAGGTGGTGCTGTGGGGCACGAAGGAGAAGGTGACCTTCGTCTACGAGGACGGTCTGCGGAAATTCGAGACGCAGAAACCCTTCGAGGGCGTCATCCCCAATCTCCAGCGGCGCTGGCGCGAGACCGACTCGAGCTGGGTGCGCGAGGACCTGGCCCGCTTCCAGTCCTCCCAGCCCTGCGAAACCTGCGGCGGCCGGCGCCTGAAGCCGGAAGCGCTGAGCGTGAAGATCGACGGGCAGGACATCTCCCAGGCCTCCGAGCTGTCCATCCGCAAGGCCGAGGAATGGTTTTCCACCGTCTACGACACGCTTTCGCCCAAGGACAAGCAGATCGCCGAACGCATTCTCAAGGAGATCCGCGAACGGCTGAAATTCCTGGTCGATGTGGGCCTGGACTATCTCACCCTGGACCGCGCTTCCGGCACGCTGTCGGGCGGGGAAAGCCAGCGCATCCGCCTGGCCAGCCAGATCGGCTCGGGCCTGACCGGCGTGCTCTACGTACTCGACGAGCCCTCCATCGGCCTGCACCAGCGCGACAATACCCGTCTGCTGGAAAGCCTGCGGGGCCTGCGCGATCTGGGCAATACCGTCATCGTGGTCGAGCATGACGAGGAAGCCATCCTCACGGCCGACCATGTGGTCGATCTGGGCCCCGCCGCCGGCGTGCATGGTGGCGAGGTGGTCGCCGAAGGCACGCCGCAAGAAGTGATGGCCAATCCGAAAAGCCTGACCGGCCAGTATCTCTCGGGCACGCGCCGCATCGAGGTGCCGGAGAAGCGCCGCAAGGTGGACAAGAAGCGCACGGTGAAAGTCGTCGGCGCCACGGGCAATAACCTCAAGGGCGTGGACGCGGAATTCCCGCTCGGCGTGATGACCTGCGTGACCGGCGTGTCCGGCGGCGGCAAGTCGACCCTGACCATCGAGACCTTCTACAAGGCGGCCGCCCGCAAGCTGGCCAAGGCCCAGCAGGTGCCCGCCCCGCACGACCGGATCGAGGGGCTGGACCGGCTGGACAAGGTGATCGATATCGACCAGTCGCCCATCGGCCGCACGCCGCGCTCCAACCCGGCGACCTATACCGGCGCCTTTACCCCGATCCGCGAATGGTTCGCCCAGCTGCCCGAGGCCAAGACCCGCGGCTACAAGCCCGGCCGCTTCTCCTTCAATGTGAAGGGCGGGCGCTGCGAGGCCTGCCAGGGCGACGGGGTGGTGAAGATCGAGATGCACTTCCTGCCCGACGTCTTCGTCCCCTGCGACGTCTGTCACGGCGCGCGCTTCAATCGCGAGACGCTGGACATCAAGTTCAAGGGCAAGTCGATCGCCGACGTGCTGGACATGACGGTCGAGGAAGGCGCCGACTTCTTCAAGGCCGTGCCCGCCGTGCGCGACAAGATGGAAACGCTCAAACGCGTCGGGCTGGGTTATGTGAAGATCGGCCAGCCGGCGACCCAGCTCTCCGGCGGCGAGGCCCAGCGGGTAAAACTCTCCAAGGAGCTCTCCAAGCGCGCCACCGGCAAGACGCTCTACATTCTCGACGAGCCCACGACGGGCCTGCATTTCGAGGATGTCCGCAAGCTGCTCGAAGTGCTGCACGAGCTGGTCGATGCCGGCAATTCCGTCGTGGTGATCGAGCACAATCTCGACGTCATCAAGACCGCCGACTGGATCCTCGATCTCGGCCCGGAGGGCGGCGATGGCGGCGGCGAGATCGTCGCGGAAGGCACCCCGGAGGATGTCGCCAGGGTCGAGGCCAGCTGGACCGGCCGCTACCTGGCGCCGATGCTGGAACGGGACAAGGAATTGCGGGCAAAGGCTGGGTAGGAGCGAAGCCGTCACAAGCGGAATCTGATCCTCTCCCCCGGCTCACTCCCGCGTGTCGTCCCGCCGCTTGCGGCCGGTGATCATGGCGCGGACCAGGTTTTCGGCATGGGCCAGGCTGGAGGCCAGGACTCCGAGCACGTGCACACCGACGAGGCCGAGCGTCAGGTAGACGAAAAACTTGTGCAGGCCTTCGAGCAGCTCGCCGCCGCCCTCGTCGTGTTCGTCCTCCTCGTCATCGCGGGCGCCGGCGAGGCGCGCATCCTCATCCTCGTCCACCTCGCCATGGCCCAGCGGGGACATCGGCGCATCGCCGGAGACCGGGACGGAACTGGCGACCAGCCCCGCCAGCGGCCCCCGCCCGTCCTCGACCGCGTAGAGCGTCATGCCGGTCAGCGTGGTGCCGGCCAGGCTGGCGATCAGGGCGAGGATCATCAGCCCGCCCGCGGGATTGTGGCCGAGATGACGGCGGGCCCGCCCGGACATCATGCCGCGCAGATAGGCCCAGGCCGCGCCCGGTCCGCGGACGAAATCGGTGAAGCGCGCATGCCGCGAGCCGACCACGCCCCACACGACCCGCCAGACCACGATCGCGGCGACGGTATAGCCGGCCCAGACATGCACGGTCTGTGCATCGTCGCCGGCGATGTAGGCGGTGAAAAACGCCGCAACCAGCCCCCAGTGGCCGATCCGCACCAGCGGATCCCAGACGGCCACCGTGCCGCTCGCCTGCGCGCTTGTGTCAGGCTTGTCCATCGTATCTCTCCACGTCTTAACTGCGACGCAGATATCGTCGCCGGCCCGCGCGCCCGCCATACGTCATCCGACTGAAGGGCGCCTTCGCCCCTGTTCCTGCTGGAGTATCCGCCATGCACGAGGACCACCCCGCCAGCCGCCGCACCCACGGTGCCGCCATCCTGTTCGCCCTCATCGCCGTACTGATTGCCGGCGACCTGCTGACCGATCGCGGCGAAGGCGCGGGCCTGGCGCATCTGGCGGTGGAATTCCTGGTCCTGGTCGCGGCGACCGCCGGGGCCGCGGCGCTGTGGCGCCGCGTCGGCCAGGCCCGCCTCGACCTGGCCTCGGCCCGCGCCGAGGCCGAACGCTGGCGCGCCGAGAACCGCACGCTGGTGCGCGGTCTGGGCGAGGCCATCCTGCAGCAGTTCGACCGCTGGCAGCTGACTGCAGCGGAGTGCGAGATCGGCCTGTTCCTGCTGAAGGGGCTGAGTCTGAAGGAGATTGCCGCCCTGCGCGCAACCAGCGAACGGACGGTCCGCGAGCAGGCCCGCGCGCTCTACCGCAAGGCCGGCCTGGAGGGGCGTCATGCCCTGTCGGCCTTCTTCCTCGAAGACCTGCTGCCGGCCGCTGAGGCCGAAACCGCCGTCTGAGCCCGGCGTTATCCCACGATCAGCCAGACCGCCCACAGCGCGCCGGCCGAGGCCACGGCGCCGAGCACCAGGACGAGGCCGTCGCGCACGGTCAGGCCGGCGGCCATGATGACGATGCCCAGGGCCGGCACCACTACGCCGCCGGGTACGATGGAGGCGGCGAACATGGCCAGCGACATCACCACGCACAGGCCGGCGAAGACCATCGTCCAGGGCCAGAGGAAGACGATGTCGAGGCGCGGCTCGATCACGCTGTCGACCCGGCGCAGCCACGGCCGTGCCCACTCGACGCCGCGCCGGAAAGCCTGGGCCGACACCTGAAACCGCCTTATCCGCTGCGGCAGCCAGAGCTTTCGGGAATTCACCAGGAAGTGCAGCGAGATCAGCAGGGTGAGCGCCGACATCGCCCAGGTTACGCCGGGCAGCATGCCGATGATCGGCATGATCGAGATCAGCGTGGGCAGAAGGAGGAGCGGCCCGAAGGACCGCTTCTCCAGCGCGTCCAGGATCTCGCCGAGCGTGATCGAGGTGCCGTCGGCCGCCTCGACCAGCTCGTCGAACAGGTTTTCCAGGAGCGGCGGCCCCTCATCCCCGGGCGCCGCACCGGACGGATCGGTCTCGGTCATGGTGCCATGCGGCGCCGATCGCCCGCTCCCGTCAACCCTCTTTCGGCGAGGCGCCGAGCGGGCTGCTATCGTCCAGCCGGGCCGCATCCAGATCGCGCCCGCCATCATCGCCGGCCGCCCGCGCCGCATTATAGGCGCCGACGCCGTGCCACATGCCCTCCAGCATGATCTGCATGGCGTAGGCGAGGACGAAGGTCACAACCATGGCCGCCACGGCCACCGGGTTTGACAGGCCCGCGCCCAGCGCGTCGAACACCAGCTGCGGGTCGGCCGTTCCGCCGGCCTCCTCCAGCGCGACGATCTCCATGATCACCGGCAGCATGGCGCCGATCAGGAAGATCTGCACGACGAAGCCCAGGATGGAAGAGATCACCATGATCAGCGCCCAAACGGCGATATAGCTGACCAGCATGTGCCAGAAGACGCCCTTGGTGGCTTCCCAGCTCTCGAAGAAGCGCAGGCGCCCTTCCAGCACGGTGAGGCCGGGAGCGGAAGCCAGCCGGACCGCTACGACAAGGATGAAGATGGCGATCGCCAGGGCCGCGAGGGCGACCAGCAGGCCTGCGCCGATCCCGGCGCCCAGGCTCTCCCCGCCACCCTTGACGATCAGCGCCGCGCCCAGGCCGGACATGACCATGGCGATGGCCACCGCGATATAGAGCGCGATGCCGATGGCGATATAGAGCAGGTTCACGCCGAGCAGCCGCATCTCGTCGCCGCCGAGACGTAGCGGGAAGCCGGGCTTCACCTCGCCTTTCGTCAGGAAACGCAGCCAGGCGGCCTGGAACATCAACGCCGCGGCGATCCCCAGCGGGATCGCCAGCACGACGAGGAAAAGCGAGGAGCCCAGCATGGTGAGGACATGCCGCACCGCCATCTCCTCGGTGAGCTGGCCGCTCTCCTCCAGGACGACAAGCTCGACCAGGCCGGCCCAGATGGGCGACAGGATCAGCAGCGCGCCGGCGACCAGCAGGCCGCAGACGACAATCTGCGACAGGGCGATGCGTATCGCCTCGCCCGGATTCTCGCCGAAGCGCTTGAAGAAATAGAAGATGGCTGTGCCGATATCGAATGCGCGCGTGCCCATGATGGCCCCCTGCGGCCGTTATCCCTGAAGGCCGCCATGATGCCGCATGCCGCACAATTGGCCAGAGGGAAAACGGGCCGGGCCGTCCCGGGCCGGCCTAGGCTGCGTCACCGTCCGGCGCAGCGCCCCGTGTGCACTTCTGGTAGATGTAGGCGTAAAGACCTGAAAAGACAGGGATATTGATTGCCGAGAATAAGCCCAGCCAGAGGCTGTATTCCCGCATCCGGGCGATGCCCGGCGTATCGGCCAGATCCGCCGCGATGATCCGCGTCACGTCGATCGGACGATGCCCGATCACGGCCGACAAGGCTTCATAGAGCCCCAGCTCGACCAGCGTGACCGGCAGGCCCGCCAGGACCAGCGCCAGCGCGATCCGCCAGCCATTGCCGTCGCTGAGCGGCCAGGCCTTCATCACCTGGATTCGTTGCCGGGCGATGGTGGCCGGCAGTGCGAGCACGAGCCGCGCCGACAGCCACATCACGATGGCCAGGCCGGCCAGGCCGGCCAGCACGACCACCACCCATTCCGTCGCGCCCATATAGGCCGTGGCGTCGGCCAGGTCGAAACCGGAGGCCTCCGGGTCGATCCCGGCCCGCTCCAGCCCGCTCATCGCCACCGTGCCGAACAGCGTGCCCCAGAACAGGAAGACGAGCACGAAGACGATCAGCGTCAGCAGCGTGATCAGGATCGAGACCGCGAACAGCCGCAACTCGTCGCGTCCGAACTGCAGTCCCAGCCAGCCCGGCATCTCGCCGCGCACCGCCAGGCGCAGCGCCGCCGCGGACAGGGCCACGCTCGTCGCCAGCGTGGCCACCGACAACAGCACGACCACCAGACCGGCCGCCCCGCCTGCATCGCCGCCGGCCCGCACCTGCATCATCGCCAGCTGCGCCGCATAGGCCGCCGTGTAGGGCACGCCCGCAATCAGGATGGCCCGCCAGTGCACCAGGAAAAACGCATAGGCGGCAAACACGCTGCGCAGGACGGGGACGGGGTTCTTCTGCATCGGCCTCTCCGGAAACTGCCGCCAGACATACCGCGCAAAGGCCGCCGATCAAGCGTTCTTGGCGGCTCAGTCCCTGTCGCGTTCGTCGAGATCGGCCTCTGCCTGACGGGCCCGGCGCGCGCATGTGAGCGGCATCCCGTCGCACATGGAAAAGCGGAATTCTGTGATCACGCCCGGCCGGCGGACGGCGCGGCTGTCCCTGAGTGCCGGATCATACTGCCAGTCCTCGACCGCCTCCACCGTGGCCTCGTCGAAGATCTGCGGCGGCGCCGCCGCCACGACTTCGACATTTTCGGTCCCGCCCTCTTCGGACACGTCGAACCGCACCAGCGTCACACCTTCGATACCTGCCGCCTCGGCGCCACGGGGATAGCGCGGTATGTCGCGGTCAACCGGATCCGCGTCCGTGTCGAAGAGCGCTTCGGTCTCACTGGTACGCTCTATGATACGCGACAACAAATCCGGATAAGGCGTTGCGGATATGGCTTCGTTCAGAGCGGCCTTGTCCGCATCGCTGTAGTCCGACGTTACCAGACGGACCCAGTATGCCGAGGACTGGGCGTCGGATGCCCACCGTTCTCCGAGTGCCGCATACATGTGTCCGGCCATATGGAAGGGCAGTACGCTGGCCTCTTCCTCGCCCCAGAAAAAGCGGCTGAGCCCGAGCATGTAGTAGCTGTACGCATAGGCCGGGCCGGGCTCGGCGCCCATCTCTTCGAAAGCTGCCACCGCGCGCTCCGCGCGATCCTCCAGGCGTCCCCAGGCGCCGGTCTGCACAGCGGCGCGCGTATAGAGAAAATAGACCTGCGACCGCAATTCGGCCGGTACCCGCCCTCCGGCATCGTCGATCCGGGCGGCCGCGCGATTAGCATGACTGCGCGCGCGCCAGGTATCCCCGCCGGAAAACTCGGACAGGGCCGCCATATACCACCGGCGCACACGCTCCGGCCCGTCCGTCGCGGGGTCACGATCTCCGATCCGGGCAGCCTCCTGCCAGGCATCCGATGCCGCTTCGAAATCCGCTTCCGCAAAGGCAAGGTCAGCATAGTTGGCAGCGAGCACGCCGATCAGACTGCGCGCGATTCTTTCGTCTTCCGCGGCCTGCCAGGCCTGCCGCGCGGCCTCCATCGCCGCCGACCTGTCACCCGCCTCCAGCGCCGCCTCATACGCCACATACGGCCGCGCCACGGATTGGGGCAGCGGGTCCTCTTGCGCCCGAGCTGCCGAGTTCACCAACATTGCGGCCAACACGGTCCACACCAATCCGCGCATGCTCCACTCCCCCAAGCTGACCCGACGGGTAAACCTGCCGCACCTCACCACGTCAAGTTGTTTTCAGAACCGAGCCAATCGCCGGGTCATACCGTCCTTACTCGAGAAGGGTGAAGACAGCGAATGTATGCCCGGTCACGACCCGGCTGCGGCCGGGACTGCCATCGACAACGGCAAACCCGTCGATGCGCCGGACCTCAAGCGCGCCGGCAGCCGGATTACATTGCGGACGGAAGCGGTCCGCCCGGATCCGGTCGCGGACAGCGTTCGCATAGATGCTCGTTCCGTCCCCGAACGCGCCCAGAGACAGGACTTCTGCCGGACCGCCGGTGGCGGGGATACGCAAGCCCGTGACGACAACCGCCTCCTCATATCCCCTTTCCACCGCCCGGGCCGGATATTCCACGAGGTTGTGCTCTGCCAGTACAGCCGGGCGTCGCGCCAGATAGGCGCACCACGCCACACGGGCCTCCTCTGAAAAGACATCTGCGCCGCTGCCGTCCGGCGCCAGTCCGGAGTTCACCAACAGGCCAGACACATCGGCGAAAACAGCGTTGAAGAGCTGCGGCTGATCGAGTCCCCAGTCCTGTAGCTGGTCGATCGTGGCCTCCAGAATGGCGAAAGCGTCTTCGAAGTCTCCGTTCAGGGTCAGCACCGCCCGCCTGGCGGCCTGGGCATTGACATAGGCAATGGCGGCGTCGGCGCCCTCCTCCTGTCTGGCCGAAGCGCGCGCGGACAGGGCATCGACATCGACGGCTGCGAGCAGTCGGTGCGAATTCGGCGGCGAAGGCCGCATCAAACGCACCAGGCGTCCGCGGCCGACAGCATCGTGCGATGCAAGCAGATCGAGCCCCGTTGCCAGCATGGGGTCGTAATGGACCCGGTCGAGCCGGGCGAAGGCCGCTTCGAGGCCCAGTTCGAGAATCGCCACGGCCGTATCGAGCTCGTCCTCGCCATCGTGCAGCGCGGCGACCGGCTCGGCCAGACGGATCACCGCAGGCCAGTCCTCGGCATTGCGTGCCGCATCGACCGCATTCGTGCCCAGCGCCTTGCGGACCCCCGGATCGACATCGGCGGCGGCGGCATTGTCCCAGGCTTCAAGGGCAGCGGCGAGTGCCGCATCGACATCGCCGGCATCCTGCGCCTGAACATAACGGCGGTAGGGCTCGGTCACGGTATCGGGCAAACCCGCCTGAGCCCGCGCCGGGCCTTCGCCGGCCAGAATAAGCGCGGTCAGCACACCGGCTGCCAGTGCCGCTCCCTTCAATTCTTTCATGCCTGGCCCTTTCGATCTGTTCCTGACACCTACCGCAGCCGGAAATGGAAGTGCGTGAGAACCCCTTCCTCGCGCACCGGCTCGCCGTTGACGGTTGCCGGGGTGTATTGCCAGTCCTGCAATGCCGCCACGGATACGGCGTCGAAGGGGCCTGCGGGCAGGCTGTCCACGATCGCGATATTGGAGATGCTGCCGTCCGTCTCGATATCGAAGCTCAGCACGACGAAGCCCTGCTCGCCCCGCCTCGCGGCCTGCAGCGGGTAGCGCGGCTCGTCCTGCATGACAGGCTCCGGCGGGAGATAACCCGGCGGCCGTTCCGGCCCGGCGTCGCGCTCAGCCCCGCCGGCGAAACGCGCCGCATGGAGCGGGTTGGCGGCCAGCCGGCCGGCAATGTCGATACTGTCTTCCAGAAAATAGTTGTGTATGGCGGTCACGCGCGTCAGGAGGGCCTCGCTGTCGTCGATGAGTGTCGCAATGTCCCGCGCCATGTGCATGTGGTAGATCGCGTCGTCATGCCGGCTCATCGACGCCGAGGCTAGGCCGGCCAGATAGTGCAGATAGGCATAGCCGCGATCGGGCGGATGATCGCCGGCTTCGTAGAGCGCCAATGCCTCGCGCGCCGGTATAAGGGCATGATCGGGCTGACCGATCTCCCCTTTGATGCGGGCACTCAGGAACCAGGCTTCGGCCGCGAACTCCGCCTGCGTGCGCTCCCCCGGAGACATGTCCTCGATAAGGCCGGTCGCCTCGTCGGCCCAGCGCCGCGCCCGCTGCAATTCGTCGGCCCGCAATGCGCTGGCCGCCGCATTGTGCCAGCGCCAGGCCAGGTCGATCCGGGCCAGGCCGGCCCGCTCGCCCAGCCGGGCCGCATCTTCCCATTCCTCCATCGCCTCGGCATCGCGGCCCGCCGAAGCCAGGGCATAGGCATGGTTTTCCGCGAGCACGCCCAGCGTGCCATTATCGAGCCCCTCGGCCCGGGCCGCGTCCAGCGCCCGGCCGGAGGCGTCGACCAGCGCCGGCATGTCGCCGGCCTCCAGCGCCGCCTGATAGGCCCGGTAGGGCTCGACCACGCTTTGCGGCAGGCCCTGCCGCGCCAAGGCCGGTGTCGCAGAAGCCGCCAGGGCCACCACCAGAAGAACCACACGCATCGCCGGAACCCGCTTCCCTCTCGCCGATCCATCTTGCCAGCGCACAACCTCCGGTCAAGCCGAACCTGCCCGCTCCCCCCTGACCGCCCCCATTGACACATCGGCGCCTGCGCTCGATATGCCGCGCATGACCGATCAAGCGATGAAACCCGTTCATGTCGTCGGCGGCGGCATGGCCGGCTCCGAGGCCACCTGGCAGCTCGTATCCGCGGGCGTGCCCGTCATCCTGCACGAGATGCGCGGCGTTCGCGGCACCGACGCACACAAGACGGACGGGCTGGCCGAGCTTGTGTGTTCCAACTCCTTCCGCTCCGACGATCACCGCACCAATGCGGTCGGTCTTTTGCACGAGGAGATGCGGCGGCTGGATTCGATCATCATGGCCCAGGGCGACGCCAACCGCCTGCCCGCGGGCGGCGCGCTGGCCGTCGATCGCGACGCGTTTTCCGACGCGGTCACCAAACAGCTGAGCGAACATCCGCTGGTCACCATCGAGCGCGGCGAAGTGCCCGCCCTGCCGCCGGAAGACTGGGACAGCGTCATCATCGCCACCGGCCCCCTCACCTCGGACAGCCTCTCCAAAGCGATCCTGGACGAGACCGGCGAAGGCGAGCTGGCCTTCTTCGACGCCATCGCCCCGGTGATCCACCGCGAAAGCGTCAATCTGGACAAGGCCTGGTTCCAGTCGCGCTACGACAAGGGCGAGACCGAGGCGGAAAAGAAGGCCTATCTCAACTGCCCGATGGACAAGGAGCAGTACGAGGCCTTCATCGACGCCCTGCTGGACGCGCCGAAGACCGAGTTCAAGGACTGGGAAGCCGACACACCCTATTTCGACGGCTGCCTGCCGATCGAGGTGATGGCCGAACGCGGCCGCGAGACGCTGCGCCACGGGCCGATGAAACCGGTCGGGCTGACCAATCCGCACGATCCGACCGTCAAGCCCTGGGCCATCGTGCAATTGCGCCAGGACAACGCGCTGGGCACGCTGTTCAACATGGTCGGTTTCCAGACCAAGATGAAGTACGGCGCCCAGACCGACGTCTTCCGCATGATCCCCGGCCTGGAAGAGGCGCAGTTCGCGCGCCTGGGCGGCATTCACCGCAACACCTTCCTCAACTCGCCGAAACTGCTCGACAACCAGCTACGCCTGAAATCCCGGCCGCGCCTACGTTTCGCGGGCCAGCTGATCGGCGTGGAAGGCTATGTGGAAAGCGCGGCCATGGGCCTGCTGGCCGGACGCTATGCTGCCGCGGAACGTCTGGGTCGCCCGATCCAGGCCCCGCCGGCCACGACGGCGCTGGGCGCCCTGATCGCCCATGTCACCGGCGGCCATCTCGATGGCGGCAAGGGCTCCTTCCAGCCCATGAACGTCAATTTCGGCCTCTTTCCGACGATCGAAACCCCCAGGGTCGATGCCGAGGGGAATCGCATCAAGGGCAAGGCCAAGGGACCGGCGCGCAAGATGGCGATGAGCGCCCGTGCGCTGGAGGACCTGGCGGCCTGGACCGCCGCGCCGGAGCGTCAGACAAGTCTCGCATAGACGGCCGACAGACCGGCTTCGGCCGTGAATTCGCGGTGTATTGGCGCGACTGCTTGCGCCAATACAATGGCCAGTATTTGGCAAATGATACGCAAGTTCGCACCCTGAATTCGCACAGACGGCGGCCGGGCACTTTCGATCGCCCGGAAACCCGGGTCAGTGATGACGGAAAAATACCCGAGCGCTGAACCCGGAAAACCGCGTTGAATTCAAGCGCTCGGTCAAAATCTTTCTCACGCGGGTTCAGCCTGGACCTGAATTCGTCATGCAAACTTTACGTTCGAACGGTGGACACTGCTTGTGTGACATGCTTGCCTTATGGGCATGACTGATACCTACATCCACAAGATCTACACGGTGGCCGATCAGGGCGATCAACGCGAAGCCTACGACGACTGGGCGGACAGCTATGACGACGACCTCGGCACCAATTCGTACAAGACGCCGACCCGGATCGCGCAAGCGCTGAAACAGTGCCTGCCGGCCGATCAGACCAATCCGCGCATCCTGGACTGGGCGTGCGGTACGGGCCTGTCGGGCAGTGCACTGCAGGAGGCCGGCTTCAAGGACATCGACGGCTGCGACATCTCCGAAGGCATGCTCGAGAAAGCCCGGGCCAAGGGGTTGTACAACAAGCTGTTCACGACGCCCCTCGGCGTGCCCGACCCGGAAATGTTCAAGGACTATGACGTCGTGGCGGCCGTGGGCGCCGTCTCGGTGGGTGCTGCACCGGCCGAGTGCCTGCCGGCGATCCTCGACGGGCTGAAGCCCGGCGGCCGCCTGGCGGTGTCCTTCAACGCCCTGACGCTGGACGACAAGACCTATATGGATACGCTGGCCAAGGAGATCGAGCGCGACGACGTCTCCCTGGAATTCAGCGAGGACGGACCGCACCTGACGGCGGAGCACAACTCCAAGAGCCGCGTCATGGTGCTGAAGAAGAGCTAGAACCGGATCACGGAACCGCTCGAAACACGGGCCATGGCCGCTGCCTCACGGGCAACCGGTCATGGCCCGTTTCGATTCGGGCGCCTGAAGAGGCAGCCGGGACGCCTACCAGGGCAGGTCCTGGCCGGAGACGTGGAAGAAACGTCCGGACATGGCCGGATTGCCGTAGGCGCGGGCGATGAGGTCGAGCTGGCCTTCCACGCATTCGTGCACGGTGAGCTGGCCGTTCGGGCCGCCCATATCCGTGCGCACCCAGCCCGGGTGCAGGATCAGCACGACAATGCCGCGATCGGCGAGATCGTGGCTCAGCGACTTGCCGATGGCGTTCAGCGCGGCCTTCGTCGAGCGGTAGCCGTAATACCCGCCCGATCCGTTGTCGGAGATGGATCCCACGCGGGAGGACTGCAGCGCGACCACCTTCATGTCCGACGCCGCGACCTTGTCGGCGAACGCTTCGACAAGCGCCAGCGGGGCCAGCGCATTGACGCGGAACTCCGTCACCATCGCCTCACAGGCAGCCGATCCGAAGCTCTTGGTGTCGTCCGCCATCATGCCGGCATTGGCGAAGAGCAGGTCGACCGGGCCCTCGATCTCGGCGGCGAGACGCTTCGGCGCTTCCAGATCGGCGGCGTCATAGGCGACGATATCCAGCTTGCCCTCGCCCTGGGGCAGCGCCTTCAGCTCGGTGGCGGCGTCGGGATTGCGCACCGCCGCCGTGACATGCCAGCCCCGCTCCAGCAATTGCCGGGCATGCTCGAGACCGATACCGCGGTTGGCGCCGGTGATGAGGGCGTGAAACATGGCATTCTCTCCGTTCGTCACATATCCGGGCCGGAGGTGATGCGCCATCTCGCGGCCGTCTTCAACTCTAGACCTGCAGCGGCGCGAATGTCACCGCCCCGTCAGCGACAGCCAGGTGAGACGCAGCTGTCGCGACAGCAGCGGGCGCTCGGGCGCCAGCCGATAGGGGCTGTCCGGCAGGCTGTCGAGATAACCGCCCGCCAGCATCGCATAGCCCATGGCCGGCACGGCTTCGGGCGGCAGGGCACCGCCGGCACGCAGCTCGTGCAAGGCCTCCCGCGCCGCCCGGCGCACCGGCCCGACCGCCTCCGCCACCTTCGCCTCGCCCAGCCCCTGGGCCAGCATGGCCGGCGTCGCACCGGCCGCATGGAGGTCGTCGCCGCCGACCGGCGCCCGGCCGATCTTCGCGCGCACCGGAAAGGCCCGCAGAAGGCCCGTCAGTCCCCAGGCCCGCCCGGCCGCAACCAGGCGGGCCTCGTCGAGCCCGGCTTCGCAGAGACGCAGCGCGATCCGCATCAGCCGGCCCGCCGTATCGTCGACATAGGCCATGACCTCGTCCAGGGAGGCGTAGGGGCGGGCCGACACGTCGTCGAAACGGGCCTCGATCAGCGCGTCCAGGTCCGCGCGGTCGACGCGGTCCGTCATCGCCGACAGGCCTTCGGTGATGGCATGCCGGCGCACTTTGGGCGTTTCGGCATACAGATCGGCCACCGCATCGCGCCACCAGACCAGTTTCATCTCGCCGATCATGCCCTCCGAGGTCGCCTCGGCCACCCGGCCGATTTCCTGATTGAACGCATAGAGCGCAAACAGGCGGGGACGCACATCGGCCGGCGCGAACAGGGCCGCCAGGCGCCGGTCCGGGTCGGACGATTGCAGAGTTTTGTCGAAATCCGTGTTTTCCATGGAACTAACCGGTAGACAGAGCCGTACACCACACCATATGTCCGAACAGAGAAATACGGCCGGAAAGGCCGATCTGTGTCCCACCCATACCGCAACGAGAGGTTCTCATGGCTTTTACATTGCCCGATCTTCCCTACGCCAAGGATGCGCTGGCCCCTCATATCTCGTCTGAGACGCTGGATTTCCACCACGGGAAACACCACGCCACCTATGTGAAGAACCTCAACGGTCTCGTCGAGGGCACGGACATGGCGCCGAAATCCCTGGAGGACATCATCCAAGAGACCGCCGGTAAGCCGGAAAAACAGGGCGTGTTCAACAATGCCGCCCAGATCTGGAACCACACCTTCTACTGGCAGTCCATGCGCCCCAATGGCGGCGGAACGCCGACGGGCAAGCTGGCGGAAATGATCGATCGCGATTTCGGCTCCTTCGACGAGTTCAAGGACGCCTTTGCCAAGGCCGGCGCCACGCAGTTCGGCTCGGGCTGGGCCTGGCTGGTGCTCAACGGCGACAAGCTGGAAGTGCGCAAGACGCTGAACGCGGAAACCCCGCTCACCGAGAGCGGCGTCACCCCGCTTCTGACCATGGATGTGTGGGAGCACGCCTACTATCTGGACTTCCAGAACCGCCGCCCCGACTACATTTCCACCTTCCTCGACCATCTGGTGAACTGGGAGTTTGCGGCCGAAAACCTCGCCGCAGCCTGATCGGACCAGCAGGATTATTTCGGGGTCGCCAACCCGGCGGCCCCGCCCTAACCTCCCCCTCGGTTGATAAAGATCCCGAGGGGGAAGTTGTATGTTTTTCCGTTCCGCATGCGCCGCGCTGGCCCTCGCCGCTGCCGCCGGCCTGCCCGTCCTGGCCCAGACGCCGTCCGCCGAACCGGTTTCCGACGCACGAGCGCTCGGCTTCGACCCGGCCGCCTTCGAGGCCCTGGACGCCCGTCTGGAGGCGCTCGCCGCCGCAGGCGCACGCCCCGGCTATGCCGCCATCATCGCGCGCGGCGAGCAGATCGCCCATGTGAGCGAAGCCGGCGTTATCGATACCGGGACCGGTGCGCCCTTCACTGTCGACAGCCCCGTCCGCATAGCCTCGATGACCAAGCCGGTGACGGCCGTGGCGACGCTGATGCTGGTGGAGGATGGCGAGATCGCGCTCGACGATCCGGTCAGCGACTACATCCCCGCCTTCGCCAGCATCGAAGTGGCGGTGAGTCCGCAGGCCGACGAGGCCGGCGAAATCGAGACGCGTGCGCCGGATACGGTGATGACCGTCCACCACCTGCTCACCCACACGTCGGGCCTGGGCTATATCTTCGACAACCAGACCGATCTGGGGCGGCTTTACATCGAGAACTCGCTCTATTCCGGCGAGGGTGATCTGGAAGCGCGCATGGAACAGCTCGCGACCCTGCCCCTCTACAACGATCCCGGCGACACCTGGCAGTACTCCTATGCCAATGACGTGCTGGGCCGAATTGTCGAAGTCGCCTCGGGCATGCCCTTCGAGGACTATCTGGAAAGCGAGATCTTCGAACCGCTGGACATGCCGTCGACCGGTTTCTTCTTCGAGGATGTCGATTTTACCGAGGCGGAGATGTCGCCGCTCTATATCCACAGCGAGGACGGCAGTCTGAGCGAATACCCGGAAAGCTTCATGCCGGACTGGGCGTCCGGCGGCGGCGGGCTGGTCTCGACCGCCTCGGACTATATCCGCTTTGCGATGATGCTGGCCAATGACGGCGCGCTGGGCGATGTGCGCATCCTGGAGCCGGAAACCGTCGCCATGATGGCCAGCGCTCAGGTGACGCCGGAGCAACTGAGCGATTCCTGGCAGGGTCGCAGCTACGGCTATGGCGTCGATGTCGTTCTGCCGCCGGAGGACGGGGCACAGCCAGCCGGCATTCCGGGCGATTTCAGCTGGGGCGGCTTCTTCGACACCGACTTCTTCATCAGCCCGTCGACGGATGTCAGCGCAGTGATCCTGACCCAGATCCAGCCCGGGCCGAACCGCCCGGAACCACGCACCAGCGCCGTCTTCCGGCCCATGGTCTACAACGCATTCGCCTTCGACTGAAAAAGTCCGGAACGGGGCGACGGACTTGTCCGGGCGCCCCGTTGAACAAGCGAGACGGACGCCCCTCCCTGTTCGCACGTCCGTCTCGTCTACATGTCCCCCCGACATGTCGCAGGGCCCGCCGATGGCGGGCCCTGCTTGTCTGTCAGCGATGCCGGAAAGCGGGGTCGGCGTCAGACCGTATCCTGGTTCTCGTTGCTTTCGCGCTGGACATTGGTGAACAGCAGCAGCGGTGCGGCCACGAAGATCGAGGAATAGGTCCCGATCAGCACGCCCCAGATCATGGCGAAGGCAAAGCCTCCCAGCGAGGCCCCGCCGATCAGGTAAAGCGAGATCAGCGCAACCAGCGTGGTGGCCGAGGTCAGGATGGTGCGGGACAGCGTGTCGTTGATCGACAGGTTGAGCACTTCCGGGAGCGGCATCTTCTTGTATTTGCGAAGATTTTCCCGAATCCGGTCATACACGACAACGGTATCGTTCATGGAATAGCCGACAATGGTCAGGATCGCCGCCACCGTGGCCAGGTCGAAGGTCATCTGGGTGACGGAGAACATGCCCACCGTGGCGATCACGTCGTGCACCAGCGCGACGATGGCACCCAGCGAGTACTGCCATTCGAAGCGGAACCAGATGTAGATCAGCATCAGGAAGAGCGCGACGCCGATGGCCGTGAAACCGGTCACCACCAGCTCGCCCGACACCGCGCCGCCGATCACGGTGGTGCCGCGGATCGTTGCGTTGGGGAAGTCGGCCTCGATGGCCTGTTCCAGCGTCTCGCGCGCCGCCTGGTTGGCCCGCTCCGCCTCGGCCCCTTCGCCCGGCTGCAGCGGCAGGGCAATCAGGACCGTTTGGCGCGCTTCAAGCGTGTTGCCGGCCTCCTGGATCCGCGGCTCGCCCAGCTCCAGGGCGGAGACCACGGTACGGATATCCTCGATCGAGGTGTCCGGCGCGGTCTCGACCTCCGTCTGGATGCCGCCGCGGAAATCGATGCCGAAATTGATTCCGACATTGGCGAATTCGAACAGCGAGAACAGCAGGACCAGGGCCGACAGCGCGAGCGCGAAGAAGCGCACGCGGATGAAGGGAACACCGGCGGAAACCGGAAGGTATTTGACGAGTGCAAGCGACATCTCGGAACTCCCTTACAGCGGCAGCTTCTTGGGCTTGAAGCCCCTGAGCCAGAGAACCGCCAGCAGGCGGGAGAAGACGAAGGCGGTGAAGACCGAGGTCACGATGCCCACGCCCAGCGTCACGGCGAAGCCGCGGACCGGACCGGCACCGAGCATGAACAGCACCGCGGCGGCGATGAATGTGGTGATGTTGGCGTCGAGGATCGCGGCCAGGGCCCGCTCGTAGCCGGCCTGGATGGCATTGGCCGGCGTGCGCCCGTTGCGTGCCTCCTCGCGGATGCGCTCGAAGATGAGCACATTGGCGTCGACCGCCATGCCGATCGTCAGGATGATACCCGCAATACCCGGCAGGGTGAGCGTCATGCCGAGGCCGGACAGGCCGCCGATGATCAGTACCACGTTCGCCAGCAGGGCCAGCGTCGAGAAGATGCCGAAGATGCCGTAGGCCAGCAGCATGAAGACGATCACCGCCGAGAAACCGATGATGATGGCCAGCGTGCCGCTCTCGATCTGGTCGCGGCCCAGACTGGCCGAAACCGTGCGCTGTTCGACCGGCGTCAACGTGGCGGGCAAGGCGCCGGCATTGAGCAGGATGACGAGCTGGGACGCGGTCTCGTAGGTATACCCGCCGCCGATCACGCCGGATCCGCCCAGGATCGGTTCGTTGATGCGCGGCGCGGTGATGATCTCGTCGTCCAGCACGATGGCGAACTGGCGGCCGCGATTGTTGCGGGTAATGTCGCCGAAGATCAGCGCGCCCTGGGTATCCAGACGGAAACCGACAACCGGGCCGACATAGCTGGGATGATTCGTCACATTTGCCTGGGTCAGGTTTTCGCCGGTCAGCAATTGCCGCGTCTCGACGGCGAGATACTGCACCGGCTGGGTGTTGGCGATCGGATAGATGGTGCGGCCCGGCGGCGTGCGCGCCTGGCCGTTGGGCCCCGGATCGATGGTCGAATCCACCAGGTGGAAGCTCAGCGCGGCCTGGGTGCCGACCAGATCGATGATTTCCTGCGGATCGTCGGCGCCGGGGACCTGGACCATGACGCGGTCGGCTCCGGCGCGGGCGATGGTCGGATCTGTGGTGCCCAGACCGTCCAGGCGGCGGCGGATCACCGTGATCGACTGGCTCAGCGTGCGCTGGCGGATCGCGGTGAACTGCTCGTCGGTGACCGAGATACGGATCGCGCTGGGATCGTCGCCGTCGCGGCGCATGCTGTACATCTGCGCCATGCCGGGCTGACCCATCTGGGTGGTGACCGGGCCGTTCAGCTCCTGAAGCCGCTCGAACGCCTCGTCACGCTGCTCCTCACGAATCATCAGCACCACGACCTCGTCGCCGACCACCGCGACCGAGCGCGGCAGGAGCGGCGGGTCGTTACGCAGGGTCTGACGCGCGTCGGCAGCCAGGCTTTCCAGCTGCGCCGTGCGCACCTCCGCCATGTCGACCTCGAAGACGATGTAGGAACCGCCCTGCAGGTCGAGGCCGAGATTGATCGTGCGGCTGGGGATGTAGTTCCAGATGCCGCGCGCCTCACGGCTGTTGTCGGCCTCGTTGATCGAGTAGCGCACATCCTCCGGCACCAGATTGGGCAGCGAATAGAGCGCCCCGGCAACAATCACGACAAGGATGGTGAGAAGTTTCCAGCGCCCGAAATGCAGCATGGCAGCGCGGCCTTTTCAGCTAGACGGTCTGAAGGGTCAGTCGGACTTGGCGTCGTTGGCCGGCTTGGGCTCGGGACGGCCGCGCACGGTGGCGATCGTCTGGCGCACGACACGCACCTTGACGCCGTCGGCCAGCTCGACCGTGACTTCCTCGTCAGCGACCTTGGCAACCTTGCCGATCAGCCCGCCCTGGGTGATCACCTCGTCGCCGCGCTTGAGACCTTCCACCATTTCCTTGTGCTCCTTGGCCCGCTTCTGCTGCGGTCGGATGAGCAGGAAATAGAAGACCAGGCCCATAAGAACGAGCATGGGGATGGGAGAGGCGAGAAAGGCTTCCATGGTAACGCTAGACCCCGGGTGGCTGGGCAACGGGACCGGCTGGGCCGCCCGCGCCTGGTAAATAATTGCGCGGGACTATATCGGTGCAGGGCTGTGTTGCAACAAGGCCTGACTGTTACGCCCGCAGCGAGGCCTCACTGCAGGTAGCTCATCGGGTCCACCGGATTGACGCCGTTGCGGATCTCGAAATGCACCTGGGGCCGGTCGACCGATCCCGTCGCGCCGGCCTCGGCGATCACCTGGCCCTGGCTGACCTGGTCTCCCTCGGAAACCATGAGGCGGGAATTGTGGGCATAGGCAGTGACATAGCCCCCGGTGTGACGGACCAGGACAAGCTGGCCGTAACCGGCGAGCTCGCTGCCGGCGTAGACCACCTGTCCGGGCGCTGCCGCGCGCACGCTGTCGCCCGCATTCGCGGCGATGTTGATCCCGTCATTGCGCCCGCCATCGGGCTTGTTGCCGAAACTGGACAGGACCGAGCCGCGCACCGGCCAGTCGAAACGCGGCGTGCCGGAGGACGCAGCCGGCGGCCGGCGCTCTTCGCGTGGCGGCGAGGCCGTCGAGCGCGAATTGGCCGACGGGTCGCGGCTGGCCAGATTCACGACCGTCGCGCCCTGGGGAAGACGGATCTGCTGGCCGACTTCCAGGTTGTAGGGCGCGGAAATGCCGTTGTGGGCGGCCAGTTGCTGGAAAGGAATGCCGTAGCGCAGGCCGATCCGGTAGAGGTTCTCGCCGCGCTGGACGACATGCATCGGCGGCCGCGGCATCGAGAGCACCTGGCCGACATTGAGCGTATAGGGCCGGTAAAGGCTGTTGGCCGCCGCCAGTTCTTCCATGCGCACACCGCACATCACGGCGATCTCGGACAGCGTGTCGCCCCGGCGCACCGTGTAGGAGCCGTTGCAGTCGCGCGGTGTGATCCGCGAGGGCGGCGTCGGCCGGGTCCCGGCATCGGGATAGCGGTTTTCGACGCGTGCCGGATGGCGCGGCGTCGTGGTGCAGGCCGCAAGGCCGGCGCACAGGGCCGCTGTCAGGCATATCACAGTCGAAAGACGCATCGCGTAAATCCAGCTCCTGTAGAGGAAGTCACCGACATCAAGCCATGACAACGCTTAACCGTCGGTTATCCATCGACCCCGCTCAACCGATTTCCCGGCGCGTCGCCGCATAGGCGCATGCGGCCAGACTCGGCCGGAAATGGGGCAAAAAAACGGGCAGGCCTGCCTTGCGTACAGGCATTGCGGCGCTTGCCGTTCCACGCCAGACTTCGCAGTGCGGACCGGAAGCGGACGATGGGACAGTGTCATGAGAACCGGAAGCCTCCTGCTCCTGATCACGCTCTCGGAAGCCACGATCGGCGTCTTCGTGAAGCTGACCGGCGGCCTGATCCCAATCCAGACGCTGAACTTCTACGCGCTGAGCCTCGCCGCAGCCTTCCTGCTGACCACGCTGCGCATCAGCACCGGCCACCGCCTCCACCTGCCCGTCCGCAATTTCAAGGATATTTTCGTGATCGGCGTGCTGATCGCCACCCAGATCAGCGTGTTCAATTATGCGATGACGCTGGTACCGATCGCCAATGCGGTGATTTTCTGGAGCATCGCGCCCTTCTTCACCTTCATCTTCTCGGCGATTTTCCTGGACGAGCGCGCCCGGCCGATCCATGTCGCGATCTTCGCCGTCGCCCTGGCCGGCATCGTCATCGCCCAGCCCCTGGAAGGCGGCGAGATGCTGGGCAATCTGGTCGCGCTGGGCGACGGGGCGATCTATGCCGCGATGATCACCTATATGCGGCACGAGGGTAAGACGGAGACCGGGAACGACATCGCCTGGTCGATGTTGGTGGCAGCGCTGCTGCTGGCCCCCTCGCTGTGGCTGTTCGGCACCGGGGACGTAACCGCGCTGGTGCCCGACAATCTCCTGCCCTTCGACATGCCGGTCATGGCAGCCGTGGGCGGGCTGGGCCTGATCTCGACCGGTTTTGCCTATTTCGGCATCAGCCTGGTGCTCAAGACGATCGACGCCAACCTCTACTCCCTGGTCGACATCATCGTCTCGCCGGTGGTGGCGAGCTTCCTGGGCTTTCTGGTGTTCCGGGAGATCCCCGGCCCGGGCATGGTGCTGGGCGGCGCGATGCTGCTGGGCTCCGGCTTCTGGCTGACCCACGAGATGTCGAAGCGCCGCCGCGCCATCACGGCCCATCCCGTGCAGTGCGAGACACCGGACTGAGATCGCGGAGCGGATGCGGGCGGCTATAGCGCCCGCGCCTCGCCCTTCACCAGCGGCACGAAGCGCACGTCCATGATATCCGTCTCGACGATCTCGTCGCCGTCCCGGACATAGCGCACCAGCACCTGTTTGGCGTCGCGATCGACCGGCGCCACGGCGATCCCGCCCTCCTTGAGCTGGTCCAGGATGGCGTCGGGGCGCTGCGGCGCCGAGGCGGTCAGGATGATGCGGTCGAAGGGCGCCTGTTCCGGCCAGCCCGCCGTGCCGTCGCCGATCCGGGTGACGATATTGGTCAGGCGCAGGGCATGGAAACGCTCCTCCGCTTCGCGGGCCAGGGTGCGATAGCGCTCGACCGTGTAGACGCGCCGCGCCAGACGCGCCAGCACGGCGGCCTGATAGCCCGAGCCGGTGCCGATCTCGAGCACCTTGCAGCGATCGTCCAGTTTCAGCGCCTGGGTCATCAGCGCCACGATCAGCGGCTGGGAGATCGTCTGGCCGCAATCGATCGGCAGCGCCCGATCGTCATAGGCCTGGTCGCCGAACCGGTCGGGCACGAACAGGTGCCGCGGCGTGCGCTCGAGGGCGCCCATCACCCGGGCATCGGTCACACCGCCGCCGCGCAGGCTCATGACGAGCTGGATCATGCGCGGGTCGGGGATGGTCATCGGCTCGTTCCTTCCGGCGGGCGCGGCCCGGCAAACGGCTCAGTGCTTGGGCGGCGCGCCGCCGAGCATCCGCTTCAGATTGCCGAGAGTTTCGCCATGCGTGAGGTCCATGTGAAGGGGGGTCACCGAAATCTTGCCGTCATAGACGGCCTTCAGGTCCACGCCTTCGGGCGGATTGGACAGGATGCCCTTGAAAGCCAGCCAGTAATAGTCCGCGCCGCGCGGATCGGTGCGGTGTTCGGCGTGCAGGATGTGCTGGTCGCGGCGGCCCTGGCGGGTCACCTCCACCTCGGTGACGTCGTCCGGCTTGCGATCGGGGAAGTTGATGTTGATCAGCACGTCCTCGGGCCATTTCAGGTCGAACAGGCGGCGCAGGACCGGTGCGCCATAGGTTTCCGCCGTCTCCCACTCGATCGGGTCGCCCTTCTTGAAGCCGTAGGCCTGGGACAGCGCAACGGCGGGAATGCCCAGCTGCATGCCCTGCATCGCGCCGGCCACCGTACCGGAAAAGGTGATGTCCTCGGCGATGTTCTGGCCACGATTGACGCCGGAGAGCACCAGGTCCGGCTTCTTGCCGGGAATGATGTCCTGCACGCCCATTAGAACGCTGTCCGTCGGCGTGCCGGAGACGGAGAATTTGCGTTCCTCGTACTGACGCACGCGCAGCGGCGCATGCAGGGTCAGCGAGCGCCCCGCCCCGGACTGTTCCTCGTGCGGCGCGACGATCCACACATCGTCCGACAGGTCCCGCGCGATCTTCTCCAGCACTTTCAGGCCATGGGCCCGGATGCCGTCATCATTGGTCAGCAGGATACGCGGATTGTCGGGGATCATGGGCGGGATGTCCTTCGGTCTGTCGTCTCCGTCGCTTCTAGGCGGTTCCCGGCAGGGCGGCAATCGGTGCATCAGTCCGGCGTTCACAATATCGGCAGATCGGAACGTTTCACGAACACGCTTTTCGTGCTATCAGAATGCACAAGGATCTGAAATCGACCGTCTGGAGTGGACGATGGGCCAGCCCCGCGAACATTTTTCCGCCGAACTGGATGCCACCCTCCTCGCCGAGCTGAAATCGCTGGCCGAGGCCGAAGGGCGCGACCTTCAGACCCTGGTCGATGAGGCGATTGCCGGACTGCTGGCCTCGAAGAAGCCGAAGAAGGTCCGCGATCACGTCATGGAAACCTACAAGGCGACCCATGACGAGTACGCTGAGGTCTACAAGAAGCTCGCGGAATGAGCTTCGACTATCTCACGCTCGACGAAGTCCTCGCCATTCATACCGATCAGATCGAAACCTATGGCGGTTCCTACGGCGTTCGAGACCTTGGCCAGCTGGAAGCGGCACTCGCACGGCCGCAGACTGGCTACTATCCCGATCTGGTTGCAGAAGCCGCAGCGCTTTGGGAAAGCCTGGCCCAGAACCACCCGTTCATAGACGGCAACAAGCGGACGGCCTTTGCTTGTACGATCACCTTCCTGCGCATCAACGGAGCGCGCTTCGCACCCCACAAGCAGGACACGATCGACTTCATCCTAGGCCTCTACGAGACCGGCGAATTCCGCTTTGAAAAACTGGAACCCTGGCTGCGCGCCAATACGGAGAAGCGCTAGGCGCTCAGCGTCTCGATCCCGCCCATATAGGGGCGCAGCGCCTCCGGCACGGTGATCGAGCCGTCGGCGTTCTGGTAGTTCTCCATCACGGCCAGCAGGGCGCGGCCGGTGGCGACACCGGAGCCGTTGAGCGTGTGCAGGAAGGCCGGACGCTTCTCGCCCTCGCGGCGGAAACGGGCATTCATGCGCCGCGCCTGGAAATCCCCGCAATTCGAGCAGGACGAGATCTCGCGATAATTCTTCTGGCTGGGCACCCAAACTTCCAGGTCGTAGGTGCGCTTGGCGGAAAAACCCATATCGCCCGAGCACAGCAGCATCACCCGGTAGGGCAGGCCCAGCAGCTGAAGGACTTTCTCGGCGCATCCCGTCATCCGGTCGAGTTCGGCGGCGCTTTCATCCGGCGTCACGATGGAGACCATTTCCACCTTGTGGAACTGGTGCATGCGGATCATGCCGCGCGTGTCGCGGCCGGCCGAACCGGCCTCGGCGCGGAAACAGGGCGTATGCGCCGTCATGCGCATGGGCAGCGCGCTTTCCGGATGGATCGCCTCGCGCGCCAGATTGGTCAGCGGCACTTCCGCCGTCGGGATCAGCCAGCGATGGTCGGTGGTGCGGAAGAGATCGTCGGCAAACTTGGGCAATTGACCGGTGCCGAACATGGCCTCGTCGCGCACCATGTAGGGCGGGGAAACCTCTGTATAACCGTGCTCGGCCGTGTGCAGGTCGAGCATGAACTGGGCGAGCGCCCGCTCCAGACGGGCCAGCGGCCCCTTCAGCGCCACGAAGCGCGCGCCCGACAGGGCGGCGGCGCCCTCGAAATCCATCTGGCCGAGCCCCTCGCCCAGATCGACATGATCCTTCGGCTCGAAATCGAATTCGCGCGGATCGCCCCAGCGGCGCTGTTCGACATTGTCCGCCTCGTCCTCGCCGGCGGGAACATCCGCTTCCGGCAGGTTGGGCAGGGCCGCGAGATGCTGGCTCAGCGTCTCGTCGAAATGGCGCGCCTGCTGGCCGGCTTCCTCGAGCACCGTCTTCAGCCGGTCGACCTCGCCGCGCAGGCGGTTGAACTCGTCCTCGTCGCCCGAGGCCTTGGCCTTGCCGATCTGCTTGGACAGCGTATTGCGCTCGGTCTCCGCCTCCTGCTGACGGGTCAGCGCCTCGCGGCGCTGGGTATCCAGTTCGAGCAGCTGCGAGGACTGCGGTTCCAGACCGCGCAGGGCGAGGCCCTGGTCGAAAGCATCGGGATTGTCGCGAACGAGCTTGATGTCATGCATGGCTGGAACCGTTGTCTGGAACAGGTGGAAGGGCGGCTATAGCCGCGCCCGCGCGCGGCGTAAACCGGATCAGGAGGCGGAGTCGTCGTCCGCGCCGCCCTCGCCCTTCGGCTCCATCAGGCGCATGGCCCCGATGGAGACGAAGTAGAGCAGCAGGAGCGCACCGCCGAGCATGATCTGGCTGACCGGATCCGGCGGCGTGGCGAAGGCCGCGAACAGCGCAATGCCGACCACGGCGAACCGCCAGCCCTTCAGCAGGGTCTGCGCCCGCAGTATCCCCGCCTTGGCGAGCAGCATCAGGAAGACCGGCATCTGGAAGGAAATGCCGAAGACCAGCATCAGCGTGGTGATCAGGTTCATGTAGTCGGACACGTTGAGCAGAAGCTCGATCCGCGTGCCGGCCAGTTCGGGAACCTGTTCCTGGCCCAGCGAGAAGCGCATCACCATGGGCAGGACGAGGTAGTAGACAAAGGCGACGCCGATGCCGAACAGCACCGGCGAGAGCGCCAGGAAGGGCGCAAAGGCGCCGCGTTCGTTCTTGTACAGGCCCGGCGCGACGAAGCTGTAGACCTGCCAGGCGATCACCGGGAAGATGATGATGATCGCCCCGACCAGCGACAGTTTCAGGCGCACGAAGAAGAATTCCAGCGGCGCGAAGAAATTGGCCGTCAGTTCGAGCTCCTCCACCGGCACACCGCGCACGGCGGCGGCGGCATCCCGATAGGGGATGAGCAGCAACTGGTAGAGCTGGCTGGAGAACAGGAAACAGCCGATGAAGCCCACCACCAGGCAGGCGATCACGATGATCAGCCGCGAGCGCAGTTCGATCAGGTGATCGATCAGCGGCGCCCGGCTCGCCTCGACCTCGTCGTCCTCGATGTGTCCCATGGCGCCTACCCGTCACCCCGTTCCGGAAGGCTCTGCGGCTTGTCCGACCGGGTGCCGGCGGCCGGCTTGTCCGGCGCCTCGCCCTGGCTGCCGAAGCGCGCCTCGTAGGCGACCTTGTCGACCTCGCCGCGGATTTCCTCGACCGGGTTGGACTTTTTCAGCGCCTCGATTTCCTTGCGCAGTTCGGCCAGTTCGGTCTCGCGGCCGATCTCCTCGAAGGATTGCTGGAATTCCTTCGCCATGGCGCGGGCCTGGGCCATGATCTGTCCGACCTTGCGCATCATGACGGGCAGCTGACGGGGCCCGACGACCACAAGCGCCAGGACCAGAACCACCATCAATTCCGGCATGCCGATGCCGGGGCTCATCGCCTAGCTCCCGGTCTTTTCGTCGTCGCGGGTCTCGGCACCGATCGAGGACGCCTCGTTCGACGTGTCCTCGCTCTCGGCCTCGTCCTTGAGGCCCTTGCGGAAGCTGGTGATGCCCTTGGCGAAATCGCCCATGATGGACGCGATCTTGCCGCGCCCGCCGAACAGCAGGACGGCCAGGATCAGAACCAGCAGGATTTGCCACATACCCGGAGCCATTTGCCCCTCCGACTTGAAGAACCCGTCCTGATCTACTGCGTTTGCTGCGCTGCGTCCAATCCCTGCGTCAGGCCGCGCCGTCGGGATCGTCGTCGCTCTCCATGAAATCGACGTGGAAGGCGTGCGCCTCCTCGTCGTCGAGCGGATCCTCGATCAGTTCCGGCTGCTCCACGCGCGAGGGATCGGGCACGGTGAAGTCCGGCGGCAGGCGGGCATCCAGCAGGCCGGCGGCCTTCAGGTCGGCCATGCCGGGCAGGTCGCCGATCGAGGACAGGGAGAAATATTCCAGGAATTGCGGCGTGGTGCCGTAGGTCACCGGACGGCCCGGCGTGCGGCGGCGGCCGCGCGGGCGGATCCAGCGCAGTTCGAACAACAGGTCCAGCGTGCCCTTGGACACGGCCACGCCCCGGATCTCCTCGATCTCGGCGCGCGTCACCGGCTGGTGATAGGCGATGATGGACAGCGTCTCCAGCGCCGCCTGGGAGAGCTTGCGCGGCTCCTGGCGCACTTCGGTGAGCACATCGGCGAGATCCGGCGCAGTCTCGAAGCGCCAGCGCCCGCCGACCTCGACCAGGCGCACGCCGCGCTCCTCGTACTCCGCCGCCAGCGTGGCGAGCAGTTCCTGGATATTCGCTTCCAGCGGCAGGCGGCCGATCAGCGTCTCCTCGTCCAGCGGCTCGTTGGCGGCGAACAGGAGGGCTTCGAGAATGCGCAGATTCTGGCGCTCGGTATTCACCGCCAGATGCACGCCGAGCGCCTGGGAGGCCTCCGCATCGGCCAGCGCCGACGGCCCCTGATGCTCGGCCCGCTCGCGCAGTGAGGCGATCGCATCGGAAATCGCGTCGCTGGATGTCCCGTCGTTTTCGTCAGTCATGCTTGGCGTCTTCCCCGGCGGCGCGCACATAGAGCGGGGCATAGGCCTCGCGCTGTCGCAATCGTGCATGCCCTTCCTTGGTGATTTCAAGGGCAGCCAGCATCGAACTCGCCCGTACCGAGCGCAGCGGCGGCGGGTTGGCACCCAGCTCGCCGGTATCGGGCAGCAGCGTGTCCAGATCGCGCCAGTCGGTCACCTCGGGCATCAGCCGGTCGAGCCGCTGGCGCGCCGTGTCGAGCTGGTAGACGCGCGGCGACGGCGGACGATAGGACGCCCGCGCCTGGCGGATGCGGCGGCGCGAATAGGCCGAGAGCAGATCGTGCAGGTCCGCCTCGTAGATCACCGAGCGCGTCGAGCGCACGCCTTCCGGCTGACCGCACGGATGCACGTCGGTGTGCAACAGCGGACCGGCGAACAGCGCCTCGCCCGCCGCGCGCATGGCTTCCAGCCGGCGCATGCGGAAGGCCAGCGCGGCGGCCATCACCTCGGCCGGCGCATCCTCCTCGTCCTTCTTCGGCTTGGGCAGGAGCAGCTTGGATTTCAGGAAGGCGAGCCAGGCCGCCATCACCAGATAGTCGGCGGCCAGATCGAGCCGGCGCCGGCGCGCGGCTTCCATGAAGTTGAGATACTGTTCGGCGAGCTCGAGAATGGAGATCTTCGCCAGGTCGATCTTGCGCTTGCGCGCCAGGGCGAGCAGCAGGTGCAACGGTCCCTCGAACCCGTCGATATCGACGATCAGGGCATCCGCTTCGGCCTCCTCGGCCGCCTCGAAGCGGACATCCTCCTCGAATTCGTCAATCAGGTTTCGATCCGACACGGCATGGCTCCGTCAGCCCGTCACGCTTGCAGCAGCGCATTCAGCCGCGATTCGGCGTCCGCCGGGTCGAATTCTTCGATCCGCTCGCGCGCGGCCTCGGCGGCCAGGGCCCGGTCCTGGCGCTGGCCGTCCAGCCGGGCGGCGCCTTCGGCGACTGCCAGCATCTCGGCCATCTCGCCATTGCAGTGAAGCAGCATATCACATCCCGCCGCCAGGGAGCGTTCGGCCCGTTCACGAAAACTGCCCGAGAGCGCCTTCATGGAAAGATCGTCGGTCATCAACAGGCCGTCGAAACCGATCTCGCCCCGGATCACGCCGCCGATCACCTCGGCAGACTGGGTCGCCGGAGCGCCGTCGTCGATGTCGGCGTAGACGATATGGGCCGTCATCGCCATGGGGGCATCGGCCAGCGCCTTGAAGGGGGCGAAATCCGTTTCCGACAACAGCCCGTGCTCTTCCGGCACGACAGGCAGTTCGAGATGGCTGTCGGCCTTGGCCCGCCCATGACCGGGAATATGCTTGACGATGGGCGCCACACCGCCGGCCATCAGACCTTCCATGGCCGCGCGGCCGAGATGGGCGATGGGGTCCGGCGTCCGGCCGAAGGCGCGATCGCCGATGATCGCGTCGGCGCCCTCGATGCGCAGGTCCGCGACGGGCGCACAATCGACATCGATCCCGACCGTGCGCAGCTCGTGTGCCAGCAGGCGGTGATTGATGCGCGTCGCCTCGATCGCGGCGTCCTCGTCCTTGAGGTAGAGATCGGCGAAGATCTCGGCCGGCGGCGCCTTGCGCCAGGCCGGCGGCTTCAGCCGCGCCACGCGCCCGCCTTCCTGGTCGATCAGGACCGGCGCATCGCGTCCCACGCAGTCGCGCAGCTCCAGCGTCAGCCGGGAGAGCTGGCACACGCCCTCCACATTGCGCGCGAACAGGATGAAGCCCCAGGGGTCGGCATCGCGGAAGAAAGCCTTTTCCTCGGGATCGAGCGTCGTTCCCTTCAGCCCGTAGATCGCCGTGGTGACGCTCATCGGCGTCTCACCAGGCAGTCCTGGCCGCGCGCCTGCAGCATCTCGCAGAATGCCACCCCGTCCGCCTGCGTGGCAAAGGCGGCAATGCGCAGGCGATGATAGGTGCCCCGATTGGGGATCTCCACACTGGCCACGTCCGGCGCCAGACCCGAGGCGATATCGGAGAAACGGGTGCGGAAGGCGACCCAGGCCGCCTCGGCATCGGCCTCGCTGCGGAAGGAGGCGATCTGGACGACCCAGGCGCCATCGCGATCGACGGGCGGCGCCGTCTGCGCCGGCGTGCTGTCGGTTTCCGGTTCCGGTTCGGCCGGGGCCGGTTCGGGTTCGGGATCACGCGTCACCGGTTCGGGCTCCGGCTCGGGCGCCGTGTCCTGCGGTTCCGGATCCGGTTCAGGGTCGGGCCGGACCTCGGGCCGTTCCGGCGCCTGGCGCGGCGTCACGTCCTGCGCGGGCTCGCCGGTTTCGTCGGCATCCACGGTCTCGACACGCAGCGCCGGACGGCTGTCCTCGATCGGCTCTTCCGGCGCCGGCCGCAGGGACACGGGCTCGTCACCCTCATCGCTCTCGCCGGTCAGCCGGTCGTAGACTTCCAGGTCCGTGTCCGGCGTTTCCTCGCCGCCCGGATCGGCCGGGCGTTCGCGATAGGGTTCCTCGTTCGGCACCAGGCGCGGCGCGCCGTCCCGGCCGCTCTCGCGCAGGCCCTGATTATAGGCACTCCAGACCACGCCGAGGAACAGGATGAAGACGGCCAGGGCCGCGGTCAGCAGGAGCGGACCGCGGCGCGCATCCTCCTCGCGCGCATCGAAAGTGGAGAACTCGTCCGTCGGCGGGGCATAGGCGCCGATGCGGCTGTCATCGTCCTGATCGGTCATCGTGCTCTGGCGTCTCACAGGGTCCGGGGAAGCGCGAATCGCTTCCCGCGCGAAAACGATAGCACCGGACGGCCGCGCATTTCATGCGTCCCGGCAGCCCGGTGCCCTGTTATTTCAACAGGCCGGCTCAGAAATAGCCCTGAACCGTAAACAGGCGGCGATGTTCCTCCACAGCGAAACGGTCGGTCATGCCGGCGATGTAATCGCACACATGCCGCGCCGATTCCGCCGTTCCGGCCCCGTGCATTCCCGCCTGAACGTCCGTCGGCAGCACGCCGGGATCGTTGAGGTAGAGGTCGAAGAGGTCGCGCATCACCCGGCTGGCCTGGCTCATCATCCGGTTCACCTTGTAATGCCGGTACATGTGGGCAAACAGATGGCGGCGCAACGCAGCCAGATGCAGCATCATCTCCTCGGAAAACGCCACCACGGGCCGGTCGA
Source organism: Pseudomonadota bacterium (assembly GCA_034659015.1). Lineage (GTDB taxonomy): Bacteria > Pseudomonadota > Alphaproteobacteria > Caulobacterales > Maricaulaceae > Maricaulis. The sequence goes on along the minus strand of JAYEGL010000002.1, from coordinate 214,885 downwards.
GCCGGCGCAGGTCCTCGGCGGTTTCCGGACGGGCCGCGTCCAGCCGCCGGCGCGTCTCCTCCAGCACATCGCCCACCATCACCCCGATCAGGTCGCGCACGGCCTCGTGGATCAGGATGGTGCGCGGCTGACCGGGCCAGCGTTCCTCGACACGGCGGAAGATCTCGCCGACCAGGGGCAGTTCCAGCAAGGGATCCAGTTCCAGAAGGCCCGAACGCAGACCGTCGTCGATATCGTGATTATTGTAGGCGATATCGTCTGACAGGGCCGCAATCTGCGCTTCCAGGCCGGCATGCGTGTCGAGCTCCAGGTCGCGCCAGCCCGCATAATCCGTGAAAGCCCAGGCCAGATCCGCCTCGCCCGAGGCCTCCGTCAGCAGCGGGCCGTTGTGCTTGACCACGCCTTCCAGCGTCTCCCAGGTCAGGTTCAGCCCCTCGAACTGGGGATAGCGCACCTCCAGCTTGGTCACCACGCGCAGGGTCTGGGCGTTGTGGTCGAACCCGCCATAATCCTTCATGCGCTGGGCCAGTACGCGCTCGCCTTCATGGCCGAAGGGCGGATGGCCCAGATCGTGCGCCAGCGCCAGCGCCTCGGCCAGGTCCTCGTCCGCCCCCAGCGTGCGCGCCAGGGTGCGCGCGATCTGCGCGACTTCCAGCGAATGGGTCAGCCGGGTGCGGTACTGGTCGCCCTCATGGGCCACGAAGACCTGGGTCTTCTCCTTCAGACGGCGGAAGGCGGCGGAATGGATGATCCGGTCGCGATCGCGCTGGAAGGCGTTGCGCATCGCACTGTCGGGCTGTTCGAACCGGCGTCCGCGCGAGCGCGACGGGTGGCAGGCATAGGAGGCTCGGCTTCGGTCGATCGCCGCAATCGTCATATTCGGGCCTTTCATCGGCGCACCTGGCGGTCCATATACGGTATGGAACACGGAAACTGAATGCCCCAACGGGTTTTGCCATGACAGCCAATGTGACCCTCTCGGCCTCCGCGGCCAAACAGATCAACGCCATTCTCGCCAGCCAGACGGCCGGAACGCTGCTGCGCGTCGGCGTGGAAGGCGGCGGGTGCTCGGGCTTTTCCTACACGTTCGACCTCGATGCCGCGGTGAACGCGGACGACGCCGTGATCGAGCGCGACGGCGCGAAAGTCGTGATCGACGAAGCCTCCCTGCCCTTCCTGGAGGGTTCGGAGATCGACTATGTCGACGAGCTGATCGGCGCTGCCTTCAAGATCCACAACCCCAACGCCACCGCCGCCTGCGGCTGCGGGACGAGTTTCTCGATCTAGGCACGGCTTTTTTCTTCCCCGCCTGCGGGGAAGTGAGCCCTCCGTAGCTTTAGCGAAGGAGGGGTCGAAGGGGCGCGGCCGCAGGCCGCGATCACCGTTCAAACCTCGCTCTACCATTCCGCCGCGTACCGCGGCGGCCCCTCCCCCGCTTCGCGGGTCCCCCTCCCCACGTTGTGGGGAGGAAAGGCGCTACGCGCCCGGCTTCGGTGCCGTATCCGGCAGGGGGAAGAGGTCCGGCAGGCGTTCCGCCAATACCGCCTTCGAGGCGATGATGCAGGATCCGGCCTTCAGCCCGGAGAACAACCCCATGCCCTTCGATGGCAAGCGGATGATTTTCGGCGGGTTCGAACCTGTGTTTGAAGCGTGATCTCAGCGCCTTGCTCGCTGGCGCGGAGCGGCTAGGCTGCAGCCCTCATCGACAAGAGGCCGATCATGTCCGACCCGCTCAGCGTCAGCGACGCCCTGCGCCGCCGCATCTCCACGCGCGCTTTTCTAGACACGCCCGTCCGCGAACAGACGGTCCGCGACCTGCTCGGCACCGCGCGCTGGGCCGCCTCGGGCGGCAATGTCCAGCCCTGGCACGTGCATGTCGTCGCCGGGGAGGCACGCCAGCGTGTCATCGATGCCGTACGCGAACGCCTGGAAGCCGCGCCGTTCGAGGACGAGAGCGAATTCGGCGCCTATCCGCCCAAGCTGTGGGAGCCCTATCGCACCCGCCGCTTCGAACTGGGTGAGCAGATGTACGACACGCTCGGCATTCCGCGCGAGGACAAGGCAGGCCGGCTCAACCAGATGCTGCGCAATTTCGAGTTCTTCGATGCCCCGGTCGGCCTCTTCTTCAGCCTGGACGAACGGATGAATCCCAACCAGTGGGGCCATCTGGGCATGTTCATCATGGCCTTCATGCTGGCCGCGGAGGAACAGGGCCTGGCGACCTGCGCCCAGGAGGCCTGGATGACCCGTCACAAGACTGTGGCCACGACGCTGGGTCTGCCGGACGAGCAGCGCATCTGGTGCGGCATGGCGCTGGGTCATGCCGATCCGGATGCGCCGGTGAATACGCTGCGGTCCGAACGCGCCCCGGTGGAGGAATTCGCGGTGTTCGCGGGGTTCTAGACCCGGCAGTCGAACTGGCCGCCGCACAAGGCATTGACCACGGCGAGCCAGCCCAGAAGACCGATCAGCCAGACGATGGGGATGACGATCATCCATTTCAGGCCGGACGCGCGCCGGCCCATCAGTACACGCACCCATCCGGCGAGCACGCCCAGCGCGGCTGCGACCGGACCGGCCATCGAGTAGACGGCGAAGGCCCGGGCCGGCAGCACGCCCTGCGTGCCCGGCGAGGCCATCAGGACCAGTCCGGCATACCACAGGCCTGCCGTCACCACGCCGAAAGCGATAACCACCAGTGTCGTCGCGATCAGCCAGATCAGCGAAAGCCGGGCGGGACGCTCACCCATGCGCTGCCCGCAAGACCGATTGCATCATCTGCACGCCTCCCCGCTTTTCTCCTCCGCGAAACGCCTTAAGCTGCGCGCAACGCAGCACAAGACGGCCCGTACCATGACCCTGACCGTAGCTTCCTGGAACGTCAATTCGATCAAGGCCCGCCTGCCCAATGTGCTGGACTGGCTGAAGGAGGCGAAGCCCGATGTCGCCTGCCTGCAGGAAATCAAGACGATCGACGAGAACTTCCCGCGCGAGGATATCGAAAGCCTCGGCTACAATATCGAGACGCACGGCCAGAAGACCTATAACGGCGTCGCCATCCTCTCGAAATTCCCCATCGAGGAAGCCACCCCCCGCCTGCCCGGCGACGATGAGGACGAGCAGGCGCGCTATCTGGAAGCGGTGATCTCCGCGGAGAGCGGGCCGGTGCGCGTCGCCTCGATCTACCTGCCCAACGGCAATCCGGCGCCCGGTCCCAAATACGACTACAAGCTGGCCTGGATGGAGCGTCTGCGGCGTCATGCCAAAGGCCTGCTGAAGTTCGAGGAACCGCTGATCCTGGCCGGCGACTACAACTGCATCCCGCGCGACAGCGATTGCTGGGATCCGGATGTGTGGGCCGACGACGCGCTCGCCCTGCCCGACACCCGCGCCGCCTTCCGCGCCCTGAAATGGCTGGGCCTGACCGAAGCCTTCGAACAGGTCGACGGGCGCGGTCACCAGTACACGTTCTACGACTACCAGGCCGGGCGCTGGCAGAAGGGCCACGGCATCCGGATCGACCATCTCCTGTGCTCGCCCCAGGCGGCCGACCGGCTGGAGGCCGTGGAGATCCATCGCGAGACGCGCGGCAAGGAGAAGGCGTCGGACCATATTCCGATCGTGGGAACGTTCGCGCTCTGAGGCGCGGCTTCGCCCCTGGCGCGAGTTTTCACTCCCGGTTTCGCGCCAAAACGTGCTAGTTTCGGTTAACCACTGATTAACCGAGAGCCGCCCATGCGCATCCTGCTTCTGTCCTCCCTCACCCTGGCACTCTATGCCGGCCCGTCCGACGCACAGACCTACCGCACGGCCGCGCGCGCCGATGTTTTCGAGCCGGGGATGACCCGTCCGGAAGCCGGCGAGTCCGCCCCGGCTGCCGCGCGCCTGCAAACGCCGGACGAGCCGCACGCCCGCCGCCCCCATGCCCGCCGGGCCCAGCAGATGGCCCGCGCCTTCCACGCCAGCCAGGACGCCGATGACGCGCCGCGCCCCGGCGCTCCCCTGCCGCTGGGCGAGGCCATTATCGTCACGGAGACGCCGCAGCCGGACAACGACTGATGCTTCGTTTCATCGCGTGTCTCGTTCTGGCATGCGGGCTGGCCGCCACACCGGCCGGCGCGGCCTCCGACGGTCATCCGGTCGACCGTTTCACGCTCTCCGAGGCCGCCGACATCTCCAAGCGGATCGAGCGCGAACTCGCGGCCCGGGGCGTCCATGCCGCCCTCGTCTTCCGCGCCGGCCAGCCGCGCGACGACCTGCCCGAAGGGCAGCGTTACACGCACGGATCCTTCTGGATCTACGGCCCGATCGAGATGGCCGGCGGCGGCACGACCTACGGCTATGCCGTCTACAGCCTCTATCACGGCGTATTCGACCAGACGCGCTCCCGCCTTGCCCAGGACTGGCCGCTCGATTTCGTGCGCGGTGCGGCAGAGGACGGGTTTGGCATCATCATTCCCACGCCGCAGATGCAGGTGCGCATTCTCGACGTGATCGCTTCGGACACCTATGACGCGCTCCACCAGCCGGCCTATTCCGCCTTGTCCAATCCCGGCGATCCGCGTTTCCAGAATGCCGAGGAATTCCTGCTCGACGTGGTCGCCTCGGCGGCCTGGCTGCGCACCGACCGCGCCCAGATCAAGTCGAACCTGCGCGCCTATTTCGCGCCGGCCATCGTGGAGATGAACGGGTGGGAGCGGTTGATGGCCGACTGGTTCGACCCGCGCATCGACCTGGACGACCAGCCCGGCCCGGTGCGCATCGCCACCTTCTCCACCATCGCCGACTTCATGCTCGCCTTCGACCTGGCCAGCGATGTGTTGGAGATCGAGGCGGCTGCCCCGGACTGAGCCTAGCTCACCCGGACGCCCGCCCCCGCCTCCATCCGGCCGACAAGGGCCGCATCGCCATGCCCGTGCTCGCGAAAGAGCGCCAGCACGCCGTCTGCCGCCTCCGGCGTACAGGACACCAGCAGTCCGCCACTGGTCTGGGGATCGCAGAGCAGGGTGCGCGACATCTCGTCCAGCGCATCGGCGTCGTCGACCTGATCGCTGACCGCGGACCAGTTGCGGGCGGACGCGCCGGTTTTCACACCTTCGCCCGCGAGGCTCCGCGCGGTCTGGAAGACCGGCACCCGGTCCCGCTCGATCACACCGCGAAGCCCGCTGCCGGACGCCATTTCCGACAGGTGCCCGAGCAGGCCGAAACCGGTGACGTCGGTGGCGGCATTGACGCCCGCCATGCCGGCCAGCGCGGCGCCGGGCGTGTTGAGCCGGGTCGTCGAGGCGATCATCTCGGCATAGGCGGCCTCCGGCAGTTCGCCGCGCTTGAGCGCCGCCGAATAGATGCCGACGCCCAGCGGCTTGCCCAGGATCAGCACATCGCCCGCTTTCGCCCGGGCATTCGCCAGCAGGCGCTCCGGATGCACGATGCCCAGGGCGACCAGCCCGTAGATCGGCTCGGCCGCATCGATGGAATGCCCGCCGGCGATGGGGGCGCCCGCGGCCTCGGCGACGCTGCGCCCGCCCTCCAGGATTTGCCGCACCGTTTCCCGCGGCAGGTCGTTCACCGGCATGCCGACAATGGCGAGGCAGAAGATCGGCGTCGCGCCCATGGCATAGACGTCGGACAAGGCGTTGGTGGCGGCAATGCGCCCGAATTCGCGCGGATCGTCGACGATGGGGGTGAAGAAGTCCGTCGTCGCCACAAGGGCGGTCTCGTCATTGATCCGCCAGACCGCCGCATCGTCGCGCGTGGCCGCATCGACCAGCAGGTCGGCCGGCATGGGACAGGCCGAGGGCGCGCCCAGGATCTCGGTCAGAACGGCCGGATCGAGCTTGCAGCCGCAGCCGCCGCCATGCGCCAGCTCGGTCAATCGCTTGGCCGGTGTGTCATCCATCATCCCGCTGGCCTCCGTTTTCGCTAGTCTGCGTCCTGACAGGAACAGGACCGACGCATGCCGCGCCTTGCCTACACAGATGACCTATCGGCGAAGGAATTGGAACGCTTCGATGCCGTGATCGACGTGCGCTCGCCATCGGAATACGCCGAGGACCACCTGCCCGGCGCCATCAACCTGCCGGTCCTCGACGACGATGAACGCGCCCGGGTCGGCACGCACTATACCCAGGTCTCCGTCTTCGAGGCCCGCCGCATGGGCGCCGCGCTGGTCTCGCGCAATATCGCCCGGCATCTCGACACGGCGCTGGCGGACAAGCCGAAAGGCTTCAAGCCGCTGATCTATTGCTGGCGCGGCGGAATGCGCTCGGAATCCATGGCGCTGGTGCTCGCCTCGGTGGGCTGGAAGGTGACGCTGGTCGAGGGCGGCTACCGCACCTGGCGGCGCCAGGTCGTGGCCGCGCTGGAGGCGGAGACGCCCCTGCCCGTCGTGCTGGTCGACGGCCAGACCGGCACCGGCAAGACGGCCATTCTCAACGCGCTGGAGGCGATGGGCGAACAGGTGATCGACCTGGAGGGGCTGGCCTGCCATCGCGGCTCGATCTTCGGCGATTTCGCCGGCACGCCGCAGCCCAGCCAGAAAGCCTTCGACACGCAGATCCACGACCGGCTGCGCCGCATGGACCTGTCGCGCCCGGTCTTCGTCGAGGCGGAATCGCGCCAGGTCGGCCGCCGCCGCGTGCCGCCGCGCCTGTGGGCGGCGATGCAGTCCGCTCCGCGCGTCGTGGTGCAGGTTCCGGTTGGCGAACGCGCCCGCTATCTCGTCGAGGCCTATCCCGACCTCCTCGCCGATCGGGGCAAGCTGGAGACGGCCTTCGAGGGGCTCAAACCCTTCCACGCCAAGACCGTGATCGCCGACTGGCGCGCCCTCGCGGACGCCGGCGACTGGACGGCCCTTGCCGAGGCCCTGGTCACGGCGCACTACGACCCGGCCTACAACCGCGCCCGCAAGCGCCAGGACGCGGCGGATCGCGAGGCGAAGATTACGGTGGACACGCTGGACAAGGCCGGGATCGAAACCGCCGCTGCCGAGATCGCGAAGCTGGCGGCGGACGTTTAAGTCTTTAACGCTCATATTTTCCCGGCCACCCGCCGTCGCGGGCGCAGGCTTCTACAGAGCCGGGATCAACGGACAGGGCCGCGTTTCGGTTGGTCCCGGATAGCGCTGACGCGCTTCCGGGAAAAATGGAAGGGACGGGAGGCAAAGCTAAACCTCCTCGGCCTCCACCTCGCTCGCCTCGCCGAACGTCGCCGGCTCGACCAGAAGATCGATCAGGCCGAGGACTTCGGTAAGCTCGCCCACCAGGGCCTGCACGCGCGACTGGTCGGCGAGCGGGCGGCTCATCGAACCGATCTCGAAGAAATTCCCGGTCTCCGCCGCGATCAGCAGTTCGCCCTGGCCGCTGTCGGCGTCGAACATGGCGCGGACATTCTTGCCGTGCAGCGCCTTTTCCAGCGAGAGGAGGCGTTCCATGAAGGAGGGCGTGAGCATGTAGCGGGCCATGACCTGGTCATTGCCGTAGACCTCGAAAATCCGCTCGAACTTCGGATCGACCAGGCCGATCCGCTCCAGCTTGTTCGAGCCGAAGGAGCGGCCCAGCGCGTCCAGCCCGTTGAACCAGCCCTTGTCGCGGCTGATCACCGTCACCCCCTCCACATTGCGGGGGAAGTTGATGCGGATCAGCACGCCGCGGAAGACAGTGACGTAGTAGGTCCGCTTGTTCGAGCGCCGCTTGTCTTCCAGATGCGCCTCGTAGAGCTCGAAATCGCAGCCCTTTCGCTCGCCGGAGAAGTGATCCTCGAAACTGCGGCGGTCGTGGGAGGGCAGAAGGCCGTAATCGCGGAATGTGTCAAAGCGCACCGCATCATGGGGCCGGCCGGCATAGCGCAGGCCCAGCGCCCCGGCGATGGCCGTATTGAGCCGGGTCTTGATCCGCTTGGCGAGGCCGGCGACACGGCCATTGCCGACCAGGAAGCCGAAGACCAGCCCGCCGACTGCACCGGCGGGCACGAGCATCCACTCGCCGTTCCGGGCTGCGAAGATACCACCGAAACCGGCCCCCAGTACGCCGCCGACGAGCGTGCAGATCCGTCGCCAGGCGATGGCCTTGCGGCGCTCACCCTCAAGCCCCTGCAGCCAGGGCTCCAGCGTGTCGCGCCACAATGTGTCCCAGCGTTCGTCCATCACATCGCCTGCAGCCGCTCCAGCGCCTGGGCCATCTTGGCCTTCTGCTCCGAATAGTCAGCCAGCTTTTCGCGCTGTTCGGCAACCACGTCGGCCGGTGCGTTGGCGACGAATTTCTCATTGCCCAGCTTCTTCTCCAGCCGGACGATCTCGCCGTCCAGCTTGGCAATCTCCTTGGAGATCCGCTCGCGCTCGGCGCCGAAGTCGATGACGCCTTCCAGCGGCAGGGCCAGCGTCGCCTCGCCCAGCACGGTCTGGGCCGCGGCCGGCGGCACACTGTCGGAGACGGCAATGTCGGCCAGGCGCGCCATGCGGCTGATCAGCGCTTCGTGGCGTTCCAGGCGGGCCCGGGTTTGCGCGCTGGCCTCCACGGCGATAAGCGGGATCTGGGCGCCGGCCGGCACATTCATCTCCGCACGCAGGCGGCGGATATCCGTGATCAGCTCGATCAGCCAACCCATCTCGGCGGTGGCGTCCGCATCGTCCAGCCCGTCCAGCACCGGCCAGTCGGCGACGATCAGCTGGGTGTCGCGATCGCCGGTTTCCTGCCACAGCGCCTCGGTGACGAAGGGCATGAAGGGGTGGAGCATTTTCAGCGCCTGGTCGAGCACGAAGGCGGTGGTCGCCCGCGTCTCGGCCTTGGCCGCCTCGTCCTCGCCGGACAGGAGCGGCTTGGCGAATTCCAGATGCCAGTCGCAGAACACGTTCCAGACGAATTTGTACGCCGCGGCGGCTGCCTCGTTGAAGCGATAGCCGTCCAGGCCCGCATTGATCGCCGCCACCGCCTTGCCGGCCTCGGACAGGATCCACTTGTTGACCGTCTGCTCGACCGATTTGGGATCGAAACCCGTCACCGGGCGGCACTCGTTCATCTCGCAGAAGCGCGCGGCATTCCACAGCTTGGTGCCGAAATTCCGGTAGCCCTCGACGCGCTCCTTGGACATGCGGATATCGCGGCCCTGCCCGGCCTGGGCGGCCAGCGAGAAGCGCACGGCATCGGCGCCGTATTCGTCGATCAGTTCCAAGGGGTCGATCACATTACCCTTGGACTTGGACATCTTCTGGCCCTTCTCGTCGCGAACGAGGGCGTGGATGTAGACGTCCTTGAAGGGGACCTGGGGATCGCCGGTCTCATCCTTCATGAAGTGCAGGCCCTGCATCATCATGCGGGCGACCCAGAAGAAGATGATGTCGAAGGCGGTGATCAGCACCGAGGTCGGATAGAAGCGTTCCAGCTCTTTCGTGTCTTCCGGCCAGCCCAGCGTGGAGAAGGGCCACAGCGCGGAGGAGAACCAGGTGTCGAGCACGTCCTCGTCCTGGGTCAGCGCCTTGCCGCCGGCCTGGGCCTGCGCCGCCTCTTCGCTCTCGGCGACATAGACATTGCCGTCCGTGTCATACCAGGCCGGAATGCGATGCCCCCACCACAGCTGGCGCGAGACGCACCAGGGCTGGATGTTGCGCATCCATTCGAAATAGGTCTTTTCCCAGTTCTTCGGGTGGAAGGTGGTGCGCCCGTCCTCGACGGCCGCGATCGCCTCCTTCGCCAGCACATCGGCCTTCACGAACCACTGGTCCGTCAGCATCGGTTCGATCACCACATGCGAGCGGTCGCCGAAGGGCTGCTGGATCTTCTTGTTCTCGACCAGCGGGATGTCATTGCCGTCGTCATCCTTGACGGTAACGGCCAGGCCTTCCGCGGTGATCGCCTCGACCACTTTCTTGCGGGCCTCGAACCGGTCCAGGCCGCGATACTCGTCCGGCACCAGATTGATGGCATCGACCTCGGCCTCGGACGGCAGCGCACCGCCCCTGGCGATCGCCATCGCCTGGGCCGCGCACTCGGCATAGGGCGCACCGTCGGTGCGCATGGCGGCCTGCACGTCCATCAGGCGGTAGAGCGGGATATCGTTGCGCTTGGCGACCTCGTAGTCGTTGAAGTCGTGGGCGCCGGTGATCTTCACCGCGCCGGAACCGAAGTCCGGATCGGGATACTCGTCGGTGATGATGGGGATCAGCCGGCGGTGTTCCTTCGGCCCCACGGGGATTTCGCACAGCGCGCCGACGATCGGCGCATAGCGCTCGTCGTCCGGATGCACGGCCACGGCGCCGTCGCCCAGCATGGTCTCCGGACGCGTGGTGGCGATGGCGATATAGTCGCGCTCCTCTTCCAGCACGACATTGCCGTCCGCATCCTTCTCGACATAGGTATAGGTCTTGCCGTCGGCGAGCGGATACCTGAAGTGCCACATGTGGCCGTCGACCTCGGTATTCTCCACTTCGAGATCGGAGATGGCGGTCTCGAACTGGGGGTCCCAGTTCACCAGCCGCTTGCCGCGATAGATCAGGCCCTGCTCGTAGAGCTCGACGAAGACCTTGAGCACGGCCGCGGACAGGCCGTCATCCAGGGTGAAGCGCTCGCGCGACCAGTCGCAGGACGCGCCCAGGCGCCGGATCTGCTGCTGGATCTGGCCGCCGCTTTCTTCCTTCCACTCCCAGACGCGCTTGATGAAGGCCTCGCGTCCCATCTCGCGGCGGGACATGTTGCCTTCGGCGGCCAGCTGGCGTTCGACCACCATCTGCGTGGCGATGCCCGCATGGTCGGTGCCCGGCTGCCACAGCACGGCATCGCCCAGCATGCGCCTGTAGCGCACCAGCACGTCCTGCAGCGTGTCGTTCAGCGCGTGGCCGATATGCAGCCGGCCCGTCACGTTGGGCGGCGGGATCACGATGGAGAACGGCTTGGCGTCCGGGTCGTCCTTGGGCTGGAAGGCTCCGGAGTTCTCCCAGGCCTCGTAGATCCGGGCTTCGGCGTCTTGGGGGTTGAAGGTCTTGTCCATCTTGCATCCGCTGCTGTGCTGCACGCGTGGAGCGTTTAGCGAGTTTTACGGGCAAGCGCACGGGAATGTCAGCCCGGCAGCTGCGGATGGGTGGGCTTCAGTGCGCCGCCTCGCTTGCCCTCTCGTTCACAGCCGTCATCCCACGGTGGCCGCGAAGCGGACATCCGGGGGACCTCAGCGAACCCGCCGGCCGGAGCGGCGGGGTCCCCCGGACAAGCCGGGGGATGACGGCATTTTTTGGATTGTGAAATTGAAACAAAAAAAAGGGCGCGCCCCGCAGGACGCGCCTCTTCAAATCTGTATGCGACAAGAGCCTAGCGCCGGCGGCGGGCCACGCGGTCGATCTCGGCCTGGACCTTTTCATCGACGATGGACGGCAGGTTTGAGTCGAGCCATTCCTTGAGCATGGGACGCAGCAGTGCGCGCACCACGCCTTCCAGCGTGCGGCCTTCCTCTTCGGAAATGCGGATGTTTTCCGCCAGCGTGTGGAAGGAGCCCATGGCGGCCGAGGCGGCCGGTTCGGACATGATGCCGTCGGAGACTTCCTCTTCCAGCGCGTCGAAATCGATTTCGGGTTCCGGCTCGGGCTCAGGTTCCGGCGCTGCGGCGACCGGCTCGGGCTCTTCGGCGTCCTCGCGGTCGACGATCATCAGGTCGTCGTCCATGGAGAGCGGATCCGTGCCGCCATCGCTGTCGTCGACCTTGTCGGTCAGTTCCAGCACATCATCGCCGCCATCCGTGTCGCCGGCCTCATCGAACATGGAGTCGATGTCGTCCTGGCTGTTCGGTTCGCCGGCCTCGGCTTCCGGCGCCGCTTCGGCTTCGGCTTCGCCTTCCGGTGCGGCCTCTTCCGTCGATTCGTCATCGTCCTCGTTGATGATCCGGCGGATCGAGGACAGGATCTCTTCCATCGACGGTTCGTTTTCGGCTTGTTCTGCCATTACGCCAGGTCCTTAAAAGAAGTTCGTCAGTTCTCTTCTAACGCGAATAAACCGGGCATGACACAGCCTGTCCAGCCCGCAACTCGCGCAGAACCCTAGTCCCAGGGCGTTAAATCAAGGTTAGGAAAGCGTGACTGGCGCATATCCTGTTCTGCCGGGTCGTAGACATCGACCGCCAGGCCGAGACGTTCCGCGGACACCAGGCCCATCGCCTGCAGCAATTGATAGCCGGCGACATAGGAATCCCGTTCCGCAGTGACCAGCGTCAGGCGCGATTCGAGCAATTCCTGTTCTGCATCAAGGACATCCAGCGTGGTCCGGATGCCGACATAGGCTTCCTGTTCGACCCCGTCCAGCGCGATTTCGTTGGCGCGGACGGCCTGGCGCGAGCTTTCGATCACGGCCAGGGAGGTGACGTAATTGCTCCAGGCATTGGTCACGCCCTCGGTCACCACACGGCGCGCTTCGCGCACCTGGTGACGGGCCTGTTCCTCCTGTGCAACAGCGGCGCGGACGCGGGACCGATTCAACCCGCCGGTGAAAATCGGGATCGAGACACGGCCGACGACGGCCGTCGAATCGCGTTCGTCGCCGGAAAAGGTCGAATCACGCGCCGCCGACGCCGTCGCACTCAGCGTAACCTCCGGGCGCAGGTTGGACCGGGCGACGCGAATGCCGTGACGCGCCGATTCCTCGCTGTACTGCGCGGCCAGCAGCTGCGGGCTCGCCGCATAGGCATACTCGGCGGCATCGGCCAGGCTTTCCGGCATGTCCGGCAGGCTCGGCGGCTCCTCCAGCGTGGCCGGCGGCTGGCCGGTGACGCGCTCATAGGCGGCCCGGCTCACGGCGAGCTGGGACTGGGCCGCGGACAGCTCGGCCTGGGCGCCGGACAGGCGCGCCTCGGCCTGGGCCACGTCGGTGCGGGTGATCTCGCCAACCTCGAAACGGTCACGCGCCGCCTGCAGGTGCTGGGCGAGCACCTCGGCATTGTTGCGCCGGATCTCCACGACGCGCGCATCGCGGCGCACATTCATGAAGGCCGTGACGGCATCGACCAGCACGCTCTGCTCGACGGCGCGAAGGGATTCCCGCCCGGCCATGATCTGGGCCGTGGCCTGATCGATCGTGCCGCTGATCTGACCGCCGCCATAGAGCACCTGGTTCGCGGTGAGCGAATAATTCTTCGGCGTTGCGTCGCTGGTGCTGTTGGAGGACAGGCGCTGCCCGCCGATCACGAATGTGCTTTGCGATTCCACATGCTGGCGCGAAATCGAGGCGTCGGCCGACACGGTCGGCAGGCGCCCGGCCTGGGCCTGGACCCGGTTTTCGTCGATCGCGCGCAGATTGGCGCGCTCGGCCTGAAGCGTGGGATTGGAGTTGTAGGCCAGGATCAGCGTCTCTTCGAGCGATTGCCCCCAGGCCGCTCCGGACATCGCGATCAGGGAGGCTCCCCCTGCCAGCGCCAGTCCCAAAGCCTTGATCGATCCCTGTATCGAACGCGTCATCTACGCACCCCTTGATCCGGCGGACCCGGCTGGTCCGTCGCGTGAAACCTTATACCGCCGGCCTGCCCATTGGCCAGCGACGCAATGTCGCCCGCATATAGGGATGACGTCCAGCAAAGTGAACGGTGTTTGCGAAAGTTTTAGGTCACTGCCATGCAAAAAGTCATCAGGCGTTGACTTTCAGGGCGCAGACAAACGCCCCCAATGGCGGGCGCTGCAGGACTAATGGCCTAGAAGGTGAAGCCGGGCTCGGCCTCGAAACCGGGCAGCACGGTGGCGTTGGCATCGAAGACGATGCGTTCGCCGATACCGGCTTCCGACTTGGTGAAGATCGTGGCCTTGCCGACCGGGCCCTTGCGCACGATCACGGCCAGACGGCCGCCCTCGGCGAGCTGGTCGAACCAGGCGTCCGGCACGATATCGACCGACCCGTTGACGAAGATCACGTCATAGGGCCCCTGGCCGGGCACGCCCGCCTTGGGGTCGCCCTCGACCACGACCGCATTGTCGGCGCCGACATCGGACAAGAGGCCCGCGGAACGCGACAGGCCGTCCTCGTCGTTCTCGACCCCCACCACGGTCTCGGCCATGCGCGCCAGGATGGCGGTGGAATAGCCACGCCCGGCGGCAATATCGAGTACCAGCTCGTTCGGTTCGATTTCGGCGGCATGGATCAGCTTGGCCAGATCGCGCGGGCGCATCATGGAACGCTTGTCGCTGGTGGCCAGCTGGGCATCGGCATAGGCCGCCGCGCGGCGCGAACGGGGCACGAAGACGTGCCGCGGCACGTCCAGGAAAGCAGCGATCAGACGCCGGTCTGTCACGTCGGCCGGGCGGATCTGGCTGTCCACCATGTGCTTGCGCGCCTGTTCGAATTCGCTCACGGGCATCTCCCTAGCCTGGCCGAGCCGCTTCTCGAGCGCGGCCGATCCGGTGCGCTGATATATCCTGCTGTGGCAAGGATCGGCAACCGCCCTGCTGCGCGAGAGGCCATTCGCCGCAGCACGATCCGGGCAGACTGTGAACTGGTCCATTGCCCCGGCCGCGCACTCCGGTTATAGCTCGCCGCTCGCAAATTGCGGCACCGTGGCGGAGTGGCTACGCAGAGGACTGCAAATCCTTGTACCCCGGTTCGATTCCGGGCGGTGCCTCCACCCTTCGCCCTGCGGGCTTCGGGTGGCAAGCCACCCGCAGCGCGCACCCGGGGCGAAGAGGTGCCCTCCGAAGCCTCGGCGTAGGAGGGCTGTCCGCGACACCCTCAATACTCCACCCGCTCCCCCTTGTGATCGAAGAAGCCGCCCGTATCGTCCGGCGTCAGCCCCGCGATCACGTCCAGAATCTCCCCCGCCGCCACATCCGGCGCGCGAACGTCCAGACCCGACCGTGCGAAAGGCTGCGACAACGGCGTGTCCACCGTGCCCGGATGCAGGGCGACGCAGATCGCGTTCCGGTTCTTCCGGCCCAGTTCGATCGCGGCGCCGCGCACCAGCTGGTTCAGCGCCGCCTTGGAGGCGCGATAGGCGTGCCAGCCGCCCAGCCGGTTGTCGCCGATCGAGCCGACGCGCGCGGACAGCGTGGCGAAGACTGCCCGCTCGCCGCGCGGCAGCAGCGGCAGGAAATGCTTCATCAACAGGGCCGGTCCGGTCGCATTGATCGCGAAGGCCTTCGCCATGTGGTCCGGATCGATCCCGGCCAGAGCCTTTTCCGGACCGAAGCGCGCATCGTGCAGAAACCCGGTCGCATCGACGATCAGGCCGGGCGCGCCGGCCGTCTGCATCAGCCAGTCGGCCGCCGCGGCGATCGAGGGCTCACGGCACACATCGACCGGCGGATCCGACGATCGCGACAGGGCCACCACGCGGTCGTATTCGCCTCGTGCCCCAAGGGCGGCGACAAGTGCCTCACCGATTCCGCCGGTCGCTCCGATAACGAGGGCCGTGCCGGCCATGCTGCGTCTCCCGTTGGTCCTTACGGGACTGTCCTACGTATCCACCGGCAAAGCGGATCGGATTTGCGATGACAGACCTCGTTCTCATTCTCGGCGACCAGCTCAGCCCCGACATCGCCAGCCTGCGCCAGACCTCGCCCAACCAGGCCGACATCCTGATGGCCGAGGTCGCGGCGGAGACGGAATATGTCTGGCATCACCGCAAGAAGATCGCCTTCATCTTCTCCGCCATGCGCCATTTCGCGGACGATCTGCACGAACAGGGCCGCCGCGTGATCTACCGCGCGTTCGACGAATCGCCCCCCTGCCCGGACCTGGCGAGCGCCGTCGCCGATGCGCTCGCACAGAAAGCCTATGACCGCCTCATCCTGACCGAGCCGGGCGAATGGCGCCTGCGCGAGGAGATGGAGGGCTGGGAAGACCGCTTCGGCCTGCCCGTCCTGATCCTGGAGGACGACCGTTTCCTCTGCTCGCACGACGATTTCGACCGCTGGGCGGCGGGCCGTAAACAGCTGCGCATGGAGTATTTCTACCGGGAAATGCGCAAGCGCACCGGCCTTCTGATGGACGGCGACAAGCCGGCCGGCGGCCGCTGGAATTTCGACAGCGAGAACCGCAAGCCGGTCCGCGGCGAACTCTTCATGCCGCGCCCCTTTTCAGCGGAACCCGACGCGACGACCACGGCCGTGCTCGACCTGGTGGCAACGCGCTTTCCCGACGGGTTCGGCGATCTGGAGCCGTTCCGTTTCGCCGTCACCCGCGAGGACGCGGACAAGGCGCTCGATCATTTCATCGAAACCGCGCTGGCAAACTTCGGCGACTACCAGGATGCCATGCTGGCCGGCGAGGCCTTCCTCTATCACTCGGTCCTGTCGGCCTACATCAATACGGGGTTGCTCGATCCGCTGGCGGTGTGCCGCCGCGCCGAAGCCGCCTGGAAGACCGGCAACGCACCGATCAATGCCGTCGAGGGTTTCATTCGCCAGATCATCGGCTGGCGGGAATATGTGCGCGGCATCTACTGGCGCGAGGGGCCGGATTATGTCCGCCGCAATGCGCTGAACGCCCGGCGAGGCCTGCCGGAATTCTACTGGACCGGCGAGACCGACATGGCCTGCCTCGCCGCCGCGATCGGCCAGACGAAACGCGAGGCCTATGCCCACCACATCCAGCGCCTGATGGTAACCGGCACCTTCGCGCTTCTGGCCGGCATCAATCCGCGCGCGGTGCATGAATGGTATCTGGCCGTCTATATCGACGCCTTCGAATGGGTCGAGGCGCCCAACACGATCGGCATGTCGCAATTCGCCGACGGCGGCCTCTTAGGCTCGAAACCCTATGCCGCCAGCGGTGCCTATATCGACCGCATGTCGGATTATTGTTCCGGCTGCCGCTATGACATGAAGGACAAGACAGGCGACAAGGCCTGCCCCTTCAATGCCCTCTACTGGGACTTCCTCGACCGCAATGCCGAAAAGCTGCGCAGCAACCCGCGCCTGGGTCCGGTCTACAGGAACTGGGACCGGATGGACGAGGACAAGCGCCAGGCCTATCGGGCGCGAGCGAAGGCGGTGCTGAAGGGGCTGTAGAATGCGCCATTTTTCCCGGCCGCAGCCCGGCCCCGAGCCGGGCGCAGAGCCGGGATCCACCGCGCGAACGCCTCGCGAACCATCTCCAATCGTGGGTCCCGGATAGCGCTTTCGGCTTGCGGGAGACGTGTCGGGCCATGCAACAGACATAGCCCGCAGTCCTAAACCGGAAAGATCAGGCGTGTTCCGGCGCGACCGTGCCGTCGGGCCGGACGCCGGCCTTTTCCAGTTCGCCGTCCAGCTTGCCCATCAGGAAGAAGCCGAACATGCGGTAATCGCTGATCAGAGACCAGAGCGGATAGGTGAAGGTCGCCGGCTTGTTGCGCTCCACGAAGGCGTGGCTCACCCAGGCAAAGAAATAGCCCGCTACCGGCACGGCCAGCAGCAGCCACCAGGTCTGCGTCGCCAGGGCGGCCAGCAAGACCAGGATGGCCAGGGTCGAGCCGACATAATGCCAGGCCCGCGTCGCCGGCCGGGCATGCTCGCGCAGGTAATAGGGCCAGAAAAAACTGAACGTGGTGTATTCGCGCATGGCGGCCTCCCGGTCTCGTTTCGTCGTCGCGTTGGCCGAATCAGTACCACGGCAAGGTCCCCGGGCGAAAACGGCGATATTCGTGGCTAACGGAATCTCACCGGAAAACCGCCCATTTCCATGAGTCCATTAGGAAACCGGCAAGGACGGTGAACCATTTTCCCAATTTTCCCGACCGCATTAACTTCGCCTTAAGGGTTCTCAACCAATTCTGTACCCGTCTTCCCGTGAAGACACCCCACCATCCACCCAATGCCTTTTCGGGAGCCTTCGTGGCTCCCGATTTTTTTTGCAGGAAACCGGTGCTTCTTGCGCAGCAGAGTGCTTGCGCGGCGAACAGAAGCTCTGATAAAAGCCGGGCCTCGCTTGAGAGAACGGTATTCCCCGGTAGCTCAGTTGGTAGAGCAGGTGACTGTTAATCACCGGGTCGGCGGTTCGAGCCCGTCCCGGGGAGCCACTTCTTCTCAAGACCTCCCGAAATCCCTGCAGACACCCCGCGCCCGCGGCACGGAATTCGCATCGCCGCCCGCATGTTGAGCGGGTCATCCCGCACCGGCACATGAGGGGCGAGACATGCGGGCGAGCTTCGAGCGGAAAGCGGCAGCAGAGCTGGACCCGGCCGACTGGCAGGCCATCGAAGCGCTGCGGTCCGGCGGACCCGGCTATCACAGCCCCTTCTTCGACACGCGATTCATGCGCGCCGTGGCCCGGGTCCGGCCGGACACCGTGATGGGGGTCGCACGCAGTGCCGGCCGCATCGTCGCGGCCTGGCCGCTGCATGTCGCCCGCGACGGCTGGAGCCGCCCGGCCGGTGCGCCTTTCGCCGACTGGAACGGCCCGCTGATCGATCCGGCCAGCGAACTCACCCCCGCCCGCCTGCTCGACGGTCTGGGTCTGACCGGTCATACCGCCTCGAACATGGCCATGGCGCCCGGCGGACCGGCCCTGCACCGGGAGGCCACCCGCTCGCTGGTCACCGATCTCACCTCCGGCGGACCGGCAGCCCTGGACGCCCTCACCCGCCGGCATCCGCGCCATTTCAAGAAGCTGCGCCGTCTCGGCCGCAAGCTCGCCGCCGATCACGGCCCGGTGCGGATCAGCCGCGCCGGCCCGGGCGACGGGACGCTGGACCGCCTTCTCGAGATCAAGCGGGCGCAGCTGGTGCGCAGCGGCCTGCACGACGTGCTCGCCCCCGCCTGGGTGCGCGCCCTGCTGGAAAGCCTGCATGCCGGCGCGGACGACACATTCGGCGCCGAGCTCTACGTTCTCGAGGCCGGCGGCGATTTCGTTGCGGCGGAATTCAACCTGCGCTCCGGCGCGGTGATGCACGGCTGGCTGGCAGGTTACGACACGCGCTTCGCGGCCTATTCGCCCGGGCATCTCCTGATGACGCATCTCCTGCCCGCCATCGCGGAGCGGGGCGTGGCCGAATACGATGCGGGCACCGCGGAGCACGGCTACAAGACGTATTTCGCTAACGGGCAGCGGACCGGGACATCGGCCACGCTGTTCGCTGAGAGCCGCCGCGCCGCCTTCCAGCCTGTCCGCACCACGCTGCATCGCCTGGAGACCGCCGGCCCGGACAGGCTGGCGCGCCTGATCGGCCGCTCACGCCGCCGCATCGACCAGATCTGCGCCGCGGAAACCAGCCTGCGCGGCCGCACCCGCGGCGCGCTCAGCGCCGCCGGGCGGATTTTCGCCGGAAGCTAGCCGTCCGGCCGCGCTGCCATGACCGGCGGCGTGCGGTAGGCGAAGAAATAGTCCGCATCGCCCGGCAGCGGCGCCCATGCCTCGCCCAGGGCCGGGTCGCGGAACTGCACATGGCACGGATCGTAGTCGAGGCAGCGCCGCAGGTGCCAGCCGGTCCCGGCCGTCACCGCGGCCGGCAGGGCGCGCGGAAAATGCAGGCGCACCTTGGCCAGCCCGGCCCGCCGCGCCCGGCGCAGGACATGGCGCAGCACGGCGTGCTGGGCCTGGATCCCGTCCGCATCGTCCATTCCGATCCAGTCGGCGATCTCGACATGTTCCAGCCCCTGCGTCGACGGCTTGGTGACCAGCGTGGCGGCCAGCAGCGCCGGCACGCCGTCGATGCGCGCGAGGAGATAGTCGAACCCGCTGGCGCGGTCCGGGTCGGCCAGGCGATAGTCCAGCCGCTTGCGGTCGAACAGGCGCACGGCCCGGCCGGTGCCGGCGACGCGCTGAAGAAGACGGCCCAGATCGATATCGTCGACGGCCTGCAGGGGTTCCACCGTGACGCGGGGCGAAGGCCGGCAGGGGCCGGCGAAACCCGTCGCGAAAGCGCTCGAGAAGGCCTCGCCGTCCGGCCCCGGACGCCGCAGGGCCCTGGCCGCCCGGCTGGCCAGGATACGCAGCGGCGCCGTCGGCCATTCCAGCCATTCCCGGCCCGGCGCACCCAGCCAGGCCTGCGCCCCCACACGCGGCAGGATGCGCGCCGACAGGGCGTTATTGTCGAGGGTGGAATAAAGATCGATCCCGTCCTGGCGAAGCCCCGCCCGGATCAGCGCGATACCGGCCTGCCGGCCCGCCCCGCTCAGATCGGTCACCACCGTATGCCCGATCGCGGCGCGCAGGGTCCGCTCGCCCAGCCGGTAGCTTACGGCGAAATTGCCCAGGAAACCGACCACGGCACCGTCGCGCTCGACCACCCATCCCGGCGGGATACCGTCCTGGTCGGGATTGTCGAACAACACCCAGTGCCAGCCGGCTTCGGAGCGTTCCGGAAAGCCGCACTCGCGAACGATCCGGGCGATCGCCGGCAGGTCTTCGCGTTCGACCTCGCGTATCTGACCGCGCGCCATGACCCCTCCGGTGCGGTTGCAGGACCTCATCCTGCCGCCTGAAAGTGAGCAAGCGCTTAAACCGGCGGCTATTCGCTCAGCCGGCCATCCAGTGCCCGCGCCGCCTCGAAAAAGCGTTTGCGCAGGTCGGCGGCATGGGGATTGTGGCGCTCGATGGCGCGGAAAAGCGCGTCGCTGTCCTGGGAGACCAGTCGCGCCGCCTCGGCCAGGAGGTCGTAGGAGCGCGTCGTATAGGGCGCAGGCGGCAGATCGAGATCGGTAATCACCCTGGAGACCAGGTGGGTCAGCGCCTGCACGCTGGCCATGGTGCGATCATGCGTGTCGGCATCGGACATGTGGACATCCAGCGCGAGGCGCTCGCGCAGAAAGTCCGCCACGCACGCCGGGTCGATCCCGGGCTCCGGGCACAGCACGATGGACTGGCCCGCCACGCCCTCCGCCGCACTCTGCGGTCCGAAGAGCGGGTGGGTGCCCAGGATGCGCGTGCCCGCGGGCAGCGTCTCGCGCATGATGCGCATGGGCTCCAGCTTCACCGAGGCGACGTCCAGCACCAGCGCACCGTCCGCCAGGTGCGGCGCAATCGCCGCGCAGGCCTCGCCCAGCGCCTGGACCGGAACCGCCAGCACGACGACAGGCCGCGACGCCGCCTCGGCCAGCGTTCCCGCACGCCCGCCGGACGGCTCTGCAGTATGCGGATCATGGCCGACCAGATCCGCATGCGGCGCCAGATGCCGCGCCGCCAGCTGGCCGAAGGCGCCCAGGCCGACAAGGCCGATTTCGGGACGGGAATCAGCGGGAAAGGGCATGGATACTCCGGCGTTCGGGACGGGCCGGATTATGCACGCAGCCGATCAGCGCGCCAGTCCGGCATCTGCCGGGAACGGCACGACATCGCCCTCACCCGCCTCGCTCTGGCGCTTCCACATGGCGGCGTAGAGGCCGTCCTGTTCAAGCAGTTCGGCATGGGTGCCGGCCTCGGCGATCCGGCCGTCTTCCATGACGAAGATGCGGTCGGCGCCGGCGATGGTGGACAGGCGGTGGGCGACGGCGATCGTGGTGCGTCCGCGCGCGGCCTCGGCCAGGGCGGCCTGCACCTCGTTCTCGGTCTGGCTGTCCAGCGCCGACGTGGCCTCGTCGAGCACGAGGATGCCCGGATCCTTCAGGATGGCGCGCGCGACGCCGACGCGCTGCTTTTCGCCGCCGGAGAGTTTCAGTCCGCGCTCGCCGACCCGCGTGTCCAGCCCGTCCGGAAGCCCGCGCACGAATTCCGCCAGATGCGCCCGTTCGAGCACCTCCCACACATCCGCATCGCTGGCATCGGGGCGCCCGTAGACGACGTTGGCGCGCAGCGTGTCGTTGAACAGGACCACGTCCTGGGGCACCAGGCCGAGCGCTTCGCGCAGGCTGTCCTGGGTGACATGGGCGATGTCCTGCCCGTCGATCTCGACCCGGCCGCTTTCCGGATCGTAGAAGCGGAAGAGCAGGCGCAGCACGGTCGACTTGCCCGCGCCTGAGGGGCCGCAAATGCCGACAAAGGCGCCGCCCGGAACGGACATATCGACCCCGTTGACGGAGCGCGAACGTCCATCATGGGTGAAGCTGACGTCGCGGAATGTGACACTCCCGCCGGTGATGTGCAGCGGCTTTGCATCCGCCGCGTCGGCCACGTCGGGCTTGATCGCCAGCGTGTCGAAGACGCGCTCCATGTCGATCGCACCCTGCTTGATCTCGCGATAGGCCCAGCCGAGAATGTTGAGCGGCTGGTACATGTTCATCAGCATCATGGTCACAGCCGCAATGTCGCCCGGCTGCAGCACCCCGTTCCACGCCTTCCAGCCCGCCGTCAGTGCCATCGCCAGCAGACCGCCATTCATGACCAGCGCCTGGGCACCGTTGAGCAGGGCCAGCGAGGACTGCGAACGCGCCGCGGCGTGGGCGTAGCGGGTCATCGCCCCGTCATAGGCGTCCGACTCGCGGCGCTCGGCTGCGAAGGCCTTCACGGTCTCGAAATTGATCAGGCTGTCCACCGCCCGCGCCGAGGCCTCGTTGTCCGCCTCGTTCATCTGGCGGCGGATGCGCACCCGCCACTCGGTCACCGACCAGGTCAGCACCATGTAGATCACCACGGTGACCACCGCGATGGCGGCAAATTCCCAGCCATAGTTGACGCTCAGCACGATCGCCGCGAGCCCCAGCTCCAGCAGCGTCGGTGCGATGTTGAAGATCAGGAAGCGCATCAGGAAGTCGACGGCCCGGGCGCCGCGCTCGATGATGCGGTTGAGCGCGCCGGTGCGCTTGGTCTGGTGATAGCCGACGGAGAGCGTCTGGACGTGGGCGAAGGCGCTCACCGCCGTCAGGCGCTGGGCGTCCTGGCTGACCGGCGCGAACATGGCGTCGCGCAATTGCGGTGCCCCGACCGACATGAAGCGCGCGGCGGCATAGACGAAAAACGCCATCCCGAACGTCGTGATAACCCCCGAGAGCATGTTTCCGGCGGCCCCGTCGCTGTCGCGCTGAGCGCCCTCTCCGAGGTGCTGGGACACCAGGTTGATGCCGTCGCCGAAGAAGACCGGCGCGGACACGGCGAACAGCTTGGCCAGCACGGTCAGGGCCAGCGCCAGACCCATGCGGAACCGCCATTTGCGCATCTCCGGCGAGGCCAGCAGCGCGAACAGGCGCACCATGGTCATCGCCAGCGAACCTTGCGGTGCGGTCTTCGCTTCGTCTTCGGTATCGCCGGGAAGAGGTCTCATCGCTGCCAGACATAGGGCGGCGCGATGCAGGGCGCCAGTGGGGGTGCCGCCATCTGCTGTCATCCCGGCTCTTCGCCCCGCGAAAGCGGGGCGAAGAGCCGGGACCTAAACGCGCCGATTTCGGCCGTGAGCAGGCTCCATGGTTGAGACAGCTGGATGAACACCGGGACTATGGGTCCCGGACTTACGCCCGGCCCAAGGCCGGGCATCCATCCGGGATGACAATGAGCAGGAGAACCTGCGGGGAGGAAAGCCCTACCCGTCGCCCTCGATGCCGTTGCGGCTGTCGTTTTCCGGGTCGCGCGGGGCGTCGAAGACCTGGCCGGGATAGATCAGGTCCGGATCGCGGATCTGGTCGCGATTGGCCTCGTAGATCACCGTATACTGCACGCCCTCGCCATAGAGGCGGCGGGCCAGACGCCAGAGCGAATTGCCCGGCTGGACCACGACCGAGTCGGGGCCGAGATTGAGCGCTTCCGGTGCCACGCGTTCGAAGGGCAGCACGATGACGGCGGTCACGTCGCCATTCTCGTCGACCTGGTCGATCTGCAGGTCGTAGACGCCCGGCGCCAGCAGCGAGTTGGCCTGCAGGTCCCAGCGCCCGTCGCGGCCCACCGAGGTCTCGCCCACCAGGGCGCCATTGGCGAAGACGCGCACCGTGGTGCCGGTTTCCGCGCGGCCGGAGAAGATCACGGCGCCGGTCGAGTCGTAATCGACCGTCTCCAGCACCAGCGTGCCCATTTCCGCATCCAGGCAGGACGGGCATTGCCAGACGCGGCTGGCCTCGCCCGGCCGGCCCACAACGACCAGCGGCGTGGGACCGCGCTGTTCGGGGATGGACACGACGACAACCTGCTCGGACAGCATTTCGCGGCCGTCCGGCAGAACCATGCGCAGGGACAGCTCGATCGCGCCGGAGGGCAGCGCTTCGTCGGGAATGATCACCCATTCGCCGCGCTCGTTGATCGTCTGGATATCGGTCTGTTCGCCGCCCTCGCTGGTGAAGGCCAGCGGATCGCCGTCGGCGAGAAGCTGGATGGTCGCGCCGGGCTCGCCGCGGCCGGCCGTCACGGCCGAGCCCACGGGCGCCACGCGCACGATGTCGAAGACGGGCGGCGCCACCATGGCGGCCTGGGAGGCCGAGGTATCGTCGGCGCTGTCCTCGCCCCGGGCCGTGGCGGCAGGCGGCGTCTGCGCGTCGTCGGGCGACGGCGCAGGCCTGTACATGATGAAGGCCAGCGCGGCGGCGATCGCCAGGGCGGCCAGGACGGCGGCAATGATGAACGACCGCGTTGCGGTCATGGCGGATCTCCTGTCATCGATCCGGCTGTCCCGATCCGGATTGAGCGGGACATTCCGACAAACAAAATCGCGGGATGCAAGTCTCGCGCCGACAGCATCCGGCGAATACCATCCTGTCCCTGGAAAGCAATATGAGCGTTGTTCGATGGCGAAAGTAAGGTCTGTGGGTGTTTTTTGCGGCTCGCGCATGGGCGAAAAGCCGGAATACCGGGATGCGGCGAAGGCCGTGGGACGAGCTCTGGCTCAGGCCGGGCTGCGCCTGGTCTATGGCGGCGGCGATGTCGGCCTGATGGGCAGCGCCGCCTGGGCGGCGGCCGAGGCCGGCGGCACGGTGCTGGGCATCATCCCCGGCTTCCTGATCGCCCGCGAGGGCCATCTCGACGGGGTGGATATCCGCATCGTGGAGACGATGAGCGAGCGCAAGAAACAGCTGATCGAGGAATCGGACGCCTACATCATCCTGCCCGGCGGCACGGGCACGCTGGAGGAAGTGTTCGACGTGGTCTCGCGCCAGCAGCTCGGCCTGCACGACAAGCCCATCGTCTTCCTCAACACGGCCGGTTTCTGGGCGCCGCTGATCGGACTGATCGAACACACGGTAAGCGAGGGCTTCACCCCGCAGAGCCTGGCCGACCATATCGACCTGGTCGACGGGCCCGAAGCCGCCGTGGCGCATCTGGCGGACTTGCTGGAGGCGCGACAGGGCTAGTCCGACACACCACGAGGGCTTCCTCTGCGAAGCGGGGGAAGTGGCGACCCCGGCCCTGAGCCGGGGAAGCCGATGGGGGAGAGTCGGGTGCGCGCTCACGCGCTCTGCGCTGCTTGCGCAGCGCCCCCTCAGTCCGCTGCGCGGACAGCTCCCCCGCAAGCGGGGCGAGCCCTCGGGACAAGGCCCTAAGCCCGCTCGCCCTTCAGACGCTTGAGCACGGTCTCCCGGCCGATCAGCGGCAGCAGGACGGCCATTTCCGGGCCGCGCGGCTCGCCGGTGAGCATCAGGCGCAGGGGCATGAAGAGCTGTTTGCCCTTGCGGCCGGTGGCCGCCTTGAGCGCGTTCGTCCATTCGCCCCAGCTGGCCTCGGTGAGTTCGCCTTCCGGCAGGTGCTGCGCGGCGGCTTCGGCATAGTCCGGCTCCTCGATCATCGGGGTGACCGGGCCTTCCACCAGCGCCGCCCAGGCCTTGGCGTCGGACAGCCGTTCCAGATTGGGGCGCACCGCGTTCCAGAAGTCCTCGCCGCCATCGGCGTCCATCGCCTCGAGACGCTTTTTGGCCTCGATATAGGGCATGGTGTGCAGGAGTTTGGCGTTCACGCGCTTGAGCTCCTCCGGATCGAAGCGCGCCGGCGAGCGCGACAGCTTGCCCAGGTCGAACCCCTCCAGGAGGCTGTCGATATCGGCGAAGGCGTCGACCGGATCGGACGTGCCGATCCTGGCCAGCAGCGACATGATCGCCATCGGCTCCAGCCCCTCCTCGTTGCGCAGCTCCTGGATGCCCAGCGAGCCCATGCGCTTGGAGAGCTTGCCCCCGTCGGCGCCGACCAGCAGGGCCTGGTGGCCGAACACCGGGGCAGAACTGCCCAGCGCCTCGAAGATCTCGATCTGGGCGCCGGAATTCGTGGTGTGGTCCTCGCCGCGGATGATGTGGGTGATCTTCGCCTCGATATCGTCCACCACGCTGGGCAGGGTGTAGAGATAGGACCCGTCCTCGCGGATCAGGATCGGATCGGACAGCGAGGACGTCTCGATAGCGACATGGCCGCGCACCATGTCGTCCCATTCCACCGGATTGCCGGACAGTTTGAAACGCCAGTGCGGCTGGCGGCCCTCGGCTTCCAGCTTCGCCTTCTCCTCGTCCGTCAGCTGCAGCGCGGCGCGGTCATAGACCGGCGGGCGGCCGTTCGCCATTTGCAGGCGGCGCTTGCGCTCCAGCTCCTCGCCGGTCTCGTAGCACGCATAGAGCAGCCCCTTCTGCTTGAGCACTTCGGCCGCCGCCGCATAGGCGTCGAAGCGTTCGGACTGCTTGAAGGTCTCGTCCCAGACGATCCCCAGCCAGGTCAGATCCTCGCGGATCCCGTCCTCATAGGCCTGGGTGGAGCGCTCGGTGTCCGTATCGTCGATGCGCAGCAGGAAGGTCCCGCCCGCCTTGCGCGCGAACAGGTAGTTGAAGATCGCGGTACGCACATTGCCGACATGGAGTTTGCCGGTCGGGCTGGGCGCAAAACGGACTTTGGTCATGGGGCTTCGGCCTTGGCTCGGTTGAAGCCGCAGGGCTTAGCGCCGCGCGCCGTTTCGGGCAAGCGGGGGTTCAGCCTTTCCCCGCCGCCAGCCGGTAAATACTCCCGCCGATCAGGCTGGTGGAGAAGACAGTGCTGCCTGCTCTTCAGTTTTTCCCGGAAGCGCGCAGCGCTATCCGGGATCCACCATTGCCGGCGCCGTGCGCATGCCCGGAACCGTCGGTCCCGGCTCTCCGCCCGGCTCGAGGCCGGGCTTTCGGCCGGGAAAAATGGAGAGGCAAAGAGCCGGGAAACTCAGTCGCCGGACTTGAAGCGGTTGGTGATCGGGTAGCGGCGGTCGCGGCCGAAATTCTTGTTGCCGATCTTCACGCCCGGCGGCGCCTGGCGGCGCTTGTATTCCGCGCCGTAGAGCAGGTTCTCGATGCGGCGCACCACCGCCTCGTCCTGGCCTTCGGCGACCAGGTCGCGCACGGAGCGCTCCTCCTCGACCAGGGCATAGAGGATGGCGTCGAGCACGTCGTAGGGCGGCAGGCTGTCCTCGTCCTTCTGGTCCTCGCGCAGCTCGGCCGTGGGCGGTTTGGTGATGATGCGCTCGGGGATGACCGGGCCGGCGGGGCCGAGGCCCGGCGTGCGGGTCTGGGCGTTGCGCCACCAGGCCAGTTCGAAGACTTCGGTCTTGTAGACGTCCTTGAGCGCGTTATAGCCGCCATTCATGTCGCCGTAGAGCGTGGCGTAGCCGACGGCCATTTCCGACTTGTTGCCGGTGGACAGCACCATGGGTCCGAACTTGTTGGACAGCGCCATCAGCACTACGCCGCGGGCGCGCGACTGGATGTTTTCCTCGGTCGTGTCAGGCTCGGTGCCGCGGAAGGCCTCGGCGAGCGTCTTGTTGAAGGCCTCGATGGTCGGCTCGACATCGACGATGTCGTAGCGCACGCCGAGCATTTGCGCACAGGCCCTGGCGTCCTCCAGGCTTTCCTGCGAGGTGTATTTCGACGGCATCATGACCGCCCAGACGCGTTCCGGCCCCAGCGCGTCGACGGCGATGGCGGCGGAGAGCGCACTGTCGATACCGCCAGACATGCCCAAGACAACGCCCGGAAATCCCGCCTTGTCGACATAGTCGCGCAAGGCCAGCACCATGGCTTTCCAATCCGCTTCAAGCCCGGAGAGCAAGGGCGCGTGCACGGCACCGCCGCACTTCCAGCCCTCGCCGGTGCGCACCCATTCCGCGCAGTCCAGCGCCTCCTGGAAGGCCGGCATGCGCTGGACCGTCGCACCGGACGTGTCGCGCGAGAAACTGGCGCCGTCGAAGACCAGCTCGTCCTGGCCGCCGACCTGGTTGACGAAGACCATCGCCTTGTTGCCCGGCCAGGCGTCGAACCAGCCGGAAAAGGCGGCCTTGCGCTCGCGCTCGATCGTGCGGCGCCAGGGCGAGCCATTGGTGACGATCATCATTTCCGCGCCCTGTTCGATCAGCGCCTTGGGTACGGTGTCGCGCCAGATATCCTCGCAGATCGGCAGCCCCAGGCGGATGCCGCGCCATTTGACGATTTCCGGTACCGGACCGGGCTGGAAGACCCGCATCTCGTCGAACACGGCGTAATTGGGCAGTTCGTGCTTGAAGCGCAGGGCGACGAGATGGCCCTCATCGACCAGCGCGACCGCATTGTGCAGTTTCGCGCCCTGGCGCCAGGGCAGGCCGACCAGGGCGGCGGGTCCGGTCTTGGTATCCTCGGCCAGCTGGTCGAGGGCGCGCTTGCAGGCCTCTACCGCCGCCGGCTTGAGCACGAGATCCTCGGGCGGATAGCCCAGCAGGAACATCTCCGGAAACACGACCAGATCGGCGCCGCGCGTGCGGCCTTCGGCCAGCGCCGCGCGCGCCTTGGCGAGGTTCCCCGCCACATCGCCCACCACGGGGTTGAGCTGGGCCGTGAGAATGGAAATCCGGTCTGTCATGAGGGCGACTTAGACTGCGGCGTGCCCCGCCGCAAGTCTGTCACGAGCCGTAGGTGCGCGCGCCGTCCACCGCCCGCGCCGCATCCAGCGCCCGCAGGCCGGCAATGCCCGGCACGGCGACCGGCTGACCGTCGAGCACCGAGGCGATGAAGGCGTTGACGTTGGCGCCCAGGGAGTCCTTTGCCGCCGGATCGTCGGCGAAGCCGGGGTCCAGATCGTAGGGCGTGGTGTTCTCGAACGTCTTGGCAACGAAATCGATCTCCAGCACACCGGTCTCGTATTCCACCCGCATCTTGCGGTCGCGCTCGTGATGGACGCGGCTGGCCTCCAGCTCGGCGACACAGCCATTGTCGAAGGTCAGCTTCGCCCGGGCGACGTCCGGCGTACCGAACCGTCCCTCGTCGACCTTGCCCTCCACACGCTTCACCGCACCGCCGGCCAGGGCGATGGCGAGATCGAGGTCGTGGATCATCAGGTCCAGCGTCACCGACACGTCCAGGCAGCGCTCGGAAGGCGGCCCCATCCGGCTGGCGACGATGCGTTTGGGCCGGTCGGGCACGGCGAACAGGCCCATGGCATTGAACACGAAACGCTCCTGGTGGCCGACCTGGAGGACGCGGCCATGGGTTGCGGCGAGCTGGATCAGTTCGCGGGCCTCCTCGACGGAGGACGCGATCGGCTTTTCCACCAGGACATGGCGGCCATTGGCCAGGGCGGCGGCGGCGGCCTCGAAATGGTGCACCGCGGGGCTGGCGACGGTGACCGCCTCGCAGTCCTCGATCAGGCGGGCGAGATTGTCATAGGGCTTCACGCCATGCTTGTCGGCCAGCGCCCGCGCCTTCTC
The DNA here is from genome assembly GCA_034659015.1 of Pseudomonadota bacterium. GTDB lineage: Bacteria > Pseudomonadota > Alphaproteobacteria > Caulobacterales > Maricaulaceae > Maricaulis. The sequence continues at coordinate 185,482 of JAYEGL010000002.1, read as the reverse complement.
GCCGTCGGGCTCGTAGATGCCCACCAGCTCGGCGCGCGGATGCGCGGCATATTTCGAGGCGTGGAAACCGCCAAACACACCCGCGCCCACGACGCCGGCACGCAGGCGTTTCTGTTCCGAAGCCATAACTCGTCCTCATTCGGCTGTCGGCTGCATACCGTGCCCGCCCCCGCGATCAAGCGGCTCCTGCATCAACACGTGTTTCCGCCCGTTGCAGGCCGGGCCCCGCCCGGCAGCGTACCCGGACCTTGAAACCGGCGCCTTTTGCCCGGCCCCTCCAAGCGGCCGGCGACATACCTTCACGCCTTGCCTGCACGATGAAGCGCTCTACCATGCCCCGCCGGGAGGGCGGTGATTTGAGCACCGAAGAGAAACAGGACGGAAAGTCGGCCGACATTCTCGATTCCGTGTCGATCGCCGCGTTCGACCTGGACGGGCGGATCTTCCGTACGCTCTGGCACTCCCTGGTGCGCACGCCGGACGTCGCCCTGGCGGCACTGAAGGGCGATTTCAGCCGTTATATCTCGCCGGTCCGTGTCTTCGTCGCGCTGTTCAGCTTCCAGTTCGTCGTCGCCTCGCTGTTCGGCACGCCGCTGACCGGGTCGCTGGACGCGCTGACCGCCGAGCTCACCCCGGAACAGGCCGCCGCCTGGCTCGCCACGGGCCGGACCGCCGCGGGCGCAGTGCCGACGGCCGCCGAAGTCGACCGGGCCATCGAGAGCTGGGGCGCCATTCTCCTGTGGCCGATCACGGCGATCACCTCCCTGCCCTATCTGGCCCTGCTGAAACTCTACCGGCCGCGCATCCCGCTCTGGGGCCATGTGCAGGTCTATCTGGTCTCGACCAATGCATCCTTCGTGGTGATGATCGCGGCCATTCCCACACTCGCCCTTGCCCCGGTGTGGTTCTATGTCAGCCTGGTGGCGGCGATGATCGTCTACCTGTTCTGCACCGGCTGGCTGATCGTGCGCTTCTACAGCCACAGCATGGGCGGGGCGGCCCTGCGCCTGCTCGGCCTGTGCCTGATGATACCGGTGACCCTGCTGCTGGCCTCGATCGGCCAGCTGCTCGGCACCGCCTTCACCCTGGACGTGAATTTCGATCTCAGCCTGATCGAACTCTTCCTTCCCGATACCCCCTGATCTTCCCCGAAGCCAAAAAGGAGAGACCGACATGAAGTCTCGCGAAATCCACCTGAAATCCTATCTTAAGGGCGATCCCAAGCCGGAGAATTACGAACTGGTCGAGACCGACGTGCCCGCCCCGGGCGAGGGCGAGGTGACGGTGAAGAACCACTTCATCTCCGTCGATCCCTATATGCGCGGCCGGATGAGCGGCATCCGCACCTATGTCGGTCCCTTCGAGACCGGCCAGGTGATGGAAGGCGGCGCCGTCGGCGAAGTCGTGGAGAGCAAGTTCGACGGCCTCAAGCCGGGCGATTTCGTCAATTCCATGTTCGGCTGGCGCGAGGCCTATACGGCCCCCGGCAAGGCGCTGCAGAAGATCGACACCTCCCAGCTGCCGCCGGAGGCCTTTCTGGGCATTGCCGGGCTGACGGGCCTGACCGCCTATGTCGGCATCAAGCGCATCATCGACCTGAAGGACGGCGAGACGATGTGGATGTCGGCCGGCGCCGGCGCGGTCGGTTCGGCCGGGATCCAGTTCGCCAAGGCCATGGGCGCCACGGTTGTCGCCACGGCCGGCGGCCGGGAGAAATGCGATTTCGTGAAATCCATCGGCGCGGATGCGGTCGTCGACTACAAGGCCAGCGACAATCTCACCGCCGCCATCCAGGAGGCCGCACCGAAGGGTATCGACGCCTATTTCGAGAATGTCGGCGGCACCCATTTCACGGCGGCGCTGAACACGCTGAAACCGAAGGGCCGGATCGCCGCCTGCGGCATGATCCAGCGCTATAACGACGCCGAGCCCGCGACGATCACCGACAATCTGACCTTCATCGTCGGCAAGTCGCTGAAGATCCAGGGCTTCATCGTCACCGACCATGCCGACATGATGGACAGCTTCATCAAGGATCTGTCGTCCTGGATGGCCGCCGGGAAGATCAAGCCGGCCGAAACCGTGATCGAGGGTATCGAGAACGCCCCCGACGCCTTCATGGGCCTGTTCTCCGGCCGCAACACCGGCAAGATGCTGGTCAAGATCTGATGCCGGACGGGGCGAAGGAGGAGCGGGTTCTCGAGGACGTCCTGGACGAACTCCTGAGCTTCAACTACCGCAGCCTTCGAACGCTGCGCGACATCTTCCTTCGCCCCGCCGCCATGACCCGGGCCTTCATCGCCGGCGACCGGCAGAGCTACACGCCGACCATGCGCGTCTGGTTCGGCGTGCTGACCTGGATGTTCCTGCTGTCCATCGTCTGGGGCGGCTGGGGCGAGGTCATGGCGCGGGCCTCGACGGGCGCGCAAGGGCTGGATGCGCTGGCGCTTCACTCCGGGCGCGATCCGGAGGTCATGCGCGAAACCATCTCCTCGGCCGCCGCCCTGCTCTACGTGCCGCTGGAAGCCCTGTTCGTGCTGCCCGGCGCCATGGCCGTGCGGGCGATGCGCCGCGGGCTGAGTTTCGTGAAGGCCGCGCAGTGCTATTTCATTCCGGTCACCGCCGGCACGGTCGTCAGCACGATCGCGCTTACGCTGTCGGCCTTCTGGCCCGGCATTCTGCTTGTCGCAGCACCGGTCAATCTGGCGATCTTCTGTCTGGTGACCTTCCAGATGGTGGGGGCCGGGCTGGCATCGACCCGCACCGGTCAGCTGGCCAAGACGCTCATCCTGACCGTGGTGGTCTTCGCGCTGGCCGGACTGGCCCGCTTCATCACACTGAGCGCCAGCATCGCGTGGGCGCTGACGCAGGTCCCGCCCGCCGGCTAGTCGCCGGGCCGCCGGCTGAGACGCCCCAGCGTCCAGCCGGCCGCGCAGGCCCCGATCACGGGCGACCAGGTCTCTCCCGCACCTGCGAGAAAAGCGAGCGCGTAGGCGCCCAATCCTGCTGCAAGTGCGAATGGCAGCAGGCGAATCGGACGATTCGCAACGGCGTCGTTAGGAGTTGGTTCACCCTGATACATGCTGTGAAATGTACGCAAAACGGGGGCCGAAGGCGAGAATCCGGGGTTGTCCCAAGGAAATTGCAGTGAATCCGGCCCGATTCACCTGATATGGCTTGCAAAGCGGGCCGGTTCTCGGCCTTCATGAGGCGTCCACGAACACGCGGCACACCGGCCGGACGCGATGACCGTGTCTGCCGGAGCCGCGCCTAAACGGGGGGAACCCTATGAACAAGTCTGATCTCGCCAAAGCCGTCAGCGACAAGACCGGCCTGTCCCGCTCGCAAGCTGGTGATGCCGTCGACGCCGCCATCGAAGCCATCGTCGGCTCGGTGAAAGGCAATGACAGTGTCCAGCTCGCCGGGTTCGGCACGTTCTACGCCAAGCACCGCGAAGCGCGTGAAGTTCGCAATCCGCGCACCGGCGAAAAGATGATGTCCAAGGCTCGTACCCAGGCGGCTTTCCGTCCGGCTGCGGCCCTGAAGGACATCTAAGTCAGTCCAACGGGTTCTGATGACACGAACGCCGCCCGGGCAACCGGGCGGCGTTTTTGTTTGGGGCGGAGGAGCCCATCAAGAGCGAGGAGCTGGCCTACCCAGTTTACCTGAACACCGTCATCCCACGGTCGATGCGCAGCAGCGATCCGGGGGACCTCAGCCATCCCGCCGACAGGTGAGTGCAGGTCCCCCGGATGCCCTGCGGGCACCGTGGGATGACGGAAGGGTGAGACGCGGGAAGACAAAAAAAGGCGGAGCCCGGAGGCCCCGCCTGTGTTCGTTTCGCTGTCAGCGCGCCTGTCAGGCCGCAGCAGCGGAATTATTGCTGCGCACGCGCTTGAGCGATTCCGCGATGCGGAAGGCCATGTCGAGCGCCTGGTCGGCATTGAGGCGCGGATCGCACTGGGTGTGGTAGCGCGCGGCCAGATCGGCTTCGGTGACCGGTTTCGCACCGCCGGTGCATTCGGTCACATTGCGGCCGGTCATCTCGAAATGCACCCCGCCGGGATAGGCGCCCTCCGAATAGAGCACGTTCATGAAGCCTTCCAGCTCGGTCAGGATGCGGTCGAAATTCCGCGTCTTGTAGCCGCTGGACGCCTTCACGGTGTTGCCGTGCATCGGATCCGAGGACCAGACCACATTGCGGCCGGCCTCGGTCACAGCCCGCGCCAGCGCCGGCAGGTTGTCGCGGACATTGTCCGCGCCCATGCGCACGATCAGCACCAGGCGGCCGGCCTCATTGTCCGGATTGATGGTGTCGATCAGCGGCAGGAGTTCGTCGGCCGTCATCGTCGGACCGCACTTCACGCCGACCGGATTGGCGATGCCGCGGGCATATTCCAGATGCGCGCCGTCGAGCTGGCGGGTGCGCTCGCCGACCCAGATCATGTGGGCGGAGGTGGCGTACCATTGCCCGGTATTCGGGTCGCGGCGGGTCAGCGCCTCCTCGAAGGGCAGGTGCAGCGCCTCGTGGCTGGTGAAGAAGTCCACCGCTTCCAGCGACGGGCTGGAATCCCGGCCGATGCCGCAGGCCTTCATGAAGTCCAGCGCCTCGGAGATACGCGCCGCGGTCTCCGCATAGCGCTCGGCGGCCGGGCTGTCCTTGACGAAGTCCTGGGTCCACTGGTGGACATTGTGCAGGTCGGCATAACCGCCGGACGCGAAGGCGCGCAGCAGGTTGAGCGTCGAGGCCGACTGGTCGTAGGCGCGGATCAGGCGCTGCGGGTCCGGCTCGCGGGCCTCGGCCGTGAAGTCCACGCCATTGACACTGTCGCCGCGATAGCTGGGCAGCGTCACGCCGTCGATCGTCTCGGTGTCCGACGAACGCGGCTTGGCGAACTGTCCGGCCATGCGGCCGACCTTCACCACCGGCTTGGACGCCGCAAAGGTGAGCACGACCGCCATCTGCAGCAGCACGCGGAAGGTGTCGCGCACGCCCTCGGTGGAAAATTCGGTGAAGCTTTCCGCGCAGTCGCCGCCCTGCAGGAGGAAGGCATTGCCCGCCGTCACGTCGGCCAGCTGGCGCCGCAGCTTGCGGGCCTCGCCGGCAAAAACGAGAGCGGGACGCGCCGACAGCTCGTCGAGCGCGCCCGTCAGCGCAGCGTCATCCGTATAGGTCGGCATTTGCTTGACGGGGAATTCCCGCCAGGATTTCGGAGACCAGGTCATATCACTCAGCAGCTTTCAACTCGGGCGGTGTCCATTTCTCCTTCATGGTCACCAGTTCTTCGGCACTTGTCGGATGCACGGCACAGGCCGCATCGAACTGATCCTTGGTCAGCCCCGCCTTCACGGCGATGCCGGCCAGCTGGATCATTTCCGGCGCATCCGGCCCGACAATATGCACGCCCAACACCCTCTCTGTCTCCCCGTCGACGACAAGTTTCATCATCATGCGCGAGGCATCGTCGGACAGGGCGTTCTTCATCGGGCGGAAGGCGGTCTTGTAAATGTCTATCTGCGCATGGTTTTTGCGCGCTTCAGCTTCCGAGAGACCGACCGATCCAACCGGCGGCTGTGTGAATACCGCCGATGCAATATCATTGTGATCATAGGCCAGCGGCTTGCCGCCGAAGACGGTCTGGGCAAAGGCGGCGCCCTCGCGGATCGCCACCGGGGTGAGATTGACCCGGTTGGTCACATCGCCGACGGCGTAGATATTCCCGGCCGTGGTCCTGGAATACTTGTCGACCTTGATGGCGCCGGCCTCGTCGAGTTCTACGCCGGCCGCCTCGAGCCCCAGCCCTTCGACGTAGGGATTGCGGCCGATGGCATACATCACGACGTCGGTGTCGACATGCTGGCCATTGTCCAGATGCACGCGCTTGCGGCCGTCATCGAGCGTCTCGATCTTCTCGAATACGCTGTGGGTGATCACCCGCACGCCCGAGCGCACCAGCTCCTCATGCACCGTGGCGCGGATATCGTCGTCGAAGCCGCGCAGCACGGTCTCGCCGCGATAGACCTGGCAGACCTGCGCGCCCATCCCGGCGAAGATCTGGGCAAACTCGCAGGCGATATAGCCGCCGCCGGCAATGACGATATGCTCCGGCAAGTCTTCCAGGTGGAAGGCCTCGTTCGAGGTGATGCCGAGCTCCCTGCCCTCGATATCCGGGATGAAGGGCGTACCGCCCACGGCGATGAGGATCTTGTCGGCCGTGACCGTGCGGTCGGAATTGACCAGGCGGACCGTGTGTGCGTCTTCCAGCACGGCGCGATCCTCGATCGTCTCGACGCCGGAATTGTTGAGATTGCGCTCATAGATGCCCGACAGGCGGTCGATCTCGTTGTCCTTGGCCGCGATCAGCTTTTCCCAGCTGAATGTGGGCTCGCCCACGCTCCAGCCATAGGCCCCGGCCAGCTTGAACGTCTTGGCGAACTCGCTGGCATAGACGAGCAGCTTCTTGGGCACGCAGCCGCGGATCACGCAGGTGCCGCCGAACCGGTATTCCTCGGCGATCGCCACCTTGCCCGCACCGTGCTGCTTGGCCATGCGCGCCGCGCGCACACCGCCGGAACCGGCACCGATGACGAAAAGATCGTAGTCGTAGTCTGCCACGGCGATTGTCCTTGTCTGCCTGTTCGGGTCGCGAGGGAAGGTGGCGCGCGCTGCGCGCGGAAACAAGAGGCGGCGGAGATCGGGTGCAGCGGGTTTGCCTTTCCTCCCCAACGGAAGTTGGGGAGGGGGACCGCGCCGAAGGCGTGGTGGAGGGGCGCCGCGCAACGCGCGGCGTAACCGTCCGCGTCAGGTTTCACCGTCTCCCCGGCGCTCCGCGCCGGGCCCCCTTCTTTGTTCTCTGGCGACCCGATGCTGCGCATCGGCCCACTTCCCCGCGATGCGGGGAAGAAATCCCTCAGAGCTCCATCACCCTGGCTTCGCTGTCCTCGCCGACGATCACCACGCGGGCGATGCCGATGAAAAGGCCGTGCTCGACCACGCCGGGGATCTCCTTGAGATGCCGGTCGGCGAGGCTGGCATCCGGGATGGCGCCGCAGGCGCAGTCCAGAATGTAGTGGCCGCCATCCGTGATCAAAGGCTGCAGCCCGTCCCCCTTGCGGCGCAATTGCACATCGGGGGATGTCACGCCGGCCTTTTTCAGCGCGTCATAGATCTGCTTGGCGGTCAGGGAAAAGCCGAACGGATCGACCTCGACGGGCAGCGGGAAGCGGCCCAGCGTGTCCACCAGCTTGCTCTCGTCGACCATCACCACCATCAGATCGGAGGCATGGGCGATGATCTTTTCGCGCAGCAGGCAGGCGCCGCCGCCCTTGATCAGCTGGAAACGCCCGTCGACCTCGTCGGCGCCGTCGATCGTGACCGCCAGATGGTCGACATGGTCCACCTCGATCAGCGGCACACCGTTCTCGCGTGCCACCTCGGCGGTGCGCTGGGAGGTCGGAACGCCTTTGACGTCGAGGCCTTCCTTCACCCGCTCGCCGAGCAGGCGCAGGAAGATCTCCGCCGTCGAGCCCGAACCGAGCCCCAGCGTCATGCCGCTTTCGACATAGTCCAGCGCCGCAGCGGCGGCATGGGCCTTCTGGCGTTCCGCACCCATCAGTCGACGCCGCCCAGCAGCACGTATTTCAGCTCGGTGAACTCTTCCACGCCCCACTTGCCGCCCTCGCGGCCGATGCCGCTTTCCTTGACGCCGCCAAAGGGGGTGGAGGCCGCGCCGACCATGGGCGCGTTGACGCCGATCATGCCGTACTCGATGCCCTCGGTGAGACGGTGCACGCGATTGACGTCATTCGTGTAGATATAGGCCGCCAGCCCGTAGGGCGTGTCATTGGCCAGCCTGATGATGTCCGCCTCGCTCTCGACACGGTAGACCGAAGCCACCGGGCCGAAGATCTCGTGGCAGGACACGTCCATCTTCGGATCGCCGCCATCGATCAGGGTCGGTGCGTAGAAGGCGCCGCCCAGCTCCTCGTCCAGACGCTTGCCGCCGGTGACGATGCGGGCGCCGCTCTCGCGGGCCTGTTGGACCAGCTTGTCGACGCGGGTGACCGCTTCCATGTGCACGAGCGGGCCCAGATCGCTGTCCTTGGAAAACCCGTCGCCGGCCTTCAGCGCGGAGACACGCTTTTCCAGGGCCGCGACAAGTTTGTCGGCAATGGCCGGCTGGGCGATGATCCGGTTGGCCGACACGCAGGTCTGGCCGGAGACGCGGAATTTCGAGGCGATCACGCCGTCGGCCGCCTTCTCGATATCGGCATCGTCCATGACGATGAAGGGCGCATTGCCGCCCAGTTCCAGGGCGACGCGCTTCACCCCGTCCGCCGCCTGGCGCATCAGGAGCTTGCCGATCTCGGTGGAGCCGGTGAAGCCGATCATGCGGACTTCGTCGGAGCCGGTAAGCACCGGACCGATCTTCTCGGCATCGCCGCACACCACGTTGAACACCCCGTCCGGCACGCCGGCGCGCTTGGCCAGCTCGGCCAGGGCGAGCGCGGAGAGCGGGGTTTCCGGCGCCGGCTTGATCACCATGGTGCAGCCGGCCGCCAGGGCAGGCGCGCACTTGCGGGTGATCATGGCGTTGGGGAAGTTCCAGGGCGTGATACAGCCCACCACGCCGATCGGCTGGCGGATCGTCCAGCCGCGCGAGCCCGGGAAGGGCGTGGCCATCGTCTCGCCGTGGATGCGCTTGGCCTCCTCGGCCGACCATTCGATGAAGCCGGCCCCGTAGACCACCTCGCCCATCGCCTCGCGATAGGTCTTGCCCATTTCCAGCGTGATCAGGGTGGCCAGGTCTTCCTGGTTCTCCAGGATCAGGTCGTACCACTTCATCAGCACCTTGGCGCGTTCGAAGGGCGAGACCTTTTTCCAGGTCTCGAAGGCCTCGGCCGCCTTGGCGACGGCCGTGCGCGCGCCCTCGGCGCCGACATCGCCGACTTCGGCGATCGTCTCGTTATTGGCGGGGTTGGAGACCGGGAAGCTGGACTGACCGGCCACCCATTCGCCCGCAATGAAGCTCTCTGTGCGGAAGAGGCTCTTGTCCTTGAGACGGTCCGAGACGGTGTCGGGGCGATCGAGTACGGTCATCACAGGCTCTCCTTCTTGGCCTTGCGGGCGTCCTTGGCGGCGCGGAAACGGGCCGCCCACCCGGATTTGGTGGTCATCGGCGTACGCGCAAGGGCGAGCGCGTCCGCCTCGATATCGTCGGTCACGACCGTGCCGGTGCCGGTGAAGGCGCCGTCGCCCACGCTGACCGGCGCGACGAGGCAGGTGTTGGAACCGATGAAGGCCCCCTCGCCCACCACGGTGCGGTGCTTGTCGTATCCGTCGTAATTGCAGGTAATCGTGCCCGCTCCGATATTGGCGTTCGCGCCGATGCTCGCATCCCCGATATAGGAAAGATGGGAGACCTTCGCGCCCTCGCCGAGCTGCGACTTTTTCACTTCCACGAAATTGCCGACCTTTGCGCCCGAACCCAGCTCGGCGCCGGGCCGCAGGCGGGCATAGGGGCCGACGCTGGCGCCGGAGGCGACGCGGGCGCCTTCGAGATGGGAGAAGGCGTGGATCACCGCGTCCTCGGCGATCCTCACGCCCGGGCCGAAGACCACATGGGGCTCGACGACGACATCACGCTCGATCCGGGTGTCATGGGAGAAGAAGACGGTCTCCGGTGCGATCAGCGTGACCCCGTCCGCCATCGCCTGGCGTCGCATGCGGGTCTGGAAGGCCGCCTCGGCCGCGGCCAGGTCGGCGCGGGAATTCACGCCCAGCACCTCGTCGGCACCGGCCTTCACCACAACGGCTTTCAACCCGCGCCCGCGGGCCAGGCCGACCACATCGGTGAGATAGTATTCGCCATTGGCATTGTCGTTCCCGACCTCGCCGAGCAGGTCCAGCAGGAGCGGCGCCGGCGCGGCGAGCACGCCGGAATTCACCAGGCCCACCGCGCGCTCGGCTTCGCTGGCATCCTTGTATTCCACGATCCGGTCGAGATCGCCGGCCTCGTCCAGGATCAGGCGTCCGTAGGCGGCCGGGTCCTCCGGCTCGAAGCCCAGCACGGCCACCGAGGCGCCCGCCTCCAGCGCTTCGAAAACGCGCGCGACGGTTTGCGGCGTGATCAGCGGCGTATCGGCATAGAGCACGATCGCGGCGCCCTCGACGTCGGCCAGCGCCTCACGCGCGGCCAGCACGGCGTGGCCGGTGCCCCGGGGCGGGTCCTGCAGCGCGGTGCGCGTCCCCAGCGCCTCGGCCGCGTCCTTCACGGCCGGCGAATGCGCGCCATAGACCGTGACGATGCGATCGGCGCCGCTGGTACGGGCGAGATCCACGGACCAGTCCAGCATCGGCCGCCCGCCGACCGGGTGAAGCACCTTCACCGTCTTGGATTTCATGCGCGTGCCCTGACCGGCAGCGAGAATGATGGCGGCGCGCGAATGGGGCATGGGTCGTCCTGTCGGCGTGAATCTGCACCTGGGTCTGTCAGGCGCTATAGCCTATCGGGCCGGGGCGCGTAACCATGCTGGCCGTCGCGGGTGTGCGGAAAGGACGGAATTCATGCTCGAAAAGGCCGATGCTGCGCTGTTCGCGGACGCCGCGATTGCCTTCGACCTCGACGGCACGCTGGTCGACACGGCACCGGATCTGGTGCGCGCCCTCAATGCCGTGATCGAGCCGCGCGGCCTGCCGGCCGTGCCGCTGGCGGACGTCCGCGCCATGGTGGGCCGCGGGGCGCGCGTGCTGATCGAGCGCGCGCATGCGCGTTCGGGCGCTGAAATGGGCGATGCAGAGGCGCTGGTCGCCGAATTCATCGAGATCTACAAGGCCGATGTGGCTGCCCGGAGCCGGACCTTTCCAGATGTGGAGGAGACGCTCGACTGGCTCGTCTCAGCCGGCGCCCGGCTGTCGGTCTGCACCAACAAACCCTCCGTCCTGTCGGATCTTCTGATCGGGGAGCTGGGCCTGGCGCGCTATTTCGAGCGCATCGTCGGGCCGGAGCGGACCTCGGCGAAAAAGCCGGATGCGGCCCATCTGCACGCCTCGCTCGGCAGCGGATACGGGCGCGCGGCCCTGGTCGGCGACAGTGCGCCGGATGTCGGCTCGGCCCGGGCAGCGGGCCTGCCGGTCGTGGTGATGAGCTATGGCTATAGCGAAAACCCGGCCGACTCGCTGGGAGCCGACCGGGTTGTTCACGCATTTCGCGATGTACCGCGGGCGCTGGCCGAAATCTGGCAGCGCACCTCCGGCTGACTACGCGGTGCGGCGTTCGCGACCGGTGTCGTTCGCCGGACGGGTCGGCATGCCGTTGACCAGATTGGACCGGACGTCGGTGCGCGCCGAACGCATGGCCGGCATGAAGCCGGCTTCCACGAGATCCACACTCACATCATAGCCGCGCTCGGCCCAGTAGGCTTCAATTCGCGCTTTGAGACGGCGAGCGCCTTCGGGCGTGCACAGATCGTTGCTCATATACAAAACCTCCTACTCGGCCGAAGCATCCCCCGGCCGGGAATTGCGTCCAATCGGATGATGGATAGGACGGGCCAGTGGCCCCGAACCCAGCTTGGGCAGGCTGATATATGGGCCCGGCGCTTATGACGAGACCATGACGGTGTGGCAAGTTGTCGCACCCGTCGCGCACCGGATGTGCGCTTCAACTTCCACATGTAGTTGACCCGGAAGATGAGCCTGCTTATACGGCGCCTTCCGAAACGGATGGGCGATTAGCTCAGCGGGAGAGCACCTCGTTCACACCGAGGGGGTCGCTGGTTCAATCCCAGCATCGCCCACCATCCTTCCCCCGGACATGATCCGGGGTTCGGCCCAGGCCTAACCCTATGATCGAGCGGAGGATGTCCCGCCGAAGCCTTGGCGTAGGCGGACGGGCTGCGACAGACTCAAGCCCTTCCCGATCCACTTGCTCCTTCACTCATCGGCGCTCGCCCGCCCCCTGCGTCACCGCACCACACCCGGATTCTGCAGACCTAACTTGCGAAACATTCGCAAGAGTGGCAGGGATGGTCCGATTGCAAGGACAACGGGTGACTCATGAAATATGCCAAGCTCCTGGCCGCCGGCGCGCTGAGCGTCTTCGCGGCCGCCTGCTCGCAACCGGAAACCGGCGGCAACGAGGCCGGCGCGCAGACGGACGAATCGCGTGTGGTGAACGTCTACAGTGCGCGGCACTACCGCAGCGACGCGGCGATCTTCGCGGCCTTCACCGAGCAGACGGGCATCGAGGTCAACCTGATCGAGGCCAATGGCGACCAGCTCATCGAGCGGGTCCGCGCCGACGGTCCGCGCAGCCCGGCCGATGTCATCATCACCGTCGACGCCGCGCGTCTTCACCGCGCCGAGGAAGCCGGCCTGTTCGCCCAGACCGATTTCTCCGAATTCGCTCCGGCCATCGCCGACAATCTCGTCGATCCGCAAGGCTACTGGATCGCCCTGGCCCAGCGGGCCCGCGTGATCGCCTATTCGAACCAGCGCGTCGAACCGGGCGAGATCGAGACCTATGAAGATCTCGCCGATCCGCGTTGGGACGACCGGATCTGCGTGCGCGAAAGCGGCAATGCCTACAACCAGTCGCTCCTCGCCTCGATCGTGGCGCGGCTGGGCGAAGCGGAAGCCGAAGCCTGGGCCGCCGGCGTGGTGGACAACATGGCCCGCCCGCCCCAGGGCGGCGACATCACCCAGATCATCGGCGTGGCCGCCGGCGATTGCGATGTGGCGATCACGAACCACTATTATTATGCGCTGATGCAGAATTCCGGCGAGGCCGCCAACCGCGCTGCCGCCGACGCCGTCACCCTCTTCTTCCCGAACCAGGAGACGTCGGGCGCCCACATCAACATCTCCGGCGCCGGCATCGCCGCCAACGCGCCGCATCCTGACGAGGCCCGCGCGCTGATCGCCTTCTTCCTGACCGACGAGGCCCAGCGCATGTTCGCCGAGATGACCAACGAGATCCCGGTCGTCGACGGCGTGGAATGGGACAATCCGACCCTGGAGGCCATGCTGCCCTTCCGGGCCGACGAGCGGAACGTCTCCGAGCTGGGCGATCACAACGCCACGGCCCAGCGCATCTTCGACCGCGTCGGCTGGCAGTGAGTCCGGCCGCCCAGGGAGGTTTGCTGCCGGATCGCGCCACAGGGCTTGCGATCCTGGCAGCGCTCGTCTGCGCGGCGCCGGTCTTTGCCGTCGCCTGGATCGCCGTGACCGGCGAGACGGGCGATTATCTCGTACACCTCGCGCGCACCCGCCTGCCCGTCTACCTCATGAACTCGCTCTTCGTCGGTCTGATCGCGGCCGGCGGGGCGGGACTGATCGGCACGGTCCTGGGCTGGCTGGTGGCGCGCGCGGAGTTTCCCGGCCGGTCCGTGCTCAGCTGGGTGCTGATCCTGCCCCTGGCCGTGCCGGCCTATGTCGCCGCCTATGCCTGGCTCGATCTCAGCCAGGCCGGCGGACCGCTCCACAACGCCACGGCCGGGCTCTTCCCCACCGTGCGCGGGGCCTGGGGCTCCGGGCTGATGTTCGCCCTCGTTCTCTACCCCTATGTCTACCTGCTGGCGCGCGACACTTTCACCGGCCAGTCGGCCGACGCCTATCACGCCGCCCGCACGCTGGGCGCGGGACCCGTCTCGGCCTTCCTGCGCACCTCCCTGCCCATGGCCCGGCCCGCCCTGGCGGCCGGCCTGGCGCTGGTCGTCATGGAAAGCCTGGCGGACTATGGCACCGTCTCCTATCTCGGCGCGCCGACGCTCTCGATCGGCCTGGTGCGCGCCTGGAGCGGGGCGGGTTCGCTGGTCGACGCGGCACGGCTGTCGCTTATCCTCGTGGCCGTCGCCCTTCTCATCTTCGGCCTGGAACGGGCCCAGCGCAGCCGCGCGCGTTCCCACACCGCCTCCGGCCGCCATCGCCCCGCGCCGCGCTTTCACCTGCCGCGCCTGCAGGGCCTGGCCGCGCTGGCGGCCTGCCTCGCCCCGCTGACGCTGGGCCTGGTCATCCCGCTCGCCCGGCTGGGCTGGCTGGCCCTCAACGAATTGCCGGCCCCGGGCCTGTTCGCAGCCAGCTGGCACAGCCTTACCCTGGCCACGATCAGCGCCGTCCTCGCCGCCGGTCTCGGCCTGTCGACCGCCTATGCCCTGCGCGGCCGCACCGTCATCGCCACCGCCTCGGCCCGCGCGGCCGGACTGGGCTATGCCGTGCCCGGCGCGGTGGCCGCCGTGGGGGTGATCGCCATCCTCTCGGGCACCCAGGCGCTGATCGACCCGGCCTGGGAGCGGCTGACGGGCAACGTCTTCCCCATCCTGCTGACCGGCGGGGCGGCGGCCCTGATCTTCGCCTATCTCTCGCGTTTCGCCGCCGCCGCGATCGGCCCGTCCGAAGCCGCCCTGGCGCGCGTCACGCCCGCGCTCGACGGCGCCGCCCGCACGCTGGGCGCCACGCGCGGCGAGACGGTGCGCCGCGTGCACTGGCCGCTGATCGCCGCGGGCATCACCTCGGCCGGCCTGCTGGTTTTCGTGGAAGTGCTCAAGGAATTGCCGGCGACGATGATCCTGCGCCCCTTCAACTACGACACGCTCGCCATCATCGCCCACAACTATGCCAGCGACGAACGCCTGGGCGAGGCGGCACTGCCCTCGCTCCTGATTCCGCTGGTCGCCCTGCTTCCCATGATCTTCGTGGCCCGCTACCTCTCCCGCACGGGATCTTCTTCGGGGACGGCATGACGGACACGCCTACGGGTTTGCGCATTCGCGGCGCGCAGCGGCACTACAGCCAGGACACGGCCGCCCTGGCCGGTGCCGATCTCGATCTGGCGCCAGGCCGCACGACCGCCCTGCTGGGCCCCTCCGGCAGCGGCAAGTCCACGCTCCTGCGGGCCATTGCCGGGCTGGAACGGCTGGACGGCGGCGAGATCCGCCTCGGCGACACGATATGGACAGGCCCCGGTCAACATCTCGCCCCGGAAAAGCGGCGTGTCGGCATGGTTTTCCAGGACTATGCCCTGTTTCCGCATCTCACCGCCCTGGCCAATGTCGCCTTCGGCCTGAAGGGGCCGGACGCCAAGGCCATCGCCCAGGCCCAGCTGGAAGCCGCCGAGCTCGGCCACAAGGCCAATGCCTATCCGCACGAGCTCTCCGGCGGCGAACAGCAGCGCGTCGCCCTGGCCCGCGCCCTCGCCCCCTCGCCCGCCATCGTGCTGCTGGACGAGCCGTTTTCCGGCCTCGACCGCCGCCTGCGCCAGGACTTGCGCGACCGCACGGTCGACACGCTGCGCCAGGCCGGCGCCACGGCCCTCCTGGTCACCCACGACGCCGACGAGGCCATGGCCGTCGCCGACGCGCTGGCCCTGATGGACCAGGGCCGCGTCATCCAGACCGGCGCGCCGGAAGAGGTCTGGCTGCACCCGAAAAGCGTCACCGCCGCCCGCCTTCTGGGCGATATCGAGGTGATCCACGCCTTCGTGAAAGCCGGCGCCGCCGACACCCCGCTGGGCCAGATCGCTACGCCGGACTTCAAGAACGGCTGCACCGTCTACGTGCTGGTGAGACCCCAGGCGATCCGCCTCACCCCGTCACCCGACGGCGCCTTCACCATCACCCGCCGCCGCTCGGCGGGCACGCACCTGGCCTTCACCATCGAGGACGGCGCAGGCCAGAGCTTCACGACGCACACGCCGGTGCCGTCCCAGCTGGCTGTGGGGGACAGGGTGGATGTGGCGCTGGACGAGGCGTTTGTGACTGTGGTGGGGGCTTGAGGGGGCTCAGAGCCTCATCAGTTTTGTTCACCCGACCAATGCTCAAGCCGGTCTATGCGAAGGCAACCAAATTTATCAATCAAGCACGCTCTATCCCAAGCTGGAGTGCTAAAATCGTCAGCGATTTCTGTGACCAGCCAAATTTTCACATGACTCCTATCCAGCGAGGGGTTTAACCGAATATAATGACGGAAAGATGCAGAAATCTGGCATCAAAACGGGAGAGCGACGGTGTTGATTGAATTTACCGTGGCCAACTACAGGTCCATAGCAGAACCTCAAACCTTCAGCATGAGCGCATCCAAGCGCTCGGAAACAACGCTTTCAACAAACTCGTCCGCCATCGAGCACGTAGTCAGCGCAGCATGCATGTTTGGGCCAAACGGCTCGGGCAAATCGAACTTGATAGACGCTATGCGGTCTGCCCAGATGATCGTCCAAAAATCTTTTGGAGGCTGGGGACGTAAGAGCAAGCTCCCTTATCAGCCACATCGGCTATGCCCAAAACTGTCCATGAGCCCCACGTCATTTGGCTTTGTGTTCTTGTTTAAAGGCGAAATATACGACTACGCCTTTTCCCTGGATGCTGACCGGATTTGGTCAGAATCTCTGTATGCGAGAAGCGCGAAACCAAGAGCACGAGAGCGTCTGCTATTTGAGCGACATTACAAAAAAGACTCCGCCTATCAATGGGAGATCGGCGATTCAGTTTCTGGACAAAAAGAATTCTTAAAGAGATCAACAAATGAAAATCAACTCTTTCTTTCAGTCGCCGCTAACCACAATTCAGAAGAGTTATCTCCTCCTCATGAGTGGATAGCATATTACCTTCGCATAATCGGTCGAGTAAATGAGTTTATTGACAGCGTCACCTGCAACCACCTGAACGACCCGGAAGACGCAGACCACGTGGTACGATTTCTGCGCTCTACCGGCGTTGCCGTGAACGGCATATCTGCCCAAAAATTTACGTTCGAAAGCCCGGAGGAAGTTGTCGACCACTCAGGCGCGCGCGGGGCCCCAATTAGCTTCCACGACCTTCATGCGGACGACACAGGTAAAATCACGAAGTACGATGTAGACTTCGAGCTTGCAACGCGAGATGGTTCGGTGGTTCGCCTGCCAATTGAAGGAGAGTCCACGGGCACGCGAATGCTCTTTAAACTGGCCGGCCCTTGGATTGAAACAATCTCCATGGGCTACTGTCTCGTCGTCGATGAGTTGCAGAACTCGCTTCACCCAACCGCCCTGCGAGCAGTTGTGTCCGTCTTCATGGATAGCAGCATCAACACCAATGGAGCTCAGATAATATTTACGTCTCACGACTCTTCGATCTTGAGCGGACAAATCCTGGAACGCGACCAAGTTTGGTTTTGCGACAAGCTCGAAAATGGATCTAGCGTCTATTATCCGTTAACGAATTTCGCTCCGCGGAAAGGCAGCCTTTTCCAGCGCAATTACCTAGCTGGAAGGTATGGCGCCGTGCCGCGCACCATGCAGTTCGAACGAGAGCTGTTTGAGGAACATCAACGGGCCTTTGACTTCAGCGATACCAATGACACGCCGCCGCAGAAATAGAAACTTCAGACGCAAGCAAGGAACCTCGCCTGAACTGGACGTTATCTGGGTGTACGCGGAGGGTGAAAAAACTGAGCCGCTGTACGTCAACGGCCTAAAAAGGGATTTGGGCCTCGGGAACATTAGCGTTAGAAAAGTTGGCTCTCGGACAGCCCCAAGCTCTTTGCTGGAAAAAGCGAAAAGAGAGATATCAAGGGCAGGGCAGAATGGACCCGATAAAGTTTATTTATTGTTTGACCGAGATCAATTTGATTGCTTCCAGCCCGCAATAGAGGAGTGCCGTACGGATCGCATTATTACGGCCATTCCGTCGGACCCGTGCTTTGAGTACTGGCTCTTGCTGCATGTCACACGTACCACTCGCGCTTTTGAGAATGCCAATCAGGTGATCACTGAGCTAAAACGATACCCACCATTTACAGGGTACTTTAAAGCAAAGGATGGCGTTTATGACGAAATAAAGCACTTGACGGATGTTGCGATGGAAAATGCCGCTGCATGTAGATTGCAAATTCAAGCGGCAGATGCCTCGCGCCCCCACACGAAGGTAGACAAACTTATTACCTCACTCATAGAACAGCGCAACAGAATTCAATCGGCACGAAAATAAAAATGCAGAACACTGAAAATACACCATAGGAATTTAAAAATTTCTCTTCGGATAAAAAATTTAACAATTTTCTAAAAAATAACGATAATTTTCCACGAAATACAACGCTGCTCAACGAGGATCTTTATTTTCCCTAAACCGCCGCGAGCACAAAAAAATCTGCCGCACCCAGGCGGGCGCGGCAGATCAAATTCCCCATCAAAACCCCGGACACCCTCAGGCGTCCGGCGCGAAAACCTAAGCCACCTTGCTCATCTTCGCGGCGCGCTTCTCTTCAATCCGCTGGCGGGCGATTTCGTCGGCGATGATGTTGGAGGGGCGGCCTTCGTCGCTGGACTGGTCGAGGATCTCGCCCAGCGTGGCTTCCAGACCGTCCAGCTTGCCCTTCACCCATTCCGGATTGAAGTTGCCGGCGATCTCGCCCATCACATTGATGATGCCGCCGGCATTGATGACATAGTCCGGCGCGTAGACGATGCCGCGCTTGAGCACTTCTTCGCCCATCTCGCGGGTGGAGAGCTGGTTGTTGGCGGCACCGGCGATGATCTTCGCCTTGATGCGGTCGATCGTGTCCGGATTGATCACGGCGCCCAGGGCGCACGGGGCGAAGACGTCGACATCCTGGTCGTAGATCTCGTCGAGACCGACGATGGTGGCGCCGTAGTCGGCCTTCAGCTTTTCCAGACCGTCCTGGTTGATGTCGGTGACGA
This sequence comes from Pseudomonadota bacterium, assembly GCA_034659015.1. Lineage (GTDB taxonomy): Bacteria > Pseudomonadota > Alphaproteobacteria > Caulobacterales > Maricaulaceae > Maricaulis. The sequence goes on along the minus strand of JAYEGL010000002.1, from coordinate 166,811 downwards.
AGAGCTCGGCCCCGGCCTTCGCCAGGTGGCCGGCGAGATAGGTGCCGACATGGCCGGCGGCGCCCTGGATGGCGATCTTCACGCCGGAAAGGTCGCGCTTGCCCAGGCCGCGCTCGGCGCAGACCTGGATGCCGCGGAAGACGCCGTCGGCGGTCACCGGCGAGGGGTCGCCCGAGGCGTCCTTGCCTTCCGGCAGGCCGACGACGTGCTCGGTGGAGCGGCGCACGGCCATCATGTCGTCCGGGCTCACGCCGACATCCTCGGCGGTGGTGTATTCGCCGTTCAGGCTTTCCACGGCGCGGCCGAAGGCCTCGAACAGGGCCTGGCGGTCGAAGGCGCCGTCCGGCTTCATGATGACGGACTTGCCGCCGCCGATGGGCAGGTCGGCCATGATATTCTTGTAGCTCATGCCCTGGGACAGGCGGAGCGCATCGGTCAGGGCCGCTTCCGAATTGGGGTAGGACCACATGCGGCAGCCGCCGCAGGCCGGCCCGCTGGCCGTGGAGTGCACGCCGATGATGGCCTTCAGGCCGGTCGTCTCATCGGTGGCGAAAAGGATTTTCTCGTGATTGTCGAACGACGCGTGCTCGAAAACACTCATTACGGACATACCCTTTATAGCGGTGGCAGCCCGGGGGAGCTGCGAGATCGGGCGTGGGAATACCCTTTCAAGCCCTTCCACACAAGCGCTCGAAAACACCCCGAAATCCGCTCAGAGTAATATTTCTTTCATGCGGCGCCGCAACATGGGGAGAATTTTTGCCCCAAACCACGGATTTTTCCTGAGCCAGGCATTATTTCGCCAGGACGGGTGGGGGAGCGGCAGAAAATCCGGCCCGTAATCCTCGGCCCGGCGGACTGTTTCCGTGAGCGTTTGCTGCATGCGCGAACCCAGATGGAAGCGCTGGGCATACTGGCCGACCAGCAGGGTCAGCCGCACCGCCGGCAGGGCCTCGCGCACCCGCGCCTGCCAGAGCGGCGCGCACTCGCGGCGCGGCGGCCGGTCGCCGCCCTTGGCGTCCAGGCCGGGAAAGCAGAAGCCCATCGGCGCGATGGCGATGCGCGACGTGTCGTAGAAGGTGTCCTCGTCCACCCCCATCCACTCGCGCAGCCGGTCGCCGGAAGGATCGGTGAAGGGTTTGCCCGAGGCGTGCACCCGCGTGCCCGGCGCCTGGCCGACGATCAGGATGCGCGCCGTCGGGGCCGCCCGGATCACCGGCCGCGGCTCGTGCGGCATGGCCTGCGCACAGACGCGGCAGGCCCGGATCTCGGCGAGAAGACTGTCCAGATCAGGCGCGGCCAATCCGCCAGACTCCCTTGAAATTCTCCGGATCCTCCACCGGCTTGCCCTTGCGCAGGATCGTCACCTCGCCCCGCTTGGCCAGCCGGATCGCCGCCTGGCGCACATGACCGAACTGGCGGTTGAAGCGCTCCGGATCGACCGCCTTGGCCACATCGGCCGGCGAGACGGAGCGGCCCTGCGGCGCCTCGGCGACCAGTTTCAGGATGGCCGCCTCGATCGGGTCGTTGCCGGTGTCTTCGCTCATCGGGTCTCTCACGCCTTGGTTGGCGGCAGGGAATAGGTCGCATGGGCCTCGGCAATCAAGTCCCCGCTGCCGGCCGCGGTGATATCGCAGTCGGTGACCGCCAGGCGCTTGCCCAGTTTCAGCAGGCGGCAATGCCCGACCACGGGCCCCGGCGGCGCCTTGCGCAGGAAGTTGATCGACAGGTTTGTGGTCACCGCCAGGGCCTGCTTGCCGACATGTCCCAGGATCACCGCATAGGCGGCGAAATCGGCCAGGGTGAACAGGGCCGGCCCGTTGACCGTGCCGCCCGGGCGCAGATGCCCCTCGCCCGCATCCAGCCCGATCGTCGCCCGGCCCGGTTCGATGGACCGGATGCTCAGCCCGCCCGAACTCCAGGCCGGAAACACCTCGTCCAGATAGGCACTTACCGCCTCGGCCGTCATTTCCACCTTGTGGTCCATATCGTCCCTCCCGCCGGGCCGCCCTGCATGCCATCCTGCATGAGGGCCAAGACAGGCGGCGCGTGTTGTTGTCTGATTACGCCCAGCATTCCCGCCGCATCCGCCGGCGGCAAGTCGAAAAGCCATCGCCCGAGGCCCCGATGCATCGCGATCACCGCCCCTACTGGATGCACCGCCTCTGGGAACGGTTCGAGAACGCCTGGACGCGCCACTTCCTGGCCCCCCACTTCGCGGCGCTGGGCCCGGAGCCGAAAGTCGTGCGGCCGTGGAATGTCGAGGTGTTCGGCCCGAATATCCGCGCCGGCGAACGGCTGCACATCGTCACCAACCGCGCCGATCCCGTGCGCCTGACGGTCTGGTCGCCGCAGACGCAGTCGGGCCGGATCGAGATCGGCGACCATGTCTTCATGGCCGGCGGCACGCGCATCCTCGCGGCGGGCCTGATCGAGATCGGAGACGACTGCCTGATCGCCAACAAGGCGACGATCTCCGATTGCGACTGGCATTCCATCCACGACCGGGTCGATCCCGATCCGGAGTGGAAGCCGGTGAAGCTGGAGCGCAATGTCTGGATCGGCGACGGCGCCTTCGTGGGAAAGGGCGTGACGATCGGCGAGAATTCCGTCGTCGGCGCCCGCTCTGTCGTGGTCCACGATGTGGAGCCCTGGACCGTCGTCGCCGGCAATCCGGCGAAAGTGATCCGGCGGATCGATCCGGACGCGCCGATGAAGACGCGCAGCGATCTCTACGCCGACGCGGAGGGTCTGGAGCGCTTTTTCGACGCCGCCTATCACGAGGCACTGAAAGGCAATTCGACCGTGGGCTGGCTGCGCTCGAAACTCTGGCCGAAGCGCGGCGACTAGCCGAACAGCCCGGCCGGCAGCGCGCCCACGGCCGCCCCCGTCATCAGCGTGGCCAGCGTGCCGGAGACCAGCGCCCGCGGCGCCAGCTGCAGGATGTCCTCGCGCCGCGACGGCGCGATGGCGACCAGACCGCCGGTCAGGATGCCCACCGAGGAGAAGTTGGCGAAACCGCACAGCGCGTAGGTCATGATCAGGCGCGTGCGGTCGGTCAGCTCGCCGCCTACCTGGGAGAGCCGGTCATAGGCATAGACCTCGTTGAGCGCCGTCTTCAGCCCCATCAGCGATCCCGCCTGGGTCGCCTCGGACCAGGGAATGCCGGCCAGCCAGACGATCGGCGCGAAGGCCCAGCCCAGGACGCGGTCGACGGACAGCGGCGCACCGAAAACGTCCGGGAAGAGGCCCAGCAGGACATTCACCAGGGCGACCAGCGCGGTGAAGACGAGCAGCATGAAGATGATGTTGAAATAGAGCCGGATACCGTCGGACACCCCGGTCGTCAGCGCGTCCATGGAGGAATGATAGATCGGCGTGGGGATCTTTTCCTTCTGCAGCGCCTCTTCGGAGACCGGCTCGGCCGGCATCATCAGGCGCGACAGCAGCACGGCGGCGGGCACCGAGATCAGCGAGGCGGTGAAGATGTGGCCCGCCGCGCCGTCGATCACGTCGGAGAGCTGGCTGACATAGAGCGCCATCACCGAGCCCGCCACGGTGGAAAAGCCCACCGTCATGATCAGGAAAAGGTCCGAGCGCGTCATCTCCGGCAGGCGCGGCCGGATCAGCACCGGGCTTTCCGTCATGCCCAGGAAGATGTTGGCCGCAGCGCCCAGGCTGGCCGAACCGGACAGGTTGAGCAGGCGGCGGAAGGCGGCGGCAAAGCCGCGCACCAGGAATTCCAGCAGGCGCCAGCGCCACAACAGCGCCGACAGGGCCGACAGCACGATCACCATGGGCAGGGCCTGGAAGGCGAAGATGAACAGCCCGTCGGCATTCTCCGCGTCGACCTCGAAGGGCATCCGCCCGCCGGCCAGATAGCCGAAGACGAACTGCGCGCCTTCATTCGTGACTTCCTGCAGCACGGCGACGACGCCGGTCAGCGATTGCAGGAAGGCGCGGAAGGGCGCGAGGGAGTAGAGCAGCCAGGCGATCAGCAATTGCAGGCCGATGGCGCCGACCAGCAGGACGATGGAGACCTTCTGACGGGGCCCGAGCAGCCACGCCACGCCCGCCAGGGCAAAAAGTCCCGCGAAGCTGCGGGCCTGCAGCACCAGATCGTCCATGAAAGTCCCCAGCGGTGAAAGGCCGGACCATATTCCGCGAGCCCCCGCAGCCGCAAGCACTTGCCTCAACTCCGGCAGCAGGAAATGCTGCGGTGCCATGAGCCGTGCACCGATCAAGTCGCCCTGTGTGAAAGTCTGCTTCGTCGACCCCGAGGCGGAGATCTGCGTGGGCTGTTTCCGCACGATGGAGGAGCTGGGCCGCTGGACGCGCTATACCGATGCCGAGCGCGAGGCGATCCTCGAAGCCCTTCCGGGCCGGGAGGCCGGCTATCGCGAGGGCCGCGACAGGAAAGCCGCCCCCAGGCGCTGACGGCGAAGGAGAGCGACAGGCATGCCCCGATGGATGGCCCGTCTGGCCCGCCCGGCCCTGCTCGCCGGTGCAGGCCTTCTTGCCCTGCGGCTCGCCGCCTGGCCGGTGCAGGATGCGGTGGCACCGCCCCTGCGCCTGACCCTGGCCGTCCTGGTCGTTGCGCTTCTCCTCTTCGCCCTGGTCGGCGCGGGCTTCGCCCCGCCCGGAGCGCGCCACCGCAACCTGATCGCCTGGCTCAGCGTAATCATCGTCATCGTGGCCATACCGGTCATCGACCGCGACTATGACGACTGGCAATACCGCCGTATCTGGGGCGATACCGGCCCGCCGGACCGCATGGCCGACGCCGTCACCCGCCTGCCGGCGGACGGCGAGATCGTGCTCGATCGCCATGCCGACGGGCATTACTACATGGATGCCGCGATCAATGGCGCCTCGGTCAATTTCCTGGTCGATACGGGGGCCAGCGTGCTGGCGCTCAGCCTGGACGACGCGCGCCGTGTCGGCATCCGCGTCGAGGCGCTCGATTTCGTTCACCCGGTCTCCACCGCAGCCGGTCAGACCATGGCCGCCGGCGTCATGGTGCGCCGGCTCGAGATCGCCGGGCATGAGTTCGAGACCATTCCGGCGCTTGTGCTGCGCGGCAGCCGCCAGTCGCTGATGGGCATGTCCGTTCTGGAGCGCTTCAGCTCGCTGGAGATCCGCGAGGACCGGCTGATCCTGCAGCCCTAGCCGCCGGCCACCGCCTCGCGGACCAGCATGAAACCGACAATGACCAGCCCCACGGCGAACAGGCGCTTGAGGGTTTTCTCCGGCAGTTCGTGGGCCAGCTTGGCCCCCAGCGGCGCGACGAAGAAGGCGCAGCTCGCCAGCAGCGCAAAGCCGGGCAGGTTCACATAGCCCAGCGACCAGGGCACGACATCCTCGCCCCAGCCATTGGCAATGAAGCCGATCGCGCCCGGCGCCCCGATGGCGACGCCGAAGCCCGCCGCCGTGGCGACGGCCTTGTGGATGGGCTTGCCGCACAGTGTCATCAGGGTGACGCCGAACACGCCCCCGCCGATCCCCATCAGCGCCGATAGAATGCCGATCGTGCCGCCCAGACCGACGCGGGCCACGCCCCCGGGCATGTCCTCGCGCAGCGACCAGTCCGGCCGTCCGAAGAAGAATTGCAGCGAGAGCAGCATCGCCATGCCGCCGAACAAGCCGGTCAGGGTCCGTCCGGACAGGTAATGCGCGATCACGGAACCGAGCAGCGTGCCGATCACGATCCAGGGGGCCCATTCGCGCAGGACCTTGAAATCGACAGCGCCGCGCTTGGCATGGGCCGATACGCTGCGCAGCGAGGTCGCCACGATCACGGCCAGCGACGTGCCGACGGCCACGTGCATCACGCGCGGATCGTCATAGCCCAGCGAATTGAAGGCGAAGAACAGCGCGGGCACCATGACAATGCCGCCGCCAATACCGAACATGCCGGCGATCAGGCCCGCAAACGCTCCCGTGGCCGCCATGGCCAGCACCAGTACCCAGATGTCCTGCATGACTATGCCGCCTCGTCGCGCGGCACGACCGCCGCCAGAGCCTCGTCGATTACCTCGAGCCCGGCACCCCGCTTCGGCGCCTTTTCCGACAGGATGCGCCGCCACAGGCGTGCACCGGGCTGGCCGGCGAACAGGCCGAGCATGTGGCGCGTCATGTCGTGCAGACGCGTGCCTGTCTCCAGCTGCCGGGCCAGATAGGGCCGGTACGCCTCGACCGCTTCGGGCCGGGTCGCGACGGGATCGCTGGCGCCGAACAGGCGGCTGTCCGCCTCGGCGAGAACCCAGGGCGTGTGGTAGGCGGCGCGGCCCAGCATCATGCCGTCGAGCGTTTCGCTCTCCGCCAGCCCCTGGTCCAGCGTTTCCAGCCCCCCATTGAGGATGATTTCCAGCCCGGGACGTTCGGCCTTGAGCCGGCGCACCAGATCATAGTCGAGCGGCGGCACGGTGCGGTTTTCCTTCGGGCTCAGGCCTTTCAGCCAGGCCTTGCGGGCATGGACGGTAAAGCTGGAAACGCCCGCCGCGGCGACCGTGTCGACGAAGGCGAACAGCGCGACCTCCGGCTCCTGCTCGTCCACACCGATGCGGCACTTCACCGTGACCGGCACCGACACGGCGTCCCGCATCGCGCTCACGCACTCGGCGACGAGCGCCGGTTCCTGCATCAGGCAGGCCCCGAACCGGCCCGACTGGACCCGGTCGGACGGGCAGCCGACATTGAGATTGATCTCGGCATAGCCGAAGCCCTCGGCGATCCGGCTGGCCGCGGCCAGATCCGACGGATCGGACCCGCCCAGCTGGATAGCCACGGGATGCTCGGCCGGATCGAACCCGATCAGCTTGTCCCGGTCGCCATGGATCACCGCCTTGTCGACGGCCATTTCGGTGTACAGCAGCGCCCGCTTCGTCACGACGCGATGGAACGCCCGGCAATGCCGGTCGGTCCAGTCCATCATCGGCGCCACGGACAAGCGCCGGTCGGGGGCGGTTACTGCGTTCATGCGCGCCACATAGCGCGGAGTTTCGCCGGCTCCAAGTCCCGCGGCGCAATCCGTTCAAATTCGATCTGTTCGTTTCACGCCATCTCAATGCACGCATGATTTCCTGTTTCGTGAGGGAGGCGCATCATGGCCAAGGCAATCTATCACAAGCATCAGCGGGTCTTCGTCCGTCCGGTCGGCACCTGGGCGCTGGTCGAACAGGTCAAGCCGCAATGGGTGAAGGATGTCGAGGAGCCCGTCCGGGTCTTCTACGACTGCGGCCTGGGCCGCGACTTCACGGCCGACGAACTTGCCGCCGAGCAAACCGACGAACTGGATGCCGGAAACTGGCGCGTCCTGCGCGCCAAGAACAAGTGGCAGTCCATCGAGGAATGCGCGCATCACCCCTATCCCGGCACATTTCCGGTCATCGTCACGGAAACGATGGATTGGGGTGGCTGGCGCGTGCCGGCGGCCGAATACGATCGCGACCCGTCGCGCATCGAGTCCCAGGCCCGCCTCATCGCCCATGCGCCGCATCTGATGGGCGTGGCCGAGACCCTGGCCAAGCTGGCCGGCGAGGACGGTGAAATGCCGCCCGCATTAGCCGAGCTGAGCCGACGGGCCAGTCAAATCCTCAAGGAAGTCAACATCAAACCTGCGGGTAAGGATAACAGCGGTTCGCGACAAGCCGCCTGAAGGACCGGTAAAACTTTAATGGCCTTCTAACATTTCGACCTGAAACTGAACGATCTGCGCTGAAAGGTCGGGCTTATTTCATGTCGCTGATAGAACAGAGAAACCGCTTTCTTTCCTTTGCTTTCGCGTCCGCTGACATTCTCGTGGAAACGGACCGGGCGTGCCGGATCACCTATCTGGCCGGTGCCGTCGCGGCGCTGCGGCCGGGACCGGACGGCGCGGATTCGGAGGGTGTCGGCGACCCGCTGGAAAGCCGGATCGACCGCACCTCCCGCCCCATACTCAAGGCCCTCGTCAGGAGGCTGAAAGCGGGCCACCGGCTCGGCCCCGTTCGCATCACGATAGACGGGCGCGAAGCCCAGCTCAGCGGCTGGACGCTGGGCGAGGACGACCGGGTCCGCTGGTCGATCGCCTTCAATGCCGTGCATGCGCCCGACGATGTCGACCCCCAGGCCTTCGAACGCAGCGCCCGCAGCGCCATCGCCACGGCCCGCGAGGCGGGTACCGACATGGCCATGTCCGTTCTGCGCATCGATGCCGGCGACGATATCGACCGCCTGATCGGAACGGACCGCGCGCAGCAGCTCCGCAGCTCCATGGCGGCCTCCTGCGCCCTGTCGATCGGCGATGACGGGATCGCCCGCCAGGTCGACGCTCAGCGCACGGCGCTCATCCATGCCCGTTCCGCCGATCTGGAGGCCCTGCGCGCGGAAATCGCCGCGACCCTGAAGGGGTTCGACCTTGCCGAGGCCGATGTGCGCATCGAGACCGTCTGCGACGCTCCGGAACTGGAACCGGAAGTCGCCGTGCAGGCCTTCCTGCATGCCGTCAACGAGGCGGCCAACAGCGGCAGGGCCCTCGATGTGATCAGCCTGCAGGAAACCGCCGAGCGCATGATGCAGGAAACCCGCCGGCGAATGACCGAATTGCGCACGACGATCGCCGGCCGCGTCGTGGAGCCCCATGCCCAGCCCGTCGTCGATCTGGAAACCGGCCGGATCCACCATTACGAGCTGCTGCTGCGCCTGCCCGGCGGACGCCCCGTGGAGGACAGCGTCGGTTTCGCCGAAAGCACCGGCCTGATCTACGATATCGACTACACGATGACCGAGATCGCAGCCCAGTTCCTGCGTGAGGATTACGACCGCCCCGCCCTGGCCGTGAATCTGTCAGGCAAATCCCTCACCAACATGGCCTGGGCGAAGAAATTCCTGGCCCTGCTCGCCGACCTCAAGATCGACCGCAGCCGTCTGACGTTCGAGCTGACCGAAACGGCCTCGGTGAAGAACGTCAAGGCGGCCAACAATATCATCGCCAAGATCCGCGAGCGCGGCCATGCCGTCTGCCTGGACGATTTCGGCGCCGGTTCGGCCGGCTTCCACTATCTGCGCGATTTCCCGGCGGACGTGGTGAAGATCGACGGGTCCTACATCCGCAACGCCCGGCGCTCCGAGCGTGACACGATCCTGCTGCGCGGCGTGATCGATCTGTGCCGGGCGCTGGAAACCGACACGGTCGCGGAAATGATCGAAACCGAAGCAACGGCGAAACTGATGCAGTCGATGGGTGTTCGTTACGGACAGGGTTTCTATTTCGGTAAGCCTGTTCCGCTAGAAACGCTGAAGGACTCGCGAATCAACCCCACGCGAGCCGCCTGATCGCAGACACGAGACCGCCCCAATGGCCGCAGATTTCCGCCGCGTCCGGACACTGATCGTCGACGACAACAACTACATGCTGACCATCCTGCGGACGATCCTGCACGGCTTCGGGATCAAGCAGATCCACGAGTCGCGCGACCCGGCGGAAGCCTTCGACCTGGTGCGTTCGGACTCGATCGACATCATTGTCACCGACTACCAGATGGACATTCTCGACGGGCTCGACTTCGTCCGACTGGTGCGCACCGCCGACGACAGCCCCAATCCGCTGGTGCCGATCATCATGCTGAGCGCCTATTCCGAGCGCTCCAAGGTGGAAGCGGCCCGCGATGCCGGGGTGACGGAATTCTGCTGCAAGCCGATCACCGCGAAAGAGATGTTCTCCAAGATCGCGGCCGTGATCAACGAACCGCGCCCCTTTATCCGCAATCGCAGCTATTTCGGCCCGGACCGCCGGCGCAACGATCCGGACAAGACCGTCTACAACGGGCCCGAACGGCGCAAGAGCCGGCAGAAGGCGGCAGAGGGCGAAAACGGCGACGAAACCCAGGCCCAGGCCAGCTCGGAAGGGTAAGCGGACTGTCGACAGGACAGGCCGACGCACCCTAGTTTGAAACGATGAATCATATGCGGTTCGATACGCGCCCGCCTTCGGGCAAGGCGGCCGGCTCCTCCTCGGGCGCCCGGTCCGCTTCCGTGCGCGCATCGAAACGCGGAACCGGCGCGCTGTGGATCGTGCTGGCCGTGCTGCTCTTTACCCTCGCCTATGGCGGCATCCTCCTCGTCAAGATCCAGCAGGAGCGCGAGACGCTGATCACCGAGGCCGAACGCTCCCAGGCCAATGCCGCAGGCTATCTGGCCGAACGCGTCACCGCCCGCATCGCAGAAGCCCGCTACGCCCTCGCCTTCGCCAGCGCCGACCTGCGCGATACGCCGATCGGCGATATCGTGCCGGCCGCGCGGGCCCGGCTCAGCGCCATCGGCGAGTCCGACATTGTCGAGGACGTGGCGATCCTGCTGCCCGACGGCCGCACCATCGCGGCGGCCAGTCCCGGCGACGGCCTGCGCGAGATCGCCGGCCAGGCGCTGGATGCGCCCTCCGGCCTGACGGCGGAAGTCGTCGAAGGCGGCGCAGCACATCTGGTTCTCGCGGTTCCGGTTCAGCTTTCCGACGGCACGGTGGGCGCCTTCGTGGCGCGGCTCGCAGCGGATCTGGTTCTGCCGGACTGGGGTGATGACCGCGTCGTGGCCCTGGCCGACAGCAATGGCGGCATGCTGGCCATTCGCCCGCAAATGCGCAGCGTGCGCGCCGGAACGCCGCTCGCCGCCCGTTTCGGCCTGGATGCGGGTTATGTCGACCGGCTGGCCAGCGAAGGCGGCGGCGCGACCTCCGATGCGCGCTTCGGCGAGGAACGCGTCACCTTCGCCGTCGCGCCGATCGCGGGCACCGAACTGCGCGTCTATGCGCTCGGCGCCATGCGCATCAACCAGAACGCCTGGTACCGCACGATCTCCTTTTACGGGCTGATGTTCATCGCGCCGATCTTCGTGGCGATGGGGTTGAGCGCCCTGGTCTTCACCCAGATGGGCCGGCTGAAATCCACCCGCCAGCAGCTCGAGGACAACGAACAGCGCTTCCGCGTCGCCATCGAGGGCGCGCGGTGCGGCGTGTGGGACTGGAACCCGGAAGCCGACACGGTCTTCATCACCGACAGCCTGGCCCGCATCCTGGGCATGGAGACGGCGGTGGAATGTTCCGGCGCGGAATTCCTGCGCCTGTTCTCCAAGCCGGATCGCGAACGTTTGCGCGCGGCCATGCGCGGCGCGCCGACCGGCGGCGAGGTGGATCTGGAAGTGCTGGCGGCCCATGCCGCCGTCTGGCTGCAGATGCGCGGCCGCATCCTGCCGGGCGCCACGGGCAGCGACCAGTCGCGCATCGTCGGCGTGGCCATCGATATTACCGAACGCAAGGGCGCCCAGGCCCGCGTGGCGGCCGCGGAAAGCCGGCTGCGCGCGGCGCTGGAATCCATGTCGGAAAGCTTCGTGCTGTGGGATTCGCGCCATCGCCTGGTGCTTTGGAACCGCAAGTTCCGCGACGCCTTCGATTTCGCAGACGGCATGCTGAAGCCGGGCATGAGCTATGCCGCGGTCGAACAGGCCGCCGCTCGCGCCATCAAGGCGGTCCATGGCGGCACCGAGAACAAGGCGGCCTACGAGATCGAACTCGCCGACGGGCGCTGGCTTCACTATTCCGACCGCTCCACCGCAGATGGCGGCATGGTCAGCGTGGGCGCCGACATTACCGATCTCAAGCATCACGAGGCGGCGCTGACGGAGAACCAGGCCCAGCTGCGCAAGACCGTCGAGGACGTGAAGCGCTCCCAGGCCCGCATCGCCGATCTCGCCCGCAAATACGAGGCGGAGAAGATCCGCGCCGAGGAAGCCAACCGCTCCAAGTCGGAATTCCTGGCCAATATGAGCCACGAGCTGCGCACGCCGCTGAACGCCATCAACGGCTTCTCCGAGATCATGCTCAAGGAGATGTTCGGGCCCTTGGGCGACGAGCGCTACACCGGCTACATGAAGGACATTCTGACCTCCGGCCAGCACCTGCTCGAGCTGATCAACGACATTCTCGACATGTCCAAGATCGAGGCCGGCAAGATGCAGCTCCAGCCGGAACCGACCAATGCCAGCGACCTGATCGAGCAGTGCGTGCGCATCGTGCGCGGCCGGGCCGAAGAGAAGCGCCTGCAATTGCGCGCTGACGTGACGGACCTGCCCGAGCTGGAAGTCGATCCGCGCGCCTTCAAACAGGTGATGATCAACCTGATCTCCAACGCCGTGAAGTTCACGCCCGAAGGCGGACGCGTCACGGTTCGCGGCTTCCTCTCCGGCGTCGGCGTGGCCTTCCAGGTGTCCGATACGGGGATCGGGATTGCCCAGGAAGACCTGCCGCGCCTGGGCCGCCCCTTCGAGCAGATCGAGAACCAGCACTCCAAGAGCCACCAGGGCTCCGGCCTGGGCCTGGCCCTGTCGAAATCCCTGGTCGAGCTGCATGGCGGCACGCTGACCATCGACAGCCAGCTGGGCGAAGGCACGACGGTCAATGTCGTCATGCCGATCAGCCAGGACGAACCGATCGATCTGGACGCGCTGGCCGAGATCGAGGCGGATGACTACACCGACACCGGCGGGAATGACGACATCGCCAAGGTCGAAGCCCTGCTGTCCGAAGCGATGGACGAGGATGCGGAAGACGGTTTCGAGGCCGACGACGAATTCGTCGATGGCGACACGCCCCGCATCGCCGCCGGAAAGTAACCCCCGCTAGCGCCGCATCGTCGAGCGCCCTTTCAGGCCTACAGGATTGCGTGCTGTCAGTGTCGTTCGGCGGGTGGACCGTCCGGATGCGGCTCGCCGGGCGGCGGCCTGTCGCCTCGCCGGCCGTCATGGCCCCGCCGGGAGCGGTGCCGGCGATTGTCGCGGCTCTCTTCGAGCACGCGCGCCCGCGCTTCGGCGTCCAGATCGCCCACAAGATCGAGCACGTCTTCCTGCAGGTTCAGCTCCAGTGTCTCGCGAACCTCCCGCAGACGCTGGAGCGCGTCGGCGGCGGCCTCCCGGTCGAACCGCTCCGCGCGCATCGCGGTGTCGAAATCGTCCCGCGCCGCGCGGGCTTGGTCGAACAGGGCGCGAATATCCTCGATATCGTCCCGGGCCCGATCGCGGGCCTCGCGCCGGACATCATCCGGCAGGGCGTAGAGGAGGTCGCGCAGGTCGTAGCCCGCGCCCCTCCCGCCATGACGGTGACGGTCGCGGTCATGATGCTCCGCGGGTCTCCAGTCCGGACCGTCGGCCGTGCGGTGAAGCACGAAACCGGCCAGCACACCATTGATCAGAACGGACGCCAGGAGGGCGATAATCCAGGGCAGAGAGGGTTTCACACATCGTCTCCCAGCCACGCGATCCAGTCTTCGTCCAGACCGGCATAGGCATCGGCATAAAGCGTGGTTTCGACACCGTCTTCAGTCGCTGTCAGGGCGCCGCTGGCGAACCCGATGAAGGCACCGACCAGCAGGGCCGCGGCCGCAGCGACGGGGATCTGCCAGCGCGGGGCACCGGCCGGCGCCGGAAAGCGCTTCATGATCCGGCGTTCGAGCAGGTCGGACGGCATCGCCTCCGCCTCGCCGAGCACGGCATCCAGTGCCGCTTCGGACCTCAGGGCCTCAGCCGCGGCCTCCGGATGCGCATCGGCCCAGGCCTGCGCCGCGTCCCGTTCGGCCTCCGGCCAGCGCGCCGGATCGGCGCCATAGGCCTCGAGGATCTGGAAAAAACGTTCGTCCGTCATTGTGTTGCACCATGTCGGGCACCCGTGCGCCCTGTATAGCTGTCCATCAGCTCGGAGGCATCCCCCAGGAGGATGGCCTTCAGCTTGCGCCGGCCACGGGCCAGCAGGGATTCCATGGCCTCGACCGAGACCATCATGATGTCCGCCGCATCGATATTGCTCATGTCCTGGAAATGAACGAGTTCCAGCGCCTGGCGCTGCCGGTCGGGCAATTGCGCCATGGCCGCGACGATACGGTTGCCGCTTTCCGCGCGGCTCATCGCGGCTTCCTGGTCCGGTGTCTGGTCGACCTGTTCCGGGACGCGATCGGTAAGCACCTCCCGCCGCTTGCGCAGCCGGTCGTAGCACAGATTGATCGCAATCCGGCACACCCAGGTCGACACGCGCGCACGGCCGGGCTTCCAGCGCGGCGCCGCCTTCCAGACCCGGATAAAAGTCTCCTGGGCCACGTCCTCCGCTTCCATCTCGTCGTTCAGCATGCGCCGGGCCAGACCGAGAATGCGCGGCAGGTTGCGCGCCATCAGGCGCTGGGCCGCCGAACGGTCGCCGCGGCCGACGCGGACAATCAGGTCCGCGTCTTCCGCATCGCCGCCCGTTACATCACGGGCAGCGCGACCGGGTTCGCGGACGCGGCCGGAAGCCGGGCTTTCGTCAGCCGGTCTGTCGTCATCCATACCGCGTCCGTCGAACATGGCGACAGCGCTAGTCGCGCCACCAGAAGCCGCGATCCTGACGGCGCTCGACCGCAGCGTCCAGCTCCTCCGGCGTCACCGCACCGTTCTCGTCGGCGTCGAGCCGGTCGAACATGCGGGTCTCGCGGTCCAGGAATTCGGCGCGGGAGACCCGGCCGTCATCATCGGCATCGGCCCGCAGATGGCGCGGTCCGTCGCCGGGTCCGCCATGGCGGCCACCCCGGCGGCCCCAGCGGCGGCCTTCGCCATCACCGCGCGCCGCACGCTCTTCGGACCGGAGCTCACGAAGACGGGCATGCACCGGCGACTGGTCGGCATCGTCGAGATAGCCGTCGCCATTGCGGTCCATCCAGTCGAACATCTCGGCCTGGAGCGCATCGACCTCGGCCTGTGTGATCGTGTTGTCGCCGTTGGCGTCGGCTGCACGCAGCATCATCATCGCGTGACCGTGCCCGCCGGGACCGCCACGGCCGCCGTGATGGCCCCGGCCGCCGGGCCCCGCAGCGTCGGCCGCAGCCCCCGCCAGCATCAGGGTCGAACCGGCGAGCAGAACAATCATCTTGGAGTGTTTCATGACGAAATTTCCTTGTCTTTGATCACCTCGCTGCCCCTTCAACGCCGGTGAGCGGGAATTCCGTCGCGGCGGTCAGATCTTTCCGACCAGGCGTCTGAAGCACTGCCTCACCGTATCCGCCCGGGCCTCGAGTGCCTGTTCGAGCGCGGCCAGGTCTTCCGCACCGGCCAGCCCGGCCAGACGGTCGGCGAAGCCCGCACTGGCAGCCGACGGGTCGAAGCCCGAGCCGTGAGCGCTGCGCACCAGTTGCTGCACGCCGAGATAAAGGTCGAGCGACGCGGTGAGATGCTCGGCATCGCGCCCGTCGAGCACGCCATGCGCCGCGAGGGCCTCAAGCGCGTCGCGGGTCGACGGGCGCAGCACGTCCTTCCTTGCGGCATGGATGAGCTGGCCCGTCTGGGCGATGAATTCGATGTCCTGGATGCCGCCGGGCCGACCCTTGAGGTCCCAGACCCCGCGGGCCGGCTTCGCGCTTTCCAGCCGTTTGCGCATGGCCAGCGCATCCTCGCGCACACCGCGGCCGTCGCGCGGTTCGGTGAGCGCGGCGCGCATGGCGGCCTCGACGCGTCCGGCGAGCTCGCGATCGCCGGCCACAACCCGCGCCCGGGTCAGCGCCATCATCTCCCAGGTCCAGGCCTCGCCCGGATAATACCCTTCGAAACGCGCGATATTCACCGCCACGGGCCCGGCCTTGCCCGAGGGCCGCAATTGCATGTCGACCTCGAACAGCTCGCCCTCCTCGGTCGGCGCCGACAGGGCGGAGATCAGGCGCTGGGCAAAGCGTCCGAACCAGGACTGGGCATCGCCCTCGCCCTGGTAGACGACCATGATGTCCAGATCGCTGTCCGAGGCGAGCTCGCGCCCGCCCAGCTTGCCCATGCCCAGAATGACGAAACGGCCGGGCATGTCGCCGAACCGGCGTTCGGTCTCCCGGCGGGCAGCGGCAGCCATGGCATCGACGGAGGTTTCCGCCATGCTGGAAAAGGCGGCCCCCGCCGCAGCCGCACCGACCGTGCCGCGCAGGACCTGGGCCCCGATCCGGAAGCGTTCCTCGCGCACCAGGCGGCGCGCCGCATTGAGCGCCTCCTCATATCCCCCGGCCCGCGCCATCGCCTCGTCCATCAGCATCCGGAAACCGTCCGGACCGTCCTCGGTCAGGGGCGCGGTGAAACGCTGGTCCAGCATGGCGTCGAGCAGGTTCGGGCGCCGCGCCAGATCGCTCGCCATGCGCGGCGCCAGGGTGATGATCGCGACCAGATCGGCGGCCAGTCCGGGCTCGTTGGACAGGAGAGAAAGCGGCTGCACGCCCATGGGCAGGTTCTCGAAGAAGGCGGCAAAACGCACCAGCGCCGCATCCGGCTCGCCGGTCGCCGCCATGCGGTCGACCAGTTGCGGCGCGATGCGGGCAAAGAGCGAGCGCGCCCGCGCCGTGCGCACCGCCCGGACCCGCCCGGCCGCCCAGCCATGCAGACGGCTCCAGGTTTTCCCGGGCTCCGTGAAACCCAGCTTGCGCAGGGTCTCCAGCGTATCCGGCGTCGGCTCGACACCGGTCAGGATGAGCGAGCCCGCCTCGGACGCCAGCGGCTCGTCATCCTCGAACTGGTCGGAGAAGTGGCCGTGCACACGCCGCAAACAGGCTTCCACCCCGGCCTCGAAACCGGCCAGATCGGCATAGCCCGCCATGGCGGCGATCGCCGCCCGGTCCTCGTCGCGTTCCGGCAGGGTCTGGCTCGCCTCGTCCTGACGCATCTGGACACGGTGTTCCCAGGCCCGGAGCCGGCGGTAGTCCTCGCTCAGGGCGATCACGACATCCGCTTCCACCACGCCGGCCTCACCCAGGGCCGCCAGGGCATCCAGCGTCGCCGGCAGGCGCACCGTCTCGTTCCGCCCGCCGAAGACGAGCTGGGGGATCTGGGCATAGAATTCGATCTCGCGAATTCCGCCCCGGCCCAGTTTGAGGTCGTGCCCGGCCGGGCGTATCTCCGCGCGGCGCCCCACCGTCTGGATCTGCCGCGCCAGGCCGCGGATATCGTCCACGGCGGCGAAGTCCAGCGAGCGGCGCCAGATGAAGGGTTGCATGTGGCGCAGGAAGCGCTCGGCCGCCGCGACGTCGCCGGCACAGGCCCGCGCCTTGATCCACGCCGCGCGCTCCCAGGTCTGACCCATATTCTCGTAATAGTTCAGCGCGGCCTCGGTGGAGATGACCACGGGCGTCGCACCGGGATCGGGCCGCAGGCGCAGATCGACGCGGAAGACATAGCCCTCGGCGCTGACCTCCTGGAGCGTGCGCGTGACCGCCTGGACGAGACGCGGCAGGCGTTTGCGCGGCTCCTGGTCCTCCGGCAGCACCAGCGCGTCGGGGTCGTAGAGCACGACGAGATCGATGTCCGAGGAATAGTTGAGATCGCCCGTGCCCATCTTGCCCAGCGCCAGCACGAAGAGCCCCGGCAGGGGATTGCCGGGTCCTTCCGGCGCAAAGGCGCGGTCCTGGCCGGCAAGAAAGCGGACATGGCCCGTCAACGCAGCCGACACGGCGGCATCGGCGAAGCGCGTCATCGCACCGGTCACCCGATCCACGTCCCAGGCGCCGGCCAGATCGGCGAGGGCCACCACGAGATGGGCGTCCGCCTTGGCCATGCGCAGGGCCCGGTCCAGCGCCTCGGCATCCGGCGCCGCCTCGCCGGCAATCCGGGCATTGTCGATCGCCTGGCCGATCAGATTGTCCGGCGTTTCCGTGACACAGGCCGCCAGCGTCGCGGGGCGCCGCTGAGCTAGACGCGCGATATAGGGTGCCGCCTCGAACACTGTGTCCAGGAAGTCCCGGGCCGTCGCGACCTGCGCGCGGACATCCTCCGGCAAGGCCTCGAAGACATGGGTGCAGCGCCGTGCAGAGCGTCCCGGCAGGGCGTTCAGCCCGTCATGAAGGATCGGCGCATCGGTCATGTCCCGCAAACTGGCGCGATCCGGGCGCGAGGTGAAGCCTGAGGCGGCAAATCGGGCTGCCTAGCCCTTTTCCGGCGGCGCCTTGGGGAAGCACAGCGAGGCCCGCAGCCCGGGCCCGTGGCCGCCATCGACCACGCCGGGGCCTTCGCTCAGTTCGAACTTGCCGTTGTGCACGTCGGCGATCGCCTGCACGAGCGACAGGCCCAGGCCCGATCCGGGCTGGGAGCGGGAATTGTCCAGCCGCACGAAGCGCTGCACGACCCGGTCACGGTCGACATCGGGAATGCCGGGGCCTGTGTCGGTCACGGAAAACTCGATCATGCCCTCGCCGGTCTCGCGCAGGCGCAGCGTCACCGCCCCGCCCTCCGGCGTGTATTTGACCGCATTGTCGAGGATGTTCGCCAGCGCCTGGGACAGCAGGCCGCGATCGCCCAGCATCGCCAGGCCGGGCTGGATCTCGCTATTGAAGAACAGGCCGTCATCCTCGCACACCGGCTCGTAGAGTTCGGCCAGGTCGGCCGCGATATCGGCGGGATCCAGCCTGACGATGGAGGCCCGGCTCTCACCCGCCTCCAGCCGCGACAGGGACAGGATGGCGTTGAAGATGCCGAGCAGCTCGTCCGTATCGGCGATGGCCCGTTCGAGCGCCTGTTCGCGCGTGTCCAGATCGCCATCCTCGCGCAGCGCCTCGTCGAGCCGGTTGCGCATGCGGGTAAGCGGGGTGCGCAAATCGTGCGCGATACTGTCGCCGGTATGGCGCATGCGATGCATCAGCGCCTCGACCCGGTCGAGCATGTTGTTGAAATTCTCCGACAGCTCGTCCAGCTCGTCGCCGGTATAGTTGCGCGGTGCCCGCGGCTGCAGATCGCCGGCCCGGACGCGCCGGGCGACATTGTTGATCTTGTCCAGGCGCCGCACGAAACGCCGGCTGACGAAGATCCCCGCTGCCACGCCCAGCGCCAGGGCCAGGGCCGAGGCCGCCAGGATGGTATTGAGCATGCGCGAGATCAGCCGCGTCTCGTCGTCAACATCCAGGCCGATGAAGAGCCGGTAGCCCGAGGGCAGTTCGACGATCTGCCCGCGCACGATGCGGTCTTCCTTCTCGCTGTCCTCGTCGGGCCCGCCGGCGGGCGGGCGCCGGTAGGTAAACTGTACGCGGCCGTCCTCGTCGGGCTGGACGGTGGGCAGGAAGGTGAGATTGCCCAGCGTGCGGCCGGACGGGTGGATCAGCAGGTAGAGATAGTCGGTCGAACCGCCGACGGTACGCTGAAGGATATACAGGCGAACGGCGTCGATCCCGCCGGCCTGGAACCGGTCGTCCAGCGCCTCGACCTCGTCGCCGACCACAGCATCGGCCCGGCGCAGCACCATGCCCGCCGAGGCCGCATAGACGAAGCCCAGGATGACGAAGCTGGACAGGGCGAACAGCGCTGCCGACAGGAGGGTCTGCCGGAACGCTGTCGTCCTGAGAAAGGCGGCTCTGCGCTGGGCCACGCCGGATCAGGCCTGGAGGCGGTAGCCGGCTCCCCGCACGGTGTGCAGCAGCGCCCGCGGGAAGGGTTTGTCGATCTTCGAGCGCAGACGCGAGATATGCACGTCGATCACATTGGTCTGGGGGTCGAAATGGTAATCCCAGACCTTCTCCAGCAGCATGGTGCGTGTGACCACCTGGCCGGAATGCTTCATGAGGAATTCCAGCAGGCGGAATTCGCGCGGCTGGAGCAGGATTTCCTCGCCGTCCCGCACGACCTTGCGGGCCAGCAGGTCCATTTCCAGATCGCCGACCACCAGCTTGGTGCGGACGGTTTCCGGATCCCGGCGCCGGGCCAGGGCCTCGACCCGGGCGAGGAGTTCGGCAAAGGCATAGGGCTTGACCAGATAGTCGTCGCCGCCGGCCTTGAGCCCCTCGACGCGGTCATCGACCTCGCCGAGAGCGGAGAGGATGAGGACCGGCGTGCGATCCTCCTCCCCGCGCAGGGTCTCCACCATGGCGAGCCCGTCCATGCGCGGCATCATGCGGTCGACGACGAGCACGTCGTAGTCCGCGGCGCGGGCCATTTCCAGACCCTCCTCGCCGTCGCTGGCGTGATCGGCCACATGGCCGCTCTCGCGCAAGCCCTTGCGGATATAACTCGCGGCTTCGCGATCGTCTTCGACTATCAGGATGCGCACCCCGGTCTCTCCTATTCTTCGTTGTCGTCGAGCTGCAGCGCGACATAGCGCTGGCCGCCGCGGGTCTCGACCAGCAGAAGGATGGCGCTGCGGCCGTCCTCGCGGGCCCGGGCCACGGCCCGGCTGAAGTCATCCGGATCCGCGAGCGACGCACCGCCGGCCTCCAGGACGATATCGCCGGACGTGATACCCTTCTGCGCCGCTTCGCTGCCGCGCTCGAGCGCATCGACGACAAGACCGCTCGTGCCCGCATCGATGCCGTAGCGTTCGCGGTCTTCGTCGGACATCGGAACCAGTTGCATGCCGAAATAGGACGCTTCGGCCTCGGCCGCGCCGGCATTCTGCATCGCGTTGAGATCGTCTTCGCTGGGACGGTCGCCCAGCGTGACCCGCAGGGTGCGCTCGCGGCCGTCGCGCAGGACGCGGAACCGCACCTCCTCGCCGGCCGAGAAGGCACCGACGCGCCGCGTCAGATCGCGCGAGCCTTCGACCGCCTCGCCGTTGATCTCCAGCACGATGTCCTCGCGCTCGAAACCGGCCTGGGCCGCCGGGCTGCCGGAGACGATCGAGCTGACAATGGCGCCGCCGGTCTCTTCCAGGCCGAGCGCATCGGCGATGTCGTCGGTGACATTCTGGATGGAAACGCCGAGCCAGCCGCGGGCCACACGGCCGTCGCTCATCAGCTGGTCGATGATGCGTGCGGCGACGTCGGAAGGAATGGCGAAGCCGATACCCACATTACCGCCCGTGGGCGAGAAGATCTGCGAATTGACGCCGATCACATTGCCGGACAGGTCGAAGGTCGGACCGCCCGAATTGCCGCGGTTGATCGGCGCATCGACCTGGATGAAGTCGTTGTAGGTGGCATTGCCGATCGGACGTCCGATGGCGGAGATGATGCCGGCCGTGGCCGTTCCGCCGAGGCCGAAGGGATTGCCCACCGCGACGACCCAGTCGCCGACGCGGTAGCTGGCGTCTTCTTCCAGCGTCACGAAGGGAAATTCGACATCCGCATCGACCTTGAGCAGGGCCAGGTCGGTCTGTTCGTCCAGGCCGACAATACGGGCGTCGTATTCCGTCCCGTCACTCAGGCCGACCGTGATCTCGTCGGCACCGGCCACGACGTGGTTGTTCGTCACGATATGGCCTTCCGCATCGATGAAGAAGCCCGAGCCGAGCGAGCGGCGCGGCTGCACGCGGCCGCGCTGCTGGTCGCCGAACTGGCGCTCCAGCCATTCGCGGAACTGCGGCGGCATACCCTCCATGTCCGGCCCCACGAGCGCGCTGGGATCGGCACTGCCGCTGGCCTGGATCGTCACGACGGCCGGGCTGACCGTCTCGATCAGGTCGGCAAAGGACATCGGCGCGCCATCGGGAACGGCGGCAGCGAAGGGCGGCCGGATCTCCGTTTCCTGGGCGAGCGCGGAATTGTGGATCGGGAAAGCCAGGGAGGCTGCGGTCAGCGTGGACAGGGCCAGAAGCGAGACACCCCCGAGGCGACGCATGCGATCAACCGAAATCATGGACAGACAAACCTTCTTCGTTGCGTACTTGTGCTGCGTACAGGTGCGAACATCACGCGGACCGGTTATCCGGCGCGTTGCCTGCACATTACAATAACATTACATCCGGTAAGATACCGGTCATGTTTCAGGCGGCGCCGGATTCGCCGTCCGCTTTCGTCCGGATCACAACCGGACTGTTGAGCGTGCGATGGACCGGACACTTGTCGGCGATCTCCATCAGCCGCGCCCGCTGCTCCTCGTCCAGATCGCCCTCGATGCGGATCTGGCGTTCGATAATGTCGACCTTGCGGTCCTCGCCGCCGGCGGCCGCTTCGCCGTCCTCGGCATGGCCCTTTTCGTGGTGCAGCCGCACGCTGACCCGCTCGAGCGGCCAGTCCTTGCGTTCCGCATACATGCGCAACGTCATCGATGTGCAGGCGCCGAGGGCGGCATTGAGATACTGGTAGGGCGACGGCCCCGCATCGCCGCCGCCGACATCCTCCGGCTCGTCGGCCATCATCACATGATCTCCGATGACGACGTGATTCTCGTAGCGGCCCTGCCCCGTCTCGGCGACGATCACATCGCCGTCACCGGCCGGTTCCGGCACGTCCCGCGCCTGGCTTCCGGCGACATAACGCGCCGCCCAGGCGGCGATCACGCCGGCGATATAGGCCGCATCCTGCGGATCGCTGATCAGGTGATTGGCATGATCCAGGCTGATGAAACTCTTGGGGTGGCGCGCCTCGATGAACAGGCGGGAGGCATTGTCGATCCCCACCACCTCATCGACCGGCGAATGCGCGATCAGCAGCGGCAATCGCAGATCGCGCGCCGCCGCCTCGACATTCTGGTCCGCAATATCCTCGAGGAATTGCCGTGTGATGGTGATGGTTTGCCCGCCGAGCGTCACATCGGTCTGGCCGTTCGCCTCGACTTCATCGGTATCCACGCCCAGCGTCTGGGTGACATGGCCGGCATCGGCCGGCGCGGCGAGCGTCGCCACGGCCTTGATTGACGGGATGCGATGCGCGGCCACGATGGCCGCGGCACCGCCGAGGCTGTGCCCGATCAGCAGAGAAGGCGCCCCGTGCCCGGCCTCCAAGAATTCGGCCGCCTTCACCAGATCGGCGACATTGGAGGAGAAATTCGTGCCGGAAAATTCACCGTCGGATTCGCCCAGCCCCGTGAAATCGAACCGCAGCACGGCAAAACCGCGATCGGCAAGCTGGCGCGAAATGCGCGTTGCCGCGAAATAATCCTTCGAACAGGTGAAGCAGTGGGCGAACAGCGCATAGGCCCGGGGCGGCCCTGCAGGAAGCTCCAGCCGGGCGTCCAGCGTCTCGCCGGCAGCGCCTTCGAATGTCATGCGTTCGGTGCGGGCCATCATCGTCTCCGGAAACCTGCTTCAACAGGTAACGCACCGGAGCACGATCGCAAGCGTCACACGTGCGGCTACTCGCTGCCGGCCTCGCCGGTCCCGGCTTCCTCGCCCTGCCAGACGCCGGTTTCCCGCAACGCGTCGGCGACCTCGGCCGGCATGTAGTTCTCGTCATGCTTGGCCAGCACGGTTTCCGCCGTCAAAAGCCCGGGCTCGGCAAACCGGCCCTGCACGATCACGCCCTGCCCTTCGCGGAACAGGTCCGGCAGGATCCCGGCATATCGCACGGCGACCTCGGCGGCCCCGTCGGTAATCACGAAACGGATCGTGCCGTCGTCCTCCTCGCCGACACTGCCGGTCTCCACCAGACCGCCGACGCGCACGCGCTCGTCGAAACCGGGATGGTCGGCCATCACTTCGCTGGGCGAGTAGAAATAGACGATGGCGCTGCGCATCGCCGTCAGTCCCAGACCGACGGCCAGGGCCAGCACGATCCCGGCCGCGGCGATGGTGGCCAGACGCCGGTTGCGATGGCGCATCACGAAGACTCCCGCTTGGTGAAGACAAGGGACAGATTGTTGGCCGGCATGTCGGTGCGGCGGGCCAGGTCGAAACCGGCGCGCTCGAAGACGGCCGCCACGGCATCGAGATCGCGCACGCCCCAGTCCGGATTGCGCGCCTTCAGCGAACGGTCGAAATCGAGATTGGACGGCGCCGTCGCATCGCCCAGCTTGTAGGGGCCGTAAAGGCAGACGGGCTGGCCGGCATCGAGCAGCTGCGCTGCACCGGCGGCCAGCGCCTCGGTCACGGCCCAGGGCGAAATGTGAATGACGTTGTTGCACACCAGCGCGTCGACCGGTCCGGCCTCGCCGGTCCATCCATCCTGGAGAAGATCGAGCGCCAGCGGCGGCGCCATGCGGCCGTCCGCCTCGTCGGCCCAGGCTGCCTGGCTGCGGCGCGAGGCCTCGTCCGGATCGCTCGGCTGCCAGGTGATGTCCGGCCGGCGCAGGCAGGCCGTCACGGCATGCTCGCCGGTCCCCGAACCGATCTCCAGCACCCGCGCGCCCTGCGGCAGGACATCCGCCAGCACCTCGGCGATTGCCTCGCGATTGCGCGCGGCGCTCGGCGACATCAGCCGGTCTGCGTCGGATTGTCTGTCTTCCAGGGCCGTCATCGACGAAAAGCCGTTTTGCTCATGGGCAGGGAGGTAGTCCGGGCGCCGGCCCGGTGCAAGGCGCGAGTGCCGGGCGAGACGCTATGCCACAGCCGCCAGGCCGCGCCGGCGCAGGATGTCGGCCAGGTCCGTCCGCCCCGCCGCATCGAGCAGGCGGGCCGTGATTTCCAGCCCGTCCTGGGCCGTGGTCCGGTTCTGTCCCTCGCTCTCGGCGATCAGGTCGACCAGGATCCCGCCGGCGTCCTGCATGCGCTTTTCGACCGCGTCGGCGATCCGCTTCTGCGTGCTGGCGATTGCGGCAGCCGAGGCGTGGGTACGGCAGTTGCCGAGGAAGTAGAGCAGCCCCTCGGCCCGGTCGATCGCCTGGTCGGCCGGCAATTGGGCGGGGATGATCCGGCCGCTGCGGCCGCGCCGGGGTTCGGGCAGGCCATTATCGAGCGACAGCGGTACCTTGTTGAGGATCTTTTCGACATTCGACGATGCCTCGGCGCGCAGGCTGAACAGGACCTGCCCCCAGCGCCCGGCCTTGCGGATACCGAATTCCTTGGTCATTCCGGTGGAATACGCCACGAAGCGGTCGAAGACCTCATAGGCCGCCTTCGCCTCTTCCAGGGTCTGAGGCGGCTGTTTCAGACGCGCGGCGAAATACCCCGTGTCGGCGAGAACGGCATCGCCCACGGCCGCCATGTCGGTCTTGGACACGACCAGATCGTCTTCGCGATTGCCGATCTTGGCGACGGCCCGGAAGATCTGCCAGGGATAATCCAGCCGACCCATGGTCAGCAGCAGCGTCCACAGCGCCGCATCCTGACACTCGGCAACCAGCGCGTCGTAATGGTCCTTGAGCGTATAGACGAGTTCCTCGTCGAGCTCCTCGATGCGCTCGGGCATGTCCGCCATGGCGCGTGCAATTTCCTCGGACCGGCTCAACAGCGTCGCCGCATCGCTCAGCATCGCCTTGCCTTCCGCGCCGAACCGCTTGGTCAGGGCCGTCATGTCCTTGGGGACGCGCTCCGCCGCCTTGACCGCCTGCTTGAGGGCGTCGCCGGCCTCACGCCGGAATTCGAACCAGACCGGATCGCTTTCCGGCTTGCGGCACTGCTTGGCCCGCTCGATCGTGTCCTTGGCGAGTTCCCGGGCGAGCCAGCCCCAGATCTTGGACAGATCCTCCGGCGTGAAACGGAAACGCGAAGGCGGCGTTTCCTGCGGATCGCCCACCATGGGCCGCAAGGGGGCCAGCAGGTAGGGCTTGGCCAGATCGCCGGCCGGCTTGCCCATAGTCTCTTCGAGTTCGGCCAGAACCGCGTGCAGCGCTGCGGCCTGGGGGTCGGCGTCCTTGCCGGCCTCGGCCGCCGCGCACAGCGAGGCGCGCGTGTTCGCAGGCATCCTGCGCCACAATTCCTCCAGCTGTTTTCGCTGCTTAGCCGTTAATTGAACCATAGGTCAAAAAAAGTCTGTCTTGCCCGTACTTACTTTTGACCGGGTAAGGTTAAAGACACTTTATCGACTGGTGGCCGGCAAGTCGATACGTGCACACAAGCCGCCGAGTTCTGAGCGCGACAATGTGAGTTCACCGTCATAGGCGTGCGCCAGGTCGGAAACGATGGCCAGCCCCAGTCCCGACCCCGGCGCCTGCTCGTCCAGACGGACACCGCGCTGCAGCGCAGCCCGGCTTTCCGCCTCGTCCAGTCCCGGCCCGTCATCCTCGATCACGATGGCGAGCGTACGCTCGCCGGTCCGCTCGGCCGCCACACGGACCGTTCCGCGCGCCCATTTGCAGGCATTGTCCATCAGGTTGCCGACCATCTCCTCCAGATCCTGGCGCTCGCCGCGAAAGCGCAGCGCTTCGGGGGCATCGACGGAAATGGCCAGCCCGCGGGCCGCATTGATCTTGCCGAGCGTGCGGGCGAGATCGTCGATCGTGCCGGCGACCTCGGTGCGCGCGCCCACGGCCTTGGCGTGGGCGGCCGCGCGGGCCCGCCGGAGATGGTGTTCCACCTGCTCGGTCATCACGGAGGTCTGCCGCCCCACCAGATCCGCCAGAGGCCCTTCGGAGGTGCGCGCCTCATTGGTCAGCACGGCGATCGGCGTTTTCAGCGCATGGGCGAGATTGCCGACATGGGTGCGCGAGCGTTCGACCAGTTCGCGCGAATGATCGAGCATGGCGTTGAGCTCGTCGGCCAGCGGCTGAAGCTCGGCCGGAAAGCGTCCGTCGACACGCTCGGCATGGCCTTCGCGCACTTCGGCGACGCGGTCGCGCATGCGCAGGACCGGGGCCAGGCCGATCCGCACCTGGAAGAACACGCCCGCAGCGATCAGGGCCGCGAAAGCGAGGAACATCAGCCCGGAGGTAATGGCGAAATTTCGGACATCGCGGTCGGCGGGCCGCCGGTCTTCCGCCGCCATGACCAAGACCAGTCCGGACCGGCCGGACAGCTGCACCGCCTGTCCGGTCAGGCGCAGCGGTTCGCCGCTCGGCCCCTTGGTATCCATCGTCACCACGGCCCCGGGGTCCTGCCGGAGCGCGTCGACCAGATCGCCGCCCGGCGACAGGACCTCGTCCCAAAGCGAGCGCGAGACGGCCAGCACCTCGCCGCCGTCCGCACTGCCGTCATCGTCCAGGATCTGCCAGTAGCGGCCCGAGAAGACGCGCCCATACGCCGGGTCCGAGGGCCGGCGTGCCAGGGCGACATCGCCGCCGGCATCGATCTCCGCCGCCGCCACCAGCGCACCGACGACGCTGGTCAGCCGGTCGTCCAGCGTGCGCAGGACCGAGCGCTGATAAAGCGTGGTCAGGGCGATGGCGCCGAGCAGCAGCAGGACCAGCGCCCAGGCCGCGGCGCCGGCGAACAGTCTGAAAGCCAGGGAGGACCGGCGTTCTGTCACGAAACCGGCCGGGCCTCCGGATCGACCAGGCGATAGCCCAGCCCGCGCACGGTCTCGATGCGGTCATTGCCGATCTTCTTGCGCAGGCGGCCGACAAACACCTCGATCGTGTTGCTGTCGCGGTCGAAATCCTGGTCGTAAATGTGCTCGACAAGCTCGGTCCGGGAAATCACCCGGTCCTGGTGGTGGGCCAGGTAGGAGAGCATGCGGAATTCGTGCGACGTCACCTTCACAGGCGCGCCGTCGATGAAGACCCGCGCGCCGCGTGTATCGATCGACAGGTCGCCGCACTCGATGGTGGAGGTGACATGGCCGGCGGCACGGCGCGTCAGTGCGCGCAGACGGGCCAGCAATTCCTCGGTGTGGAAGGGCTTGGTGAGATAATCGTCGGCACCGGCATCGAAACCGGCGACCTTTTCCGACCAGCGGTCGCGCGCCGTCAGGATCAGCACCGGGAAGCCCTTGCCGTCCTGGCGCCAGCGTTCCAGCACCGTCACGCCGTCCATCTTCGGCAGGCCGAGATCCAGCACGACGACGTCATAGGGTTCGGTATCGCCCAGGAAATGGCCGTCTTCCCCGTCCAGGGCGACGTCCACGGCATAACCGGCATCTTCCAGCGCCCGCCCCAGCTGGCGGCTCAGATCCGGATCGTCTTCAACGACAAGCGCTCGCATGCATTCCCCCTAGCGTTCGTAGAGAATTCGCCCGGTCCGGGCATCGGCAATGACATCCACCCGGCGGCCGTCGCGCGTGAGGATCTTGATGACGTAGCGCGGCGCGGCCCCGCCCTCGAGCTCGGCATCGAGCACGTCGGCACCGGGGTAGCGCTGGCGCACGGCATTGATCACCCGCAGGGCCGGCACGATATCGCCCTGGCGGCGCGCGTCGCGCGCCTCGTTGGGCGTATAGCGGCCACGCGGGTCCTGGCCCTGTTTCTGGACGGCAGCGACCGATGCGTGGGCATCGGGGGCCACCGCCAGAGGCGTCAGGACGCTTGCGAACGCGCCGGCAATGATCAGCAGATGTCTCATCATGGCCCCAACTCTTGCGGACATGCCCTGAACCGGTGCTGAACAGGTTACTACCAAATCGTTCAGCTCACGAACGCATGCCCTTGCGGGGATCGTAACCGGAAGGCGGGTTCCACGTCTCGAGGAATTCCCGCAACGCCTTGTCGCTCGCCGGCAGCGCCACCATCAGCCGTACCAGCTGGTCGCCGCGCTTGCCCTTGGCATTGGCGAAGCCCCGCCCGCGCAAACGCAGCAGCGAACCGGAGGAGGAGCCGGCGGGCACCTGCAGGTCCACCGGACCGTCGATGGTGGGCACGCGCACCTTCGCACCCAGCGCGGCCTCCTTCACCGTGATCGGCAGCTCCAGCCGCACATCGTCGCCATCGCGGGCGAAGAATTTGTGCTCGGAGACTTTCACCTCGATATAGGCATCGCCAGCCGGGCCGCCCGTGGGCGACAGCTCGCCCTGGCCGCGCAGGCGCAGCACCTGCCCGTCGGATGCGCCGGCCGGCACGGCGACTTCCAGCTTGCGTCCGTCGGGCAGCACGACGCGGTGCTTTCCGCCCTTGGCGGCCTGCATGAAGTCGACGGTCAGGGAATAGCGCACATCGGCACCCTTGCGCGGCGGCGGCTGGCGCGTCTGCGTGCCGAAGTCGGTGAAAAGATCGGAGAAGATGTCGCTGAAATCCGGGCCCTGCTGGCGCGACTGGCGGAAGTTGAACGGCCGCCGGCCGCCCGCGCCCGCAGCCCCTTCCATGCCCGGGCCGAAACCGGCCCGCGCGGCCGCATCGTACTCCGCCCGCTTCTCCGGGTCGGACAGCAGCTTGAAGGCCTGGGAGACCTTCTTGAAGCGCTCCTCGGCGTCCTTGTTGTCCGGATTGGCATCCGGATGCAGCGCCTTGGCGAGCTTGCGATAGGCCTTGCGGATCTCCTCGGCCGAAGCGGTCTTGGAGACGCCCAGCGTCTTGTAGGGATCGTCCATACCAGTCGGGTCCACATCGGGTCGGGTCAACTCGCCTTTCATGTAAGCGGGTTCGCCCCGGTTCGCAAAGCGCACCTCACAGGTCGATCGAACAATGCGCCTCGCGCCCCGCCCCGAACCGCTCGGAGATCTGGGCGATGGCAATGTCCAGACGGGCCGGGCGGGCGCCGAAAGCCGCGTCGATATCGGCCAGCGGAAGGGAACACAGCGGCGCCGTCACCTCGACTGACAGGCGGGCCTCGCCCGTCTCCATGCAGCGCACGCGGTAGCGTTCGGCCGCCTCGCCGAGCGGCATGCCGGTCGCGCCCCAGTCATCGTGGACGATACGGCTCTGCCGGATCCAGTCCAGCGCGACGGCCTCGGCGGTGAGCTGCGCGCGCACATGCACCGGCGGCAGCGGCCGCCAGTGCCGCTGGAGCGGCGTGACCGTCAGGCTGCGGGCCTGGGCATGATGCACCGGCAGTCCGTCCGGCACGGCCGTAACGGCCAGCGCGCTGCCGATTTCGTGCGCCGCGACCGGCAGGACATCGCCGACACCGTTGAGCAGAACGATACCGGAGTCCGCGCCGGCCGTCGCGATCACGCTTCCGTACAGGCCGCGCAACAAACCGGAAAGCCGCCAAGCCGACGGTCCGGTGAGTTCCGCCATGGCGAAGCCCAGCACTTCCCATTCGCCGGCCTCGCCCTCGACCGCCAGCCGGTTGGCGCCCGCCAGCACGTCCTGCGGTGCCGCCGAGGACAGGCTGCCGGCATAGAGTTCGAGTTCCACCGTATTCGCCCGGTCCCATCGGCCCGCCGGCCCCGGTTCGAGTGGCGCGACGAGCCGACCCAGACGGGCAGGCTGACGGTTTTCCGCCCGCGCCGCACCCCGGGCGTGATAGACGATACGCCCGGGCCAGGGATCGCAATGGGCCGCAAGAAACGGTCCGGCACGATCCGTTTCGCCGGGCAGGAGCGGCAGGTCGAGCACCGCGACCAGCGGTCGCGACGGCACGGCCGGGCCCGGTGTCTCCACCCCGGCCGCCGCACCCTGGCTGGCCGCCCGCCGCAGGGAAGGCGGCGCAGCGGCTGCGTGACGGCGGGCGGCGCCGTCCAGCGTCCTGACCTGCCTCACACGTCCGGCGATCTCGACCCGGTCTCCCGCCTCCACCGCCAGGGCCGAAGGCGGCAGGACAAGTCCGTCCAGCGGTGCCGTGCGGGCGATATCCGCCAGCATCTCCGCGCACCAGCGGCGCGCCAGCGCCGGATCGGCAATCACACAGACCTGACGGTTCAGCGTGGCAACCGTACCGAATGTCTCCCGGGCCGAGGCATGACCGGGCCTGTAGGCCGCCGTGTCGTCGATGAAGCCCAGTGCCACATCGCGCGGCAGCTCGGCCGGCGCCATACCGGTCCAGCGCCGTGATGCCTGTCCGTCATCGGCCCCTTCAAAAAGGGCGAAGACGGGCCCCCGATGGCCCGCGGAGACGGCATGCACCGCGCCGGCCCGCTCGAAAACGCCGAAGCCGAGCAGTTCCGCGAGCGGTTCCACCGCGGCGCGCACACTCATCGGACGGTCGACGGCATAGCCGGACACCAGATCGTCCAGGGCGCTGAGGTCCAGCGTGCCGATCCCGGCATCGGCCGCGAGGTCCGCGATGATCGCCGCGACCGGGACCTGGCCGGCCCGTCCGTTCAGCCAGTGGCCCAGATCCCAGTTCGGCCCGTCGGACCACACATCCGTGCGCGTGGGAAAATCCGGCCATGGCCGGGCATCCCAGGTCCACACATGCACCTCGCCCGGATCGACCATCGGCCCGCCATAGACCGGCGAGACCGGATTGTTGGCCGGCGCGTCCCAGTGCGAGAGAACCGCTTCGAGATAGCGCCGCTGTACCAGATCGTCGCGCGCACCGGAGGAAAAGTACGGCAGCGCGCTTTCCGCGCTCTTGGGATCGGAAAAGACATTGGGCTGGTTGGCGCCCTTGTCGATGGCGGGACAGCCCGCCTCGGTGATCCAGACCGGTTTCGACATCGGCACCCAGCCCGTCGGCGATGCATCGCGCACGCCGCCGGGCCGGTCGTGATGGGCGTTCGACCACCAGCCGGCGAGGTCCTTGTAGCGCCAGATCCAGTCCTCGCCATGGATCCCGTCGGCGATCGGCGTGCGTATCTGTGCGTCCCGGTCGGCGGGCGAGGCATAATACCAGTCATACCCCTCCCCGCCGGCCGCGCCGGCGGCGAGATAGTCCGGATCGTGGGGTCCGCCGGCGATCTGCGCGTCGAGATGATCCTCGCCGTCACGCCAGTCCGACAGCGGTACATACCAGTCGATCGCCACGGCATCGATCGCGGAATGCGACCAGAGCGGATCGAGATGGAAAACCCTGGCCCCGCCGCCGGGCTGGTGGCCGGAATACTCGCTCCAGTCCGCCGCATAGGAGAGGCGCGTGGCCGGACCGAGCAGGCTGCGCGCTTCCCCGGCCAGATCGCACAGCGCATCGACGGCGGGATAACCGCCCGACCCGTCGCGCACCGTCGTCAGGGCGACGAGTTCCGATCCGATCAGGAAACCGTCCACCCCGCCAGCCGCCTTCGCCAGGGCGGCGCAGTGCAGAATGAAGCGCCGCAAACCCCACTCGGCGGGGCCGTCATAGCTCACCGCAGCCCCCGCGACGGAGAAGTCCGACGCCTGGACCGTGCCGAAGAAGTCCGCGACATCGCCTGTCGCGGCAGCACTGCCATCGGCCGGGCTGGTGATACGGCCGCGCCAGGGATACGCCGCCTGCTCGGCACCGCCATGCGGATCGGGCAGGCCGTTGCCGGCCGGGATGTCCATCAGGATGAAGGGGTAGAGCGAGACGGCATAGCCGCGCGCCCGCAATTGCTGGATGGCCGCAACCACCGAGGCATCGTCCGGCGTACCGCCATAGACCGGACGGCCCGCCGCGTCCTGCGAGACGAGATGGGCACTCGCGCGATCCTGCCCGGCGACAGACCAGACGGCCGGCCGGGTCAGCTTGTCGCGCACCTCCACTCCGGGCCGGATCTCGCAGTGGCCGCAGCGCAGATCGGTGCCGAACCAGGACAGGACGAGCTGTACCGAGCGGCATTCGGGCAGGTCGCGCTCCAGGTCGTCCAGCGCCGCGACGAGATCGGTCAGCCCGCGGGAATTGTTGACGTTCTCGGCGACATCCTGTCCCGGTCCCAGTTCGCGCATCACCGGCTCGACGGCATAGGCGAACTCGCCGGAACCCGGAATGAGATTGACCCCGCGCACCTGGCGCTCCAGCCCGCCGGAACCGGCGGGGCGAAACACCTCGAAGGACAGGTTGGGGATGCGGTTGCCGAACGCGTCGAGCGGCCAGTCCTCCATCACGGCGTAGGCGGTCCCGCGAAAGGCCGGGGCGTCGCCGCCCTCGATCGCCTGGATCAGCGCATCGGGCAGCTGGTCTTCGGCGCCGGTATGCACCCGCACCGGATAGCGCGACCGGTCGAGCAGCGCGCCATTGGCCCACACCCGCCCGATGCCCGATATCTCGCCCGCGCACAGGCCGACGGCAAAGGAGAGTGAATAGGTGAATTCGGTCTGCGAGGGACCGCCCTTCCCGCCCCCGGTCTCGCTGCGGTGCTCGGAAAAGCGCGACGCCCAGATCACCTGCCCGGCCACCCGGCCGCGCCCCCAGATCCGCGCCATCGGCGCGCCGTCGGTCGAGGTCTGGACCGGCAGCTCGGTCAGGCGCGGACCTTCGCGGTGTGGGGCAAAGAGCGCATTGACGGCTGCATTCGCTGCCGTCGAGGCCAGCGCGGGCGCCAGGGCCTGCACACCGTTCAGCGCCGCCTGCCCGGCGGTTACGACAAGTTGCGCCATGGGGGTCGTGTCCTGTGTTTGTCGAGAGAATGCGCGCTCCGCGGCGCTTTCGCGCCGCCCCCTCAGTCCGCTGCGCGGACAGCTCCCCCGCAAGCGGGGCGAGCCCTGATCAGGCTTCCCCTGCGAAGCGGGGGAAGTGCCGACCCCGGCCCTGAGCCGGGGGAGGCGATGGGGGAGAGTCGGGGGCCGGAAAGGCGAACGCCGCCACGCAGCGCCTGCGCCACCAGGGCGTCAGCGCCGTCTCGGCGACCGCGCGGCCCCAATAGGCATGGATGATCCGGTCGGGGCCGGAGAGGATGGCGCAATGCTTGGCCGGACCGGCGAGATCGGGGCGGAACAGCAGCACATCGCCCGGCCGGGCCTGGTCGCGTGCGATCTCCAAGAGATGCCGCATCGCCGCGTCGCGCAAAGTCTCCTCGCCGGCCACTTCGGCCCAGTCCGGCGTATAAGGCGGTACGGCTTCCGGCTCGGCGCCGTAGAGCGCCCGCCAGATGCCGCGCACCAGGCCGAGACAGTCGCAGCCCGCCCCGCGCCGGCTGGCCTGGTGGCAATAGGGCGTGCCCAGCCAGGCGCGCGCCTCCTTGAGAACCCGCCCCCGCATCATCCGCCCAGCCCCCGCGACCCGCCATCGCGCACCGCCTCGCTGGCCGGTGCGGCCTGCAGCACGTCATTGCCGACCATGTAGGGAAAGCCGCGGAAATTCAGCGTGTTGGAAAAGCGGTCACGGCAGGTGGCGAAACGCTTGTCGCAGCCCAGGGCAAAATCGGCATGCCCCGGATCGACGCCGCAGCGCGCATCGCCCAGTTCGGCATCGCAGCGCCGGGCGAAGACCCGGCCGGTCATCGTCTCCAGCGCATGGGCCGGGCCCAGCAGGTCGGCCTCGAAACGCCCCTCGGCACGCCGGATTTCGCCCAGCGCGCCGCAGGCGGTCTGCACGAAGACGGCCGGGTCCGACCAGTCGACGCGCAGGATCTCCACCGCCGCGCCGGCCCACAGGCCCGCCTCCAGATCCGCCTCGGTCAGCACCGCATCGTCCAGCGCCCCGGCCAGCGTCGTCTGGGCCGGGGCGAAGCCGGCCCCGCCGTCCAGATCGGCCCCGCCGAAACCCGAGCCGGTGCGGAAGACCAGGCCGTCCACAGTCAGGTCGCGGTCATGATCGGTAAAGCCGAACACCGCCCCGTCCCGGCGCGTCACGCGCCAGCACCAGCACAGCGTCGTCACCCCCGAGGCGAGCGACGCCTCGAGCGATTGTGGGAGGGTGAGCATGAAGTGTCCTTTTCTTAAGGCCGGGGGTCTCTCCCCCATCGCCTTGCTACGCGCGGCACTTCCCCCGCTTCGCAGGGGAAGCCTTGAGGAAGGGCTCGCCCCGCTTGCGGGGGAGCTGTCCGCGAAGCGGACTGAGGGGGCGCTGCGGAGCAGCGCAGAGCGCGGCAGCGCGCATGTTTCAAAGAAGCAACTCCACCAGCGGCACGTGCGGCACCGCCCCGGCCCCGACCGTGTCGAGGGCGATATCCAGCCGGTCCGTGTCGAAACGCACCGCACAGTCGAAGGCGAAGCCGGCGGTGATGGCGGTGCCCGGCACGGGCGGCGTGTCGAAAGTGACCCGGCCGGTCGTGTGATCGACGGTGGCGGCGGTCTCCAGGCCATCCACGGCCAGGCGCACCGAGCCGTCGACCGGTTTGGCGATGGTCCGCGTCCAGCTCTCCGCGCCGCTGGCATAGCGTTTGACCAGCTGGAAAGCGGCGGTCTCCCCGTCGCCCGTGCCCAGCACCTGATCCGCCGGCGACGGCTCGGCCGTCGGCGCACAGGAGCGGTTGTCCAGCGGATCGCGGAAGCGGAAACCGTGCAGCCGGCCGCGCCGCGCCTCGAAGAAGGCGATCAGCGTGTCGATGTCGTCCAGCGAGGCAATGCCGGGACCGGCATCCCAGCGGCGGCGCGAATTTGCCCGCGGCGCATTGCGCTCCTCGCGGCCGGAGACCAGCGTGACGACCTCGGTCAGACGCTCCGGCCCGCCCGACGCCCCCAGCGCGATGGCGAAGGGAAAGCGGATTTCGTGAAAGGCGCTCATGACCAGCGGCTCCCCTTGGCAACGGCCCGGGCGAGGGCGCGGGCGATCCGGGTCTGCGACTGTTCCACCGTGCGGGCATCGCCGCCCGGCGGCAGGGTGAGATTGATGGTGACGTTCGGCGCACCCGCCGGACCGACATCGCCCGATGTCGCCGGCGTGAAGAGTTCCGGTCCGCGCTCGCCGACGAGATAACTGCCTCCGGGCGTGACCGGTCCGCCGCCGGCCCGCGAACCGAACAGGTCGAGGCCGGAGAGGACATTGTCGATCGCGCCGGAGAGCGGCCGCTCGATCAGCTGTTCCGCTGCCAGCCGGGCCAGATCGCGCAGGATCGCCTCGGTCATGCGGTTGAAGCTGGTCTCGCCGGATTGCGCCGCCCGGCCGAGCGCCTGTTCGATGGTTTCGCCCGTGCGTTCGAAGGCGGCGGATATGGCATCGGCGGCCTGGCGGGCCGGCCCTTCGGCGAGAGCTTCCAGGGCCTCGCCCGCCCCGTCGCTGAAGGCGTTGTCGGAAAAATCGGTCATGATGGTCCGTCCGGATAGCGTTTGATGAGCGCGTCGAGATCGGCACGGCTCAGGCCTGGCCCGTTCCCGCCGGTCAGGGCGCGCCATTCGGCCAGGCTCAGCCGCCAGAAGATGTCCGGCGTCAGGCCCAGCCTCAGCGCCAGACGCAGGGCGGCCGGCCAGTCCATGGCCTGGCTCACGGGCCCGCCCGCTCGAAGCATGCGGCGACGGCGGCCGCGGCGGTCTCGATATCGATGGGCAGGGCGCGGATCTCGCTGTCGGAGAGGTCCGATCCGCCGCCGCGCATCAGCGCGCCCAGCACGGCGAGCAGCCGCGTCGCGGTCATCGGCCCTTCCCCGGCGCAAAGCCCCTCGATCTCGGCCAGCGCCCCGAGCGTCAGGCAGAGGATGTGCGTCTCGTCCCCCACGACCAGCTCGACCTCGCCGCGTTGCGGATTGGCCATCAGAGCGTCTCGAAGACCAGCGCACCGGCCGAAGCCAGCGTCATCGCCCAGGCCGCCTCGCCGTCATGCCGGCCGGAATAGTCCAGGCTGGCGACGAGAAACGGCCCGGTGATGGTGCCGAAATCCGGGATGACGAGCTGCCAGTCCCGCGCCGCCTGGTCGAAAAAGGCCTGGCGCACCTGGGCATCGGCCGACGCGTCGACGAAGACGCCCGCGCCGGACACGGTGCAGGATTTCACCCCAGCCCCGGCCAGCAGCTCGCGCCAGGCGCCGGTACTGTCGGCATGGGTCACATCGATGGTCTTCGCATTCAGCGAGATCGTCTTCATGCGCAGGCCTGCGGCGGCGGTAAAGGCCGGCGGCGTGCCGCCATCGCCGATCCGCACGAGCATGTCGCGCCCGGATTGGAGAGTCATGATGGATGTCCTTGTCTTGGATGTCGGGTCGCAATCATCCTTCCCCTTGATGGGGAAGGTGTCCGGCGCAGCCGGACGGAAGGGGTGAATCCCGGTGGTCGCGAATTCGTTGACACCTCGCCCCCACCCCCTCCACCGCTGCTACGCAGCGGTCCCCCTCCCCCATCAAGGGGGAGGATGAGCGTGCGGGCCTCACCCCGCCCGCCCCATGACCGCCTTCAACCGCACCAGGCCCCGCCGCACGCGGCGGTCGCGGGTGGTGAAGACGTCGCAATAGGCCGGCAGAAGCGAGAGGAGCGTCCAGGGGGCCGGCAGGTCGATATCGAGATCGGCCAGCGCCGTGCGGAGTGCGCCGACAATGGGGGACGGATCGGCATCGCGGCACCAGATCTCCAGGGTCAGGCGGTGCTCCAGCAGCGTGACCCCGTCCGCCCCGCCCTCCACCGTCTCGCCCCGCCCCCAGCTGGCATTGGGATAGACGGCACGCGTGTCGCGCGTTTCCGAAAGCCGCACCGGATCGCCCAGCACGGCCCGGATGGCAGGATCGGCCCGCAGCGCCGCCTCAAGCGCTGCGCGCAGATCGGCTTCCGGGGCACTCACAGCGTCACCGTGCGATAGGGCCCGATCAGGCTGTCGGCGACCGGTGGCAGGGCCCGCCCGCCCTCGGCCATCGCCTTCACCAGCTGCCCGACCGCCTCGCGCAGCGGGGCCGGCACGTCGGCGGGCTGATCGCCATAGCCGGCGCGGAAACGGATCTCGATCCCGCCCACAGCACGGCCCGGCTCGGGCCAGACCGTGTCCGGCTTCAGCGCAATGCGTCCCGGATCGGCCAGCGTGTCCACGAAAAACGCCGCCGGATCGTGATCCGACGGCGTGCCGTCCGCATCGTATGTGGTGATCGCCTCCAGGGCGATCAGGGGCGGTCTGAGCAACCGGAACTGCGTCCCGAAAGCCAGCAGCCGCCCGTCCCCGTCCCAACGGTCGCGCCGCTCGACCCAGGTCTGGGAAAGAAGCGCCCGCCCGGTATCCCGCTCGACGCGCTCGCGGGCGGCCTGTATCCACTGGTTGATCGTATCGTCATGCGTGTCGGTGCCGACCCGCAGGCGGAGTTTGGCCTCGGCCAGCGTGACAGGCTCCGCGGATGGCGGAGTGAGGAGGGTGAGGGACATGGATTGGGTCTCCAGGATGAAATCGCGCCAACCAGGGCTCGCCCCGTTTACGGGGGAGCTGTCCGCGTCAGCGGACTGAGGGGGCGGCGCGAAGCGATGCGGAGCACGTCAGTGCGCACCTGCCCCCATCGCCTCCCCCGGCTCAAGGCCGGGGTCGGCACTTCCCCCGCTTCGCAGGGGAAGCCTTGTCCTAGCTCGTCCCGAACTTCAGAAGCTTGATGGCCTCGAAGTCCTGCACACCGCCGCCGACGCGTTTGGTGGTGTAGAAGAGGACGTAGGGTTTGGCGGAATAGGGATCGCGCAGCACTTCCACGCCCTGGCGATCGACGATGAGATAGCCTTTCTCGAAATCGCCGAAGGCGATGGCATAGGCGTCCGAGCCGATATCGGGCATGTCTTCCGCCTCGGTGACGGGGTAGCCCAGCAGGGTGGAGGTGCCGGCCTCGGACAGCGAGGGCTGCCAGAGATAATTGCCGTCGGCGTCCTTGAAGCGGCGCACGGCGGAGACGGTCTGGCGGTTCATCACGAAGCGGCCGCGGGCGCGATAGCCGGTCCTGGGCGCATAGACGAGACCGATCAGCGCATCGGCCGGATCGGCGGCGTCGAAGGCCCCGTCCGTACCGGTGGCGACATAGCCCATCTCGCCCCAGGCCTGGCTGCCTTCGGCGGCCTTGGTGTAGTCGAGGAAACCGCGCGGCTTGCTGGTGCCGTTGCCGGAGACGAAGGCGGCGCCTTCCTGGACGGCGAAGACATCCCTCACCTCTTCCGCCAGCCATTGCTCGATATCGACCATGGCGTCGTCGAGGAGCTGCTGGGTGGCCGCCGGCATGGCGTAGAGCTCGGCGCAGGGGAAATCGAGCAGATCCAGCGTCGGACTGTCCGTCTCCGGACGCGCCGCCGTCTCGGCGACCCAGCCCGTGGCGGCCCCGCCTTTCGAGACCGGCTTGCGGAAGATGCCGGCCGAGGTCTGGCGCACCGAGGCGATGGCCCGGATCGGCGAGGCTTCGGTCAGAAGGCGGTCGATGCGTGCCTCGGTCTCCGCCGGCACGACATAGCCGCCATCGGCGTCGGTGCCCGCGCTGGCCGACTTGGCCTCGTTGAGCCCGGCCGCATCGCCGCGGCGCATATAGTCGGACCAGGCGGCGGACGCAGCACCCGCGGCCCCGCCCTCCAGACCCGGCCGGGCCTGGTCGAGCAGGAGGCGGTCGAGGGCGGATTTCTGCTGGGTCAGCGCGGCGTCGATACGGCCGACCTTGTCCTCCAGCAGCACGTCGGCGGACGCCTTGGCGTCGATCTCGTCGAGGCGGGCGTCATTGGCGTGTTTGAAGGCCTCGAAGGCGGACAGGACCTCGCCGAGTGCAGCCCGGGTTTCCGCCGAGACCGGCGTCATCTTGGTTTCCTTGGTCATGGAGTTTCCCTTGTGGTTGAGAGGGGATCAGGCGGCCATGGCGGGCCGGACGAGCCGCAGGCGGGCCTGCGGCAGCATGGGGAAGGTCACGATGGAGACCTCCCAGAGATCGATGTCGAAAAGATCGCGGCCGCGCGGCCTGCGGGCCGAAGAGCGACGGGTGCGAAAGCCGATGGAGAGCCCGTTCACCGCGCCGCGGGCGACCAGGCCCGCCGCGGTGCGTCCGCGCGGCCCGTCGGCCAGGATTTCGCCGGTGACGAACAGGCCGCGCTTGTCCTCGCGCAGCCCGGTCCACACGCCGACCGGTTCGGCCGGATCGTGCTGGAACAGCATGGGCACGGATGTCTTCGCCCGCAGCGACCGTGCAAACGCCCCGCGATGCACGACATCGCCGGCCAGGTCCGCCAGCCCGAACAGGCTGGCATGACCCTCGATCTGGAGGGGGTGGGGCATGTGTGGGTTTCCTCTTGAAAGGGCTCGCCCCGCTTGCGGGGGAGCTGTCGGCGAAGCCGGCTGAGGGGGCGCTGCGTAAGCAGCGCAGAGCGCGAAGCGCGCATCGGACTCTCCCCCATCGACCTCGCTACGCTCGGCCACTTCCCCCGCTTCGCAGGGGAAGCCTGCCTATTCCTCCATCCGGCGCTCGATGCGCACGAGGCTCTCCCTTGCCAGGCGCATTTCCGCTTCCAGCCTCGCCAGGCGTTCGGCCAGCGGTTCGGCGCGGGAATTGTCCTGTTCCAGCTGGTCGAGGCGTTCGGCGACGCGGCCGGACCAGACCAGGGCACCGGCGCTTTGCAGGCCGATGGCGAGGAGGACGCCGGCGGTGACCTGGCGCTGCAGCGTCCATCGGGGCATGTCGGTCATTGGCCGTCCTCCTGCGGATCGCGCGTCTCCGCCTCGATGGTCAGATCCGCGCCGAACCAGGGCTGCAGCCAGACGGCCAGCGCCCGCGCCGTCTTGCGCGCCAGCGGCGTCACGGTCTGGCGCACGAAGGCGAGATTGGCCTCGCGATAGTTGGCATAGGTGTTGTCGCCGGGCAGGCCGAGGATGAGCGGCGGCACGCCGAAGGCCAGCGCGATCTCGCGCGCCGCCTCGCGCCTGGCCTCGATGAAATCCATCTCCGCCGGGCTCATCGCCATGGGTTTCCAGTCCAGACCGCCCTCCAGCAGCAGCGGACGGCCGGCATTGGCCGCGCCGGTATGGGCATTGGCCAGCTCGCCCTTCAGCCGGTCGAACTGGTCCTCGGTGAGATGGCCGTCGGCCCCGTTGAAGACCAGCGCGCCGGAGGGCCGCGCCGCATTGTCCAAGAGCGCTCGCGCCCAGTCGGCCCCGGCCGTGTGCAGCTCGACGGCGCGGCCGGCCGGTTCCAGCGGCGAGAGGCCGTAGTGATCGTCGGCCGGATGGAAGAGCCGCATGTGGAAAACCTGTGAACGGCCGGTCGCCCGGTCGCGCTCGAAACGGCGCTTGTAGCCGCCGGCGCTGTATTCCCAGCCCGTCGGCCAGCCGGTCGGATCGGCCAGCACACGCATGCGGTCCGGGCGCAGG
The DNA here is from genome assembly GCA_034659015.1 of Pseudomonadota bacterium. Lineage (GTDB taxonomy): Bacteria > Pseudomonadota > Alphaproteobacteria > Caulobacterales > Maricaulaceae > Maricaulis. The sequence continues at coordinate 126,410 of JAYEGL010000002.1, read as the reverse complement.
ACGAAAAGCTCGCGCGGGGTGTCGTCCAGGGCGGCGAGCTCGAGATAGGCATTGCCCGCCAGCTGTAGATAACCGTAGAGACTTTCCCACAGCTCCGGCCCCGACATGCCGGCATTGGGACGATCCAGCAGGCGCTGTGCGGCCGGATCGGAGGCCCGGAAGGGCACGGCGGCCGCGGCTTCCGCGATCAGCCGCACGCAGCGATTGGCGATGGCATTGCGCGCATAGCCCGCCTCGATCAGCGCCGGCAGCGCCCGCGGCACCCAGCGCGACACCCGCCCCGCCGCCAGCGAGACCAGCCGGCCGGTCACAGCCGTCTTCACATCCCGGCCCATCAGCCGGGAAAACCAGTTGGACATGACGTGTCCTTTCGTTCTTGAAAGTTCTGCGCTGTCATCCCGGATGGATGCCCCGCGCAGGCGGGGCGTAAGTCCGGGACCCATAAGCCCGGTGCTTGTCCAGCGGTGTTGAACGCCGAGCCTGCTTCCGGCCGGCAGCGAGTTTATAGGTCCCGGCCCTGCGGCCTGCCTTCGCAGGCCATCCGGCCGGGATGACAATGCGCGTATCCCCTACATCCACCGCATGCGCGGGGCGCCGCGGCTGCCGACCAGCAGGTCGGTCAGGGCCCAGACCAGCGCATCCACCCGGTCCGGGCTGGCGCCGCCGCCCTCGGACGCGCCGAAGGCGCACATCTGGTCTTCCAGGCCGGCGAAGCGGCCGGCATGTTTCACCCGGCCGGCGGCATAGAGCGCGGCGACCGGTTCGGCGCGGACATGCTTGCCGCGCGTGGCGTGGACGAGGCGCACCGGCAGGGCGGCCTCGGCGGCCTGCAGCACGGATCGCACCATTTCCCCGCCCTGATTGGACTCGGCGATGACGCTGTCGGCCTGAAAACTCTCGAAGGCGGCGGCCACGCGGGCCGCCCAGTCCGCCGGCATGGCGGGACCGAAGGAGAGATCGGCCAGTACGAAACCGCGCCTCTCCACCCCCTCGCCGCGCGCGCCGGCGACCACGATGCCGCACTCGTCCGAGCGCGGCCCGCCGGTGGCCGGCGGGTCAACCGCCACGACGATGCGGTCCAGATCCGGCACGCTCTCGCAAAAGCACGCCTCCACCTGGCTGCGCGTCCACAGCGCGCCGGGCGGATCGTCGATCAGCACGCCCTCGATCTCCTGGCGCCCCAGCGCCGACCCGCCATAGGCGGCATTCATCGCGTCGAGAAAACCCGGCGCCAGATTGGCCGCATTCTGCGCCGTCGGCTGATGACTCAGCGTCACGCCCGGCTGCTTCACCAGGCGTTTCAGCGCCGGGATGGGCCGCGGCGTGGTGGTCAGCATCAGGCGCGGACGGTCGCCCAGGCGCAGCCCCATGCGCAGCGTGTCGATGACGCGCTGCGGGTTCGTCCAGGCGGCCAGCTCGTCGCCCCAGGCAAATTCGAATTGCGGTCCGCGCAGCCCGTCGGCATCCTCGGCGGAGAAGGCATAGGCCACCGCCCCGCCCGGCCAGACCACGCGCTTGCGGCTGGCCTCGTAGCGCGGACGGTCTTCCGGCGGACCGATGTTCAGAAGGCCGGACGGCCCCTCGATCATCACCTCGCGGACATCGTTGAAAGTGGGCGCGACCAGCGCGATGCGCTGCGCGCCGGCCTCCACCAGCCCGCGCACCCATTCCGCCCCGGCGCGCGTCTTGCCGGCGCCGCGCCCGCCCAGGAAGAGCCAGATCAGCCAGTCGCCGTCAGGGGGTGTCTGGGCCTCGCTTGGTCTCCAGTGCCGCCACGCCCGGCAATATTCCACCGCCTGCGCGTCCGTCAGATCGTTGGCCCAGCGCCTTTGTCTGTCTTTGCTTTCCCCCAGCATCAAGGCGAAGGAGGAGCTCAGCCCGAGCCGCGTCGGGTGTGATGTCGTCATGGCGCGCCCCCGCTGCCGGTCTGTCGTCCTGTTGTCTCATCTCGTCCTCCACGGCATCGAGCAGGCGCCGGACCGTTTCCAGTCCGCGCGCATCCTTGCAGGCCTTGTCGATCTCGCCGTCCAGCGCCTGCGCCTCGATTTTCGCGATCCGCCGCTGGAAGGCCCGCTGTCTCAGCGCCTCACGCTCGGCCGGCGGCATCGCCGCGAATACCTTGCACTTCCTGCAAAGCGTCGACGGGTCCACGCCGGCCTGGCGGGCCAGGGCAGCCTGGCTTTCGCCGGCCTCCGCCCGGATCAGATAGGGATACCAGTCCACCCGGTCGCGGCGTGTCTTTGGGTCTTTTTCGAGCATGCCGAAACATAGCCCGGCGCCGTGACCGGTCTGATTTGCAAGGGGCGGTTTTTGCGAAGGGGTTGGAGGTGCTGGGGGAATTTGTGCGGCAAGCGGGGATAGCGGGCGGGATGTCCGCGTTTTCCGTTTCCCATCACGTGTCATCCCGGCCGAATGGCCTGCGAAGGCAGGCCGCAGGGCCGGGACCCATACGCTCGCAGTCTGACGAAAGCAGGCTCGATGTCAGCGACAGCTGGGCACACACCGGGGTTATGGGTCCCGGACTTGCGCCCCGCCTGCGCGGGGCATCCATCCGGGATGACAAACGAAGTTATACAATTTATAATTGCATATATGGAGAGCTGCTATTTCGTATATCTGCTGGCTTCGCGAAAGCACGGAACGCTCTACTGCGGCATGACCAATTCGCTCGTGCGCCGCGTCTTCGAGCACAAGACCCGGCAGGTTCCCGGCTTTACCACGAAATACGGTGTGGACCGGCTCGTCTGGTACGAACCGCATCAGGACATCAACGAAGCCATCACGCGGGAGAAGCGCATCAAGCGATGGCGGCGCCAATGGAAGATCAATCTGATCGAGAAAGACAATCCCGACTGGAATGACCTCAACCCCGGACTCGGCGGGACCGATCCGGCGGAGCTGGCGCCACAGCATCTGCGCAACTGGTAGATTGATACGGTGTTGTCATCCCGGCCGTATGGCCTGCGAAGGCAGGCCGCAGGGCCGGGACCCATACGCGCCGATGTCAGACGGAAGCAGGCTCTATGTTGGCAGCAACTGAACACACCGTGTTTATGGGTCCCGGACTGGCGCCCGGCCTTCGCCGGGCATCCATCCGGGATGACAACGGAAATCAGCTGTCCTTCTTCACCTTGTGGATGCCGAGCATGTCGAAGACCGCCTTCTCGTAGAAGGGTTCGCCGGCGCCGCGGCGGATCTTGCTCATGAAATAGCTTTCGAACCCGGCCTTGGCGAGGTGGACCCAGCCGCCGTCGGCGGACCAGTTCACGTTTCGCGGCGGGATTTGCGGCATGGCGACGAAGGCCACGCCGCCATCGCCGAAATCGGCGAGGCAGACGGCATTCCAGGTGGCTTCGTGCCGGGCCGGCTTGCCGTCCAGATCGGCGCGGATATTGCGCGCCGCGGCGACCACCATCGACTCGATCATGAAACCGGTCTTGGGCACGCCGACGGGCACCGGATAGCTGCCGACCGGCGGGATGGCGACACACACGCCGACAGAGAAGACGTTGGAGAAATTCGGGTTGCGCTGGTGCTCGTCGATCAGCACGAAGCCGCGCGGATTGACCAGCCCCTCCACGTCGCGCACCGCGGCAATGCCCCGGAAGGCGGGCAGCATCATGGAGAATTTGAAGGGCAGTTCGTGGGTCTGTTTGACGGACCCGTCCTCGGCCACTTCCTCGACGTGCATCACGCCGTCCTCGACCTTCTTCACGCGGGCCGAGGTGATCCACTTGATGTGCCGGTTGCGCATCTCGCTTTCCAGCAGCCCCTTGGTGTCGCCGACGCCGTCCAGGCCGAGATGGCCGATATAGGGTTCCGACGTGACGAAGGTCATCGGCACCTTGTCGCGGATCTTGCGCTTTCTCAGATCGGTCTCGTAGATCATCGCCGTCTCGTAGGCCGGACCGAAACAGGACGCGCCCTGCACGGCGCCTACGATGACCGGACCGGGGTCCTTCACGAAATCCTGCCAGGCCGCGTTGGCATCCGCGGCATGATCGACATGGCAGACCGACTGGGTGAAACCGCCATGCGGGCCCAGCCCCTCGATCTCGTCGAAGGCGAGTTCCGGGCCGGTGGCGATGATCAGATAGTCGTATTCCAGCGTCTCGCCGTTCGCCAGGTCGACCGCATTGTCCTCGGGGCGCACCTTCGTGGCGGCAGCGTGGACGAAATCGATGCCCTTCTTCTTGAACATGGGCTCGAGTTCGACCTTGATCTTTTCCGGCTTGCGCCAGTCGACCGCGACCCAGGGATTGGAGGGCGTGAAGTGAAAGGTGGGATAGTCCGAGACCACGGTGATCCGGTCTTCCCGGCGCAATTCCTTGCGCGCTTCCAGTGCCATCGGCACGCCGCCGAGGCCTGCTCCGAGTACAACGATATGAGCCATGTCTTCCTCCCGGCCTTTAGCGGCCCGTCTTGCGGCCCGGTCGGGATCGGCCGGACCTTGTGCTGAGCGGTCTATCCCGCGACCACGTCTGCCGCCGGGCAGAATTGCGACTTCAGATTCATCAGAATGCCCAGGCAGCGCCTGTCCTTGATGGAATAGTGCACCTGCAGCCCGTCCTTGCGGCCCTCCACAAGACCGTCGCTGCGCATCTTTGCGAGGTGTTGCGACATCGCCGATTGCGACAGCCCGGCCACATCGCACAGCTCGCCGACCGTCGCTTCCCCGGCCGCCAGGCGGCACAGGATGACGAGACGCCTCTCATTGGCCAGGAGTTTGAGAAAGCCGGCGGCCTCGCCGGCCTGGTCCTGCAACAGCGCAATCTGCGGATCGATACTCGTCACTCTGTTTCCTCGACGGTGTGGCCATTCCAAATATCGTTGACATCTAATATAGCTATCTCTAAATTAGTGTCAACTAATGTTTGGCAAGACCCAGGGAGACCCCGATGAGCCTTCGCGAGCTGGAACCGAAAGACGTGTATGAAGCCATCAAGGCCGGCCAGACCGTGCTGATCGATGTCCGCGAACCGGGCGAGTTCGGCAGCGAGCGCATTCACGGCGCCTCGCTGCATCCGCTGTCCACCTTCGATCCCGAAGCGCTTCCCGTCGACAAGACGCGCGACGTGGTGTTCCACTGCGGTTCGGGCAAGCGGTCCATGGACGCGCTGAAACGCTGCGAAAAGGCCGGCGTGCCGATCACGGCACACGTGAAAGGCGGCCTGATGGCCTGGAAAGCCGCCGGCCTGCCGACCATCGCCATCGACCCCGCCACGGGCCGGGTCATCGACCCGCAATAGGTCCGACACCAGAAAGGCTGATCCATCATGCTGAAAGCCGGTCTCCTCGCGGCCATGACCCTGGCTGCCGCCACCGCACAGGCGGGCGCGCAATCGAACGAGACCTTCACGGTCTCGCAAAGCCTGATCGCCGACCGCAAGGCCGTGTTCGCCACGGTCGAGAGTGTCGACACCGTCGCCGCCCGCGCCCGCATCGGCGGCACGATCGGCGAGCTTCGCGTGGACGAGGGTGACGCCGTGGCTGCCGGCGACGTGCTGGCGGTGGTCGTCGACGACCGCCTGGCCCCGCAGATCGGCGCCGCCAATGCCACCGCCGCCGCCCTCGCTGCCCAGCTGGAACAGGCCCGGATCGATCTTTCCCGCGCCGAGGACCTGTTCGAACGCGGCATCTTTCCCCAGGCGCGGCTCGACCAGGCCCGCACCCAGGTCGGCGTGCTGGAAGGCCAGCTCGCCTCGGCCCGGCAGGAGCGCGCCGTACTGGTCCAGCAATCGCGCGAGGGCGATGTCCTGGCCCCCTCGGCCGGCCGGGTGCTGAACGTGCCCGTGACCTCCGGCAGCGTGGTGCTGCCCGGCGAGGCGGTCGCCACCATCGCCTCGGAACTCTACCTCCTGCGCCTGCGCCTGCCGGAACGCCATGCCCGCACGATCTCCGAGGGCGATACAGTGACGGTGGATGCCGCCTCCATGACCGGCAATGTCGCCCCGACCGGACGCATCCGCCAGGTCTATCCGCGCATCGAGGACGGCCGTGTGGTCGCCGATGCGGTGGTGGACGGACTGGGCGATTTCTTCGTCGGCGAACGGGTGCGCGTCTATGTCGAGGTCGACGAACGCGCGGCTTTCGTGGTGCCCGAAGCCTTCCTGATCAATCGCTACGGCGTCGATTATGTCCGCCTGCGCGAGGATGACGGCCATGCGGTCGACATCGTCGTACAGCGCGGCCGCGTCACGCCGGACGGTGTTGAAATCCTTGGCGGGATCGCCGAGGGCGACGTGCTGGTGCAGCCATGAAACTCGGTCTTTCCGGACATCTCGCCAAGGCGTTCATCCGTTCGCCGCTGACCCCGCTCATCCTGCTGGCCTCGCTGGCCATGGGGCTGATCGCCCTGATGGTCATCCCGCGCGAGGAAGAGCCGCAGATCTCCGTTCCGATGGTGGACGTGATGGTCGCCGCGCCGGGCCTGAAGGCCACGGACGCGGTGGAACTGGTCACCGAACCGCTGGAAACGATCGTGCGCTCGATCGAGAATGTCGAACACGTCTATTCCCAGACCGAGGACGACCAGGTCATGGTCACCGCGCGCTTCGACGTCGGCACCGATGCCGACGACGCGATCCTGCGCGTGCACGAGCGGATCAACGCCAATCTCGACCGCATTCCCCACGGCATAAACCCGCCGCTCATCGTCGGCCGGGGGATCGACGATGTCGCCATCGTCGCCCTCACCCTGTCGCCCGATCCGGCCGTGGCCGAGCACTGGGACGACAACGCGCTCTACAATATCGCCGAGGAGCTGCGCACGGCGCTGATGTCGGTGGAGGATGTCGGCCTGACCTACCTCACCGGCGGCCGCGCCGACCAGATCCGCATCGAGCCGGATCCGGAGCGCCTGTCGCAATACGGCGTCACCCTGCAACAGCTGGCCGGCCGCATCGCCGAGGCCAACCGCTCCTTCCCCGCCGGCCAGGTGACCGGCAGCGACGAGACCCGTTTCGTGACCGCCGGGCAGACGCTGCAGGGCGTGCCCGATATCGGCCTTCTCCTGCTGACCTCGCGCGACGGGCGCCCGGTCTATGTGCGCGACGTCGCCGATGTCGTCGTGGGCGCCGAACCGGCGGATTCGCGCGCCTGGATGCTCACCCGCGAAAGCGGCGAGGAGAGCCATGGCGATGGCGGCCAAAGCAATGACGGTCACGGCAGCACGGCCGACTGGGTCCGCACGCCGGCCGTCACCCTCGCCATCGCCAAGCGCGAGGGCGCCAATGCGGTCGTGGTGTCCGAACACATTCTGGAACGCCTGGAACTGCTGCGCGGCAGCCTGATCCCCGAAGGCGTCAATGTCGCCGTCACCCGCAATTACGGCGAGACCGCCAACGAGAAGGCCAACGAGCTGCTCTTCCACCTGGCGCTCGCCACCGTCTCCATCGTGCTGCTGGTCACTGTCGTGATCGGCTGGCGCGAAGGCCTCGTCGTGCTGGTCGTCATCCCGACCACCATCCTGATGACGCTCTTCGCGTCGAACCTGATGGGTTACACGATCAACCGCGTCTCGCTGTTCGCGCTGATCTTCTCCATCGGCATCCTGGTCGACGACGCCATCGTGGTGATCGAGAACATCGCCCGCCACTGGGCGATGAAGGACGGGCGTCCGCGCATCCAGTCCGCCGTCGAGGCCGTCGCCGAGGTGGGCAATCCCACCATCGTCGCCACGCTGACCGTGGTCGCGGCGCTGCTGCCCATGCTCTTCGTCTCCGGCCTGATGGGCCCCTACATGGCGCCGATCCCGGTCAACGCGTCGGCCGCGATGATCTTTTCTTTCTTTGTCGCCATGGTGCTCACGCCCTGGCTGATGAAGGTGATCGCCGGACGCCGCAAATCGGACGTGCACGGGCATGCTGAGGGCCAGGAAGGCTTCCTCGGCCGGCTCTATCGCCGCGTCGCCACGCCCATCGTGTCCGGCCGCAAGGCCGCCTGGACGCTGCTGCTGACCGTGGGCGTGCTGACCCTGGTCTCCATGTCCGCCTTCTACTTCAAGGCGGTGACGGTCAAGCTGCTGCCCTTCGACAACAAGTCGGAATTCCAGGTCATCGTCGACCTGCCCGAAGGCGCCACGCTGGAGCGTACCGACCGCGTCCTCACCGAGGCCGCCGACCGGCTGGCCGCCATCCCCGAAGCGGTCTCGATCCAGGCCTATTCGGGCACCTCGGCCCCCTTCAACTTCAACGGCCTGGTGCGGCACTACTATCTGCGCAGCCGTCCGGAACAGGGCGATCTGCAGGTCAATCTCCTGCCCAAGCACCATCGCGACCGCTCCTCCCACGAGATCGCGCTGGAAGCGCGCGAACTGCTCGCGGACATGGACGTGCCCGACGGCACCGCGGTGCAGGTGGCGGAAATCCCGCCGGGACCGCCGGTGCTGGCGACCCTGCTGGCGGAGATCTACGGACCCGACGCGGAAACCCGCCGCGCGGTCGCCCGCGAGGTCCGCGCCGCCTTCGAGAGCGTGCCCTATATCGTCGACGTCAATGACGGGTTCGGCGAACCGCGGCCGCGCCTGCGCATCGCCATCGACCAGGACAGCCTGGAATATTTCCGCGTCCAGCAGTCCGACGTCTACGACACGATCGGCGCGCTGATCGGCGGCACTACGGTGGGCTATTCCCATCGCGGCGAAGGCCGCAACCCGATCGAGATCGCCGTGGAACTGCCGCGCAGCGACCGGCAATGGACCGAACGCCTGGCCTCCACCCCCGTGCCCGCCAACACGCTGCCCGGCGACCGCACCGTGGTCGAGCTGGGCGACGTGGTCTCGGTGACCGAGGAGGAAGGCTCGCACGTCATTTTCCGCCGCGACGGACGCTATGCGGAAATGGTGATGGCCGAACTGGCCGGCGACTACGAAGCCCCGATCTACGGCATGTTCGCCGTGCAGGACGCGCTGGACGCGCGGTCCTGGAGCGCGGACGTGCCCCAGCCGCAGATCCGCATGTACGGCCAGCCGCCCAGCGACGAGGACGTCACCCTGCTGTGGGACGGCGAGTGGGAAATCACCTATGTGACCTTTCGCGATATGGGCGCCGCCTTCATGGTCGCGCTGCTGGGGATCTACGTGCTGGTGGTCGCCCAGTTCGGCTCCTTCCGGGTGCCGCTGATCATCCTCACGCCGATCCCGCTGACCTTCATCGGCATCATTCTGGGCCACTGGATCTTCGGCGCCGCCTTCACGGCGACCTCGATGATCGGCTTCATCGCCCTGGCGGGCATCATCGTGCGCAACTCGATCCTGCTGGTGGATTTCATCCGCCACGGAGCCGAGGAGGGCGAACCGCTGCGCGAGACCCTGCTGCGGGCCGGCGCGATCCGCTTCAAGCCGATCCTGCTGACCGCCATCGCGGCGATGATCGGCGCCTCGGTCATCCTGGGCGATCCTATCTTCCAGGGCCTGGCGATCTCGCTCCTGTTCGGGCTCGCCTCGTCCACCCTGCTCACCGTGCTGGTCATTCCGGCGATCTACATCGTCTTCAAGGACGGCGATGCGCCCTACCGGCCCGCGAATTCCGAAGCCTCTCAAGAAGGAGACACACCATGACCCTCGGACGCGCCGTCATGCTCTTCGCCGGCTGCATGACTCTTCTCTCGGCGATCCTCGCCTGGCAGGTCAGCGAATGGTGGCTTCTGCTCACCGCATTCGTCGGCCTCAACCAGATCCAGACCAGCTTCACCGGCTTCTGCCCGGCGGCCATCGTCTTCAAGGCGCTCGGCGCGAAGGACGGGGCGGTGTTCAGCTGACTTGAACAGGGCTCGCCCCGTTTACGGGGGAGCTGTCCGCGAAGCGGACTGAGGGGGCGGCGCGGAAGCGCCGCGGAGCGCGTAGCGCGCACCTGCCCCCATCGCCTCACTACGCTCGGCACTTCCCCCGCCCCGGCGGGGGAAGCCTGAGCTTTAGCCCTCCCCCGGCCACTCCGCGATGTGCTGGTCCCAGTCGGGATCGCCGTCGAAATCGTCCTCGCTGACGACCATGCCGGCGACGCTCATGCCGGCCTTGCGCGTGGAATCGGGATCGCCGGTCACCAGCGGGTGCCAGTCGTAGAGATCCTTGCCCTCCTCGATCAGGCGATAGGCGCAGGTCTTGGGAATCCACGGCAGGGTGCGGATATTCTCCGGCGTCAGCACGACGCAGTCGGGCACCTGTTTGTGCCGGTGCGCGTAATTCCGGCAGCCGCCGTTTTCGCAATCGAAAAGCGTGCAGGCGACGTCGGTTTCCAGGCGCATGCCCGTATCCTCGTCCTCCAGCTTGATCAGACAGCACTTTCCGCAATGATCGCACAGCGATTCCCATTCCTCGCGCGTCATCTGGTCCAGGGATTTCATTTTCCAGAAAGGCTGAGGCATGGTTCCGCCCGAATTCCGCCGCTATTGAGAGGCTTTAGACGGGCGATCCTAACACGCAGCCCGCCTGCCGGGGGTAGCCAATCACATGTCCCAGGAACCGTTTCGCGCGGACCAGATGATGCATACCGACCGCCGCACCCGCCGGCGCCGCGCCCTTGTGGGCGGAACGCTGGCGCTGATCGCGGTCATCCTGGTCTCGGCGGCCTTCGCCACCTGGCACTGGGCCTTCCACGACCTGCCGGACGCGCCGCAGAGCGCCGCCGAGCTGTGGAGCGTGCGGCGCGAACCCGCCGTCACCCTGCAGGACCGGGAGGGGCATGTCCTCGCCGTGCGCGGCCCGCTCTACGCCCGGGCCGTGGCGCTGGACGAGCTGCCCGAGCATGTGCCCCAGGCCTTCCTGGCGATCGAGGACCAGCGCTATTACAGCCATAGCGGCGTCGATCTGCGCGGTGTCGCCCGCGCGCTGTGGCGGAATTTCCGGGCCGGGGCGACCGTCGAGGGCGGTTCGACCATCACCATGCAGCTGGTGAAGAACCTGCTGCTCACACCCGACCGCGAACTGCGCCGCAAGATCCAGGAGATGCGGCTGGCCCGCGCGCTGGAGCGCAACCTCACCAAGACCGAGATCCTGGAGCTCTATCTCAACCGCATCTATCTGGGCGCCCGCGCCTATGGCGTCGAGGCTGCGGCCGAGCGCTATTTCGACAAGCCCGCCACCGCGCTCACCCTGGCCGAGGCGGCCCTGCTGGCCGCCCTGCCCAAGGCGCCGAGCCGGCTCGACCCGACGGTCAATCTGGAGGCCGCCCGGGCCCGCGCCGCCCGGGTACTCGCCGCCATGGAGGAGGCCGGCTACATCACGGCGACCGAACACGCCGAAGCGCTGGCCGAGCCGGCCGAACCGGTCGCCGACACCTCGGATCCGAACGCCACCTCCAACTGGGGCCACGCCTTCGACATGGCGCTTGCAGAGGCCCGGCGCCTGGTGCCCGGCGACGTGCCGGACCTGGTGATCCGCACCACGCTGGACCCGGAGCTTGCCCGCGCGGCCCAGGAGACGGTGGAAAACGCGCTCACCGAGCAGGGCCAGGCGGAGAATGCCGGCGAAGCAGCCATCGTGCTGCTCGCGCCGGACGGTGCCATCCGCGCCTTCGCCGGCGGCCGCGATTATACGCAAAGCCAGTTCAACCGGGCCATACAGGCCCAGCGCCAGCCGGGCTCCGCCTTCAAGCCCATCGTCTTCGCGGCCGCCCTGGAAGCGGGCTACGATCCGTCGTCGGCCGTGTGGGACGAGCCGGTCGACCTGGAAGGCTGGACGCCGCAGAACTTCTCCGGCGGCTATCGCGGCCTGGTCACACTGCAGGAAGCACTCAAACGCTCGATCAACACGGTGGCCGTGCAGGTCGCCGACGAGGTGGGTATCGGCCGCATCGTGGAGATGGGCCACCGGCTGGGCATCCGCTCCGACCTCCCGGAACTGCCGGCCATCGCGCTGGGAGCGGCCGAGGTGAACCTGCTGGAGCTGACCTCGGCCTATTCCGTCTTCGCCAATGACGGCGAACGCCGCCCGCCCTATTTCATCCTCTCGATCACCAATTCGCGCGGCGACATGCTCTACGAGCATCGCGATACCGGCGGCGAACGCGCGATCGCGGTGGAAGACGCCCGCGCCATGTCGACCATGCTGCAGGATGTCGTGCTGTCGGGGACCGGACGCCGCGCCGCCCTGCCCGGACGCCGTTCGGCCGGCAAGACCGGCACCAGCCAGTCTTTCCGCGATGCCTGGTTCATCGGCTACACGGCCGACTACGCCGCCGGCGTGTGGGTCGGCAATGACGATGACAGCCCGATGGAGAACGTCACGGGCGGCGGTCTTCCGGCCCGGATCTGGCGCGATTTCATGGTGCGGGCCCATCAGGGCCTGCCGGCCCGCGCGCTCAGCGCACCGGCGCCGCGCACCCGGTCGGAGCGCGAGGAAAGGCTGGCCGCCTTCTACTCGGACCTGTCGGCGGCGTTTTCGGAACTGCTCGAGGACGAGGCCTCGCCCAGCGAGCGCTGAACCAGGCCCGACAGGGTGGCGATCTCGGCCCGCAGCGCCGCGACTTCCCTGTGCAGCACCTCGCGATCGGCATCGGCCTCGGCGTCGCGCGCTTCCTCGTCGTCGAAATGCTTGGTCTGAAGGCTGTCCACGATGATGGCGATGAACAGGTTCAGCACGGCAAAGCTCGTCAGCACGATGAACACGACGAAGAACACCCAGGCCCAGGGATGGGTTTCCATGACCGGGATGGCGACGTCCGAGGCCCAGCCTTCCAGCGTCATCACCTGGAACAGGGAAAAGGCGCTGTCGCCCAGCGTGCCGAAACGCTCCGGCACGGCCTCGCCATAGAGTTTCGTCGCCATCACGGCGGAGACGTAGAACATCAGGCCCAGCACGGTGATCACCGCGCCCATGCCGGGTATCGCGTTCAGCAGGGCCTCCACGACCTTGCGCAACTCCGGCATGACCGAGAACAGGCGGAAGGCCCGCACGATGCGCAGCGCCCGCAGCACCGAAAACCCGCCCGCATCCGGGATCACCGAAACACCGATGACGATCAGGTCGAACCAGTTCCAGCCGGACAGGAAGAAGCGGTGCCGGTAGGCAATCAGCTTCAGAAGGATCTCCAGCACGAAGACGCCGACGATGATGCGGTCCAGCAGCGGCAGCCAGGTCGTGAACCACTCGCCCTCATAGGGGTAGGTCTCCAGGCCGAGCGTGAACGCGTTGATCACGATCAGCGCCATGATGAAATTGCGGAACCGCGAACTTTCGACGAAAGCCTTCACCTGACCCCTCCGGCGCGCCTCGGACCGGGGTCCCCCGGCCTCCAAGCGCCTGCTCCTAGCCCTGCAGACGATAAAATTCAATCGGGCGGCGTCATCCCGGCCGGCGGAAAAAACCCGCATTAGTTGAAATTTTACCCAACGGCTTATCTCCGATTTAACCGCGGCGGGTGCACAAGGCCTCCAGATGAGGACCTGACCAGCGCATGCGGCCGTACGATCACGACAAAAACGCGCCAACCGGACCCGGTGATACACCGGAACCGCCGGTCCGGAGCGACGAGATCACCATCGCCTACCAGCCCATCCTGCGCGGGGCGGCAACGGCGGCCCTGTGCTATTATCTGTTCGACATTGTCGCGCGGCTGATATCTCCGGGCGGCGCTCCGCTCGGCATCATGCTGGTTGCGGTCGGCGCGGCGGCCATCCTGGCCGTTCTTGTGCGCCGCTATCTGCACACACCGCGAACGGCCGTCCAGCTGGATGTCAGCGGCGCCCTGCTCTGCCTGGCGATGATTGTCTGTTCCAACCTCCAGCAGGCGCTTCATTTCGAGATCGAGAATCTGGCCTATGCCGTTCTCCTGATGCCGATCAGCGCGGCCATCCTGCCGCGCCGCCGCACGATCGCCGCGGCGATCGGCCTGTGCTTCTTAAACCTGCTCTGGCTCGTCTGGCAGAACATTCCCGGCCAGATCGTCGGCTATGCCTGGGTAGGCGTATCGGGCTGTGCCGCCGGCATCGCCATCGCCGCGATCATCCGCACCGCGGTACTGCACTCGGTGAAAGCCCGGCTCGACGCCATCCACGACCGGGAAGTCGCCGAGAACCTCGCCCGCGAGGCTCATCACCTGGCCGAATGCGACGCCCTGACGGGCCTGCCCAACCGGCGCAGTTTCTTCCTGGCGCTCAATGAGCGTGTCGAACGCCTGCGCACGCACGGCGAACCCTTCATCCTGGGCCTCGTCGACCTGGACGGGTTCAAGCCGGTCAACGACACCTACGGGCACGCCGCCGGCGACGAGATGCTCAAGACCGTGGCGGAACGGCTGACGGCCGTCAGCGGCGAGCGCGCCATGCCGGCCCGGCTGGGCGGTGACGAGTTCGCCCTGATCGCGCCGGCCGACCCCAAGACCGCCGAAGCCGCGCTGAGCCTGGGCCACCGGGTCGAGGCGGCACTCTCCGAGCCCTACAATCTGGGCGGCTATCGCTGCAGGGGATCCGGTTCGGTCGGCCTGCTGATCTGCGACGATCCGCGCCTGACCGCCAACGATCTGATGGAGCGGGCCGATCACGCGCTCTACTTCGCCAAGCGGGCCCTGCAGGGCAAGGCCGTCCTGTTCAATGCCGCGCTGGAACAGGAGATGTCGACTTCCAGCCAGGTCGACAAGGCGCTGCGCCGCTGCGATGCCGAAGCGGAATTCGAGGTCTGGTTCCAGCCGCAATACGATCTCGTCAAATCGCGCATCACCGGCTTCGAGGCCCTGGCCCGCTGGGATTCGCACGAGCTGGGGCGCGTGACCCCGGACGTCTTCATCCCGGCCGCCGAACGGGCCGGCCTGATCCGGCCGCTCACGCAAACGCTTTTGCGCAAGGCCATGGCGGAGATGGCCTCCTGGCCCGACGATCTCAGCCTGTCCTTCAACCTGTCGACGCACGACCTGATGTCGCCCACCGCGATCGACGCCATCCTGCATACGGTCGAGGCGAGCGGGATCCCGGCCAGACGGATCGAGTTCGAGATAACCGAAACCGCCATGATGAGCGACTTCAACCAGGCGCGCCGGGCCATCGACCGGATCAGCAATGCCGGCCATTCCGTCGCCCTGGACGATTTCGGGATCGGCTATTCCTCGCTGCAATACCTTCAGCTCCTGCCGGTCAGCAAGCTGAAGATCGACCATTCCTTCGTGCGCAACATTCTGGAGGACACATCCGCCTTCAAGATCGTGCGCACCCTGCTCTCCCTGTCGCAGACACTGGGGCTGGGCTGTGTCGTCGAAGGCGTGGAAAGCCCCGCCCAGGTTCACATTCTGCGGACCATGGGCGCCCGGCATCTGCAGGGCTATCTCATCGGCGCACCGATGAAGCCCGAGGCCATTCCGGGTAGCCTGGAAGAAATCCACGACTTCTCGCCGGCAGCCCAGATGCCGCCGCCTCCGCCCGGCCGCTGCGCCAGCGCCGTATGATGCGGGCGGTCGCCATCCCGGCCGGGCTCCTGGCCGGCCTTCTGGCCATGCCCGCCGCCGCGCAGAGCGGCGACCGGATGGACGGCTGGGCCCGGCGCGGCGCGACCTACCGGGTCGTCCCGATGGATGGCGGTACACCGCAGGCCTGCGACGCCCTGTGCCGCGGTGACAGCCAATGCCGGTCCTGGGTCTGGACCCTGCCGGGTCTGGACGGGCCCGATGCCCAGTGCGCCCTTCTGTCCGCCACACCGACGCCCTATCGCGCACCGGGCCGGGTGACCGGGCTGTCCGATGCGCTGGCCCGCCATATCGAGGCTGCGGCGGAACGCCCGCCCAGCGCGCGCGAGATCGAGGCGCTGCGCGCCACGGCCTCCGCCGGGCCCGGCTAGCGGCACAAAAAAGGCCGGGAAACCGACAATTTGGACGGGGCCGGCCATTCTTTTTT
The DNA here is from genome assembly GCA_034659015.1 of Pseudomonadota bacterium. Taxonomy (GTDB): domain Bacteria; phylum Pseudomonadota; class Alphaproteobacteria; order Caulobacterales; family Maricaulaceae; genus Maricaulis. The sequence continues at coordinate 110,594 of JAYEGL010000002.1, read as the reverse complement.
TACCCGTATGCGCGACCCTGAGCGCTCGGGATGGTGCGGAGCGGGCTATGGCCGTCGTCAGCAAGCTGAATAATCTGGTCGATCTGGCACGGGAGAAGTCCTCGGAACGCCGGCGCACCCTGCTGCGCGAAGTCACCGACCTGTTTTTCGAGGAGACGCCGAGCCAGGGCAGCGCCACCTCGCGGAAATTCGACGAAGTCCTCTCATCGCTGGCCGAACAGACGGCCCAGGACGCCCGTGAGGAGCTTTCCCAGCGCTTCTCCGACGCCCCTGAGGCGCCGCGTGGCCTGGTCCTCCAGCTCGCCCAGGACGCCATCGAGGTGGCCGCGCCCATGCTGGCCAGATCCAGCGTGCTCTCCGACGACGACCTGCTGTCGATCGCCGAGACCGCCGGTCAGGGCCACCTCAAGGCGATGTCCGGTCGCGAGGACGTCTGCGAACGCCTGTCCGACACGATCGTGCGCCGCGGCGACGACGCAACCGTCGCCCGGCTGATCCGCAATGACGGGGCCCGCCTGTCGCGCGAAACCTTCGAGACGGTGACCGAGCGGGCCGAAAGCTCGCCGGTGCTTCAGGAGCCCCTGGTGGAACGCCAGGATACGCCCAACGACCTGCTCGCCGACCTCATGCTCACGGTCGGAAACAGCCTGCGCGAGCGTATTGTCGAACGGTTCGATACCCTCGATCCGGCGCTGCTGGAACAGGCCATGGAAGCCTCCCGCGCCCGCCTGGCCCAGCGCCTGGAAGAGGACAAGGAAATCGCGGCCGCACAGAAATTCGTGCAGTCCATGGCCGTGCGCAAACAGCTCAACGGCAACCTGCTGGCGCGGCTGCTGCGCGAACGCGAGTTCACCAAATTCTATGTCGCGTTCGCCGAGATGACCGGTGTCGACATCGTCGCCGCACGCCGCGCGGTCCAGCAGGAGTCGGTCGACCCGCTGGCCCTGATCTGCAAGTCCGCCGGTTTCGAGAAGGCGCTCTTCGTCACCCTCGCCGTGCTGCGCGGTACGGCCGACGACAATGCGTTCAAGGATGCCCGCGAACTCGGTCAGCTCTACGAGACGATCACCGAGGACGACGCGGCCCGCGCCATGCGCTTCTGGCGCATGCGCAAGAGCGTCGCAGCCTAGGACAGGGCCGCCGCCGCGTTGCTGTCGCCCTCCGGGGGATGGAACACTTCCGCACCGCTTTCCAGATAGACCGAGGTCGAGGGGAAGGCGAATTCCGTGCCCGCCTCTTCCACCGTCGTCTTGACGAAGAAGGCCAGCTCTTCCTTCAGCCGCAGCCATTCGCCCCAGTTCGTGGTCTTGGTGAAGCAGTAGAGCAGGAAGTCGATCGAGGACGGCCCGAAGGCGTCGACCCGCATGAAGGTCGCCACGTCCGGCGGATCGGCGAATTCCGGATTGTCGGAGACCCAGGCCAGCACCTTGTCGCGGATCTCGCGCAATTGTTCCGACGTGGTGTCGTAGCGCACGCCGATCGCCCATTTGATGCGGCGATGGGTCATGCGGGAGAAATTGGTCACCGCATTGTCCGACAGTTTCGAGTTCGGCACGTAGACCGGCCCCTTGTCGAAGCGGCGCACCAGGGTGGAGCGGAAATTGATCTCCTCCACCGTGCCTTCCACGACACCGTCCACGAAGACCCAGTCGCCGGGCAGGAAGCGTTTCTCGGTGAGGATCAGAATGCCGGCGATCAGGTTCTTGAACAGGTCCTGGGCGCCCAGGCCGATGGCCACGCCGAACAGGCCCAGACCGGCGACGATACCAGCGACGGGAATGTCCCAGACCTGCAGCACCGCCGCGGCGCCGACCACGACGAAGACAATGCGCAAGGCCTTGGTCAGCCAGTCGATCATCACCGGGGTGAGGGCATTGCGCAGCCCCTGGAGGGCGAAGGCGAAGGGGCCGACCGCGTTGTGCAGGGCCCAGAACAGCGCAACCACGACCAGCGACTGGACGAATTGATGTCCCCGCAACGCGCCCTCGCCGCCCAGCTGGACGATGTTGATCGCGAAGAACAGCGCGACGATGACCGGCACCAGCTTCATCGGCCCGCCAAGCGCATCGACCACGGCGTCGTCGAACTCGGTTTCCGAGCGCTGCGCCAGTTTCTTCAGGGCGGCCAGCAGCCATTTCGCGATCAGGCCGCGGATGGCGATGCCCACGAGCAGGACGAAGACCGCCAGCAGCCCCTTGCCGACGCTGACGCCGAGAAAGGAGGTGTTCCAGACCTCCGTCACAATGCCCCAGAATTCCTGGAACTGCGCGGGAAGACTGTCGGCCGCCGTCGTGCTCATGCCGCGCGCTCCTTGGCCCTGTGGAAGGACACGTCGGGAAACTTCTCTTCGGAATAGGACACTTCCCAGGCGCTCTTGGCCAGGAAAACCGGATCGCCGTTGATGTCCTCGGCCATCGCCGATTTATGCCGGTCGGCGAAGGCTTCCAGCTTGTCGCGATCGCCCTCGATCCAGCGGGCCGTATCATAGGGCGCCGGCTCGAAATCCACCTCCAGCCCGTATTCCGCGGCCACGCGCTCGCGCATCACGTCGATCTGCAGCGCGCCGACGGCACCGACGATGAAATCGCCGCCCATCACGGGCCGGAAGAGCTGGGTGACGCCCTCCTCGGCCAGGCTTTCCAGCGCTTTCTTGAGGTGTTTCGCCTTGAGCGGATCGGCCAGGCGCGCCCGGCGCAGGATTTCCGGCGCGAAATTGGGAATGCCGGTAAAGCGCAGCTTGCCGCTCTCCGACAGGCTGTCGCCGACGCGCAGCGTGCCGTGATTGGGCACGCCCATCACGTCGCCGGCAAAGGCCTCGTCGGCGATCTCGCGGTCCTGGGCAAAGAACAGGATGGGCGAGGACACGGTCAATTGCTTGCCCGCCTCGGTCTTCAGCTTCATGCCGCGTTTGAACTTGCCCGAACACAGACGCACGAAGGCCACCCGGTCGCGGTGATTGGGATCCATGTTCGCCTGCACCTTGAAGACGAAGCCGGCGACTTCCTTGCCGCCCGGCTCGACCTCGACCGGCTTGCCGCCCGAACTGGCCGCGACCGGTGCCGGGCCCGGGATGACGTCGGCCAGGCCTTCCAGCAGTTCGCGCACCCCGAAACCGCGCAGCGCCGAGCCGAAATAGACCGGGGTGAGATGGCCTTCCAGGAAGCTCTGGCGGTTGAAGGGCGGGCACAGCTCCCTGGCCACTTCCGCGCCCTCGCTCAGCTCGTCGGCCTCCTCCTCGCTCAGCACGTCGCTGATGGAATTGCCGTCCAGGCTGACACGCTCCGCCGGCTCGTGCGGATCGCGCTCCTCGTCCGGTTTCTGGAAGCGCAGCAGGTCGTTGGTTGCGATATCCAGCACGCCCTTGAACCGCTTGCCCGAGCCGGACGGCCACTGCATCGGCGTGGCGTCCAGGGCCAGCTTGTCCTGGATGTCTTCGAGAAGATCGACCGGATCCAGCGCTTCGCGGTCCATCTTGTTGATGAAGGTGACGATCGGGATGTCGCGCAGACGGCAGACCTCGACCAGTTTCAGCGTGCGCGGCTCCACACCCTTGGCCGCATCGAGCACCATGATGGCGCTGTCGGCGGCGGTGAGCGTGCGATAGGTGTCCTCGGAAAAATCCTCGTGGCCCGGCGTGTCGAGCAGGTTGAACAGGAGGCCGCAATGCTCGAACGTCATCACCGAGGCGGAGACGGAAATCCCGCGCTCCTGCTCGATCTTCATCCAGTCTGACTGGGTGCGCCGGTTCTCGCCGCGCGCCCGCACCTGGCCGGCCAGCCGGATCGCGCCGGCCGAGAGCAGCAGCGTCTCCGTCAGCGTCGTCTTACCGGCGTCCGGGTGGGAGATGATGGCGAAGGAACGGCGGCGCGCCCATTCCGGCGCGTCTGTGGGGGTCGAGGTCATCTATAAGGCTCGCAAGGCAATGCAAGCCGCTCGGTTACCCCGTTCCCGTGGCCTGAGGCAAGGGTTCACTGTCGCAGGCCCAGACGCTGGCATTGGCCTTGGCCGCGGTCAGCCGTCCATCGGCCTGCACGCTCCAGAGATAGGCCAGCGTGGTGATCGGCACATTGGCATAGCGCAGCCCCACGGCCTGCCAGCTCGGCGCGCCGTCCGGCCGCACGGCCAGCAACGCATTGGCGCCCGGCGCGACATAACAGATCAGCGCACAGATACAGCGCATGTGCTCGGGCTTGCTGCGCGCCACATCCGGATCGGCAAACACGGCTTCGCGGACCAGTATATTGAGCTGGCCTTCGGTGAGTGTCTCGATCTGGGCGGGGCTCAGCGGCATGGCCTCACTGTTCAGCACAATGTGCAAATCACCCAGGTCGAACACGACATCGTTGAACAGGAACAACATTGTCAGACTCGATACGAATTGAGCGTTTGATCGTCTGCCAGTTTCGCAGCACGGCGTTAAAGTTTTTCTACCGCTCGCCCTCGACCGGTTCGGTCAGGAAATGCCGGCCCTGCCGGTCCTCGATTTCCACCACCCAGAGATCGGGATCGCCCTCGCTGCGCCGTTCGCAATAGGCATCGATCTCCGCTTCGGCCACGGGCTCGGCACGCAGCTGCGTCCAGATGCGTTCGCCCCGCTCGTCCCGCGCCGGGACATAAAGCTGTGCCAGACCGTCACGCAGCACCACTTTCACGAGCACCGCGCCCGCATCTTCGTCTCCGTGGCGAATCACATAGGCCGCAGCCAGACCCGTATCAGCCCGTCTGACAAGGGCATCCACCCAGAATCTCGTCTTCAGCTGGCTCATTTCCGTTGATGGCAACCCAATTGCTTAATAATGTCTTAAACGGGTGAGGGAGCATTTCATGATCGTACGTGTGGTATCCGCAGCCATTCTGGCCTGGTCGGTATGCGTATCCGGTGTCGCGGCATCCTCGATACAGGATGCCGGGCCGGCGGAACAGGCCGGCGAGGCCCGCGCAGACGGCGCCAGTGTCAACACGGAAGAACGGGCGCTGGCCGATCTGGAGGGAAGCGGCGACGCTTTCGTCCTGTCCACCTCGCAGCCGTCCGCCCGGATCCGCTTTTCCCTGCCGCCCGAAACCGTCAGCTCGGAAGCCTGGCTGCGCCTGGCGGCCCGCCCGGCCAGCGACGGGACTGACGGCCGCATCCGCGTCACCGTCAATGGCGGCGAGCCGATCGTGATCCGTCCCCAGCCGCGCGCCATGGAAGCCCGTTTCGCGCTGTTCTCCGCCGACTTCCGCCCCGGCGAGAACGTGCTGGAGATAGCCTATGCCACCGACAGTGCCGCAACCGGCTGGATCGTCGACGCCCGCCGTTCTCGCCTTCGCCTGACCCTGGAACCGGTGGCGCCGCTGGACACGCTCGATGCGCTGGAACGCGCCCTGGGGGCCGATTTTGCCGCACCGCGGCGCATCGCCCTGCTGACCGATAGCGGCCGCGAACGCATCACGCTGGAAAGCCTGCTCGCCCAGGGCCTCGCCCTGCGCGCCGGCGCTGTCCCGATCTTCACCGGCGATGCGGATACGGCCGATCTGGTCGTGCGCGTCGCCGAACTGTCCCGTCTCGACGAGGCCGACCGTGCCGCGCTGCGCTCGCAGGGCAGCCAGGGTCCGGAAATCGCCTTCCGCCGGGATGCGCACGGACGGCCGCGCCTGATCGTGACCGGCCGCAATATCGACGAGGCCACGGCGGCCGCGCGGCTGATGGGCGCGCGCTCCTTCGCCGGCTACGGCGCAACCTTCCTGGCTGCCGATGCCATTTCGGCCGGACGGCTCGGCCGCCGCTCCGTCGACCTCGACCGCACCGCGATGGACCGCGCCGACCTGCGCACCTTCGCCACCAGCGGCCTGCCCTTCAGTGCCGACCAGGGCGCCCGGACCGCCGTGCAGTTCTCCACGCGGTTCGACAGCGACCGTCATGGCGCGCTCTCGGTGCTGGCCCGCGCCGCCCTGATCGGCGGCGAAGCCTGGCTCTATGCTTGGTATGGCGATGCCAGCGAGACGGCGCCGGCCAGTCACAATCTGCTGGTGATCGGGCCCAACTCGACCGAATTCGATGCCATCGACCGCAACGCGCCGGAGGAATTGCGCGCCGCCCTGCGCGCCGCGGAACGCTCGCGCGGGCAGCGCGGCCTGATGCGTCTGGCGGCGGCCGCCTATGCCGACGCGGGAACCGCCACGACCGGCGAAGGCGCCGAACTGGGCGTCGGCGTGGCCTCGCTCTTCCGCGATCGCCGCAATGCCGAACGCTGGATCGGCACGCTGACCGCGCCGGACATCGCCTCCTTCGAGAATGCGGGCCGTCAGCTCGCCCGCTCCGACCTGTGGTCGGCGCTGGAGGGCCGGGCCGCCGTGTGGAGCGCGCGCGGCGTCACGCCGCTCGACTTCTCGGTCACGCCGCCGACTCTCGCCGAACGCGCCCAGGAGTTTGCCCTCGACCATACGCGCGACGCCGCCTTCCTGCTGTTCGGTGCGGCGCTGCTGATGCTGCTGCGCGGCCTGCTGCGGCGCCGCCGGGAAGAGGCTGCCTGATTTCATCTCCCATTTTATCCAGTGCCTTAGGCAGGAATTAACCCTCCTTCTTCACCGGCCATAAAAGCGTGCGTGCTACACCCGGAGCCCTAGGGAACGGGACGGCACATGCGCTTTTCGATCACCAAATGCCTTCGCACGGCCGGCATCGGGCTGGCGCTGGCCGCGGCCTGCGGCCCGGCCCTGGCCAATGACGCCACGGGGCTGATCTTCGGCGAGCGGCAATTGGCGCTCGATCTGGACACGCGCTGCGACTTGTTCACGCCGGCCCAGCGCGCCGCGCTGGAAGCCGGGCGCCTGCAGGCCCGCGGCTCGCTGCTGCGCGACGGCGTCTCCGTCCACGCGCTGGAAGACTATGCCGCGGAAATCGAGGCCCAGGCCCGGGCCACCGATTGCCGCCGGCAGGACGTCGCCGAACTGCGCGCCCGCATCGCCGACGCCTTCGCCGGCTGGCAGCGCCTGCGCGACATGACGTTTTCCGGCGCGGCGTTCGACTGGACTGCGACGCGCTCCTACATCGCCGGAGAACCGGTCTGGGCCGCGCTGCAGGACACCGGCGAGGTGCGCGTCGGACTGAGCCGGATCGACGACCGTATCCGTTTTACCGCCGCCATGCCGGCCACGGCCGGCGCGGTGTCCGCGGTTCTGGTCCTGCGCGATATCCGCCGCGAACCCGATCTCTACGACCCGACGCTCGACGGCCACTTCCCCGCGCCGGCCGGCGCGGAGTGGGCCGACTGGACCCCGCCGGACTATGCCCGCACGCTGGTCTGGACCAGCGGGCGCGGGACGGACGCGGAACGCAGCGCCCTCACCCGCAGCGGCGCCGGGCTCGTCTTCCACTTTCCCGACAGCGCCATGGCCGCGCTGGAGACACGCGACCCGCGCGAAGCCGCCCGTATCGAACTCATCGACGGGCAGGGCCGGATCGTCGGGCAGCACTATTTCGAGATCGGCGATTTCGGGGCCGCCCGCGCCTTCGTGCGCTCGGGCAATCTGGTCGACCCGCGCAGCTGAGACGCCGGTCAGCCGGCCTGCGTCTTGCCGAGGGGCGGGCTGATATCCTGCGACGCCGCCTGGGCCCGCTCGATCTGCTGACGCACATCGAGACCGGCCGCATCCACCGGCAGGTTTTCCACTTCGCCCCGCTGTTCCGCCAGGATGGGCAGGGTCACCGTTACCGTCGTGCCCACACCCTTGCGCGAAGCGATGGTCATGTGGCCGCCATGCAGCTCGGCCAGCGCCCGGACAAGTGACAGGCCGAGCCCGGTGCCGCGCTTCTCGATATCGCGCGCATTCGCTGCCTGGCGGTAGGGCTGGCCGAGGCGTTCCGCCTCCTCCGGATCGATCCCCACGCCGCTGTCGCCGACCGCCAGGACGAGCTGGCCGCCGGACGGCCGCGCCATCACCACGATCGCTCCGCCCTCCGGCGTGAATTTCACCGCATTGGACAGCAGGTTCAGCAGGATCTGCCGCAGGGCCTTGCGGTCGCCCTGGACCGCGACGGGCTGGTCGTTGCGTTTCACCGACAGGGTGATACCGGCCTCTTCGGCCTGCAGACGCATCATCTTGGCCGCCAGGCCGACGATCTCGTCGATCTCGAAACGCTCGCGCACCAGCTCGTAGCGATCCGCCTCGATCTTGGACATGTCCAGCACGTCCCCGATCAGCTCCATCAGATGCTGGCCACTTTCGTGGATCAGGTCGGCATATTCGGCATAGCGCGCGGGCATCGGCCCGAACAGGCGGGCCTTCATCACGTCGGAGAAACCGATAATGGCGTTGAGCGGCGTGCGCAGTTCGTGGCTGACCGAAGCGAGGAATTGCGACTTGGCGCGCGCCTCTTCCTCGGCGTTTTCACGGGCGTCTTCCGCCTCGCGCAGACGGGCTTCGAGCGCCGGCGTCCGGTCTTCGGCCAGAACCGCGACACTGCCACCGGCGGGCAGCGGCCGGCTCTGGAAGCGCACATCGGCTTCATGGCCGGTCTGTCCGCGCAGGACGAGATGACCGCTGGACGGTTTCAGGGCCGCGCGGCGGGCCCGGGCGCCCAGCTCGGTGCGGGCATGCTCGTCGAAGGCCAGATCCGACAGGGGCAGGCCGGCGAGGTCGCGGGGCAGGCCCGGGGACAGCGCCCGCAACCCGTCCGAAGCGGCCAGGATATTGCCGTCGGCGTCACAGGCGACCAGCGCCGCCGGGGCTGTGTCGAAAGCCTGCGTGCGGATGCGGCCGCGCTCGGCCTCGCGGCGCACGGCATCGGCCTCGCGCACGGCGCGCAGGGCGCCCAGGCCGAAGCCCGCCGCCAGCATGAGCGCACAGCCCAGCACGAAGGGCAGATGAAGTTCCACGGCCATCGGGGCCGGCGCGATGAAGCCGGTCGCCTGCAGCGCGGCGACGACCAGGGCGGCCAGACCCGACAGCGAGGCGGCCTTGACCACGCCGTCGCGCGTCGTGCTCGCCGCAGCCACGGCGGGCGCGAGCAGGAAGGCCAGCGCGGCGATCCCCGTCACGCCGCCGCCGGTCACGGCGATGCCGGCGGCGAAGCCGGTCCAGATCATGGCCAGCACGAAACGTTCGAAAGGCCGCTCCATACGCGGCAGCAGCATGAAGCCCGCCAGCGCCGGCAGCGCCAGCGCCGCCAGCCCCAGGGCCCGCATCCATTCGGCCCCGCCCAGTATCGGCCAGACCTGCGGCGCAGCCGCGACCAGCGTGCCAATCCAGACAAGATTGACAATCACGCCGGCGCGGCGCGCGATCCAGGCCGTCATGTCGTGGCTCTTCGGGTCCATGTCTCAACCGGTGCCGTTCGGGATCGATTCCCTCACGGAATCTTCGCCTTCATCGTTAACAAATGCTGAATCTTAAGATCGGTTCATTTACATTTCACGGCGCGTCGGCGCGTGGAATAATTCATCCTGCATGGAGACTTGGCGGTATTCGCCCGGCAAGGCAATATGGCCCCGGGACGTGGCAGGAGTTTTAGGATGTTGATCAGTTCACTCACGGCGCTCCTTCTTGCGGCCACCGGCGCGCAGGAAACGCCGGAGGCCACGCCCCCCGCCTCCGTTCAGACCGACACGGACATGACGGCCCGGGCCGCGGCGCCGCGCCTGCAGCTCGAACCGGCCCCGCAGGAGGCCGAGGACATGGTGCGCAACTCGGCCGGCGAATATGCCGCCTATCACAGCGTGGTGGCCGATCTGCGCGATGCGCCGATCCAGTCCGGCGCCGATCTCGACGACGCGATGGACCGCCTGTCTGCCTTCTATGGCGAGGACCGGCTCGTGCGCGCCTGGATCGCCTACGCCGCCATCATCGCCACGCACCATCCCGACTATATCGACCAGGTCCGCGAACTGGCCGACTATTACGGGCCCCAGGCGGCCCTGTCCGGGCTGATGAACGATCCGGCCTTCGCGACGAGCCTGTCCGCCGCGCCGGACGCCCAGGATTCGGTGATCGACGCGATCGGCCGCGACAATGACGAGATCCGGGCCGTATCCGAACGCTATCGCTCCGCCGCCTATTCGCTGCAGTCCGAACGCTGGGCCAACCGGGTCTATCGCGACCGCGCCGACCGGCTCGCCGCCATCTCCGGGGTCGACGACAGCCCGATCACCCTGTCGGAAGAACTGCGCCTGTCGCTGGATACCGGTCTGGGCCAGGCCATGCCCGCGTCGGCCCTGTTCGAACCGCTCGACCTGGACACGGCCGTACCGCTCGACGACACGCTTTCGCCGCAGCTCTCGCTGACCGTCGGCGAGGCGGTGCCCGATCCCGACCGCACGCGCATCGGCCGCATCCTGTCCGTCGCCGCCCTGCAGTCGCTCGACGGCAGCGTAGCCGACACCGACGCCGCGATCGACGCCCTGCTCAGCGACCCGATGGTCGAGCGTTGCCTGGCCTGGGTGAGACTGGACCTGTCGCAATGCGTGGCCGCCGGGCACTTCAAGTACGAGGACAGTTTCTGCATCGCCGAGCATGCCCTGCTCGACGTCAGCCGCTGCCTCGATACCGCGGATACGGCTGAATAGGCGGCATTCGAACGGCCCGGATTCCGGTCTGTTAACAAAAAGTGTCTCGATCAGAGACAAAATAAAATTGCGCGCAAATTTTACAAAAAACCGCTGGTCCATATTTGCACGACATTTTTGGTTAACGGCGGATTCGCTCGTATTACTTGGATATCTCGACTAGCCTCATTCCTGCATTGGAGAGGAGTGCCTCTTCGCCGGTGCCAATAAAAAGGAGGTCGGTCATGATGTTTCTCATTCGCGCAGCCCTCTGGCTCGCGGTCGTCAGCGTCTTCGTTCCCCGCGATTTCGCCGGCGAGACGTTCGTCCTGCCTGAAAACGTGACCGAAGCCCGCATCGATGCCGGTCAACCGGTCAGCGACTGGTGCCGGGACAATGCCGCGGTCTGCGATGCCGGTCGCGAAGCGGCACGCCTTGGCGGCTTCCTGACCGATATGGCCGCCACCCGCATCGAAGCGGCCCTCGACGAACGCGAAGCGCGCCAGACATCCTGAGCCCTCCCCCGCCACGGGAGCCGGCCGACCGCACCGCACGCTTGCCATGCCGTGAAAGCCGCACTACGTCGGCCCTGACATGACGGCACACAGCGACATCAACACCGAAATCGAAGACCTCGTCGACGAGTTCGACCTCTTGGGCGACTGGGAGGAGCGCTACAAGTATCTCATCGACATGGGCAAGGCCCTGCCCGACATGCCCGAGGCCGACCGCACCGACGCCAACAAGGTGAAGGGCTGTGTCAGCCAAGTCTGGCTGGTCACCGAGCCGGGCGAGGACGCCATCGTCTTCCGCGCCGACAGCGACGCCCACATCGTGCGCGGCCTCGCCGCGCTTCTGCTGCGCCTCTATTCGGGCCGCTCCCGCGAGGACATCCTCTCCGTCGACGCCCGCGAGGTGCTGCGTCGCATCGGCCTGGACGAACACCTCTCCCCGCAACGCTCCAACGGTCTCAATTCGATGATCGGGCGGATCCGCGCCGCGGCGGAGGCGTAGCCGCGCCAAGGGCTCGCCCCGTTTACGGGGGAGCTGTCCGCGTAGCGGACTGAGGGGGCGGCGCGAAGCGACGCGGAGCGCGTAGCGCGCACTTACCCCCATCGCCTCCCCCGGCTCAGGGCCGGGGTCGCCACTTCCCCCGCTTCGCAGGGGAAGCCTTGTTCACCCCGTCCCGTAGATCTCCGCCAAGCGGGCCAGGGCCAATCTCACGACGGTACCGCCGGTCCGCCGGCCCCAGCCGAAGCGGCGCTCCATGGCCGCCAGGCTTTCCTCGCGGATCAGCGCCGCCTCGACGATGCGGGCAAGGCCCGGGCCCAGGGCGTCGAGCGTGTCCATCACCCGGTCCTTCGCGGCGATGGCGCCCAGCGCGGCATCTTCCGGACCCCGCCGCTGGCCCTCACCCCGGCGCGGCGCGGTGGGCGACCAGTTGCGGGTGACGTTCTGGACCAGGCTGGAGCGGTGATAGTCGGCCAGGAAGCGGTCCGCGGCATTGCGTTCGGCGGGTCCCAGCAGACCCGCCCACTTGCCCAGCGCGCCTTCATTGACATTGGCGCGGACGGTGTCGATCCGGCCGTCCTCATGGATGACGTTGCGCTCTTCCAGGACGCGGTGGCGCGATGCCGGCGTGTCGCCTGTGTCGCGCAAGGCGACATGGCCTTTTGCGGAAAGCACATGGCCCGCGCCGCGGCGGGCGAGCCAGCCCTCCCGCTCCGCGCGCGCCAGCTGGGCAGCCGACACCCGCGCCAGGGGCCGGCGACGGCGGTCGGGCGAGGCGAAGACGGCCTGGGCCTCGCCATGCGGCATCAGCACCGCACCGTCCCGGGCCAGCTTGCGCAGCCAGGCCGGGGCGCTCATGCCCCGCCCTCGCGGTGCAGATCCAGCACGATGCGCGGCGTCGTGCGCAGGCTTTCCTCCAGCGCATCCATCCAGGCATCGAAATCGCGATCGTCGCGCCGGTCCTCGATACGGTGGCAGGCGTGGGCGGCGGTGGAGCGGTCGCGGCCGAAGGCCTGCGCCACGCGGGTGAGGGGCAGCTCGAACGCCACATGGGCCAGATACATGGCCGCCTGGCGGGCCAGCGCCGCCTCGCGGGATCGCCGGGTCGGGGCCTCGACATCCTGCTGGGTCACGCCGAAGGCATAGGCCGCCGCGCTTTGCGCGAGCCGGGCCCGCGCCACGTCGTCGGAGAGTTTCTCAATCGCCTGTTCCATCCTGCACTCCCGGTCTCGTCCGGCCCGCCTGAAGGGCCGCGGCGTGAAAGAAGGCTAGGTGGACTACGCCCGGGTGGGGATAATATTCCTATCTGCGTTGCAAAGAAAGAGGGCGCCACTCATGCGTGTGGCGCCCTCTCCTGTCTCATAACCCCTTCAGACTTATGGGGCGAGATAGGCGATCAGCAGGACAATGGCCAGAAGCGCACTGGTCCAGATCGCCAGCATGCCCGAGGGGATATCCCGGCTGAGCGCACCCGTAGGACTGAATGCCTCGAACAGGCGCCCGCCCATCCGGTTGCGGCCGGCGGCCAGCACATTGCCGATCGACGCCCACAGGCGGCCGAACATGGCGAAGCCCCAGCGTGCCGCACCGTCCAGCGCCCGGCGGTAGACCCAGTCGAAGTCGACATTGATCGAGCGCTTCTCGTCCGGATACCACTTCATGCGCACCAGGAAGGCGAAGGCGAAGAGCGCCGCGAGCAGGAGCTGCATCTGGCCGACGACATGGTCGAAGGTCCACATGGGGTATTCGTTCGCCACCTCCGGGAAGGGCGTGAGATTGTACAGCGCGCGATAGCCGCCCGGGATGCCGAACATGTCCGGCCAGCCCAGATAGAGGCACATCAGCGCCGCGATCCCCATCGCCATCAGCATGTTCACCGGCGCCTCGCGGACGCGGTGGCCCTTGTCGTGGGCGAAGAAGGCGAAATACGGAATCTTGATGCCCGAGTGCTCCAGCACGCCGGCCGAGGCGAACAGGAGGATGAACCAGACGATGTAATGCCCCTCGTGCGCCACCGCCGCCAGCGTCATCGCCTTGGCGACGAAGCCGGAGAAAAGCGGGAAGGCCGAGATCGAGGCGGCGCCGATGATGCAGAAGATCGCCGTAGCGGGCATGGTCTTGAACAGGCCGCCCAGTTCCGATGCCTTCACCGTGCCGACGCGGTAGAGCACCGCGCCCATGCTCATGAACAGCAGCGCCTTGTAGATGATGTGCACGAAGGCGTGCGCCGCCGCGCCGTTGATGGCGAGCTCGGTGCCCACGCCGATGCCGACGACCATGAAGCCCAGCTGGTTGTTCAGCGAATAGGACAGCACCTTCCTGAGGTCGTTCTCCACCACGGCGAAGAAGACCGGGAAGGCCGTCATGATGGCGCCGATCCAGATCAGCATGTCGGTGCCGGCATAGCCGCGCGCCAGGGCATAAACCGCCAGCTTGGTGGTGAAGGCCGACAGCACGACGGCCCCGGTGACGGTCGCCTTGGGATAGGCGTCCTGCAGCCAGTTGTGCATGAAGGGGAAGGCGCACTTGATGCCGAAGGCGAGGAAGATGAGCATCCCGCCCAGCGTCTCGATGGACAGCGAACCGTCGAAGGCCCAGCTGCCCGTATCGGCCGCGTGGATGACCGCACCGGCCAGCAGCATCACGCCCGACAGGACGTGGATCGCCAGATAGCGCAGGCCCGCCTTGTAGGCTTCGGTGGTCTTCGATCCCCAGATCAGGAAGACCGAGGAAATCGCCGTCAGCTCCCAGAAGAAGAAGAGCGACAGGAGGTCGCCGGAGAACACGGCGCCCAGGCCGGCACCGGCATAGATCAGGCCGGAGGCATCGCCGACGCGGTCCTTCGAGTGCAGTCCGTAGAGCGCATTGATGAAGGCCGCGATGATGAAGATCAGGCCCCAGATGCGCGACAGCCCGTCATAGCGGAAGGTTTCCAGGGTGAAGCCGCCCAGCTCGATGATGCCGCCGGTATGCTCGCCGGAGGGCACGTTGAACCAGAGCAGCCCCGCCAGGACCGGCGCGATCAGCGCCAGGCACTTGCGCACATAATGGTTGGGCACGGCGGCCGCGATCAGGCCGCCGATGATGACCGGCCAGGCCGGGGAGACGTCGTAGAATGCCTCGATCATCGATCGTCCTCCCCGTCCCAGTAGTCCTCGTTGCGGCCGAGCAGGCCGCGGATCACGAACCAGCCGACCATCACGGCCAGGACGAAGGAGCCGAAGCCCCACAGCGCGTAGAAGCCCGTCATCTCGGCCAGGTGGACGTATTCGTGCCGGTGATGGACGAAATCGATCGCCGCGGCGCCGACGGCCAGCACCAGCAGGATCCAGAGCATGGAGGATTTCAGCCAGTTCGCGTCCAGCCACAGGAAGGGCCGGGCGAGCGGGTGGATGTGCTCATCATGTTTGCCGGATTGATCGCTCACGAGGCGGCCTCCGCAGCAAGGGACGACGACATGAAGACCGGCGCGAGATAGTCACGCAGCGGCCCGATCAGGAAGAAGAGGACCAGCACGCCCGTCGCCGTGATGACCGGCGGCAGGATGACCAGCATGGGCGGCTTCTTCTTCAGCCTGGCCTCCTCCGGCGCGGCGAAGAAGCCGCGCGCCGAGAGCGGCAGGAGATAGGCCACATTCAGGATGGACGAGGCGACCAGCGCCACGATCAGCAGGCCGTGCCCGCTTTCCCAGGCGCCCTGCATCAGGAAGAGCTTCGGCCAGGTACCGCCCAGCGGCGGCAGGCCGATGATCGACAGCGCACCCACCGTGTAGGCGATGAAGAGCCAGGGCATGTAGCGGCCGAGACCGGCCATGTCGGAGATCTCGGACTTCTTGGTCGCCGTGTAGATGGCGCCGGCGCTCATGAAGAGGGTGATCTTGCCCCAGGCGTGCATGACGATCTGCAGCGCCCCGCCCAGCATGGCCAGCGGCGAGGCCAGCATCACGCCCAGCGTGACGTAGGACAGCTGGGACACCGTGGAGAAGGCCAGCCGGGCCTTGAGATTGTCCTTGGTCATCGCCACGACCGAGGCCAGCACGATGGAGATGGCGGCGATCCAGGCCAGCGCGTCGGACGCCGGCGCGGCGTCGATCAGTTCGGGCCCGAAGATGTAGACGCCGACCTTGAGCATGGCGAAGACGCCGGCCTTCACGACGGCCACCGCGTGCAGCAGGGCCGAGACCGGGGTCGGCGCGACCATGGCGTTGGGGAGCCAGGGGTGGACCGGCATCAGTGCCGCCTTGCCGATCCCGAAGGCGAACAGGACCAGCAGCACGCTGGCCACCATCGGCGTCACCTCGTTGATCGCCAGCAGCCCGCCGGCGACGAAATCGGTCGAGCCGGCCAGGAAGTGCGTGGCGATGACCGCCGGCAGGAGCAGGCCGATCGAGGTGCCCAGCAGGATGGACAGATAGATCTTGCCGCCGCGCTTGGCGTTGGCATCGCCCTTGTGCGTGACCAGCGGATAGGTCGACAGCGTCAGCACCTCGTAGAAGAGGAACATGGTCAGCAGGTTGCCCGACAGGGCGACGCCCATGGCGGCGCCGATGGCGATGCAGAAACAGACATAGAAGCGCGTCTGGTTTGTCTCGTTATTCCCGCGCATATAGCCGATGGAATAGAGCGAGTTGACGATCCACAGGCCCGAGGCCACGGCCGCGAACATGGCGCCCAGCGGCTCCAGGCGGAAGACCAGGTGCAGGCCCGGCGCCAGCGTGGCCAGTTCCAGGGTCGGATGACCCGGCGCGATCTCGACGAGATAGGCCACATTCAGCGCCAGCAGCACGGCCGAAATCAGCGTCGCGGCCTCGCGCAGATTGGGATGCTTGCCCAGCAGCGCCACGAAAACGCCGCCGATCGCGGGAATCGCAAGCGCCAGGGCGAGGGAGAGTTCAGGCGTCCACATCGGCTCAGTTTCCTCCCATCACGGCGTTGGCGGCCGCGCGGGCCAGGCCGACCAGCGGGTCGGCGTGGAAGAAGAAATAGATATTGGCGAGCGCCAGCACACTCATCGGCGCCAGCACCATCCAGGGGGCCAGGCGCGTCGCGGGCGGCGTGCCGTCACGGCCCGCCGGCGGGTTTTCCATCCAGATCGCCGCGAGCAGGCGGGCGACATAGGCCAGCGCCAGCAGCGAGGAAATCATCAGCGCGGCGACCGCCCACCACCAGCCGCGCTCGAGCGCGGCGGTGACGAGATACCATTTCGAGGTGAAGCCCACGGTCAGCGGCACGCCGACCAGTGACAGGCCCGCCACGGTGAAGGCCGCCGAGGAGGCCGGCATGGTCTGGCCGAGACCGGCGAGATCCTTGACCCGGCGCACACCGAAATTCAGCGCGAAGGCCCCCAGCGCCATGAACAGCGCACCCTTCATCAGGGCGTGGTTCATCAGGTGCAGCATGCTGGCCGACAGGCCCGCCGCCGTGCCCATGCCCAGACCCAGCATCATGTAGCCGACCTGCGCCACCGAGGAATAGGCCAGAAGGCGCCGCGCATCGGTCTGGAAGACCGCCTGCACGGAGGCCACCATCATCGCGATCACGCCCACCACGGCAAACAGCCAGGTGAAGGACATGGCCACGAAGCTGACCTCCGGATGGAAGACGGAGAAGACGAAGCGGATCAGCGCGTAGAAGGCGACCTTGGTGGCCGTCGACGCCAGGAAGGCCGTCACGAAGTTCGGCGCGAAGGCATAGGCATTGGGCAGCCAGACATGCAGCGGGAACATCGCCGCCTTCAGGCCCAGCCCGACCACGATGAAGGCGAAGGCCGCCTGGGTGACGCGGTTGTGACCGGTCTCTTCCAGCACCAGGGCCATGTCGGCGATGTTGAGCGTGCCGGTGGCCATGTAGAGGAAGCCCACGCCGATCACGAAGAAGGTCGCGCCGATCGTGCCGAGGACAAGGTAATTATAGCTCGCCGTCAGGGCCCGCCGGTCCTTGCCGGCACCCATGGCAATGATGGTGTAGGTGGAGATCGAGGAGATCTCCAGGAAGACGAAGACGTTGAAGGCGTCGCCCGTGATCGTCACGCCCAGCAGGCCGGCAAAGCAGACCAGGAAGGCGGAATAGAACAGCGCCTGCTGCTTTTTCGCGATCTCGTCGGCGACCGACGGCAGGGCGTAGATCACGCAGAGAAGGCCGACAATGCCGACCAGGAGCAGGAGCGGCACGTTGAGCATGTCGACGCGCAGCTCGATCCCCGCCGGCGGCGCCCAGCCGCCCATGGCATAGGAGATCACCCCGCCCGTGGAGACCTGGCCGAGAATGTTCAGCGCCAGGACGGCCACGGCGATCGCGGTCACGAGCGTGATGCCCCAGGCCCACACGCCCTTCGGCATGAAGGCGGCCAGGGCGGCCATGATCAGCGGGATCACGACGATCAGCGCAGGCGCGTGCACGGCGACACCCGCCGGCAGAAGTGAGGCCAGCATGTCCATTTATTCGACGCTCCCGGTCTCAAGGGAATAATCGGCCGTATTGAGCGCGTCGTCCTCGATCGTGCCGTAGGCCTCGCGGATGCGCACCACGAGCGCCAGGCCGACCGCCAGCGTCGCCACGCCGACGACAATGGCCGTGAGGATGAGGACGTGCGGAAGCGGGTTGGAGTATGCGACCTCGGCGGCATGGCCGGCCGCCGTCTCGGCGCCATGTCCGGCCTCCTCGCCATGTCCGGCGTCGGAAATGATGGGCGGCTGGCCGCCGAACACCTTGCCGATCGTGATGTAGAGCAGGAAGACCGAGGTCTGGAACAGCGACAGGCCGACCAGGCGCTTCACCAGGTTTCCGGTGGCGATGATCACATAGAGGCCGGTCATCATCAGGATGATGATCGGGATGTAGTTGAAGCGTTCGACGAGAACTTCCAGCATGCTCACCACTCCTCTTCCGGAATGTCCGGCACGCGGCCGGCAAAGGCGTAGAAGATCGCCAGCATGACCGAGGCGACCGTGGTCAGCACACCCAGCTCGACGAGCAGGATGCCGTAGTGCTGGCCGGTGTGATGGCCCTGGTCGGGATGCAGCGCGTCATAGTCCAGGAAGTTCAGCGGCTCGCCCGCGCCGCCCATGAACAGGGTGGCCACGCCGACACCGGCATAGATCAGCACGCCCAGCGCGGCGCCGTAGCGCGCGACCACCGGGGGAATGGCCTTGCGGGCCTCGTCCATGCCGAAGATGAGGGCATAGAGGATGACCGCCGCAGCGATGATGACGCCGGCCTGGAAGCCGCCGCCCGGACCGTAATCGCCGTGGAACTGCACGTAGAAGCCGAACACGACGATCATCGGGATCAGCAGTTTCGAGACGACGCGCAGGATCAGGTGCGGGCTCATGCCTTGCCCTCCTCGTGGTCGTCTTCCTCCTCCTCCTCCTCGCGCCGGCCGGTGCCGAAGCCGAGAAGGAGCATGACGCCGAGCGCGGCGGTGAAGATGACGACGGTTTCGCCGAACGTGTCATAGCCCCGGTAGGAGGCCAGCACGGCCGTCACCACATTGGGCACGGCGATCTCGTTCGGCGTCGATGTCATGTAGTCCATGCCGACATAGGAATTGGCCGGCGAGTCCGGGTCGCCATAGACCGGCATGTCCGGGATGGCGAAGAAGAGCGCCGCGCCCGCGGCCACGACGACCGCCAGGGCCGCCCAGTGACGCTTGGCGCCGGCCGGCTCGCTCTCGCGCGCGGTCAGCAGCATGGCGCCGAGCATCAGCACGGTGGAAATACCCGCGCCCACGGCCGCTTCGGTGAAGGCCACGTCGACCGCGTCGAGCGACACGAACCAGGCCGCCGAGAGCAGCGAATAGACGCCGGTCAGCATGACCACGGCGAACAGGTTGCGCAGGCGGACGATGGCAAAGCCCACCGCCAGCAGCATCGCGATCAGCGCATAGTCCAGATACTGGGTAAGATCGGTATGATCCATCTACTGCCCCTCCCCTTTCGCCTGGCCGGCCTGCGACGGGTGCGGCGGGTGGAAGCGCGACAGGCGCGGCTTGTGCCCGGCCCGGTGCGCAGCATTGGCAATGGCGTGGGTGGAGGTCGGGCTGGTCAGGAAGAGCAGCAGGCCGGCCAGCAGCAGCTTGGCCACGGTCTGCCAGTCCGGCGCCTGCAGCA
The DNA here is from genome assembly GCA_034659015.1 of Pseudomonadota bacterium. Taxonomy (GTDB): domain Bacteria; phylum Pseudomonadota; class Alphaproteobacteria; order Caulobacterales; family Maricaulaceae; genus Maricaulis. The sequence goes on along the minus strand of JAYEGL010000002.1, from coordinate 90,953 downwards.
CGAGTCCCATGATGATGAGTTCCGCGCCCAGCGTGTCGGTGACGCCGGCTGCGTGCATGCGCGTGTAGAAGTCCGGCAGGCGCATCACGCCCGTCGCGCCGGCGATCACGAAGACCAGGCCGAGCGCCATCGCACCGACGGACGCCGCGTAGAGCGCGTGTTGGAGAATCTCGCCCCAGTTCATTTCTCGTACTCCCCGTCGAGCGCCTTGCGCAGGGACATCTGCGCCAGGGCGATTTCCAGCGAGCGGTAGCGGAAGAATTTCAGGATCGCGATGGTCGCGATGAAGTTCATCAGCGCGTAGAGCAGCGCGATGTCGATCGCATCCTGCCGGCCGGCAATGGCCGAGAAGACCAGCAGGAAAAGCACGGTCTTGGTGCCGAAGGAATTCATCGCCAGGACGCGGTCATACAGCGTCGGGCCGGCAAACAGACGCGCCAGCGTGATCGCCATGGCAACCGCGACGCCCAGGGCGACGAGAAAGTTGATCATCTCCATCAGGCAGTCTCCTTGCGGCGGCCGTCCGAGGCGATGTCCGAGCGTGCACCCATTTCCGCGAAGCCCTCCGGATCGGTGAAGGAATTGTCCAGCGCATGCACGAGGAAACCGTCATCCTCGATGTCGACGGTCACCGTGCCGGGCGTCAGCGTGATCGAATTGGCGAACACGCACAGGCCGAGGCCCGAACGCTGCGTGGCCGGCACGCGCACCAGCCGCGGCTCGATGTCCAGTTCCGGCTTCATCACCAGGCGAAGGACGGCCAGGTTGGACGCGACGATCTCGCGGCCCAGCCAGGACCAGTATCCGAACAGGGCCGGCGCCGGGACCACCGGCACGGTCTCGCGGTCGACGATCCGCATGCGAAAGGTCAGCGCGACCGTCACCGCGATCGAGATCGCCCCCAGCCCCATCACGATCGGATAGTCGCCACTGAGGGTGTAGGGCCCGGAAAGGGTAAGCCAGAGCGCCACCAGAACGGCGGTGAGGCCGACGCCGTAGAACATGAAATCTCCCCGCGCATTAACGCTTCCCCGGTTATTAGCGGCCGGAAACCGGCTTGACCAGAAGAACCGGGGAACGAGTTGCACACACTTTCAGTGAGGGATTTACACCCTCGCGCGCGCGGATAAAACAGGTGTACGCGCGCGCGGATTACAACATGTCCGGGCCGGCATCTGCTCGTCCGGCGAAAACTCCGGCCCGACGTGCAGTCGCCGGCGATCATGCTCCGTTCTCGCCGGCCGGATCCGCTACAGCTGGTGGCTTCGGTCCCACGCACAAAGGGAAATGCCCGGCCTCGGCCGGGCATTTTTTGCCTGCGATCAGAAATCGAACAGCTCGCTCAGGAAGCTCTCGCGCTTCTTGTAATGCCGGCGATCGTCATGGCGCCGGTCGTCGCGGTGCGCCTCGCGTTGCGGCGGCGGGGCCGGCTGTGCCGGCGCGGAGCGCTCGATGATCTTGTCCAGCTCACCGCGATCCAGCCACACCCCGCGGCATTTCGGGCAATAGTCGATCTCCACGCCGTTGCGCTCGGTCATGACCAGGGTCTCTTCGTCCACGGGGCATTTCATGTCGGGGCTCCTTGCCGTTTGCGAACCATGTATCCGCAGAGATAGGGCGCGGCCGAGGCCGGCGGCAAGGTGGACGCGACAGGCCTCAATCCCGCCCTGCGGATCTCCCCGCCCAGGCGCGTTCGTGCAGGGAATAGGCAAGGGTCTGCACCAGCGGCTCGATCGTCCCGATGGCCAGCGCCGCCTGCCAGTTGCGCGTCAGGGCAAAGGCCACCGCCATGGCGACGCCCAGATGCATCAGGGCATAGCTGAGCGTCTTCCGCGTCCCGCGCGGCAAGAGCACGCCGCCGCGGTCGATGGCGCGGGAACAGCAAAGGGCGAGAGCGGACATGGGCGGGACTCCGGACATATAATTGCGACTAATTCGCAATTACACCGTGCCGAACGCCCGGCGGGCGATCCAATGAATTGTTTCGATAACGCGGATCGACGGGGTTTATGGCGCCACGGCCGGCTGCCGCGCCTGCGCTAGTCCTTGTCTTCCATCGACAGGTTCCAGTAGCGCAGCACGGTCTGGGCCTTCTCCACCGAGAGGCTGTCATAGACCTTGCGGGCCTGGGTCACGGGATCGCTCTCGGCCGGCCGGCCCAGCCCCCGCCACATATTGAGGAAGGACGGCCATTTCAGTCCCGTCGCCTTGCACAGCACCGCCAGCGGTTCGCCGGCCATGTCGTCGATCATCTGGTTGACCAGACGCCGGTCGACGGCCGCGAGGCGGGCGATCTCGGCCATGATCTCGGGCCGGGCGCCGTCGAGCGACATCGCCTCGCACGCCCCTTCCAGCGAACCGTAGGGACTGTCGTCCGCTGCCTCGCGATTGCGCTGGCGCCGGTCGATATAGCGCAGGATGCGCGCCACCATCGGGTCGGACCAGCCCTCCTGCGCCGCCGACGGGAAGATGTCCTCGGAGGTTTCCAGCAGGATCGTGCGGTCCACGGCGAACCGGTCGAGGATCTGGAAGCGGTCGACGTGTTCGCAGCTCCAGAACAGGCGGAAGGCCTGGGCCGGACGCATCTCCTCGCGGCGGATCAGCAGCGCGGCATAGGACGCTTCCTCGCGCGACGCACCGACCAAGTGGTCCAGCGTCGGCGCCGCCAGGTGAGCGGTCTTGTTGCGCAGCAGGCGTTCCACCACGGGCGGCTCGCCATAGGCGGCCAGGGCTGCGGCGACCGTCTCGGAGAGCGATTCGCGGCGGGCGACCGCCATGCGGTGCTGCAGCGTGCCGGCATTGATGATTTCCAGCATGTCGAAATCGGTCAGCGCCGTGCAGGTTTCCAGTATGGGTTCGGCGACCTCGAACTCGTCGCAGGCCAGGGTGCGCAACAGGCGGTGCGGAGCCTCGGTCAGCACGGCCAGACGCCGGGCGCAGCGCTTGCGCAGCTCGACATCGCTGGCCCGGATGACGTCATAGAGGAGATCCCCCACGATCCAGCGCTCGCGCGGCGAGATCCGGCTGGAGGGCAGACCCACGACATCGGCCAGACGCCGGGCCAGAAGGGCCCGCGTCTTCGGCGTCGCCACCGGTTCTGTCAGGTCATAGGGCTCGGCCTCGGCCATGCGAACGGGTCCCGTCAATCATGCAGTGCGCGCCACAATGCCGCGCTTGCGTTAACGAATAGTGCCCCGGACCACCTTCCCTGATGGCGCCGGGGCGACTACAACAAGAGCATGAGCCGCCTGGCAATCCTCGCGGAGCGCGACGGCCGGAGGCGCCTGTCCAGACAGGTCTTCGCTGCCGCGCTCTTCCTGGCCGGCGCACTGATCGCGACCCTGGCGGCCGCGCAGGCGCCGGACGGGGCACGAACGGCCTACCGGGTGGATATCGACGGCGCGATCGGCCCGGCCACCGCCAACCATGTCACCCGCGCCATCGAGACCGCCGCCGCGCGCGACGGCGCCCTCCTGATCCTGCGCATGGACACGCCCGGCGGGCTGGACGCCTCCATGCGCGAGATCATCCAGGCCATTCTCGCCTCGCCCGTTCCCGTTGCGGTGCATGTCGCGCCGTCGGGGGCGCGGGCCGCCAGCGCCGGCACCTACATCCTCTATTCCGCCCATATCGCCGCCATGGCGCCGGGCACCACGCTGGGGGCCGCCACGCCGGTGCAGATCGGCGGCGGAGGCGGGTCGCCCTTCTCTCCCGGCTCCGGGGAAGAGCCGGACGGGTCCGCATCCGGCAGCGAAGACACGACGCCCGCCTCGCCCACCGCGCCGCAAAGCGCGTCGGAAGCCAAGGCCGTCAACGACGCCATCGCCTATATCCGCGGCCTTGCCGAGCTGCGCGGCCGCAATGCCGAATGGGCCGAACGCGCCGTGCGCGAAGCGGCCAGCCTGCCGGCCCGCGAAGCCGTCGCGATGCAGGTGGCCGACTTCATCGCCGCGGACACCGGAGCCCTCCTCGCCGGTGCCGACGGCCGCGAGGTCGAGATCGACGGTGCCATGCAGACACTGGCGCTGGACGGGCTGACCGTCGAAGCGATCGAGCCGGGCTGGCGCACGCGGGTCCTCGCAGTCATCACCGATCCCAATGTGGCGGTGATCCTGATGATGATCGGCGTCTACGGCCTGTTCTTCGAATTCCTCAACCCCGGCGCGCTCTATCCCGGCACGATCGGGGCCATCTGCCTCCTGCTCGGTCTCTACGCCATGGCCGTGCTGCCGATCACGATCGCCGGTGCGGCCCTCATCCTTCTCGGCCTGGCGCTGATGATCGCCGAGGCCTTCGCCCCCTCCTTCGGCGTGCTGGGCATTGGCGGGGTGGCCAGTTTCGTCATCGGCGCCGCCATACTGGTCGAGCCGGATACGCCCGGCTTCGAGATTTCCTGGCCGCTGATGGCCGGCACGGCCCTGGCCGGGCTGGGCCTGGGCCTGATGGTCGCGCGCTTCGCCCTGCGCGCGCTGACCCGGCCGGTCGCCACCGGACGGGAGGAAATGATCGGCGCCACCGGGACGACCGAGCCCGACTGGTCCGGCACGCACGGCCATGTCTTCGTGCATGGCGAACGCTGGAAAGCCGTCTCGAAATCCCCCCTCGAACCGGGCCAGGCCGTCCGTGTGACCGGCGTCGACGGCCTCACCCTCACCGTCACTGCGGAGACATCCCCATGAAAGCGCTCGCCCCTCTCCTGACCGACCTGACCTTCTACCTGCCCATCATCGCCCTGGCCCTCGTCGTGCTGGCCTCGGCGATCAAGATCCTGCGCGAATACGAGCGCGGCGTGATCTTCACGCTCGGCCGCTTCAGCGGCATCGGCGGGCCGGGCCTCTTCCTGCTCGTCCCCTTCATCCAGCAGATGGTGAAGGTGGATCTGCGGGTCCTGGTTCTGGACGTGCCGAGCCAGGACGTGATCAGCCAGGACAATGTCTCGGTGCGCGTCAGCGCCGTGGTCTATTTCCGCGTGATCGACCCGGAGCGCGCCACGATCCAGGTCGAGAACTTCATGCAAGCGACCTCGGAACTGTCCCAGACGACGCTGCGCTCGGTTCTCGGCAAGCACGATCTCGACGAGATGCTGGCCGAACGCGACAAGCTCAATCACGACATCCAGGAAATCCTCGACAGCCAGACCGATGCCTGGGGCATCAAGGTCGCCAATGTCGAGATCAAGCATGTCGACATCAATGAGAGCATGATCCGCGCCATCGCCCGCCAGGCCGAGGCGGAACGCGAACGGCGCGCCAAGATCATCAATGCCGAGGGCGAACAGCAGGCTGCCGCCAAACTGGTCGAGGCCGCGCAGATGCTCGCCCGCCAGCCGGAATCCATGCAGCTGCGCTATCTCTCCTCGCTCAACTTCATCGCCGGGGAAAAGAATTCCACCATCATCTTCCCCTTCCCGATGGAGCTGGGGCAGTGGATGAAACAGGCGGCGTCGGACACGAAGAAGCGGGACGACAGTTAGCGCGGCCAACCGTCATCGGGCCAGTCCCGGGCCGTATGGATCACCCGGAGAATGAAGACGGTTTCACGTCCGTCCTTGCGGCCGATCGTGTAGGCGAGCACCCAGGGCTGCCCACTCACGGGCTTTTCATAAGTGCCGGGTACACGTCCCGGCCGCCCTGTCGCCATTTCGGCCAGCCCGTCCCCGGCTTCGCGGATACGCGCCGCCACACGCCGGGCCGCGCCGGGCCGGTCGCGGGCAATCCAGAGCAGTCGCGCCTTGATGTCATCAAGCGCCTCGCGCGACCATTCGACAGCACGCGCCGTCACGTCTGTCCGGTCTCGCCGCCGGCCGGGTCAATCGCGGCGTCGAGCTCGGCCATGGCATCCTCGTGCGAGAGGGTCCGGCCCGCCTCGACATCGGCGAAGCCTCGCTCGATACCTTCCAGGACTTCCAGTTCCCGGTCGACATAGGCCGAGACCGCTTCGGCCGCCAGGAACGACTTGCTGCGCCGCATGCGCGTGGCGAGCTTCTCGAGCCGGGCCTTCAGCCCCGTATCGAGGCGAATGGTCATGGTGGTGCTGGTATTCATGATAGGCCCTTGTAGTCAACTGTGTACAAGCTAACACATGCAGGATACGGCACCAATTCCGTGACACCTGCAACAGGCGAAACAGTTGCCTGACACGGACAACTTGGTAGACAAGTCGGCCCTCATTGTTCCGCCGGATCCGGCGGATGTCCGGATCAACAGAACGCGTCGCCCTTCTTGCCCGTCTTTCGTCCTCTCGCCGGCAATCGCAACCTCCGCCTGCCGCCTTTCGGCGCCTACCTCATTCTGGTGGCCGGCTGGTTCTTCGGCTTCGGCCTTCAGACCACGGTGTTTCCCGGCGTGATCACCTTCACCCTCGGGGAAAGCGCGGAGCGGCTGGGCATCGCCCAGGCGGCGCTGACCGCGCCGATGATGCTGCTCCTGCCCTTCGCCGGCGTGCTGGCGGAACGCCGCGACCGGCGCGGCATCATCTTCTATTTCTACATTTTTGCCGGTCTCGCCGCGACGGTGCTGGGCGTGCTGCTGCTGGGCGACCACCTGTCCTACTGGATCATGGTGGCCTTCGCTCTCATGATCGGCGTGGCCGGCGGTTTCGTGATGCCGGCCCGCGACAGCGCGATCAATCCGGTGGTGCGCATTTCCGGCCGCACGCGGCATGGCGGGATCGAGCTGCAGCGTGCCGTGGTGATGGCCTCGGCCGTCCAGTTCGGCGCCCAGATCGCCGGCATGGCGCTGGGCTATGTCGCCGCCTATACCGGGCCGGGCACGCTTTTCCTGTGCCAGGGCATCGGCCTTTTCATCGGCGGCCTGTCTGCGGCCTTCCTGCCGCGCCTCGGCTCGACCCGCACACGCTCCACCGCGCACCCCATGGCCGACCTGGCCGAAGGCGTGCGGGCGGTCTTCCGCTCGCCGGTCCTGATGCCCATGACGGTGATCATGATCGCCATCGGCCTGCTGGTCGTGGGCGGGGCCTTCCTGGTGCTCATCCCGCTCCTGATCCGCGAGACCTATGGCGGCGGCTTCCGCGAGATCGCCAGCCTGATGGTCGCCTTCTGGATCGGCGCCTTCCTGGCCAATGTCGCGCTGGCGACCTTCCGCCAGATCGAGACGCCCGGCCGGGCGCTGATCCTGGCGCAATGCGTCACCGTGCTGGCGACCGGCGCCTTCGCCCTGCCCCTGCCCTTCTGGTCGCTCTACATCCTCGTTTTCGTATGGGGGCTGGGCGCGGGCGTGGCGATCTCCCTGTCGCGCTCGGTGGTGCAGGAACAGGCCCCGCCGGACAAGCTGGCGCGCGTGATGTCGGTCTACCAGCTCGGCCTGTTCGGCGGCATGCCCGCCGGTGCGATGCTGATGGGGTTCGTGGTCGGCGGTCTGGGGCCGCACGCTTCCGCACTGATCCCGATGGTCGGCCTGGGCCTGGTCCTGATGGTAATCTCGCTGACCACGCCCATATTGTCGGTCAGACGCGGACAGCCGCACCCGGCTGCCCTGCCGGACGCCGAACGGGAGACCGATCATGTCGAAACTCTCTGACCCCGAGATCGCCGCGCTCAAGGCGAAGCTGGACCCGGAGACCTATGCCATCGCCTTCGAGGAAGGCACGGAGCGCGCCTTCACCCACCCGCTCAATGCGGAAAAGCGTGACGGCACCTATCATTGCAAGGTCTGCGGCGAGGCGCTGTTCTCGTCCGGACAGAAATACGAGTCCGGCTCGGGCTGGCCCTCCTTCTACGACGTGCTGGCCTCGGGAACCGTGGAGACCAAGACCGATTTCCGGCTGATCGCGCCGCGCACCGAGATACACTGCGCCAATTGCGGCGCCCATCTGGGCCATGTGTTTCCCGACGGTCCGCAACCGACGGGACAACGCTATTGTACAAACGGGACCGTGCTGGATTTCCGGCCGGAGGAGGATGACGGCTGACGCTGCCATCGAGCACGAGGGGAATGCCATGAAACACACCACACTTGCCGGGCGGATCGGCGCGGGGCTGACGGCCCTGGCCGCGCTCGCCGCCTGCAGCCAGGAGAGCGACATGACGACCGAGACGACTGCCGCCGCGCCGACGACGTCGGCGCTCATCACCCGTGCGCAGACGATCGAGGAACCGCATGCCGAACAGCGCCCGGTCGAGATCGAGCAGCTGGGCATCACCCGCATCGACGAATACCAGTGGATCAAGGACGAGAACTGGCAGCAGGTGATGCGCGAGCCGGACGTTCTGGACAGCGATATCCGCGAACTTCTCGAGGCGGAAAACGCCTATCTGGACAGTGTGATGGAGCCGACGGCCGACCTGCAGGAACGGATCTTCCAGGAGATCCGCGGGCGCATCAAGGAAGACGACAGCTCGGTGCCCGAGCGTGACGGCGCCTATGAATACTTCACCCGTTTCCGCGAAGGCGGCCAGTATCCGATCTATGCCCGCCGCCCCATCGATCCGGACACCGGCGAAGCGGCCGGCGAGGAAGAGATCCTGGTCGACGGCGATGCCGAGGCGGCCGATTTCGACTATCTCGACTTCTCCTCCATGGAGCACAGCCCGGACCATCAATACGTCGCCTATGGCGTGGATGTGCGCGGGTCGGAATACTACGAGATCCGCATCAAGGAGATCGCCACCGGCGCCGTGGTCGCCACGCTGACCGACGAAAGCTCGGGCGACTTCGTCTGGGCGAACGACAGCGAAACGCTCTACTGGGTGTGGCGCGACGAAAACTCCCGCTCCAAGCGCGTCTACCGCCAGTCGCGCACCGGCGGCGCCAGCGAGCTGATCTACGAAGAGCCCGATGACGGTTTCTTCGTTACGGTCGGCCTGTCGGACGGCGACAATTACGTTGTCATCAATGCCGGCGGCCACACTTCCAACGAGATCCGCCTGATCGACGCCAACGATCCCGAGGCCGAACCGCAGCTGATCGCCACGCGCGAAGACGATGTCGAATACTATCTGACGGAGGCGACCGACCGCTTCTACTTCCTGACCAATGCCGACGGCGCGGTGGACTTCAAGATCGTTTCCGCCCCGATCGACAATCCGGGCCGGGAGAACTGGGAAGACTTCCTCGCACACCGTCCGGGCACGCTGATCAATGCGGTGATGGGCTTTGCCGACTGGCAGGTCCGCATGGAGCGCGAGAACGCCCTGCCGCGCATCGTGGTGCACAACTACGAGAGCGGCGAGGAATACGAGATCGCCTTCGACGAGGAGGCCTACTCGCTCGGCATGTCCCAGGGCTACGAGTTCGAGACCGACACGCTGCGCTTCTCCTACGAGAGCCCGTCGACGCCGGAAGAGACCTACGACTTCGACATGGCCAGCCGCGAGCGCACGCTGCTGAAGCGCCAGGAAGTGCCGTCCGGCCATGATCCGGAAGACTATGTCGTGCGCCGCATCATGGCGCCCGGCCATGACGGCGTGGAGATCCCGGTGACCATTCTCCATCACCGCTCGACGCCGATCGACGGCTCCGCACCGCTGATGCTCTACGGCTACGGCTCCTACGGCATCACCATTCCGGCCAGCTTCCGCGTGACGCCGCTCTCGCTCGTCGATCGCGGCATGGTCTATGCCATCGCCCATATCCGCGGCGGCATGGCCAATGGCTATCAGTGGTATCTGGACGGAAAACTGGAGCACAAGGTGAACACGTTCCGCGACTTCGTCTCGGCCGGCGAGGCCCTGGCGGCGGAGAACTACACCTCGCGCGGCAATATCGTCGCCTATGGCGGATCCGCCGGCGGCCTGCTGGTCGGCGCGGCGATCAACATGCAGCCCGACCTGTTCGCCGGCGCCATCGCCGCCGTGCCCTTCGTGGACGTGCTGAACACCATGTCGGATGCAGAACTGCCGCTCACCCCGCCGGAATGGCCCGAATGGGGCAACCCGCTGGAAAGCGAGGCGGACTACCGCACGATCGAGGCCTACAGCCCCTACGACCAGATCGCGGAGATGGACTATCCCCACGTGCTGGCCACCGGCGGTCTGACCGATCCGCGCGTCACCTACTGGGAGCCGACCAAATTCGTCGCCCGCCTGCGCGAGCACCGCACGGATGACGGTCTGACCCTGCTGAAGATGAATATGGGCGCCGGCCATGGCGGCGCGTCGGGGCGGTTCGACGCCCTGCGCGAGACCGCCCTCAACTGGGCCTTCGCCCTGATGGTCGTCGGCCTCGCCGACGAGGAAGTCGAGGCGATCGCGGCGGAGTAATCCGGCGCGTCACCGGCATGAAGGGCGCGTCCGTTACCGGGCGCGCCCTTTTTTCTGTCTCGCCTTCGCCAGGGCTCGCCCCGCTTGCGGGGGAGCTGTCCGCGTCAGCGGACTGAGGGGGCGGCGCGCAAGCGACGCAGAGCGTATCAGCGCGCACCGACTCACCCCCATCGACCTTGCCCGGCACAAGGCCGGGCTCGGCCACTTCCCCCGCTTCGCAGGGGAAGCCTTATTGACCCAGCGTGAATTCGAGGCGCGTCGTGGCGCCGCGATAGATCACCGCTTCGCCGCCGCGCACCTGCGGATCGTAGCGCCAGCCTGCGACCGCATTGACCGTCGCCCGTTCGAAGGCCCGGCTGGTGCAGGACTGCGCCCGGATATTGGCGGTGCGGCCCTCCGGCGTGATGTCGAAGACGACGGTGCATTCGCCCTCCTGGCCCCGGCTGGCGGGGCCGGCCGGATAGACCGGCTGGACGCGCACCCTCGGTGAGGGCTGGCGGTCGATAGTCACCAGGCCCGCCCCGCCGGTGACCACGGCCGGCTCGATCGGCGGCAGGGTCCAGCTGACATCGCTCTGCACCGCATCGACCGCAGCACGCGGCGTGTCGACCCGGGGCGGAGGCGGCGGCGGATCGACCCGGGTGATGTCGTCCGGCGTCAACGGATCCGGCGGATCATACGGCTCGACATCGAAGCGGATCTGGACCGGCGGCAATTCCTCGACCGGATCGGGCTGCCAGGGCCCGATATCGATCAATTGCCGCATCATCAGGAAAAGGCCGACGGTCACGGCGCCGGCAACCGGCAACACCAGAGGTGTGCGAAGGGTATGAAAGGTGGCTGTCATCTCACAGGCTCCCCGATACGGGCGGTCCTGCATGGCCCCGACAGTGCTGCCCCTCTTGCCGGCCTGCCCCCCGGCGGCGGTCATCGCCGCCGGGCCGGCCGGAGCGGTCGGGCGCGCCACAACGCGGCGCGGGCCCTCGGGGCCACAACACGGCCCCTTTCCGCATGGTCATCACACTGCAAAGGCCTGACGAAATCGCGGCGCAAATCGGGTCAATTGCGGCAAAGCTAGGGTAAAACCGGGTCAGGCCCTTTCGTGTTCGGGCAGGAGCCGGCCATAGATGTCGAAATAGGCCTCGCACCCTGCCGGCAGATCGAAGACCCGCCGGCCCTGGCTGTCGACCTGGTCCGCCGACACGACCACGCCGCGGCGCAGACGTTCGATGGTCAGTTCGCAACGCTCGATCTCGGTCAGGTGGGCCAGGCGTTCGCCGTCGCGCCGGATCGCGATCTTGCGCTCGATGAAGCCCAGCCAGCCCTGCGCCGTCGCGCGGGAATACGCCCAGTCCAGCGCCCGCTCGAAAGCGTCGATCGCGCCGAGCAGATCGTCCTGCTCGACCCGGCTGTTGCCGACCAGCGTCCAGGTATCGCCGGGCCGCGCCAGCCCGCCGCGCGACAGGGCCTGTTCGAGCACGGCTTCGGCCTCGGCGAAATCGCCGGCCTGGTAGAGCGCCTCACCCAGTTTTCATAGTCGGGCCCCGCCCCGGTCAGCGTTGCCACCCGGTGCAAGACGGGCCGGGCGCGGTCCCATTCGCGGGCCTGACGCCACAGATCGGCCAGCAGCCGGTAGTTTTCGGCCTCCGGTGCAACCCGCCCCGCATTGAGCTCGCGCTCCAGCATGACCGCGCCGCCATAGGGGTATTCGTAATAGCTGTAATAACGCGCCAGCCGGACCAGTTCGGCGCTCTCGCCGAGCATGCCGTTGAGATAGAGGATGCGATTGATCTCGAACGCGTCGGCCTCCCGGCCCGACCGGGCCAGCAGGGCGGCATAGCTCGTCCAGTAGGCCTTCTCCCCGGGCCAGCGCGCCACCATGCGGGCGAGCAGGGCCGTCTGTTCCGGCACCATCTCCATTTGCTGGTAGAAGTAGAGCAGGATCGAGAAGTGCGGCCGCTCCGGCGGATCCGCGAGCGCAAAGGCCTGCCGCGCATAGCCCAGCCCGGGCTCCGGCTCGCCGAGCTGGCCATAGCCCTGGGCCAGCCGCATCGCCAGGCCGGCGGACGGGGCCGCACCGCGTGCCAGCGCATTTTCGATCAGTGTAACCCCTTCACGGTATTCACCCTGGGCCAGCAGGAGCTGGCCGGTATTGATCCGCAGCGTGTTGAGCTGGTCCTCGGGCAGCGCATTCAGCGCGATGGCACGGCGCCAGGCGTCGATGGCGCCCTGCGTGTCCCCGGCTTCCCAGAGACTGCGGCCCAGCAGCTGGAGCAGCACCGCCCGTTCATGGGCGCTCGCGCCGCCGGCATCGAGCAAGCGGCTGTATCCGCTGGCGGCAGCCGGCCAGTCGCCGTCGGCCTCCTCTTCCATCAGCGCGCCGATCGCGCGGCCGATCGCCGGCGAAATGGCGCCGTCCTGCCGCGCCCCCGCGTCCCGGGGACCCGCGGCCTGGACGGCCCGGGCCGGTCCGGCCAGGAGTGCGGCCAGAAGAAGAGCCGCAGTCAGCCAGCCGGCCGCGCCGGTTTTCGATGTGGGATATTCCATGTGCACCTCCCCGGTTCATGACGGGAACTCCCCAGCCCCGGTGCGTACGTCATGATGCGGAAAGGATGCTGTCATATTCGGGCGAGATTGCGGCACGCGGGGATTGCATGGGTCCGCTCCAAACGCCTTGCGGGGCGGGCGGCGCTGTACCGGCAAAGAAAAACGCCCCGGCCGTGCAGGCCGGGGCGTTTCCCGATCCGTTCGAAGGGACGGCGCCTAGCCGGCGTCCGACTCCCCGCCGTCCTCGGCCGGGGCCTCGTCGCCTTCGGCGACGTTCCGGTCGATCAGCTCGCCGTAGCGGTTGTACAGATCGCTGCAATTGTCCGGCACGTCGACGACGATCCGGCCGTCCTCGTCCACATCGCCCAGCAGGGTTGCGGTTTCACGCAGGTCCTCGATGGCAAAGCGGCACTCGTCCTGACGGACGCGCTCGCGAATGCGGACACGGTCGGCGGCCGCGGAACGCTGGTTGTTGATGAAGGTGATCCAGCCATTCGCCGTACGGCGCGAATAGGGATAGCGCGCGCCTTCGCGGAAGGCCGCCAGGGCGGCATCCGTGCGGCCGAGCTCCTGACGCACATTGCCCAGCAGCGTCCAGGCATTGCCCGGACGGTCCAGACCGCCGCGGTTGAGCGCTTCCTGGAAGGCGTCCTCGGCCTCGGCCAGTTCGCGAAGCTGGTATTGCGCCTCGGCGAGCTTGAGGAAGTCGTCGCCCGAACCGGACAGCTGGGCCAGCTGGCGCAGAACCGGAATGGCGCGTTCCCACTCCCGGGCCTGACGCCACATATTGGCCAGGAGCTGGAGATTGTCCTGGGTCCGCTCGACATTGCCCGAATTCATCTCGCGCTCGAGGATGAGTGCGCCGCGATAGGGATATTCGTAGTAGCTGTAGTACTGGGCCAGCGCCACCATCTCACGGCTCTCGGTGAGCATGCCGTTGATGTACATGATCTTGTTGGCCTCGAACGCGTCCTGCTCGCGGCCCGTCTGGGCCAGCAGGGATGCGTAGGACCGCCAGTTGTTCTTTTCCTGGGGCCAGCGCGCCACCATGCCCTCGATGATGCGGAACTGGTTCGGCACGTCATCGAGCTGCTGGTAGTAGAAGAGCAGCAGGGAATAGTCGCCCCGCGTGCGCTCGGACGCCGGGCGCAGATTCCAGAAACGCTCCGCCCAGGGCAGACCCTCGCGATAGCGCTCGGCCTGACCGTAGGCCTGGGCCAGCATGCGCGCCACGCCGACATTGACGGCGTCGGCGCCGCCCTGTTCGACGGCCCGTTCGAGAACACGGATGCCCTCGTTGTACTGGCCTTCGGCGATCAGCAGCTGACCGATATTGATGCGCAGATTGACCACTTCCTCCGGCAGCATGGCGCCGGTGGCGATGGCCCCCTGCCAGTCCTGGATGGCACGGCTGACCTGCTCGGTCTCGTAATAGGCGCGGCCGCGCAGCTGCAGGCAGATCGACCGCTCATAGGGATTGATGCTGTCGATCGCGAGCGCGCGGTTCAGCGTCTCGATCGAAGCGGTGAACTGGTCTTCGCCCTGCTGTTCCTGCGCTTCCAGCACGATCTCGCCGACGCGGGTCGAGAAGGTCCGGTCCTCGCCGGTATTCTCTTCCTCGTTGTCGCGATTGCGGCGCTGGGCTTCGGCATCCGCGATCACGACCGTCGTCATCGCCGCAGCAAGTGCGAGCGTCGCGACGGAGCGCAAAAGGCCCGATGTATCGAAACCGTTGAAACGGATCATCGATGGCTCCTTCATACCGACCCAACTCCCCGGGCCGGCTTTGACAAGTCTTCCGGAACACGGCCCGGCACCGAAATGCCGGCGGTTCCGCCCCGGGCGAGCCAGGCGGGAACGCAAGCGCTCCCGCCCGTCAGCCCATTAATCGGACAGGCGGAAATCGAAGCGCGTTTCCACGCCGCGACGTGCCACCGGCACACCGTCCTGAACCTTCGGATTGTAGCGCCAACGCTCCACCGCCCGGATCGACGACCGCTCGAACAGCGAACTGTCGCAACGGAAGATGTCGATATTGGTCGGCGTACCGTCGGGGGTCACGTCGAAACGGACCCAGCAGCTGCCCTCGACGCCGCGCTCCGCGGCCCGCATCGGATATTGCGGTTCGATCCGCACCAGCGGCTGGGCGTCGCGGTCGGAGACCGAGAAGTTGACGCTGTCGCTGTTGAGCTGCGGAGCCTCGAAGTCCGGGATCGCACCCATCACCGTGGCAAGGCCCTCGGAAGGCTGCTCGGCGCGCTGCCGCTCGATCTGCGGCGGCGGGGGCGGCGGGTCGACCTGCTGGACGTCCTCGATCGTGGTGTCGCGGCGGCGGGCCTCGACTTCCTGGACCTCGTCATTGATCGAGAACTGACGGTCCTCGACCTCCTCTTCCTGGATGATTTCATCAACCATGATGAGGCGGGTCATGACAAAGAACAGGACGATCGTGACGAAAGCTGCAATCGGAACGCCGATGAGAAGGCGGACAAGATTACCCATAATGTCTCCTCCCTACTGCTGGAGTGTCGAAATATGCACTTCGACATCCATTTCCATGAGCAGTTCCTGGACATCGAGGATAAGGCCGATATTGGCCCCCTCGTCGCCCTGGATCATCGCTCGTCCCTTGGGGTTCTCTTGCAGCAATTGCTCGATCACCCCGCGCAGCTCGTTCATCTCGTAGACCCGGCGGTTCACCCAGATCTCGTTGTCCGCCGTAACGGCAACGAGCATGGACGGGTTGCGGTCTTCCTCGGTCATCGCATCCGGGCGCAGGGTGTCCACGCCCGGCTCCTTGATGAAGACCGAGGTGACGATGAAGAAGATCAGGAGGATGAAGACGACGTCCAGCATGGGCGTCATGTTCAGTTCGATCTCTTCCTCACCGGTATTCACTCGACTGACGCGTCGCGCCATAGCTACCTCCCGGTCTAACTGTCTTCATTCGTACGCTGGATCGAGACGGGCACGCTGTTCGCCCGCATTTCGTCCCAGATCTGCACGATGATGCCGTGTTCGGCCTCGTCCTGGACTTCCAGGAGAACGGCGCTGTTCGGTTCTTCCGCCCGGAAGCGGTTGACGGCCGAGAGCACGCGATCGACATCGGTCCGAGTCCGGTTGACGAAGATATTATTATCGTCGTCGACCTGAACCACGATCGGAGGCGGCGCGTCGGTATCCGGCGGCGTGTCCGAGTCGGGCGGCGGGCGCATGTCGAGGCCTTCTTCCGACAGGAAGGTGGCGGTGACGATGAAGAAGATCAGCAGGATGAACACGATGTCGAGCATCGGCGTCATGTTCACTTCGGCCTGGTCTTCCTGGTGTTTGGTTCTCCGTCTCATTGTCCGGCACTCCCCTCACCGATCTCGAGCGAGTCGGCCAGTTTCGCGGTGCGCGACTGGGCGAGGCGTTCGATCTGGTTGGCGAAGATGAGTCCCGAAAGGGACGCCACCATGCCGGCCATGGTCGGGATCGTGGCGCGCGAGACGCCGGCTGACATGGCCTGGGCATCCGAAGAGCCCGAGATCGCCATGACGTCGAACACCGAGACCATGCCGGTCACCGTTCCGAGCAGTCCGAAGAGCGGAGCGACAGCGACGAGGGTTTTCACCAGCTCGACATTCTGATCGCAACGCTGTTTGACCTCCGAGATGAGTTGGTCGCGGATCGCATGGGCGTACCAGGACTTCCGGTCCGTCCGTGCATTCCACTCCCGCTGCGCCTGCTTCGCCAACGCGTCTTGCGCGAAGTAGAAGAAGGCGAAGCGCTCGAGGATGAAGGCCCACATCACGAATGTAGTCAGCATGATGACTACGAGGACGGGGCCTCCCCGCTCGAGGAACTCCTGAAGGCCGGTTGATACGGCCTGGAAATCCATAGCGGTTCCTCCGGGTTAACCGTGACGCTCTTCAGCGTGACGCGCGACCATGCCTGCGGCCTGTTCTTCGAGCACTTGCTGGACGCCGCGCGCGAAGGACTGGGCGAAGGAGTGAATGAACAGCAGCGGAATGGCCGCAATAAGGCCAAGCACCGTGGTCATCAGGGCCTCGGAGATACCGCCGGCCATGATCCGCGGATCGCCGGTGCCGAACAGGGTGATCTGGGTGAAGGTCTTGATCATACCCGTAACCGTACCCAGCAGACCCAGCAGCGGGGCGATACCGGCTGCCAGCTTCAGGAAGTTGAGGCCGAATTCCAGCTTCGGCGATTCCTGCAGGATGGCTTCGTCGAGCTTGAGTTCCATCGTCTCGACGTCTTTGTCCTTGGCGTCCTCGTAGGCGAGCATCACGCGGCCCAGCGGGTTCGACTTGGAGCCCTTGGACTTGCGCTTCTGACCGGCCACGGCAGCCTGGGTGCCCAGCAGGACAACGAGGCGGAAGATGCCGAACACGGCCGAGATGATCAGCAGGCCGATGATGACCTTACCGACATTGCCGGACTGTTCGATACGCTCTTCGATGCCCGGGACGTCCTTGTAGATGTCCAGGAGCGGACCGCGGGACGGGTCGACGACGCCCATCACGATCTCGTTCGGATCGGCATTGTAGAGGTTCGAGGCACCGCCGACGAAGTTGGCCGGAGGCTGGGCAGGAAGGTCACGCAGACCCCACTCGCCCGTCTGGGTTTCCTGCCACAGGGCGAAACGCTGGTTGTTGTTGTGGTTGGTGAACACAACGAACGGACCGACGCGGGTGGTCGGAACGGCTTCGCCGTCGCCGAGACCGACGACGCGGGTGTTGAAGGTGACGACCTTCTGCTGCTGGATCATCTCCTCGATCACGCGGCGCCAGATGTAGTCCAGCTCGGCACGGGTCGGCAGCGTACGGCTGTCGGCGAGGGTTTCCAGAGCGTCGGCGCGGCCCGGATACTGGGCCGAGATGATCGAGCTCTCGATGATGGCGGCGAATTCGCCGGCGGCCTGACGGGCCTGACCGAAGAGTTCACCGAAGGCGCCCTGACGCTGGCGAAGCTCGCTGTCGAGTTCGTCGATGCGCGTCTGGTTGGCTTCGAATTCGGCCGAAAGCTGATCGGCCTGGTTCTGCAGGGCGGTGAGCTCGGAACGCGCCTGGTTCAGCAGCGCCTGCTGCTGGTTGGTGCTCTGCTGGAATTCGCGCAGGCGTTCCTGGTTTTCCGCGCTGGCTTCGCGGGCGTCGGAGCGCACGCGCTGCAGCAGTTCATTGAGGGAGCCGGCCGGCTGGGTCTGGGCCACAGCCCCGGCGGTGAGAGCCACGCCCATGGAAACGGCGGCGGCGAGCATCTTCATCGTGGTTTTCATAACTTTCACTCTCCGTTCCAAGCCGTTACTGGGCGACCGTCGGGCCAGGCAGCGGGGACAGGAAGACCGACGGCGTCGTCACTTCCTGGGCGATGCGGATGGCGCGGGTCACATTGGCTTCATAGCTGCCGGGAAGCTCTTCCCATTCGCTGGAACCGTTGTGACGGATCGTCATGGAACCATCGTCGTACTGGCGGATCATGGCGACACGGCCGATCTGCAGCACGGTGACGTTCACCGGAACGCCTTCTTCCAGGACCGTGTCCTCGTAGGCGTTCAGCGAACGGCCGTAGGAGGCTTCGATCTCGTAGGCGTTCAGGATAACGCGATAGCGCTCGGCCGGCGACACGTTCGGGTCGTCGACGAGCTCGTAGAGATTCTCGATCCGGGCCAGGCGGCCGGTCTCGCCGTCCAGGCGGAAAGGCAGGTCGAGGTTCACGAACTCTTCGAGGTTCTGAACCATTTCCCGCATCATCGGCGCGAGATCGGTCTCGATGCTGTCGACGCGATCGATCTGAGCCTGGAGCGACTCGACCTCGTTCTCCTGCGACCGGATGAAGACTTGCTGCTGTTCAACGAACAGGCGCTGCGATTCGATCTGCTCGAGCAGCGCGCGGTATTCCAGCTCGATATCGGTCCGCTGGTCGTCCAGCTGATCGATGCGGCGCTGCGTCTGCGCGCCGTCTTCGGTGTTGCTGCGCGCTACGCTGAGCGTTTGGTCCAGCTGCGCAACGGCGGCCCCCCCAAAGGCGCTCGCCGCCACTGTCGCCATAAGCGACGCGCGAACCAAATTCTTCAAGTTCACCATTTCTCGCCTCACAATGGTCAATGCGGGTTCCCGTGCCGGTCCCCCGCCCCAAAAAAACTTCGATGCTGACCCGGCACGAACCTGCCGGTTAGGCCCCAACCCTACTCCTCGAGTGGCCTGTTCCGAGCGGCCTGCAGACAGCGACCGCCCGTGGCGGCTTTGCGATTTATGTCTCCGGAACGATCGCGGCAGCGATCCCCCGAAACCCCGTGATGGTTGGCCCATCAACTTATAGGCGCATGCGCGCCCCTTACGAATTGGCATGAACGCTAACACCAGCGTTACACCACGATCAATACATCTTTGTGGCTGGAATGCGTCCGGAACTGCGCTCAAATCGGCAAGATTCGCGTCTCGCGACCACCCCGGCACTGATGTTCCCGCACAAATGGTATTGCGATTGTGCTGCGGTTGCGCATCGAAACGGGTTGAAGCGCGGTATTTCGGGGATGAACGAAGGATCGGGCGACGACGGAACGGAATATGCCGCAGGTGCGAAGGCGGATCGCCATCACGATTGCGCGACCGGGCCGGTCCGCCGGGACGGACTGCGATTGCGCAGAGCCATTTCACTGGAGGAGGAAAATGGCTGGGGCGCCAGGATTCGAACCTGGGAATGTCGGTACCAAAAACCGATGCCTTACCACTTGGCGACGCCCCAACCGGGCCCGTCAGCGAGGACGGAGCGCGGTAAATACATAACCGCCGGGAGGGATGCAACGGCCCAATGCAATTCGCTGCAGCCCGAGCTGCACTTTCCCGGCCGGATCCGCCGATTCCGCATGTGTGTGCAGGCCCCGCCGGCAACACTGCAGATTCCCTGTGATTGCCGCGTTGCGCCGTGCAGAAGAGTTGGCTATAAGCCGCGCCTCGGTTCGGAGTATAGCTCAGCCTGGTAGAGCACCGTCTTCGGGAGGCGGGGGTCGCAAGTTCGAATCTTGCTACTCCGACCATTCACTTTCCCGCCCCTGATCATCCCCCCTCCAGCGCGCCACGGCGTTCGCACGCGGACCGCCACCGGTCGCGGCGGCGGGATCTGCGGCCATACAGTCCCTCGACCCATTCCCGCGCCGACACTACATTATGCGGCAAAACGGGACCGCATCTTGCACGAAGCGGTCCCGGATGTGTCCGCGTGGGTCGGAAAGGGCTCTTATGAAACAGTTCTGGATTACGTTTTTCGGATCGATCGTCGGCGTCATCGTCGGCTCGGTCCTCGCCGTCATCGTGATGGTCTTCCTGATCGGCGCGATGATCGGCGCCGCGATGGAAGGCGCCGAAAACGATACGGCCCTGCCGCGCGACGGCATTGTGCTCGAGCTCGATTTGCGGACGCCGCGGCTGGACAGCCCCTCGCGCTCGCCCTTCGCCTTCGCCGAGCCGCTCTCCGTCGTCGATATCGTGCGCACGCTCGAGCAGGCCGAGGCCGACAACCGGGTCCGTGGCGTGCTGGTGCGCGCCAACGAGTTCGGCATGGCGCCGGGCATGGCCGAGGAAATGCGCGAGGCGATCGCCGATTTCCGCGAGGCCGGCAAGTTCGTCATCACCCACGCCCAGGGCTTCGAGAGCCCGACCGTGACCGGCTACTTCGCCGTGTCCGGCTCCGACGAGATCTGGCTGCAGGACACCGCCTCCTTCACCCCGGCGGGCCTCGCTGCAGAAGTGACCTTCCTGGGCGGACTGTTCGAACACTTCAACGCACAGCCCCAGTTCGAGCAGTTCCACGAGTACAAGAACGCCGCCAACACCTATACCGAGACCGGCTTCACCGACGCCCACCGCGAGGCGACCGCCTCCTATATGGGCTCGATCTTCGACACGGCCGTCGCCTCGGTGGCCGATGACCGCGGCTTCTCCGAAGCCGAGGTGCGCAGCCTGTTCGAAGCGTCTCCGCATGCCGCGGAAGATGCGCTCGACGCCGGCCTCGTCGACCGCCTCGGCCACGTCGTGGAAGCCCGCGAAGCCGCGCTGGGCCGGGCCGGCACGGGCAGCGAGATCGTCGAACTCACCGACTATTTCAACCAGGCCTCTCCGGCCTGGAGCCACGCCCCGGTGATCGCGCTGATCGAGGGTCAGGGCGCCATCGTCACCGGCGATGCCGACCAGAACCCGCTCGGCGGCGACGAAATGATCGGCGGCGACTTCACGTCCGAAGCGATCCTCGCCGCAGCCGAGGACCCGAACGTGCGGGCCATCGTGCTGCGTGTCGATTCGCCGGGCGGATCGGCCATCGCATCCGACCAGATCTGGCACGCCGTGAACCGGGCCCGCGAGGCGGGCAAGCCGGTGGTCGTCACCATGGCGTCCTTCGCCGCATCGGGCGGCTACTATATCGCCGCACCGGCCGACTACGTGCTCGCCCACGCGACCACGCTGACCGGTTCGATCGGCGTTCTGGGCGGCAAGATCGTGCTGGACGAGACGTTCGGCATGGTCGGGCTGAACGTGGAGACACTGTCGGTCGGCGGCGAATACACCACGGCGATGTCCAGCCAGCAGGCCTGGACCGAGAGCCAGCGCGCCGCCTTCCGTGCGCAGATGGAAGACATCTACGAGGACTTCACCCAGCGCGTGGCCGACGGCCGCGACCTGCCGCTGGAACGGGTTCTCGAGATCGCGCGCGGCCGCGTGTGGACCGGCGCCCAGGCGCTGGATCTGGGCCTGGTCGACGAGATCGGCGGGTTCCGCGATGCCGTCGATGCCGCCAAGGAGCTGGCCGGCATCGCGCCGGAGAGCGATGTACGCCTGCGCCGTTTCCCGCGCCAGCGCACGCCGCTGGAAGCCTTCCAGGAACTCTTCGGCGTGTCTGCTGAATCGGCGGAAGCCGCCGCCCGGTTGAACGCGCTGATGGAGATGCCGGAAGTGCGCGCCGCCATCGAGGCCCGCCAGGAGCAGCCCGGCGTGCAGATGCGCAGCCACGCCGCGACGCCGCACTGACTTCGGCGACAAGGCCGCCACAACCAACGGAAAAGGCCCGCGCAAGCGGGCCTTTTTTATGGACGCTAGACGGAGGTCAGCAGACCGACCAGCAGCAGGACAAGGAAGCCGAGGCCGAGAACGATCATGTAGGTTACGTCCAGCACGATCACGCGCAGCGCCGAGGAAAAGCGCCCGTGGGAATAGACCGTCCGGTGCAGCCGGTAGAGATAATAGTTCGACCACAAGAAGAAGATCAGGATCGCCCAGCCCGGCCCGATCGCCAGGCTCACCACGCCCAGCAGCAGGAACATGAAGAAGAGGAAGGCGTGGAAGTGCAGCGAGACGACCAGGTGGTCGTAGAAAAACAGGCCGCGCTTGTAGACATGCGTGACCGCCAGCAGCAGGGCGTAGATCGGCAGGAGGGCGAACATCAGCCGCGGCGCCCAGGTCTTCATGGCGGTCCACAGGGCCTCGCCATCGCTGTCGATGACCGCGTCGAGACCGTTCGCGAGACGCAGACGGAGCCCCATGGGCAGGGTTTCCGCCCCGCTGAGCTCCAGCGTCGTGCCATCCTCCAGCTCGACGGTTCCACTCTCGCCATCGCTCGACACAATCTCGTCGGAATAGAGCTCGGGCAGCAACGAAATCCGCATCCGGCGCTTCATCTCGTCGCGTTCGGCCTGGCGCTGCATTTCCGTCACTTCCGGCGGAACGGCGTCGGAGGCATCGCCGGCGGCCTCGAGCTCGCGCTCGACCTGTTGCAGGACTGCGTCGCGCGCGTCGGGCGGCAACACATCCAGCTGGGTTTCCAGTTGCCCGCTATCCAGCGCCTCGCGAGCGGCCTCCAGGTCGGCCGACGGTTCGTCGCCCCCGATGTCGACACCGCTGCCGCCATTGACCATCGAGAAGGCCAGGAAGAAGAGCACGCTGGCTGTCAGATAGAGCCGGAACGGCATGACATAGCGAGCGCGCACGCCCGTCAGGAAATGCAGTGTCAGCTTGCCCGGCTGCAGCATCAGCGGCGGCAGGGTGCGCCACAGCCGCCCCTCCAGCCCCAGCAGGCCGTCGAGCACGTCGAGCAGCAAGTCCCAGATCGGCCGGTGGAAGGTGTCGGACGTCTGCCCGCAACTGTGACAGACCGGTCCGGACAGCTCGGTCGCGCAATTCGAACACGTGCCGTCCGGCGTCGGCGAGGCGAACATGGAAAAGCGATGCGGTTTCCGGCGCTTGGATGCCTGGATTGAATCCGCCAGCTCGCCGCTGGCCGAACCGGCCACGACGGCATCCGTCACTACATCGCTGCCCGACATCGCCCTGCCCCCTCCGCCTGTGCGAAAGCATCAGGCTAGGTCGGCTGCGGGCTGGCTGGCAAGAGCGCTACTCGGCGTCGCCCTCGGCGGCATCCGCCTCCGCACTGGCCAGGCACAGATAACGCGTGCGGTGCAGGTCGACGATATTGTCTTCCCAGCCGGTCACATCCGGGTTCACCAGGTTCTTGGAGACGTAGTAGACGATCGGAATGAGCGGCATGTCGTCGATCAGCATCTGCTCGGCATCCGCCAGCATCTCGCCGCGACGCTCCAGATCGAGTTCGCGATTCGCCTCCGTCACCAGCTGGTCGTATTCCGGATTGTTGTACCGGGCATAGTTCATCGGAATCGAGCTGTACTCGCCGAGGAAGAGGAAGTTGTAGGGATCGTTGTAGTCGGCGATCCAGCCGCCGTCGGCGATCTCGAAGTCCTGGGCGCGCAGATTGTCGTAGTGGATCTGCGTGTCGTTGACGATGAGCTCCGGCTCGACCCATTCGGCAATCGCAGACCAGTCGTTCTGGACCACAGGCGCGACGCGCGGATTGTCACGCGTAGCGCGGTAGGTGTACTCGAAACGCAGCGGATTGTCGGGGCCGAACCCGGCCTCTTCGAGCAGTTCGCGGGCGCGGGCGCGGCGCGCCTCGATCGGCGTATCGGCCCAGTCCGCGCGGACACCGCCCGGATAATTGGCCACACCCGGCGGAACCAGGGAATAGGCCGGCTGGTATCCGGCCCGCAGGATCTCGTCGGCGATGAAGTGGCGGTCGATCGCCATGCCCAGCGCATTGCGCACATTGGCATCGTCAAACGCGTCCAGCGTCGTGTTCACCGAGAAATAGATCGTGCCCATATAGGGTGCGATGCGGACATAGTCGGGGATTTCCCGGCGCAGGAAGTCGAGCTGCTGGCCCGGGAAATCATTGTTGATGTGCAGCTCGCCGTTCCGCACACGGCGGCCGGCGGCCGAATTGTCGACGGTGGGGTAGTAGTAGACGTCGTCGATGCAGACGTCCGCATTGTCGAAAAAGAGCGGGTTGCGTCGCAGGTGCACGAAATTATTCGTGCGCCAGTCTTCCAGCCGATAGGCGCCGTTCACCTGGATATTCGCCGGACGCACCCATTCGTCGCCATACTGTTCGACCACGTGCTGCGGCAGCGGGAAGGTCGTGTAGTGCGTCAGCAGGCCCGGGAGATAGGGCGCCGGATTGGCCAGCTGGATCTCCAGCGTGCGTTCATCGATCGCGCGCACGCCGATTTCCGACGGGTCGATCTCGCCGCGTGTGGCCGCTTCCATGCCGGCGATCGGATAGAGTAGCGAGACGTATTGCGCGCCGGTCTCCGGAGCGGCGATGCGCTGCCAGGCATAGACGAAATCGCCGGCGGTCACCGGTTCGCCATCCGACCACTGCGCCTCGCGCAGGGTGAAGGTCCAGGTCAGACCGTCCTCGCTGACATCCCAGCTGTCCGCCATGCCCGGAACCGGCTCGCCGGAGACATTCTCCGTGAACAGGCCGATGAACATGTCGCCGATGATGTTGTTTTCCCAGGTCCCGGTCGCCTTGTGCGGGTCCAGGGACAGCGGTTCCGACGAGTTGCCCCGATGCAGCACCACGGCATCGCTGTCGGCCGGCTCGCCGCCGCCGCAGCCCGCCAGCGCCAGTGCCGATGCGGAAACAAGAAGGGTGTTGATAATGGCTTTGCGGATCACGGTTCGGTCTCCCCTCCGACGCGTCACGGGACAATCAATCTCTCGTTCTAGCCGAACATGACGGGCCGGTCGACAGCCGCCTGCCGGTCGCGCATAGTTCGCGTCGTCCGCAACCTGGCTGAAAGATTATGAACGCTCGATTACTCCTTGTGATATCGCCACTTGTCCTGTGTCCGGCTGTCGAGGCGCAGAGCGCGGCATCGCCGCTGCAACCGCTGTTCGAATGCCGCGGAATCTCCGACGACACAGCCCGCCTGGCCTGCCTCGATGCCGCCGTCGAGGCGCTCTACGGCGAAACCGAATCGGGCGAGGTCGTGGCCGTCGACCGCGAACAGATCGAGGCGGCCGAGGAATCCACCTTCGGCCTCTCCATCCCCAACTTCACCATTCCGGGGCTGGGCCTGCGCGGCGGCGACCGCAATCAGGAACTCGTCGAGGCCGATGCCACGGCACAATCTCCGGATCGTGTCGTACGCCGCAATGACGACGGCAATATCGAGCGGATCGAGGGTCTGGCCGTCACCGAGGTGACGATCAATCGCGCCGACCATGTCGTGGTCACCCTGGCCAACGGCCAGGTCTGGCGCCAGACCGACAGCACGCATGTCCAGGGCATTCGCAGCGGCGCCCGGCCGGGCCTCACCGCGAATATCCGCAGCGGGGCGCTGGGCTCCTACTTCATGCGGCTGAACAATGGCGGCCGGTGGTTCCGCGCCGAGCGCATCCAGTAGACCGGTACCTGCGGGGCGGCGGTCATGCCGCCCCGGACGGCCTTTCGTAGGCTAGCGGTCCTTCGGGTCGATCGCGTCGCGCAGCCCGTCGCCGATGAAGTTCAGGCAGAACAGCGTCACCATCATGGTCACCGCCGGACCGATCAGCGTCCACGGCGCCGGCTCCATGTCCTGCGCGCCGGCCGAGATCAGCCGGCCCAGCGAGGTGAGCGGCTCCTGCACGCCCAGGCCGAGGAAGGACAGGAAGCTCTCGGCCAGGATCACCACCGGAATCATCAGCGTGACATAGACCACGACCGGGCCGAGCACGTTGGGGATGATGTGGCGCTGGATGATCTTGAAGCGCGACACGCCGGCGGCCTCGGCGGCCTCGACGAATTCCATGTTCTTCAATGACAGCGTCTGGCCGCGCACGATGCGCGCCATGGTCAGCCATTCCACCGCACCGATGGCGACGAAGATCAGGACGATATTCCGGCCGAACACCACCATCAGCATGATCACGAAGAAGATGAAGGGCAGCGAATAGAGGATGTCGACGAAGCGCATCATGGCCTGGTCGGTCTTGCCGCCGATGAAACCGGCCGTCGCACCCCAGGTCACGCCGATCAGCAGCGAGACGATCGTCGCGACCACGCCCACCATCAGGGACACGCTCAGCCCGACGAGGATGCGCGCGACCATGTCGCGGCCCTGTGCGTCGGTGCCCAGGAGGTGCCAGTCCTCCCAGGTCGGGGCGATCCACACCTTGTCGCGGTAGATGGTGTCGTAGTCGTGCACCCACAGCGCCTGGCCCACCGTGGCCAGCAGGATCAGGGTGCCCAGGATCACCATCGAGGTGACCGCAGCGCGGTTGCGCATCAGGCGCGCCAGGGCGTCGTCCCAAAGGGAACGCCCCTTCACCGAGGCGGCCTCGAGGATTTCCGCCTTTTCTCCGGGCGTCGACAGCAGGCTCATTCGTACTTCACCTTCGGATTGAGAACGCCGTAGAGCAGGTCGGCCAGCAGGTTGAGCACGATGATCAGCGTGGCATAGATGATCACCACGCCCATCACGACGGTGTAATCGCGCTGAAGGGCGGCGTCGACGAAATGCTTGCCGATGCCGGGCAGCTGGAAGACGCGCTCGATAACCAGCGAGCCGGAAATCACCGCCGCCGAGGCGGGACCGAGATAACTCACCAGCGGCAGCACGGCCGAGCGCAGCGCGTGACGGAAGATCACGGCATGGGCGGACAGCCCCTTGGCGCGGGCCGTGCGGATATAGTTGGAGCGGATCACCTCGATCATCGAGGCGCGCATCAGGCGGGCGATGATGGCGATCTGCGGCAGGGCCAGCGTGATGATCGGCAGGATCAACCGGTCGGGCGTCATGCCGTATCGCGGATCGAGACCGCCGGTCGGCACCAGGCCCAGATAGAGGCCGAAGACCAGGGCCAGGATCGGCCCCATCACGAAGGGCGGGATGGATATGCCCACCATGGCAAAGGTCATGACCGAGAAATCGCCGGCGGTGTTCTGCCGGAGCGCGGCGATGGAGCCGAGCAGCGAGCCCAGCGAGATCGCCAGCAGCATGGAGAACAGGCCGATCGTCGCACTGACCGGGAAGCCTTCGGCGATGATCTCGCTGACCCGCTTGTCGCGCAGTTTCAGCGACGGGCCCATATCGCCCTGAAACAGGTCGCCCATATAGTCGAAATACTGGAGCACGATGTGCTTATCCATGCCGTAGTTCGACAGCAGGATCTGACGCGTCTCTTCCGGCATCGGCCGTTCCAGATCGAACGGGCCGCCCGGCGCCGCGCGCATCATGAAGAACGCGATCGTGATGATCACCAGTATTGTGGGAATGGCGACGCCTACGCGCCGGAGTACAAAACCAAACATTCAGCAATCGCTCGATCCGAGGATCGCCGCAGTTTCAATGGGGCGCGAGCGATGTCAATGAACGCTCTGCCGTTCGTCCTGCATCGCGGCGCTCTGAAGCGGCGGCAAAGGGGCCGTTCGCGACAGTCCAGACTGAGGTGTCGCGCCACTGACAAAAGACTCGGCCACGACCAGCAGCAGGATCAGCCAGCCCAGCCGAAGGACGCGCTTGCCTATGAATTCGCTGACGTTCACATTCGCCTCGCGTGTTTCTGACTGGGTCGGTTCACGCAAGAACCGCGCCGCCCGTGATCCAGCGTGAATTGCATGTGTCCGGCATATCCATAGGATGCGCTGCGGGATCGCAGGAGAAAGGCCCTTCCATGCACAGTGCGCTGTGGTGGCGAGACTTCGAGTTTCAGGACGGTGTCGTCACCGTCAAGAAGACCGGGGTCCGCCTGCGCGTCGAGCCGGGCCTGATCGGCGAGGTGCTCACATGGTTCCCCTTCTACTTCACCGTGGAGGCCCGGCGTCTCGGTGCGCTCAACCGCCCGGGACCGCGCATCTGGTTCACTCCGGACCGGCCGCGCCCGTGGTATCTCGTCTGGTCGGTGCTTCACACGGCCGGCGCCCGCATCGCCGACAGTCCCGCCACGGCCGATGCGGTTTTCGTGTTCGACGACAGTACGGTATGCCGACCGGTCCAGGCCCAGCCTGGCACACGCCTCGTCAATGCCGGCTGCCAGAGCATCGCCAAGGGCCATGTGGCGGACATCTTCGAACAGGTGTTCGGCTATCCCCTCTCCGTCGACCCGGAAAGCTGGCCGGGGCCGATGGTTGAAAAATCCGAGATCAACGGCGCCCATGACGGACGCATACTCCACGGCCCGCAGCCGGCGCGCCATGGTCATGTCTACCAGCGCGTGATCGACAACCGCATCGATGACGGCATGGTCGAGGACCTGCGCTGCCCCACGGTCGACGGACGGATACCGCTGGTCATGCGCAAGCGCCGGCGCGCGGAACAGCGTTTTGCGAACACCAATCACGATGTCGTCCTCGCCGAGACCGGCGACGTGTTGTCCGCCGCCGAACAGGCGCAGCTGTCCCGCTTCACCCGGGCCATGCGGCTCGACTGGGGCGGGCTGGACGTGCTGCGCGACCGGCGCGACGGCCGCATCTACGTGGTCGACGTCAACAAGACCGATATGGGACCGCCCATCGCCATGAAACTGCAGGACAAGATTGCCGTCACGCGGCGTCTGGCCGACGCTTTTCTCGACCTCATCCAGCCCCACAGCGTGTCATGACCGCCATTCCCTTCAAGCGCGATTTCGATTTCGAGTACGGCCGTTGCGACCGTCTGTCGGAGCGTATCCGGCGCGTCGTCGCCGCCAATCCCGGCCCCTTCACCTACACCGGAACCGGCGTCTATATCGTCGGCCACGGCGAGGTGGCGGTGATCGACCCCGGCCCCGTCCAGCCGGACCATGTCGCGGCCCTGGACGCGGCGCTGGAGGGCGAGCGGGTCACCCATGTCTTCGTCACGCACCACCATCTCGACCACTCGCCCCTGGCCCATCCGCTGGCGCAAAGGCATGGCGCGAAAGTCTATGGCTACGGTCCGCCGGACACCGCCCCGGCCGGCGGCGAGGTCCGGCTCGAGGCCGGCGATGATTCCGGTTTCCGGCCCGACGTCCAGGTGCGCGACGGCGAGGTCTTCGAAGGGGCCGGCTGGACCGTCGAGGCGTTGCACACGCCCGGCCATACCTCCAACCATGTCTGCTACGCCCTCATGGAGGAAAACACGCTGTTCGCCGGCGACCACGTCATGGCCTGGTCGACCAGCGTGATCAGTCCGCCGGACGGGCATATGGGCGATTATCTGCGCGAACTGGCGCGCATCCGCGACCGCGATTTCGACATTCTCTGGCCGACCCACGGCCCCGCCGTGACCGAGCCGCGCCCCTTCATCCAGGCCTATATCGACCACCGCATGGCGCGCGAGGCCCAGATCCTCGAGCAGATCCGCGCCGGACGGACCCGCGTGCGCGACATGGTCGCCGCCATGTATGCCGATGTGGACAAGCGCCTGCACCCGGCCGCGGCGCATTCCGTGCTCGCCCATCTCATCCACATGGTCGAGACCGGCCGCGTGACCTGCGACGGCGAGCCCGATCTGGAAACGGAGTACCGGCTGGGCGAACGCGCAGGCTAGGACGCGGAGATCGCCGCGCTGAAGTCGCGGACCCGCTGCGCATTGCGGCCCAGATCGTGGATCGTGTCCCGCGAGAGCGAGCGGATATCCACCAGGCTGCCGCCCTCGCCGTCGTCGCGTACACGCACGACGATGTCGTCGCGAAGCCCGTACCAGAAACTTTCCGTGCCGGCCTCGAACATGCCCGCGCTCTGTGAGGCGGTTCCGACCCGCCAGCGCTGCTGGTGGGCATAGTCGAGCGCCCGCGCGAAGACCGCCTCCGGAGGCGATGCAACCGCGATGGTGGCGATGTCCGGATAGATCTCGGCCTGGAGCGCCGCCAGCGGCCGGCCGTC
This sequence comes from Pseudomonadota bacterium, assembly GCA_034659015.1. Taxonomy (GTDB): domain Bacteria; phylum Pseudomonadota; class Alphaproteobacteria; order Caulobacterales; family Maricaulaceae; genus Maricaulis. Next base: position 61,015 of record JAYEGL010000002.1, on the reverse strand, counting down.
CGGCCCGCGCTTGTCGATATAGGCGAGCGACTGGTCGCCGACCGGGCGCCGGGCCCGCAGCCCCGGCGAGAAGTGCGGCGGGTCCTGCCGGTCGGTGGTGATGTCGAGGACGGGCGGCATGGCATCCCGGTGCCGGTCGACCGTCCAGGCCCAGCCCAGGCCGGCCCCGCCGACCGCAAGGGCGAGAACGGCCGACACGACGGCGCCGAAGAACCGGCGGCCGGCCAGCCAGTGCACCAGGATCAGGAGAAGCGCCGCACCGCCCGCAAGAAGACAGGCCAGCAGAAGCGGCCGGCCGACCGTGTGGGTCATCCAGCCCAGACCGGTGGCGGTATCGAGAAAGCCCCACTTGGTGCCGAACGCCGCAACGGCGAACCAGAGCGGCGTTGCCAGCGCCAGCAGGGCGCAAATCCATCCAAGCGGAACGATGATCGCCCGCAGAACGCTCAGGATTGTCTGCATACTGCCCCCCGGCTCGTCTTGCGACCTAAGGATACAACCGGTCGACCTGCCATGGCGAGGCCGAATCCGGTCGCGAAAACGTCATTCTGTCGTGCAGGCGGAAGGGCCGGTCGCGCCAGAACTCGATGGCCAGCGGCCTGATGCGGAAACCCGACCAGTGCGGCGGGCGCGGCACCTCGCCCAGACCGAAGCGGGCGGCCTCGCGCGCGACGGACTTCTCCAGGGCGAAACGGCTTTCCAGCGGGCGCGACTGTTTAGACGCCCAGGCACCGATCCGGCTGTCGCGGGCCCGCGAGGCGAAATAGGCGTCGGCCTCCTTTTCGGAAACCGGCTCGACAAGCCCCCTCACCCGCACCTGGCGGCGCAGGGATTTCCAGTGGAAACACAGGGCCGCCTTGGCGTTGGTCGCCAATTGCTGCCCCTTGGCGCTTTCCAGATTGGTGTAGAAGACGAAACCGTCCGCATCGACATCCTTGAGAAGCACCATGCGCACATCGGGCAGGCCGTCGGTGTCGGCCGTGGCCAGAGCCATGGCATTGGCATCGTTCGGCTCCTTGCGCTTGGCGTCTTCCAGCCAATCGGCAAAGAGGGAGAAGGGATCCTCGCGGTCGAATATCTCCGCCGCATTGGCGTCGGCCGTGCGGGCGTATTCCTTCTCGTCCGGCGTGGGCGGGATGAGATCGGACTTCGACTTCGACATGATCAACCTCCGGCGTCCATGGCGCCTAGGTACGCCTGTTCTCAGCGCCGTCAACCTTTCGGGAATCTTCTCGTTCTAGATTCACGGTATGACAGCGCGTGTTACGAGTATCGCCCAGGCCTATGCGGCCCTCGGTCTCGAGCCCGGCGACGGGCCCGATGCGGCGAAGTCTGCCTTCCGCGCGCTGGTGAAGACCCTGCATCCCGACGTCACGCCGCCGACACCGGAAACCCTGTCGCGACTGGCAGAGATCGTCGCCGCCATGGACCTCATCAAGGCCAACGTTCCGGTCTGCCTGGATATCGAGATCAGCCGCACCGAGGCGGCCACGGGCGTCACCCGCACGCTGCGGCACGGCGAACGCCCGGTCCTCGTGCGCATCCCGGCCGGCACCCGCGACGGCGAACGGGTCACCGCCGTCGGTGAAACCGGCACGGTCGTCACCATCCGCATCGCGGAGGCCGAGGAGACCGAGCCCCGCGACATTCCCTCGCTGATCGAGCGCGACGATCTGGATGCCTTCATCCACGAATATTCCCGGCCGTCGGCCCATGCCCGCCTCGCGCGCTGGATCCGCAAAGCGCAGTCGGCCGCGTGACGGCCGCATGATCCGCGACTAGTCTGCGCAAAAACGCGGATCGGTCATGTCTCACAACTCCTTCGGACACCTGTTCAGGATCACCACCTGGGGCGAAAGCCACGGACCGGCCATCGGCGCCGTCGTCGACGGCTGCCCGGCCGGCATTCCGCTCAGCGAGGCCGACCTCCAGCCCTGGCTGGACAAGCGCCGCCCCGGCTCCAGCCGCCACGTCACGCCGCGCCAGGAACCCGACGAGGTCCGCATCCTTTCGGGCACATTCGAGGACGACCGCACCGGCGGCCCGGTCACCACCGGCACGCCGATCGGCCTGATGATCGAGAACCAGGACGCCCGCTCGAAGGATTACGGCGATATCCGCGACAAGTGGCGGCCCGGCCATGCCGACTACACCTACGACATGAAGTACGGCGTGCGCGACTATCGCGGCGGCGGCCGCTCCTCGGCCCGCGAGACGGCCATGCGGGTCGCCGCCGGCGGTATTGCGCGCAAGGTGCTCGGCGACGGCATCGCCATTCGCGCCGCCCTGGTCCAGGTCGGCGAGCGCGCCATCGACCGCGCGCGCTGGGACTGGGACCAGGTGAACGAAAACCCCTTCTTCTGCCCAGACGCGGAAACCGCGGCCCTGTGGGAAGCCGACATGGACGCCCTGCGCAAGGACGGCTCGTCGACGGGCGCCGTGGTGGAAGTCGTCGTCTCCGGCGTGCCCGCCGGCTGGGGCGCGCCGGTCTACGGCAAGCTCGACAGCGACCTGGCCATGGCGATGATGACGATCAATGCGGTGAAAGGCGTGGAGATCGGTGCCGGCTTCGGCTCGGCCGCCCTGCGCGGCGAGGAGGCCGCCGACGAGATGCGCATGGGCGAGGACGGCCCGCACTTTCTGTCGAACCACAATGGCGGCGTTCTGGGCGGGATTTCTACCGGCCAGGACCTGGTGATCCGCTTTGCCGTCAAACCGACCTCCTCGATCCGCGTGCCGCGCCGCACGCTGGACCGCGACTTCAGCGAGACCGAGATCGAGACCCGCGGCCGCCACGACCCCTGCGTCGGCATCCGCGCCGTGCCCGTAGGCGAAGCCATGGCCGCTCTCGTACTGGCCGACCACAAACTGCGCCATGCCGGCCAGAGCGCGTTCTAGTTACCGGGGACAGACACGCAAGCGCGCTTGCGTGTCTGTCCCCGTCCAAGATGAAGCACCCGTTCATGTTAGGCTCATCGACCCGGCGTTAACCTTCAGGCAATCTGGCCGGGCCCGGACCCGGCGCAAGACCCGGAGGCGTGTCCGATGACACAACGCAAGCTTCGCCTGCTCAGCACGGCGTTCGCCGCCCTTCTCATCATTCCTGCGGCCGTCACGGCCAGCCCGGCGGAAGCCCAGCGCGTCGAGCGAGGCGACAGCTATGGCGACCGTGACCGGCGTGAACATACGCGCCGCGACCGCGCGCCCGGCCGTGATGCCGGCGACCGTCACCGCCAGCGCCGCGAAGCCGGCCGGAATGAAAACCGCCGCGACACGCGCGGCGATGGCCGGCGCGGCGACCGCGATGCCCGCGGACGCGGACCCGGACGCAATGACGCGCGCGGCCGGCATCCGGGGCGTAATGACGATGCCCGTGGCCGCAACCATCCCGGCCGCAACGACGCCCGTGGACGCCATCCCGGCCGCCATGATGCGCGGGACCGGCGCGACCAGCGGCGCGATCATGACTGGCGCAACAACCGCCGCGAATACGGCAGCAATCGCGGGCATGACTCGCGCCGCTCTGCCTGGGAGCGCAATCGTCATCGCGACGTTCGCGACAATCGCCGCGATCACCGCTGGACGAACAACCGTCATTACCGCCCCGGCGTTCATCATGACCGCCGCCGGTGGGAGTATGCCCAGCGCCGCCGCGACTTCTATCGCGACCGTGCCCGCCGGCAGGCGCAGCTGCGCTGGATCCACCACATGAATCGCGGCTGGTCCAACTCGCGCCATTACGGGCACTGGGGCCCGTCCAACCGCTGGCGCTACAATACGCGCTATTACAGCCACAATTACGACGACCGCCGCTTTGCCTATTATGACGGCCTGTGCCGCTATGACCGCAACGGCAGCGACGGGGCCATCGTGGGCGCCCTTCTGGGGGCCCTGGTCGGCGGTGCCGCCGCAGGCGATGACAATGTCGGCGCCGGCATCCTGCTCGGTGCGGGCTTCGGGGCGGCCCTCGGCAGCGGTCTCAACCGGCTCGATAACTGCGACCGCGCGCAATACACCTATGCCATGAACTACGCCTTCGAGTACGGCGAACCCTATTACTGGGCGAACCCCTATTCCGGCGTGCGCGGCACGATCGTGGTGCGCGAGACCTACTATAATGCGGGCCGCGAATGCCGCTGGGGCGATGCGGAAATCTACATGCCGGACGGGACGTATAACTACGACCGCGTGCGCATGTGCCGCGACGCCTATGGCGACTGGCAGGTGGCGCACCGCCAGTAGTCACACGGTCCGGGTGAATGAGACGGGGCCGGCGTGTTGTGCCGGCCCCGTTCTTGCGTGTGCAGTCCCGCGATCCGCCTTGCGAAACCGTCATGCGAGCGTTCATCCTGGGCTCATCGCCTGCCCGCTAGATTGCTGGTGAGATCGGGACCGACACCGTCCCGCACGCATTGGAGGCACGAGATGAAATTGCTGACCCCCGCCCTGCTCGCCGCGACGGCCCTGTCGGTCACCCTTCCGACGGTTGCCGAAGGCCAGTCCTACCAAGCCCGCTCCTATCAGGGCGGCAGCTATCAGGACTGCGAATCCAGCCGCCAGAACCGGCAGGTCGCCGGCGCCCTGATCGGCGGCATTCTCGGTGCCGTGATCGGCAATGAGCTGGCCGACGATTCGAACAATAACCGCCATGGCCGCCCCGACCGCTGGGACCGCCGCGCGCGCTGGGACGATTACCGCCGCCATGGGCGCGGCTATTACGGCCGCCACAACCGCCGCTACGAACACCGCGACCGCGGCAATGCCGAGGAAGTCGGCACGATCGCCGGCGCCGGGGTCGGCGCGCTGATCGGCGCGGGTATCGCCGGCGGCGAGGATTGCGGCACGGTGCGCCGCACCGGTGGCGGCTATGCCGGAAAGCCGGACGGCTATTATGGCGACGACCGCTATTACGACGACAGCGGCTACTATCAGGACGACCGCTATTACAGCGACGATGCCGGCTATGCGGGCGATCCGTATTATGACGACCGCTACGGGTCCTCCGGCGAGCTGCTCGGCGGTCCCGATCGCGGCGAACCGGCCCGGACCTATTCCGCCTCGTCGACCTATTCCAATGCCTCCGCGGCCGGCAACTGCCAGTGGTCGCAGACCCGCCGCATGGGCGAATACGGCCAGGCCGTGACCGATCGCGTGTGGATGTGCCAGGGCGCGGACGGGATCTGGCGTCCCGCCGACACGTACGGGCAATAGTCGGGCGGGCAATAGCCGGGCGGTCAATCGGCCGCAGCTTAATTCGCGGTCATCCGGCATCCGGCCGGTTGCGAATCCGGGAGGCGGCCATAAGGTATTCCCTGTTGCCGTCTCCCCCCTCGACCGGACTGTCGATGACCGCCTTCACCTTGAAATCCGTGGCCGCCTCCAGGCCCGAACAGACCGTATCGACCGCCCGCCGGCGGTCGTTTTCGCTCTTTACCAGGCCGCCCTTTCCGATCGCGGCCCTGCCGACCTCGAACTGCGGCTTGATCAGCGCGATCAGATCTGCCTTCGGCGCCGCCAGTTCCAGGGGCCGGGCGATCACCTTGAGCAGGGAAATGAAACTGGCGTCGCACACCACCAGCGAGGGCGGCGCGTCCAGCATGTCCGCGGCCAGTGTCCGTGCATCCATGCCCTCCATGGAGACAACCCGCGCATCGGTCTGAAGCCGCGGATGCAATTGGCCGCGCCCGACATCGACGGCATGAACGCGGCGCGCCCCGTTCGCCAGAAGGACTTCGGTAAAACCGCCCGTCGAAGCGCCGACATCCAGGCACACCCGGCCGGACGGATCGATGCCGAAAGCCTCCAGCGCCGCGACCAGTTTGAGCGCGGCCCGGGACACCCAGGGAAAGGCCTCTTCGGCAACAATCTCCGCGCCTTCGGCAATCTTCTGCGAGGGCTTGGCCACGACGACGCCATTGGCCGTCACCTTGCCGCCGGCAATGGCGGCCTGGGCCCGCGCCCGGGTTTCGAAATGGCCGTGTTCGACAAGATAGCGGTCGGCGCGCATGCGGTCCCTGCCCATGAAAAGTGACTGAGGTCACGAAATCGCGCATCCTGCGGCCATGACCGGAAAGAGAGAAAGCAAAAAGCGCGCGGTTCGCAAAGCCCTCTATGACGCGGCCGTCGACCTGATCGAACGCGACGGATACGACGCGGTCAGCGTCGACCAGATCGTGGCGGCCGCCGGCGTGGCCAAAGGCACCTTCTTCAACCATTTCCCCGGCAAGGCCGACCTGCTGGCGGACTGGTATTCACAGGTGATCGAAGGGTCTTTGGAGGAAACGCCGGAAGCGGCGGCCCTCGCCCTGCCCGACCGTCTGGCCGCCCCGGCCCATCGCAGCATCCAGGCGGTGTCGGCCTCGCCCCGTATGTGGCAGGCCAAGCATGCCCACGCCCTGGCCACACCCTCGATCCATTCCGCCGAACGCGAAGCGGACGCCGCGCTGCGCACAGCCATTGCCCGCATGATCGCGCAGGCGCGCCGCCGGAACGAACTGCCGGACCGGGTCGATCCGGAAGCGATGGCGGATCTGGTCGTCACCCTGGTGACCGGCACGATCCGGGAGAGCGGGGTGACGGGTCGCCTGGACGCCGTTGATGCACGCATCGCAGAGCGGCTTGGCCGGCTGTGTGAACTGGCGGGCTATCGCCCGCTTGCCGGTGACCCGTCTTCCGGCTAAAAGATGACTACGGTCATTTTTATGGAGTTCCCATGATCACGTGTCTTCGATCCGCCGCCTGCGCCGCGCTGTACCTTGCCGGTTGCAGCCAGGCGCCGGCCGCTGCCCAGGCGTTGGAAATCTTTCAGGAAAGCGCCACCGCCGAGGTGGCGCGCGGCATCTGGCGGTCGGACGCCTATGGCTGGGTTCTCCAGATCGATGCGGACGGGATCACCCGCTGGCAGGATACGCCGGCCGGCTGCTACGCCACCGCGCAGGACGGCCCCACGATGATGAGCCAGGTGGAATACCGCTACATCACGCCGCTGGGTCCGGACCGCGCGAAATTCGAATACCTGCCCAGCGACGGCAATACCGTGTTCGAGCGTCTGGACGCCCTGCCCGATAACTGCGGCGCGCAGGACCTCTCCGGCGCGGTCGGCACGTTCGAGACCTTCGTCTCCGTGTTCGACCGCCACTACGCCTTTTTCGAGCGCCGCGGCGTGGACTGGGACACGGCGGTCGCAGCCGCGCGCGAGCAGGTGAGCGCCGGGATGAGCGATGCCGATCTGTTTGCCGTCCTGGCCGGCCTGATCGAGCCTCTGGGCGACAGCCACACCAAGCTGATCGCCGAGTTCGACGGGGAGCGCCATCGCGCCCAGTACGGGCTGGGCACCACCCTGCCCACGATCGCCAACGGCATGGGCGAAACGCCCTGGCTGATCGGTCTGATCGACCGGACGCTGGGCGAGGTCCTCGATCCCGGCGCGCGCCATATCGCCAATGACCGCGTGATCGTCGGCACGATCGACGAACGCATCGGCTATATCCAGATCTTCACCATGGGCGGTTTCACCGATACCGAAACGCCCGGCACGCCGGAATGGGCCGAGGCGGAACTGGCGGCACTCGAGACCCTGCTCGACGACGCGCTGACCCAGTTCGACGGGATGGAGGCCGTCATCCTGGACCTGTCCAATAATCGCGGCGGCTATGACGCCGTCACCCGCGCCATCGCCAGCCGCTTCACCGACACGCCCTTCACGGGATACACCGTGCGCACGGACTGGGACGCGGCGCCCGACGCGGCCTACGAGATCGTGCCGCATGACGGGCCTCGCTTCACCGGCCCGGTCTATGTGCTGACCAGCGACGTGACGGTATCGGCCGGCGAGATCACCACGCTCATGTTGCGCCAATTGCCCAACGTCACCCAGGCCGGCACCACCACGCGGGGCGCCTATTCCACCCCCCTTGCCAAGCCGCTGCCCAATGGCTGGTATGTGGAACTGGCCAACGAGATCTTCGCCGCACCGGACGGCACGGTCTATGAAGGCGCCGGGCTGGAGCCGGAAATCCCGCTGACCGTGTTCGACCGGCAGGACCCGGTGGCCTCGCACGGTGAAGCGCTGCGCACGCTCGCGGAGCGGATCGGCACGGACGAGCGCTAGACGGGACTCCCTTCGGTCGCTTCATATCTTCTAACACGTTTTACTTGTGCTATACTCCTGCACGTGGCGGTCGGGAGGGTGACATGCGGAAACGGGCACTGGTTCTGATTATGGCCGCAGGTTTGGGCGCATGCTCCAGCCTGACCGTGGCCGGCAGAGATACCGCCTATCGCGGCGACGCCCTGCCCGGGCAGACGGCCACATGTCCGGTAACCGTGCATCACGAGGTCTGGAGTGCCTATTGCGACTTCCAGACGCTCGCCGATGTCCAGATGATGAATGTTCGCCGGCAGAACGGCATCATCGAAGCGCGCAACATATTCTTCTTCGGTACGGCCGTGTATGCCGCGTCTACACTGGCGCTGAATGCCAACGGACTGACCGAGGCACAGACGACCGACCTGCTCGAAGCCGGCCTGGGGGCCGCCATCGTCCAGTCCGCGGACGTGGTCTACAACCCGGTCGAACGGCGCACCATCCATTCCCGCGCCGTCGTCGCGGCGGACTGCGCACGCGCGCATACCGACGCCCTGCTCCGGCGCGAAACCGGGCTCGAAAACCTTGTCGTGCAACTCGGCATACTCGAAACCCGGCGGGGGAACCTCGCCGTGGTGCGCGAAGTGCTGGCAGACTCCGATCAGGACACAGGCACGGGCGAGCTGACGCAGGCGCTCGAAGCAGCGCAAAATGCCGAGGGCACCGCCACCCAGGTTGCCACACGGGCCAACGACCAGATCGACACCTATCGCGGGATCGCACCCAGGCTGTACGATCTCAGACGGCGTATTCTCTGGGATGTCGATCGCCAGCTGCTCAGCCAGCCGGTCAACTATGCCGAGGCGATCGCCCAGATCCGCGCCGCAGCTCAGACCAACAGCCGTTTTGACCAGGAAAACGTGCCGCCCGCACCGGAGGAGGAAGACCCGGACAAGAGTGTCGGGGCGTGGCGCTTCGAGGCCGAAAGCGATCCGCTGACGGCTCTGCGCGAGGCGACTTCAGCCCTGAATGCGCAGTCGGGGCGCGTTCAGTCCATCACGCCGGGCATAGAGACGCTGGCCGACAGCGCGGAAACCTGCGCCACGATCCTGGCCACAGGCGAACCGGTCGACCTGCCCGATATCTCGAGTGCCGGTATGGGCGCACATCCCCTCCCCACAGACACCGTCGCGAGCCTGAACGCGTCCGACTAAACCGCGCTGACTGCCGCCGCCACTTCCGCGGCGACCGCGTCCTGGCCCATGGCCTCCAGCGCGGTGGCGGCGATGTGGCGGGCGTTGAGGCCGGCCTCTTCATACATGTTGAAGGGCGTGTCCTGGTCCTGGAAGATATCCGGCAGGGTCATGGTGCGGATCTTCAATCCGCGGTCCAGCGCACCCTTTTCCGCCAGCATCTGCAGCACGAAAGCGCCGAAACCGCCGCGCGCGCCCTCTTCCACCGTCACCACCACCTCGTGCTCGCGGGCCAGGCGCAGGATCAGGTCCGCGTCCAGCGGCTTGGCAAAACGGGCGTCGGCCACGGTCGTCGAAAAACCCTTGGCGCCCAGCATATCGGCCGCCTTGAGCGCCTCTTCCAGTCGCGTGCCCAGGGAAAGGATGGCAATCCGCGAACCTTCCCGCACGATGCGGCCCTTGCCGATTTCCAGCGGTTCGGCCACGTCCGGGATCTCGACACCGGTGCCCGCCCCGCGCGGGTAGCGGAAAGCGGACGGCCCGTCGTCGATCTGCACCGAGGTGGCGACCATGCGGCACAGCTCGGCCTCGTCGGCCGCCGCCATGACGACCATGCCGGGCAACTGCCCGAGATAGCCGATATCGAAACTGCCCGCATGCGTGCAGCCGTCGGCCCCGACGAGGCCGGCCCGGTCGATGGCGAAACGCACGGGCAGGCCCTGGATCGCCACGTCATGGACAACCTGGTCGTAGCCGCGCTGCAGGAAGGTGGAATAGATCGCCGCGAAGGGCTTCATTCCGTCCGCCGCCAGGCCGGCCGCGAAGGTGACGGCGTGCTGTTCGGCGATACCGACATCGACCATGCGCTCCGGAAAGCGCTCGCCGAACAGGTCCATGCCGGTGCCGCCGGGCATGGCCGCGGTGATGCCGACGATGGTGTCGTCCTTTTCCGCCTCGCGGATAAGCTGCTGCGCGAAGACCTTGGTATAGGCCGGCGGGCCGCCCTTGGACTTCTGCTGTTCGCCGGTGACGACGTTGAACTTGGCGACCCCGTGATATTTGTCCTCGGCCGCCTCGGCGGGCGCATAGCCCTTGCCCTTCTGGGTGACGACATGGATCAGCACCGGGCCGTTATCGCCGTCACGCACATTCTTGAGGACCGGCACCAGCTGGTCGAGATCGTGCCCGTCGATCGGGCCGACATAGCGAAAGCCCATCTCCTCGAACAGCGTGCCGCCCATCGCCATGCCGCGCATGTATTCCTCGGCCCGTCGCGCGGCTTCCTCGACATGGAATGCCTTGGCGACGCCCTTGCCCAGCTTGCGCAGGCTGCGATAGCTCTTGGAGGAGACGAGGCGGGCGAAATAGTGGCTCATCGCGCCGACCGGCGGGGCGATGGACATGTCGTTGTCGTTGAGGATGACGATCAGCCGGCCGCCGATATGGCCGGCATTGTTCATCGCCTCATAGGCCATGCCTGCCGACATCGAGCCGTCGCCGATGACGGCGATCACATTGCGGTCCTCGTGCTTGAGATCGCGGCCGACGGCAAAGCCCAGTGCCGCGGAGATCGAGGTCGAGGCGTGGGCGGCGCCGAACGGGTCGTATTCGCTTTCCGCGCGCTTGGTGAAACCGCTCAGCCCGCCGCCCTGGCGCAGGGTGCGGATGCGGTCGCGCCGGCCGGTGAGGATCTTGTGCGGATAGCACTGGTGGCCGACATCCCAGATCAGCGTGTCGCGCGGCGTCTCGAAGACATGGTGCAGCGCCGTGGTCAGCTCGACCACGCCCAGCCCTGCGCCCAGATGGCCGCCCGTCACCGACACCGCGTCGATCGTCTCCGCCCGCAACTCGTCGGCCAGGTCGCGCAATTGCTCAAGGCTGAAATTGCGCAGGTCCTCGGGAAAGCGGACCTGGTCGAGGGTCGGAGTGGTGGGTGCCATACGCGTCCAGCCTTTCACGAGCGCCGGTCGAGGATGAAGTCGACGGCCTCTTTCAAAACATCTGCACGGGCGCCGAAGGGTTCAAGATGGTCCTTGGCCTGTGCGGCCAAGTGCCGCGAACGTTCGCGTGCGCCGTCGACGCCCAGAATGGTGACAAAGGTGGCCTTTCCTTGACCGGCATCCTTGCCGGTGGCCTTGCCCGTCTCTGCCTGGTCTCCCGTGGCGTCCAGAAGATCGTCCGTGATCTGATAGGCCAGTCCGAGATCGTGGGCAAATCCTTCCAGCGCCCGGCGTATGTGATCCTCCACCTCGCGCAATATGGTGCCGATCTCGATCGCGTAATTGATCAGCGCGCCGGTCTTCATCCGGTGCATGCGGGTGACGACGGAAATGTCGAACGCTTCCGTTTCCGCCCGGATGTCGATCATCTGTCCGCCCACCATGCCATAAGGACCGCAGGCGCGCGACAGGCGTTCCACGAGACGCGAGCGCACGCTGCCGCGCTGATGGGTGTCGGGATGGGCCAGGATCTCGAAGGCCACCGACTGCAACGCGTCGCCGGCCAGCACCGCCGTGGCCTCGTCATAGGCCTTGTGCACCGTGGCCCGGCCGCGGCGCATGTCGTCGTCGTCCATGCAGGGAAGGTCGTCATGGATCAGCGAATAGGCGTGGATGCATTCCAGGGCGCAGGCCGCGCGCAGCACGCCACGCTCGTCGGCATTGACCAGCCGGCCCGCCTCCATTGCCAGGAAGGGACGCAGGCGCTTGCCCGGTCCCAGCGCGGCATAGCGCATCGCCGAATTGAGATGGGCCTCGGGCCCTTCGGCGCGGGGCAGGAGGGCATCGAGCGCCACCGTCACCCGGTCGGCCGCTTCGTTCAGGCGCTGTTCGAAATGATCCATGCCGTGGGCCTAGTGCATGCGCGAGCCGTTGGGCACCGGCTTGTCCGGCCCCAACAGAACAATGGCCCCGTCATCATCCGACAGGCCGAGAACCAGGATTTCCGACTTGATCGGGCCGATCTGGCGCGGCGGGAAGTTCACCACGGCTATCACCTGCCGGCCGATCAGCGCGTCCGGCTCGTAGTGCACGGTGATCTGCGCCGAGCTCTTCTTTTCGCCGAGCTCGGGGCCGAAATCGACCCACAGCTTGATCGCCGGCTTGCGCGCCTCGGGAAAGGGTTCGGCCCGCACCACCGTTCCCACACGGATGTCGAGCTTGAGGAAATCCTCAATCGAGGCGTACGACTGTTCCTGCGCGTCGGTATCCTTCGCCATGACGATCAGTCCAGCCCGGCCGGTTCGGTGGCCGGTTCGCCATCCTCGCCGCGCACGATTCGCTCGACCTTCAGCTCGGCATTCTTGAGCTTGCCCTCGCAATGGGCCCGCAGCGCCGCGCCGCGCTCGTATATCGCGATCGATTTCTCAAGCTCGACCTCGCCGGATTCGAGTTGCTGCACGATGCTTTCCAGCTCGGCGAGCGCCTGTTCGAAACTCAGGGTTTCAATGTCGGGCGGGGGTGTTTCGGACATGGCATCCTCTCTTTTCGGGCGCAGCATAGAAAGCGGACGGGGGTGCGGCAATGCCGCCGATGCGCACTCAGCGCGGCCGGTATTCATAGCGGCGCCAGGACCAGTAGGTATCGCCGCCGTCACGCACGCAAACCCACCCCGACCCCTTCAATTGCGGCCGCAGCATGCGGTTGAACCAGCCATGGGCGCACAAGACAACCGGGCCTGCTGCAGCCGCACCGATCAGCTGGTCGGCCGCCTTGCGGGCGCGCACCTCGGCGGCAATGCGGCTCTCGCGGCCGCGCGACCAGCCCATCCACCAGGAGCAGCGCGCGAACACGCCCCAGGTCTTGGCCATGTAGCGTCCCGGCAGCGGCGGCGGCGGCAGTTCGGCTTCCACATAGAGCGGGTCGATCACCGGCTCGCGATCCGGCGCGACGGCCTGGGCGGTCTCGATCGCGCGCCGGAGCGAGCTGGCGAAGACGGTGTGGGACTCCTCCGCGGCGCGGACCAGCGCGTCCGGCGGCGCCTGCCCGGCCACCAGGCCGGCGGGCTGGTATTCATTGTCCCACCAGTCCTCATAGCCGCGCCAGTCGACCCACAGCTCGCGGTTCGCATCGGGCCGGCCGTGGCGGGCGACGGTGATGCTGCCGGGGGCGGCGGGCTGGAGATCGGTCGGCGAACGGGTCATCGGGGTCGTGCGGGGGAATAGCCGTCAGCCGGTACGCCCCGTCGTTACCGCCGACACTCCTTTTCGGACAGGACCAGGAACTGGCCCGCTCAGGCCCGGGCGAGCGCGCGGACGAATGCCGCGGCGGACCGGCCCAGTGCCGGGCAGTCGTATCCGCCCTCCAGCACCGAGACAAGCCGGGAATACGCAAATTCCGACGCCGCATCAGCCAGCCGTCCCGCCGCCCAGGCATAGTCGTCCTCGACCAGGCCCAGCCCGCCGATCGGATCGTCCGCATGCGCATCGAAGCCGGCGGAGACCAGGATCAGGGCCGGCTTGTCCCGCTCCAGCGCCGGCATGATCTCGGCATCGAAGGCGGCGCGCCAGGCGTCGCCGGCCGTGCCTTCTTCCAGCGGCACATTGACCACATTGCCGTTAAGCCCGGTCTCGCCGCGATGCCCCGTGCCCGGATAGAGCGGCGACTGGTGCAGCGAGGCGAACAGCACGCGCTCGTCGCGCTCGGCGAGGCATTGCGAGCCATTGCCGTGATGCACGTCGATATCGACGATGGCGACCGAGGGCAGGCCGTGCACGTCCAGCGCGTGGGCCGCGGCGATGGCGATGGAGTTGAACAGGCAGAAGCCCATCGGCCGGTCCGGTTCGGCATGATGCCCCGGCGGCCGGGCCAGCAGGAAGACAGCGCCCTCGCCATCCCCGATCACCGTATCGACACCGGCCATCGCGCCGCCGGCAGCCGACAGCGCCGCATGCGCCGACCGGTCGCAGACCATGGTGTCGGGGTCGAGTGCGACCCAGCCCTCCATACCCGCCTCGGCACAGGCAGTGAGCACCCGGTCGACATGCCCGACCGAGTGAAAACGGGCCAGCGCCTCGACCGGCGCCTGGGGCGCTTCTACCCATTCGGCGACATCGAGCCCGGTCAGCGCCTCGCGCACCGCCGTATAGCGGCCGGCATGCTCGGGATGCCCGTCCGGCACGCGATGGGCCAGGCTGGCGGGGCTGTCGATGATGGTGGTCTTCATGGGGGCTCGTCCGGTCAGTGTTTCCGTCTGCGATCCTAGCGCAGCGCCCGGCGGTTCGCATCCGTGCGGGTTGAGACCTGTGCACACAGCCCCATCTGGATGGGCAGGCTGCAAACCGCAAAGGAGGTTCGCATGACATCCCGAGTGCTTATCCTGACGACGTCGCACGACAAGCTGGGCGAGACCGGCAAGCCGACCGGTTTCCACTGGCAGGAGTTGACCGACCCGTACTGGGCGCTGCGCGATTCCGGTCATGCCGTCGAAATCGCAAGCGTGGCAGGCGGCAAGCCGCCGGCCGATCCCGGTTCCGACGATGGCGAGGGCGCGCGTCCGGCCTCCGTGCAGCGTTTCATGGACGACCCGACCGCCATGGCGGCCCTGTCGAACACGCGTCCCGCTGCCCACGTCACGCCGACCGATTACGACGCGATCTACCTGCCCGGCGGCCATGGCACGATGTGGGACCTGCCCCGGACCAAGGCGGTCACCGATCTGATCGCCAAGGCCTGGGAGGCCGGCGCGGTGGTGGCCGCCGTCTGTCACGGCCCGGCGGCGCTGACCGGCGTGGAACTCTCAGACGGCACGCCGCTGGTGAAGGGCAAGCGGGTCAACAGCTTCACCGATGCGGAGGAGCGCGCCGTCGGCCTCGACGCGGTCGTGCCCTTCCTGCTGGAAAGCAAGCTGCGCGAACTCGGCGCCGAGTTCGAAGGCAATGACGAGAATTTCGGCGCCCATGTCGCGCGTGACGGCCGCCTCCTGACCGGCCAGAATCCGGCTTCCGCCGAACCGCTGGCCCGGGCCATCATGGACATGCTGAAGGCGAAACAGTCCGAACCGGCCTGATCCGGTGGGGACAGACACGTAAGGTGCTTACGTGTCTGTCCCCACTTCGTCCCCGCTTCAGGCGCCCGGTTGCATCGCGGCCAGGCGCACGGGTGCCGGCAAGAGCACGACATCCTGCATGAACTGGCCGTAGTCGCAGAGGATTTCCTCGCCCGGTGCAATATCGCGCAGGGCGATCCCGCTGCCGTCCGGCGTGGCGAAATCCAGGTTCGGCTCGCCGGAATGGTTGAGGAAGCGGGCGTGGTCGCCGTCGAGCAGATAGGCGTTCAGCCCGCGGTCGAAATAGGCATAGCGCTCTATGTAACCGTGATAGACGGGCGGCCGCTCGGCCAGCTGGGCCTCGGTGAGGATCAGGTCCGTCGCCGGATCCAGCGCCCAGACCAGCGCACCCTTGCGGATCCGCTCCGCCGCGAAGACGCCCAGCCCTTCCAGCGGGCTGGGTTGAAGATAGGTTTCGACCAGAAGCATGGGTCCAACACTCCGGCCGGCCGCGTCGACGGCCGGCGAGGATCAGGCGGCGGGCGACCCGGCCGCAGAGTGCGACGCTCCAATGTCCATATTGGCGAATTTTCGCGCGATGCAAGCGGTATTTGGCGCGCCGCCGGTCAGTGCCCCAGCGAGGCGTTCATGATCTTCACGCCAGGCGGCGCCGGCACGTCTTCCGGCACGAAGAAGTCGGGCAGAAGCTCCAGAGACGGGTCGTAGGCATACTGGTCCAGATCGCGCTCGCCTTCGTCCCACAGGAAGGTGTCGTCGATGATGAAATTGCCGGTGAAGTCCGCTGCCGGCTTGTTGAGCACGGCATAGGCCGTGTCGGCCAGGATCTCCGGCTTGCGGCAGTTCTTCATGGCTTCCTGGTCGGCCAGCACATTGGAGATGGCCGCCGTCGCCACGGCCGTACGCGGCCAGATCGCATTCGCCGCGATCTTCCCCCTGAACTCCTCGCCCCAGCCCAGGATGCACAGGCTCATCTGGTATTTCGCCGAGGTATAGGCGACGTGCGGGCCGAACCACAGACCGCGCATGTCCAGCGGCGGCGCCAGCGCGATGATGTGCGGATTTTCGGCCTTTTCCAGCCAGGGCAGGCATTTCTGCGTCGTCAGGAAGGTGCCGCGGCCATTGACCTGGTGCATCAGGTCGTAGCGTTTCATCGGCGTATCCGCCGTGCCGCGCGGGAAGATCGCCGAGGCGTTGTTGACCACTGCATCGATCCCGCCGAACCGCTTCGCGGCCGCCTCGACAGCGGCCTCGACCTCGGCCTCGTCGCGGATGTCGCACTTCACGGCCAGGGCCTGGCCGCCGGCCTTTTCGATGGCTTCGGCCGCCGTATGGATCGTGCCTTCCAGCTTGGGATGCGCCTTGTCCGACTTGGCGGCGATGACGATATTCGCCCCGTCGCGTGCGCACCGCTCGCCGATCGCCAGACCGATACCGCGGCTGGCGCCGGTGATGAAGATCGTCTTGCCCTTGAGGCTCATGGCCGTTTCTCCCCGATATGTCTTCGGAAGAAACTAGAGCGCCATCAAAGCCCGCGCCAGACCCGTCCGTTCGGACAGTACAGCCCGTCCTCCCGGCGGCAGTGCTCGAACGTGTAGAGCACGGTCTCGGCGCGGCCGATAATATTCTCGAAGGGCACGAAACCCGGCCCTTCCGGCGCGCGGCTGTCGACGGAATTGTCGCGATTGTCGCCCATCAGGAAGACATGGCCGGCCGGCACGACGGCGGGGCCGAAATCGTCGAGCCAGCGATCGTCGCCGCGCTCGTAGATCGGATGGACCCGGCCCTCCGGCAGGTCCTCTTCGAACAGGCGCACGGACACGACGTCGTTATAGCCGCCATCCTCGCGATAGCGGCGATCCTCGACGGCGGCACGTTCCACGCGCTGGACATTGAGGAAGAGCCGGCCGCCGCGCACGGCGACAATATCGCCAGGCAGGCCGATCACGCGCTTGATCAGAGTCAGGTCCTGGCGGTCGTCCCACAGCACCACGACATCGCCGCGCCGCGGGCTGGCCCAGCCGATCCGGCCGTCCCAGCTGTCCGGCAGGAGATTGCCCAGCCCCAGCGGCAGGGTGTGGCGCGAATAGCCGTAGGCCCATTTGGACACGACGATCCGGTCGCCCACTTCCAGCGAGGGCTGCATGCTTTCCGACGGGATGTAGTAGGTGGCGAAGGCCAGCGAGGTGAAGCCGAACCACACCGCCGCCACCCCGGCCAGCGTGTTCACCGCATCGGCCAGATCGGCGGACAGCCGGGCCGCATGAACGCGCAGGCGCCGGCGGGTGAGCCGCTTCATCACCTCAGAGCCCGCGCCAGACGCGGCCGCGCGGACAATAGAGGCCCTCTTCGCGGCGGCAGCGTTCGAAAGTGAAAAGCACGGTTTCCGCCCGGCCGACGACATTCTCCAGCGGCACCAGGCCCGGGCCCGTCGGGGCGCGACTGTCGTTCGACGCGTCGCGATTGTCGCCCATCACGAACACGGTGCCCGGACGCACGGTCACGGGCCCGTAACTGTCCAGCGGTGCATTGTCGGACTGTTCGTAGATGGCGTGCTCGCGGCCGCCGGGCAGGACTTCGGTGTAATGGGTTGCCGTCACGACCTGCCGGGAGGGGTGTTCGCGATAGGAGCGCACCTCCTCGAATTCGCGCGGCACCGGTTCGCCGTTGAGATAGAGCTGGCCCTGGCGCATCTCGATGACATCGCCCTCGATACCGATCACCCGCTTGATCAGATTGCGCGGCGGCGACTGGCGCTCGTCGCGGAAGACGACGACATCGCCGCGCTGCGGATTGTGCCAGGCGATCCGGCCATCCCAGTTGTCCGGCATCAGATAGCCGATCCCCAGCGGCAGGGAGTGCACGGAATAGCCGTAGGCCCATTTCGAAACCAGCACGCGATCGCCCACTTCCAGCGAGGGCTGCATGCTTTCAGAGGGAATGTGAAAGGCCGCGAAACCGACGGTGACCAGGCCCAGCCAGACGGCGGCCACGCCCGCAACGAAGCGGAGGGTTTCGAGGATCTCGCTCGCCGCCCGGTTGGCGAGACGCTTCATGAGGGGTGTCATTTCAGTTTAACCGCCGTTCCATAGGCCAGAATTTCCGCAGCGCCTTCCATGACGGCCGAGGTCGACAGGCGGACGGTGACGACGGCGTCCGCGCCGAGCTCCTCGGCATGCCTGGCCATACGGTCGAGGGCCGTTTCGCGGGCCTCGGAGAGAAGGTCGGTGTATTCGGGAACTTCCCCGCCGACGATATTGCGCAGACCCGCGATAAAATCACGGCCGAAGAAGCGGGCACGCACGACATTGCCGCGGGCGATACCGACCACGCGGTCGATCTCCCGGTCCGGCACGCTGTCGGCCATGGTGACAATCAGGCTCATTCCTCGTCTCCGTCCACGAACACGATACGGTTCTCTCTCGCGCGCAGGAACATGATCGCGACCCCGGCAGCGGGCATGCCCGTGACCAGAAGCCACAGCCCGCTGACCGGATAGGGCAGATACCAGCGGCCAATCAGCCCGGCCGCCAGCAGGATCAGATATCCCGCAAGACCGCCCAGGAACAGGGCGATACCGGCATGGTCCAGGATTCGCGCCAAGGGCACCCGCACACCTCCCGTGCAAACGCATTACTGTCCCGAATACGTCGAAACGCCTCTGCAACCAAGGCTCCGGCGCGTTTGTGACAGCATTTTCAGCCTGCCGTGGCTTCCCCGCCTCAGCAAAAAGGGGACAGGTGGAATTAGCGCGGGTTCCGGCGGCGCGCGGCACACGCTCATGGGACGCGTTAATTCCACCTGTCCCCTTTCTTGCGCTGCCGTCCTTTGGCCATCTTCCTCGCCAAGAATGCCGCCACCATGACACAGACCATCTACGAACCCACTTCCACACCGGCCGCCGACCGGGACGACCGTCTGCTGGCGGGGCTCAATTACGCCCTCCTGCTGGTCGGCAATATCATCGGCGTGTCCAGCCTCGTCGCCGTCATTATCGCCTATGCGCGCCGCGACAGCGCCCCGCACTGGCTGCAATCCCACTACACCTACCAGATCAAGAGTTTCTGGGCGGCGATCGTCGGTATCGTGGCCGCAACGGTGATGATCTTCACCGTCATCCTCTCGCCCTTCGGCGTGCTGGGCTTCGCGCTGATCTGGGTGTGGATGCTGGTCCGCTCGGGCGTCGGCCTCTACCGCCTGGTCGACGGCCGCGGCCATCCCGATCCGCACGGCATGTGGTTGTAGAATAATGGGGACAGGTGGAATTGACGCGCGGCGTCAATTCCACCTGTCCCCGTTTTATCAACCGCCGAAGCCGACCTCGTCGATCATGTCGGCGCCCATCGTGACGTCGTCGACGCGCGACGGCGCCAACGTCATCACGGCCTCGGCGTAGAAATTCGCCAGGGCGATGCGCTGGGCGGCGAAGGCGGGATCGCCGATATTCTCCTTCTGGCGGCGGCGCGCCGCGACGGCACCGACGCACAGCAGCCAGCCGCCCACGGTCTCGCCGGCCAGCGTCAGGAAAGGCGTGGCGCCGGCCAGCCGGTCCTTCATGTCGGCCTCCTTCAGCCAGTCCACGGCCTCGCGCATGGCGTCGAGACTGTCCTGCAGCCGGTCGCCCAGCGGCGGGAGGTCGGGGTGCGAGGAGGTGGTGCAGGCCTCGATGGTCTGGACGATGTCCGAGAACAGCTCGTCGAAGGCCGCCCCGCCATCCATGTTCAGCTTGCGGCCCACCAGATCGATGGCCTGGATGGCGTTGGTACCCTCATAGATCGGCGTGATCCGCGCATCGCGCAGGTGCTGGGCCGCGCCGGTCTCCTCGATATAGCCCATGCCGCCATGCACCTGGATGCCCAGCGAGGCGACCTCGACGCCGATATCCGTCGACCAGGCCTTGGCGATCGGGGTGAGCAACTCCTCGCGACGCTTGGCCGCGGCGGTCTCGTCGCCCTCCTCGCCGTAATGCGCCATATCGGTCGCAACGGCACAGGTCACGCAGATCGCACGCGAGGCGGCGATCTTGGCCTTCATCGTCGAGAGCGTGCGCTTGATGTCGGGGTGATGGATGATGGCATGCGGCGCCGGGCCCTCGGCGTCGATCGCCTTGCCCTGCTTGCGATCCTCGGCATAGGCCAGCGCCTGCTGGAAGGCGCGTTCGGCAATGCCCACGCCCTGCACGCCGACATTCAGCCGCGCCGAATTCATCATCGTGAACATGCAGCGCATGCCGGCGTTTTCCTCGCCGATCAGCCAGCCGGTCGCGCCGGTGTATTCCATGGTGCAGGTCGGCGAGCCATGAATGCCCAGCTTGTCTTCCAGACCGATCGCTCGCAGATCGTTGCGCGAGCCGTCCGGCAGGATTTTCGGCACCAGGAAGAGCGAAATGCCTTTCGTGCCCTCCGGCGAACCCGGCGTGCGGGCCAGCACGAGATGGACGATATTCTCGGCACAGTCGTGCTCGCCCCAGGTGATGTAGATCTTCTGGCCGGACACCGCCCAGCTGCCGTCGTCATTGGGCTCGGCCTTGGTGCGCAGCGCGCCGACATCCGAACCGGCCTGCGGCTCGGTCAGGTTCATCGTCGCCGACCATTCCCCGGTCAGCAGCCTGGAGAGATAGCGCTCCTTCTGCGCCTCGGTGCCATGCTCGATCAGTGCCTCGATACCGCCATAGGTCAGCATCGGCCCCAGGCCGAAGGCGAGATTGGACCCCTGGATCATCTCCAGCACGGCCACGCCCAGCGCGCGCGGCAGGCCCATCCCGCCAAGCTCGGCGGGAAACTGCAGCCCCTGCCAGCCGCCTTCGACGAATTTCGCGTAGGCGTCCTTGAAGCCGGTCGGCGTGGTGACGGTCTCGCCATCGAGCTTGCAATGCTCGGCATCGCCCACGCGGTTGAGCGGCGCCAGCACATTCTCGGCCAGCTTGGCGGCTTCTTCCAGGATGGCCGCTGTCAGGTCCGAGGTGAAATCGGGAAACGCACCCGTGGCCTTCAGCCCCTCAACAGCCGCAACTTCTTCCAGGGTGAAGCGCAATTCGTCCAAGGGTGCGCGATACGTCATGCCCGACCTCCGTCATTTTCTTTTCGGCGCGGAACATAACCTGCCTGCCGGGCAATGCGAATCCGGAAACAGTGTTTTCTCCAGCCTGCGACTCTGTGTGGCTTTTCGGACGCGGGCGAAAGGGGCATAACTCGCTTGGAGGGCCCAACCTTATGATGTGGGGAGATCCATCATGACCACCGACACACCGCGCTACACCGCCGTTGCCATCGCCTTGCACTGGATACTCGCCGTGCTTCTGATCGGCATGGTTTTCTTCGGCTGGTACATGGAGGATCTGCGCCACGGCTTCTCCGACGGCACCGTGCTGCTCGAGGACGTGCAGCAGGCCTACAATCTGCACAAGACGACCGGCATGCTGGTCCTGATCCTGTCGCTGCTGCGCCTGGGCTGGCGCCTGACCCACAAGACGCCGGGCATGCCCGAGGGTATGAAGGCCTGGGAAAAGCTGGCTGCACACGCCACGCACTGGGCGTTTTACGGGCTGATGATCGGCATGCCGATCATGGGCTGGATTTCCGCCTCTGCCTCGGAACTGCCCTCTTTCCTGTTCAACAATCCCGACCTGCCGCTGCCGCGCCTGCCCGTGCCTCAGAGCGAAGGCCTGCACGAGGTGTCCGGCTCGATCCACGGCGCCGGCGGCTGGCCGATCCTGATCCTGTTCGGCCTGCATGTGCTGGCGGCGCTGAAACACCAGTTCGTCGACCGGGACGGGCTGATCGCCCGCATGATCCCGATCCTGAAAGGATAAATTCCCGATGTTGCGTTCCGCGTTGCTGCTTGCCGCCGCCCTGCTCGCCGCCCCGGCCGCGGCCCAGACCTGGCAGGTCGATCACGATGCCAGTTCGGTCGGTTTCGAGACCACCGTGTCCGGCGGCGCGGTCACCGGGGAATTTGCCGACTGGTCGGCGGCGATCGTGCTCGATCCGCAGAGTCTGGAAACAGCATCGATCGAGGCGCGCGTCCTGACCTCCAGCGGCACGACCGGAAACGGACAGATGGACAGCTCCATGCTGTCCAATTCCGGTCTGAACCCGTCGCAATACGAGGCGGCGACGTTTGTGTCCGGGGACATCCGCGCGACGGATGAGGGATACGAGGCCCACGGCACGCTGGCCATGGCCGGCACGGAACGCGACATCGTCCTGCCCTTCACGCTGCAGATCGACGGCGACCGGGCCGTGGCCGACAGCCGCTACACGCTGACGCGCGAGGACTACGGCGTGGGGTCGTCCAGCTGGGGGTCCGCTGCGGCCGAGGTGACTCTGGTGCTGCATATCGAGGCGGATGCGGCCGAGTAGGCTTGCGTCGACGGGGTGTCCGGCGCTAGCTCACACCCCATGACCGCGCCCATCAGACCCGCCAGCGATCCCGACGCGATCGCCGAAGCCGCCGCCATTCTCAAACGCGGCGGCCTCGTCGCCATGCCAACAGAGACCGTCTACGGGCTGGCCGCCGATGCGGCCAATCCGGAGGCCGTGGCCCGGCTCTACGAAGCCAAGGGCCGGCCGCGCTTCAACCCGCTCATCGTCCACGTCACCGGCCCGAAGATGGCGAAGACCGTCGCCGAATGGCCCGAGCTGGGGGCGAAACTCGCCGGCACCTACTGGCCCGGCCCGCTGACCCTCGTGCTGCCGAAAAAGCCGGACGCGGCCATTGCCGACATTGCCAATGCCGGGCTCGACACGATCGCCCTGCGGGCGCCCGCACACCCGGCCGCCCGCACACTGATCAGCGCGTTCGGCGCGCCCCTGGTCGCCCCCAGCGCCAACCCGTCCGGATCGGTCAGCCCGACCACCGCCCAGCATGTCGCCGAGGGACTGGGCGAGAGGATCGATCTGATACTCGATGGCGGCGCCTGCCCGGTCGGCGTGGAATCGACCGTCGTCGCGATCGACGGCAAGACAGCTGTCCTGCTGCGCCCCGGCGGGCTGTCGCGGGTGCAGATCGAGCCGATCACCGGCCCCCTGGCCGCACCGGAAGACGGCACACCGCTGGCCAGCCCGGGCATGCTGAAAAGCCATTATGCGCCCGGCGCCGCCGTTCGCCTCAACGTCACCGAGCCCGAGCCCGGCGAACTGTTGCTCGGCTTCGGCGATATCGGTGGCCATCTCAACCTGTCCGAAGCCGGCGACCTCGCCGAGGCCGCCACCCGCCTCTTCTCGGCCCTGCGTGAACTCGACGCACGCGGCCCGAAAGGCATTGCGGTTGCCCCGATCCCGGATCAGGGTTTGGGTGAAGCGATCAATGACCGCCTGCAACGTGCCGCTGCGCCGAAGGATGACGAGACCACGCCATGACCGCCCCCGTGACCCTGCCTGCCGACCTGATCGACAATCTCAAGGCCGCCCTCGGCCCGAAGGGCTGGAGCATGGATCCCGACGAGCTCGCACCGCATGTCGACGACTGGCGCGGGCGCTATCACGGCGACACGCCGATCCTGCTGAAACCCGGCACGACGCAGGAGGTCGCCGCCGCCGTCAAGCTGTGCGCCGAGGCCGGCGTGGCGATCACGCCCCAGGGCGGCAATACCTCGCTGTGCGGGGCCGCCACGCCCCAGGGCGAGGTGCTGATCACGCTGAAGCGGATGACCGCCGTGCGCGAGATCGATACCGACAACGACTCGATGACCGTCGAGGCCGGCTGCGTGCTGGAAAGCCTGCAGAACACGGCCGAGGAGGCCAACCGGCTCTTCCCCCTATCCCTGGGCTCTCAGGGCTCTGCTATGATCGGCGGACTGATCTCCACCAATGCCGGCGGCGTGCATGTGCTGCGCTACGGCATGACGCGCGAACTGGTTCTGGGCCTCGAGGCCGTGCTGCCGGACGGGACGATCTGGTCCGGGCTGACGGGTCTGAGGAAGGACAATACCGGCTACGACCTGAAACAATTGCTGATCGGCGCGGAAGGCACGCTGGGCATCATCACGGCAGCGACGCTGAAACTCTATCCCCGTCCCGGCCGCATGGAACTGGCTTTCATTGGCATGAATTCCGTTGACGATGCCGTGAAATTCCTTGGCATGGCCAAGCAAATCTCTGGCGGAGCCGTGACGGCGTTCGAGGTGATGCCCGCCCTCGCCCTGGAATTCGTGCTGGCCCATGTGCCCAATACGCGCGACCCGCTGGAAGCGAAACATCCCTGGTATGTCGTCTGCGAGATGAGTTTCGGCCGCACCGAGGGCGCCCGCCAAACCATGGAAGCCGCGCTGGAGCAGGGCTTCGAGGCGGAACTTCTGCAGGACGCCGCGATCGCGGAGAACGAGGCCCAGATGCAGGACTTCTGGCGCCTGCGCGAAAGCATTGCCGAAGCCGAGCGCAGCCAGGGCCTGGCGGTCAAGCACGACGTCTCCATCCCGGTCTCCAAGATGCCGGCCTTCATCGAGATCGCCACGCAGCGCATCAATGAGGAGTTTCCCGACGGGACGGTGGTCGCCTTCGGCCATGTCGGCGACGGCAATGTGCACTACAATATCGCCTGCCTCGACGCCGACGCCCGCGAAGGCTTCATGGCGAAGGCGGGCGAAATGTCGAAACGCGTCTACGACACGGTCGACGAATTCGGCGGGTCGATCTCGGCGGAACACGGAATCGGCGTCATGAAGCGCGAGGAGCTGGCAGCCCGCAAGCCCGTCGACGTGAAGGTGATGCGCGCCATCAAGCAGGCGCTCGACCCGAAGGGCATCATGAACCCGCGCGTGCTGCTCAGCTGACGGCCCCGGCTATCGGAAATTCCGTGTGCAGGCATTGAGAAAACTCATGCCCGCCGCGGCCTGCGCAGTCTTTTCCTGCCAGCATGGCTCGCCTACCTTTACGGCCAAAGGAGGCCCGTCATGCTGATTCTGCTCTCGCCCGCCAAGGCCATGAATTTCGATCCGGTCGAACGCGACCTGCCGTCCACGACGCCGGCCCTGATCGACGAGACGCGCATCCTGTCGAAGACGACGCGCCAGCTCACCGCGCCGAAGATCAAGGCGATGATGAAGATCTCCGACGATCTGGCCGCGCTCAACCGCGAACGCTTCCAGGCTTTCGACGCCGACACGCCGGGCGAAAAACAGGCAGCCCTGGCCTTCAACGGCGAGGTCTATCGCGGGCTGGATGCCGAGAGCCTCTCCGAGGCCGATCTGGACTATGCCCAGGACCATCTGCGCATCCTGTCGGGCATGTATGGCGCGCTGCGTCCGCTGGATGCCATCCATCCCTACCGCCTGGAGATGGGCCGCAAGCTGCACACGCGGCGCGGCGAGAGCCTCTACGACTTCTGGGGCAACGGGATCGCCAAGGAACTCAACCGCCTGCAGGACGGCGAGAGCGATCCGGTCGTGCTCAACCTGGCCTCCAACGAGTATTTCAAGTCGGTCGACCGGAAGACGCTGAAGGCCCGGGTCATCACCGCCACCTTCAAGGAGGAAAAGGACGGCCAGCTTCGCGCCCTGATGGTCTTCGCCAAGAAGGCCCGCGGCATGATGGCCCGCTGGGTCATCCAGAACCGGGTGGAGGACCCGGCGGATCTGCAGAAATTCGATCTCGGCGGCTATCGTTTCGAGGCCGAGGGCTCCAGCGATACCGACCTGCTCTTCACCCGCCCCCAGCCGGCCGCGGCGAAAGCGGCTTAGGCTTACTTATTCCCTGCCCGCTGTCGTTGTGTTATAAACCAAGGGCCGCAGGAGGCGGGTGCGAGCCGCCTCCTTTGGCCGCCCTTCAGGCGATGGATAGGCGGATCACGACCGACCAGCCGCCGATCCGCTTTTTCCTCACCCAGAGGACGAGGCAGCATTTCGGAAACCGAAACATTGCTCCCTCCTTGGATTGCGCCGGCCTCTGGGGCCGGCGTTTTCAGTCTAGCACAAATTCTCTCTTAAGTTGCAATTCGAGCTCGCTTCGCTCGACACGCAACTTGACCCCGCCGCCGCCCTGCCGTTTCTTGCGCGGAACACAAACTTGAAAGGTGGTTCATGTCTTCCATCCGCACCGATCTGAGCGGCCAGGTGGCCATTGTCACGGGCTCCACGAGCGGGATCGGCGCCGCCATGGCGGACGCGCTGGCCGAGAACGGCGCCCATGTGATCATCAACGGGCTGGGCGATGCCGCCGAGATCGAAAAAGAGCGTGCGGGCATCGCCGAACGTCATGGGGTGGAAGTACGCTACCATCCGGCCAACATGCTCAAGCCGGACGAAATCGCCGACATGGTGGCTTTCGCGGACCGGGAATTCGGCCGGCTGGACATCCTCATGAACAATGCCGGCATCCAGCATGTCGCGCCGGTGGACGAATTCCCGGAAGACAAGTGGAACGCCATCATCGGCATCAATCTCAATTCCGTCTTCCATGCCGCCAAGGCCGCCCTGCCGATCATGAAACGCCAGGGCAAGGGGCGGATCGTCAATCTGGCCTCGGCCCACGGCCTCGTCGCCTCGCCCTTCAAATCGGCCTATGTCGCCGCCAAGCACGGCGTGATGGGCTTCACCAAGACGCTGGCCCTGGAAGTCGCGGAAGACGGCATCACCTGCAATGCGATCTGCCCGGGCTATGTGAAGACGCCGCTGGTGGAGAACCAGATCGCCGACACCGCCAAGGCGCGCGGCATTTCCGAGGACGAGGTAGTGCGCGACGTCATGCTGGCTGCACAGCCGACCAAGCAGTTCGTCACCTACGACCAGCTTGCCGGCGCACTGCTCTATCTTGTCTCCGACGCGGGAGCGAATATGAATGGCTCCTGGATCAGCGTGGATGGCGGATGGACGGCGAAGTGATTTCAGCCCCGCACGACAACCTGCATGTCTGAGGCGCCGCGCCCCGTCGCCAGCGCCGGCATCGTCGTGTTCCGCGGCGAGGAGGTGCTGCTGATCAAGCGCGGCAAACCGCCCTATGAAGGCGAATGGTCGCTGCCCGGCGGCAAGATCGAGTATGGCGAGACCGCCGCGGAAGCCGCCCTTCGGGAACTGGCCGAGGAAACCGGCACGACGGCGCGCATCACCGGCCTGATCGACGTGATCGATTCGATCGGCGATCGCGAACCGGGCCGCCCGGGGGACTGGCACTACGTGCTGGTCGATTTCGCCGCCGTATGGACCGGCGGCGAACCGTCGGCCGATGACGATGTGACCGAAGCGGCTTTCTTTCCGCTGCGCGAAGCGATCGCCCTGACGAAATGGGACAAGACACGTGACGTGATCGGCCGGGCGCACCGCCTTGTCGCCTCTGGCTCTGCCGGGGCCTTGAGCGAGCCACATTCCGCGTCATGATGCGGGCCATGATGTTGCGTACACTGTTCCTGAGCGGTCTCTTTCTCGCCCTGCCCGCCGCGGCCCTGGCACAGAAGCCGGGCGAACGCACGCCGGCCCGGTACGAGCAGGATCTCGATCTCGGCCGCACCCTGCCCTTTCTCGCCTACACGCTCGGCGAGCTTCACTATCTGGCCTATGCCTGCGAGGGCGACGGCGCCCAGCAATGGCGTGAGCGGATGGTCGAGTTGCTCGCCATGGAAGCCTCGGACGACGTCCGGCGGCGCGACCGGCTGATCGAGAGCTTCAACGAGGGCTATCGCTCCCAGCAACGCTACCGCGCGCGCTGCGGTGCCGAGGCGGATGCGGAACGCCGGGCCCTGGCCCATCGCGGCCGCGACCTGTCGGAAATGATGCGCTCGGCCTATTTCGACTGACGCCTGACGGCCACACACCCGGCCGGAGGGGGACGCAAGCCATGCGTGTCCCGTTTCAAATCCTCGCATGACCGGTTATTCATGGTCGCCAGGGATCATGAGGGGGCCAGATGCCGGATCGCCGTTCGCAACTGGAATCGCTGAGCATCGACCGCGACGCGCCGGAAGGCCGCTCCGGCGTTCCGCTCGGCGTGACTGTCATTATTGCGCTGGTTGTTGCCGGCCTGTCAGCCGGCGGCACCTGGTACCTGACCGGCGGCGCGTCGTCCGAGCCGGGCTCCCCGCCTGCCGACCCCGCCCGGTCACCGGCCGAAGAGCCCGCCACGCCGTCGCCGTCAACACCCTCACCGGCACCGTCGGACACACGCTCGCCGCGCGCCTCCGGCCTGGTCGCCACGGGCTATGTCGTGGCGCGCCGCCAGGCGACGGTCTCGGCGGAGATTACCGGCCGCATCAGCGAGGTGCTTGTCGAGGAAGGCACCGTCGTCGAGGACGGCCAGGTCGTCGCCCGCCTGGATGACGAGCGCGCGCAGATCCAGCTCGGCCTGCTCGAAGCCCAGCGCAATGCCGCGGCCTCGCGCACCCGTTCGCTCATCGCCCAGCTGGCCGAGGCCCGGCGTGTCCTGGACCGCGCCGAACGCCTCGCCGAGCGCGAGATCGGGTCGGAAGCGGCCGTGACCGCGGCCCGCGCCCAGGCCGACAGTCTCACGGCCCAGATCGAGGCCGCCCGCGCCGACTACCAGGCCGCCGCCGCCCAGGTGGCCAGCCAGGAAGACCTGATCGAGCGCCATGTGGTGCGCGCACCCTTTGCCGGCGTCGTCGTCGCCAAGAATGCCCAGGTCGGCGAGATCCTGTCCCCGGCCTCGGCCGGCGGCGGTTTCACCCGGACCGGCGTTGCCACGCTGGTGGACATGGCGTCGCTGGAAATCGAGGTCGATGTGAATGAGGGCCAGATCGGCCGGGTCTCGCCCGGCCAGCGCGTCGAAGCACGGCTGGATGCCTATCCGGACTGGCGGATTCCCGCCCATGTCGAGGCGATCATCCCGACCGCCGACCGCGCCCGGGCGACCATCCAGGTGCGCGTGGCCTTCGACGAGCGCGACGACCGCATCCTGCCGGAAATGGCGGCCCGTGTGATCTTTGTTGAGTAAAAGAACTTTATTTTGTAAAGTTACATCCGAATTCCGATGACGGCGCACCCTGAAGGGCCGGCGAACAGCGAGGACTGACAACGATGGCATCGCTCTACGAACTCAAGGACCTGTCCAAGCGATACACGCGCGGCAAGGAAAGCATCACCATTTTCGAAGAGCTGACCATGTCGATCCCGCAGGGCGATTTCATCGCCATCATGGGACCGTCCGGCTCGGGCAAGACCACGCTGCTGAACCTGCTCGGCGGCATCGACCGCCCCTCCTCCGGTTCGGTGGAGTGCGAGGGCGTGCGCGTCGACAAGCTGTCGGAAGGCAAGCTGGCCAAGTGGCGCTCGCAGAATGTCGGCTTCATCTTCCAGTTCTACAATCTCATGCCCACCCTCACCGCGGCACAGAATGTCGAACTGCCGCTCCTGCTGACCAAACTCTCCGGCAAGCAGCGCAAGGAACGCGTCGAAACCGCGCTCGACGTGGTGGGCCTGGCCGATCGCAAGGGCCACCGGCCGCGGCAATTGTCCGGCGGCCAGCAGCAGCGCGTTGCCATTGCCCGCGCCATCGTGGCCGACCCCAAAGTCCTCCTGTGCGACGAGCCCACCGGCGATCTCGACCGCGTCTCCGCCGACGAGATCCTGGAAACCCTGCAGCTGCTCAACAAGGAGCTGGGCAAAACGATCGTGATGGTCACGCACGACCCCTCGGCCGCGAAATACGCGGCGCGCGAGCTGCATCTGGACAAGGGCCGCTTTGTGGAAGCCAAGGCGGAGCCGGCGCAATGAACGATCTCACGCTGATCCGGAAGAATCTCTTCCGCAAGAAGCTGAGGGCGATCCTGCTGACCCTGTCGATCCTGATCGCCTTCCTGATTTTCGGTGTCCTCGGGGCCTTCTACAAGGTGTGGACCTCGGGCGGCGAGCTGGCCGCCGACGACCGGCTGGTCACCGTCAACCGCATCAATTTCACCGTCTCCATGCCCTATGCCTACTGGTCGCGTGTCCAGGCCATCGACGGCGTGCGCAATGTCAGCCATGCCAGCTGGTTCGGCGGCTACTACCAGGACCCGACCCAGTTCGTGCAGACGTTCGCGATCGACGCGGAAAGCTATCTCGACGCCTATCCCGAACTCGTCTTCCCGGAGGGCCAGCGCGAGGCCTTCATCAATACCCGCACCTGCCTGGCAGTCGGCGAGGACCTGGCCGCCCAGTACGGCTGGGAGCTGGGCCAGCGCATCCCGCTCCTGTCCAATATCTGGCAGAAGACCGACGGCACCGCGTCCTGGGAGTTCGACATCTGCGCGATCTTCGATGGGAATACTGACGAGTATCCGGCTAACTACGCGATATTCCACTACGATTATTACAACGAGGCGCTGGCCTTCAATCAGGACCAGATCGGCTGGATGGTCATCAACACGACCGATCCGGCGCGCAATGACGAGGTCGCCCGGGCGATCGACGGCATGTTCGCCAACTCGCCGGCGGAAACCGAGACCACGACCGAGGCCGCCTTCAACGAGGCGTTCGCCAACCAGTTCGGCAATATCGCCCTGATCCTGCTCTTCGTGGTCGGATCGGCCTTCACCACCATCCTGATCATTGTCGGCTTCACCATGGTCACGGCGATCAACGAGCGCACCGGCGAGATCGCCGTGATGAAGACGCTCGGCTTCCCGGCCCCGCGCATCTTCCGCATGGTACTGGCCGAATCCGTCCTGCTCAGCCTGGTCGGCGGCCTGCTCGGCCTGGGCCTGGCCTGGCTGATGATTTCCGGCGTCGCCGAAGCCGCCGCGGCCTTCCTGCCCGGGCTGGCCCTGCCCGCCGAGGTCTTCCTCACCGGTCTCGGCCTGGCCGTCCTGCTCGGCCTGCTCACCGGCATCGTGCCCGCCATCAATGCCCAGCGCGTGAAGATCGTCACCGCGCTCGGCAAGCAATAGGAGACGCGCCATGTTCAACCAGATCGGCGCCGTCACGATGATCAATCTGCGCTCCATTCCCCAGCGCGCCGGCCTCTCCCTGGCCACGATCGTCTCCATCGCCCTGGTCACCGGCGTGCTGCTGGGTTTCCTGGCCATGTCCAACGGCTTCCGCGCCACGCTTCAGGGCACCGGCTCGGAGAATGTCGCCGTGATGCTGCGCGCGGGATCCCAGGCGGAACTCAATTCCGGCCTGTCCAGCGAACAGGTCCGCCTGGTCGAGGAAGCGCCCGGCGTGGCCCGCGACGCAGACGGTACGCCCCTCGTCTCCGGCGAACTCTACGTCATCGTCGACGGCACCAAGCGGTCCTCGGGCACCGAGGCCAACCTGCCCCTGCGCGGGGTGGGCGAACAGGCGCTGCGCCTGCGCGAGGGCTTCCAGATCGTGGAAGGCCGCATGTACGAGCCGGGCACGAACGAGCTGGTGGTCGGCGCCTCGGTGCTGCGCGAGTTTTCCGGCTTCGACCTGGGCGAGACGATCCGCCTGGGTCCCAATGAATGGGTCGTGGTCGGTATCTTCTCGACCGGCGGATCGGTGTTCGAGAGCGAGATCTGGGCCGATATCTCGGTGATCCAGAATCTCTACAATCGCGGCACCGGCGTGCAGTCGATCCGCGCCCGTCTGACCTCACCGGAGGCGATCGAGGATCTGCGCGCCTGGGAAGAGGAGGAACCGCGGGTCAATCTGGACGTGGAGACGGAAACCGAATTCTTCGCCGACCAGGCCGGCGGCACCGCCGTGCTGATCGAATTCATCGGCTGGCCGCTGGCTATCACCATGGCGATCGGCGCCCTCGCCGGGGCCTGGAACACGATGTACTCCTCGGTCGACACCCGCATGCGCGAGATCGCCACCCTGCGCGCCATCGGCTTCTCCGGCTTTGCCGCCGCCGTCGGCACGATGGTGGAAAGCCTGGTCCTGGCCGCGATCGGCGGACTGGTCGGCGCGCTGGCGACCTATCTCCTGTTCAACGGCGTGTCTGCCTCGACGCTGGGTTCCGGCTTTACCCAGGTGGTGTTCTCCTTCGCCGTGACAGGCGGATCGGTGATCGCCGGCATGGTGATGGCGGTGGTCATCGGCTTCTTCGGCGGCCTGGTCCCGGCCATCCGCTCGGCCTACGTGCCGCTGCTGACCGTGCACCGCAGCGAGTAGCAAAAAGGGGACAGGTGGAATTAACGCGCCGCGTTAATTCCACCTGTCCCCTTTTTGGCGTCTACCCGTAATACGCATCCTCGGCCGCGCGGAGTTTCTCCTCCTCCTTGTGGGGCGGGAGGATTTCCATCTTCACATGGCGGCGGCGATTGGTGGAGATGACGAAGAAGCGCTTGTCGGGATGGTCCAGCTTGCTCTCGAGCATGGCGGAGGTGATCAGGTCGACATTCTTCAGATCGTCGTCGGACATGCCGAAACTGTGCGGCAATTGCCGGCCGTATTCCTCCAGCCCCATCTCGACGCATTGCCGGATGGCGCGGCGCTTCAGCCCGGCCGTGGTGAGGTGCGGGCCCAGCTCCTCGCGGATCTCCGGATTGGAGCAGGGATAGATCGCCAGATAGTTCGGCTCCTCGGGCAGATGCCCGTGGTCGACCAGGAGTTTCAGCCCCTCGCGGATCGTGTCGCGGGAATGCTGGCGCGCCGTGATGACCGCCACCGGACGGCGCTTGAGCACGGCATATTTGAAGATCTCCCAGGACGGGCCCTTCCAGCTGGCGGTATCCAGCGCCCGGCGCACGTCGCGCAACAGGTATTCCTCGCCATGCCGGTCCTTGCCGTCGGCGAATTCGCGATAGGCGCGCTGCGGCGGGTCGGCCCAGTCCTCCCAGATGCCCGGCACGCCGAGATAGGCCTTGATGTCCTCATACTCGTGCTGGCGCATCGCCCGCTCCTCGCCGGTCATCGTGTTGAGCAGATGGATCCGGGTGGGCAGGTGGAGGATGTTCTCGTCGATATCGAAGAAGTAGAAGCTCTGGCGGTCCACGCGGGCGGTCCTTGCATTGCGCGCTGGTGATGCGGCGCCGCATAGCGCCCGCACGGACGCGGTTCAATACTCCGCGTAGGATTTTTCTTCCACGATGGCGGAGCCAAGCAGGAGATTGATCTCCTTTTTCAGCGCGGCGCGCTTGTCGTTCGTGACATAGACGGCCCGGGCCAGGCGGATGAAGTCGTCGCCGAAATCGCCCTGGCGCTCGCATTCGCGGATATCGTCCTCGATCTCCCAGAGCGCCTCGTTGACCTTTTGCAGTTCGCCGTCCAGCCGGGTCAGCTCGTCCGAGGCCGGTACGTCCTTCGCCAGGGTCTCGTTGAGAATGTCCAGCTCGGTGCGGACATTCTTCAGCTTCGCTTCGTCGCCGATGCGTTCGGACTTGATGCGCAGAATGGTGATCTTGTCGATCAGCTCGCCCGGGGCGATGGCCGTCATGATGGTCGTGGTCACGGGGTTGTCTCTCGTTGTGGCGTTTCGTGAAGGGCGACATCGTTTCCGTTGTCATCCCGGATGAATGCCCGGCCCCGGGCCGGGCGCAAGTCCGGGACCCATAGTCCCGGTGTGGTTCCAGCTATTTGCAGCATCGACCCCGTGCCTGCTCCCGGCCGACGCCTGTGTTTATGGGTCCCGGCCCTGCAGCCCGCATCCGCGGGCTATCCGGCCGGGATGACAATCCACACCGTCCTTTTGCCAGTCGCCACCTGCCCTACCCCCGCTTCGGCAGCGCTTCCTGGAAGGTCACCGGCTCGCCGGCGCCTTCGGTGACGAGCTCGCCCTCGCGCATGATGGTCCGGCCGCGCACGATCGTGCCGACCGGCCAGCCGGTCACGGTCATGCCGGCGAAGGGCGTCCAGCCGGACTTCGAGGCGGACCAGTCGTCGGTGATCTCCACCTGGCGCTTCATGTCGATCAGGGTGAAGTCGGCATCCCAGCCGGCCGCCATGCGGCCCTTGCCGGCAATGCCGAAAATGCGCTGGGCGCCGTGCGAGGTGAGATCAACGAAGCGTTCGATCGTGAGACGTCCGGCATTCACGTGGTCCAGCATGACCGGGACCAGGGTCTGCACGCCGGGCATGCCGGACGGGCTGGCCGGATAGGGACGCGCCTTTTCCTCCAGCGTGTGCGGCGCGTGGTCGGATCCAATCACGTCGACAATGCCGCGCTGCAGGCCGCGCCACAGGCCGGCGCGATGACGGGCGTCGCGCAGGGGCGGGTTCATCTGGGCGCGCGCCTTGATGCGCTCGTAGATTTCCGGGCCTTCCAGGGTGAGATGCTGGGGCGTGGCCTCCACCGAGGCGACATCGCGGTGCTCGGCGAGAAACTCCATCTCTTCCGCCGTGGAAATGTGCAGCACGTGAATGCGCTTGCCGGTCTTGCGGGCCAGGCGCACCAGGCGCTCGGTCGAGCGGATGGCGGCTTCCGCGTCGCGCACGACTGGGTGGCTGGTCCAGTCGCCCTCGACGGCCAGGCTGCGGCGCTCTTCCAGCCGGTATTCGTCTTCGGAATGGAAGGCCGCACGGCGCGAGATGGCGTTGAGTACGCGCTCCACGCCTTCATCGTCCTTCACCAGGAGCGAGCCCGTCGAAGCGCCCATGAAGACCTTCACGCCGCAACAGCCGACCATGCGCTCCATCTCGGGCAGCACGTCGGAATTCTCCGAGGTCGCACCGGCATAGAAGGCATGATCGCAATGCATGCGGTTCTTCGCGCGCTTGAGCTTGTCCAGATGCATGTCCGGCGAGGTGGTGGTCGGCTCGGTGTTCGGCATTTCGAACACCGCCGTCACCCCGCCCATCACGGCGGCCAGCGAGCCGGTCTGCAGGTCTTCCTTCCACTCCATGCCCGGTTCGCGGAAGTGGACCTGGGTATCGATGACGCCCGGCACGACCAGCAGCCCGGTACAGTCGATCGTCTCGGCCGCCGAGGCCTGGGAGAGATCGCCGATCTCGGCGGTCTTGCCGTCGATCACGCCGATATCGGCGATGCCGCGTCCATCGTGATTGACGACATCGCCACCCTTCAGGATGAGATCGAATGTCCGGCTCATGGCTTGGTCCTTTCGAACAGGCGGGTGGCGGCATCATACACGGTATCGACGTCGAGGTCGGCCAGGAGGCTTTCCGGGTGCTTGCGCCGGTCGCCATGGGCGCGGTCGATCTCGTCGAAGGAGGCCGGTCCGCGCACCGCCTCGCAATGATCGCCCCAGGGTGCATAGCAGCGATCGTCGGACGGGCCGAACAGGCCCAGCGTCGGCGTTCCCGCCGCGGCGGACATGTGCATCAGCCCGCTGTCGTTTCCGACATAGAGACGCGCCCGTTCCAGACAGGCCGCGGTCTCGGTGAGGCCGAGGCCCACCAGATCGATGAAATCGTATTCCGGCAGCGCATTGTAGATCGGCTGGACATAGGCCTCGTCATGCGGGCCGCCCAGCATCACCACGCGCGCCCGCGGCATCACCCCGTCCGGCCCGGTGAAGCGCAGGATGAACTCGGCGAACTTCTCCGGCGGCCAGACCTTGTAGACCCAGGAGGCCGAGGGGCAGACGGCCAGATAGACCGGCCCGTCGGGCATGTGCTGGCGCGCCGCCTCACGGTCGGCCTCGGTGAGCCACAGGGTCGGTGCGGGCGGCGTGTCTTCCAGGCCGAGAACGCTGGCCGCCTCGATCACCTTGTGTACCGGTTCGCGCGCCTGCTTGAGAATGCGGCGCTCCTGCGCCTTGAGCAGCCAGGCCGTGGCGGAGCAGCGCAAATCCACCACCAGATCCCATTCCGTGCCCACGGTCTGACGCCAGAGGTCGAACCAGTGAAAACCGGCCGGCTTCTTGGCCATCACGATGATCTCGTCGACCCGCGGCACGGCGGCGAAGAGCGAGGCGGCCAGGGGGCCGCAGGCAATGGTGAAGCGGGCGTCCGGGCGCGTTTCGACGAGGTGGTTCAGCACCCCGGAATTGATGATGGCGTCACCGATCCGGGTCGAGGTGATGAAAAGGACGCGTTCCATGCTGGCCGCAATAGCGCGCATGGCGGGTCTTGGCCAGATGCGAACACAATGCCATATGCCATTCCATGACCTTGCCCGATACACCGCCCCGCCGCCTGCCCGGCCGCACCGTGATCTCGGTGGCCGGCGAAGAGGCCCGCAGCTTCCTGCAACGGGTGATCACCGCCGACGTCACCGATCTCGCGCCCGGCGAATGCCGGCCCGGCGCCCTGCTGACCCCCCAGGGCAA
The DNA here is from genome assembly GCA_034659015.1 of Pseudomonadota bacterium. Taxonomy (GTDB): domain Bacteria; phylum Pseudomonadota; class Alphaproteobacteria; order Caulobacterales; family Maricaulaceae; genus Maricaulis. The sequence goes on along the minus strand of JAYEGL010000002.1, from coordinate 24,673 downwards.
GATCCTGGCCGACTTCATGATGGTTGCGGAAGGCGACACGGTCTGGCTGGACGTCCCGGCCGACGCCGCCGAGGGCCTGGTCAAGCGCCTCACCCTGTTCAAGCTGCGCGCCAAGGCCGAGATCGTGATGAACACCGATCTGGCCGCCGTCTGGGCGACCACACCCTTCCCGGGCTCCGCCGAGGATCCGCGGCTGGCCGGCCGCATCCATCGCGGCATCGCGCCCGCGCTCGAGGCCGGCGAGGAAAAACCGCTCGACACCTACGAGTTCGAGGCCGGCGTGCCGGCTTTCGGGCGCGACTATGGCGAGGCGGAAGTCTTCCCCACCGACGTCAATCTGGACGTCTATGGCGGGATTGCCTGGAAGAAGGGCTGCTTCATCGGCCAGGAAGTCGTCTCGCGCATGAAGCGCCGCGGCACGATCCGCAAACGCTCCATCCCCGCCGTCTTCGCCGGCGAGGCCCCGCCGCGCGGCACGGCCGTGATGGCCGGCACCGCCAAGATCGGCGCGATCAGCTCGGCCTCCGGCCACACCGCCATCGTGCTGGCCCGCATCGACAAGCTCGGCGAAGCCGACCGCTATGCCGAGGCCGACGGCATGGAAGCGCATATCCGGGTGGCCGAGGCCTTGGTGCCGGACGGGCCTGCGGGGTAAAACACAAGGGCTCGCCCCGCTTGCGGGGGAGCTGTCCGCGTCAGCGGACTGAGGGGGCGCTGCGAGAGCAGCGCAGAGCGCGTAGCGCGCACTTTCCCCCATCGCCTCCCCCGGCTCAGGGCCGGGGTCGGCACTTCCCCCGCTTCGCAGGGGAAGCCTGCCCTCTCCTGCCACAAGCCTGTCAGCAGCATCCTGCCGCTTGCGCTTGGCAAACACCCGCCGGCACGCTCGACTGGCCCCAAATTCGGAGGACACCGCCATGCCCCAGCGCTGCGAATGGGTGAACACGCACGACCCGATCTATGCCGAATACCACGACACCGAATGGGGCGTGCCGGAATACGATAGCCGCGCCCTGTGGGAAAAGCTGATGCTGGACGGGTTCCAGGCCGGGCTCGCCTGGATCACCATTCTGCGCAAGCGCGAGAGCATGCGCGCGGCCTTCCACGGCTTCGATCCGGAAATCGTCGCCCGCTATACCGATGCCGACCGCGAACGCCTGCTGGCCGATCCGGGCATTATCCGGTCGAAATCCAAGATCGACGCCGCCATCGGCAATGCGCAGGCCTGGCTGGACATGCGCGAGCGGGGGATCGATTTTTCCGAGCACCTGTGGAGCTTTGTCGGCGGCACGCCGATCCAGAACGCCCGGCCGTCGCTGAAGGACACACCCACCAAGACCGCCGAGAGCGAGGCCATGTCGAAGGATCTCAAGGCGCGCGGCTTCAAATTCGTCGGCCCGGTCATCGTCTACGCCTTCATGCAGGCCTGCGGCCTGGTCAACGATCACGAGACGGGATGCCACCGGCATCACGCCGTGAAGGGGATGGTGCGCTAGCCTCTCCCCCGAACGGGGGATCGTGCCACCACATCGCCAGGTCTACCGCTGGCCCTGCGGCTGCCACCTTCATCCCGGTCCCGGCAGCTGCACGATGCGGGAGGCCTTGTCAGCCGGGCCAGCCCAGCGTCCTCGCACCCTCGCAAGTCTGGTGCGGCGGCCTCCCGTATCGCCTTCCCCGCTCTTGCAGGAAAAACCGCCTCCCCTGAACCGGGGATACCGGCTCCGCCCTGCCCCACCTAGGATTTTCAGCGTTGAGGGACCTGAAAACGCCCAGGAGGGGACGCTTATGAAATACCTTGCAACCTTCGCCGCCATCGCGGCCCTGGCCGCATCCGTGCCGGCCTCGGCCCAGACCTATGGCTCGGTCAGTCTGCGCGCCGGCTTCACCCCGGATCCCTATCGCACCTCGGTGACGTCGGGCGGAACGATCCGCGCCAGCAACCTGTTCACCAACTGCACCGGCTGGGTCGCCGACAATGTCGATTTCGCCGTCCACTACACATCCGGCAGCTTCAACCTGACGATCTCCAACACGTCGAACGCCGACACCACGCTGATCGTGCAGGCGCCCAACGGCAACTGGTATTGCGACGACGACTCGGGACCCGGGCTCAACCCGTCCGTCACGATCGGCAATCCCGGCTCGGGCACCTATTCGGTCTGGGTCGGCTCCTACCGCCAGGGCGAATACGCCCAGTCGACCCTGTCGGTGTCCGAACTGGGACGGCAATAAGCTACGCCTAACAGGGGATTCACGTGACACGGCAGGGGTGCCGGCGCTAGCGTCGGGATCGTCCCGACCCTCAGCCCGGAGCCCTGCCGTGCGACATCCTGCCTGTTTCCGCCTTGCGGCCATCGCCCTGCCCCTGGCCGTGGCCCTGTCCGGCTGCGCCTATCTGGAAGGCGGCCGCAACGAGACCCTGCCCTCCGCCGCCGAGCTGGGCGCCGGGGATTGCCGCCAGGCCGGCCCGCAGGATCCGGCCGCGCCGGGCGAGTGGATCTGCGATCGCGGCGACAGCCCCTTCCAGCGCACCCAGCCGCGCCACCGCGTGGAAAACGACTGACCGCCAGTTCTCACAGACCGGTTGGCCGGAACACCGCCATCCTTCCCCTTGACGGGGAAGGGGGACCGCGCCGAAGGCGTGGTGGATGGGGTGGGGGCGAGGTCTTTGCGGTTTCGCACCTAGAAGGCTGACATCGGGTAACACCCCTTCCGACCCGAGGCTCCGCCTCGGCCCACCTTCCCCATCAAGGGGAAGGATTGCGGATCGCGCGCCTGCCCTAAGCCTTCAGCGCCTTCGCGTGATGGCGCAGATGGTCTTCCATGAAGGTGGCGATGAAATAGTAGGAATGGTCGTAGCCGGGCTGGCGGCGCAGGGTGAGCGCCTGGCCGGCGTCCTTGCAGGCTGCCTCGAACAGCTCCGGCTTGAGCTGGTCCTCCAGGAACTGGTCCGCCTCGCCCTGGTCGATCAGGATGTGCGCCTTCGAAGGCTGGCGCTGCACCAGCTCGCAGGCATCGTGCTCGCCCCAGGCCGGACATTCATCGCCGATATAGGCCGTGAACGCCTTGCGCCCCCAGGGCACTTTCGACGGTGCCACAATGGGCGCGAAGGCCGAGACCGAGCGGTAGCGGGCGCGCTGCTTGAAATGCAGGGTCAGCGCGCCATGCCCGCCCATGGAATGGCCGAATATGCCCTGCCGCTCCATGTCGGCGGGGAAGGCCGAACCGATCAGGGCCGGCAATTCCTCGGTGATATACTGTTCCATGCGGAAATTCGGCGCCCAGGGCATCTCGGTCGCATCGATATAGAAGCCCGCGCCCTGGCCGAGATCATAGCTCTCGTCGTCGGCGATATCCTCACCGCGCGGGCTGGTGTCCGGCGCCACGACCATCAGGCCCAGCTCGGCGGCCACACGCTGCAGGCCGGACTTTTCCATCACGTTCGACCAGTTGCAGGTCAGCCCGGACAGATACCACAGCACGGGCACCGGCCCGTCCTTGGCCTGGGGCGGAGTGAAGACGGCAAACCGCATCGGGCAGCCGCAGGCCTCGCTGTCGTGATCGTGCACGGACAGGGTGCCTCCGAAAGAGGTCCAGCTGGAAACGGGTTGCAGGGTCAAGGCGAAGTCCTTTCGGATGAAATGGGGGGCGGTCAGGACGGCTCGATCGTCTCGATACCAAGCCTGTCGCGCGCCAGCGAGAGGAGTTTGCGGTCGACCGACACGAGCGGAAACTGCGTACGCAGCGCGAGGGCCAGATACACACAGTCGTAGACGGGATGCTGCAGCCGGTTCGCGAGTGCGAGGGCTTCGGGAAAAATCGTCCGGTCCGGCCGCAGATCGGCAAAACCGGACAGGTTCCGGATCGCCGTCAAACAGTCCTCGAGCGGCACCAGACCTTTGCTGACGTACTTCCAGAACGCATTGGCGCTTTCCACCAGCACCAGTTCCGGCGCCACCATGGCATGGCTCTTCGCGGCCGCCTCCGCAGCATCGGATCCGGCAACCGGCAGGAAGACCTTCACGGCCACGCTGGCATCGAAGACCGCCGGCCTCACCGGTCCCGGTCCTCACGGATCAGATCCGTGGGATCGATATCGATGGGCTTGCATCGCTCCCGCATTCCCCGTGCAAACTCGAAAAAGCCCTCACGGTCGCGCGACGCTGTTTCAGACAAACGCTCCCGCAGGAATTGCTCCAGCGACTTGTCTTCCCGTGCCGCCATGCGTTTGAGATTGGCGACCACGTGATCGTCGAGATTGCGGATGATGACCTGGCCCATGCGCGCCTCCTGATATCACGATGATATCATAGCACGCCCGCAGGCCAGGCCCAATGCGGTTCCTAGTACTCCACCACGCTCCGGATGCTTGTCCCGGCATGCATCAGATCGAAGCCCTTGTTGATGTCTTCCAGCTTGAGCTTGTGGGTGATCAGGCTGTCGATATCGATGCGGCCCTCCATGTACATGTCGACGATCTTCGGCACGTCGGTGCGGCCCCGCGCACCGCCGAAGGCCGAGCCGCGCCAGTTGCGGCCGGTGACCAGCTGGAAGGGACGGGTGGAGATTTCCGCGCCCGCCGGCGCCACGCCGATCACGATGGAGGTGCCCCAGCCCTTGTGGCTGCATTCCAGCGCCGTGCGCATCACGTCGACATTGCCGATGCATTCGAAGGTGTAGTCGGCTCCGCCGCCGGTCAGCTCGACGAGATGCCCGACGAGATCGCCGGTCACATCCTTCGGATTGACGAAATCGGTCATGCCGAACTGCCGGCCCATCGCCTCCTTGGCCGGGTTCATGTCGACACCGACGATCTGGCGCGCGCCGATCATCTTGAGGCCCTGGATAACGTTGAGGCCGATCCCGCCGAGACCGAAGACGACGGCGGTGCAATTCGGCTCGGCCTTGGCGGTGAACATCACCGCGCCGACGCCCGTGGTCACGCCGCAACCGATATAGCAGATCTTGTCGAAGGGCGCGTCCTTTCGAACCTTGGCCAGCGCGATCTCCGGCAGGACGGTATAGTTGGAGAAGGTCGAGCAGCCCATATAGTGCAGGATTTTCTCGCCCTTGTAGGAAAAGCGCGACGTGCCGTCGGGCATCACGCCCTGCCCCTGGGTCGAGCGGATCGACTGGCACAGATTGGTCTTGGGATTGAGGCAGTATTCGCACTCGCGGCATTCCGGCGTGTAGAGCGGAATGACGTGATCGCCCGGCGCCAGACCGGTCACGCCCGGGCCGCACTCCACCACGACGCCCGCACCCTCATGGCCCAGGATCGCCGGGAAGGCGCCTTCCGGGTCGGCCCCGGACAGGGTGAATTCGTCGGTATGACAGATCCCGGTCGCCTTGATCTCGACCAGAACCTCGCCGGCGCGGGGCCCCTCCAGGTCGACCTCGACGACTTCCAGGGGTTTTCCGGCCTCGAAGGCGACAGCGGCGCGCGTTTTCATGAAATTCTCCCTGATGTCCGTGCGGAGTGCTGGGTTCGGTGTCGCACCCCCGGTGCCGCAGGTCAAAGCTGGGGCGACTGCAAAAAGCACTCCGCGAGGCGCAGCCCGTCGCTTGAAACCGGCGCAACCGCGCTTGAAGGGTGACGGCGCGGCCTCGCCGGACTAAGTTCCCGCGCCTCGACCGAACGTCCCGGAGTGATGTGAATGAGCGCGGTTATCCGGTCCACAGGCCTTTGGACCCCTGACGAGTCCGTATCGAACGAGGAACTCGTCGCCTGCTTCAATGCCTATGTCGAAAAGTTCAACGCCGACAATGCCGACGCCATTGCGCGCGGCACGGTGGACGCCAAGAACCCGTCCTCGACCGGCTTCATCGAGAAAGCGTCGGGGATCAAGTCGCGCTACACGATCGACAAGGAAGGCGTGCTCGACGTCGAGCGGATGCGCCCGCGGGTCAAGCCGCGCCCCAATGACGAGATTGCCCTGACCGCCGAAGCCGGCGTGGCTGCCGCGCGCGACGCGCTGGAGCGCGCCGGCCGCGATCCCAAGGATGTCGATGCGGTGATCTGCTCGGCCACCTCGATGCAGCGCACCTATCCGTGCATGGCGATCGAGATGCAGGACGCGCTGGGCATCGAGGGCGCCGGTTACGACATGACGGTGGCCTGTTCCTCCGGCACGTTCGGCATGATCAACGCGATCAACATGATCGAGACCGGCATGGCCAGATCCGTGCTGGTCGTCGTGCCCGAGATCACCACGCCGCAGCTCAATTTCCGCGACCGGGACAGTCATTTCATCTTCGGCGACGTCGCCGTGGCGGTGCTGATCGAGCACGAGGATGTCGCCGGCGGCGACGGCTGGCGCGTGCTCGGCCGCAACATGATGACGAAATTCTCGAACAATATCCGCTCGAATTTCGGCTTCCTCAACGCCTCGGAAGACCCCGAACCGGCCTTCGAGGACCGCTATTTCGTCCAGGAAGGCCGCAAGGTGTTCAAGGAAGTCTGCCCCATGGTGGCGGAGATGATCCTGAACGACATGGACCGGTTCGGGCTCAAGCCGGACGACATGAAACGGCTCTGGCTGCATCAGGCCAATATCAACATGAACATGATGGTGGCCAAGAAGGTCTATGGCCGCGAGTTCGACGAAAGCGAAGCGCCCGTCATCCTCGACGAGTTCGCCAACACAGCCGGCGCCGGCTCACTGGTGGCCTTCCACCGCCATCATGACGGGTTCGAAGCCGGCGAGAAGGGGCTGATCTGCTCCTTCGGTGCTGGCTATTCGGCCGGCACGGTCTTCGTGGAAAGGCTCTGAGCCGGTGACACAGCGGCCTATTTGCGGCCGCTATAGGCCACGGCCAGCCTGAAGACCGCAAAGCCCACACCGCACACCGAACTGGCGATCAGCAGGATCGTCATGTCCGGCTGGTAGAGACTGAACGTGGCAAGCGGAACGCCGAAGAGTCTGGGGACGAGATCGACGAAGACCCAGGCCATCGCCACGGTCGCGACCAACGGGAAGACGAGGCTGAACAGGCCGAAGGCACCCGACTTTGCCCGCAGGCCGTCCCGGCGTATCCACGCCGTCGCGATCCCGGCCAGGAAGAGAACGGGCAGCACCAGCAGCATGAGATAGAGGCTCTTTGCCCCCAGATGATTGCCGCCGCTCTGCGGCGTGTCCCCCAGCGCAAGCGCCGCAACGCCCGAGAGAATGTCTCCGGTGACGCCAAACCCCATTCCGCTGTTGGCATTGACGAGAACCACCCCGCCTCTGGGCTCGGAACGGGACAGGATAGCGAGGGTTTCGACCCCGGGGGTCAGCCCCGTATGGTAGGCCGCATCGGCCTCGGCATCGAGGAACCAGCCAAACCCGTAGTGCGGTGAGGCGGCACTGGCCGGGCGTATCATCATGGCCTTGTGCTCGGCGCTGATCAGATCGTCCTCGCCATTCATCATCATCGCCAGATAGCGGGCGACATCGGCGGCGCTGGCCATCACACCGCCCGCGGGTGCCATGGCCCGCGCCGTCCGGCGATCGGCAACCGGACGCCGGCCGCCGAACCAGGGCGTATGGCCGACCGCCATGGCCTCATGCATCTCGCCATCGGCCACGAAACTGTCGTCCATGCCCAGCGGCTCGAGGATCCGCGTCTCGATATAGTCACCGAATTCCAGACCGCTGACCGTCTCGGTCAGAACGCCGAGGATGAGATAGTTGGCATTGGAATACTGCCACTGGCTGCCGGCCTCTCCGGCAGGCGCTGTCATCGCCAGCTGGCGGACCCGGTTGGCCAGCTCGTCGGCCCGGCCGGTCCGGTCGGTATGGGACGGGTTGCCCTGCAGCGTGGAATATCCGCTCGTATGGCTCAGCAACTGGCGGATCGTGACGGTCCCGCCGGGCTGACCGTCGAACACATCCAGATAGCCGCCAATGCCCTGATCGAGATCGACCCGGCCCGTTTCGACCAGCTGCATGATGGCGAGCGCCGTGAAACTCTTCGAGATCGAGCCGAGCGCGAAGGGCGTGTCTTCGGTGACCGGCTGGCCACTGCCCGCCACGCGCTCACCGCGTTCACCCCGCTGCAGATCGCCATTCTCCAGAAGCGCATAGGCCAGCCCCGGCGCCGCCGCTCTCGGCACAGCCCGGTCGAGATACGCCTCGATCCCGCCGGATTGCGGATCATCTTGTGACAGGGCCGCTGCTGTCAGACAGAGCAGTCCCAGGATCGCCAGATAACGCCACATTCGATGCCCCCCGTTTATCTTTACCTGACCTCGCAGACACCGGTTGCCGGCACCACTGTCAGGCTTTTGTGTCCCTAGCCATCATGCTCGACGCAGATTGCCTCGCCGTCGGCAGGCCCCAGCGTTTCGTTCAGCAGCGCGCATCGCGCCCGGCCCGCCCCGCCGGGCTCCGGCCGGTAATGGCGACAGGTCCGGCACACGCCGAACGCCCGGCCGCCTCGGCGGCGCAACAGGTCTGACAGCACCGCCCGCAGCCCGCCGGACAGGTCCTCGTCGCGCGCCGTCTCCATGCTCCGCACCGCGGCATCCAGCGCGTCCATCGGATCGTCGGCCAGCATCTCCTGTCCTGCCGCCGTCAGCGCCAGCGTCAGACGGCGGCGATCACCCGCGACCGGCTCCTTGGCCACAAGCTTCTTGGTTTCCAGCGCATTGAGCGATTGCGACACCGTGCCCTTCGTCAGGTTGAGATAGGCGGTCACGGCCGAGGGCGTGCGGGAAAACCGGTTGGCCAGCCGCAGAAAGCGCAGGATCTCCCACTGCACGGGTTTGAGCCCGTGGGCGTGGGCCTCGTTCTGGATCAGGCGGGACAGGCGTTCCAGGAGATGGGTGGTGGGCGCGAGCGTCAGCATGCCCGAATGTATCGAGTCAATACAGGTCTTGCAAACCCCGCATCCACTTCCTAGCTTTTATCGGTATCGAGTCGATACTTTTATAGCGAAAGGACACCCAATGCCCCATCTCACCCCCTTCCCGCACACCGAAGCGTCGGGCGAACGCAAACAGCTGATGGACGCCGTGAAGGGCCAGTTCGGCGCCGTTATCAACATGTTCGGCACCGCCGCCCACTCGCCCGCCGCGCTGAAGTCCATGCTCGGCAGTTTCCAGGCCCTCGGCGGCGGACGCCTCGATGTCGCTCTCGGTGAAAAGATCGCCGTGGCGATCGCCAACCGGAATGACTGCGAATACTGCCTCTCCGCCCACACCGTGCTGGGCACCAAGGCCGGCGAAACGCCCGCCGCGATGGAGGCCGCCCGCATCGGCAAGGCCGAAGATACGCGCACCCAGGCCGCGCTCGATTTCGCCCTCGCCGTCGTCGAACAGCGCGGCCATGTCGGCGCCGGTGCCGTCGAGCGCTTGCGTTCGGCCGGGTTCGACGATGAGGAAATCGTCGAGATCGTCGCGCATGTCGCGCTCAACCTCTTCACCAATTATGTGAATGTCGTGTTCGGCGTCGAGGTCGACTTCCCCCGCGTCAAACCCCGCCAGGCCGCCTGATAAGCCGGACAGCCCGCCGGCACCGCCGCCGGCGGGCGTCCATCCGGAGCAAACCGACATGAAACTGAAATCCGCCCCCGAACTCTCCGTCTCCGGCTGGCTGAACACCACGGAGCCGACGAGCCTGGCAGACCTGCGCGGCCGGATCGTGCTGCTGGAGGCCTTCCAGATGCTGTGCCCGGGCTGCGTATCGCATGCCCTGCCCCAGGCCCGGCGCATCGCCGAGCATTTCACGGCACATGGCGTGAGCGTGATCGGCCTGCACAGCGTGTTCGAGCATCACGATGCCCAGGGCAGCCGCGAGGCGCTGGCGGCCTTCCTGCACGAATACCGGATCGGCTTTCCCGTCGCGATGGATGCGCCGGCACGCGGCGATAGCATTCCCCAGACCATGGCCGCCTACGCCATGCAGGGCACGCCGACCAGCGTCCTGATCGACCGCACCGGCCGGATCCGCCGGCAGAGCTTCGGGCCGGTGCCCGATCTCGTGCTTGGTGCCGCTATCGGTGCATTGCTGAACGAACCGGAGACGCGCGCGGCCGATGCCCCCGCCTGCACGCCCGATGGCTGTACCGCCGAGCAAAAAGGGGACAGGTGCATTTGACGCGGTCCGGCGGTGACAGCTGCAGCCGCCGGCGCCTCGCGTTAAATGCACCTGTCCCCTTTTTGGCACCTTTTTTTTAATACCGCTAACAAAAAAAGACCCGGTCCGCGAAAATGGACCGGGTCAGTCATACGTCTCGAGGCCGGGGAGGACATGGCCTGGACGCGAAACGGGTCAAACAGGTCGAGGGTGAGTGCCGCAACCCCTTACAGCACCCACCCCCGTTTCCGGCCCCCAACCGGCCGAACCAGTAGCCGGCTCAACCGCCCACGGACTCGCCGTGAAGGCTGGTATCGAGACCGGAGACTTCGGATTCCTCGTCGACGCGCAGGGTCATGAGCTTCGACAGGACGAACAGGATGGCGAACGTCACGACGCCGCAGTAGACCGCCGCCGCCAGCGCGCCCCAGGTCTGGGTCCAGATCTGCAGCAGATTGCCCTCGATGGCGCCCGGGGCGCCCCCGATCGCCTCGCTGGCAAACACGCCGGTCAGGATGGCACCGACCAGCCCGCCCACACCGTGCAGGCCGAACGCGTCGAGCGAGTCGTCGACCTTCAGCGCCTTCTTCAGCGCCGTGACGCCCCAATAGGCGCCGAACGCGCCGCCGGCGCCGACAAGGAAAGCCGCCCAGGCCGGCACGAAACCGGCGGCCGGCGTGATCGCGACCAGACCGGCCACGGCGCCGGACGCGGCGCCGAGCACGCTGGCCTTGCCGCGCAGGATCCATTCCAGGCCCATCCAGACCAGCACCGCGGTGGCCGCAGCCAGCTGCGTCGTCACGAAGGCGTGCGCCGCAGCTCCGTCGGCGGCCAGGGCCGAACCGCCATTGAAGCCGAACCAGCCGACCCAGAGAATGCCGGCCCCGGCCACGGTCAGCACGAGATTGTCGGGCGCCAGATTGGTTCCGGGATAGCCCTTGCGCGGCCCCACGAAACGCGCCAGCACCAGACCCGCCACACCGGCATTGATGTGCACCACGGCGCCGCCGGCGAAGTCGAGCACGCCCGCCTCGCCCAGGAAGCCGCCGCCCCACACCCAGTGGCAGATCGGCGCGTAGACCAGGATCACCCAGGCCGCAGCGAAGATCATGAAGGCGGAAAAGCGGATTCGCTCGACGGCCGAACCGGCGATGATCGCCACGGTGATGACGGCGAAGGTGAGCTGGAACATCAGGAAGAGGTTTTCCGGCAGATCGCCCGACAGCGTATCGGGCGTGATACCGGCCAGGCCCAGACGGCCGAGACCGCCGACGAAGGCATTGACGGCCCCGCCGTCGGAAAAGGCCAGGGAATAGGCGATCAGCGCCCACAGGACCGAGACGATGGCCGCCGCCCCGACGCTCTGCATCAGCGTGGACAGGACGTTTTTCCGGCGCACCATGCCGGCATAGAAAAGCGCCAGCCCGGGCAGTGTCATGAACAGGACCAGGGCGGTCGAGGTCAGGATCCAGGCATTGTTTCCACTGTCCATGAAGGGCCTCCGGCGAGCGGTTCTTGGCATTTTGCGATCTGCTCAAGAGCTAGGCGCCGGATTTCCGGGGAGTCGACTTTGCCGCCGGGATTTCCTGCAATTGTGCCGCCCGCGCTGCAGAAATGGGCAGACTTGCTCGATTCTGAGGCGCCTCGGGGCACCGGTCATGCGGCGACGGATTGATCGGGCGGGGCCATGCTTTACGCTGGCCAAAAGTCGGGAAGGAAAGAGACGGGAACCGTGCCAGAGACCCTCATCCGCGCGACCGGATACTGGGCGCCGCCCAGTGTGATCGACAATGACGAACTCGTCGCCAGCTACAATGCCTACGCCGAGCGCTTCAATCGCGAACACGCCGGGGCCATTGCCGCCGGCACCGTCGACGAGGTTCCGCTGTCGAGTACGGATTTCATCGTCAATGCATCGGGTATCCGGCGCCGTCACGTTTACGAGAAGGACGGCATTCTCGATATCGACCGCATGGTTCCGCAGATCCCGCCGCGCCCCATCGAGGACCTGTCCGTGCAGGCGGAATTCGCCCTGAAGTCCGCGCAACCGGCGCTCGAGGCGGCAGGTTATGACGGATCGGACATTGACGGCGTGATCGTCGCCTCCTCGGCCCAGCAGCGTTATTTTCCGGGCCTGTCCTGCGAGATCCAGAACGCGATCGGCGCCGGCGGGTTCTCCTTCGACCTGACCATGGCCTGCGCCTCCGCCCTCTACGGGCTGCACATCGCCGACGGCATGATCCGCTCCGGCCAGGCGAAACGTCTGCTGATCTGTTCGCCGGAGATCATGACCTGCATCAATGTGCATTCCCGGCGCGAGGTGCATTTCATCTTCGGCGACGCTTCGGCCGCGATGATCGTGGAGGCCGATGACGGCCGGCCCGGCGGCTGGGATGTGCTGGGCACGCATGTGGCGAACAAGTGGTCCTCGGCGCTGCGCTCGGATTTCGGCTTCCTCAACATTGCCGAACGCCAGGTCGATCCGGACTACGAGCCCCATCTCGACCAGGACGGCCACCGCGTCTTCAAGGATGTGGTCGGTTTCGCGCCGAGCGTGGCGCGCACCCTGATGGCGGACATCGGCCTGGCGCCGCAGGATGTGCGCCGGACCTGGCTGCACCAGGCGAATATCCGCATGGTCGACATGATCGCCAAACGCATCCTCGAGCGCGACCGCACCGAGGACAACGCCCCGTCCATCCTGGAAGAGTACGGCAATACGTCCTCCTCCTCGGTGGTGATGAATTTCCAGATGAACTCCGACGATATGACGCCGGGCGAAACGGGCGTGATGTGCGCCTTCGGCGCCGGCTACGGTGTCGGGGCCGCTGCCGTGAGGAAACGCTGATGCGCCTGATTGCCACCCTGGCGGGCCTGGCCCTGCTGACCGCCTGCTCCGGCGAGAGCCCGGACGAGCGCGCACCGGCGCCGGAAACCGGCACCGCCGGCGACAGCGCGCCAGCCGCGGATACGGCCGCGCCGGAGGATACGGCCGCGGAGGACGGGGAAGAGGCGGATGCGGCGGCCGCCGGCATTCCCGCCGTCGACATCTACATGACGCAGCTGAGCTGGGTCGGCGACATTGCGGCCATCGGCGCGGTCACCAACGCCACCGACCGTCCCGGCTACGACAACCAGCCCGCCTTCACGCGCGACGGGACCGGCTTCTACTTCACCTCCAGCGACAGCGCGAATACGGATATCTGGCGGTGCAACCTGGACTGCTCGCAGCGCACGCGGATCACCGACACGCCGGATGCCGGGGAATATTCGCCGCGCCCGACCCCGGCCGGCGGCATCATCTCCTACATCTACCAGCCGCCCGGCGGCTATGGCGGCCAGGTCTGGTATGACGATCCTGCGGGCGGCAATGCGCGCGCAGCATCCGAGGTGGGACCGAACGGCTACTACGCCTTCAATGCGGACATGACGCGTCTGGCGGTCTTCGCGCTGGAAGAGCCCGTGGCCCTCAAGGTCTTCGGCCGTTTCGAGGACACGGAGATCGTCACCGTGGCGGACAATATCGGCCGCGCCCTCTATGCCGCCCCCGACCATGGCAGCGTCTACTTCACCCGGCCGCGCGAGGATGGCGGTTTCGCCCTGCACGAAGCGGACTTCCACGGCGACACGACCGCCCACGTCTTCGACATGCCGGGAGCCGCCCAGGACTATGCGGTCTTCGCGCTGGCCGACGGGCGCGACGCCTTCTTCGCGGTCGACGAGGGCGTGCTGATGATGCGCACGCGGGAACGCCCCTGGCATTCCGTCGCGGACCTCAAGGTGCACGGTCTGGAGAACGTTACCCGGCTGGCCGTCAGCCCGGATCGCACGCATCTTGCCATCGTCGCCAGCGAACCCGCCGGCGACTAGCCGGCCGCCGGAATGGACGCGCACGGACGGCACACCACCATCGTCGAGATCCAGCACCTGCGCGCGATCGCGGTGCTGCTCGTCGTGCTGGCCCATATCCACCAGGCCGATGCGCGCTTTCTCGGCCCGGCCCTGCTCGACCGGACGGCGTTTTTCGGCTTCATCGGTGTCGACATCTTCTTCGTGCTGTCCGGCTTCATCATCCACCATCTCTACAGCACGCAGACCGGCTTCGACGCGCGCTACTTTCTCAAGCGCCTGAACCGCATCTTCCCGCTCTACTGGATCTTCACCGGACTGGCTCTCACCGGCTATCTCGTCTTCGGCGACAGCCTGACGCGCGGTCTCGGCGAGATCGACCTCGTCGCCTCGCTGACCCTGATACCGACCGGCGAGCTGCCGCTTCTCCTGGTCGGCTGGACGCTGACCCACGAGATCTATTTCTACATCGCCTTCGGGATCGTGCTGATGGCGCCGCGGGCCTGGCGGCCCTGGCTGGCGGCGGGATGGGCGGTGTCGACCCTCGTCGTCGCCTACCTCCTGCCGGAAACCGGCTCGCCCTGGCTCGACCTGTTGTTCAGCCCGTTCAACCTGCTCTTCCTGGCCGGTTGCCTGATCTCGGCAGGCCGGATGCGGCTGGAGGGCCTGCGCTGGCCCGCCCTGATTCTCACGATTGCCGGTGCGGCCGGCGCTCTTGCCTGGACCCGTGCCGGCGGGCTGGAGAGTATCGATGACAGCGGACTGCGTGTGCCGGTCTTCGCCCCCTTCGCAATCGGGATCGTCCTGGCCTGGCTGGCCTGGAAACCGCGTCTGCCGGCGCTGGCCGCGCAGATCGGTGACTGGTCCTACGCCATCTATCTGGGTCACGTCCTGGCGATCGGCGTACTGGCCCGCCTGCTGCCGGCCGGCGTCTGGAGCCTCGCCTTCTACGCGCTGTGCCTGGCGGCCTGCCTCGTGCTGGGCTGGCTGACCCATATCGCCGTCGAACGCCCCCTGCTGCGCGCCGGCAAGGGGCTGATCGACCGGTATGTACCACGCGCGAAGCGCGAGCGGACCTAGACCGAGGTTGCCTCGGTGATGCGGTAGGTCAGGTCGTCGCCATCGGCTTCGTGGATGGTGAGATAATCGCCGACGCGCATCGTGTGATCGCCGAGACGGTAGACCGGCTCGTCCGGGCCCTCGTCTTCCTCGTCATAGCGGAAATACCAGTGCGAACCGCGATGGGAGAGCCAGCCATCGGCCTTCTCGTCCGGATCGGGGGAGAAACGGTCGACCGTGCACTTCTCCTTGTTCGCTCGCCACAGCTCGAGATCGAGCTTGCCGTCCCGGTCCAGCGGCGCGACGACGACATAGCCGTGCTGCTCGTCGCCGTCGGGATAGCCCGCATCCGGATTGCGGCCCAGCCGCATGACCACGCGTGTCAGACCCATGTCGGTCTCCCGTTGTTTCTAGTCCCTGTTATCGCACTCTGTTTCACCGGTGCGGTCAATCCGCCCGTACACGATGCGGCATTCTCACGCACTTTTACTCATCCTTCCCCTCGATGGGGACTGAGGCGCCGAAGGACATGCCGGGGGCATGTCCGACGCAACGAAGGACCGCGCCGAAGGCGTGGTGGATGGGGTGGGGCGAGGTGTCTGCCACTTCGCAGCGAACCTGCCAGCACCGGGATTCACCCCTTCCGACCCGAGGCTTCGCCTCGGCCCGCCTTCCCCATCAAGGGGAAGGATGGATATTCCCGCTCCCTAGTCGCCCTGCCGTACGACCGGCAGTTCGATGTAGGACGCCCGTTCCGGCGCGTGATGCACCGAATTCGTCGCCACGCGGCCCTCGCTCTCATTATAGTTCGGTCCGCCCGTATTCAGGTTGCGCACGAATTTGGGGAAGTTCGACGAGGTGATCTCCACCTGGATGCGGTGACCCGGCTGGAAGACGATGCTGGACGTCATCGGCGTGAAGTCGAGCTCGTAGACCTCGCCCTCTTCCATCATCTGCGGGTCGTCATAGCCGTTGCGATAGCGGGCCCGCAGGATGGTGTCGTCGACGATATAGGCCGTGCCGTCCGGGGCGACGTCGACCAGCTTGACGGCAAAGTCGGTATCCGGCGCGTCGGACGACACGTAGAGCACCGCATCGATGAAACCCGTCACGTCGAGCGGTTCGGTGAGCACGTCCGAGGTGTAGACCAGCACGTCGTCGCGCACCTGGACCGGCCGCTGGTCGCGGGCACCGGGGTGAACGATGCCGCCATTGCAGCAATCCCCGCCACCGATCGTGAGGACCGGAACCATGGGGTCGTAGATGAAGGTGTCGGCCGGCTGGTCCGCCTGCGGCGCCTCGAAGCTCAGCGTGCCGTCGCCATAGCGGCTGTTCGCATCGCCGCCGGAATGCAGGTAGAGGCGCACCGGTTCGGCCGCCGCCGGCGGCCATTCCTCGGCGCCGCGCCACTCGTTCGCGCCCATGGCGAAATACTGCACGTGCGGCGTGTCGGCATCCCAGGCATCGCGGTCATTCTTCAGCCAGCGGTCGAACCAGGCGAAGATCAGACCGGTCGTGTCGAAGCTCGTATCGCCCATGTCGCGTTCGCCGACGACGGTGTTCTCGCCATAGCCGAAGAAGTCACAATGCACGTTCGGGCCGGCAACGACATACTGGTTGTTGCGCACCTCGCGGTCGGCACCGGCTTCGCGCGCATGATTGTACAGCGCCATGTTCGGGCCGATCGACACGTCGTACCAGGAATTGAACCACAGCGCGGGCACGCCCCAGCCCTCGTCGTCATGATAGAGCCCGCCCTCAAACCAGCCTTCGGAGGCCGGCGTGCGGGCGATGAATTCGTCGAAGGTGGCCGGCGGCTCGCCCATCGAACTCATCATCTCCGAGACGGGCAGGTGCGCGATCTGCTCGGCCCATTCCACATCCGGCTTGTCGGCGGCCAGGTCGTTGTAGAGCGAGATGCGCGTGCGGGTTTGCGCGTCCAGACCTGCGGGGATCTGCGCGCGCAGCGGATTGTCGACATTGTAGAGCCAGGGATAGAAGAGGTTGCGCTCGGCGCCGCCGGTATACCAGTTGCCCTGCTCCTGGAATTCGCCGACCCGGCCGATCCCGGCGCCCGACGCCATCGGCACCATGGCGGCATGGGCCGGATGGTCCATCGCCGCCAGCGCCAATTGCCACTCCGCCGAGGAGGAACAGCCCCAGGTGCCCACGCGGCCGTTCGACCAGTCCTGCTCGGCCAGCCAGCTCAGCGCGTCATACCCGTCGGTGCGGGGATAGCCGAGGATTTCGAACTCGCCTTCGGAGAAATAGCGCCCGCGCTCGTTCTGGATCACGAAGGCATAGCCGCGGCTGACCGATTCAACGGCCATGCGAAGCCGGCTGCCCGAGAGCGTGTTGAAATTGTAGGGGGTGCGCCAGAAGATCACGGGAACATCGCCGCCGGCATCGCGCGGCCGGTAGATGTCGGTCGACAGGCCGACCCCGTCGCGCATCGGGACGAGCACCTTGGTTTCCGCCTCGGCCAGACGGCCCAGCTCGGCGCGCAGCGCGTCCGCAGCGTAATTGGAGTAGTCCTGGGCCAGAGCCGGAGCGGCCAGCACCGCCAGAGCCATCACCATCGAGATCAAACGCATGCTTCCCTCCCCCGGACGGCCCTGCCGTCCGCTGCTGTATTGATCCGGGACTGTACGTCTTCGCGCCGTGCACGCAAGGTGAGCCCGGCCCGCAGCGCGAACAGCGTGCCCAGTGGAGTAGCGGCGGTATCGGTGTTATCCCCCCTCTCCGAATTTTCCGGAGGACCGCATCGCATGGCCGCTGCCGCCCGAAACAAGGACAAGGCTCCGCGCGCCTGGCAGCGCATGATCTCCGGCCGCCGGCTGGACCTGCTCGACCCGTCGCCCTTCGATGTGGAAATCCAGGATATCGCGCACGGCCTGTCCCGCGTGGCGCGCTGGAACGGCCAGACCCATGGCGACCATGCCTTTTCCGTCGCCGAACACTCGGTCGTGGTGCTCGACATTCTCGACCATCTCTATCCCCAGCTGGAGACGAAATGGCGTCTGGCGGCGCTGCTGCACGACGCCTCCGAATACGTGATCGGCGACATGATCAGCCCGTTCAAGGCGGCGCTGGGCGTGAACTACCGCGAATTCGAGGACCGGCTGGAAGCCGCCATCCATCTGCGCTTCGGCCTGCCGCCGCGCCTGCCCAAGGAAACCAAGCGCAAGATCAAGCGGGCCGATGTGATCTGCGCCTATTTCGAGGCGACCCAGATCGCCGGCTTCGGCCATGAGGAATCGCTGAAATACTTCGGCCGCCCGCCGGCCGGGCTGGAGATCGAGATCGCCCCCAAATCGGTAAAGGACGCGCAGATCCTCTTCCTGGATCGTTTCGAGATCGTGCTCGCCGAACTGGAAGGGCGCCGCTGATGCAGCCGGCCGGCCAGTCCCTCTCCGTCGGCCTGAACGCGGTCATCCTGTCGGTCGACGGCGACACGCCCCAGGTCCTCATCGTGCCCCAGGAGGGGGGCGGCGTCGCCCTGCCCTTCGGCCCCTTCGATCCCGCCCGGCATCGCACGTTCGAGATCGGTCTGCGGCGCTGGGTGGCCGAGCAGGCGCACTTCCAGCTGGGTTATGTGGAACAGCTCTACACCTTCGGCGATCGCGGCCGCGAGGCGCCTGTCGCGGCAATGACGGGGTCGGGCGATGCCCGCATCATCTCGATCGGCTATCTCGCCCTCACCTCCGACAGCGCAACCCCGCCGGACGGCGGCGGCCGCTGGCGCGGCTGGTACGACTTCTTCCCCTGGGAGGACTGGCGCGAGGGCAAGCCGGAGATGATCGAGGCGGAGATCGTGCCGCGCCTGTCGGCCTGGGCCGACGAGGCGGGCGTGCCGGGCCGCCGGGCCTCACGCCACGACCGGCTGAAAACGGCTTTCGGGGTCGGCGGCGGCGGCTGGAACGAGGAACGCGTGCTGGACCGCTACGAGCTGCTCTACGAGGCCGGCCTCGTAGCCGAGGCGGCGCGCGACGGCCAGACCGACGATCCCTCGCAATGCCCCGCCTTCGGCCTGTCCATGGCGTCCGATCACCGCCGCATTCTGGCGACGGCGATCTCGCGCCTGAGGGGCAAGATCAAATACCGGCCCATCGTGTTCGAGCTGATGCCCGAACTCTTCACCCTGTCGGCCCTGCAGCAGGTGGTCGAGGCGATCGCCGGCTATCGGCTGCACAAGCAGAATTTCCGGCGCGCCCTGGACCGCACCGGTTTCGTGGAAGGGACCGGACGGATGGAGAGCCGCACGGGCGGCCGCCCGGCGGAACTCTTCCGCTATCGCCGCGAGGCGCTGGCCGGTCTTCCCTCGCTGGGACTGGCCATTCCCAGGTTGCGCGACGGATGAATTGAGTTGCAGTGCACTATTGTTCGGTTTTAGGATGAATCAATTGGGTGATGTCTTGAGGACTTTGAGGGGGCGAGTTGTGAGCGGGGCGGCAATCCGTAACGCCTGTATGGCATTGGCGGTGTGTGCTGCCATTGTGCTTGCCCTGCGCTTCATTGCGCTGGACTTCTACCTGCCCGCCATTCCCGCCATTCTCGCCGTTGCCGGCGCCGTCGGCATGATCCCCCGCAATCGCCGCACCCAGTGCCAGGTCCTGATTCCCGCGCTTCTCGGCGTGGCGGCGATCGAGGTTCTGCTGATCACCGGCATTCCGCTTGCGCCCGTACTCGCCTTCGCCCTTGGCCTGGCCTCCCTGGGCACCGGCCTGTGGCTGTCCGGCTGGCGCCCCTCCCTCGCTCACTGACACGTCAGCAGTCCGCGGCCGGACACCCATGGCGGGACCGCCCGGCTCGCGCAGGGACGCGCACGCAGCGCTCTTGCACTGTGCTCATGGTGAGCATATATAGGTCCCGAAGCTAAAGCTCATTTCGAGCATAAGGGCGGCCCCTCGAAACAGCCGCCCAATTTCGGGCCCCAATATTGCTCATCTTGAGCAAAAGGGAGGACAGAATGGACCGATTGAACTGGGACGGCACGCCTCAAGGCTTAGAACAGACCCGGCCGGAACTGGCGTACACGGACGAGGTCAAGGCGGCCACTGACCATCTCTACGCGCGCGTCAAGGACGTGATCACGCCGATGGAATGGCCGGCCAAGGCGCCGCTGATCCATGCCATCAACCGGCTCAAGGCGGAAAAGAACGCGGTCATTCTCGCCCACAACTACATGACGGCCGACATCTTCCACTGCGTCGGCGACCTGATGGGCGACAGCCTGGCCCTGGCCCGCATGGCCGCGGAAAGCGAGGCCGACATCATCGTCCAGGCCGGCGTCCACTTCATGGCCGAGACCGCCAAGGTGCTGGCACCGGAGAAAAAGGTTCTCATCCCCGACACCGAAGCCGGCTGCTCCCTCGCCTCCTCCATCACCGGCGAGGATGTGCGCCGCATCAAGCAGGCCTATCCGGGCATTCCGGTCGTGACCTATGTGAACACCTCCGCCGATGTGAAGGCCGAGTGCGATATCTGCTGCACCTCGTCCAACGCCGTGCAGGTCGTGGAAAGCCTGGGCGCCGACACGGTGATCCTGCTGCCCGACCAGTATCTGGCCAAGAATGTCGCCGCCCAGACCGATGTGAAAATCCTCACCTGGGCCGGCAGCTGCGAGGTGCACGAGCAATTCACCGCACAGGACGTGCAGGACCTGCGCGACGCTCATCCCGGCGTGCTGATCATCACCCACCCGGAAAGCCCGCTGGATGTGGTCCAGGCTGCCGATTATGCCGGCTCGACCGCGGCCATGGCCGACTATGCCCGCAACTCCGGCGCCAAGAAGGCCGTGCTGCTGACCGAGTGCTCGATGAGCGACAATGTCGCCGTGGAAGTGCCCGAGGTGCAGTTCATCCGGCCGTGCAATCTGTGCCCGCACATGAAGCGGATCACGCTGGAAAACATCTATGACAGCCTGCGCCTGGAACAGCACGAGGTGACCGTGCCCGACGATGTCATCGACGGCGCCCGCCGGTCCGTCCAGGCCATGCTCGACCTGCCCAAGCCGGACAAGCCTGCCAGCTTCGATCCCGCCAAGCAGGAAAAGCCGGTGGATCTCGTCTCGATCTAGGAGGACGGCCATGACCCGTCCCGTTCTCGTCATCGGCGCCGGTATTGCCGGGCTGTGGGCGGCGCTGAAACTGGCGCCGCGAAAAGTCGTGCTGCTGACCGGCGCGCCCCTGGGCGAAGGCGCGGCCTCCGGCTGGGCGCAGGGCGGGGTCGCGGCGGCGCTGGCCGATGACGACAGCGCCGAGCTCCACACCGCCGATACGATCGCCGCGGGTGCCGGTCTGGTCGACGAGGCCGCTGCGAAAGCCCTCGCCGAGGGTGCCGCGCAGGAAGTGCGCGAGCTCGCCGCGCTGGGGGCGCCCTTCGAACGCGAAGGCCAGGCCTGGTCGCTTTCCCGAGAAGCCGCCCATGCCCGCCACCGGGTTGCCCGCGTGAAGGGCGACGGGGCCGGAGCCGCCGTCATGGCCACGCTGATCGAGGCCGTGCGCCAGGCCCCGCACATCGAGATCCGCGACGGCTGGAAAGCCGCCGCGCTGCTGGGCGATGAAAACCGCTGCACAGGCGCGCTCGCGGCCGGACCGGACGGCCAAACCGAAACCATCGAGGCCGGTGCCACCATCCTCGCCATGGGCGGGGCGGGCGGTCTCTTCGCGCTGACCACCACGCCGGCCGGCGCCCAGGGCCAGGCCATGGCGATGGCGGCACGCCTGGGGGCGGTGATCCAGGACCCCGAATTCGTGCAGTTTCACCCCACGGCGCTCAATGCCGGTCTCGATCCGGCGCCGCTATGCACCGAGGCCCTGCGCGGCGAAGGCGCCATCCTCGTCGACCGCACCGGCCGCCATTTCATGAAAGCCGTCCACGCCGATGCCGAGCTGGCCCCGCGCGATGTCGTCGCCCGGGCCGTGCACCGGCAGAATGTCTCCGGCAAGGGCGCCTTCCTCGATTGCCGCGCCGCCATCGGCGACGCCTTCCCGGACGAATTCCCCGCCGTCTTCGCCGCCTGCATGAGCGCCGGCATCGATCCGCGCCGCGAGCCCATCCCCGTCGCCCCCACAGCGCACTATCACATGGGGGGCGTGATGACCGATATCGACGGCGCCACTTCCGTGCCCGGCCTCTACGCGATCGGCGAATGCGCCTCCACCGGCCTGCACGGCGCCAACCGCCTCGCCTCCAACTCGCTGGCCGAAGGCCTGGTGAGCGCGGCGCGGGTGGCGACGGCGCTGCCATCCTCCCCCTTGATGGGGGAGGGGGACCGCGCCGCAGGCGTGGTGGAGGGGGTGAAACCCGGTGGTGCCGGGCTGTCGCATACCTCGCCCCCACCCCTTCCGGCCCGAGGCTCCGCCTCGGCCCACCTTCCCCATCAAGGGGAAGGATGGTGTGCGCCTGCCCTCCCCGCCGACGCCCTGGCCATGCTCCGCCTGGCGATGAGCCGGGATTGCGGGGTTGAGCGCAGCGCAGCCGGACTGTCACGCCTGCGCGACCTGATCGACACACTGCGCAACACACATGGCGACGCCGACGCCCTCGTCGCGGCGCGCTTCATCGTCACCGGCGCGCTGGCGCGCGAAGAAAGCCGTGGCGGACATTTCCGCACGGACTGCCCGCAAACCCGGGACGAAGCCGTACACACACGCTTGACCCTGACCGGGCTGATGGCGGATATGCGCCAGCCGACACGCCTGCGCGAACCCGCCGAATAGGACCTCCCGATGCCCGTTTCTCCCCTGCCCCGCCACATCGTGACCGAGGCGGTCACCCGCGCGCTGGCCGAAGACCAGGGCGGGCGCGGCGACGTCACCTCGCTGGCCTGCATCCCGGAAACCCAGGAAGAGAAATTCTATTTCGTCGCGCGCCAGGCGGGCGTGATCTGCGGCCTGGAACCGGCCGTCGAGGCGGTCTGGCAAATGGATCCCGACGCGCTGGTGAATGTGCAGCTGCGCGACGGATCGGACGTGAAGGCGGGCGAGGTGATCGCCGCGGTCAACGGCCAGGCCCGCGCCCTGCTGGCGGCCGAACGCATCGCCCTCAATTTCCTGGGCCGGATGAGCGGCATTGCCAGCCTCACCCGCCAGTATGTCGAGGCCGTGGCCGGGACCGGCGCGCGCATCGCGCACACCCGCAAGACCACGCCGGGCCTGCGCGCCTTCGAGCTGCAGGCCGTGCAGGCCGGCGGCGGGGCGCTGCACCGCTACGGGCTGGATGACGCCATCCTGATCAAGGACAATCATGTCGCCGTGTGCGGCGGCGTGGCAGCGGCCGTGAACGCCGCCCGCGCCCATGCCAGTCACATGACGCGCATTGCGGTGGAAGTGGACCGGCTCGACCAGCTCGACGACGCCATCAAGGCCGGCGCCGAGAGCGTTCTGCTGGACAATTTCCCGCTCGACGATCTCAAGGCCGCGGTTGCGCAGGCAAAAGGCACGGTGACACTGGAAGCGTCCGGCGGCATCAATCTGGACACGGTCCGCGCTGTGGCGGAAACCGGTGTGGACGTGATTTCCGTCGGCGCGCTGACCCATTCGGCGCCCAATTTCGACATCGGCCTGGACGCGGCCTGAGGGGAAGGACGAGACACATGTTCAATCACATCATGGTTGGCGCCAGCGACATCGAGCGCTCGAAGACATTCTATGACGCGGTGCTGGGCACGCTGGGAGCCGGCGAGCCCCTGCGCAATGAAGCGCCGACGGGTCATGTCCGCTATTTCTACCGCCATGACGGCAATACATTCTGCATCAGCGAACCGCTCAACGGCGAGGCTGCCTGCGGCGCCAATGGCGGTACGATCGGCTTCAAATGCAGCTCGCCCGAACAGGTGAAGGCCTTCCACGATGCCGGCGTCGCTCATGGCGGCACCTCGATCGAGGACGCGCCGGGCCTGCGCGAGACCAGTATCGGCCCGATGAATCTGGCCTATGTGCGCGATCCGGACGGCAACAAGCTCTGCGCGATACACCGGCCGAAATAATGCGCGACTTTGGCGGGAAAAACCGGTGTGGTACACTTCAACAGAAGTGATTACAAAGCCGGTGTTATGAAAAATATATCAATCCGCATCGAGGCTGCGGCAATCGATAAGCTGGATACGCTCGCCCGCGCCCAGGACCGGTCCCGCAACTGGATCGTGAAGGAAGCCCTGCAACAATATTTCGATCATCAAGACTGGATGATCGAATCCATCAAGGACGGCATCCGCGACGCCGATGCCGGCAGGACCGTGCCGCACGACCAGGTCGTTGCCGAGGTTGACGCCCTTATCGAGACCGCCCGCAAGACATGAGTGTGTCGTGGTCGGCACGTGCGCGAGACGACCTCACAGCTCTCATGGCCCGGATTGCCGCGGACGATATTGACGCAGCCATTCGCCTGCGTGACCGGATTTTCGACGCCGTCGGCATGCTCCGGGACTATCCGGCCACGGGCCGCACCGGCCGCCTGCCCGAAACGCGCGAACTGGTCCTGCCCGGAACGGCCTATCTCATCGTCTACCGGAGCCGGGAGGACGGCACCCAGATCCTGCGCCTCATCCACGGGGCGCGAGACTGGCCGGGAAGCCGCTAGGTCATAAACTCATAAACGGGATTCCGTTTTTGGTCGAAGCCTGATTCAAAGTCCTTGAGGAGGATATGGATCATGGGCCGTCGCCGCTACGAGTTGACCGACTTCGAATGGTCTATCATCGA
>JAYEGL010000001.1:0-709453 GCA_034659015.1 Pseudomonadota bacterium | reverse complement strand
GTGCCACGTCAAACGGGCATTCTTGTGGACGTTCATTCGGTCCTCCTCCGGTTCGCTAAAGATCAGCACCTTCAGCTTCCCCGGACGGGACCGAATGGACAACCTAATGAAAGCTCACAGCTAGCTGTCCTCGCCGGCCTCGTCCGGCTCGGCCCCGGGCAACGCCACCAGTTGGAGCTGGAAGACGAGCGCCTGGTTCGGGCCGATCGGACCGCCCGGCGTGCCGCGCGTTCCATAGCCCAGATCCGGCGGGATATAGAGTTCCCAGGTCTCGCCGACGCGCATCAGCGGCAGGGCTTCCACCCAGCCGTCGATCAGACGGTCGGACGGGAAGGTTGCCGGCTGACCGCGCGAATAGGAGGAATCGAATTCCTCGCCATGCGGAAACAGGCCCCGGTAGTGGACGGTTACCAGATCGCCGCGCTCGGGCGAGAGCGCATCCTCGCCGGCGGCCTCACGGATGCGGAAGACCAGACCGCTGTCGAGTTCGAAGACGCAACGTTCGCCCCGCGCCATCTCCAGATAGGCTTCTGCCGCTTCGGCATTGGCCTGGGGATTGCGCGCACTGTCCGGCGCATCGACCTGCGGAATGGCCGTGTCTTCCGGCGTATTGCAGTCGCGGGCCCGCGCAATGGCTTCCTCGTCGGTCGCCGGCGGTGCCGACGAACAGGCGGTAACCAGAGCGGCCGCACCGGCGGCCATCATCCAACCAAGCTTTTTCATCGTCCTGTCCTTTCGAACGCTCACTCGCCGTCTCGCGGCAAGATGGTAACGCGCCAACTATTCTCCGGTTGCAGATATTCCTGTGCGAGCGCGACGAGATCCTCGCGCGAAATGCTCTCGTAATCCTCGCTCAGCGCGCGGATACGGTCCAGCCGTTCCGGATGTGTCCAGGACTGGGCGAGCCAGCTCATCCAGGCGCCATTGTTCTCGAAAGCGTCCTCGATCTGCTCGAGCAGCGGCCGGCGGGCGCGCAGGACCTCGTCCTCGGAAATCTCGCCGGCGGCAAGATCGGCGGCGAGCTCCGCGATCGCCGCATAGGTCGCATCCACATTCTCCACCCGCACATCGGCACCGACATAAAGATAGCCATAGTCCGGATAAACGTCGGAGGTGTTGGTGTTGTTGAAGGCGGAATAGGTGAAGCCCTCCTCCTCGCGCAGGCGTTCGGTCAGCTTGAGATCGAACACGGCCCGCAGCAGGGAGAGCGCGCGGGTGCGCCGCGGATCGCTGTCGTCGAAGGTCGGCCAGTAGACATTCGCCATGGCCTGATCCTCGGTCCCGTTGTGGCGCAGCACGACAGGCTCCCCGACCGGGTCCGGGAAACGGATCGTGCGGGCATCGTCGTAGTCCGGCCAGCTGTCCGCCCGGTCCGGCAGCGCCCCCAGCGTCGGCGCAAGGGCGGCGACAAGGGCCTCTTCCCCGATATCGCCGACAACGGTCACCTCGACCGGTGCCGCGTCGAGCGCCGGTGACAGGAAGCTGCGGATCGCCTCCATGTCGATGGCGGCGACCTGTTCGGGGTCGGGCAGGCCGTAGCGCGGATCGCCGGAGCGGATCATGCGGGTCACTTCGGCCTGCAGCACGCCGGAGGGCGAGGAATAGAGATTGCGGCGGATTTCCGGGATTACGGCGCGGAACTGTTCCAGTCCTTCCTGGCGCCAACCCGGATCAGTGAGATAGGCGGCGATCAGGTCGAACTGGATGCGCAGGTCCGACGGCGTCGTCGCCGCCGAGAACGAGAAACTGTCATCGCCCACGCCGAAGCCGTAGCCGACATTGCGGCCGGCCAGGACACGGTTCACCTCGTCCTCGCTGTGCTCGCCCAGCCCGGCCGCCGTGAAGACCGATCCGGCGAGGATATCCACCGCATCCATGTCACGCGGCTCCAGTTCGCCGCGGCCGAAATCCACCCGCACACGGATCGAACCGTCCTCGAAGTCCGTCGGCTTGAAGGTCACCGCGACGCCATTGTCGAAACGGAAACGGACGAGACCGAGATCCTCGACCGCCTCGCGCGAGACGATCTCGCCGGCCGGACCGAAATCGCCATAGGCGAAGTCCTGCACGCCGGCCTCTTCAGGCGCCTCGACCGGCTCTTCGCGGCTTTGCGTCCAGGCCTCGCGGATCGCCGCTTCCGGGTTTTCCATCTGCAGGGGCGAGGCGAGGAAGAGCAGCGGCTCGACACCGGCCCACTGCTCGCGGAAGGCCGCGTTGACCGCGTCCACCGTGACGTCGTCCAGCGAGGCCTCGAAGCGTTCCAGCATGGAGGCCGGTGTGGTCAGCACACGGTCCTGGCGCCAGCGCGACCAGGTCTGGTCGGCCAGCCCGGCGCTCGTCCGCGTTCCCGCCTGGTCCACGGCATCGCGCAGCGAGGTGCGCAGGTTGGCGATCTGCTCGGCGAGTTCCGCCTCGGTGAAACCGTGCTCGATGGCGCGGCGAAGCTCCTGCTCCACCACGGCGACGCCCTCCTGCCACTGGTCCGGCCGCATGATGGCCAGGACCGTGGCGCGGTCGGCGACGTCGAAATCCGAGGTGTGATTGGCCGAGGCCTGGATCAGCGGCGAGGTGCCCGAACTCGTCAGCGTCGCGAAACGGCGCGACAGGATGGCGTCGCCCAGATTGGCCAGATTGTTCTCGAAGCGCGACTGCGCGGTATCCAGCACCGGCTCGTGCGGGCGCACCGCATCGACGGTGAAGATCGTGTAGATTTCCGGATCGTGGAAATAGCCCACGGAGAGCGGGCGCTCCCCGGACACCGCTCCCACATCGGGATCGCCGCGCGGATCCTCGGGCTGTTCCCAGCCGGCGAATTCGTCCGCGATCTTCGCCTCGATCACGTCCGGATCGATATCGCCCACCACGACGAGCATGGCGCGTTCGGGCGTGTAGTAGCTCTCGTAGTAGTCCACCAGGCGTTCACGCGGCGCCGTCTCGATCACCCCCACGGTACCGATCGCATCGCGGTCCGGCACGATCGTGTCGGGCAGGCGGAAACGCCAGAGGGCATTGTTCCAGCGCCGGATCGGCGTATTGCGATAGCGCTCCTCCGACAGGATCACGCCGCGCTCGCGATCGATGGCCTCGCCGTCCATCAGAAGTTCGCTGGCCGTCTGGCGCATCAGGAACAGCGCCGTGTCCACCGTTTCCTCGTCGACTTCGGGAATATCGAGCTGGTAGCCGACGGTCTCGTAGCCGGTGAAGGCATTCGTATCCGGGCCGAACTCCAGGCCGTGACGCTCGAGCAACGGCACCATCTCGCCCTCGGGCACGTCGGTGGACCCGTTGAAGGCCATGTGCTCGATGAAATGCGCCAGGCCGCGCTGGTCTTCGGCCTCGGCGAGCGAGCCGACATTGAAGACGAGGCGTACGGAGGCGACGTTCGGCGGCGTGTCGTTTTCGCGGATGGCGTAGCGCAGCCCGTTCCCGAGCCGGCCGTAGCGGATCGCCGGGTCGGCCGGAAGATCGGAGACCTCGTGGACCCAGGTATAGTCCGTTTCCGGCTGCGGCGCCTCGCTGGCTGGCTGGCACGCAACCAGAAGGGCGGCCATCAGAACCAGCGGCACCCGCCTGAGGGCTCCGGACACGAAATCTGCGGACATTACGCTTCCCCTTGATCGTTCGGGGCCGAGCCTAAACATCTGCCCTCACAAGTCGAGTGACAGCCCCGTCAGACTGTCTCCGCCTCGACCGGATCGTGTTCGGCGACCCAGTGCCCCGGTTCGATCTCGATGAGCTGCGGCCGGTATTGTTCGGCATCGGGATCGTCGATCAGTCTGGAGCGCATGAAGCGCAGCTGGGCGCGGGTATCCATCGGCGACGGCAGCTCGCCGTCGAGCCGCATGCGGACCTTGGTCTTCTCGACCTTGGGATCGGGCACGGGCACGGCGGAGATCAGCGCCTTGGTATAGGGATGGCGCGCATCCTCGTAGATCTGGTCGCGGTCGGCCATTTCCACGACGCGGCCCAGATACAGCACCATGACGCGGTGCGAGACCTCGCGCACGACCGACAGGTCGTGGGAAATGAAGATCATCGACAGGCCGAGTTCCTGCTGCAGCTTGATCAGCAGTTCGACGATCTGGGCCTGGATCGACACATCGAGCGCGGAGACCGCCTCGTCACAGATCACGAGTTTCGGATTGAGGATCATTGCGCGGGCAATGCCGACGCGCTGGTTCTGCCCGCCCGACAGCTCGTGCGGGTAGCGGTTGATCATGTTGGGATCGAGCCCGACGCGCTTCATCATGTCGCGCACGGCGTCGGTCCGTTCCTTCTTCTTCATCGACTTGCGGAAGGTGAGCATCGGCTCCTCGATGGAGGCGCCGATCGTCATGCGCGGATCGAGCGAGGCGAGCGGGTCCTGGAAGACGATCTGCAGGTCCTCGCGGGCCTTGCGCATGTCGTTCTTCTTGAGCCCGAGCAGGTCACGGCCGATCCACGAGACGGTCCCGTCGGTGGCCGGCACCAGGCGCAGCACGGCCCGGGCCAGGGTGGACTTGCCGCAACCGGATTCGCCCACCACGCCCAGCGTCTCGCCCTGTTTGAGATCGAAGCTGATCCCGTCCACGGCCCGCAGCGTCTTGTATTCGGGACGCAGCCCGCCGGACACGCGGATCGGGAACTGGACCTTCACATCGTCGACCTCAAGCAGCGGCTCGGCCGTATCGCCGTCGGCGACGGGCTTGAGTGCGGTGTGTCCGGGCCGGTCGGGACGGTCCAGGCGCGGCATGGCGTCCAGCAGCATGCGGGTATAGTCGTTCTTGGGGCGGTCGAAGATGTCCTCGATATCGCCTTCCTCGACATAGACGCCGTCCTTCATCACCTGCGCCCGGTCGGCCATGCGGGCGACCACGCCCATGTCGTGGGTGATCAGCGCCAGGGCCGCGCCGGTCCGTTTCTTCAGCTCGTCCATGATGTCCAGCACTTCGGCCTGGACGGTGACGTCGAGCGCCGTGGTCGGCTCGTCGCAGATCAGCAGGTCCGGTTCGCACAGCATCGACATGGCGATCATGACGCGCTGGCGCATGCCGCCGGAGAGCTCGTGGGGATATTGTTTCAGCCGCCGCCCGGCTTCGGGAATGCGCACATGGTCCAGCCATTCCAGCGCACGCTTTTCCGCCGCCTCGCCCTTGAGGCCCATATGGATGCCCAGAACTTCCTGCATCTGGGCGCCGATCCGCATGTGCGGCGTCAGAGAGGTGAGCGGATCCTGGAAGATCATCGTCATCTTGCGCCCGCGCACGCTGTTCAGCTTGCGCGGCGACAGTCCGAGGATTTCCTGGTCGCGATACCGGATCGAACCTTCCGCCCGGCCGTTCGAGGCCAGCAGGCCCATCGCCGCCAGGAAGGTCTGGCTCTTGCCCGAGCCCGATTCGCCCACCACGGCGAGACACTCGCCCGGATCGATCTTGAGCGAGACACCCTTGACCGCATTGACGGTCCCGTCGGGCGTGTCGAAGTTCACCGTCAGGTCCGAGACCTGAAGTATGGGCGCAGTATCCGCGCGGACGCCTCCCGTGTCGGACAAAACACAACTCCTCAAACACACGCTCGATCGGAGGGAGCATATCGACGGATTTCGCCTTGACCAGCCTCGGCATCATGGGCGGATGCAGCAATCCGCCGGTCATGCTTGCCGCCGCAACAGCCTTCGGACATGCACCTTTCCCTTCCGCCCGCGATTGTTGCAGAATGTAACCGATGCCTGGTTCGAAAAGGCGTGATGGGACGATATTCTGACCGGACGGGTCCATGACCGCCAATGCTGATTCGATGCTGCGCGCGCTCTACAGCGCGGCGCCGGTCGCGGTTGTCATGCTCGATGCCGACAACCGGATCGCCGGCGTCAATCCGGCCGCGGCGCGCCTGTTCAGGCAGGAGGAGCGCGTGCTGGCCGGACAGCGCGGCGACATCTTGTTCGCGGTTCCACGCGAATTCGACCGCATGGCGGCCACGGATTTCGGTCTCGACGATACACGGCAGACCCGGGAGTTCGCGGCGCGCTACACGACACGCAGCGGCCGGACCCTCGACGGCGAGACGACCGCCAGCCGGATCACCGGCGATGACGGCCACCCCATCGGCACGCTCCTGATCATCCGGGACATCACGGACGAACGTTCGCTGCGCGCCCGGCTGGAAGCCAGCGACATCCAGTTGCGCGCGGCCCTGGCCTCGGCCAATGAGGGGGCCTTCTCCCTCAATCTGCAGACCGGCCTGGGGTCGGCGCGCGGCTTCATCAACGAATTCCTCGGCATCGGAACCGCCGACGCGACGATACGGCTGGACCAGCTCCTTGACACGGTCGTCCCCGAGATGCGCGGCGAGGTATCCGGCGCCATCGACGCGCTCAGGCGAACGCCCGATGTCCCCCTGGAGATCGTCTTCCAGGCGCGGCGGCCGGACGGCGAGTGGCGCTGGCTGGAAATGCGCGGCCGCGTCTCCGAATTCACCCGCGACGGGTCGGCGCTGCGCCTTTCCGGCGTGCTCGCCGACGTTACCGAACGCCGCAGACTCGAGGACAAGCTGGCCGAACGCGAACGCCAGCTCACCAATGCCATCGAGGCCGGCTCGTGCGGGGTCTGGGAGCTCAACGCCCATGCCCGCAAAATCAAGCTGGTCGGGCCGATCCGCGAAATCCTCGGTCTCAGCCGCGACACCGGGGACACCGACGAGCAGCGCCTGATCGAGCGTATACGCCCGGAACAGCGCAGCGCCGTTCTCGCCCGGGTGGACGCCCTCGCCTCCGGCGAAACCGACACGTTCGATGTCGACTACGAGGTGATGGATGCGCGCACGGACCGCTGGATCTGGCTGCGCTCGCGCGGGCGGCGCATCGATACGCCGGGAAGCGAAACGGTCGCTGCGGGCATTTTCACGGACATTACCGAGCGCAAGGTGCTGCAGTCCCAGCTCGCCGCCAATGAACGCCTGCTTCGCGAAGCCGTCGATTCGGCCAAGGAAGGCGCCTGGAGCGTCGACCTCGACGCCCGCACGCTCAGGGCGACGGGCCTGCTGGCCAATCTGCTGGGCATCACCGAGCCGGACGAGGCGGTGCCGGCCAGCCGGTGGGCGGACGCCATGCCCCCCGAAGACCGAGAGGAGGGGCGGGCGCTGTTCCTTGACATGTGCGCGACGCCCGAACGCCCACCCGGCGCCCCGCCGGAGCCGCAGTCATGGGAATTCCGCATGCTGGCACCGGACGGGTCCGTTGTCTGGCTGCGCGGCAGCGGCCAGATCGTGGAATGGGCGCCGGATGGCAAGGCCACCCGGATCGCCGGCACGGTCACCAACGTCACCGAGGAACGGCGCCTGCGGTCCGAGCTCGACCAGAGCGAGGCCAGGCTGCGCGAAGCCCTCGCCGGTGCACGCGAGGGCGCCTGGCATTTCGATCTGCAGACGCGCGTCGGTGATGTAACCGGGATCATTTCGGAAATGATGGGCCTGCCGCCGCGCGATGCCCGCATTACCTTTGATGACTGGGCCGAACGGCTCCATCCGGACGATGTCGAGGGCGCGCGGGAGACCATCGAAGCCATGACGCGCGGCGGGACAGACACGATCGACGCCATCGCCCGCTACCGCTCGGAAACCGATGGATGGATCCACATCCATATCCGCGGGCGCGTCACCGAGTATGCGGCCGGAGGCCGGCCGCGATCCGCTGACGGTTTCATCACCGACATTTCCGAACGCGTGCGTAACGAACAGAAGATCCAGCAGCGCGACCAGCAGCTCGCCGAGGCCGTAGACGCCGCTGCCGTCGGCCTGTGGCGCCACGACTTCATCGCCGATATCATCGAATTGCGCGGCTCCGTCGCAGCCGAACTTTTCTCCGACCAGGCCGACGGGACACTCGATATCGACGCCCTGCGCGAGCGCGTTCATCCCGACGATATCGGCACGCTGGCCGGCATCGTCGCCCAGCACCGCGCGGGCGAGCAGACCGTCATCGACACACAATACCGTCTGCGCGACCGGAACGGCGCCTGGGTCTGGTACCGGGTGACGGGAAATATCGTGGACTGGGGACCGGACGGCACCGCCCGCGCCGCCAGCGGCATGATCTGGAATATCGATGCGGCACAACGCGCGGAAGCCGAGCTGGCAGAGCGGCGCGAACGCTTCGAACGCATCTATCGCGCCACGCCGGCCATGATGCACACGATCGATGCGGACGGGTATATCGTGGAAGTCAGCGACTACTGGCTCGCCCATCTGGGCTATCGCCGTGACGAGGTGATCGGCCGCAAGTCGGCCGAGTTTCTCGATGCCGAGTCGCGCCAGCGCGCGATCGAGGTCAATCTGCCCGAACTGTTCTCGACCGGCGTCAACACCAATCTGCCCTACCGTTTCGTGCGCAGCGACGGCAGCAAGGTCGACGTGCTGCTCTCCTCCTTCCTGGAACGCGACCGGGAGGGGCGCCCCCTGCGCAGCTATGCCGTCATGACCGACGTGACGGCCCTGCGGGAGGCGCACGAAAAGCTGGAACGGTCCAACGAGGAGCTCGACCGCTTCGCCACGGTGGCCTCGCACGACCTGCAGGAACCCCTGCGCAAGATCGCCGCCTTTTCCGGCCTTACCCGCCGCCGTTACGGGGAACAGCTGGACGAGGACGGCCGCCGCAATCTGGACTTTCTCGTCGATGCGGCGCATCGCATGCAGCGCCTGATCGACGATCTCCTGACCTATTCGCGCCTGGCCAGCCAGCCGCTGGAACGCCAACCGGTCGACGTTTCGGCGGTGATCGCCCGGGCCATGGAAAACCTCGACGCCGTGATCGCGGAGAGCGAGGCGCGCATCACCGTTGGCGAGATGCCCGTGGTGAAGGCCGACACGGTCCTGCTGACCCAGATCTTCCAGAACCTCATCGGCAATGCCCTGAAATACCGCAGCTACGCGATACCGGAGATCGATCTGAGCGCGCGGCGGGACGGGGACCGCTGGATTTTCGCCGTCAGCGACAACGGGATCGGCCTGGACGTGAAGTTCGCCGAAAAGATCTTCGCGCCCTTCCAGCGCCTCCATTCGCACGAAGCCTATCCGGGCACCGGCATCGGCCTGGCCATGGTGCGCCAGTCGATCGAGCGGCATGGCGGGGATATCTGGGTGGAAAGCGAACCGGGCAGCGGCGCGACCTTCCTCTTCACCCTGCCCGCGGAACGGGCGGACAGCCCGTCCGCCGTCCTGCCGGCCGCCGACGCCGCGAAATAGCGGCGGCCCCGGCCCGGCCGCCAGTGGCGCGAGACGCCGCGACACGCTATGACGGGTGTCCTTGGACAAGGGTGTCGCGCGTGGACGAGATCGAGGGCTTGCTGGCCGTGCCGGGCATGGCACTGGCATTCCGGATGGCCCCGGTCGTCGCGGTGGCGGTGTGGATTTTCGTCACCGTCAATCTCTGGCGCGGCGGTTTCCGGGATCTCACCGAACGGCTGAACCGTCCGCGCTGGGCCGGGCCGGAACGCGCCCGGGCCGTCATGATGATCCCCCTGCGCGCCGTGATGCTCGCCGGTGTCGGCGCCTTCGCCGCGGTGATGACCGTGCTGGGCCTGTTGTTCAACGCGGCGGTGGTGCTGAACATCGTCCAGGCGGTCCGCGGATTGTGAGCGCCAAGTGCGGGCGCCCGCACCTGGCGGATCGACAAGGTCCGGCGGAGCCCTTAACTCCCGATGCTTCCATCGTGCCTGAAGGAAACACGAGATGAGCGAATTCCCGCCCTGCCCCGAATGCGGCTGTGTCTACACCTATGAGGACGGCGCCCTGCTGGTCTGTCCGGAATGCGCCCATGAATGGACGCCCGGCGGCGGCGCGGACGCCGGCCCCGTCTGGCGCGATGCCAACGGCACGCCGCTGGCCGACGGCGACACCGTCACCGTGATCAAGGACCTCAAGGTGAAGGGCTCGTCCCAGGTGGTAAAGGTCGGCACCAAGGTGAAGAATATCCGCCTGGTCGAGGGCGATCACGACATCGACTGCCGCATCGACGGCGTCGGCCAGATGGGCCTGAAGAGCGAGTTCGTGAAGAAGGTCTAGAAGCTCAACACGACCTGGCCGTAGCCCAGGAGCGTCGTGTCGGTGCCCGGACCGCCGGGGACATTGCCGGGAAACTCGCCTGCGAAGAAGGCCGAAGCACCGACGGACAGCTCCACGCGATCGGGCACCGGATGATGGCGCAGACGGCCGTCGAGCGTGTGTCCAAGAAAGCGGCCGGACTGGCCCGAAGGATCGCGCAGGCGCGCGATCACCCAGGCATCGGTCTCGCTGGCCAGCGATGCGGCCGACCAGGCGATGCGGCCCTCCCAGCGCGGTCCGGGCTCCAGCTCCAGGCGCACGCCCGGCGCACTCAGATTGGCCGGAGTGAGCGGACCGTGCAGGCTGGTATTGTTCAGATCGGTGCGGCGCGAGCCGAACAGGCGCTCATACTGGTCGAACCGCCCGTCATCGGGGTCCTCGTCGCCGCTGGCCCAGTAGTATTCCGCGGCCAGGCGCGGCTGCCAGGGCAGATCGAACGTGTAGCCGACCGCCGCGAACAGCATGGTCGCGCTGACATCGAGACTTTCCGTATCGTCCGCATCCCGCGTCGCCCGGCGCCGGCCCAGGCGCCAGACGCCTTCGATGTCCATGTCCCACTGTCCGGTCTGCGGCGCGCGATAGAGCCGGAAGCCCGGCGCGACATACTGCCGGTTCGGCGTCGGCACGTCGGCGGTGTCACGCTCGGTCAGCCCGTAGACGAAGGCCTCGCCCATGATGTCCGAAGCGAGGCTCGGAAAGATGTCAGCCCGGCGATAATGTGCCGCCCAGATGCGCCGGTTCCACTCTTCCTCATCGGCCTCCAGCTCGTTGTCGCCCAGCGCGGTGCGATCACGCGGCAGGCGCGAGATCGGCACGACCGCGACCAGGTGAAACTCGTCGCCGCGGGCATTCGACGTCTCGTAATGAAACCCGGTATAGTTCTTGATGACATTGGCATAGCTCACCCGTTCGATCTGGCGTTTCGAGCCGATGCTCACAGTCTGGCGGCCCAAGGTCAGCGAAGCCTCGCCTTCGCCGATCAACAGGGACGGCATGTCGATGCGGGCATAGAGCTGGAGAATGTCCAGCGGATTGACATAGCTCGAGCTCAGCGGCGTGCCGCTATCGTCCAGCCAGGAGCGGCTGTCCTGCAGTTCGACGCCCAGCGCGACGGGACCGGTATCGTATTGCGCATGCAGCAGGCTGCGCGAGAAGAGCGCCTGATCGCCGCCCGACCCGCCGGCCCGGAACTGTCCGTCCAGCGTCTCGTAGCGCAGCCGCGTTTCTCCGCTCAGCGTGAAGCCCGGCGTTTCGGCGATAGCCGGCATTGCCTGAGTCAGAGCGGCGGTGGCAATCGCGGCCGCCATCGGGACGATCCGGACAAGCGGGCGGGCGGTGGATTGGCCTTGCGGGCGGGAGAGGGGCATGATGGCTCCGAACTGCGATTCCCGCCTCGCCTATACGAAACGATTCAACTGTTCAATGACCATTGAAATGAAAAACCGGATGGATGACGACAGGGCCGCAGCGCGGCTGTCAGCCCTGGGTCATCCGACTCGCCTGCGCATCTTCCGAACCCTGATCTCCGCCGGCCCGGAAGGCATGCCGGCCGGCGAACTGGCCCGGCGGGTCGATGTGGCGAAGAATAATCTCTCCTCCCATCTCAACGTGCTGCGCCAAGGCGGTCTGGTTGACATGCGCCCCAGCGGACGCTCGCGCATCTATGCGGTGGATCTGGACGCGATCTCGCAAATCGTCGGCTATCTGGTCTCCGATTGCTGTCAGGGCCATCCGGAAGTCTGCGACGCCCTGGCACCGGCTCTGGGCGGCACATGTTGATTCAATAGTTCATGTACTATTGAATCAATTTGAGGAGAGGCGCATACTCCCGGCATAACCAATGGGAGGAAGACATGAGCATCTCCACACTGACCCTCGCCGCGTCCCTGGGCCTCGCCCTTCAGGCCGCTCCGGCCACGTCCGATGTCAGCATCCGGATCATCGGGCATGGCAGCCTCGCCTGTACCTTCCAGACCGAGGACGGCGAAACCGAGCGTTCCGAACGGGCCCGCCGCTCCGGCGAGTTCGAGACCGTGCGCGCCAGCGACGTTCTTTCCGCCGTATGCCGTTACGAAGTCCGCGAAGGCCGCGACCTGCACATCCGCGTTATGGAGGCGGACGGGTTCGCCTGCCCCTTCGATCCGGACGCGGAGATCGACGACTGCACCGCGACCATGCGCGGCGCCGGCGAAGGCGAGTTCATGCTCGAACGCGGCTAGACCGCCTGCATCAGGCTGGCCCTTGCGCATCCGCGAGGGCCATGCCCGGCTCGACTGGTCGGACGCGCCGGCGGACAGCCGTTTTCTCGCCCCCATCGTCATGAACGCCGTCGACCTTTTGGGCGACGCGCCGCGCGAACGGCTCAAGCAATGCGATGGCGAGCAATGCGGCTGGCTGTTCCTGGACACGTCCAAGGCCGGCCGGCGGCGCTGGTGCGACATGGCCACCTGCGGCAATGTCTCCAAGGCCAAGCGCCATGCGGCGCGCAAACACAAAGCCTGACCCTGCGGCG
The DNA here is from genome assembly GCA_034659015.1 of Pseudomonadota bacterium. Classification (GTDB taxonomy): domain Bacteria; phylum Pseudomonadota; class Alphaproteobacteria; order Caulobacterales; family Maricaulaceae; genus Maricaulis. The sequence continues at coordinate 696,867 of JAYEGL010000001.1, read as the reverse complement.
CAGCACGACATTACGGGGAATTTACTTACCCCGGCCGTGCCCCACGTTGCACCCTGCCGTCATGCATCCTGTGAAACGGGTTAGGGGTAGACCATGAAAAAGCTTCTTGCGGCCGCACTCGTGGCGGTCGTTTCGATCGGCGGGCTGGCACAGGCCCAGATGCCCGATATCGACATTCCGTACGAAAGCTTCGAGCTGGAGAACGGGCTCACCGTCGTCGTCCACGAGGACCGCAAGGCGCCCATCGTCGCCGTGTCGGTCTGGTACGGCGTCGGCTCGGCCAACGAGCCGGAAGGCCGCACGGGCTTTGCCCACCTGTTCGAGCATCTGATGTTCAACGGGTCGGAAAATTACAATGACGATTATTTCGGCCCCTTCGAACAGGTCGGCGCCACCGGCATGAACGGCACCACCTGGTTCGACCGGACCAATTACTTCCAGACCGTCCCCACCCCGGCGCTGGATATGGCGTTGTGGATGGAATCCGACCGCATGACGCACCTTCTGGGCGCCATCGACCAGGAGCGCCTCGACGAGCAGCGCGGCGTCGTCCAGAACGAGAAGCGCCAGGGCGACAACCAGCCCTATGGCATGGTCGAGTATTCCCAGCTGCGCGCCCTCTTCCCGGAAGGCCATCCTTATGCCCACTCCACGATCGGCTCGATGGACGACCTCGACGCCGCCTCGCTGGAAGACGTGCAGGAGTGGTTCCGCCAGTATTACGGCGCCTCGAACGCTGTGCTGGTGCTGGCCGGCGATATCGACGCCGAAGAAGCCCGCCCGCTGGTCGAGCGCTATTTCGGCGACGCCCCGGTGGGTCCGCCGACCACGCGCATGGACCAGTGGATCCCGGAGCGCGACCGCAATACGACCGAGACCATGTATGACGACGTGCCGCAGGCGCGCCTCTACCGCACCTGGGTCGTGCCGGGCCGTATCACCGAGGAACGCGCCCAGCTGGAGCTGTTCGCCACCGTGCTCGGCGGCGGCCGCACCTCGCGCCTCTATCGCGACTTCGTCTTCGAGCGCCAGGTCGCGACCCGCGCCGTGGCCTATGTCGAGGAACACCAGCTGGCCAGCCAGTTCCATATCGAGGTGACGCTCAATCCGGGCGAGGACCCGGCCGAGGCCTCGGCGCGCATCGACGAGATCGTCGCCGAACTGCTCGAGGAGGGCCCGACCGAGGACGAACTCCAGGCCGCCCGCACCCGTACGAATGCATCCATGGTGCGCGGGCTGGAAGAAATCGGCGGGTTCGGCGGCAAGGCCGTCACCCTCGCCCAGGGCCAGCTCTACGCCAACGATCCGGGCTTCTGGCGCACCTATCTGGAACGCATCAATTCGGCCGAAGCCGAGGCTATCACAGCCACGGCGAACGAATGGCTGACCACGGGCTCGCACGAAATCACCGTGCTGCCCTTCGGTGACTATCAGAGCGTGGAAACCGATGCCGACCGCTCGGCCCTGCCGGTCGTGGCAGAAACGCCGGAACTGGTCTGGCCGTCCGTCGAGACCACCGAGCTCTCCAACGGCATCGACGTCGTCTTCGTGCGCCGCGACGCGGTTCCCGTCGTCGAGATGCGCATGGTGTTCGATGCCGGATATGCGGCCGATGCCGTGGAGGGCGGCCAGGTCGGCCTCAACAGCTTCACCATGAACATGCTGGACGAGGGCGCCGGCCGGATGGACGCGCTGGAGATCGCCGCGGAAGCGGAAAGCCTGGGCGCCAACCTGTCGACCGGGTCGGGCCTCGACCAGTCGACGGTGACGCTCTCGGCCCTGTCGTCCAACCTGCGGGACTCGCTCGACCTCATGGCGACGGTGATCACCGATCCGACCTTCGCGGACGACGACATCGAGCGGATCCGCGAGCAGACGCTCAACGGCATCCAGCAGGAAATGGCCAATCCGATCGCCATCGCCCTGCGCATGCTGCCGCCGGAAATGTATGGCGAGGGGCATGCCTATTCCGTGCCCTTCACCGGGTCCGGCACGCCGGAGAATGTGTCCGGCTTCACCCGCGACGACCTCGTTGCCCACCAGCGCGCCTGGCTGCGTCCGGACAATGCGACGCTGTTCATCGTCGGCGACACGACGCTGGACGCGATCACGCCGATGCTGGAACGGGCCTTCCGCCGCTGGGATGCGCCGGACATGCCCCTGCCGCAGAAGAACCTGTCGCGGGCGGAGAATGCGGACAGTGCCCGCATCATCCTGGTGGACCGTCCCAATTCGCCGCAATCGCTGATCCTGGCCGGCCTGATCGGTCCGGAAGGCACGGTGGCGAATCCGGAAGTCTATGCCGCGATGAACGACGCGATCGGCGGCTCCTTCTCGGCCCGGGTCAACATGAACCTGCGTGAGGACAAGGGCTGGTCCTATGGCGCCCAGACCCTGCTGTGGGGCGCCCGCGGCCAGCGGCCCTGGATCGTCTACGCGCCGGTGCAGACCGACCGCACGGCCGACAGCCTGGCGGAGCTCCAGCGGGAGTTCACCGAGTTCACCTCCACAAACCCGGCGACGCCAGAGGAGCTGGAGCGCTCGATCAACAACAATACACGCTCCCTGCCCGGCCAGTTCGAGACGGCCGCCGCCGTGCGCAACAGCCTGGTGAACAGCCACAATCTGGGGCGTGACTGGGACTTCCCGGCAACGCTGACCGACCGCTACCGCTCGCTCGACCTCGACGAGGTCCGTGCCGCGGCACAGGAGGTCGTGCATCCGGAACAGCTGGTCTGGCTGATCGTCGGCGATGTCGCGCAGATCGAGGACTCGATCCGCGAACTCGACATGGGCGAGATCGAGGTGCGCCGCCTGGGCGAATAGCCCGGCCGCACGGCCGAAAGGAAGCGGGCGCCGGAGATGTCTCCGGCGCCCGTTTTCTTGTCTGATGGTCTTGCTTCATCCTTCCCCGTCAGGAGGAAGGACGCCGCGGAACCCGTTCGGCCTCAGCCGCGCGTATGGGCCACGCCGCCGTCGACGATGAGGGTGGAGCCGACGACATAGTCGCCCGCCCGCGAGGCCAGGTAGATCGCCGCGCCGGCCATGTCTTCGGGCGAGCCGATGCGGCCGGCGGGCACGTGATCGGACACCACGTCGGCATGATCGCGCGCGGCCTTGTTCATGTTGGACGCGAAGGCGCCCGGCGCGATAGCCGAGACGACCACGTTCGACTTCACCAGTTCCAGCCCCATGCGTTTGGTCAGGTGGATCAGGCCGGACTTGGAGGCGGCGTAGGAATAGGTCTCCAGCATGTTCACCGACAGACCGTCGATCGAGGCGATGTTGATCACCTTGGACGGACGCTCGGCCGTGGCCTTCGCTTTCAGCGCGCCGAACAGCGCCTGGGTCAGGAAGAAGGGCGATTTCACGTTGAGATCCATCACCTTGTCCCAGCCGCCCTCGGGGAAGGTCTCGAAAGGCTCGCCCCAGGCCGCACCGGCATTGTTGACCAGAATGTCCAGCGTGTCCTCATGCTCGAGATACTGTTTCGCCAGCGCCTTCGCGCCGTCCGCACCGGACACGTCCGCCGGCAGGGCGATGCAGGTGCCCAGCTTGGACAGCCGCTCCGCCGTGGCCAGGCATTCCGGCGCCTTGCGCGCCGTGATGTAGACTTTCGCCCCGGCGCGCACATACCCCTCGGCAATCATCTCGCCGATCCCGCGCGACCCGCCGGTAATCAGCGCCGTGCGGCCTTCAAGGGAAAACAGAGTATCGAGCATGGGGACCTCCCGCGTTGGATTATTGTGTTGCAGGAAGGGTTAGCCGGGTGCGCGGCGCGTGTCGAGGGGGCGGTATGGCTTCAGTCAGCACCTGGTGCTCTGAGCAAGGCGAGGGTGAAACGCACGTTTCCCGCCTGGCAGCACCGATTGATCCGCGCGCATCCGGGATGAGGATTGTGCAGGGTTCGGTGCGGCGCCTGTCCCTGCCCCGCATTTATCCCCCACATACACCGTCATCCCACGGCTTGTCCGGGGGACCTCAGCTGGCAGGCTGGCGATTTCGCTGTGAGGACGGCCGTAGAGAGCCGGCAAACAGGTTGGTCGAGGTCCCCCGGACAAGCCGTGGGATGACGGTGTTGTAGGTGTTGCGGGGGAGCTTTTCCGCCGCCGCCGGCTCCGGGCGCACAGCGCCGTGGCGGGTCTGGCTCTGCCTTCCCCCACACAGTTTTCCCGGAAGCGCGTCAGCGCTATCCGGGAGAAATGGTGACGTCGGAAAGGAAGCGTACCCGCTTGCGTCACCCGCCGCGGCTGGCCTTCTTGCGCTCGTGTTCCTTCAGCCAGACCTTGCGGATGCGGATGGACTGGGGGGTCACTTCGACGAGTTCGTCGTCGTTGATGAATTCCAGGGCGTATTCCAGGGTCAGCTTGACCGGCGGGGTGAGGACGATGTTCTCGTCCGTGCCCGAGGCGCGCATATTGGTCAGCTTCTTGCCCTTGGTGGGGTTGGCGATCATGTCCTCTTCGCGGGCATTCACGCCGATGATCATGCCCTCGTAGACGTCCACGCCATGGCCGATGAACAGCTTGCCGCGCTCCTGCAGGTTGAACAGGGCGAAGCCCAGCGCCTTGCCGTCGATCATCGAGACGATGGCGCCGTTGTGGCGCTGGCCGATATCGCCATGGCTGCGCGGGCCGTAGTGGTCGAAGGTGTGGAACATCAGGCCGGAGCCGGAGGTCAGGGTGAGGAATTCGGAGCGGAAACCGATCAGGCCGCGGGTCGGGACGACATAGTCGATCCGCACCCGGCCGTTGCCGTCCGGAACCATGTTCTTCATGTCGGCCTTGCGCTGGCCGAGCCGTTCCATGATGGCGCCCTGGTGCTCTTCCTCGATATCGACGGTGAGGCTCTCATAGGGCTCCAGCGTCTCGCCGTTTTCTTCCTTCAGCACCACGCGCGGCCGTCCGACGGCCAGCTCGAACCCTTCCCGGCGCATGGTCTCGATCAGGATGGACAGGTGCAGTTCGCCGCGCCCGGAGACGGTGAACTTGTCCGCATCGTCCTGCTGGACGACTTTCAGCGCCACATTGTGGATCAGCTCGCGGTCGAGCCGGTCCTTGATATTGCGCGAGGTGACATACTTGCCTTCCCGACCCGCGAACGGGCTGTCATTGACCTGGAAGGTCATCGACAGGGTGGGCTCGTCGACGGACAGCAGGGGCAGCGCCTCGACATGGTCCGGGTCGCACACCGTGTCGGAGATCGTCAGGTCCTCGATGCCGGTAAAGGTGATGATATCGCCGGCCTGGGCGCTGTCGCGCTCGACCTTGTCGAGACCGTGGAAGCCGAAGATCTGCAGGATCTTGCCCTTCACCTGGCGGCCGTCCGCCTTGGCCACGGTGACCGGCTGGTTCTTCTTCACCCGGCCGCGGGCGACGCGGCCGATACCGATCACGCCGGTGAAGGAAGAATAGTCCAGCGCCGAGACCTGCAGCTGCAGCGGCCCGTCCGGATCGACTTCCGGCTTCGGCGTATGCCGCGTGATCATCTCGAACAGCGGCGTCATGTCGGTGCCGGTCTCACCGGCCTCGTTGGAGGCCCAGCCCTGCAGGGCCGAGGCGTAGACGACGGGGAAGTCGAGCTGGTCCTCGTCGGCGCCGAGACGGTCGAACAGGTCGAAGGTCTGGTCGACCACCCAGTCCGGACGCGCCGAGGGACGGTCGGCCTTGTTGACCACCACGATGGGCTTGAGGCCGCGGGCCAGCGCCTTCTTGGTGACGAAGGAGGTCTGCGGCATGGGCCCGTCCACCGCGTCGACCAGCAGCAGGACGCCGTCGACCATGGACAGGACGCGCTCCACCTCGCCGCCGAAATCGGCGTGTCCGGGCGTGTCGACGATATTGACGTTCCAGTCGCCCCAGGTCACCGCCGTATTCTTGGCCAGGATGGTGATGCCCCGTTCCTTTTCCAGGTCGTTGGAGTCCATCATCCGCTCGGACACGGCCGCGCGTTCGCCCAGCGTGCCGGACTGCTGGAGAAGCTGGTCGACCAGGGTGGTCTTGCCGTGGTCGACGTGGGCGACGATGGCGATATTGCGCAGCTTGTCGAGGGACGCGCTCATGGGCTCTTGGTATCCTGTAGGTGAAAGGGCGCGCCCTCATACGCTGTGAGGCGCAGGCTGGCCAGTGCTTATTCCGTGCCCGGCCCGGGCTGTCGGGGCCCCGCAGTGTTGCGGCGCCGGCGGATCAGGCGGCGCAGAGGCAGCCGCCGGCTGAGCACGCCGCGCAGACCGGCCAGCGCCAGCGAGGCGGCGAGTACGACCGCGAAGACGATCCAGGCCTTGCGGGCCGCCTCGGCGCCGATATCGTCCGTCGGGATGACCGAGACGAAATACCAGTCCGGCCCGTCGATACGGCCGAAGGCGATCATCTGGCCGAGCGCGCGGGCGCGAACGACGCCGCGCGGGCGCGGATCTTCGGCCAGATAGGCCATCACCTCGACCGGATCGACCTCGACCCGGCCTTCGCTCGAATCCGGACGGCCGCGCGCGATGACCTGGCGGTCGCGGCCGAACATCAGATTCACCCCGCCCGCGGGCGGACCCTCCAGGGCGCGCGCCAGGTGGTCCGTCATCATGATCGAGGTACCGAAGGCGCCCAGCAACTCGCCGTCACGGCGGACCGGCTTGCGGCAAGCCGTGGCCGAACGCTCGCCTTGGTCGCGATAGACGAAGCGGGAGAGCGGGGTGCATTGCATCTCGCTGTCCGGATTGGTCTGCGTGGAGAAGAGGCGCGGATCCTCGTCGGCCTCGAGCGGGAAGTCCGCGGGCGCATCGAACCGGTAGAATTCCAGCCGGTCCGGGCGCTCCGGCGCAAACATCACCATGCGCCGGTCGGGCGTGAAGTAGTACAGGCTGGAGAAGGTCTGCAGATGCGCCTCGCCGACCGTGCGCACGGCGTGGAAACCGGCCAGATAGCGCTGCTCCTCCTGCGGCGTCATCGCCTCGCCGTCGCCGAGAAAGGCGCCGACCCCGTAGACATGGTCGCCGCCGGGCAGCTCCATCCCGTCGAACAGCGCCGGCGCGCTGCGCCGTGTCCCGTCGCCATGGGCCGGAAAGAAACCGTCGAATTGCGCATCCGCATCGGCCACGTCCAGCAGGGCGAGACGACGCTCGAACGCGGCTTCCGCGGCCAGGATGAAGGTCTCGGCACGGTCGAACACGGCCTGCTCGCGCGCGGCCCGCATACGGATATAGGATTGCAGCGTTTGCGCCCGCGCCGCGCCCAGCGCGTCGTAAAGCACGCCATAGACGAGCGCCGCCGTCACGGCCGCGAGAACCGCCGACAGGACGACATGAAGACCGACGATGGCGAGGTTCCGGATGACCAACAAGCGCCTCCCTGCCCGAACCTGTCTATACACAATGATCGGCGGGAAATGCGTGATATTTGATGAGCGCGGAGCTAGCGGCCCGGCGGCGTGTCCGGCATCGCCCCGGCGAGACGCCGGACCAGCGTGCAAAAAGCCGCCTGTTCCTCGGCGTCCAGGAAAGTCTCGGTGGCGCGGGGAATGGCTTCGACGTGCGGGCGCAGACGCTGGTAGAGCGTATCGCCCTTGTCGGTCAGGAAAAGATGGCTCACACGCCCGTCGACCTGGGAGGCCTGACGCACCAGAAGACCGGCGGTCAGCAGGGCCTTCGTGGCGCGGCTGACAATCCCCTTGTCCATCGGCGTCATGGCGACCACCTCCGCCGCGGTACGGCCCGGCCGTTCCGCGATCGCCGCAAGCACCCGCCATTGCGACAGGTTCAGCTCGCCCTCGCGCTTCACGATCTCCGCCGTGCGGCGGGAAATCAGATCGGCCAGCACCGTGACCTGGTAGGGCCAGTAGCTCTCCAGATCGATGGCATCGCCCGGCGCGGAGGCGGACAGGGATCTCGGCTCACTCATACCGCCATATTAGTTGCAATCACAACTTGACGCAATAGCAACCAAACTGGTATCGAAGCGCTCAAATAGGCGTTCTGCCCGTGCTGCACGCGGACAGCGCCGCCACACCCAACCCTGGAGACGAGACATGGCAGACCTGTTCGAAAACCCGATGGGCCTTTGCGGCTTCGAATTCGTCGAGTTCACGGCACCGGAACGCGGCCTCATCGAGCCCGTCTTCAAGACGATGGGCTTCGTGCACATCGCCAATCACCGCTCCAAGGACATCGAGCTGTGGCGCCAGGGCGATATCAACTTCCTGATCAATTACGAGCCGGGCACGCCGGCCGCCTTCTTCGCCGCCGAGCACGGCCCGTCCGCTTCGGGCATGGGTTTTCGCGTCAAGGACGCCAAGCGCGCCTACGCGCTCGCCCTGGAGAAGGGCGCCCAGCCGGTCGAGACCGAGACACGTGTCTCCGAACTGCGCCTGCCGGCCATCAAGGGCATTGGCGGTGCCACGGTTTATCTCATCGACCGGTTCGAGGACGGCCACTCCATCTACGACATCGATTTCGAGTACCTTGACGGCGTCGACCGCCACCCGAAGGGCTGCGGCTTCAACGTGATCGATCACCTCACCCACAATGTCTACAAGGGCCGGATGGACTACTGGGCGAAGTATTACGAGGACCTCTTCAATTTCCGCGAGATCCGCTATTTCGACATCAAGGGCGAGTATACCGGCCTCTTGTCGCGCGCCATGACGGCGCCGGACGGGCTGATCCGCATCCCGCTGAACGAGGAGAAGTCGGACGGCGTCGGCCAGATCGAGGAATACCTGCGCGAGTACAAGGGCGAAGGCATCCAGCACATCGCCTTCTCCTGCGACAACCTCATCGAATGCTGGGACAAGCTGAAGGAATGCGGCGTGGCGTTCATGACGCCGCCGCCGGGCACCTATTACGACATGCTCGACGAGCGTCTGCCGGGCCATGGCGAGCCGAAGGACGAGCTGCAAAAGCGCGGCATCCTGCTCGACGGGACGACCGAAGGCGGCCAGCCGCGCCTGCTGCTGCAGATCTTCGGCGAGAAGGCGATCGGCCCGATCTTCTTCGAATTCATCCAGCGCAAGGAAGACGAGGGCTTCGGCGAGGGCAATTTCAAGGCCCTGTTCGAAAGCATCGAGCGCGACCAGATCAAGCGCGGCGTGCTGAGCACGAAGGAAACGGAAAACGCATAGGGTCCAGCGGCGCCAACCCTCCCTCATCCTCCCCCTTGATGGGGGAGGGGGACCGCACGGAACGTGCGGTGGAGGGGGTGGGGGCGAGGTGTCTCCCGGACAAGCACCGGGGTTCACCCCTTCCGACCCGAAGCTTTGCTTCGGCCCACCTTCCCCATCAAGGGGAAGGATGAAAGTTCCAGGGACATGTACCGCAGGTGCATGTCCCTCATGAGGAGGCAGACATGACCGTCAATCTCAAGCGCATCCACCACGTGGCCTATCGCTGCAAGGACGCCAAGGAGACCGTGGAGTTCTACCAGCGCGTGATGGGCATGGATTTCAAGCTCGCCATCGCCGAGAACGAGGTGCCGTCCACCAAGGCGCCGGATCCCTACATGCACGTCTTCCTCGACGCCGGCATGGGCAATGTCCTGGCCTTTTTCGAACTGCCCAACTCGCCGGAGATGGGCCGCGACGGCAATACGCCGGAATGGGTCCAGCACATCGCCTTCGAGGTCGAGGACATGGACGCCCTGCTGGCCGCCAAGGACCATATCGAAGCCGAAGGCCTCGACGTGCTCGGCCCGGTCAATCACGGCATCTTCAAGTCGATCTACTTCTTCGACCCGAACGGCCACCGTCTCGAACTGGCGGCCAATACCGGCACCGACGAGCAGATGGCCGAGCTCAAACGCGTCGCCCCGGACATGATCGAGGAATGGAGCCGGACCAAGCGCGCGCCCAAGCACGCCGCCTGGCTGCACGAACAGGATTAAGGGTCTCTCCAACCCTTGACCAGAACGCCCCGGCCCTGCGGCCGGGGCGTTTTCGTTTTGGGGGATCACATCGGAACAAGTCCCTCTCGAAATAGGCTTATGATTACCGCTAGGGTTGTGTCGGGAGACACCATGCGATTGAGGCACCGGAGACATCGGGTTCGACGACGGAAGAACAAGAAGCCAGTCGAGTCTGCCTGGATGACGACAAGTATCATCGTGGTTTGCAGCTTCTTGTGGTATCTGCCTCACCTCTATTCCACGCTTAGCCTTTCTTGCCGCGACCACTTCAACTGGTGGTTCTACAGTGCGGTTGCCGAACCCAGCCTGCTGGAAGTGTCCAGTCTGCTCGCCGTTGCCCTGTTCTTCTGGCTCTACGCTGACATCATCCGGCCCAAACCCGTGCGGATTCCGGTTACATTGCGCGCATTCCAGATGCTTCTGGCGACGACCGTGGTTGTGCTGAGCGTATTCCAGTGGGGCTTTTTCAGTCCGCGCTCGGATGAAGCGCGTATCTACCGCTTTTTCCAGCAAGAGGTCTCGGGATGGCCTGTCATCGGTCGCTTCATTGTACAACCAGTTATTCCAATGGAACCTTTAGAGGTCAGCGCTCTCGACTATCAGACAGACCCGGCGTTCGCGACGGTCAGGCAATTGGAGACCGAGTATTACGAGACTTTCGTGGCCCACGGCAGATCACCACATTTCGGCATGTATGAAGGACAACTGGAATGCGAGGCGGCACGGGAAATCGAGCGCGCTTGGCTCGAAGCCCTGGAGACTTATGCGGCGAGCAGGGAAGCCAAGCACATCGTCGATCCCCGCCAATCGCCTCACTAGAACGAGCTGTCTTCACGAGACTGGCGCTTCGCCAGTCGCGAGTGCATGCTCCCCCCATGTGGCGCACGATCCTCATATTCGCGGTCGCCCTCGCCCTGGCCGTCTTCGCCCTGGAATGGCTGGAATACCGGTTCTGGGCGCGCCGGATCGGCCTCGAGCTCTTCGTTCCGATCGTCGGAACGGGCTGTATCGTGCTGGGCATCTGGCTGGGCGTGCGGCTGACCCGGCAAGCCCCGGCGCAACCCTTCGAACGCAATGACCGGGCGATGGAAAGCCTCGGCCTGACCCGCCGGGAATACGATGTCCTGCAGGCCCTCGTCATGGGAGACGGGAACAAGGCCATGGCCCGGCGGCTCGGCGTCTCGCCCAACACCGTGAAGACCCATATCGCCCGGCTCTACGACAAGCTGGAGGTATCCGGCCGGGTCCAGGCGATCGAGAAGGCCCGCGCCCTCCGCCTGATCCCGAGCCGGGGCGACCCGGCAAGCCCCCCTCGTCCGGACGGGTGAAAACGGCGAAATCACCCCGATGGGTGACGACGGCCCGGGCATGCCGCGCCAGTCTGCTCCCGCGACTTCAACGGCACAACGCGCAAGGGGGCCACGCATGGCACGCATCATCCTCACCTTCGGCATCATTTCCGGACTGATCGTTTCGCTGCTCATGGTCCTGGGCATGACGCTCCTGGCCGGCCCCGACGGGGTCGGCTCGGAAACCGTCGGCTATCTGACCATGCTGCTGGCGCTGGCCTTCATCTTCGTCGCGATCAAGCGGCACCGGGACGTCAATCTGGGCGGCGTGATCCGTTTCTGGCCGGCCTTCGCGACCGGGCTGGGCGTGGCTGCGATCGCCGGCCTGTTCTATGTCGTGACCTGGGAAGTCTACTTCCAGATCTCGGGCGAAGCCTTCATGGATGCCTATATGAACGGACAGATCGAGACCCGCCGGGAAAACGGCGCGACGGCGGCGGAGCTGGCGGCCTACGAGGCCAGCCTGCGCGACTCCATGGCGCTCTATGCGCACTGGTGGTTCCGCATGCCTGTTACCTTTACCGAGATCTTCCCGGTAGGCGTGCTCGTCAGCCTCGTCTCGGCCGCCATCCTGCGCAATCCGGGTGTCCTGCCGCGCCGCGTCTGAGCCCGCACTCAGCCGGCCGCCAGTTCCGCCAGCACACCATCCAGACGGTCATAGCTGGCACCGGCACCCTCCCGCATCGGGCTGGCCACCACGATATCGCGGGCCTCGGCACTGTCGTAGGTTATGGTGATCTCGAAAGTCGTCACACGATCCGCCTCGCTCAATCGCGTCGTGACGACGGCCGAGCCCGGATACCAGCTCATGTCGAACTGTTCGGTATGCACGATCAGGTCCGGCCGCTCGATCTCCAGATAGCGCCCGCCCATGCCCATCTCTTCGCCGCGCTCGGCATGGGTCCAGACATACCGGTAGGCGCCGTCCACCTGCGGGTCGATCTCGCAGACAGACAGGACCCAGCCCTCCGGTCCCAGCAGCCAGCGCTTGACCAGATGCGGCTCGGTCAGGGCACGGAAGACCAGTTCGCGCTCACCCTTCGGCGCGACCTCGAGTGTGTGGCGATACATGGGGTTCCTCCCGAATGCTGCGTGATCAGTGGTCGCGGGGGCCGGGTTCGTGCCCGGCCTTCATGTCGTCGAGCAAGCCGTCCAGGGCCCGGAAGCGGGCATCCCAGAGCTTGCGGAATTCCTCCAGCCAGTGCGTGGCCTCTTCGAGGGTCTGCGCCTCGATGCGGCAGGGTCGGCGTGTCCCGTCCCGACTCCGGGAAATCAGCCCCGCTCGCTCGAGCACCTTGAGATGCTTGGAGATGGCCGGCTGGCTCAGCGGAAAGGGTTCGGACAATTCCGTGACCGTGGCCTCGCCGGAGGCGAGCCGGGCCAGGATGGCCCGCCGCGTGGGATCGGCCAGAGCCGTGAATGTGGCATCGAGATCGGACATATTTCACCGATTAGTTATATAACTTATTGGTGAAGTACATGGAGCGGTGCGGCTCGTCAACCCGCTACCGTGTCCGGCCCGCAAATTGCAAACAGAGTGTTAACGGGCCCGCCTGTTGCAATTCGGGCCCGGGCGTACAAGGCTGAGGGGATGATGCAGATGTCCAACGAACCGGCACTCACCGAAGACGAGAACACGGCCATGCGGATCCTGTGGGATCGTGGCGGCGCGTCCGTGGGCGAGCTCTCGATGGCCACGCGCCGTCCGGCGGGCGAAACGCTGGCCATGCTGCGCCGGCTTCGGAGCAAGGGCGCGGTCGACCGTCACCGGACCGGCCGGGACATCGTCTACCGCCCCCGCCTCAATCGCGAGACCGCGCGCACCCATGCGCTCGGCCGCCTGCTGACGGCCGATACGCCGGCCAACGATACCGGCCTGGGCGTCGTGGTTCTGCGCGAATGCGATGTCGATCCGCAGGACTGGGCCGACCTGCAGGCGGAGATCGCCGAGAAGGCCGCCGCCCGGCGCTAGTTCCGTTCCAGGAAGGCGCGGACGTCCGCGAGCGTGCGCGCCGGCGCCTCTTCATGAAGGATATGGCCGAGATCGTCATAGACGATCAGCTCGGCGTCCGGGATCGCCGCTTCGAAGCGCGAAGCGTGTTCGACCGGCACCATCCCGTCACGCTCGCCCCACAGGATCAGCGTCGGCGCCTCCACGCGCGCCAGATCCGCTTCCGGTGCGGGCAGGGTGAACACTTCCAGCCGTTCGACCAGCGCCTCGCCGACCCCCTCGCCCTGCATCAGGGCATGCACGCGGCCCGGCAGGTCCGGATCCATGCGCGAGGCATCGCCGAACAGGCCCGCCGACGCACCGGCTACCATCGGCCGCGGCGCCGAGGTGAGATAGAAGCGCACGCCGGCCGGCACATCGACCGGCTCTTCCGTCACGCCATTGATCGAGAATCCGCCCGGTGCGACGAGCACAAGATCGTCGACACGGCCGGGATGGTCGGCCGCATAGCGCCAGGCCACCAGGCCGCCCAGCGAATTGCCGATCAGCGAGGCCTCGCGGATATTCATCGCGTCCATGAGACCGGCCAGGAAATCGACGGTCTCCGGGACCGAATAGCGCGCCTGCGGATCCGGCCCGGTCAGGGCATGGCCGGGCAGGTCCATGCGCACGACGCGGTAATCTTCGGACAGCCCGGCCGCCCAGTCGTCCCAGCTTTCCAGGGAATAGGAAAAGCCGTGGATCATCACCACGGTCGGCGCGTTGTCCGGGCTTTCGACGCGCACGCGGGCCGACACGCCGTCGACCTCCACCAGCCGGTCATCCTCGCTCCAGTAGGGCGAGTCGACCACCGCGTCCGGCGCCGCGTCCCCGCCGCCCCGGCCGAAGATCAGCCAGGCCGCACCGGCCGTGACGGCCAGCAGAACGACAATCAGGATGAGCATGCGTGTCATGATAGTCCGCCCGTTGTTTCAAAACCCGTGGAAGGCCCTGTGGAAGGCCCTGTGGAAGGCAAAGAGCCGGCGCCGCAATGCGCAGCGCCGGCCCAGTCTAGCAGCCTGATGCGGGCCGGGGAGGTGCCAGCCCGCATTTCCCCAGCCGCGCCTAGTAGCGGTAGGCCACGGTGGCCGTGAAGGTGCGCGGCGGGCCGTAATAGGCAACCAGCGTTCCTTCCAGACCCAGTTCCGGCGCGAACGTCGTGTTGTTCACGAAGTCATAGCCGGAGACCTTGTACTCCTCGTCGGTCAGGTTGCGGCCGTGAACGCCGAGTTCCCAGTGACCGTCCGAGCTCTGCCACACGGCGGACGCGTTCCACAGCGTGTAGGCGCCCTGGTCGAGCATCGGGAAGGGGAATTCGAACTGGCTCGAATCGCCGCGGTGGCTGACCGTGGTGGACATGTTCAGATCGCCGTCGGCGAACGGCGTGTAATAGGCCAGCGTCGCCGACGCCGTCGTGTCCGGCGTGTTCTGGATCTGCACCTGATCGGAGACATCGACACCGAAGGCATTGATGAACTCGTCATACTCGCCGTCCAGCAGGCCCACAGCCCAGTTCAGCGACAGCGTGTCGCCGCCGGTGAACATGTCGTAGGCCAGGGCGACATTGCCCTCATACTCGACGCCGCGGATCGTCGCCGCACCGGCGTTCGTCGTCACGCCCGTGAAGGTGTCGTTGACGCCGTCGCCATCCGTGTCGACGCCGACCGAGCCGGGCACCTGGATGTCGGTATAGTCCATCTGGAACACGGCCAGGGCGTGGCGGTAGCGACCGTTTTCATAGCGCCAGCCGAGCTCGAAGCTGTCGACCTCTTCCGGATCGAAGGCCATGAAGTTGAAGATGTCGTCGCTGCCCACCGTGCCGTCGCCATTGAGGTCCGGCGCTGCCGAGGTCTGGCCGCGCGGGTCGAAACCGCCGCCCTTGAAGCCCTGGCTGTAGGTGAAATAGACGTTGTGCTGCTCGTTCGGCTGCCAGGCGAGGGTCGCCGTCGGGCTGAAGTCGTCCCAGGAATTCGTGCCTTCGAAATCCGACGTCGTGGCGATCGCCACGCCATTGCCGCCGAAGAATTCCGAGAAACCGCCGATATAGGTACGGCGCAGAACGCGGGAGGTGCGCTCGTCCTCGGTGTAACGGCCGCCCAGGGTCAGGCTGACCGTATCGGTCATGTCATAGGTGAAGTTGGCAAACACCGACCAGGTCTTGGTGTCGACATCGCCGAAGGTCTGGGCGTTGAGGCCCGGCAGGCCCAGAAATGCACCGGTGTTTTCCAGCAGCACGTCGAACACCGTGCCGGCATTGGCGTCGAGATAGTAGTAGCCCATCACGCCGTTCAGGCGCTCGCCGGAATAGTGGACCTGGAATTCCTCGGAGAACTGTTCGTTCTCGTAGATCGCCGGAACGTCGAGGTCGCCGCTGGGCAGGTTGTCGAAGTCGATCGGCGTGTCGGAGCGGTCTTCCCGGTTGGCCAGGATGTTCCGCACCGTCCAGTTCTCGTTGATATTCCACTCGGCCATCAGCGAATAGCCCTCGGCCTCGACATACTGGTCGATGACATTCAGGCCGGCGCGCGTGTCGTGCACGTCGTCCAGAACCGGCGCGCCGGTGATGGCGCCCGGGATCAGGCGGTGGCCGCCGCGCGGATTGGATTCGTCCTCGACGCGGTCGTAGGACAGGCGCACGAAGATGTTGTCGGTCGGCTCCATCTCCATGGACAGGCGATAGCCCAGCACATCCTTGTTGTAGTTGTCCTCGCCGAGATAGACATTCTCGCCGAACCCGTCGCGCGTCAGATTGGCGATGGCACCGCCGATGCGCACGCGGTCGGCAATCGGCACGCTGGCCGAGACGATCTGGTCGAACTGGCCGTGGGAGCCGAAGTTCACGCGCGCATCCAGGGTCGGATTGTCCGGATCGAGACGCTCGGTGACGTATTTGATCGCGCCGCCGATCGTGTTGCGGCCGTAGAGCGTGCCCTGCGGACCGCGCAGCACTTCGATACGCTCGACATTGTAGATGTCCAGCACGGCCGCCTGCGGACGGTTGAGATAGACGTCGTCGACATACATGCCGACGCCGGCTTCGAAGCCGGCCACCGGATCCTGCTGACCCACGCCGCGGATGAAGGCGGACAGGGTGGAGTTGGTGCCGCGCGAGACTTCCAGGGTCACGTTCGGCGACACTTCGGCGACCGCCGTGATATCGACGGCGCCCATGTCCTGCAGGGCATCGCCGGAGAAGGCGGTGACCGACATCGGCACGTCCTGGATGGTTTCCTCGCGGCGGCGGGCCGTCACGGTGATGACGTCCTGCGTGCGCGCGGCGCCCGCCTCGTCCTGCGCAAGGGCCGGCACCGATACCAGTGCTGCGCTTGCGACCGTGCTCGCCAGGAGCGCGGCTTTGGTCATTGTTTTCGTCATGATGAGAAACTCCCCTCAATGTTGTTGTCGTGGGTGGCGCCGGCCTGGACCTGGCCGGCGAAGTGTCGGACCGCTCTCGCGAACTCTTCCGGTTGTTCGAGATGCGGTGCGTGCCCGGATTGGGCGAAGGCCTTGCCCTGCGCGTTCGGCAAGGTGTCGACGAGATACCGGCTCGTTTCCGGGGCGTAGGCCTGGCTGGCCTCGCCCCAGGTCACGAGAACCGGCAGGCGCATGGCGGGCAGGGCCGGACGGAAATCCTGTCCGGCCATGGATTCCCAGAGAGCCGCCATGGCTTCGGCATCGCACTGGCGCAGTTCGGCCAGCACGCGCTGAATGAGATCGGGATCGCTTGCGGCGCGGTCCCGGGCGAAGATGTGGCGCACGAAGGCCGCGGCATAGGCCGGCCAGTTGGAACGCATCGCCGCCAGCGCACGCTGGCTGCCCGCCGTATCCATGCCGCTGGCCATGCCCAGCGACCAGTCGTCGTCATTGAGAATGCGCGGGCTCATGTCCTCGACCACGAGGCCGGCGAGCCGGCCCTGGCCGTGACGGGCAATCAGGCTCCAGAGCACCTGTGCGCCCATCGACCAGCCCAGCGCGACGACTCCGTCCAGCTCGAGCGCATCGAGAAGACCGGCCAGATCGTCAGCCAGCGTGTCGATGTCGAGGCGCCCCGGCCCGGCCGGCGTGGCGCCGTGCGCCCGAAGGTCGGGAACGACGACGCGATAGTCCTCGCTCAGCCGGTCGATCACGGGTTGGAAAAAGCCGCCGGAGGCCGCCCAGCCATGCACGAGCAGTATCGCCGGACCGCGACCGGCATCCCGGTACGCCATGTCCGTGCCGTCCGGCAGCGTGAGGGTTTTCGACACCCCGTCACGGCCGGTCGGGTGATCCGAGCGGATATTCAGCACGGTTCCGACAACTCCTGATCCTCCCCGCATTGGCTTTTGTGCCATATTGCGTCGGAAGCAATTTTGTGAAAACTGAATCATATGTCAACTTTGAACAGCGCCACAGCACCCAAAAAGCCGAAGACCGCACGCGGCGAGCGTACGCGGGCCAAGCTGCTCGAAGCGGCTGAAGACGCGTTCGGGGAGAACGGATTCCACACCACATCGATCGGCGACATCACGCGCCGCGCCTCGGTGGCACTGGGAACTTTCTACGTCTATTTCGACTCGAAAGACGAGATTTTCCGGGCCCTTGTCGCCCATATGGGCGAGATGGTGCGCGGCTGGATCGCGGAACGCGTGAAGGGGGCGAAGGACCGGCTCGAGGCCGAGCATCTCGGTCTCGTCGCCTATATCGAGTTTGCCCGGGCCCACCCCAATCTCTACCGCATCATCGAGGAATCCCAGTTCGTCGCGCCGGATGCCTACAAGGCCCACTACGACAGTTTCGCCGAACGCTATTGCCGCAATCTCACCGAAGCATCCGAACGCGGCGAGATCCGTGACGGAGACGAGACCGTACGCGCCTGGGCGCTGATCGGGATGAGCGTCTTCCTGGGGCTGCGCTACGGCATCTGGGACACCCAGAGCAGCGCGGAAGACGTCGCCGCCAAGGCCGCCGATCTCATCCGCAAGGGTCTGGAACCGTAATGCCGGCCGCCGCGACCATAGCCCCGACAGTCCGCACGGAGATGCGCGACGGTGTCCTGCATCTGGTGCTGGACCGGCCGGGCCGCGGCAATGCGCTGACGCCGGACCTGCTGGAAGCCTGCCTGGCGGGGCTCGAGGATGCCAAGGAGGCGCGCGCCGTCGTCGTCACCGGCGCCGGCCGGGCCTTTTCCAGCGGTGGCGATGTCGGCGAATTCCATGCCCGCGCCGGCGACCGGAAAGAGCTGCTGGACTATGCCGACCGCGTCGTGGGCACACTCAACCGGGTCATCCTGACGCTGCGCGACATGCCCTGCCCGGTGATCGCCGCAGTGAACGGGCCGGTCACCGGCGGTTCGGTCGGCCTGATGCTGGCCGCGGACACGATCGTGATGGCGCGCCGCGCCTTCATCCAGCCCTACTATGCCCGCATGGGCTTTGCGCCCGACGGCGGCTGGACCGCCCTGATGCCGGAACGTATCGGCCGCGCCCGAACGGCGCGCTGGCTGGCCCTCGACGAGCGCATCGATGCGCAAACGGCCCTGGAGATCGGTCTCGCCGACCGGGTCGTGGAAGACGATGCGCTGGAGACGGCGGTATCGGACCTGCTGGCACGGATTGCGCCGTTCGATGCGAGCCTGGCGGGCACGGCACGGCACCTGCTCGACACGCAGATCGCCGGCCCCGACATCGCCGGACGGCTGGACAACGAAAAACGGGAATTTCTCGACCGCATTGCCCGCGAGGACACGATAAGGCGCATGAACGCCTTCCTCGCCGGCGCGGCATAGCATGCCCATTCGGGAGGACAGGCATGGACATACTGACCGATATCACGGCGCGCCGCGCCGCGCTGGCGCCTGACGCGACCGCCTTCCACATCGTGGAAACCGGCGAAACGCTGAGCTATGCCGACCTGGAACGGCACAGTGCCTGTGCCGCCGGCCTGCTCGCCGCCGAGGGCGTCGGTCAAGGCGACCGGGTGGCGGTGCTGTGCCGCAACCGGGTGGAGTTCTTCGAGCTGCTGTTCGCCTGCGCCAAGCTGGGCGCCATCCTGGTTCCGCTGAACTGGCGCATGCCGGCCAGCGAGCTGGGCAGTCTGATCGCCGACTGCACGCCGAAACTCCTGGCGGCGGGCAGGGAGGATCGCGAGACCGCCTATGCCGCGGCCGCCGGCCATGGCATCCCGATACTCGACCTGGAGGCCGACTATCCCGCCCGCCGCGACGCCGCCGTCCCGCAACCCGGACGCCAGGCCTGGCCGGGCAACGAGACCTGGTACCTGATCTATACCTCCGGCACGACGGGCCGCCCGAAGGGTGTGATCCAGACCTACCGGATGGCGCTGGTCAATGCGGTCAATATCGGCCAGGCCATCGGGCTGCGCGGCGGCGATGCAACGCTGAACTTCCTGCCGCTCTTCCACACCGCGGGGATCAATCTTCACACCCTTCCGGTGCTGATAAACGGCGGCAAGGTGCACATCCTGCCCGGCTTCGACGCCGGCAGGACGCTCGCCCTGATCGATGCCGGCGAGCTGGACGTCTTCCTCGGTGTGCCGGCGGTCTACCGCGAACTCACCCTGCATCCCGACTTCGAAAACACCGAGCTGACCCGGCTGCGCCACTGGTCCTGCGGCGGCGCGCCCCTGCCGGACGTGCTGGTGCAGACGATGGCGAAACGCGGCGCCATCGTGTGCAACGGGTTCGGCATGACGGAGACCGGCCCCACCGCCTTCCTCTCCAACGAGGCCAATGCACTGCGCAAGATCGGTTCGGTCGGCAAGTCGCAGCTTCTCATCGAGGCGCGTGTCGCAGGACCCGACGACACGCCCCTGCCGGCCGGCGAGACCGGCGAGATCCAGTTCTTCGGTCCGGGCCTCACGCCGGGCTACTGGCAGCGCCCGGAGGAGACCGAGGCCCTGTTCACGGCCGATGGCTGGCTGAAGAGCGGCGATCTGGGCCGGTTCGACGAGGAGGGCTATTGCTACGTCGCGGGCCGGATCAAGGAGATGTATATCTCCGGTGGCGAGAACGTCTATCCGGCCGAAGTGGAGAATGTGCTCTGCGAACACCCGGCCATCCAGGAAGCCGCCGTCGCCGGCGTGCCCGACGAAAAATGGGGCGAAGTCGGCTGTGCGCACATCATCCTGCGCGCAGGCCAGTCGCTCGACGCGCAGGCGCTGACGCAGTGGTGCCGCGAGCGTATGGCGGCCTACAAGGTGCCGCGCCATGTCGTGTTTGCCGACGATTTCCCGCGCACCGCGGCGGGCAAGGTGCAGAAACACCTCCTGCCGGTACCGGAGACCCTGTCGTGAGCCGCCGCGCCGTTCTGGAAAAAGCCTTTGCCCAGGCCGATTTCGACGCCTTCGCCGAACTGTCCGGCGACGACAATCCGATCCATGTCGATCCGGACTTCTCCGCCCGTACCCGGTTCGGCCGCACGGTGGCCCATGGCGCCCTTCTGTGCTCCGTGCTGCGCGGGCTGGTGGAAGAGCTGGTGCCGGGCGGACGGCAACTCAGCCAGTCGACCATGTATCCCGCCCCTTCTCCCGCCGGCGAAGCCCTGCGCTTCGAGGTGGAGACGACCAGCGAGACCGCGGACCGTGTGACGCTCGCCATGACGGTGACACGACTGGCCGACGGCGAAGTGACCTGCCGCGGCGAAACGGAGGTTGCGCCATGCCGCTGAGAGAAGGCCGGTTCGCCGAGACCCGCCGCACCTTCACCCGTGCGGACGTGGACGCGCTCACCCGTCTTGCCGGCGCGCCGGACAGCGGCGATGCCGTGCCGGAAGCCCTGATCAACGGGATGTTTTCCTATCTTCTGGGCGTCGACCTGCCCGGCCAGGGCACGAATTATCTCAAGCAGGAAACGGAATTCCTGGCGGACGCACCGCTGAACACGCCCCTGACGGCCCGCGTCGAGATCACCCGGCTGCGCCCGGACAAGCACCTGGTGGACCTGGCCACGACCTGCCGCACGGAAAACGGGACGCTCGTCGCGCAGGGCCGCGCGCTGGTGCTCGCCCGCGACGTCGCCGGCGCGTTCGGCTGACAGCACAACCTTCGCTCGGCATTGCACTTTTCCGCCCGGCATGGAAACTCCCCGGCCATGAACTCCATGCCCCGGCCGTCCGGACGTACGGCCCTCGATACCGACATCGCGATCATCGGCGGCGGCCATAACGGCCTCGTCTGCGCCGCCTATCTGGCCGCGGCGGGCCTGAAGGTGACCGTGCTGGAACGCCGCGACGTGCTTGGCGGTGCGGCGGTAACCGAGGAATTCCATCCCGGCTTTCGCAATTCGGTCGCGTCCTACACGGTCTCCCTGCTCAACCCCAAGGTCATTGCCGATCTGGAACTACACCGGCACGGCCTCGAGATCGTCGAGCGCAAGGTCGGGAACTTCCTGCCGCTGGAGGAAGGCTACCTGCTCGCCGGCCCCGGCCTCACCCGCGACCAGGTCGCGAAATTCTCGGCCCGCGACGCCGGGCGGCTGACCGACTACGAAGCCCGCCTGGAGACCATCGCCGACACGCTGCGGCGCACGGTACTGGAAACCCCGCCCAATCTGCGCGAGGGCGGCTGGCCGTCGGCGCTGCCGGAGATGATAAAGGCGCTGGGTCTGGGCGGACGGCTGGGCTCGATGTCGATGACCGCCAAGCGCGACCTGCTGGACCTCTTCTCCAAGTCGGCCGGCGACTGGCTGGACGGCTGGTTCGAAAGCGATCCGGTGAAGGCGCTGTTCGGCTTCGACAGCATTGTCGGCAATTTCGCCAGCCCCTACACGCCCGGCAGCGCCTATGTCCTGCTGCACCACCTCTTCGGCGAGGTGAACGGCAAGAAGGGTGCCTGGGGCCACGCCATCGGCGGCATGGGCGCGATTACCGGCGCGATGGCGGCCTGCTGCCGCGAACGCGGCGTGACGCTGCGCACGGGCGCACCGGTCCGCGAAGTGATCGCCGAGAAGGGACGCGCCGCCGGTATCGTGCTGGAAAGCGGCGAGACGATCCGGGCGCGGGCCGTTGTGTCCAATCTCAACCCGAAACTCCTGTTCGGCGGCGGCATGATGGATGACGCCCTCCTGCCGGCAGATTTCCGCGAGCGCATCGGTAATTACCGCTGCGGGTCGGGCACGTTCCGGATGAATCTCGCCCTCACCGGACTGCCGCGCTTTACCGCCCTGCCCGAGCCGGGCGACCACCTGACCTCCGGCATCATCATCGCGCCCAGCCTGGACTATATGGATCGCGCCTGGAGCGATGCGCGGCGCGAGGGCTGGTCCCGCGATCCCGTCATCGAGATGCTGATCCCGTCCACGCTCGACGACACGCTCGCCCCGCCGGGCCAGCATGTCGCCAGCCTGTTCTGCCAGCATGTCTCGCCCGTCCTGCCCGGCGGGCGCGACTGGGACGATTGCCGCGATGACGTCGCCGACCACATGATCGATACGGTCGAGCGCTGGGCGCCGGGCTTCCGCGACCTGGTGATCGGCCGCCAGATCCTCTCACCGAAGGATCTGGAGCGCACCTTCGGCCTCGTCGGCGGCGACATCTTCCACGGCGCGCTGAGCCTGGACCAGCTCTTCTCCGCCCGGCCGGTCCTCGGCCATGCCGACCATCGCAGCCCGGTGAAGGGCCTCTACCAGTGCGGCGCCGGAACCCATCCCGGCGGCGGCGTCACCGGAGCGCCGGGGCATAATGCCGCCCGCGAGATTCTGCGCGATTTCGGGAAAAGGATGTGAGGGAGGTTTTCTTCCCCGCACCAGCTCCAACAAGCCAGTTCATCACGCGCATTTTTCCCGGCCGCATGTCCCGCGAAAGCGGGACGAAGAGCCGGGACCGACAGGACGGACATCAAGCTGGAGGTTCGTTCCGTGGATCCCGGATCTGCAGCCTGCCTCCGCAGGCTTCCGTCCGGGAAAACCGTGAAACTCTGGAAAGGAGAACACGCACTCCTCCGCTCGCACAGCGCCCATCCCATGGAATGGTGAGAAAACAAAAGCCCCCGCACCGTCACCATTTCCCCCGAACAGGTCCGGGAAAAACAGGTATATCGAGGAGAAACAAAAAGCCCCGGCCTGCGAAGACCGGGGCTTTTGCTGTTCAGCGGCGCGCGGCGGCTTACGCGTCCGGACCGGCGCGTTCGATCGACTCGAGGATCAGCTGGCGGGCCTTGTCGCTGTCGTGCCAGCCGGTGACCTTCACCCACTTGTTGGGCTCCAGGTCCTTGTAGTGCTCGAAGAAATGTTTGATGCGCAGCAATTGCGGCTGGGCGACATCGCCGTATTCCCTGATGTCGTCATAGAGCGGCGAGAGCTTGTGGTGCGGCACGCTCAGGATCTTCTCGTCCAGACCGCTCTCGTCTTCCATCAGCAGCACGCCGATCGGGCGGGCGCGCACGACGCAACCCGGCACCAGCGTGGTGTGGCCGATGATCATCACGTCGATCGGGTCGCCGTCTTCCGACAGGGTGTGCGGCATGAAGCCGTAATTGCACGGATAGCTCATCGGCGTGTGCAGGTAGCGGTCGACGAAGAGCGTACCCGCATCCTTGTCCATCTCGTACTTGACGGGCTGGCCGCCGACCGGGACCTCGATGATCACATTGATGTCTTCAGGCGGATTTTCGCCCGCGGAAATTTTGTCGATCCGCATCGCTCGCTCCCTACGGCAGGTCCAGGCACGGCCGGGCCGGGCCCGCTCCGTGGAAATCTGGCGCCGTCATACGCTGTTCGACAGCGGGAACCAATGCCCTTGCTGCACTGCAAAAGACTTTTTCGTCAGGCTGTACGGCTTTCATTGGCGGCCTGGAGATGGCTGCGCTCGCGCTTGACCACTTCCTCGCCGCGCAGATGGACGAAATAGCCGCGCTCGCCCTCCCAGGCCGCAAGCAACCGCGCCGCCACGACCGAGCCGGTCGCCGCGGCATGGGCCTCGATCAGCTTGAGGCAGCGGCGTTCAGCCTCGCCCTCCAGATCGAAGGCCAGCACGGTCTCCGGATTGAGCCGGGCGTCCAGACGCCGGTCCGGATCGTAGACGAAGGCGTCGCCGCCGGTCATGCCGGCCGCGAAATTGTCACCGACAGGCCCCAGGATCACGGCCGTGCCGCCGGTCATGTATTCGCAGCCATTCGTGCCGCAGCCCTCGACCACCGTATCGGCCCCGGAATTGCGCACGGCGAAGCGCTGACCGGCGCGGCCGGCCGCAAACAGCCGGCCCGAGGTGGCCCCGTACAGACAGGTATTGCCGATAATGGCGTGGGCCTCGTTGGCCGGCCCCGACCCGCCATGGGGACGCACGATGATGGTCGCCCCGGACAGCCCCTTGCCGACATAGTCGTTGGCATCGCCGTCCAGTTCGATCCTCAGCCCCCGCGCTGCGAAGGCGCCCAGCGACTGGCCCGCCGAGCCGCGCAGGCGCAGGGTAAGATGATCCTCGCCCAGCCCGTCCGGACCGAAACGCGTGACAATCTCCGAGGAGGTGCGCGTGCCGACGGTGCGGTCGGTATTCTTCACGCCATAGTCGAGCTGCATCTTCTCGCCGCGATCGAAGGCGGGCGCCGCATCGGCGATGATCTGCTCGTCCAGGCTGGGCGTGACCTCGTTGCGCTGGGTGCGCGAGGAGCGCGCCGGGCGCTCCACGGCATCGGCACGCGACATGATGGCCGACAGGTCGAGATCGTCGAGCGCCTCGGAGCCGCGCGAGACCTGGGCGAGCAGGTCGGAGCGGCCGATCACGTCCTCCAGCGAAGTGGCGCCGAGACCGGACAGGATCTCGCGCACATCCTGGGCCAGGAAGGTCATCAGATTGACCACATGGTCCGGAATGCCGCCGAAGCGGGCGCGCAGATCCTCGTCCTGTGTGCACACCCCCACTGGACAGGTGTTGGAATGGCACTGGCGCACCATCAGGCAGCCCAGCGCCAGCAGCGACACGGTGCCGATGCCGAATTCCTCGGCGCCGAGCATGGCCGCGATCACCATGTCCCGGCCCGTACGGATACCGCCGTCGGCGCGCAGGGTGACGCGTTCGCGCAGCCCGTTGAGCGAGAGCATCTGGTGCGCTTCGGCCAGGCCCAGTTCCAGCGGTCCGCCGGCGAACTTGATCGAGGTCAGCGAGGCCGCCCCGGTGCCGCCGACCGAGCCGGAGATGTTGATGATGTCGGCATTGGCCTTGGCGACGCCCGCCGCGACGGCACCGACGCCGGCGGCCGCGACCAGTTTCACGCCGACCCGGGCGCGCGGATTGATCTGTTTGAGATCGTAGATCAGCTGCGCCAGGTCCTCGATGGAATAGATATCGTGGTGCGGCGGCGGCGAGATCAGGCTGACGCCCGGCGTCGCATGCCGCATGCGGGCGATGAAATCGGTGACCTTGAAGCCGGGCAGCTGACCGCCCTCGCCGGGCTTGGCGCCCTGGGCGACCTTGATCTCGAACTCGCGGCACTGGTTGAGGTACTCCGCCGTCACGCCGAAGCGGCCGGAGGCGATCTGCTTGACCGCGGAATTCATGTTGTCGCCGTTCGGCATCGGCTTGTAGCGCACCGGGTCCTCGCCACCCTCGCCGGACACCGACTTGGCGCCGATCCGGTTCATGGCGACGTTGAGCGCGCCATGCGCCTCGGGCGACAGGGCGCCCAGCGACATGCCCGGCGTGACGAAACGGCGGCGTATGCCGTTGATCGATTCCACCCGGTCCAGCCCGATGGACGGCCCCAGCGGGCGCATGTCGATCAGGTCACGCAGCTGGATCGGTCCCTGCCGGCCGACCGCCTCGCGATAGCGGGCCCAGGCCTGGGCGTCATTGTCCTTCACCGCCGTCTGGAGTTCGGTGATCACGCCCGCCGAAAGCGCGTGCCGGTCGCCGGACGCGCGCTGGCGGTAGAAACCGCCGATCGGCAAGCGCGGCTCACCGGTCCAGGCCTTCTTGTGCAGGTCGAGCGTGCGCACTTCCAGGCCCGGCAGGCCGATCCCGGAGATCCGGCTGACCACGCCCGGCAGATAAGCCTCCACGAGTGCGCGGGACAGGCCCAGCACCTCGAAATTGCAGCCCCCGCGATAGGAGGAAATGATCGAGATCCCCATCTTGGAGAGGATTTTCAGCAGGCCGCCATCGAGGGCGTCCTTGAGCCGCTTGCTGCGCGCCTCGGCCCAGGCGTCGCCGCCCACTGTGTCGCGGCCGGACGTGATCGTGTCGAAGGCGAGATAGGGGTTCACCGTCGTGGCGCCCAGACCGACCAGAACGGCGGCATAGTGGGAATCGAAACATTCCGCGCAGCGCACATTGATCGAGCAGAAATTCCGCAACCCTTCGCGGGTCAGCGTGGAATGCACCGCACCGGCCACCAGCACCATGGGCAAGGCCGCGTGCGCCCCGTCCTGGCGATGATCCGTCAGGACGAGATGGGCCGCGCCGTCGCGCACGGCCGCCACGGCTTCGGCGATGACGCCGTCCAGCGCCTTGCGCAGGCTCTGACCGTCGCCTGTCGCCCCCTCGACCGGCAGCAGGCAGTCGATTTCCTTGATCGCGCCGCCCATGTGTTCGCGCCAGCGTTCATAGGCGCCGTTGGACAGGATGGGACTGTCGAGCACGAGCACGCTGGCCCGTTCCTCGCCGCGGGCGAGGATGTTGCCCAGATTGCGGAAACGCGTCTTCAGCCCCATCACCCGGCCTTCGCGCAGCGGGTCGATCGGCGGGTTGGTGACCTGGGAGAAATTCTGCCGGAAGAAGTGCGACAGGGGCCGGTAGGTTTCCGACAGCACGGCCAGCGGTGCGTCGTCGCCCATCGATCCGACAGCTTCCTTGCCGTCTTCAGCCATGGCGTTGAGGACAAGCTCGATCCCCTCGAAGGAGAAACCGGCCGCGGCCTGACGGCGCGTGCGGTCGGCCTCCTCGAAGATTTGCGGCTCTGCGCCCGGCCCGACGACCGGCTCGATATCCTCCATCTCGCCCAGCCAGCGGGCATAGGGATGCTGTTCGCTCAGCTCGTCGAGGATTTCCTGCTCGCGGTAGAAGCGGCCGTTCTCGATATCCAGCGCGATCAGCCGGCCCGGCGTGATCGAGCCGCGCTCGACCACCTTGGACTGGTCGATCGGCGCCATGCCGGTTTCCGATCCGGCCACCAGGAGATCGTCCTGCGTCGTGGCATAACGCATGGGGCGGAGCCCGTTGCGGTCCATGCCCGCGATCGCCCAGCGCCCGTCGAAAGCCGCGATCGCCGCCGGCCCGTCCCAGGGTTCCATCACGGCATTGCAGTATTCATACATGCGCGCCCAGCCTTCCGGCATCACGTCGGCGCGCTTGGACCAGGCCTCGGGGATGAGGATCGTCTTGGTCATCGGCGCCGACCGGCCGGCCCGCACCAGGATCTCGAAGGCCTGGTCGAGGGCGGCGCTGTCCGACGCACCGGACTGCACCACGGGGCGCACATCGGACTCATTGCCCGGGAAGGCGGTCTCGGCGATGTGGATCTCGTGGCTGCGCATCCAGTTGGTATTGCCGCGGATCGTGTTGATCTCGCCATTGTGCGCCAGCATCCGGAAAGGCTGGGCCAGCCGCCATTCCGGGAAGGTGTTGGTGGAATAGCGCTGGTGGAAGATGGCGAAGGGCGAGACGAAGCGTTCGTCGCGCAGGTCGTGGTAGAAGCCGTCAATGTCCTGGGCGCGGAACAGGCCCTTGTAGATCACGTCCCGCGAGGACAGGGAGCAGACATAGAGGTCGCGCAGGTTTTCCTCGCGCGCCCGGCGCTCGATGCGGCGGCGCACGATGTAGAGCATGCGCTCCACGCTCTCATTGTCGCGCCCGCGCGGATCGCGGAACAGGACCTGCTCGATTTCCGGCAGGGTGGCCCGGGCCTTGTCGCCCAGCACCGAGGTGTCGACCGGCGGCTGGCGCCAGCCGTAGAAGGCAAAGCCCTCGCGCAGGATCTCCGCCTCGATGATGGCGCGGGCGCGTTCGCGGGCGCCGAAATCCGTGCGCGGCAGGAAGACCATGCCGACGATGACGTCGCCGCGCTCCGGCTCGTGACCGGTGCGGGCCACGGCCGCCTTGAAGAAGTCCTGGGGCACGCCGACGCGCAGGCCGGCGCCGTCGCCGGTCAGCCCGTCCGCATCCACGGCGCCGCGGTGCCAGACCGATTTCAGCGCGTCGATCGCCAGTTCCACCACGTCGCGGCGGGCGCGGCCCTGCATGTCGGCGATCAGGCCGACGCCGCAGGCATCGCGTTCGTCCTCGGGACGCCACAGGCCGGTGCTTTCGAGCAGGGACAAGCCGGCCCTGGTGCGGGCCTCATTCCAGGGTTGATGTGTCATTCGGCAGCTCCCAGAACCTGCAGGCGGTTCACCAGATAGCTCTCGATCGAGCGCGCCGCGTCCATGCCGTCGCGGATCGCCCAGACCACGAGCGAGGCGCCGCGATGCAGGTCGCCGGCGACGAAAACGCCGTCCAGGCTGGTCATCTTGGTTGCGAGGTCGCCATCGATGCGGCCGTCGCGATGGGTTTCCAGATCGGGGGCCTCGAACTGCGCCGGAATGTCTTCCGGCGAGAAGCCCAGCGCGGAGATCACCATGTCCGCACCGAGATCGTAAGTCTTGCCCGGCTCCGGCTCCGGCGCGCGGCGGCCGGAGGCGTCCGGCGCACCCAGGCGCATGCCCTGCACGCGGACCGCGCTGATCGCCTCGCCCTTGGTCAGCACCGCCAGTGGCGAGGACAGCCATTCGAAGACCACGCCTTCTTCCTCGGCATGCTTCACCTCGCGGGCCGAGCCGGGCATGTTCTCCCGGTCGCGGCGATAAAGGCAGGTCACCGAGGTCGCGCCCTGGCGCACGGCCGTGCGCACGCAGTCCATGGCCGTGTCGCCGCCACCGATCACCACGACGCGCTTGCCTTTCGCCGACAGGCGGTCGTCGGCATCCGGCTTGTCGCCCAGATCGTTGCGGTTGGAGCGGGTGAGATAGTCCAGCGCCGGGATCACGCCGTCGCCGGCGCCCGGGCAGGTCAGCTGCCGCGCGGCATAGACGCCGGTGGCCAGCAGGACGGCGTGATGCTGGTCGCGCAGATCGGTCAGCGTGGCGTCCCGGCCGACCTCGAAGCCGGTACGGATCTCCACGCCGGCCTCGGTCAGCCGGTCGAGCCGGCGCTGCACGACCTGCTTGTCCAGCTTGAAGCCGGGAATGCCGTACATCAGCAGGCCGCCGGCCCGGTCGGACCGCTCGTAAACGGTGACGCCATAGCCGGACTCGCGCAGCTTCTCGGCCGCGGCGAGCCCGGCCGGACCGGATCCGACAATGCCGATACTGGCCTCGCGCGGCGCGCCGACGCGGATCGGCTTGACCCAGCCCTCCTGCCAGGCTGTGTCGGTGATGTATTGCTCCACCGCGCCGATCGTCACGGCGCCATGGCCGGATTTCTCGACCACGCAGCTGCCTTCGCACAGGCGGTCCTGGGGGCAGATGCGGCCACAGATTTCCGGCATGGTCGAGGTGGCCGAAGAGATCTCGTAGGCCTCTTCCAGGCGCCCTTCGCCGGCCAGCATCAACCAGTCTGGGATATTGTTGTGCAGCGGGCAGCCGGACTGGCAGAAGGGGATGCCGCATTGCGAACACCGCGCAGCCTGGTCCTTGGCCTTCGCAGGGTCGAACGGACGGTAGATTTCACGGAAATCCTGCCGCCGTTCCGCCTCGGAACGCTTCTCCGGATAGGCCTGGTCGATGTCTACAAATCTCAGCAAGCGGAACCCCTCATTTGGCCACGAATTCGCTAGTGCAGCACAGACTTCGCCACCGCACAAGGCGAGGCCGATGTGACGCTTTAGCACTTTTTACCCGGATTCCCGACCCGCGGGAATGAGTATGCCTTGTCAGAAAGGATGCGTCGCTTCAACTGCAAATTTATTCCCGAAATGCCGGGCAGGCGCTGCACCGCAACACAAGATGATTTGGCATAATACCGGCGCAAAAGAACAATCATTGACGGCCGGCCGTCGCGCCCCCAAATCCTTCCACGAACACCGTTCGAGCCGGAAATTTCTTCGCGTCGATCACGGAAGCTCGAGCGGGCCGCGAGGCCGGTCGCCAATCGCATCGCCGGCGTCTAGGCTGGCCCCGCTCAGCAACCCCGTTCAGCAACAAGGACCGGTTTTGGACCGCAGCCCCGCCCTCGCACCGCCCGGCGACACACTCACCGACCGTTTCGGGCGGACGATCAGCTATCTGCGCCTGTCGGTGACCGACCGCTG
Source organism: Pseudomonadota bacterium (assembly GCA_034659015.1). Lineage (GTDB taxonomy): Bacteria > Pseudomonadota > Alphaproteobacteria > Caulobacterales > Maricaulaceae > Maricaulis. The sequence continues at coordinate 666,430 of JAYEGL010000001.1, read as the reverse complement.
CGATCTGCGCTGCGTCTACTGCATGGCGGCACGGCCCGACTTCCTGCCCAAATCCGAGCTGCTGACGCTGGAGGAACTCACCGCAGTCGGCGAAACCTTCATCCGCCGCGGTATCCGCAAGATCCGCATCACCGGCGGCGAACCCCTGGTAAGGCGGGACGTGATCCGGCTGATCGAAAATCTCGGCCGCCATGTCGGCGGCGGCCTGGACGAGCTGACCCTGACTACGAATGCCACCCAGCTCGTCCCCCATGCCGACGCCATTGCTGCGTCAGGCGTACGCCGCATCAATGTCTCGCTGGACACACTGGACCGCCAACGGTTTTCACGCCTGACACGCGGCGGCGACCTGGACCGCACCCTCGCCGGTATCGAGGCGGCGAAACGCGCAGGACTTGCCGTCAAGATCAATGCCGTCGCCCTGAAGGGCGAGAACGAGGCCGAGATCCCGGCCATGATCGAATGGGCTCATGATCAGGGTTTCGACCTGACCCTGATCGAGGTCATGCCCGTCGGCGATGTCGGCGCCGAACGCGCCGACCAGTTCCTGCCGCTCAGCGCCGTGCGCGAAGATCTCGAGGCGCGCTGGACCCTGACCGACCTGCCCGACAGCACAGGCGGCCCGGCGCGCTATGCACGCATCGCCGAGACCGGCGGCCGTATCGGGTTCATTACGCCGCTGACCTCGAATTTCTGCGCCGGCTGCAACCGGATCCGCATGACCTGCACCGGCACGCTGCACACCTGTCTGGGCCATGACGACGACCTCGACCTGCGCGGCGCGTTGCGCTCCGGCGGCGTTGCAGCCGTCGACCGGCTGATCGACACGGCCATGGCGATCAAGCCGGAGCGCCATGATTTCGATATCGCCCGCGGCGCCGGCCCGGCCGTGACCCGCAACATGGCGCGAACGGGAGGCTGAACCATGCGCATCACCGTGAAATACGTGGCCGCCCTGCGCGACCGGATGGGCCGCCCGGAAGAGACGGTCGACCTGCCCGAGGACATTTCCGACAGCGAGGCGCTCATTGCGCATCTGCGCGAGACGGACACCGCGGCCGAGGCCCTTGCCCATCCCTCGGTCCGCCTGATCCGCAACGACACCATCGTCCCGCGGCCAGCGCCCTTGTCCGCCGGCGACACGCTGGCCTTCTGCCCGCCCTTCACGGGAGGCTGAGATGACACGGATCGAGACCGGCATCCTCGAAAACGCGCTCGACCCGGCCGCCGAACTGGCGGAAGTGACAGGACAAGACGTCTCGGCCGGCGGCGTGGCGAGCTTTACCGGACAGGTGCGCGGCGAGGCCGGCCTGACCGCGCTGGAACTGGAGCACTATCCCGGCGTCACCGAGGCGGCCCTGGCCCGGATCGCGGAAGCCGCCGCCGGACGCTGGCCGCTGATGCAGGCCGTGATCCGGCATCGCGTGGGCCGCATGACGCCGGGCGAGCCCATCGTCTTCGTCGCCGCCAGCGCTGCGCACCGGCGCGAGGCCCTGGACGCAGTCGGCTATATGATCGACCTGCTGAAGACCGAGGCGCCGTTCTGGAAACGGGTCCATACGGACAACGGCAGCTACTGGGTCGAGGCCGCTACAGGCGACCGCGAAGCCGCCGATTTCTGGCTCGACCAGATGGCCAGCGAGGATGCTTAGGAGCGAGACGGAATGAGCGGGCTGACCCATCAGGACAAGGAGGGGCGCGTGCGCATGGTCGATGTCGGCGACAAGCCGGTCACGGCCCGCCGTGCCATAGCCTCGGCGCGCGTCTTCATGAACGCCGAGGCCTTCGCGGCGATCCGCGACGGGGCCGGCCCCAAGGGCGACGCGCTGAAGACGGCGGAACTGGCCGGCATCATGGCCGCCAAGCGCACCGCCGACCTCATCCCGCTCTGCCACCCCCTGCCCCTGACAAAGGCCAAGCTGACGATCGAACCGGACAATGCCGGTCACGCCTTTGGCATCCGCGCCGAAGTGTCGACGGACGGCAAGACCGGCGTCGAGATGGAAGCCCTGACGGCTGCCTCCGTGGCGGCGCTGACCCTCTATGACATGGCCAAGGCGCTCGACAAGGCGATCCGCATCACCGACGTCCAGCTCGAGGCCAAAAGCGGTGGCCGCTCCGGCGACTATCGCCGCGACGGGGACGACCGAACCGCCTGAGACCGCGGCTCTTCGTCAGGGTGACAGGCTTCCGGTCAGTCGCTAGCGTGAGCGCCGAACTGGGGATCAGGAGACACAAAGATCATGAAAACCGGAAGCCTTTGGCGCGCCGCCGGCTGCGCCCTCGCTCTTGCCGTCACGCCCGCCGTTCAGGCGCAGGACTGGGACGAGGAAACCGGCGGGATGGACCGGCTGGACGGCTTCGTGCCGTTGCATGTCGACAGCGATGACGGCCGCATACTGGCCGAGCTGAACATGCAGGACGACGGTTCGCTGGGCCGCATGATCTATACCTCGCGCCTGACCTCCGGCTTGGGCTCCAACCCGGTCGGGCTGGACCGCGGTGCCGGCATCGGCTCGCAGATCCTGCGCTTCTTCCGGGTCAATGACCGCGTCTTTGCCGAGTTCGAGAATACCGGTTATCGCGCCCTGGGCGCCGAAGCCGACGAGGCCCGCGCCACGCAGCAATCCTTCGCGCGCTCGGTGATCTGGAGCACGGACATCGTCGCCGAGGAAGACGGCCGCGTGCTGATCGACCTGTCCGGCTTCCTGACGCGCGACCCGATCGGCACGGCAGACCGCCTCTCCGACACGGACCAGGGCAGTTTCTCCATCGACAGCGATCGCAGCGCTCCGCTCACGGATAGCGCGCTCGCCTTTCCGCGCAATGTCGAGATCGACGCCCTCCTGACCCTGTCGAGCGGCGATCCCGGTTCGGAAGTCCGGGCCGTCACGCCGGATCCGCAATCGGTGACGCTGACCGTGCACCACTCCTTCGCGGCCCTGCCCGAGGCCGGCCAGGAGATCCGCGAGGCGGACGACCGCTCCGGTGCGATCACGCTGGAATTCTACGACATGGCCGCGCCGCTCGACGCGCCCGTGCGCCGCTCCTATGCCATCCGCCACCGGCTGGAACGGGTCGATCCGTCCGCCGAGAGCGGACCGGTTGTCGAGCCTATCGTCTACTATCTCGACCGTGGCACGCCGCCGCTTATCCGGGACGCCCTGATCGAGGGCGCGTCCTGGTGGGCGGAGGCCTTCGAGGCCGCCGGCTATGAAGACGCCTTCCGCGTGGAGCTCCTGCCGGAAGACGCCCATCCGCTGGATATCCGCTACAACATCATCCAGTGGGTTCACCGCCAGACCCGCGGCTGGTCCTACGGGGCTTCCGTGGTCGATCCGCGTACCGGCGAAATCATCAAGGGCCATGTCATCCTGGGCAGCCAGCGCGTGCGCCAGGACCGCATGATTTTCGAAGGCCTTCTGGGTGCCGACGGCACCGGCTCGGGCGGCGCCGACGATCCGCTGGAACTGGCCCTGGCCCGTATCCGCCAGCTCTCCGCCCACGAGGTCGGCCACACGATCGGCCTGGCCCACAATTTCGCCGCCAGCGTCTCCGACCGCGCTTCGGTGATGGACTATCCCGCACCATGGGTCACGCTCGACGGCGCCGGAGAGATCGACACGTCGCAGGCCTACGACACCGGTATCGGCGAATGGGACGCGGTTGCCATCTCCTGGCTCTATGGCGAGTTCGGCGAGGGCGAGACGGAAGCGGCGGCCCTCGACCGCATCCTGACCGAGGCGCGCGCGAACGGCCTGCTCTACATCACCGACCGGCATGCCCGCGGCAATAACAGCGCCCATCCCCAGGCCAATCTGTGGGACAATGGCGCCGATGCCACGGCGGCACTGCTGGAAACGATGGCGGTGCGGGAAGCCGCGCTGGACGATTTCGGACCGCAGGTGCTGGCCGAAGGCGAACCCGCCAGCTCGCTGCGCGATGTCTTCTCGCCCATCTACCTCTACCACCGCTACCAGGTCGAGGCGGCTGCCAAGTCGATCGGCGGCGTGGTGTTCGACTACGAGCTCAACAGCCGCAGCCAGGCCGGGCTCAACCCGGTTTCGCCGGCCGACCAGCGCCGCGCGCTGGATGCGCTTCTTGCGACGCTGGCCCCGCAGGCCCTCGACATTTCCGACCGCGTTCTCGGCCTGATGGCGCCCGCGCCTTTCGCCGACTATGACGATGCCGCCACGCGCGAGCTGTTCGAGAGCCCGGCCTATCCGGCCTTCAGCCGGACCGCGGCGGCCGGCGCCGCGGCGCGGATCACGCTGGACGCGATGCTCGCCCCGGCCCGGATCGCCCGGCTGGCCGACCAGCACGCCCGCAATGATGCGCAATTGTCGCCGCAGGCGCTGTTCGACCAGGTCGAGGCCCGGCTCTTCGACACGCCGCGCGGCGAGGCCGAACGCCTGCAGCCCGTGCGGCATGCGGTCCAGGCCGAATATGCCGACCAGCTGCTCGACCTGGTCGCCCAGGGATCGCCCGTCGTCGCCGGACTCGCACGCCAGCGTCTGGAATCGATCGCCGCGGACACGCCGGGACGCCGCGACGGCGGTGCGGAAGCAGCCCACCGCCTGTGGCTGGCGCGATCGATCGACGCCGGTCTGGACCGGTTCGACCGGGGCGAGACACCGGACCTGACGGATACCGACGTACCGCCGGGCAGCCCGATCGGCGCCGACACCTGCTGGCATTGCGACAGCGCGGCGCTGCTGGGCCTGAACCGGTGAGGCAGGGCGCGCTTGCCGCCCTCGCCGCCGGCCTGCTGGCCTGCGCCTGCACTCCGGAACCGCCGGTGCGGCTGGATGCGGAGATCATCCCGCAGGACAGCGGCACATCGGCCAGCCTGCGGGGCCTGGCCGTGGTCGACGCGCAGACCGCCTGGATCGGCGCGCCGGACGGGCAGGTCCTGCGCACGGTCGATGGCGGGCAAACCTGGACACTGACCCGCATTCCCGGTGCCGAAGGGCTGGACCTGCGCTCGGTCCATAGTTTCGACGCCGACCACGCCGTCTTCGCCACCGCCGGCCAGCCGGCCCGGCTCTATGTCACCCATGATGGCGGCGAGAGCTTCCAGACGGTGTGGGAAGATGCCAGCGGCCAGGCCTTCTTCGACGGCATGGACTTCTGGAACGATCAGTACGGCATCGCGTTTTCCGATCCGGTGGACGGCCGCTTCCTGATCCTGCTGACCGGCGATGGCGGCGAGACCTGGCGACCGGCCGAGGACACGCCCGAGGCGCTGGAAGGCGAGGCCGGCTTTGCGGCGTCGGATTCCGCGATCGGGCTGACGCCGTCGGGCTGCGCCTTTATCGGCACGGGCGGCGGCGAGACGGCCCGCATGCTGCGCAGCTGCGACTTCGGCGAGAGCTGGGGCGTGGCCGATACACCGCTTGCCGCGGGACGGGAGAGCGCGGGCGTCTTCTCTGTCGACGCCACGGGCGAACGCATCGTCGCGGTCGGCGGCGACTTTGCCGACGAGGAAAGGTCGGCTGGGAATTTCGCCTGGTCCGACGATGGGGGGAACAGCTGGGACGGCGCTCTGGAACCGCCGCATGGCTATCGCTCGGCCGTCACCCACCTGCCCGGACATCCCGATACGCTGATCGCGACCGGCCCGAACGGCACGGATATCTCGCGAAACAGCGGGGAAATCTGGGTCGACTGGGCCGCGCTCGACGGGCATCACGCGATCGCCTTTGCGCCGGATGGAACCGCCGGCTGGGCCGTAGGGTCGGACGGGCGGATTACCCGGGTCGAAGTCACGCCCGGTCCGTAGCATACGCGCAAGCGGGCCCGGCCTTCCGGCCGGGCCCGCCGCGTGCACGACGCATGTCTGCGCCGCGGGGGCCGCGCGTTCGCGTCAGCCGCCGAAGGACTGGGAGATGGTGGCGAACACGCCGTCATCCCCGCCATCGGAGGCGCTGAAATAGCGGATGTCCCAGCCGACATTCTCGAACACCGTGCCGGAAATGCCGAGCTGGTAGTCCTCGTAATCGGCCGAGGACAGGTCGTCGAACTTGCTCACGCCGATGCGGGCATCGACCGAGACATTGTCGTTGAGCGGCAGGGCCAGGCCGGTGGAACCGTACCAGCCCGGGCCGATCTCGCCGTAGAATTCAGGCGAATAGGCCAGGCTCGCATCCCATTCGAACGGGCCGAGCGCATGGCTGACACCGCCATAGATCTCGGCGAAGTTCTGCCCGTCCGGGCTGTCGGGATAGAGATAGTAGATCGCGCCGACATCGAAGCCGAAGCCGCCGGCTTCCCAACCCCAGCCGGCATAGAGGTCGAGCTCCATCGTGGTGTCGTCGGAGAAGTCGACGCTCGAACCCCAGACACCGGCATAAAGACCGGTCTCCGAGGCCACGTCGAAGCCGCCGGACACGGCCGGCCCGTCACCGGTCTGGGAAATCCCGCGGAAGACGTAGTTGGTGGTCAGGGCGACATTGCCCTCGACGGTCTGGGCGGCGACCGGGCCCGTCAGGGCACCGATGACCAGGGCGGCAGTGAGAAACTTGGCTTTCATGACGTTACTCCTCGTTAGGTGGCGTTGCCTTGCGCCGGCTTTGGCCGGTGGGACGTGAGCGCAGCTTTCCTGTTGCGCGCAGCCGGACCGGCGCGGGTTTGAGTTCCGGAGGGGGGCCGGGTCTGGACCGGAATGCCCTGCCGGGGTCGGTGTTGTGGGGTTTCGGCTTGGCGGCCCCGGGCACACCGGCCGGTTCGGCTGCCGCCTGGGCAGCCTCTCCGGCCGGGATCCCCGCTATTCCGCCGGGGCCGACGGCTTTCCCGGGTCGATCGCGGCGAAGATCGAGCCCGCCGGATGCCCGAGTTCGGACAGGTCGCCCCCGACATTCTCGGCGTCCGGCGACAGGCGAATGCCCACCGTGATTTTCAGGATCAGCCAGACCACGAAGCTGGCGACGAAGACGAAGGCGCCGATCGCACCGACCCCGACCGCCTGGCCGAAGAAGGAGGCGTCGGAATTCGTCAGCGGCACGGCCATCGTGCCCCAGATGCCGGCGAACAGGTGGACCGGAATGGCGCCGACGACGTCGTCGATCCGCACCGCTTCCAGGAATTTCGCACCGAAGGTCGCGATCACCGCCCCCACGGCGCCGATGCCGATGGCCTGCATGATCGTCGGCGTCAGCGGCTCGGCCGTGATCGAGACCAGGCCGGCCAGGGCACCGTTGAGGCAGTAGGCCAGATTGGCCTTGCCGCCGCCGATGAGCAGCGAGAGCACGTAGGCCGTCACCACGCCTGCGGCTGCGGCCATGTTGGTATTGGCGAAGATCTGGGAGATCGCGACGGCGTCGGCGGCCGAACCCATGGCGAGCTGGGAGGCGCCGTTGAAGCCGAACCAGCCGAACCAGAGGATGAAGGTCCCCAGCGTGGCGAGCGGCAGCGAGGACGGCACCATCGGCGTGGCGTTCGGGCCGAAGCGGCCGGTCCGGGCCCCCAGGAGGATTGCGCCCGCCAGGGCGGCCCAGCCGCCGGTCGAGTGGACCAGGGTGGATCCGGCAAAGTCGGAGAAGCCGAACTCGCTGTCCAGCCATCCCGCGCCCCATTCCCAGGAGCCCTGGATGGGATAGATGAAGCCGGTCAGGACGACCACGAAGATGAAGAAGGGGCCGAGCTTGACGCGTTCGGCAATCGTGCCGGACACGATCGAGGCCGCGGTCGCCACGAAGACCATCTGGAAGAACCAGTCGGACGCGGCGGCATAGCCGGTGTCCAGCGCAATCTCGGCGTCGCTGGCGATTTCGGACGGACCCCAGATCGCGGGCATGCCGAACCAGGGCGTCTGGCCGCCATACATGACCTGGTAGCCGACCAGGTAGAACATCAGGCCGGCGATCGAATAGAGCGCGATATTCTTCAGGCAGATCGCGGCGGCGTGCTTGGTGCGCACGAAGCCGACCTCCAGCATCGCGAAACCGGCCGCCATCAGCATCACAAGGAAGCCGCCGATCAGAAACAGAAGTGTGTTGAATACGAATGCGGTTTCTTCGGAGACCTGGGCCTGGGCCGGGCCGGCGAACAAGGCGCCGGCGGCCAGCGCCGCAAGCGCTCCGCCAAGAAGTGTCTTCCGCGTGTTTGTCGTGCCAATCATTGGGATCCCCCCGCTCTGGCAACCATCCCTCAATCCGCCGGACGGCCGGCCGTCGCACAGCCGGACGCAAGGCGGTGAACCGTCCTTCAGCGGACAGTCCGCTTGTCGTCGATCTGGATCGGACCTGTGCACGGAATTTGCGCGCAAGGACGGGATATTCGTCCCGCCGGACAAGGCTGATCCACGCTACCTGCGGCAGCGACGGATCCCATCAAGGCGCTCTGTGTTGCGGCTGCGTTGTCGCAGCTCGTGATTTGACAACCCTATGACAGACCATGCTGCACCGCAACATATTTCTTCGATTGTCGTAAATCCGGATTATTTTCCTATAATGCCGGAATTTTCGTCTTGGTACGCAATATTATTCGAGTCTGGGGAAAAGAGCTGGCGGCCGAAGCCGCCAGCAGTTCAATCCACAGAGTCGCGACATGATCGGATGCCGCGCTGAAATTTGCTGCGTGTGCGGAAAGGCCGGTCAACGGGATTCCGGCAAAATTTTGCCACTGCGTGCGCATTGCCCGGAATTGAGACACTGTGCCCGCATATCGTGCAAGCTGAACACGCCATCATGTCGAAGCAGATGGATTACGGCCGGCGGGGGCCGTCCGGGCGCGTCAGGATGAAAGTGGCCGAGGCGGCCAGGACCAGCGCCTGCACGGCGATCACCGAAGGGCGGACATCCAGCGCCCAGCTCAGCACGAGCGCTGCGGCCATCGCCGCAACCGACACGATTTTCGTGCGCCGGTCGATACTGCCATGCTCGCGCCAGTTCCGGATCACGGGTCCGAACTGCCGGTGGGAGACCAGCCAGTCATGCATGCGGTTGGAGCTGCGCGCGAAGGCGAAGACCGCCAGGAGCAGGAAGGGCGTGGTCGGCAACAGGGGCAAGGCGGCCCCGGCAAAGGCCAGTCCCACGCACACAACTCCGAAGCCAAGCCACACCAGTCGAAACATCATGCGCCATTCTAACCCGAAACGCGCGTTTTGAAGCGTTGGAATTCTGTTTCGCAGAACGGGGTCCACAGGTCGTTTATTGCCGTATTCGTCCACGCTTCGTGCGCATGTGCAGAAATTTTCCAATTAGGGGGTTGCAATCGCAATTGAGTGCGGTCACGCTGCAGCGCAATAGGAAACGGGGATACCCCTGACATGCCGATGAACGCGATCACCCAGCCGGTTCTTCCGGCCGCTGCCCGTCAGGGCGAGCGGGTGCTGTCGCTCGGCCTCCTTCTTCTCGTACTCGTACTTATTATTCCCTCCATAACGGGAGTGGCGTACGCGCCTGCCAACTAGGTAACCAGACCAAAGGCAGACACGAAAAACCCCGCTCCCGGACATCCGGAGCGGGGTTTTTCGTGTGTGTCGAACGGAAAGCTTCGATGACACAGAGTTCGAAAAAAACGTCTGACGCGATCACCAGGGGGCCGGCCCGCGCCGCCGCGCGCGCCATGCTGCGCGCCACCGGCATGGACGATGCCGACTTCGACAAGCCGCTGATCGGCGTCGTGAACACCTGGACCACGGTGACGCCCTGCAACATGCATCTGGGCGATCTGGCCGAGCCGGTGCGCGAAGCCGTGCGCGAAGCCGGCGGTCATCCGTTCGACTTCAACACGGTCGTCGTCTCCGACGGCATCTCGATGGGATCCGAAGGCATGCGCGCCTCGCTGATATCCCGTGAGACGATCGCCGACTCGATCGAGCTGGCCGTGCGCGGCCACTGCCTGGACGGCGTGGTCATCCTGGTCGGCTGCGACAAGACCATCCCCGCCGCCGCCATGGCGCTGGCGCGCATGGACGTGCCCGGCTGCATCCTCTACGGCGGCACGATCATGCCCGGCCGCCTGGGCGAGAAGGACCTGTCCGTCCAGGACGTGTTCGAAGCCATCGGTGCGCACGCCGCCGGCACGTTGGACGACGAGGGTCTGAAGTCCGTCGAGAAGGCCGCCTGTCCCGGCGCCGGCGCCTGCGGCGGCCAGTTCACCGCCAACACCATGGCCACCATCCTCTCGGTCATGGGCCTGTCGCCGATGGGTGTGAACGACATCCCCGCCCCCCATCCCGACAAGGCCGAAGCCGCAGCGCGCTGCGGCCGGCTGGTCGTGGAGCTGGCAAAAACCGGAACACGGCCGAGGCAGTTCGTCAGCGCGGCTTCCCTCCGCAACGCGGCGATCGCTGCCTCGGCCAGCGGAGGGTCGACCAATGCGATCCTGCACCTGGCTGCCATCGCGGCGGAGGCAGGCGAGCCCTTCTCCATCGACATTTTCGACGAGGTGTCCGGCATCGCCCCGGTGATCACCGACCTCAAGCCCGGCGGCCGCTTCCTGGCCCACCACATGTTCCTGGCCGGCGGCACGCGCCTGTTCGCCCAGCGCCTGGTCGAGGCCGGCCTGCTGGCCGACACGCCGACAGTGACTGGCCGCAGCCTGCACGAGGAAGCTGCCGAGGCCGTCGAGTCCAGGAACCAGCGCGTCATCAAGACGGTGGCCGACCCGGTGAAGCCCGATGGCGGTTTCCGCATCCTCTACGGCGACCTGGCACCGGAAGGCGCAGTGCTGAAAACCTCCGGTCACTCGCGCACCGCCATGGAAGGCCCGGCCCGGGTTTTCGAGAGCGAGGAGGCCGCCTGGGCGGAAATCGAGAACAACCGCATCAAGGCGGGCGACATCGTCATCATCCGCAATGAAGGCCCCAAGGGCGGCCCCGGCATGCGCGAAATGCTGGGTGTCACCGCGGCCCTGGTCGGCCAGGGTCTGTCCGAAGACGTCGCCCTGATCACGGATGGCCGTTTTTCCGGCGCCTCCAAGGGTTTCGTGATCGGCCATGTCAGCCCGGAAGCCGCCGCCGGCGGTCCGATCGGCCTGATCGAGAACGGCGACATCGTCCGCATCGATGTCGGCGCCCGCAAGATCGATGTCGAGGCCGACCTGTCGGCCCGGCGCAAAGACTGGGTGCGCCCCGAGCCGAAATCCGTCGGCGGCGTGTTCGCCAAATACGCCGCGCTGGTCTCATCGGCCTCGCGCGGCGCCGTCACCATCCCGGCCGGCAGCGACGCTGCGGCCGCCGCCTCATCCACTGACACAGATACATCCAAGCAGGAGATCAACGCATGACCGCGTCCGCTTCCAACAAGACTTCCCGGCGCGCCGCCTTCGAAGTCGATACGACCGACTTCAAATCGAAACCGATTGCGGTCATCGGCTATGGCAGCCAGGGCCGCGCCCACGCCATGAACATGAAGGATTCGGGTTGCGACGTGATCGTCGGCGTCCGTCCGGGCGGGGCCGGCGAAAGGAAGGCCAAGGCCGACGGGCTGAAGACGGCCACGCCGGAAGAGGCCACCAAGGCCGCGCACGTGATTGCGATCCTGACGCCCGACATGAGCCATGAAGCGGTCTATCGCGACATGGTGGCGCCCAATCTGGACAAGGGCGATGCGGTTCTGTTCGCACACGGTTTCTCGGTGCATTTCGGCCGCGTCCAGCCGGATGCCGATACCGACATCATCCTGGTCGCACCGAAGGGGCCGGGCGATCTGGTCCGCCGTGAATACGAGATCGGCCGCGGTGTGCCCTGCCTGTTCGCGGTCAACCAGGACGCCACCGGCAAGGCGCGCGAACGCGCGCTGGCCTACACGGCCTGTATCGGCGGTGCGACGGCCGGCGTCATCGAGACGACCTTCGCGGAAGAGACCGAGACCGACCTGTTCGGCGAGCAGGCCGTGCTGTGCGGCGGCACGACCGAGCTGGTGATGGCCGGCTACGAGACCCTGGTCGAGGCCGGCTACCAGCCGGAAGTGGCCTATTTCGAATGCCTGCACGAGCTCAAGCTGATCGTCGACCTGCTCTACGAGGGCGGCATGGCGAAGATGCACGAATTCATCTCCGAAACCGCCATCTACGGCGATCTGCGCTCCGGTCCGCGCGTCATCAATGACGAGACCAGGGCCCGCATGCGCGAGGTGCTCAAGGACATCCAGGACGGCACCTTCGCCCGCGACTGGATCACCGAGAACCAGGCCGGCAAGCCGCAATACCAGGCCCTGCTGCGCAAGGACCTGGAACACCCGATCGAGAAGACCGGTGCGGAACTGCGCGCCGACATGCCGTGGCTGCAGCCCGGCGCGAACACCCAGTAAAGCCAGGAAGGCTCCGGAACCATGACCGCCCTGCCCGCCAATGACAGCCTGGCCGACGCGACCGAAGCGCAGGCTCCCAAGACCGCCAAGCAGACCGGGGCGCACGCTGTCGTGCGCACGCTGGAAGCCCTGGGCGTCGACCGGGTATTCGGCTATCCGGGCGGGGCGATCATGCCGGTCTACGATGCCCTGACCGGCTCGAGCCTGCAGCACGTCCTGGTGCGCCACGAACAGGCCGCCGCCTTTGCCGCCGACGCCCAGGCCCGGATCACCGGCAAGGCCGGGGTGTGCCTGGCGACCTCCGGTCCCGGAGCGACCAATCTGCTGACCGGCATCGCCAATGCCTACATGGACAGCGTGCCGATGATCATCCTGACGGGTCAGGTCCCGTCCGGCCTGATGGGCACGGATGCCTTCCAGGAAGTCGACGTGTTCGGCATGTCGATGCCGGTCGTGAAACACTCGATCATCATCCGCGATCCGATGCGGATCCCGGAGATGATCGCCGAAGCCTTCCAGATCGCCGAGGAGGGCCGTCCCGGCCCGGTCCTGATCGATCTGCCGAAGGATGTCCTTCAAGCCGAGGCGTACCCCACCTTACCCCCAGAGCCTCGGCCTGCAGCAGGGCCGTCCCGTGCCAGTGACGCCGATATGGCCGCGGCGACGGCCCTGCTGTCTCAATCGAAACGCCCCGTTCTGTATATCGGCGGCGGCGTTGCCCTGGGCGGCGCGGTGGATGCCGTGCGTGCCTTCATGGACCGCACTGGCATCCCCGCCGTCGCCACGCTGAAGGGTCTGGGCTGCGCCCACCCCGATGCGGAGAACTTCCTGGGCATGCTGGGCATGCATGGCGGACGCGCCGCCAATGTCGCGGTCGACGAGTGCGATCTGCTGATGTGCTGCGGCGCCCGTTTCGACGATCGCGCCACCGGCCGTCTGGACAGTTTCGCCAAGGGGGCCCGCATCATCCACATGGACGCGGACATCGCCGAGATCGGCAAGCTGCGCGCCGCCGATGCCGCCATCGCCGGCGATATCGCTGATGCACTGGACCGGATGGATCCGGGCTATCTGGATATTGACGCCTGGCGCCAGGCCTGCCGGGAGCGCAAGGACCGCCACGCCTTCCGCTATGATGCGCCGGGCAATGGCGTCTTCGCGCCGGCCATGCTGAAGGACTTGTCCGAAGCGGCCGGCGACGATTTCATTGCGGCCTGCGATGTCGGCCAGCACCAGATGTGGGTCGCCCAGCATTGCCGTTTCTCGCGGCCGGAAGCGCATCTGACCTCGGCCGGCCTGGGCGCCATGGGCTATGGCCTGCCGGCCGGGATCGGCGCGGCGATGGAGCGCCCGGACGCCAAGGTCGTCACGATCACCGGCGACGGCTCGATCATGATGAATATCCAGGAGCTGGCCACGGCCCGCCGCTACGGCGTGCCGGTCCGCATCCTGCTGCTGGACAATGCCTCGCTGGGCCTGGTGCGCCAGTGGCAGGAATACTTCTTCGACCAGAATTTTTCCGAGATCGATCTCTACGACAATCCGGACTTTGCCGAGGTGGCGCACGCCTTCGGCATCGAAGCCTTCACGGTCCACAGCCGGGACGAGGTTCCCGGCGCAATCGACCGTTTGCTCAACGCGCGCGGCCCGATCCTGGCCCATGTGCTGATCGACCCGCGCGAAAACGTCTGGCCGCTGGTGCCGCCTGGCGCATCCAATGCCGACATGATGGAGGACTGATCATGCTCAACACGCTAAGCATCGAAATCGCCGAAGCCGAAGGCGCCCTGATGCGCCTCATCGGGCTTGTTGAGCGCCGCGGCTACACCATTGCGACCCTCGACAAGAGCGAAGCGCAAGGCGGCCAGTCGACCGTCACCCTGAAAGTGAAGCCGCGCGACGCCGCGCGCCAGCTGGACGTGCTGATCCGCCAGATCGGCCGCCTGATGGACGTGCGCGCCGTCTTCACCCCCGAGGTCGCGGCCATGGAGGCCGCCCACACTTCACATGCATGGAGACAGGCATGTCCGCCCCGAAACTGAGTCCCGTTCCGAGCACCCAGCCCGAACGGGTGCACATCTTCGACACCACGCTGCGCGATGGTGAACAGGCGCCGGGCTTTTCCATGACCGCGCCGGAAAAGCTGGAAATGGCCCATCTGCTGGCCAATCTCCGGGTCGACACGATGGAGGCCGGCTTCGCCGCCGCCTCGCCCGGCGATGCCGAAGCGATCCGCATGATCGCCGAGGAAGTGCGCGGCCCCACGATCTGCTCGCTGGCCCGGGCCACCGAGAAGGATATCGACGCCGCGGCCTACGCCCTGGAACCGGCCCAGCGCAGCCGTCTGCACGTCTTCATCGCGACCAGCCCGATCCACCGCGAAGCCAAGCTGCGCATGTCGCGCCGCGAAGTGATCCAGACCATCGAACGCTGCCTGGCCCATGCCGGCGACCGGTTCGACGAGATCGAGTTTTCCGCCGAGGACGCCCTGCGCACCGAGCCGGAATTCCTCGTCGAGGCGCTGAGCTGTGCGGCCCAGAACGGCGCGACCGTGCTCAATGTGCCCGACACGGTCGGCTATTCCGAACCGGACGAGATCCACAGGGTCTTCGCCGACCTGGTGGCGAAGGTTGAGCGTCCGGACAATGTGATCTTCTCGGCCCACTGCCACAACGATCTGGGCCTGGCCGTCGCCAATTCCCTGGCCGCCGTGAAGGCCGGAGCGCGGCAGGTGGAATGTGCCATCAACGGCATTGGCGAACGGGCCGGCAATTGCTCGCTGGAAGAGATCGTCATGGCGCTGCAGGTGCGGGCCGACATCTTCCCCGCCGTCAGCCATGCCGACGCGACCCAGATCTGGGCCGCCAGCCAGCGCCTGTCCCGCATGACCGGGACCGCCGTGGCGCCGAACAAGGCGATCGTCGGCAAGAATGCCTTCGCCCACGAGGCCGGCATCCACCAGCACGGCATGATCGCCGACCGGCGCACCTACGAGATCATGACGCCGGAAAGCGTCGGCGTGCCGGGCTCCTCGCTGGTACTGGGCAAGCATTCCGGCAAGCACGCCCTGACCCAGCGCCTGGCCAAGCTCGGCTATCAGCCCGATCCGGAGCGGCTGAACACGATCTTCGCCCAGTTCAAGGCCGCGGCCGACGAGCATGGCGAGATCAACGACGCCGATCTGGTGGCGATGATGGAAGGCTATTCGGCCTCCGGTTCGCAATGGACGGTGTTGCGCACCGAACTGCGCACCACGGCCGGGCGCAAGCCGAAACAGTTCGCCCGTATAGAGCTGGAACATCCCGAGCGCGGCCGCATCTCGGACATTGCCTCCGGCGACGGTCCGGTGGCCGCCGCTTTTGCCGCCGTCCAGCGCATCACCGGTACCGACGTCGATATCATCAGCCTGGAAACCCGCATGCGGGCCAATGGCACGGGCCGCGAATTCGTGGCCGATATCGAGGTCGATATCGACGGCCGGCGCTTTGCCGGGCGCGCCCGCGGACCGGACATCGTCACCGCGGCCATCGACGCCCTTCTGTTCACCCTCGATCGCGGCGAGGCCTATGACCGGGCCGAAGCCAACCAACCCACTCCGGCTCACGCCGTCTGATCAGGATTTTAGTATCATGGCTATTCAAGAAACCGACTTCATCTGGCGCAATGGCGACCTCATCGACTGGCACGAGGCCCAGACCCACGTCCTGAGCCACGCGCTGCATTACGGCACCTCGGTCTTCGAGGGCATCCGGTGCTACGACACGCCCTCCGGCCCGGTGATCTTCCGTCTGAGCGACCATATCCGGCGCCTGTTCGACTCCGCGCGCGTCTATCACATGCCCATCCCCTTCACCCAGGAAGAGGTCGAGGCGGCCTGCCGCATGGTGGTCCGCTCGAACCACCTCAAGGACGCCTATATCCGGCCGATCGCCTATTTCGGCTATGGCGGGATCGGCGTCCTGCCGGGCGCGGACACCCAGATCGACCTGTGCATCGCGGCCTTCCCCTGGGGCGCCTATCTGGGCGAGGACGCCATGGCCAACGGCGTGAATTGCTGCATTTCCAGCTGGAACCGCGCCGCGCCGAACACCATCCCGACCGGCGCCAAGGCCGGCGGGAATTACCTCTCCTCGGTGCTGATCAGCCACGAGGCGCATTCGCGCGGCTTCGACGAAGGGATCGGGCTGGACGTCAACGGGCTGGTGTCCGAAGGCGCAGGCGAGAACATCTTCGTCGTCTCTGACGGCATCATCCGTACCCCGCCGACATCCGCCTCGATCCTGTCCGGCCTGACGCGTGACAGCGTGATCAAGCTGGCCGAGGCGGAAGGCTATGACGTGCGCGAACAGACCCTGTCGCGCGAAAGCCTCTATGTCGCCGACGAGATCTTCTTCACCGGCACCGCCGCGGAGATCACGCCGGTGCGCTCGGTCGACGGCCATATCGTGCGCTGCGGCGGCCGCGGCCCGATCGCAGAAAAGATGCAGGAACGCTTCTTCGGCCTGTTCTCCGGCGAAACGCCCGACCATCACGGCTGGCTGCAGCCGGTTCGCGACAACCAGATGGAGGTCCAGCATGTCGCCTGATAGCGGGCGTCCGCGATCGCTGTTCGAGAAGGTCTGGGACGCCCATCTGGTCAAGACGGAGACGACCGAGACCCCGGCCATGCTCTATGTCGACCTTCATCTAGTGCACGAGGTGACCTCGCCCCAGGCCTTTTCCGTGCTGGCCGAACGCGGGCTGAAGGTCCGCCGGCCGGACCGGACCCTGGCGACGATCGACCATTCCACGCCGACCCTGGATTTCGCGCCGGGCGAAGCCCCGCCCTATGCCACCGAGGCCGCGCGCAAACAGGTCGAAACCCTGGAGGCGAATGTCGCGGAACACGGCATCGACCTGCACGGCTGGGACAGTGAGCATCGCGGTGTCGTCCATGTCATCGGCCCGGAACTGGGGGCGACCCAGCCGGGCATGACGATCGTCTGCGGCGACAGCCACACGGCCACGCACGGCGCCTTCGGAGCCCTCGCTTTCGGCATCGGCACGACAGAGGTCGGTCATGTCCTCGCCACGCAATGCCTGCTTCAGCGCAAGCCAAAGTCCATGCGGATCACGCTGGAAGGCCCCACCGCGCCGGGCGTGTCGGCCAAGGACATCATCCTCGCCGTCATCGCCGAGATCGGCGTGGATGGCGGTACGGGCTGCGTGATCGAATATGCCGGCGAGGCGATCGAGGCGCTCGACATGGAAGGCCGGATGACGGTGTGCAACATGTCGATCGAGGCCGGCGCCCGGGCCGGCATGATCGCCGCCGACGCGACGACCTTCGCCTGGCTGAAAGGCCGCGAACGCGTCCCCTCCGAGGGGCCCGCATGGGACGAACAGGTTGCACAATGGTCGCATTACCGCAGCGATCCGGGCGCCCGTTTCGACCATGAAGTCGTGATCGACGCGACGCGCATCCGCCCCATGGTGACCTGGGGCACGGCGCCGGATACCGGGATCGCCGTCGACGCACCGGTGCCGGACGCCCGCTCCGCCTCCCACGCGAAGGCGCTGGGCTACATGCAGTTCGAGGCCGGCAAACCGGTCTCCGGGGCGAAGGTCGACCAGGTCTTCATCGGATCCTGCACCAATTCGCGCATCACCGATCTGCGCGCCGCGGCCGCGATCATGAGCGGCCGCAAGGTGGCGCCGGGCGTCAGGGCGCTCGTCGTGCCCGGCTCGGTCGGCGTGCGCAAGCAGGCGGAGGCCGAGGGGCTGGACCGGATCTTCACCGAGGCCGGTGCGGAATGGCGCCAGCCGGGCTGTTCCATGTGTATCGCCATGAATGGCGACAAGGGCGAGCCGGGCCAGCTGATCGTATCGACCTCGAACCGCAATTTCGAAGGCCGCCAGGGTCCCGGCGCGCGGACCGTGCTGGCCAGTCCGGCCACGGCCGCCGCGGCAGCGATCGCCGGCCATGTCATCGATCCGGCCACGCTGATGGAGCCCGCCCATGCCTGATCGCTTCACCACGCTGACCAGCCGCACCTTCGTCATCGACCAGGAGGACATCGACACCGACCAGATCATCCCGGCGCGCTTCCTCACCACGACGTCGCGCGAGGGCCTGGGCGATCTGGCCTTCCACGACTGGCGTTATGACGGCGACGGCAAGCCGCTGGAAAACGTCTCGCTCAACGCGCTGGACACGCAGACCCACCGCATCCTCGTGGCAGGACGCAATTTCGGCTGCGGCTCCTCGCGCGAACATGCGCCCTGGGCGCTGCACGATTTCGGCTTCCGCGCCGTGATCTCCTCGGAGATCGCCGACATCTTCCGCTCCAATGCGGCCAGGAACGGCCTTCTGCCGATCCTCGCCCCGCCGGACGCCCATGCCTGGCTGATGGAAAACCCCGATGTGGAAATCTCCGTCGACCTGTCCAAACAGCGCGTCGATCTCGGCAACGGGCCGAGCTTCGACTTCAAGATCGAACCCTTCGCCCGGCACTGCCTGATGGAAGGCACCGACCCGCTGGGCTTCCTGACCGCCCGCGAAGACGCCATTACCGCCTACGAGACCCAGAGAGCATGACCTACCGTATCGTCCTCCTGCCCGGCGACGGGATCGGCCCGGAAATCACCCGCGTCGCCCGCGCCGTCATCGAACAGGCCGCCTCGCTGTCCGGATTTTCCGTCACTTTCGAGACCCATGATTTCGGCGGCGCCTCGATCGACCATTTCGGCGAGCCGCTGACCGACAAAACCCTCGCCGCCTGCAAGGCGTCCGACGCGGTCTTCCTCGGCGCAGTGGGCGGACCGAAGTGGGACAACGCCCCCTCGCGCCCGGAAGCCGGCCTGCTGGCCCTGCGCAAGGCGCTCGGCGTCTACGCCAATCTCAGGCCTGCCAGCGTGCACCCCGCGCTGGCGGACAAGTCCCCGCTGCGAGCCGACCTCGTGGCGGGGACGGACCTTCTCATCGTGCGCGAACTGACCGGCGGTATCTATTTCGGGGCCCGCGAGCGCACCGAGAACCAGGCCTCGGACAAGTGCACCTATACGCGCGGCGAGATCGAGCGTGTCGCCCGGGTCGCCTTCGAACAGGCGCGTCTGCGCCGCGGCCGGCTGACCTCGGTCGACAAGGCCAATGTGCTGGAAACCAGCCGCCTGTGGCGCAGCGTGGTGAGCGAGATGGGCGCCGGCGACTATCCCGACATCGAACTCGACCACATGTATGTCGACGCCGCGGCCATGCACCTGCTGCGCGATCCGGCCGGTTTCGACGTCGTGGTCACCGAGAACATGTTCGGCGACATCCTCTCCGACGAGGCCTCCATGCTGCCCGGCTCGATCGGCCTTTTAGGCTCCGCCTCGCTGGGCGACGGCCGCCCGGGCATTTTCGAACCCATCCACGGCTCCGCCCCCGACATCGCCGGCCAGGACAAGGCCAACCCGTTCGGCGCCATCGAGGCCTCGGCGCAATTGCTGGAATCCCTCGGCGAAACCGGTGCCGCCGCCCGCATCCGCAAGGCAGTCAACGCCATGCACGAGGCCGGCGAATGGACGGGCGATCTCGGCGGGGATCTGACCTGCTCCGGTGCCGGCGTGAAGCTGGTGGAGCGGCTGGAGGCTGAGGGGGTGGCGGCTTAGGGCTTACCGGCCCCCATCGCCTTCCCCGGCACAAGGCCGGGCTCGGCCACTTCCCCCGCTCACGCAGGGGAAGCCTGATCAGGGCTCGCCCCGCTTGCGGGGGAGCTGTCCGCGTGAGCGGACTGAGGGGGCGGCGCAAAGCGCCGCGGAGCGCGTCAGCGCGTCAGCGCGCCCGTTTGCTCTGGCAGCTCGACCCGGAAAGGCCATGCTAATCGTCCATCAGCCTGTCGAGGGGGTCGTGCCGCGTGTCCATCCGCGCGCCGGCCAGGTGAAATGTCAGTGATTGGGCGATGAGCCGCCCGCCTCGTCAGCCGCGGTCGTCGCCAGGTCAATCGGAAGTTCAATCTCCTTCATGACCCGGTCCGTTTCGGCCAGGGTTTTGATGATCTTTTGATAGTGGCGGATATCATCAAAGCCGAGTGCGCGGCCCTTCCGGTCCTTCAGCCACTTCTGTGCCGGTTGATAACCACCGATATAGAAGTTCCAGCTGATGTACGGCACGTTGGTAAAGCGCTGGTTCTTGTTGATCCAGACCTCGCCCATCCCATCCCTTGCGGCTTCAAATTTGGGATATTTCGACTCCACTACCCCATCGCCCTCGCCTTCGAAGGGATAGGGCGCATCGCCGATTGAAGCATCCTCCATCAGGTGCAGACGGCGCAGCGCCTCGCCTTTCTCGCGCACATGCCAGAAAACACCAGGCGAAGTCGGCCAAGGAATGCGCGGAAAATCGATCTTTAGAAATTCCGCGAAGGTCGTACGATAATCGGGACTGTGCAGCACACCATAGATATAGTCGAACACCGCCAACTCGTCGGGTTCGCCGTGCTCAGAATCCATAGCTAGCTTCTTGATTTTCGCATAGAGACGAAGGTCTAGATTGACCTTGCGAGTTTGGTCGAACTCGCCCGGAGTTGGATATATATAGAGAGGAAACACTGCTGACTGGGTCGTTCGCTCGCCGCACTTCGTCTCCACAAGTTTGTCGCTGATATAGAAGTGACTACACGTACCCGATTTCTCACTTCTCGCAGAAACAAGAGCGAAGTTCGCACCTGCAAGCATGTGATCCATTGTCGATCTTGCGGTTGTCCAAACAACGCTTTCATCAAAAATCACTTTTCTGTCGTCGAACGGGCGGTAGCTAATTGGCTTGATAAGATCCGCGAAATTTTTGCAACTCGCCATACGCCGCCGCGCTCGACCAATATCCCAGCCTTTCTTTTCTGAAATCCCTAGATCACGACAGAATTCAGCGTCCGATTGCGCCCGACTTTCAGCAAACTGCTGCGCCCGTTCCGTAAGCACTTTTTCATCATCGTCAATACTAAATCCGTCTCTTGCCGTTATTACGCCAGACGAATATCTTGGCATCCACTCGGCAATACTTGGAAATGATTTAGAATAAACATCGAAAGCGCGACCGGAAGGATGAAAAATATAACTTGGGGAATCAGCACGACAATCAATCCAATTTTGTTTAGAAAAAATTGTTGATCTAAGAATTTCATATTTATGATTTCTTCCTCCCCACAATTCAGAAAAATACACTTTACCTTTTTGTCGCGATTTTTTGATACGAACAGCAATTAATATTGCAACCCCCTGCTTAATATCGAATACGTTCTTATCCAAGATGTTTTCTGGAGCAAGTTCTCTAATCTCACTATTTCCATGCAAATCAAATACATATACTTTATTAAACGTATCAAGAATATGAGAACGTAGACCCCTAAACGAACTACTCTTCAAATACCCGTGACTAGTTATAAAGCCCACAACACCATATCCGGTTCCTCTTATCATCTTTTCGGATAAAGCAATAAATTTTATGTAATCGTTATTTATATTTTTTCAAACTGAAGCATTCCTTTCTCTTTTATTTTAACTCCGTCGACGAATCTATAAGAATCTATAAGAGAAACTTGCTCTGATTCCATGTTTCCAGACTGGATATTATAGGGCGGGTTGCCGATCACACACATAATCGGCATATCGCGCTTGATTGTGTTCGCGCCTTTAGCCTCTTTCGACAGCCATTGCGCAAATGGAAGCGTCTGATCTGCGGGCTCTCCTTCTTCCAGGGAATTCGTCAGATAGACTGAAAGACGGGGCGGCGTTCCTGTCGGCTTGTAACCCAGCTCGGTCAGGATCATGTCCAGCTTCATGTGACACATGGCATAGCTGGCCATCAAAAGCTCGAAGCCGTGCAGGCGCGGGATCAGCTCGTCCTCGACATATTTCGACCACATGCCTGGCGCGACGCCCTTTATACGCGGCGCAATCTGCTTGATCACTTCGGCTAGGAAAGTACCGGTGCCCGTCGCGGGATCGAGGATCTGGACGCGGTGAACCTCTCGCTCCTCATATGCACGACCTCCACCACGCTTCTTGATCGTACCGTCGACGTTCGTGATGTGCTGGCCCGTATCGAATTTTACCTTGACCTTTGACGTGTCGGCCAACCCGTCTGCCAAGCCGAACTCGGTCTTCAGGACCTCGTCAACGGCGCGCACGATGAAATTGACCACCGGTTCCGGCGTGTACCAGACTCCGCGCGCCTTGCGCTTGGCCGGATTGTAGGCCGCCAGAAAGGTCTCGTAGAAGTGCAGGAAAGGGTCGTTCTGACCAGTCAGCTTTCCGAAATCGGCCATGATGGATTTGAGGTCGCAAGCGAGAAATATCTTCGCCAGCTCGTCGATGATCCATGCAATACGGTCGTCAAGATCGGGGCCTGCGATATAGCTGAACAGGCTACGCAGGAACGGGTTGGACTTCGGCAGCAGCTCCAGAGCCTCGGTGCGCGAGAAGGTTTCCAGTGTTTCGTCGTGCAAGCGCGCAGCAAACAATCCGTAGGCGATGGTCTCGGCGTAGAGGTCGGCGAAATCGGCCGCCTGGATGTCGTGAATCAGATGCTCCTTGAAGGCGCTGTACTGATCTACCAAGGGCGTTGCCGTCTTGTCCTTGAGGTCTGCCAGCAAAGCGCGGCGCATCACATCCTTGATGAGGGCTGCCTTGCCCGCCATCATCTCTGCGAGCTTTTTCGATGAGTGGATGGTGCGCGGACGTTCGACGAAAAAGTCGCGCAGCCAATGCTCCAGCTCATCAAAAACATCCGGTCGCGGCTGCAGGTCGCCCATCAGGACGTCCCCGATACTGATCAGCGCACGACGATCACCTTCAAAGATGAACTCGAATTCCAGACCGTTGGTATAGAGGAGATTGGGAAAGGCCTTGGTATAGCGGGCCTTCTGCTCAACATTATAGCCTTTCAGTTCGGTAAGATCATGGCCGACATCCTTCGCCTCGCAATGGCCAACGGGCACACCGTCGCGCAGGAAGCTGAAGTCCGGCGCGCCAACATGTGTGCGCCGCGGTTCATTGATCACAGCCAGATCATCTGGAGAGAGAGCGTCAAAAAGAGCTTGCAGCGCCGGGCGGTAGCTGTGCTCGCTCGCCTCGCCGGTCTTGTAGACAGCCCGAATATCGTCAAAAAACCGCGCGACCGGACCCATCTTCCCCCCAATGCAGATATCTATAACTACTCAGCCGAAGGGTAACGAGCACGGATTCGTTGTTCAATCTGACATTGCTCGACACAGCTGCACTCCAGCCCCACCCCCTACTCCAACGCCACCGCAATCCGCGCCTCCGCACGATCCAGCACCCCCTGCGACAACCCCTCCCAGAGCGCACTCTCCAGGCCGGCGTTTATGATGTTGGCCATCGAGGCGCCGGTGGGGGCGAGGTCTTCTATGTAGATGATCATCAGTTCCTCGCGCGGATTATCGGGGTCGAGGACGTGTTTCATGGTGGCGTTGATGGTCTCGGCCGGCAGGGTGTAGCCCGCTTCGGCGAGCACGGCCCGCATCATCTCGTTGTCCGATCCCGCCTGCGGGACATCGGTCGCGCCCTCGCCGAACCGGGCGCGGACGAAGAAGGTGGCGTCGCCCAGTTCGCGCTGCTCGAGATCGGACAGGTGGAAGTCATAGCCCGCCTCCGGGAGCGCCGGCAGATAGGCTTCGAACTGGATCCAGTAGAGCCGGTCGACCACCCGGTCCTCGCCCGCCTCGACGAAGAGGTGCATCTCGGCATCCACCGCGTCGTAGAGCGCCCAGCGGCGGCCGCCGGCATAGACCGCGCTGTCGGGCACGGCGATGCGCGCCTCCGGCAGATGGGGCGAGACGAGCGCGCCCGCCCCCTCGGCCGTGCGCATGGGGGCCGGCCAGGGCGCGGCGTCCGGACAGCCGGACGCGGCGCACAGATGGGTGGCGAGCGTGACGGCGATGGCGCTGAGGGTGAGGGGCATGAGGGCATGGCTCCGTTTGCTGGATCGGTCTGAAGTGAACCAGCAGACCCGGCGGGTGCGGGCGGAACCAATGAAACATCGGTAAGATAACAGGGTTTTGCGCCGGTGTGTCCCCGAGGACCCAGACCAGCCGCCAGCCCCCTACTCCGGTAGCTCCGCCAGGAAAAACCGCACCGCATTCTCCCCCATCACCTGGCGCACCTCGTCCGCGCTCAGCCCGGCGGCCAGCAGACGGTCGGTCAGCACGGCATACTCCGAGGCGTCGAACGTCGTGGTGACGGTGCCGTCATAGTCGGAACCCAGGGCGACGTGGTCGATGCCGACCAGGTCTATGGCGGCGATCAGGGTGTCGGCGATGCCGGCTGGGGTGTCGTCGCAGGTGACGTCTTCCCAGAAGCCGATACCGATCAGCCCGCCCTCCGCGGCGATGGCCTGCATGAGCTCGTCGGGGATGTTGCGGGTGACCGGACAATGGCCGTGAATGCCGGTGTGGGAGACCACGAGCGGCCGGTCGGTCATGGCCAGGACCTCGCGCACCACGGCGGGCGAGGAATGGGCCACGTCGATAATCATTCCGCGATCCAGCATGGCGCGGGTGGCCTCGCGGCCGAAATCGGTGAGGCCGGCGCCGGAGACGCCGTGCAGCGATCCGCCCAGTTCATTGTCGAAGAAGTGCTGCAGGCCGATCATGCGGTAGCCGGCCTCCCAGAGCGGTTCGATATTGGCCAGATCGCCTTCCAGCGGGTGGGCACCCTCGGTGGCGAGAAGGCCGGCCATGGCAGCCGGATCGCTCTCGCGCGCGGCCAGCACGGCCTCCAGGTCGCCGCGCGTGCGCACCACGGTGAAGGCGCCATCGGCCGCGGCCAGCCGGTTCAGGCGCCCGGCGTGATAGAGCGCGCGGTTGCGGATCGAGCCCCAGGTGTCCATCGGCCAGCGCTGGGCGATGGCGAGCGGGGTGATGTTGTCGCTGTCGGCGGAATTTTCCTCGTAATTCATCGAGGACGGCGTCTTGGTGACGCTGGAAAAGACCTGCAGGGCCACCCGCCCCTCGCGCAGGCGCGGCAGGTCGGTATGGCCGCGATCGTTGCGGCGCGCCGGGTCGCGCATCCACAACAGCATGTCGGAATGCAGGTCCGCCACGCGCAGCGTGTCGTGCAGGGCGCGGGCCTCGGCGGAGATTTCGTAGGGCGCGTGCGGGCGCACGACATTGCGCCCCGCATCGATCTGCACCGGAATGACGTAGAAGAACAGGACGGCGGCCACGACCACCAGCGTGGCGGCCACGCCCAGGATAATCCGTTTCATGCCTGCCCTCCCCATGAACAGTGTTCACGAGGAGTAGCGCGAAACGGGTTCCGGAAAAAGGGCCCAGACACGGACCCGGCAAAAAGGGCCGCCGCGGCCAATGCCGGGCGGCCCGTCTTCACGCCGGAAAGCCGGCTATTCGCTGTAGAGTTCGGAAATCGACAGGCTCGCATTGGCATTCTCGCCCTGGCGATAGGAGCCGATCCAGATGTCGTAGGTGCCCGAGGCGGGATTGTGGAAGGTCAGGGCCGGGTTCAGGCCGCTGTTTCCGCCATCGTCATTGCAGTGCCAGTTGCCGTTCGGATCGTTGACCAGAATGGTCGTGTCCGAGCTGGACGCGGCCGACAGGATGAGCGGCAGGCTGGAGCCGGCCGTGTAGCGCAGTTCGAAGTCCGGCGCGGCGGACACCCAGCCGGCACAGCCGCTGCGTACGTCCGACGCACGGTGGGAACCGCCGGAGACGATATCCACGCGATAGGGGTCGGGCGTGAAGCCGGCGCGCAGGTTGGCGCTGCCGAAATTCGCCGGCAGCGACCAGTCGATACTGCCGTAATTGCTGCTGCCGCCACCGCTGTAGCTGCCGCCGGAACCGGACTGGCCGAGTTCGGAGATCGCCAGCGTGGCATCGGCATAATCGCCCTGGCTGTAGGAGCCGACCCAGATGTCGTAGCGGCCGGAGCGCGGATTGGAGAACGTCATCAGCGGGTTCAGGCCGTCGCCGCTGTCGTCGTCGCAATACCAGTTGCCGTTGGGACCGTTGATCACCAGCGTCGTGTCCGAGCCGGAAGTCGCGCTGATCGTCAGGTCGAACATGTTGCCGGCGCTGTAATAGACCGAATAGTCCGGCGCATTGGCGATCCAGCCCCGGCAGGAGCTGGACACATTGCTGGCCCGGCGCGCACCGCCGGAGGTGATACGCACCGTGTAGGGATCGGGCGTGAAGCCCGAATTCAGATTGACGCTGCCATAGGTCGGCTGCGCGCTGAAATCCTGGGCGATGGCCGGCGCGGCCAGACCGATGGCGGCGGCCGCGGCAAGGATACGGAATTGCATGACGGGTCCCCTGTGTCACGTCTCCGGACCCGGTCACCCCTGAGCACCGTCTCATCCGGACACTGCAGGCAGTTTAGACGATTTGTGCGCTGAACCCTAGCTGAACGCGACGAAATTATTCGTCCTGCGACGTCGCGTCGCCGTCGTCCGCAATATTCCAGCCCAGCGCCGCGGCCATGAGATGGAAGACGGTATTCTGCTCGATCGATCCGCCGAACCAGTGCGCCCGCGGACCCGCCGCATAGAGGGCGACATCGGCGCCGGAATGGGTCTCGCTGGACAGCGCCACCGCGGTTTCCTGGCGGTAGTCCGGGTCCAGCACGGTCGCCTCGTCCAGCGCCCCGCCTTCGTTCGGGCGCACATTCGGGCCGTTGCGATAGCCCAGCGTGGTATAGGGCCGGCCCGTCTCGTCCAGCGTCAGCTCCGGCTCGGAACCGGGCTCGTAGGGGTTGGCCCGGCGCACCAGGCCGAGGATCGGATTGCCCCGCGAGGGATAGCCGGCAAAGGTCATGGTGTGGCCGTGATCGGCGGTGACGATCACCAGGGTTTCGTCAAGATCCACGCGTTCCAGCGCGGTCTCGATCGCCGCGTCGAACGCCTGCATGTCCGTCATCGCGCGATAGGCGTTCGTGGCATGGTGCGCGTGATCGACACGCCCCGCCTCGACCATCAGGACATACCCGTCCTCGTCGCGTGACAGACGGTCGATCGCGAAAGCCGTCATCTCTGCCAGGGACGGCTCCGCGGCATCGTCACGATCGGCCTCGAACGCCATGTGGCTGTCGTTGAAGAGGCCCAGTACCGGCTCGCCCGCATCGGCGTCCAGGCCGCGGAACCCGGCCGCATCGGTCACCGCGACGCCGCCATGTGCCTGCCATTCCGCGATCAGGTCGCGGCCGTCGCCGCGCTCGCCACCCTCGCCTTGCGGCAGGAATTTCTCGCGCCCGCCGCCCAGGGCGACGTCGATACCGTCGCCGGACCCGAAAGCCAGCAGCTGGGCGGCAATATCGACACAGCCCGCCGCCACGCCTTCCGGCGCGATATCGCTGTCGGCTTCCCAATAGCGGATCAGGCTGTGCGCATACATCGTCGCCGGCGTGGCGTGCGTCAGCCGCGCGGTCGAGACAATGCCGGTCGCCATGCCCTGGTCTTCGGCACGTTCGGCGAGCGTGGCGGGAAACTCGGCGTCGGCGGCACAGGCATCGAGGAACTGGTCGGCCGTCACGCTGACCGCCCCGGAGCGCGTCTTGTGACCGGTGACGAGCGCCGTCGCGGTACTCGCGGAGTCGGCGACCTGGGCATCGGCATTGTAGGTGCGCACCAGTGCGGTGCCGGGGAAGGCGTCGAAGGACAGGGTGTGCGCCTCGCCATCGCCGGCCCGCTCGCCTTCGAAGATCCGGGCCGCCGAGATCGTGGGAATACTCATCCCGTCGGCAATGAAAAGGATGACATTGCGCGCCTGCTGAGGCCGTTGCGCAGCCTCGACACGGCGCGCCAGTTCCGCCTGCGCGCGCTGCCAGCTGGTCTCTTCCGGTCCGGCCTGCCGGGCGAGGCATGCCGGGGTCGCGATGGCCAGGACAAGCCCGAGGGCGGCGGCCATACGGGCCGGACGGACAGAAATTCTACGCACGTTGAAACCTCGTTTCGCTTGACCGGGCAGGCCTAGCGAAACCGGTCGAAATTGACCAATGAAAGTTTCAAGTCGCTGCAGCTCGCGGCTCAGCGGCCGGCTTCGCCGAGCATGATGACCGCTTCCACGACACTGCCCGAGCCCAAATAGGTGACCGACGAGAAAGACAGCGTGCGGGCCAGGGTGATCCCCCGGCCGCGATAGCGTTCACCCGGGGCGGGCGCGGCCAGAAAGGCTTGGTGATCGAACCCCTCGCCCTCGTCCTGGATGGTGAAGGCGATCATGCGGGTGCCACGCTGAAAGGAGACGATCACCCGGCGGTCGCGATAATCCGGATGCGCCAGGCGGCGCTCGACCTCCTCGCGCCAGCCGCCGGCCATGAGAAGCTCGCGCTTCTCGCGCGCGCTGATTTCCAGATTGCCGTGCTCGACGGCATTGATCATCAGCTCCTGCAACCCCACCACGACCGCGTCGGAATTCGGACAGGCCAGGGCCAGCATGGTCGACAGGTTGCGCGCCTCCTCCAGCGTGCGGAAGACGAACTGGCCGCTCATGATCGTGCCGATCGCCGACTTGCGGCGCGCGACATCGGCCTGCAGGCCCAGCACCTGGTCGCGATAGTCGCAGGCCGCGTTGAGCACCGAGCGCAGCGAGGCGAAATCGGTCTCCGCCGACAGCACGAAATCGGCCTGGACCCGGGTCTCCGCCTTCTCGGTGATGAAGATGGACTGCATGGCTTCTCCGGCGCGCAGCCGGGCCGCCTTGAGTGCGCCCAGATGCGCGTCGTCGGCGATCACGACGCCGATCTCGCCGGTTTCGGGAAGCGTTGTCTCGCCGACAAAGCGGCCTCGTTCCTCGCGCTCGATGTGCGCGCGCAGGGACTGCGACAGCGGCGTGTCGGACAACATCATCCAGATCAGGTCGCGGCGCTGGCTCATGACGGTGTCATTCCGACGAGAAGGAAGGTCAGGTCATCCCGGAAATCGGGATCCGCCCGGCCGAAGAGCCGGGCGATGAGGCGATCCGCGAAAGCCTCGCCGCCTCCGGCCTCGGCCTGCACGGCTTCGGCGATCTCGCCGGCATCCAGCGAGCGGTCGGGCTGCTCGAAATCCTCGCAGAGCGCATCACTGTAGGCGAAGAGGCGGTCGCCTGGCGACAGGTCCATCGCATGCGTCTCGTAGGCCGCGTCCGCAAGGCATCCCAGGATGAGCCCGCCACCGCAGAGCGCCTCCCAGCTCCCGTCTGCACGCAGAAGCAGCGGCGGCGGCGCGCCCGCTGCGGCATAATGCAGCCGGCCGGCACCGGGATCGATCACGGCATAAAAGGCCGTGGCGAAATGCTCGACCGGCAGGATCGGCGCCAGCCTGCGATTGAGCGCGGCGAGCCATTGGGCCGGATCGTGCCGCTCGGCGGACAGTCCGGCCGTGATCATGTGAACCCGGAAGGCGTTGATCGCCGCGGATACGCCGTGCCCCGAGAGGTCGACCATGAAGATGCCGAAGCGGGTCTCGTCGACCGGGAAGACCTGCCAGAGATCTCCGCCGAGCATATGCGAAGCCCGGTAGAAGGCTGTCAGCGACCCGCCGCGCGGGCGCACGATGGCGTCGATATCCGCCGGCCCGGGCAGAAGATCCAGCTGCATGGACTGGGCCGCGCGCAGCTCGTCCTCCATCCGGTCCTGATAGCGCTGCAGGCGATGGATCATCTGACGGCGCTCCAGATGAAGTCGCACCCGGGAGACCAGCTCGCCGGCATTGACCGGCTTGGCGACGATGTCCGACGCGCCGGCCCGGAACGCCTCGACGCGGCTGTCGGCCTCCTGGACACCGGTCTGCACCAGGATCGGCATGGTCCGGCCCAGCCGCCCGCGCACCGCCCGGCACACCTCGAACCCGTCCATGCGCGGCATGCGTATATCGAGGATGATCATGTCGGCCTCGTTTTCGGCCAGCCAGTCCATCGCCGCCACACCGTCGCCGGCATAGGCCAGGCGGGAATAGCCCTCGGCCTTCAGCAAGGACCCGATCAGCGCGCGCGAGGACGGCTGGTCGTCGACGACGAGAATGCGGGCGCCGCGGTCCGCCGGCGACAGACCCGTCTGTGATGGCGTGTCGTCCATCCGCGCCTCAGTCGACCGGGATGAGCTGTTCGATCCGGGAAAGCTCCACCACTTTGGCGACCTGTCCCTGCACCCCGCGCAGGCGCAGCGTCTTGCCGCGCTTGACGACCCGGTCATTGGTCATGATCAGCATGCCGATGCCGGCGGAATCGATCATTGTCAGGCCGGACAGGTCGAGCACCACCGTTGCCGCCTCGCTGTCGGCGACGGCCGCCGCCAGTTCGCGAAACCGTTCGTGATCGTCGAAGGTCAGAACGCCCTGGATCTCCACGACGAGCGGATCGCCTGAAAATTCGGATCGGTATTCCATTCTCACTCCCCAACCTCTCGATGACCGGCCTCTCGCCGACCGGCCGGCCCGGGACGGGTGCGGATCACACCGCGTCCTTGAGACGGCCTATGGCGACGTCCAGCTCGGCGTTGAGGGCATCGCTGGCCTGGTCGCCATTGGCTTCCAGCTCGGACGCCAGCGCCGAAAGACGGGTCAGGCCGATATTGGCGGCCGCGCCCTTGAGGGCGTGGGCCGTGGCGCGGGCCTCGGCCGGTTCGCCCCGGTCGAGCGCCGCCCAGTAGGTCTCCACCAGCCGTTTCAGATCGGCGATGAACTGGACACGCATGTCCCGGAACACCGTCTCGCCGACGGCGCCAACCAGAGCCTGGATGGCGGCCGTATCGATTTCAGGCTTTTCACGCCAGTCGGACATTCCTACTCCGCGATGCATAGGCTTGAAGCGGCGCGACTTTAGTCACCAGATCGCCATGCGGGCAAGCGGTCTGCACTCATCCCCGCACCGGCGGCGGCGCGGAGGACTCGCGAACGACGATGTCCGAGCCGATTTCCCGCCGCTCCGGCGGACAACCGGTCTCGCCCGCGCGCTGACGGTCGAGGCAATCGGCCAGCAGGTCGACAGCGTCGGCCGCCATGCGCGAGATGGGCTGGCGCACCGTTGTCAGCTGCGGCCAGACCGCCGTTGCGCTCTGGGTGTCGTCGAACCCCGCAACGCTCAACTGGTCCGGCACGGCGAGCGACAGGCGGTGCGCCTGGGCAATCACGGCCACGGCCATGTCGTCGTTGGACGCGAAAATCGCCGTCGGCCGGTCGTCCAGCGCCAGCAGCGTGTCGGCCGCCTGCAATCCGGAGCGATAGTTGAAGGCGCCCGCCTGGATCAGCGCGAGATCGACGGCGAGGCCGGCCGACTGCAGGGCCTCGCAATGCCCCTCCTGACGCTCGCGGCTGGCGCGATGGCCTTCCGGTCCGCCGATAAAGCCGATCCGGCGATGGCCGAGTTCCAGCAGGTATTCCGTCATGCGCCGCGCCGCAGCCCGGTCGTCGGTGACGATGTGCGGGCCGCGTTCGCGATCGCCATCCGGGGAAATGCGCACATGCGGCAGGTCCGCCGCATCCACGGCATCGAGCACGGCGGCATTGTCACACACCGGCGGAG
This sequence comes from Pseudomonadota bacterium, assembly GCA_034659015.1. GTDB lineage: Bacteria > Pseudomonadota > Alphaproteobacteria > Caulobacterales > Maricaulaceae > Maricaulis. The sequence goes on along the minus strand of JAYEGL010000001.1, from coordinate 634,680 downwards.
GAATGATCACGCCGTCGAAATTGGAGGTTTCGAGCATCTCGCCGATGGCGCTGTCCCACGCCTGGTCGGCGGAACCGCAACTCTCCACGACGAGGTGATAGCCGGCAATGCGGCAACGGTTCAGCGCCCCGATGAGAAGCTCGGAAATATAGCCGGCACTGGGATTGTCGTAGAGGAGACCGATGAAATAGGTGTTGGCCCGCGCCAGGCTGCGCGCCGACATGTTGGGCCGGTAGCGCAAGTCCCGGATCGCTGCCTTGACGCGGTCGCGCGTTTCCGGCCGCACATTCTGCTCGCCATTGAGCACACGCGACACCGTCATCGCCGAAACGCCGGCGGCCTGGGCAACATCCTTGATGGTCGCCCCGAATTGCTTGTTGGCCCGCGTTTTCGCACTCATCGTGACGGCTGCCCGGCTCTGGCGTTTCTGGCTGACCGTATGGTAGCGCAAACGCAGCATAGACGCTTGGGCCTGCGGGACAACTGCACGCGCCCCGGCAACCGCACGCATGCGGATCAACTACATGCCGGTGAAGACCTGGAAGGCCCGCAGCAGCGGGCTGTCGAAACGCAGCTTGCCCTCGGTCAGGGCGAGACAGATGCACTCGCCGCCCTCATCGATGCGGATGTCGTGCTCCACGCCCTCATGGGCTTCCTCGACATCCCCGGGCATGTATTGCTGGTCGCCGTCCCAGAAACTCCCCTTGAGAACGAGGGTCAGCTCGGACCCGCGGTGCCCGTGCTGCGGGATCGCCACGCCCGGCTGGGCGCGCAACAACCACAGGCGTTCGCCGTGCTCGCCGGTCCACAGGATCGCCTTGCGCAGGCCGGGGCCGAGGAAACCCCAGCGAACCGGCGTTCCGGTGCGGTCGAGATAGTCGCGCAGCGCCTCCGGAAGGGGCAGCCCGTCCTCGACGCCGATGGCGGCCGGTCGATCCTCCTGATCCGGAACGGCGGGCTCGGCCGCATCCCGGAGCAGGATATCGTCTGCACTGAAGGGCAATTCACCAGAGCCGGCATCAGCGGATTCCAGGAAACCACCGCCAAACGTCTCGAGCGCATCGATACGCGCCCGCGCTTCACCGGACAGCTCCACGTGCGAAGCCATCATCACATCCTGCGCCTCGGTGCCGAGCGCACCGGTGGCGTAATCAAGATACCAGGTATCGTCCAAAACATGACCGCGCTGGGTCATTTCCACTCTCCAAGACCTTGTCTCAACTTGTTCATCGCAAGCCTGACGCGCGACTTCACGGTCCCCAGAGGCACCGCGAGCCGGTCCGCGATCTCGCTGTGGGAGAGGCCTTCGGTGAAGGCCAGCCGCAGCACTTCCTTCTGGTCGTCCGGCAGCCCTGCCATGGCATCCGCCACGCTCTCGCTGGCTTCGGACCGTTCGTAGAGATCGTCGGGCAGCGGGTGTTCGGGCGGCAGGAACTGGGGATCGTTCTCGTCCACCTTCCGGGCCCGCATCACCTTGCGATAGTGATCGATGTGCACGTTGCGCGCGATCGTGTAGATCCAGGTTGCCGCCGACGCCTTGGCCGGGTCGTAGCTCGACGCCCGGCGCCAGATCGCCAGCATCACGTCCTGGGTCATGTCGTCCGCCTGCGCCGGCGCAACACGCCGTTTGATCAGGAAGCTCCGGACACGCGGCGCGAAATGATCGAACAGGGCCCGAAACGCATCCCCGTCCCGGTTCCGGCCGACCTTGTCCAGCAGGCCTGCAAGCCGTGCCGTGTCGGACGTAGACCGTACACGGTCGGATCCATGCGTCATGCGTGCCTTCCCGCTCTTGATCGCTTCGCAGCGCGCCCTTGCAGGCTCGGTATGAACGGCAACGTACATGCTTCGCTCTACGATGCCACCATCCAGGCGGATCACCGCCGGTTCAGTGATCCGTCATCCAGACCTGCTCGTAACTCCCTACAAATGACGCGGCCATTCACCCGGCCGCCATGCAGAGGAAGTTCGCATGGCCGTTCCCACAGGACAGAAAATCGCCGTCATCGGCTCGGGCATTGCCGGCCTGTCCGCCGCCTGGAGGCTGTCGCTCCGCCATGACGTGACGCTGTTCGAGGCCGCCGCCCGGCCCGGCGGCCATGCCCACACCGTGCGCGCCGAAGTCGGCGGCCAGGACGTCGATGTCGATACCGGTTTTATCGTCTTCAACCCGCGCAACTACCCCAACTTCACGCCCATGCTGGAGCATTTCGGCGTCGAGACCGCACGCAGCAACATGTCCTTCGCGGCCTCGCTGGAAGGCGGACGCTTCGAATACTCCTCCAATCCGGACGGGTTGTTTGCCCAGAAGCGCAATCTAGTGCGCCCGCGCATGTGGCGCATGATCCGCGACATTCTCCGGCTGCACCGGCATGCGCGGCGCAGCGACCATGCCGGCGAGGTCCGCTCGCTCGACGATTTCCTCGCGTCCGAGGGCTATTCCAGCACCTTCCGCGAGGACCACATCCTGCCGATGTGCGCCGCAATCTGGTCCTCTCCGGTCGACCAGATCCGCGGATATCCGGCCCGCTCATTCTTCGAATTCTTCACCAATCACGGCCTGCTACAGCTCGCCGACCGGCCCCAGTGGCGGACGGTCACGGGCGGAAGCCATCACTATGTCGAACGTCTGGCCGAGGCGTTCCGGGGCCGGCTCTGCCTGTCCACACCCGTGCACGCCATCGACCGCTCCGGCGCCGGCGTGCGTGTGACGACCGGCGCCGGCGAGGCGCAGTTCGACCAGATTGTGTTCGCCTGCCACAGCGACCAGGCGCTCGCCCTGCTCGATGCGCCCGACGCAATGGAGACCAGCCTGCTCGGCTCGATCCGCTATCGGCCCAACACCGCCGTGCTTCACACCGATACCGGCCTGATGCCCCGCCGGCGCAATGCCTGGGCCAGCTGGAACTATCTGGAATCGCGCCGCAGCGCTGACAGCACGACCCGGATCAGCCTGACCTACTGGATGAATGCCCTGCAGCCCCTGCCAACCCGCACGCCCGTTCTGGTGACGCTCAATCCGGAGATCGAACCGGACCCCGCGCAGGTGTTGCACACGGATCATTACGATCACCCGGTATTCGACGGTGCCGCCGTCGCCTCCCAGCCGCGCTTCGGCGAGATCCAGGGCCGGCGCAAGACCTGGTATTGCGGCGCCTGGCTGGGGTCGGGTTTTCACGAGGACGGGCTTCAGTCGGGCCTCGCCGTGGCCGAGGCGCTCGGTGCGCCGCGCCGCCCCTGGGCCTGCCCAGAGGGCGACCGGCGCATCCCCTGGACCCGGGCCGGTCGCCCGGCCGATCCCGCACCTCTGGCCATGGCTGCGGAATGACGCCGCTCCCCGCCTCCATCTATGTCGGCGATGTCGGGCATGTGCGGCACCGCCCGAAACGGCACAGCCTGCGTTATCGCATGGTCTCCGTCCTGGCCGATATTGACGGCCCGCGGCGGCGCAGCCGGGGCGTGTTCGGCTTCGCCTTCGACCGTTTCGCGCCGGTCAGCCAGCACGCGTCCGATCATGGCCGCGGCCACGGTTCCCTGCGCGACTGGGTCTGCGACCGGCTCGAGCAGAACGGGATCGGCCTCGACCCGGGGCGCATCCAGCTTCTCGCGGCGCCGCGCGTGCTGGGGTTCGTGTTCAACCCGGTCTCGCTCTATTTCTGCCACGACCGCGACGACCGGCTCGCCGCGGTTCTCTTCGAGGTGGCGAATTTTCATGGCGGTCGGCAGGTCTATGCCTTTCCCGTACCGGACGACACGAAGACGCCGCTGCGCTTTTCCTGCCAGAAGACCTTCTTCGTCTCGCCCTTCAATCCGGTGGAGGGCGAATACCGCTTCCGGCTCGACCGCGACGAAGAGACGCTGCGCCTGGGTATCCGTCACTATCGCGACGACGCCTGCGTCATGGGTGCTATCCTCAATGCCAGCCGGCGGAATCTCACCACGCGATCGCTCTGGCGTGCCCAGGCCATACAACCCTTCAGCACCCTCGTGACCGTTGGCGGAATCCTGTTCGAGGCGCTAAGCTTGCGTCTCAAGGGCCTGCCGATTCATGCCCCGCGTCGAGGGAGTACCGACACTCTGCCACGAGGATTGTAATGGATTATTCGACCCAGTCTGCGGACACGATCGAGAGCCGCGCCAGCCGGCTGCAACGCTATGCCAAGGCCAAGCTGCGCCAGGCCCTGTCCGATCTCACGCACAGCCGCCTGCGCATCGAACTGCCCGGCGGCTACCGCTTCGAGTGCGGGCCCGCCGATGCCGCGCACCGGGCCGACTGGTCGATCCGCAAGTGGAACGCCCTGCTGCGCATTGCCAGCTCCGGCGCGCTGGGTTTTTCCGAAGGCTATATCCACGGCGAATGGGACACGCCGGACCTGCAGGCGCTGCTGCTCGCGCTCGCCGGCGAACTCGACGATATCGAAGCGGCCCGCGCCGGACGCGGTCCCAGCCGTATCCTCGCGCAGATCCAGCACTGGATGAATGCCAACACCAAACGCGGCAGCCGCCGCAACATCTCCTTCCACTACGATCTGGGGAACAGTTTCTACGAGCGCTGGCTCGACGGGAGCATGACCTATTCCTCCGGTATCTTCGAGACCGCCGGGGACACGCTGGCCGACGCGCAGGCGCGCAAATACCGGCGGATCTGCGAGCAGCTCGCGCTGAAACCCGGCGACCGGGTGCTGGAAATCGGTTGCGGCTGGGGCGGTTTCGCCGAGATCGCCATCGGGGAATTCGGCTGTCACGTCACCGGGCTGACCCTGTCACAGGAACAGCACGACTATGCCGTCGCGCGCCTCGACAAGGCCGGCCTGGGCGACAGGGCCGATATCCGCATGCAGGATTATCGCGACGAACGCGACCAGTTCGATGCCATTGCCTCGATCGAGATGTTCGAGGCGGTCGGCGAGGAGAACTGGCCGGTCTATTTCGAGCAGGTCGCGGCGTGCCTGAAGCCGGGCGGCCGGGCCGCTCTGCAGATCATCACGATCCGCGAAGACCTCTTCGAGCACTATCGCAAGTCGGTGGACTTTATCCAGAAATACGTCTTTCCCGGCGGTATCCTGCCCCCGCCCTCGCGGCTGGACGAGGAGGCCGTACGCGTGGGTCTGGAACCGGCCGACACATCCATGTTCGGTCCGAGCTATGCGCGCACCCTGGCTGCCTGGCACGACGCCTACCGCGCCGCCTGGCCGGAGATCCGCACGCTCGGTTTCGACGCGCGCTTCGACCGCATCTGGCGCTTCTATCTCGCCTATTGCGAGGCCGGCTTCACCGCCGGGCGCATCGATGTGGGCCAGTTCACCTACCGCAAACCCGTCGCATAAGAAAATACGGGGAATCCGGGGCGTTTCCGGCTTCTGCGACGGTTAATCGCAGCGGCGTCGACCGGGTGTTTACCTCTCCGCGCGACCCTTCCGGTCAAGACCACAAGAAACCGGCAGGATGCAATGGGTCGCTCGCTCGACAGCCAATTGGGACGCTATATCAATGTCGCGACACTGGTCAGCCTGATCGCATCGGTGCTGGTAATCCTGTTCTTCGTCGGCGCGTTGAACCGGAGCGCTGCACGCACGGACCGGCAATTGCTGACGGCCGGCATCCAGAGCGCCATCCATCACAACGAGACCTGGGTTGCCGACTATGGCTGGTGGTCGACCGCACGCGACCGGCTCGAAGCGGGCGATGTCGACGTGCTCAGCGAGAGCATGGCCTCATCCTTCTCCGATCATCTCGGCTTCGACTTCGTCGTGATGTCGCGCGCGAATGACGCAAGGACCTATTCCTGGCACCGCGACACCGGCCAGACACCCGTCGAAGGCCTGCTTACGGCCGGTGACATATCGGCTTTGCGCCAGGATCTCGCCGACGCCTATGCGCGGGGCGAGTACATCGGCACCCACATGCTCAGGATCGACGGCCTGCCCTATCTGGCTTCGGTCACGCTCGTCGGCGAATACGACAACCGGGCGGCGACCGACCCTCTGACCGGACCTGTCCTGGTCATCGGATCGGCCCTGGACGCGCAGTTTGTGCGGGACATGGAAACGCGCTTTCTGGTCGAAGACCTGACGCTGATGCCGATCGATCACGAAAGCTCCAACAGCGAAATCCGGATCGCCGATGCCAGCGGTCACGCCGTCGCCCAGCTGGAATGGACGCCCTCCCGGCCCGGCTTCGACACGCTGCGTGTCTTCGCCCTGCCGCTGCTGGCCTACATCCTCCTCTTCATCGGCGGCACGCAGCTTCTCGTCTGCCGCGCCCGCATGCTCGGCCGGCGTGCCGAACGGAACGAGCAGCGCGCCGTCCAGGCGGCGACCACCGACACGCTCAGCGGACTGCCCAACCGGCTGGGCTTCACCCGGTTTATCGAGAGCGACGCGGCGACACAGGCCGCGGCCTGCGGCGAGGCCGCCGTCATCTATATCGACCTCAACGGCTTCAAGGCGGTCAACGACAAGGCGGGACACCGGGCCGGCGACATGGTGATCGAAACCGTGGCACAGACGTTCAGCGGCGCCCTGCCCGCGGGCACTCATATCGCACGGATCGGCGGCGACGAGTTCGCCTGCGCGCTGATCGGTGCGGACCATGCCGGACAGGCCCTGCCCGTCGCCCGGGCACTCTCCGCGAGCCTGGCAGACCCGATCGAGATCGACGGCCGTTTCTTCGAGATCGGCGCGGCGATCGGCATCGCCTGGTCGCGCCCCGACGCGATCAAGACGTTTTCCCAACTCGTGCACGATGCCGACCTGGCGATGTACCGCGCAAAATCGGACCAGCTGGAGCAGCCGCTCTGCTTCGATGCCAGCCTTGGACTGGAAAACGACGAGCACCGCGCGCTTGAAAGCGATATCGAGACGGGGATCGAACGCAGCGAATTCCGTGTCGTCTATCAGCCCATCGCCCGGGCGGGCGACGGCCGTATCGTCTCCGTGGAAGCCCTGCTTCGCTGGGACCACCCCACACGGGGTGCCGTCCCCCCGGACGTGTTTATCGGTGTGGCGGAACGCTCGCGCCTGATCCGCCGCCTCGGCGATTTCGTGGTCGACAGCGTCTGCCGGGACATCGGGCCGGATGCAGGCTTCACCGTGTCGATCAATCTGTCGCCCACCCAGCTCAACGATCCGGATCTGTGTGCACGCTATCTGGAGAAATTCGGCCGGGCAGGCATGTCCGCCAGCCAGATCGAACTGGAACTGACCGAGACCGTTCTGATCGACGATTTCGACCGGGCCAAGCAGCGCCTGCACGAATTCCATGCGGCCGGTTTCCGGGTCAATCTGGACGATTTCGGGACCGGCTTCGCCTCGATGGGCTATCTGCACATGCTGCCCTTCTCGAAGATCAAGGTGGACCGGAGCTTCATCGCGGCGATCGGCAGGGGCGACGGCCCCAACAAGATGCTCCAGGCGCTGGCCCTGCTCGGCGACGCCCTCGATCTCGACATGGTCGCGGAAGGCGTGGAAACCGAGAGCCAGGCAGCCATGCTGCGCATGCTCGGTTTCGAATACCTGCAGGGCTGGCATTTCGGCGCTCCGATGACCGCACAGACCCTGATCGCCCGGATGCGGGACGCGGCCTGACGCAGGTGTGAGCACAGATGCGGTGGTTTGCGCTTGAACCGGTGCGATGGCTGCGATCAACCTGTCGGCCATGCGCCCGTTCTTCCGCCTTGCCGTCCTGGCCCTCGCCCTGACGCTCCTGCCGGCCCCGCCCGCCAGCGGCGAGACGGTGCGGGTCGCGGTCGCGGCCAATTTCGCCCGGCCGGCGGAAGCCCTGGCCGACGCCTTCACGGCGGCGAGCGGACACGCGGTCGTGCTGACGACGGGGTCGACCGGCCTGCTCTACGCCCAGATCGTGCACGGTGCGCCTTTCGACGTTTTCCTGTCCGCCGACACGGTCCGGCCGGCGCGCCTTGTGGCCGAAGGACATGCCGTCGCCGGCAGCACACGGACCTATGCGATCGGACGCCTGGCCCTGTGGGATCCCCAGGCCCGTGACGGCGACCCGATGGACCGGCTGCGCGCGGGCCGCTACCGGCGCCTCGCCCTGGCCAATCCCGACCTCGCCCCCTACGGCGCCGCGGCGCGGCAGGCCTTGACGCATCTCGGCCTCGAGGCGCACGCGGCCGACCGCCTGGTCTTCGGCGAGAATGTCGCCCAGGCCCACGCCTTCCTGGCGACGGGCAATGCCGATCTCGGCTTCGTCGCCCTGGCCCAGCTGGCCGGCCGCCAGCCCGGCGGCCGCTACACGCTCATTCCCGCGGCCTGGCACGATCCTGTCCGCCAGGACGCGGTTCTGCTCACCCGCAGCGCCGGCAATCCGGGCGCCCGGGCGTGGCTCGATTTCCTCGCCTCGCCGGCGGCACAGGCGATACTGGAGGAGTTCGGCTACGAGGTTCCGGAATGATCGAGAGCGCGCCGGCCATCTGGCTCACCCTGCGCCTGGCGCTGGTGACCACGCTGATACTTTTCCTGGTGGGAACGCCACTGGCCTGGTGGCTGGCGACGACGCGGGCGCGGGTCAAGCCGGTCGTCGAGGCCGTCACCGCCCTGCCCCTTGTCCTGCCGCCCACGGTGATCGGCTTTTACCTGCTCATCCTGTTCAACCCGGGCACGCCGGTGGGCGGGGCCTGGGTGAGCCTGACCGGCGACACGCTGGCCTTTTCCTTTGCCGGGCTGGTGATCGCCTCGGTGATCTATTCCCTGCCCTTCATGGTGCAGCCGCTGCAGACGGCCTTCGAACGCGTCGGGCGCGATCATCTGGAAGCCGCCGCCAGCCTGGGCGCCGGCCCCTGGGACACGTTCCGAAGTGTGGTCGCACCCTTGTCGCTTCGCGGTTTCGTGACCGCCGGCGTGCTCAGCTTCATCCACACCGTGGGCGAGTTCGGCGTCGTCCTCATGGTCGGCGGCAATATTCCCGGCCGCACGCGCGTGGTCTCGATCGCGCTCTATGATCATGTGGAAACGCTCGACTATGCCGCCGCGCACGCGCTCGCGCTGGGTCTGATCGTCGTCTCGCTGGCCGTGCTGACCGCCGTCTTCCTGATCAATCGCCGGTATCCCGTCCATGCCGGATAAGGCGCTCGATATAACCCTCGACCACCGGCGCGGCCGCTTCCGCCTGACCGGCACCGCACAGCTTCCGCTGACCGGCGTGACCGGAATCTGCGGGTCTAGCGGCGCCGGCAAGACGAGCCTGCTGCGCGTCATCGCCGGTTTCGACCGCCAGCCGGGCAATCGCATCGCCTGCGCGGGTGCGTACTGGCAGGAGGGTCGGCAATTCCTGGCGCCGCACCGTCGCCGCACCAGCCTGGCCTTCCAGGATACGCGGCTCTTCCCCCACCTCACCGTGGCCGGCAATCTCGACTTCGCCGCAGCCCGCGCGCCGGCCGGGTGGAGCGGTCCGTCCCGCAACGACATCGTGGCCATGACCGGGATCGCCGCGTTGCTCGACCGGCCGACCCCGGAGCTTTCGGGCGGCGAACGCCAGCGTGTCGCCCTCGCCCGCGCCCTCGTCGCCCGCCCGCGCCTCCTCCTGCTGGACGAACCCCTCTCCGCACTCGACGCGACAGCGCGCCGGGCCCTCCTGCCGGCCCTTCGCGACACCTTGCGTGCGGCGGGCCTGCCCGCCCTGCATGTCAGCCACTCGGCCGAGGAGATCGTCGCCATGGCCGACCGGATCCTTCCCATTGCCGATGGGCGTATCGGCGAATTGCGCTCGCTCGACGCCTGGCTGGCCGGTCTGGGCGACAGCGCCGACGGAGCGGAACCGGCCGCCCTGATCACGGGACGGATCACGGCGCAGGACGACGCGCTGTGCCTGACACGCCTGAGCGTGGGCGACCATGCCCTCGCCCTGCCCGGCCTGCCGGCCCTTCGCGCGGGCACGGAAATCCGCCTTCACGTTCTCGCCCGCGACGTCTCCCTGGCGACCGGGTCGACGGACGGTCTGTCGATCCGCAACCGGATCCCGGCGCAGGTCACCGCCCTCGCCCCGAAACCGGATTCAGCCTGGTGCGATGTGGATCTGGACATCGGCGGCCAGTCGCTGCGGGCCCGGATCACACGGGCCGCCATGCAGGAGCTCGGCCTGACACCCGGTCAGCAGGTGGCGGCCCTGATCAAGAGCGCGAGCCTGGCGCCGCGTCCGGACTGACCGCGGCCGCCACCGGCGCGCCAAGCGCCCGGTGAAGCGCGACAATGGCGAGCGCATGGTCGGCCTGACTGTCGAGCAGGGATTCCCGGCTGGCGATCAGCGTGCGCTGGGCATCGAGAATGTCGATGAAGCTGGCCAGGCCTTCCCGGTAGAGCGCATCGAGCTGGTCGAAGGCCCGCTCGGATGCGGCGACGGCGCGTTCCAGCTCGGCCGTCCGCGCCTCGATCGCGCGGATCGCGACCAGCGCGTCCTCCACTTCGCCCACCGCTTCCAGCAGCGTGCGCTCATAGGCCAGGAGTGCCTGGTCGGCACGGGCCCGGGCCGCATCCACGCCGGCGCGGCGACGGCCATTGTCGAACACCGGTACGCTTACCGCAGCGCCGAGCCGGGCCACCGTATCGCCGACGAGCCGGTCGGCGGAACCGAGATCGGCCGTGATGCTGCCGGGGATGGAAAAGGCGGGATAGAGCTCGGCCGTGGCCACGCCGATGGCGGCACTGGCGGCCGCCAGTTCGCGTTCGGCGGCCTGCAGGTCGGCCCGGCGGCGCAGGAGGTCGGCCGGCACCCCGGAGCGGATCGGGTCGGCATAGCCGGGGATGACGGTCTCGCCGGCCGGCGCCAGATCCAGCGTTCCCGGCATCTGCCCGGTCAGAACCGCCAGATCGTGCAACGCTCCGGCCTCGGCGATATCCAGACTGCCGCGCTGGGCCCGCGTCCGGGCCAGGTCCGAGGCGGCCCGCTGCACATCAAGATCGGCGGACAGGCCGGCTTCGGCCCGCTGGCGCACGATATCGAGGGTCTGCTGCTGCAATTCCAGCGATGTGGTGAGGAGGTCGAGCCGCGCCCGGCTGCGGCGCAGCTCGATATAGCTGCGCGCAATGGAGGCGGCGGTCAGGCGGCGCACATCCTCGATATCGAAACGTCGGGCGGCCTCGCTCGCTTCGGCCTGCTCGATCTGCCGCCGGCGCCCGCCGAACACATCCGGCACGAAGGCGAGGGCCGCGCCCAGGCCGGCGCCCGTTGCCGAGACGGCATCGCCGGACACGTCGCCACGCGCCTCCGCGTCGGCACTGGAATCGACGGAGGGCAGGTTGCCCGCACGCCGCGCATCGGTCAGCGCTTCCGCCTCGGCCAGGCGGGCGGTGGCGATACGCACATCCATATTGTCCTGCAGCGCCGTGTCGATCAGCCCCTCCAGAACGGGATCCCGGAATCCGTACCACCAGGTCGCCTCGCGGCTATCGTCCGTGCCGGTGTGCGCGGCGGACCAGGACGGCGGCACGCCCGGGTCGGGCGGACGGTAGTCGGGACCGACCGTGCAAGCGGGCAAGAGCGCAAGAAGCGCAATCAACGGGACACTACGCATCATCATTCCGCCGGTTGGGTGTCGGGACCGGTCTCGGCGCGGGCCAGCTCTTCCTCCAGCTCGATCAGATTGACCGAACGCGGTTTGCCGAACCGGGCCACGCCCAGATAGATCACCGGGGTGAGGAAGAGGGTGAACAGGCCGGAAAGACCCAGCCCGCCGAACACGGTCCAGCCGATCGAGGTCCGTGCTTCCGCGCCGGCGCCGGTCGACAGGATGAGCGGCAGCGCGCCCAGCACGGTGGAGATCAGCGTCATGGTAATGGGCCGCAGACGAATATTGGCGGCCTCTTCGATGGCTTCGCGCACGCTCTTGCCCTCGGCACGGAGCTGGTCGGCGAACTCGACGACGAGAATCCCGTTCTTGGCCATCAGCCCGATCAGCATCACCAGGCCGATCTGGGAGAAGATGTTGAGCGATGTGCCGGTCAGCAGCAGCGCATAGACCGCCGCGGCGAGGCCGAAAGGCACGGTGAGGATCACCACGATGGGACTGGTCAGACTCTCGAACTGGGCGGCGAGCACCAGGAAGACGATGACGAAGGCGAAGAGATAGGTGATCGCCATGTCGCGCGAGGTCTCGTTCAGCGTGCGCGCCTCGCCCTGCATGATCATGTCGATGCCCGGCGGCAGGGTGGCGTCGGCGAGCCGCTCGATTTCCGCGACCGCATCGGCCAGCGCCACGCCGGCGGCAATATCGGCCTCCAGCTCGATCGAACGGCGCTGTTCGGTGCGGTTCAGCTCGGCCGCCACGCCTTCCTCGACCAGGGTCGTCAGGGCCGAGAGCGGGATCAGGTCGCCGGAATTGGAGCGCACATAGAGGTTCTGCAGATCGGTGGGGTCGTCGATCGCGCCTTCCGCGGATTCGATGAAGATCGGGATGGACTGGTCGCCGACATTGAGATCGACCAGCTCGTCGCCACCCACCATGGCCCGCAGCGTCACCGACAGCTCGTTCAACGGCACGCCAAGATCGGCGGCCCGGCGGCGATCGATCCGGATCGACAATTGCGGCTGGGTCGGCTGGTAGGAGATCTCCGGATTGGACAGAATCCGGCTTTCCGTATCGATCGCGCGCTCCAGCGCCAGCGCGCCTTCATAGATCCCGGCATATTCCCGCCCGGTCAGCGCCACCTCGATACCGCCGCGGCTGGACCCGCGCATGGAGAGGCTGCCGCGGCCGAAGACCGAGGCGCGTACGCCCGGGATCTGCGACAGCGGACCGCGCAGCTCGTTCATGATCTGCTGCTGGCTGCGCTCGCGGTCTTCCCAGTCGGCCAGCGTGGCCGTGATGGAAATACGGTTCGGGTCCCAGCGCCCGATAATGGTGAAGAGCGAGGTCACCTCGCCGCTGTCCAGATAGGGCTGGAGAATGGCTTCCATCTGGTCGGACTGGCGTTCCATGAAGTCCAGTCCGACACCGTCCGGCCCGGTCGCGAAGATGTAGATGCGTCCGCGGTCCTCCTCGGGAACCAGCTCCTGCTCCAGCTGGGTAAAGGCGAACACCGCCCCCAGCGCCACGGTGATCATGATACCGGTCGTGATCCAGGGCCGGTCGAGCGCAAGACCCAGGGCCCGGCGGTACCGGCCGGCCACGGCATTGCCCACGCGTGCCAGCGGGCCCGGCTTGCTGTCGTCCGAGCGCAGCCAGATCCGCGCCGCCAGCGCCGGAACGATGGACAGCGCCACGAAGGAGGAAATCACCACGGCGAGGGCCAGCACAAAGCCGAACTCGCGGAAGAGGCGTCCGGCTGTGGACGGCAGGAAGGAAATCGGGATGAAGACCGAGACCAGAACCGCCGTCGTCGCCACCACGGCGAAGAAGACCTGGCGCGTGCCCAGCACGGCGGCGGCACGGCGGCCCAGCCCCTTCATCTGAAGGCGCTGGATATTCTCCACCACGACGATGGCGTCGTCGACGATGAGGCCGGTCGCCAGAACGAGCGCCAGGAGCGTGAGAAGATTGACGGAGAAGCCCAGCAGCCAGATGCCGGCGAGCGCCCCGACGAGCGCCGCGGGAATGGCCGTCGAGGGAATGAGCGAGGCGCGGAAGCGCGCAAAGAAGATCCAGATCGTCGCCACCACGATGGCGATGGTGATGGCCAGGCTGGTGAGCACTTCGCGGACCGAGCCGCGGATAAAGACCGCATCGTCCGAGGTGATGCGGATTTCCAGATCGTCAAACCGGTTATTGAGGCGGTCGACGGTGGTGCGTACGCCGTCGGAGATCGCGATCGTGTTGGACTGGGCCTGACGCACGACACCGAGCCCGATGATCGGCCGGCCGTCCAGGCGGACGAAATTGGTGGCGTCGGCCGGGGCGAAGAAAGCCTCCGCGACATCGCCGACCCGCGTATTGCCGTCGATGATGACGTCCTTCACGCGGTCCGGCGTGGCCGCCGTAGCCTCGGCCCGCACCAGCAATTGCTGGTCTTCCGACCGGAAACTGCCCACCGGCACATCGAAGGGTGCCTGTCTGAGCGCATCGGCGACATCGCCCACGGTCAGGCCGAAACGGCTGAGCCGCAGCGGGTCGATCACCACCCGGAGAAAGCGCTGGCGGTCGCCGAACATGTCGACGCTGGCCACACCCTCGATGGACAGGAATTCGGGCACGATGTCGTTTTCGACGATCGCGGTCAGTGTCTCCGCGTCATGCGCGTCGGACAGCACGGCCATGCGCACGATCGGGTCGGCATTGTCGTCGGCCTTCACGACACGGATCTGTTCGACCCGGTCGGGCAATTCGCGCGTCACGCGGGAGGTGGCCTCGCGGACGTCCGCGGCTGCGGAATCCAGATCGACGCCGGGATTGAACTCGACCCGGATGCGCGAGCCGTTTTCCTCGCTCTGCGCGTCGATCTCGCGCACGCCGGACACGCGCGCCACGGCGCCCTCGAGGATGCTGGTCACCTCGGCATCGACGGTTTCCGGCGCGGCGCCGGGATAGCTGGCGGTCACGGAGACCACGGGCCGGTCGACATCGGGCAGTTCGCGCACTTCCACGCCGAACAGCGCCGCCAGACCGCCGATGATGATCAGCAGGTTGAGCACCGCGACCAGAACCGGCCGCTTGACGGCCAGGGCGGGAAGATCGTTGCGGTGGAGGCTCATCGTGTCTCGTCCGCCACGATCGGCGCGCCACCCACAGCCAGGCCGCTTTCGCGCTCGGCTATATCGACGATACGGCTGCCCTCGCGCACTTTCTGGACACCTTCGGTGATGATGCGGTCGCCGGCCTGCAGATCGCCGCGCACCAGGACATGGCCCTCATTACGCGCGATGATGTCGACCGGAATGCGGAAGGCGGTATCGCCGTCCACGCCCCAGACATAGGAGCCGGCCCCGCCCCAGATGATCGCCGCCTCCGGCACGCGTGGATGGGCCTGACCCTGTATCGTGAATGAGACCCGGAAACTCATGCCGGGACGCAGAACGTCGTCGGCATTGTCGATCCGGGCACGGACGGTGAAGGTCCGCCGGGTGGGATCGATGCGGCTGTCGACCGCTATTACCTCGGCCTCGACGGAGAGCTCGGGATCGGCGAAGGGCGTCGCGGTCACCGTGTCGCCTTCGCGCAGCCGGCCGAAGACCTGTTCGGCGGGCGAGAAGTCGACGAAGAGAATGCTGCGATCGTCAAGCTGGGCTATGGCCGTGGACTGGGTGATGCGCGAGCCGGGATCGACATCGGTCAGTCCGACATGGCCGGAAAAGGGCGCCCGCACCGTGCGTTCGTCCAGCGCAATCTCGGCCTGCTGCAACTGGATCTGGGCCGCGTCCAGCGTGGTGCGCGCCTCGTCGATCTGGCTGGCGGACACGGCACCGGTATCCTCGATGCGGCGATAGCGGGCGAGCAATTGCTCGGCTTCCTGGACGGCGACCCGTGCCAGCTCGACCGCCAGGCGTTCCTCGCGATCCTCCAGCTGGAGCAGGATGTCGCCCTCGTCGACATGGCTGCCGGTGGAGAAGGGCACTTCGGTCACCACGCCGCCGGTCTCCGGATAGATGATCGCGGTGGAACGGGCGCGGGCTGTGCCGACGGCCTCGATACCGGTGCGTTCACGCTCCATGCGCACGGGCTGTGTCACGACGCGGATCGCCGCATCGGCAGACCCGCCACGCACCGGTGCACCCGGCGGTTCGTTCCCGCCGCAGGCCGACACCAACAGCGCAAGCGCCGTGCAGAACACGGCGCCGCGTTTCGCATTTACAGCCGTCACACAGGCCTCCCAGCGGATTGGAAGCGGATCGGTACGCGATCCCATACTCGCCTTGAACGAAGTAGGACAGAAAATCCGTCTTTCCAGTCTGCAGAGAATTATCGAATCGCGGCCGTTGCGTCAGGGGGCCGGCAGCTCGGCCTGATCGCGGGCCGCGCGGGCGAGGCGCCGCGTGCGGCGCTCCAGGCTCTGGTGCAGCCGCGCATGGCGTTGCGGCGTGAGCGGGTAGGACCAGATCAGCGGCGCCGCCAGCGCATAAAGCGCAATCGGGCCGAGACAGTAGACCAGGCGCAGCGACAGCACGCCGGCTTCGGTCGAGCCCTCGATCCCGGCCGAGGCGTGATAGCCCAGCAGGCCGACAATATTCAGGGCGATGCCCGTGAAGATCGCCACCGCCAGTTTCTCCGACAGTCCGAGGACAGCGAAATACGTGCCGGCCCGGCGCCCGCCCGAGCGCACGCTGTCGATGTCGACCACGTCGGCCAGCATCGCCAGGGGCAGGAATTGCAGACCGCCGAAGGCAAAGCCCTTGAGAATGAACAGGCAGAAGAAGGCGAGATAGTCGCCGCGGCCGAGCAGCAGGTTGGCGGCGCTCACCGTGCTGACGAAGGCGAGCGTGACCATGAAGGCGCGGTGCTTGCCCATGCGGCGGCCCAGCCACAGCCAGAACGGGATCGCGGCGATCCCGGCAATGAAATAGAGGAAATACGCCGCGCCGATGGTGGGAATGCCGATGATGTCGCGGATGAAGAAGAGCGAGACCGCATTGCGCGAGCTCTCGCCGGCGATCACCAGAAAGGCGATGATCAGGATGCGGCGCATCGGTCCGTTGCGCCAGAGATGGCGGAAGCCCTCGACCATCGGCACGCGTTCGCGCAGGGCCGGCGGCGGTTCGGAGACGGTGGTGACCACGAGCCCGGCCAGCAGCGGCGTCAGCACGGCGATCGTCAGGGCCAGGCCCATCATGACCGGGCCGGTCAGGGCGGCCCGGTTGGACGGAACCCGGTCCATGATACCGCCCGTGAATGCCCCGGTAATGTCACGCCACATCGACGCAAAGATCTCCCCGACCGCCCCGCCATCGGCCATGATCTCGACCACCATGGGCACGGCGGCGGCCAGAAGGAGGCCGCCGAGATAGTAGAATTCCCGTGCCGCTGTGACCTGGCTGCGCGTGTGATAATCGCCCGAGAGTTCCGCCCCCCAGGCCCGGAAGGGGATCTGGATCATGGTGGCGCTGGCGAAGAACGCAGTCAGCCAGACCAGGAAGTAGACAAGCCCGGCATCGTCCGGCGGCACGAAGAGGAACCAGGTCGACAGCATCAGCGACGGCGCGCCGAGCAGGATATAGGGCTTGCGGCGCCCGAAGCGCGTGCGGCCGCGATCGGAAATCTCGCCCATCAGCGGATCGGTGAACACGTCGGTGAAGCGCGCGAGCATGATGATCAGACCGACCACCGAGAGCGACATGCCGAGCTGGCCGGCATAGTGGGCAGGCAGCCAGATCGCGAGGGGATAGCCGTAGACTGCCAGAGGCAGGGCCAGCGAACCGTGCAGGAAAATCGTCGACCGCTTCAGGCGCGGTACCGGTGTTTCGCGCACGGTTTCCCCGTCCGCCGTTTCGACGTTGTCCAAGCTTTCCTCCCGGGCCCGCCTGCCTTTGCGGCTAGTGGCGTGAAATTTTCCAAATTTGAGTATGCCGGACGCCGGGTGTCAAATTAAACAGGCACTGGAAATGGCGTACAGGAAGACGGCCTCAACGTCGCCAGGGTACGCAGACCGAAGGTCAGACACGCATTGCAGCGGCTGCCGCCGCATTGGCCTCGATTCCGGCCCAGTCGCCCCCCTCGACCATTCCGGCCGGCGCGATCCAGGATCCGCCGACACAGACGACATTGGGCAGGGCGAGATAGTCCGGCGCCCGTTGGCGGGTGATCGAGCCGGTCGGGCAGAAACGGATGTCGGGCAGCGGCCCCTGCAGGGACTTCAGATAATCCAGGCCGCCGGCCTGTTCCGCCGGAAAGAATTTGAGCAGGTCGAAACCCGCCTCGGCCGCCGTCATCGCCTCGCCCGCCGTTGCCACGCCCGGCAGGGCCGGCACGCCGCTCTCCAGCAGGGCGGTCGCAAGACGCGGCGTCAGGCCCGGCGAGACGAGGAAGTCCGCCCCCGCCTCGACACTGCGCGCGGCCTGCTCCGGCGTGCGGATTGTGCCCATGCCGACGATCATCTCCGGCTCGGCCGCCTTCATCGCCCTGAGCGCATCGAGCGCCGCTGCAGTCCGCCAGGTGACCTCGATCACACGCAGGCCGCCGGCGCCGAGCGCACGGGCGAGCGGCGCGGCGTGCCCCACCTCGCTCACGGTGAGGACGGGGATGATGGTGGCCGCATCGGCCAGGCTGTCTGAGGTGATTGTCATGCTAGATGTATTCCTGTTCGGCGAGGGCCGCAGCGCCGCGCAGCGCCGCGCTTTCGGACTGGATGAGACGGACGGGTATGTCCTGGACATAGGCGGTCATCGGACCGCGATCGGCGAAGCGTTCCGCAAATCCGCTCGCTTCCAGCAGCACGCGGATCGGCGCCAGGATACCACCGCCCAGATAGAGACCGCCGCGCGCGCCGGTGAGCAGCACGACATCGCCGGCATAACCGCCCAGGATGGTGCAGAAAAAGTCCACCACGCGCGCGCCGAGCGATTGCGGGTCGGCCATCGCTTCGGCCGTGACGGCTTCGGGACGATGGCCGGGCCAGGTGACGCCCTCGATCTGGCACAGCGCCCGGTGAATGTTGACCAGACCGCGTCCGGACAGAAGCCGCTCCCAGGACACGAAGCCGTATTCCCGGGCCAGGATACGCGCGACCTCCATCTCCACTTCCGTACGCGGTGCGAATGTGGCGTGCCCGCCCTCGGTCGCGACGACCTGGATTCCGCCGCCCGCGGGGACGAGCAGGCCAAGGCCCAGCCCCGTACCCGGGCCGAGCACGGCCGTCGGCGCGTCCTCGACCGGCCGGCCGCGATTGATCTCGATGACGTCCGCTTCGGGTATCAGGGGGGCCCCGCGAGCCTGCGCGGCGAAATCATTGACCGCGATCAGCCCGTCCACACCGATATCCCGGCCGAGCTGGACCGGATCGAAACGCCAGGTCGCATTGGTCAGCTGCACCTCGCCGGGCCGGATCGGCGATGCCACGGCGAAGCAGGCACGCTGCGGACAGATGTCCTGGCAGGTCTCCATATAGGCCAGGACCGCATCGCGCAGATGCTCGAAGTCCTCGTTCTTGAGGCGGCGGACGTGATCGAGATCGAATCCGGTCTGCGTCGTGCCGCGCGCGATTGCGAAACGGGCATTCGTACCGCCGATATCGGCGACCAGATAGCTGGGTTCGTTGGTCATTCTTCCCCGTTCCGGCCATTTTTCATCCCGGCCGATACACCATGCCAGACATGAATGTTACCCCTAACATTCATGTCTGGCCAGTACCCCTTTTCCCCACAGCAGGGCAGCCGGCTTCAGCGCGCCGGCACCGGTCCGGCGGAATCGCGGTGGATGATGGAATAGTCGAGTACGGCGCCCCGCGGCGGTTCCGGCGCCCTGCGGGATGCGGCGTCGATGAGCTGGCGGGTTGCGCTGTGGCCGAGCTCCAGCAGGGGCTGGCGCACGGTCGTCAGGGCCGGCCACATCTTTTCGGCGATCTCGGAATCGTCGAAGCCGACAATCGAGACATCGCGCGGGATCTCCAGCCCCATGCGGTGCGCGGCCATCAGAACGCCCGCCGCCATGTCGTCATTGGCCGCAAACACGGCCGTAGGCGGCGCATCGCGCTCGAGCAGGGCGTGGCCGGCGTCCAGGCCCGCCTCGAAATTGAAGTCTCCGGGCGCCACCAGGCTCTCGTCGAGCGCGATACCGGCCGCAGCCAGCGCCTCGCTGTAGCCGGCATAGCGTTCGGAGGTCGCGTTCTGGTCTTCCTTGCCGCGCACGAAGGCGATGCGGCGATGCCCCAGACCGATCAGGTATTCCGTCAACTCGCGCGCCGCGGCACGCTCGTCGATCTTCACGATGATCTGTGCGGCCGGGATGTCGTTGGGGCCGACGCGCGCGACGGGGACGTCGAAACCGGACAGGACCTCGAAGAGACGCTCGTCATTGGACAGGGGCGGAACCAGGATCAGCCCGTCCGGACGGCTGGCCGCGATCAGCTCGCCGAAGCGCTGCTTCAAGGCATCCATGGGCATGTCGCGCAAATCGTCCATCAGCGACATGACGAGCTGATAGCCTTCGTCCTGGCAGGTCTGCATGGCACCGAACTGGATGGCATTCACATAGTTCGAACGGTGCGAGTGCGAGACCATGTGGATCGTGTAGGAGCGGCGGCTGCGCAGGCGGCGCGCAGGCGCCGACGGAACATAGCCGACATCGCGGGCGGCGGCGCGCACCTTCTCGCGCAGCGCATCCTTCACATGCGGCTCATTGTTGAGGACGCGTGACACGGTCTTGATCGAGACTCCGGCCCGGCGAGCCACATCGATCATTTTCGCCATGCGTGCCATCCCTTGTTGCGGCCTGCCGGCCTAGTCCCCGCCGATCCGGCCGACGATCTCGGCATGGAGGCGCCGATTCAGTGGCAATCTTAGAACAACGAGAACCGACAGCGCCAGCAGCAGAGAGGGCCCGAGGAAGACATGCATGCGCAGCCCGTCCACGGTTGCCTGGGCCTGGACCTCCTGGGTCACGTCGTAACCGATCAGCGAGAGCATGGTGCCGACGAACAGCCCCATCAGCCCGCCCGAAAGCTTCTGTACCAGAAGCACCGATCCGAAAACCGCGCCCTCGTTGCGCGACCCGCTTTGCCATTGCCCGTATTCCACCGTGTCCGGAACCAGCGCCCAGACCAGAACGCCAAAGGCACCGAACGCCGCGCCGTAGATCACGACCTGAAGCGGAATGCCCTCGATGACCCGGGCCCCCGACACCGCCAGATCCAGCCCGGCGAGGGCGGAGATCACGCAGGCCGTCACCCAGCCCGCCTTCTTGCCGAAGCGGCGGATAAAGGCGGTCCAGACCGGAATCGAGACCAGGGTTGCCAGGGCGTGGGCGGTCATCACGACCTCCTGGGCCGCAAAACGGTCGGCATTGACCTTGATGAAGAAGGTCAGCGGGATCATCAGGCTGGCCACACCGGCCGATTGCAGGAAGATCAGCAACAGAAGCAGCGCCAGCGCACCGTTCGCCCGGACCGCCGGGATAAAATCGGACCAGCGGGTCTCGTTCCCGCGACCCAGCGGCGGCTTCTCGCGCGTACCGGCAAAACACAGGGCGAGCGCCAGCGTGGCCGTTACCGCACCGACCGCTGCCGCGGCCATGAAACCGCCGCCGGAGACATTGTCCCCGCCTCCGAAATGGCGAACCAGCGGAAACCAGAGGCCCGACACGATGAGGAGTCCGCTATAGGCGAAAAACATCCTCACGCCGGAGTAGGTGGTCCGCTCCACACTGGAATAGGTCAACCGCGATGCCAGTGCGGAATAGGGCACGGCGACGATCGTGTAGACCGTGCGAAAGAGGATGTGTACGGCCGTCAGCGCTCCGACCAGCGCAATGCCCGAAAGCGGCGGAACCCAGAAGAGCAGGACGAAGGCCGCGCCCAGGGCCAGGCCGCCGAAGAGGATGTGAGGGCGATAGGTCCCGAAGCGCGAGCGCGTGCGCGAGGACAGGTTCGCGACGACCACGTCGGATACCGCATCCCAGGCCATGCCGGCAAAATAGATCAGGCCGGCCAGCTGCGGCGCCAGGCCGACGACCTCGGCATACCAGAACATCAGCACGAGCGAGAGCGCGTTCCAGTAGATATTGAGCCCGAAATCGCCCACCCCGTATCCCAGATAGGCCGATGCGGTCCTGAGTTTCGACATGATCGCTCCCGCCGGCACCTCGCGGTCCGCACGGTGGCGCCTGCCAGCCCGTCAATCAATCAAAACCCCGGCGGCCTGCTGCACCTTCTTGTGTTTCCGCGCACGAGAATCCGAACAAAATCAGCGAGAAAACGCGCGAGCCTTGCCTGCGTACACATGCGCGGACACGCCTCGCGGCGATATCCTCGGACAATATTGACAGCGTTGTCAGTTACTGACAGGTTTTTCCGGCGAAACGGCGGACCGGACCGGCATCGCACCGGCACGGCCCGGGCGTCGCAGACGTCCGCACCGTCGAACCGCGATCGGGGAATCACAACGCCATCACCCGGAGTTCCGGAAAGGCGAACCAAAGCTGCTGCGCCCGGCGCACGGCTTGTAATGACAACGTAATCATATTGGCCGCACCCAGCGGCCGGGGGAGACAAGATGACCGTCAAGGCCGGAACCAGGCTTCTATCGTCCGCAGCACCGATTGCCCTTCTGGCAATCCTGACAGCCTGCTCGGCCCAGCCCGGCACGACGCCGGAAGCGCAGTCCGAGGATGCCCGGGCCGCCGAGCCGGTGCAGCCGCAAGCCGACACAACCGAACAGGCCGGCGCGATCGATCCGGCCAACTGGCCGCATTTCGACCCGCTGCCGCTCGATCCGGAGATCGAGGCCCGGGTCGATGCAATCCTTGCCACCATGACACTGGAACAGAAGGTCGGTCAGGTGATCCAGGCCGACAGCGGATCGGTGACGCCGGAGGATGTACGCACCTATCATCTCGGCTCCGTCCTGTCGGGCGGCAACTCGGCGCCCGGCCCCCTGCCCTATGCCGATGCGGATACCTGGCTGGAAGCCGCCGACGCCTATTACCAGGCCTCGCTCGACCAGGACGGTGTCGAGGTCGCGATCCCGATCATCTGGGGAATCGATGCCGTGCACGGCCACGCCAATCTGCGCGGCGCCGTCGTCTTCCCGCACAATATCGGCCTGGGCGCCGCCCGGAATCCCGACCTGATCGAGGACATCGCCCGGGTGACCGCCCGCGAGCTCTCCGTCTCCGGCCATGACTGGACCTTCGCCCCGACCCTGGCCGTGCCGCAGGACGACCGGTGGGGCCGGGCCTATGAAGGCTTTTCGGAAAGCCCGGACATCGTCGCCGACTATGCCGACCGCATCGTCTACGGGCTGCAGGGGCGTTACGGCGAAAGCGATTTCATGGGCACGGGCAGCGTCATCTCCAGTGCCAAGCACTATCTCGGCGATGGCGGAACGACGGACGGGCGCGACCAGGGCGATGCCCGCACCAGCGAGGCCGATCTGCGCGATATTCACGGGGCCGGCTATTTCACGGCGATCCCGGCGGGTGTCCAGACGGTGATGGCCTCCTTCTCCTCCTACTGGGGCACGCGCATGCACGGCCACGAGGCCCTGCTGACCGACGTGCTCAAGGACCGGATGGGCTTTACCGGTTTCGTCGTCGGCGACTGGAACGGGCATGGCCAGATCGAGGGCTGCACACCCACCGACTGCCCGGAAGCCCTGAATGCCGGTCTGGACATGTACATGGCGCCGGACAGTTGGCGCGGCCTTTACGAAAGCACGCTGGAACATGCGCGTTCCGGCCGCATACCCATGGAAAGGCTGGACGATGCCGTGCGCCGCATCCTGCGCGTGAAGATTACTGCGGGCATATTCGAACGCGGCCTGCCGAGCGAACGGCCGCTGGCCGGCGACACGTCCATCCTCGGTTCGGATGAACACCGCGCGCTGGCACGCCAGGCCGTCCGGGAGTCTCTCGTTCTCCTGAAGAATGACGGCCGGCTCCTGCCGCTCGATCCCGGTATCGACGTTCTGGTCGTCGGCGATGCCGACAGCATTTCCCGGGCCGCCGGCGGCTGGACGCTCTCCTGGCAGGGCGGGGGCTACGAGAACTCCGAATTCCCCAACGGGCAGACCATTCTCGACGGCATCCGCGCGACAGTCGAAGCGGCCGGCGGGTCTGTTCGCTTCGCTCCGGACGGCAGCGATACCGCCGGCGCCGACGTTGTGATCGCCGTTTATGGCGAGCCGCCCTACGCCGAATTCCAGGGCGATCGCGACCATGTCGACTTCACGCCGGACGGCTTCGACCCGGCCGTTCTCGCCGATTTCAACGCGCGCGACATTCCGGTGGTTTCCGTCTTCCTGTCGGGCCGTCCCCTTTGGACCAATCCGGAGATCAATGCGTCCGACGCCTTTGTGGCAGCCTGGCTGCCCGGCAGCGAGGGCGGCGGCATCGCCGATCTCCTGTTCGACGGCGGGGACGGTTACGACTTTACCGGCCGGCTTTCCTTCTCCTGGCCGCGCAATGCGCTGCAGGCGACACAGAATGTCGGACAGGCGGACTATGATCCGCTCTTTGCCTATGGCTACGGGCTGAGCTATGGCGACGACAGCGATGTCGGCACCCTGCCGGAGGAGTCCGGGCTGGACGAAAGCGATCTGGCACCCGCCGACAGCTATTTCCTGCAAGGCCAGGCCGTGCCGCCCTGGACGCTGATGATGCAGACCGGGCAGTCCCTCGTCCCGGTCATCACCCTTCCCGAAGAGACGGGCACGCTCTCACTGAGCGCCGTCGACCGGACCAGCCAGGAGGATTCCCTGCACCTGGCCTGGTCGGGACCGGGCGACACGCTGCGCATCGAGACGTCCGAACCGGCCGACATTGCCCGCCAGTCCAACGGCGCGATGGAGCTGACCTTCATGGCCCGTGCGGAAACCGACACGCCGGTGGAGATCGGCATGAGCTGCACGCGCGAGACCTGCGATGCCTTCCTGCCGCTCACCGTCAATGGCGGCGACTGGCAGGAATACCGGATCAGCCTGGCCTGCTTTGCCGATCACGGCGTGCAGATGAGCGATATCGACAGCGCCTTCATCCTGCGCCCGGTCACACAGGCCGGGGCGGTGGATATCGGCGCGATCCGGCTGGAGACCGATCTGGACGGCGCCCGCAACTGCGCGGGCTGAGACCGGTCAGGCCGGCTCGGCAATGGCGCAGTAGCGGTCCACGAAGTCCTGGTGCGCCGGCATCTGGTCGACGGCTTGCGCGATATTGCCGCGGATGCCGTCCAGCGCCTGTCGCATCTGGTCGTCCGTCATCAGCCGGCCGACATGGTGATGGGTCTCCGGTTCCAGCCGCTGACCCGTCATCACCTGGAGCCAGGAGGCCACCCGGAACAGGTCGTGCCCGTCCTGATAGGCGATGGCATTGTCGCGGAACAGCTCGATCCGCTCGGCCAGGCTGTCGGGAATATCCATCGCGCCGCAGTGTCTCCAGAACTCCGTGTCGGTGCGCTCGGTGAGCTTGTAGTGCAGCACGATGAAGTCGCGGATGCGCTCGAATTCCTGGCGCGAGAGATCGTTGTAGCGCCCTGCAAGCGCATCGTTGCAGCCGCCGAAGGGGAACATCTGCACCAGGCGCGTCGCGCCGAGCTGGATGAGGTGGATGCTGGTCGATTCCAGCGGTTCGACGAAGCCGCTCGAGAGGCCCAGCGCGATGCAGTTCTTGCTCCAGACCTGTTTGCGGCGGCCGGTGAGGTAGCGGATCGTGCGCGGCTCGGTGATGGTCTCGCCGTCCAGATTCGAGAGCAGCGTGTCGCGGGCCGCCTCGTCGGACTGGAAACCCGAGCAATAGACCAGCCCGTTGCCGACCCTGTGCTGCAGCGGAATGCGCCATTGCCAGCCCGCTTCGCGCGCGATGGAACGGGTATAGGGAATGGCAGGCTGTGTGGAGCGCGTCTGAACCGCCAGCGCGCTGTTGGTCGGCAGCCAGCGGCTCCAGTCTTCGTATCCGGCCTTGAGCGTCTGTTCGATCAGAAGGCCGCGGAAGCCCGTGCAGTCGATGAAGAGATCGCCGGCGATCCGCTGGCCGCCCTCCAGCACCAGCGCGGTGATGAAACCGCTCTCGCCATCCTGTTCGACCCGCTCGATCTTGCCCTCGGTACGCGTCACCCCCAGCGCTTCGCTGAAGCGGCGCAGGAAGCCGGCATAGAGACTGGCGTCGAGATGATAAGCGTAATTGATCCGCGACTTCGGCGAGGTGGCGAACTTCCCGGCCTCGGCGGCCTGGTGTTCGAAACAGTATTCGCCCAGTTCGCCGGCCAGGCCTTTCTCGCGCGCTTCCAGCCAGATGTGGTGAAAGTCCGCCATCCAGTTCGACTTGCCCAGATCGCCGAAGGAGTGGATGTAGCGATCGCCCTGGCGCGCCCAGTTCTCGAAGGCGATGCCCAGCTTGAAGGTCGCCTGGGTCTGGCGCATGAACTCCGGCTCGTCTATGCCGAGCAGGTGATGGAAGGTGCGATGGGTGGGAATGGTCGCCTCGCCCACCCCGACCGTGCCGATGGCGTCGGATTCCACCAGTTCGATCTCCAGCAGCGGACCGAGCAGGCGCGACAGCGCCGCCGCCGCGATCCAGCCCGCCGTGCCGCCCCCGGCGATAACGACTTTCCTGACTGCCTGGTTTTCCATGATCCCTCCCCCGGGTTCGCTCAGCGGTTCAGCCGGCCGAGCAGTTCGGCGCGCAGACGGCGCGCCGTCATCGGATCCATCGGCCCCAGCGGACCGCGAGCGTGTTCGGGCAAATGCGCGCCGGCCTGCTCGGCATCGCCGAAGACGTAGTATTCGAACAGTTCGCGCCAGGCCCGCTTTTCCTGTTCCGGCCGGTCGCGCAGGCTCAGAAGGCCGTGCAACAGCGTGTTCATGGGCGTGTCCATGAAGCCCGGCACGGTGTTCCACCAGTAGTTCACCAGCACGTTGAACCCGTCGAGCGCCTCGACCTGGTGCCACCACAGGGCCGGATAGACGAGCACGTCGCCCGGTTCCATCTCGGCGAGCTGGGCCGCCTCCAGCGCCTCGCGGAAACGCGGATGCGCCTCGAAGTCCGGATCGTCGAAATCCACCATGGAGACGACCTGTCCGCCGGGCGTGGGATGCAGCGGGCCGGGATAGAGATTGTGGATCTGGTCCGGCGGAAACAGGGTGAAGCGTCGGCGCCCGACGGCGCAGCAGGCGATGTTGTTGGACATGTCGAAATGGGCCGAGGCGATCGTACGGTTGCCCATCCAGATACTTGCCAGCGGCGGATAGCGCTCGAACATCGCCTCGCCACCGACAAGGTCGTTTCCTTCACGCAATCCGGGCAGGTAGGTATCGATATCCGTCGAGCCGATATAGAGCGCGGGAGCCTGGGACACGGGCGTGTCGAGGTGGGTGGCGACGGCATCGAGAAAACCGGGGAGCGGCTGGCGGCCGGCCCGGAAATTCAGTCCTGTCATCTCGCTATTGTAGGAGAAACGCCCGCCGATCTCCGGCGCACCGGTATAGCTCACCACATCGCGCCCGCCGTCGAAGCCGCGGATATAGTCCATGGCCGCCCCGGGCGAACGCAGACCCGCCCGGACCAGCGGCCAGTCGCCTGCAAAGCCCTTGAGCAGGACGGGCTCCTGGCGATCCAGCAGGGCTTCGAACGTGATATCGCCCGGCTTCAGGCCGGTCTCGGTGCGGGTCTTGCGGGCGATATCGACCATTGGCGTATCGCTTCACCCGGCCCCGCGGGCCCGGTTCTTCATATCGATCAGCCGGCTGACATTGCCCAGCGAGGACGCCATCAGGAAGGCCGCGCCGAGATGACCGGCCGCATTGAGCCGTTCCAGCGTATCGCCGTCGAGCGCGGCCAGGCGCTCCTCGGAAATCGCAAACAGGTCGGGCACGGTATAGGTCTCGGTATCGGAGAGCTTGAGCTCGACCGCGACCGGTTCGATCAGCCCGGCGGCTTCGAAGGCGGCATACATGTCGCCGGCGGCCTCCATGCCCGTGTGGATGCGCCCCAGCACCTTCACGATGTGATCGAGATAGGCCGTGTTACCGCCATGCTCGAGAAACACGGGCTGGCCACCGCCAGCGCCGTTGCAGACCCGCGGATGATCGAGATCCACCAGGATCATCGGCTCGCGCCGGCTCTGCCCGTCCTCGCCTTCACGGTCCTGAAAACCGATGAGGAAGGGGCCACGCTGCTGGACGGCCGGGATATAGCGCGCCTGCCAGCCGGCGTTCTCGTCGAGAAACAGGTTTTCGTCGCGATCCAGGCCTAAAAGGGCGATCGCCAGAAAAGCGCCGTCATCGTCGCGGCGCAGGAAAATCGGGTATTCGCGCTGAAGGTCCGCGAATTCGGTCGGGAAGACCGGGACCTGATTCACATTATCGTCGAAGCGGGCGGAATGCCGCGTTTCGACGCGCAGGTCCTGATGGTCGACATTGTTGAGCAATACCGTGTTGGTCATGAAGTTCCGATGCTTGCGGGCGCCCGCCGGACAGGGCCGGGCTCCGCCGGCCGCATAGGCAAAAAAGACGGCCGGGGCATGATGAAGACAAGCCCCGGCTCGCTCAACCCCGGCCGGAGAAACCGCGGGGTAGAAGTTTGCACCGGCCGGACAGCAAACCGGCGGCCCCGTGAGACGGCCGCCGGCTTATCGGCATCTACAGGATCAGAACCTGTAGCGTGCCCCCACGATGTAGCGCGGGTCCAGCTCCTGGGCGAACCAGAGATTGCTGTCGTCACGGCCATAATGGCGCAGATCCTCGCCGGTGATGTTGATCGCCTCGAAGGACACGACAAGCTGGTCCGTCACGTCATAATTGACGTTCAGGTCGAGCTGACCGAAGGCCTCCACGAAGACCGGGTTGCGCGAACCGCCACCGCGGTTCGTGCTCTGCAGGAACTCGTCGCGCCAGTTGTAGGCAAGACGGGCCGACAGACCGTAGTTTTCGTAGATCAGCGTGAGGTTGGCGGTATCGCTGAGCCCCACGAGCGCGAATTGGTCCACGCCCGGATCGGCTCCGACGTCGATCTCCACATCGCCTTCCACAATCGTGTAGTTGGCCTGGATGCCGAAACCGGTATCGCCGAAGAAGTGCTGGGCCGCGATCTCGAACCCGTGGATCTTGCCTTCGCGGTTGTTGATCGGCCCCGTCACCTCGAACTGGAAGAGTGGGTCGTCCGCATTCGGCGCGACGTCATAGGCTGCCAGCACCGAGTCGATGAAGGCCTGGTCGAGGGCGCCGCCGGAGTAGTTGGCCTGGAACTGGGCCGTAGCCGCGGACACCGAACCGGTCGCATCGATCAGTGCAGTCATGGTGAACAGGTTTACATCGGTCGGATCCGCCCCCAATGCCGCGAGGGCATCGAGTGCAGCGCCGGACCGCGTGCCGGCCTGGCCGGAACTCGGATCGCGCAGGCCGAACAGGTTACGCGTGGTCTGGCCGGTCCCGATGAAGTTCGCCACCCGCTTGTCGAAGAAGCCGAAGGAGACGTAGCTCGCATCGTCATAATACCATTCCAGCGAGACGTCGAAATTGTCCGACTCGAGCGGCAGCAGGCCGGCATTGCCGGTCGAACCGGCCGCAATTCCGCCCAGCGCGGTCGGGCGAGGCGGCGTTTGCGGCGAGTCTGCCACGAACATGTTGTTGTAGGAGGGACGGGCGATCGTCTTGGAGAATGACACCCGGCCAACCAGGTCGTCGGTCAGGTCGATCGAAAAGTCCATGGCCGGCAGGAAGTTGTCGTAGCCGGCTTCCTGGGTGACCAGTTGCTCGTCGGTCGACGTGACAACGGAGAAGTCGTTGTCGGACGCCCAGACGATGGCCTGCGGCACCGCGATCTCGGCACCGGCCGTGATCTGGGTGTCTTCATAGCGACCGCCAACCACAAGGTTGGCCGGCCGGCCGGCGAACTCGCCGACCCAGGTGAGCTGGGCGTAGGCCGAGAAGACCTCTTCCTCGATCACATTGTAGGTGTCCGCGGTGGTGTTCAGCGCATTGCCCATGCCGGCATAGACCGGCGAGAGTGCATTGAAGAGTTCCACGGCATTGGCCTTGAACGCCACGTCCGCCATACCCGGCGAATAGCTGTCGAACAGACAGCCCAGGCAATAGGTCTCGACCAGGCCCGGCGCGTACTGCTCGACATCGCCGACATTGTTGATGCCCCAGTCGCCCAGCGTCTGCTGGGTCTGGAATTGCGTCCGCTCCATCGTGGAGTCCCGGTAGCCGACGCCGAAGTCGACCTGGCTGCCGCCGTCGAACTCCCAGTGGCCGTCGAGGCGGAACTCGTCAACATCATGCTGCTGGTTCACGGCCATGGTACGCGCGATCTGCGTACCGAGATCCCCGACATCCAGCATGCCGTTGCCATTGCCCCGAAGGCCGTCATTCATCGTGTATTCCTGCACGGGGAAGCCGCTGCGGAAGTCCACCGAGTGCGCGGAAATCACCGGCGCACCCATCGAAATCAGCGTCGAACTGGCGCCGTTGTCGGCATTCGGGCTGCTTTCGGCCGACGAGGTATGGGCATCGAAGGTCAGGGAGAAGCTGTCCGTCAGCCACCATTCGGCGTTGAAACCGAAGGATTCCATCGTGTCTTCGACCGCGCGGAACTGCTGCTCGAAGCCCATATCCTTCACGCCCGCGATGTTCTCCTGGAGATAGACCGTGGAGTTCACGACCGGATTACCGTCGAAGATCACCTCGTTGAAGGGGCGGTTGAACCAGTTGGTCTGGTCGGTCCGGGCCTCTTCCGACTGGTTGTTGGCATAGGTGGCATCGGCCGTCAGCGTCAGGGCCTCGGTCGGGCGGAACTGCATGACCAGCTGGCCGTTGACGCGCTCGCGATGCGCTTCGGCGAGGTGATAGCGGCTATCGTTGGGATAGGAGACCAGATCGGTCGGTCCGGGCGGGTTGGTGATCTGCGTCGCCGCATTCACCCGGCCATTGGCCGGATCGAGGAAGGCTTCGCCCCGCTCGACATTCCAGCCGTTCACCGTGCCGGAGCGCGAGGAACTGTCGCGTTCCTGGAAGCTGCCGAACAGAGAGATGCCGAAAGTCTCGCTGGGATTGGTCCAGCTGAGCAGGCCGGTCAGTTCCGGCGTGATCTCCTCGCCGCTCTCGACGCCGGTATCGTGCATGCCCTGCAGGCCGATACTGCCGGTCAGACCGGGATAGTCGAGCGGGCGGCGGGTATTGATGTTCACCGTGCCGCCGATACCGCCGGAGGGTACCGCCGCGCGCCCGGTCTTGTAGACCTCGAGCGAGCTGACGCCTTCGGATGCGAGGTTGGAGAAGTCGAAGGAACGCGACGTTCCGAGGCTGCCGTCAAGGTCGGCGAGCTGGTCGCCACCGACGGTCGCGACATTCGCGGTCGGCATGGTACGCCCGTTCAGCGTGACGAGCGTGAAGCCGCTGCCGAACCCGCGCACGGTCACGAGCGAGCCTTCGCCATTGACGCGGTTGATCGAGACACCGGTGATCCGCTGCAGCGATTCCGCCAGGTTGGTATCCGGGAAACTGCCGATGTCCTCTGCGGAAATCGCATCCACGACGCCGTGGGAGTCCCGCTTGATGTCCATGGCGCGCTGGAGCGAGCCACGCACACCTGTGACGGTAATGACGTCCTGGTCGGCCGCACCCTCGTCCTGGGCGAAAGCCGGCGCGGATACGCCGATCGCGATGCTCGAGGCACCGGTGAGAAGCGCAAGCCGGCCGGCACGGCCGACATGCGACAAGACTCGTCTGTCGTTTTGGGTTTTCACTGTTTCCTCCCCTTATTGGATTATTGCCCGGCCCGTATCGGCGATGGCAATCGCCCCCGGACCGTCGCTTTGCCGCGGACCGCCGGGTTATCGCCCCGGCTGATCCGTACGCGCCCTTCCCCGTATCGTCAGACGCGATACAGCATCAGGAAGGGCGTGCGTGCCCTGCACGGTCGATTGTCCTCAGACGTCCTCCCCTGGATCCCTTGGCACATTCCGGATCCGTTATGTTAGCGCTACTAATTTTGGTCAAACCAAATGTCTGACTATTTATCTGCGTAGCGCAAGCGTTTTCCTGGCGCAACCTTTTTGCCGGTCACCCGGCCGGTTCCCGCGACAGTGTCGCGCAGGTGTCACGGTCGCCTTTTTGTCTCACGATGTCAAATGTGTTTTTGATAGTGTCAACTACAGGCCAATTCTGTGGAGGGCACCCGTCAACGCGAATGAGACGGCCGTCCGGAAGGCAGGAAAAGATCAGACGCTGGAGCAGCCGCAATGTCAGACAAAACAAGAAACTTTTCGACCCGAACCATAGCGCGCCGAACGGTGCATCCACCGCGCCGGGCCGCCGCGCTGCTTCTCTCAAGCGTCGCGGTCCTCGCCACCGCCTGCACCGCACAGCCCCGGAGCGACGGGTTGAACGAGAGCGATGTGCACGCCCGCTTCTCCTGGTTCGAATATTCCGGCGCGGATCCGGTTCACGAAACCGCCGCCACCACGCCCGACATCTATCTCAACCCGGTCCTCTCCGGCTTCTACCCCGACCCGTCGAACACGCGGGTGGGCGAGGACTACTACCTGGTCACCTCGACCTTCAGCTATTTTCCGGGCCTGCCCGTTTTTCACAGCCGCGACCTGGTCAACTGGACCCAGATCGGCAACGCCATCGACCGGCCGGACCAGATGGACTTCGGCTCGCTTGGCCTTTCGCGAGGCCTGTTCGCGCCGACCATCGAGCATCATGACGGCCGCTTCTACATCTTCTGTACCTGCGTCGATTGCGGCGGCAATTTCGTGATCACGGCCACGGACCCGGCCGGCCCCTGGTCCGATCCCGTGTGGCTGCCCGATCTGGAAGGCGGGATCGACCCCTCCCTTTTCGTCGACACGGACGGGCGCGCCTGGCTTCTCAACAACGGCCCGCCCGACCGCGAGCCGGAATACGACGGTCACCGTGCCATCTGGATCCAGGAATTCGACCTTGAGACACTCGGCACTTTCGGCCCGCGTACCGTGCTCATCGATGGCGGCGTCGACTTCTCGCAACAGCCGATCTGGATCGAGGGGCCGCACATCTATCGCGTCGACGACCGCTATTATCTGATGGCCGCCGAGGGCGGCACGGCCCTCGGGCATTCGCAAGTCGTGCTGAGAGGCGACACGCCGACCGGCCCGTATATCCCCTTCGACGGCAATCCGGTCCTCACCCAGCGCGACCTGTCTGCGGACCGGGATCACCCGGTCACCTCCGCCGGCCATGCCGACCTGGTCGAAACGCCCGATGGCGACTGGTGGGCGACCTTTCTGGCGGTACGTCCCTATGGCGACGATCTCTACAATACAGGCCGCGAGACCTTCCTCATGCCGGTGCGCTGGGAGGACGGCTGGCCGCGCATCACCGGGCCCGGCGAAGCGATACCGGCGTCGACGGCCCGGCCCGGCCTGCCCGATACCGGCCCGCCGCCCGTACCGACGGCCGGAGCGTTTTCCGTACGCGAGGAATTCGACCGCGACGCCTTGCCGCCGCACTGGCTGACGCTGCGCAATCCGCCCGCAGGCTGGTTGCAGTTCGAGGACGGCAAGCTGGTGCTCGCCCCTCAGCCGGACGGTCTGGGCGATTCCGCCACCCCCTCCTATGCCGGCCGCCGCCAGCAGCATATCAATGCCGAGGCCTCCACAGAGCTTGTCTTCACGCCCCGGCGGGACGGCGACCGGGCGGGCCTCGCCGTCTTCCAGAATGACGACTACTGGTACCTCATCGGCGTTTCGCGGCTCGGCGGCGAGACCGCGATCCGGGTGGAGCGCCGGGCCGGGCCGGAGGACCCGGCCGACGGGCGTGTGCTGGCGTCGGTCCCGTTCGAACCCGGCGCCCCGGTCCAGCTGAAGGTCCGCGCCCGCGGCGGCAGCTACGACTTCCTCTACCGGACTGCCGGGGAGGACTGGCGCCCCGTTCTGGAAAACGCCGACGGCCGCGTCCTGTCGACCCGGGTCGCGGGCGGCTTCGTCGGCGTGACGATCGGCCCCTACGCACACTCCGGAGGCGCGCCGGATTAGTCCGTCCGGCGGCTTTCCGGCGGGCCGAGATAGGTCTCGGGCAGATCTTCCGTGCGCACGCTGACGCGCTGGAAGATGACGCCCGGATCGACGCGCCATAGCCGCACGGTGTGCGGACCGGGCGGGACGTCTTCGAAGCGGGCCGTCTGCCGGTCCACACTGTCGGCGACATTCTCCATCCAGGCCTCATGATCGTCCCGGTCGTCGAGCGTCAGCACGACCGGCTCGCGATCGTCGATCGACACGGCAAAGCGCAATCCGCCCTGCCCGCGGAAATCCAGCGTCGGCGAGAGCACGGTCTCTATCTCGAGGGCGCCGCCGGAAAAGAGGTGTATGTCGTAGTCCAGCTGTGCGCCTTCGCCCGGCTCGGCAGGCGGTGTTGTGGCCGGGACAGCCGTCACGCCGGACAGTGTCCGGCCGAGCTCGGAAATGACTCGCCAGGACGCTCGCCCATCGACCGCGCGCGCGAAATGCGCCGCCTCCATGGTGACATGGCCATCTGCCTCGACATAGCGGCCGGCTTCGATGTCGGCATCGGGATTGACCGCAATCACACCTACGCTCTGCTCGAAGCCGCCGGAACCGGTGACACGGATCGCCGCTTCCGACCGGCCCGCTGGGAGCCGGATCCAGTCGACGGAAACGGCGACCCGCACCGTGCCGTTCACCTCGCCCTCTTCGTCCGACAGCACGATCCAGCCCGCATCGGAGGAGAGTTCGAAACGCGCCGGACGCGCGCCGCGGTCGAAGAGGGTGAGGTGACGGATGGCCTGACCGTATCGATGAAAATCGGGAAGGACCGGCGGCCCGGCCGCTCCGGGCCAGGCCAGATCGCTCCCGTCCACGGCCAGCCCCAGCGCGGCCCCGCGCACCGGGTCCACGGTGGCGAGATCGGGCAGGGTATCGGCTTCGGGCTGCTGCCAGTAGGTGTAGGAGATGTGGGTCTGGGACATGAAATGGTTCCAGCGTCCGCCGGCCACGTCCTCGTGATAGATGCGCTCCAGCTCCGCATCGTGGGCAAAGGCCTCGCGCACCCGGTCCGCCGCTGCATTGGCGTCCACCCGGCCCTGGCGGGCCCAGAGCCGGTTACGCGCCGTCTCGATGTGCAGCCGGTTGAGATTGGCGCTGGCCTGTATCGGGAACCAGACGAGCTGGACGAAGGCGTCGTCATACTCCGGCGGGAGAGCCGCGCGTACGCGGTCGGCCTCCATCTCCAGCGCCGCCCAGTCCGCCAGCACGCGCTCTGCCTCGTTGAAATGCACCAGAGAGAAGGTCTCGGGCCCGATCAGTTCCGGCTTCCGGCGGGCATTGTACCGGGTGTAGCGCGTCAGCAGCCGGGCGATCGCATCAGCATGATCCTCGCCGAACTGTTCAGCCGCCCAGGCGCGCGTGTAGCCGGACATCGCCTCCAGCGCCATCGCCTCGGGATCCCAGGCGTGGTCGAGGAAGAAGCTGATCGGGAATTCCATCGGCTTGAGGTCGCCGACATTGACGATCCACAACTCCCGCGCGCCGTATTCCCAGGCCAGATTCATCTGCTCCCAGGTCCGCTGGATCTGAGTGGTATTGAGCCATTTGTAGTTCCGCGGATCGCCGACATAGTCGAAGTGATAATAAACCCCGTATCCGCCCTCGCGCGGTTCGGCCTCCGGGCGCGGCAGACGGCGGATATTGCCCCAATTGTCGTCGGCAAAGAGCAGGGTGACATCGTCCGGCACGTCCATGCCCTGGTCGTAATAGTCCTGCACTTCCTTGTAGAGCGCCCAGACCTGCGGCGTCTGTGCAGCCGGCTCTCCGGTGACGCGTTCGATGATCTCGCGCTGGGTCGCCACGATGTCCTCAAGCAGCGCTATGGCCGTGCCCTCGGTCATCGCCTCGTCGCCATCGCCGCGCATGCCGATCGTGACCAGCGCCTCGCGCCCGTCGATCCGCTCCAGCCCCTCGCGCCAGAAACCGCTCAGCCGTTCGGCATTGCCGGAAAAGTCCCAATCGCCCTCGCCATAGCGCTCCCACTCGACATGGGCGCGGCCCATCGGTTCGTGATGGGAGGTGCCGATCACCACGCCATAGCTCTGCGCCATCACGGCATTGAGCGGGTCGTCGTCATAGAAGGCTTTCCCCCACATGGCCGGCCAGAGATAATTGCCGCGCAGCCGCAGGATGAGTTCGAACACATCCTCGTAGAAGGCATGGCCGAAACCGCCATAGGTCTCGTTCACCCAGCCGTAGAGTGCCGGGTTCTCGTCATTGAGGAAGATCCCGCGATAGCGCACGGCCGGCGCGTCTGTCCGCGCACCCGCCGTGATATGCAGCGTATCGTGCCGGTCCGGCGGCACGTCCGCCCACCAGTACCAGGGCGAGACACCCGCGGCGCGGGACAGGTCGTAGGCACCGTAAATGCCGCCGCGCATGTCCGACCCGGCAATGACCAGGGCTCGCTCGATGCCCGGCGCCGGATTGTCGACGACCTGTTGGAGACGGGCTTCCCACTCGCCTTCGATCGCGGACACATCCAGCCGGCCCTCGCGGACCAGCCTGTCGATCAGGGCGTTGCGGCCCAGCGTCCCGATAATGATGGCGCGGCCGGCACTCTCGTCCGCACTGTGCGGAGGACGTGTACCGGACACGCGCTCCAGATCGTGCCGCAGGTCCTGCGCCGCGCGCAGCAGGCCGGGATGATCTCCGGGATCCGTCAGGACGGCGGCGGGAACGCCCGCCTCAATCAGTGAAAGACCCGCGCGCGGCGCGGCCTCGCCGCCGCATACGGTTGCGGCCGCCACATCCTCGCACGGTCCCGGCCCCAGCTGGGCCGTGGCCACCGCTGTCATCGACGGGGCCGCCAGAAGGCCGGACAGGGCGATGAGCGCGCGCATCACCGGACCGCCCCGCCTAGCCGTCAGTGACGGTCAGCGTGGTGGACTGGAGGTCCGTCGAACTGTGACCGGCAGAGATGGTGAACGTACCCGGCTCGACCTCGCGCTCCATGTCGAGGTTCCACAGGGCGAAGGCGCGCGGCGGCAGTTCGAAGGTTACGGTGCGGGTTTCCCCGGGCTCCAGCGTCACACGCTCGAACCCTTTCAGCTCCAGCACCGGCCGCGTCACCATGGCATGGTCGTCGCGCACATAGAGCTGGACGACATCGTCGCCCGCCACATCGCCGGTATTGGTGATGTCGACCTCGACCGTAGCGGTCTCGCCAACCGCGATCGTGTCGTCGACCAGGCGCGGCGCGGAGATGTCAAACGTGGTGTAGGACAGGCCGTAGCCGAACGGGTAGAGCGGCGCCTCCTCGTCGAAGAGATAGCCGCGGCGCGCCGAGGGTTTGTGATTGTAGAAGACCGGGAGCTGGCCGACCGACCGCGCCACAGTCACCGGCAGATGGCCGCCCGGATTGACGTGGCCCAGCACAACGTCGGCGACGGCATTTCCGGTCTCCTGGCCGAGATACCAGCCCTCGATCAGGGCATCGGCCTCTTCGGCGAGCTCGGTCACCGCCAGCGGCCGGCCATTGAGCAGCACGACGATGGTCGGCTTGCCCAGGGCGAAGATCTCGCGGGCGAGATCCATCTGCTGGCCGAAGAGCTGCAGGCTGGCACGGTCGCCCAGATGGTTGTCGGCCCAGGCTTCCCGCGAGAGCTGCTCGTTCTCGCCGAGCACCATGAGAATGACGTCGGCGTCCCGGGCGACGGCAACGGCGTCCTCGATCAGGCGCGCATTGGTCTCCGCACCGACAGGATTGACCTCGTCGGCGGCCCATTCACGGCTCTCCGTCAGGCGAACGCCTTCGGAATAGACCACCTCGAAATCCTCGCCGGCGGCGTTCTGGAAGCCCTCCAGCACGCTCACGACATGGCGCGGCTGGTCGGAATAGCCGCCGATGGGCGTATCGACCGCATGCGTGCCGATAACGGCCAGCGTGCCGATCTCCGATGCGGCCAGCGGCAGGGTATCGTCACGGTTTTCCAGCAGGATCATGGCGCGTTGCGCCGCCGTGCGGGCCAGGGCGATCGCGTCCTCGGTCGCCGTTCCGGCCACGGCCTCGTCCGCATCGGCATACGGATCCTCGAACACGCCGGAGAGGAATTTCAGGCGCAGGATGCGGCGCACCGCCGTATCGATCTGCGCCTCGCTGACCCGGCCCTCCTCGACCAATTCCGGAAGGCGCAGGAAACCGTCGCCATGGGGCAGCTCGACGTCCACACCCGCCTCGAGCGCGCGCACGGTCGCATCGTCGATATCCTCGAACATGGCGTGGCGCGTGATCAGTTCGCGGATCGCGAAATAATCGCTGACGACCAGCCCGTCATAGCCCCATTCCTCGCGCAGCACGTCGTCGAGCAGCCAGGCGTTGGCGTGGCTCGGCACACCGTCGATCTCGTTGTAGGACGCCATGATCTGCATCACCGGCAATTCCTCGACCAGGCGTTCGAAGGGCGGGAAGAAGACGTCGCGCAGGACGCGCTCGGAAATCTGGGCCGGGCCGATATTCATGCCCGCCTCGGGCTGGCCGTGCCCGGTCATGTGCTTGAGGGTGACGAAGACGCGCTCCTCGGCGAGCGGCAAGGTCTCGCCCTGGTATCCGCGCACGGCGGCGAGGCCCATCTCGCTGACCAGATAGGGATCCTCCCCGTAGGTCTCCTCGATGCGGCCCCAGCGCGGATCGCGCGCGACATCGACGACCGGTGCCAGCGTCGTGTGGACGCCGCGCAGGCGCATTTCGCGCGATGCGACCGAGAAGACGTCCTCGATCAGGGGACGGTCCCAGGTCGAAGCGAGCGCAATTGACTGAGGAAAGCTGGTCGCGTTCGGGGCCACATAGCCGTGCAGGGACTCTTCGTGGAAGAGAAGCGGAATGCCCAGGCGCGTCTCCTCGATGGCCCAGCGCTGGGCCGCATTGACATACTCGACCGTCTCGCGCTCGTCGCGATTGCGCGCGCCGGCATTCGCCCCGGCCGCCTCGGTGCCCGGTTCGATGCCCTGGCGGTCGTAGGGACGGGAAATCTGCCCGAGGCCATGAGGATAGTTTTCGGACGCCTGTTCGGGCGAAAAATTGCCCTCGGCATCCTGGATTTCCGCCTTGTTCTGCCAGATGCCGATCATCTGGGCGACCTTCTCCTCGAGCGTCATGCGCGCGAGAAGGTCCTCGACACGGGCTTCCACCGGCTGCTCAGGATCCATGTAGAGCGGCGCGTCCTCAGCCTGCCGCGCACAGGCAGGTGCTGCGAAAACCGTTCCTGCCAGCAAGGCCGCCGCCACCGGAAGCCGCATCAGAATGCCGGCCGCACGGCCTGTCCGCACAGTGTCGGTCATGAACTCTCTCCCCTTCCCGATCCCGGCCGTTTGATGGACGCCGGATGCTGTTTCGCAGGGCAAGGTAGAAGGGCAAATGCGCCAAGGTCAATCCAATAGTCTGAGGAATTAAGGCATGTGGACACGCTGCATCGCGGGAAGTATGACCCGGACAGGCAATCAGGCCCTCTGTATACGCCGCATCCGCGGCGGCGGAGCCAGCCGGGAGAAACGCAAGATGGGCAAGACCGACGGAGCCGGGAAGCGGCCGTCGCGGCGCAATGGCAATCCGGGGCGCATCCATGGCACGATCGCGCACGACCTGGGCGTTGCCATTGTCTCCGGCCAGTACAAGCCGGGCGAAATCCTGCCCAACGAGATCGATTTTTCCGAACGGCTGAAGGTTTCGCGCAGCGCCTATCGCGAAGCGATCCGCATCCTCTCCGCCAAGGGCATGGTGGAAAGCCGACCCAAGACGGGCACACGGGTCACCGAACCGGGCAACTGGAACCTGCTCGATCCGGATGTCCTCGCCTGGTATTTCGCGACCGAACCCGATCCCGCCCTGATCGACGGCCTGTTCGAGCTGCGCATGATCGTCGAGCCGGCCGCGGCGGCACTGGCCGCCGAACGCCGCAAGCCCGCCCATCTGACCCGCATGCGCGAAGCGCTGATGGAGATGGAACGTTGCGGTGTGGACAATGAGGACGGACGCGATGCGGACCGCACCTTCCACGACACGGTGCTCGAAGCGACGGGCAACATGCCCTTGATGAGTCTCGCCTCGACGATCGGTGCCGGCGTGCGCTGGACCACGATCTACAAGGCGCGAAAGGATGAATTGCCCCGCGATCCCATGCCGGACCACTGGAAAGTGTTCGACGCCATTGCCGCCGGGGGCCCGGACGAGGCCCGCGATGCCATGACCGAGCTGGTCGGCGCGGCGCTGCGCGACACAGCCCGGGCGCTCAGGCGTGAAACGCCGGACAATTCGGCGCCGGACACCGCCGCGAACGGCTAGATTCTCTCTGTTGCTGCGGGACTGTTTGCAGCGCGGCCTGGCGCCACGCTCTTGCATACCCCAATTTCTATCGATATTTGTCGGAGTAATTAGGCCGCTCGTCCACACGAGCCGCCCGCCCTTGCGACACGTTCCCCGGCCCGGCTCCCGGGCCTCCGGAACGTGCCATGCGTCAGGAGTCCGCCGGCATGACAAAGCGTCTGCGTTCCCGTCTCTGGTTCGACGATCCGGAGCACCCCGATCTCACAGCCCTGTCGATCGAACGCTACATGAATTACGGGCTGACGCCGGAGGAACTCCGCTCGGGCAAGCCGATTATCGGCATCGCCCAGACCGGCTCGGACCTGGCGCCATGCAACCGCCACCACCTCACCCTGGCCCAGCGTGTGCGCGAAGGCATTCGCGAAGCCGGCGGCATCGCTCTGGAATTCCCGGTCCACCCGATCCACGAAAACGGCAAGCGCCCGACGGCGGGACTGGACCGGAACCTGGCCTATCTCGGCCTGGTCGAATTGCTGCACGGCTATCCGATCGACGGCGTGGTGCTGACGATCGGCTGCGACAAGACCACGCCGGCCTGCCTGATGGCCGCCTCTACCGTCGATATTCCCGCCATCGCGCTCTCCGTCGGCCCGATGCTGAACGGCTGGCACAAGGGCAAGCGCGTCGGCTCCGGCTCGATCATCTGGCAGGCCCGGCAGATGCTGGCGGCCGGCGAGATCGACTATGACGGTTTCATCGAGCTTGCCGCCACCTCGGCGCCTTCGGTGGGCTACTGCAATACAATGGGCACGGCCTCGACGATGAACTGCCTGACCGAAGCGCTGGGCATGAGCCTGCCCGGATCGGCCACGGCACCGGCGCCTTACCGCGAACGCCCTCAGATCGCCTACCGCACCGGCCAGCGCATCGTGGAAATGATCGAGGAAGATCTCAAGCCGTCCGACATCCTCACCCGCGAAAGCTTCGAGAATGCGATCCGGGTGAATTCGGCGCTGGGCGGGTCGACCAATGCCACGGTGCATATCACCGCCCTGGCCCGTCATGCCGGCGTCGAGCTGCCGCTGAAGGACTGGCAGACGCTGGGCCATGACGTGCCGCTGCTGGTCAATCTGCAGCCGGCCGGCCAGTATCTCGGCGAGGATTTCCACCAGGCCGGCGGCGTGCCGGCGGTTATCGCGCAACTGATGACGCGCGACCTCATCCACAAGGACGCGAAGACGGTGAACGGGCTGACCATCGGCGACACCTGCCGCGAAGCGGAGATCGTCCTGCCGGACGTCATCCGGACCATGGACAAGCCGCTGGTAAAGCAGGCCGGCTTCCTGGTCCTTTCAGGCAATCTGTTCGACAGCGCGATCATGAAGACCAGCGTGATCGAGGACAGTTTCCGCAAGCGCTATCTGGACGATCGCGACGATCCAAACGCCTTCGAGGGGCCGGTCTGGGTGTTCGACGGTCCGGAAGACTATCACGCGCGCATCGACGATCCGGCCGAGGCGATATCCGAGGACGCCATCCTGGTGATGCGCGGTTCCGGCGTGATCGGCCATCCCGGCTCGGCCGAAGTGGTGAATATGCGCCCGCCCAAATACCTGATCGAAAAAGGCATCACTGCACTGCCCTGTCTCGGGGACGGGCGCCAGTCCGGCACGTCGGGCTCACCCTCCATCCTGCACGCCTCCCCGGAGGCGGCCGCCGGCGGCAATATCGCGCTGCTGAAGACGGGCGACCGGCTGCGGATCGATCTGAACGCCGCCACCGTGACCTGGCAGGTCGGCGAGGACGAGATCGCGGCAAGACGGGAGGCCCTGGAGGCCGCGGGCGGCTACGCTTATCCAGCCAGTCAGACCCCCTGGCAGGAGATCCAGCGCAGCATGGTGGACCAGCTGGAGACCGGCGCCACGCTCAAACCGGCCGTGAAATACTACCGGATCATCGACACGCTGGGTAATCCGCGCGGCAATCACTGACGCCGTCAGCTCAGGTCCGGATGAGGTTCTGGGGCAGGCCCGGCGTCTCGACATCGATCCGGAAGAGACCGCCGGCCGCGGGCTGTTTGGCGCGCTGCTCCGGCGTCTGGTGGAGCCAGGCCGTCGTGCAGTAGAGGGTTTTCAGATCCTCCCCGCCAAACGCCCCCTTGGTGACGGCGGAGACCGGAAACCCGATCTTGCCGATCCGCGTGCCGTCCGGCGCATATTTCGCGACTCCCCATCCGCCGAACAG
This sequence comes from Pseudomonadota bacterium, assembly GCA_034659015.1. GTDB lineage: Bacteria > Pseudomonadota > Alphaproteobacteria > Caulobacterales > Maricaulaceae > Maricaulis. The sequence goes on along the minus strand of JAYEGL010000001.1, from coordinate 592,602 downwards.
TCCGACATGGACGACGCCTTCGCTGTCCACACAGGGCCCGTCGCAAAAGCCCTCCTCCATCACGGCGAAGACCCGCCGGTTGGCCAGGTGGCCGTCGGCGTGATCGAAGGCGTAGATCGTCTTTTCCAGCGTGTCGTGATGATAGAGCGTGCGTCCGTCGGGCGACATCGCCGGACCGTTGGTCACCCCGTAGCCGTCGTCCAGACGCACGAGCTCGCCATCGAACCAACGGTAGAGCGCCCCGGTCTTGCCGGCCTCGCCGTCGTCCATCGTGCCGAACCAGAGCGAACCGTCCGGAGCGACGAAGCCGTCATTGATCCGGTTCTGCGGCCGGTCCGCCTCCACGGCGAGGAGCAGCTCGAACACGCCTGTTTCGGGATCGAAACGATAAAGCCCGCCCCGCACGCCGCAGATCAGCGACCCGTCCTGCGCGGGCAGGGCGAAGCCCGTCTGATCCGGCGTGTTCCAGCTCGCCTTCGCGCCGTCGTCGATGCCATAGCGATGAAGCTTGCGCCCCTTGATGTCGACGAACCAGACGCAACGCTCGCGCGCCGACCAGACCGGGCCCTCGCCCAGCTCGGCCTTCAGATCCCAGATCAGTTCCGGTTCGCTCATGTCCAACCTGCCGCGATCATGCCTGAGGAGCGGCGGCCCGGACCGGCCGGGCCGCCAAGCCGTCTCAGCCCGTCATATCTTCCAGCTCGCGCCCCCGCGTTTCGCGCACCATGCGGATCACGAACAGGATCGAGATCGCCGCGAAGACCGTATAGATGCCATAGGCGCCGGCCAGACCGATCGATCCCAGCAGGATCGGAAAGGTCATGGTGATGCCGAAATTGGACCCCCACTGGAACAGGCCGGAAACGGCCAGTCCGGACCCGCGGATCTGGTTGGGGAACATCTCGCCGAGCATGACCCACATCACCGGCCCCCAGGAAAAGTTGAAGAACATCACGTAGACATTCGCCGCGACCAGGGCGAGCAGGCCCATATCCGGATCCAGATCGAGCATCGAGGACCGCAATACGGTTTCGGTCTCGTAGACCGTGCCATTGGCCAGCACCGTACCCGCCTCGATCACCATGCCTTCCGGCAGCAGCGTGCCGGTCGAGAAAGCGAATGCCGCCAGGCCCAGCGTCACCGCCATGCCGATCGAACCGATGATCAGCATCGGCTTGCGGCCGATCCGGTCGATCACGAGCAGCGCGACGATCACGGCTGCGATCGACAGGCCGCCGGACAGCACGTTCGTCAGCAGCGCATCGCCCTCGGTGAACCCGGCCGCCTGCCAGAGCACCGCGCCGTAGTAGAAGATCACGTTGATCCCGACGAGCTGCTGGAAGGTCGCCAGACCGATACCGACCCAGACGATCGGCCGGACGCGCTTGGCCACCGGGTCGATCAGGTCCCTCAGGCTGGGCTGGTGATCGGCGGCCAGGGATTCCCTGATTTCCGCGACCTTGCGCTCGGCCACCTGCTGATTGAACAGGCTTGCGAGCACTTTACGCGCCTTGTCCTCTTTCGTCTTGAACACGAGATAGCGCGGGCTCTCCGGGATGGCGAACAGGGCGACAAGGAAGATCGCGGCGGGCAGCAATTCCATCCAGAACATCCAGCGCCAGGCGGGAAAGCCCAGCCAGAACTCGCTGGTCGACGCACCGGCCGCACCGGCCAGGACATAGTTGGACAGGAAGGAACAGAACAGGCCCGCGATAATGGCGATCTGCTGGATCGTGGCGAGCCGGCCGCGCAGGCGAGCCGGCGCGATTTCCGAGATATAGGCCGGCGCCATGACGCTGGCCGCACCGACGGCGAGGCCGCCGAGAATGCGGTAGACGACGAATTCGGCCGAACCGCCGGCGGCACCCGATCCCCAGGCACTGACGATGAAGAAGACGGCAGAGACGAGGAGCAGCGTGCGCCGTCCGAATATGTCGGCCAGACGTCCCGCCAGCAGCGCCCCGACGGCACAGCCCAGCAGCATGGAGGCGACATTGAAGCCCGTTCCGACCTCCTGGGAATTGAAGGCGGCCTGCAGCCCATCGACCGTGCCGTTGATCACGCCGGAATCGAAGCCGAACAGGAAGCCGCCGATCGTCGCCACCAGCGCGATGGCGATAATGTAGCCCATATTGTGCGTATCGGGCGCGCCCCCGCCGTCCGACGCGGTATCGGTGATGTCAGTCATTGCTCTTTCCTCCCCGGAGACTCTTTCGGCCTCCCCATGCGACGCCGGCTATCGCCAGCCGGCATCGACGAAATATCCGTGCCCCGTGCACGCGCGCGCATCGTCCGACGCCAGGAAGAGGGCCATGGCGAGAATGTCCTTCGGCTCGATGCGGACCTTCACGCATTGCGCCGCGACGATTTCTGCCTCGCCTTCCGGCGTGTACCACTTCTCCTGACGGGGTGTTTTGACGTTGCCCGGTATGATGCAATTCACCCGGATTCCGTCGGGCCCGAGCTCGCGTGCCATGGCACGCGTCATGCCTTCGATCGCGGCTTTGGCCGTCTCGTAGAGCGAAAGGTCGGGAATGGCGAGATGCCAGGAAATCGACCCCAGATTGATCACCGAACCGCGACCGCGTTTTCGCATGTCCTCGATCACCCCCTGGGTGGCGAAGAACTGATGGCGCAAATTCACCGCCATGCGGTTGTCCCAGTAGTCCGGCGTCACATCCCCGATGGCATGGCGGTCGTCGTTCGCGGCGTTGTTGACCAGCACGTCGACCGGCCCGATCTCGCTGCGTATGCGTTCGATCGTGGTCTTGAGCGCATCCAGGTCGGTGAGGTCGCAACGATAGAAGACGGGCGCCGGATCGAGGCCGGACAGGGCCTCTTCCATCGCGCGGCCCGCATCCCCGGCAATATCGAGAAAGGCAACCCGGGCACCCTGGCGGGCGAAGCCTTCGGTCAGGCCGGCGCCGATGCCGGACCCGCCGCCGGTCACGATCACCACACGATCCTTCAGGCTGGGATAGACGGCATTGCTCATGACGCCACCCCCAGCAGGCCGCGCCCGGACAGATTGCGCATCAACTCTCCGATCCCCAGCGTCCAGGGCGGCGCCTGGTCGCAGGTCGTCACGACGTTTTCCAGCGTACCCAGACGCTCGCTGCTCACGCGGACGCGGTCGCCGGGCTTGTGGGTAAAGCCGAGGCCCGGCGTGTCGCGATCCTCGACGGGGGCGAACATGGTCCCCAGCATCAGGGCGAAGCCATCGGGATACTGGTGGTTGCGGCCGATGGTCTGGCGCACCAGTTCCAGCGGATCCCGGCTGATCTGGTCCATCGAGCTTTCCCCGGTCAGCCGGTATCCGTCTTCGCCCTCGACCTCGAGCGATACACGGGCCTTGCGAATGTCATCGATGGTGAAATTCTCGTCGAACAGGCGGATGAACGGCCCCAGCGCGCAGGACGCGTTATTGTCCTTGGCCTTGCCCAGGAGGAGGGCCGAACGGCCCTCGAAGTCGCGCAGATTGACGTCATTGCCCAGCGTCGCGCCGGCCACCTCGCCGGCGGCATCGCAGACGAGCACGATCTCGGGTTCGGGATTGTTCCAGCGGGAGTCCGCGCGAACGCCGACATGGTCGCCCCAGCCCACAGCCGCCAGCGGCGGAGCCTTGGTGAAGATTTCCGCATCCGGGCCGATGGCGACTTCCAGGTATTGCGACCACAATCCCTCCCTGGACAGCGCCGCCTTGAGGCTGGCCGCCGCGTCGGACCCCGGCTCGACGGCCGAGAGGTCTGTTCCGACCTTGTCCTTCAGCGCATCGCGGATGTCGCGAGCGCGGGCAGCATGACCCTGGGCGCGTTCCTCGATGACCCGTTCGATGGCGGAGACGGCAAAGGTCACGCCGGACGCCTTGACGCATTGCAGGTCCACCGGGGCGAGAAGTTTCAGCGCATTGGAAGGCGCAGTCCCGGCCCAGACGCTGAAGACGTCGAGCGTGTCGAGCCGGCCCAGATCGCGACCGGTAAAACCGCTCAGCGCATCGCGCCGCGCGACCGCATCCGCGACCGTCGGCGCGAAAGCCGAGATATCGTACATGCGGCCTTCCCTGACCAGGACCGGGGTGGGCCCTTCGGGCAGGGCAACCCGCCCCAGCATGAGGGCGCTTTGCCAGTCCGCAGCCAGACTGCCTGTCAGATCCGTCATTCCTCCCCCCGCGACATGTCGCGATCCGCCGTTTACGGCGTTTTTTAATAGCGCTAACATCAAAGTGACAACGTTGGCTGTCAAGCGGTCGCTGAAAGATTTCGGGAAAAAGTCGGAGTTATTTCCGTGCCGGCGCCGAACCGGACGAAGCCCGGAGCACGAGTTCATGCGGCAGGAGACGGTCGACCGGTGCGCCGTCCTTGGCGCGGTCGCGGCCGGAGCGCGACTCGTCCAGCACGATGCGCAGGGCGGATTCCGCCATGCGCGCCACCGGCTGGCGCACGGTGGTCAGTTCGGGCCAGACCGCGGTTGCGATATGCGTGTCGTCGAAGCCGGTCACGCTGAGATCGCCGGGCACATCCAGACCCCGCCGGTGGGCCGCCGCCATCACGCCGGCCGCCATATCGTCATTACTGGCGAAGACGGCCGTCGGCGGCTCACGATCAGACAGCATGCGCTCGGCCGCCTGAAACCCCGAGCGATAGGTGAAATTGCCCTGCTCCACGAGCATCGTGGCGGGTGGATCGGCGCGACGTATCTCGGTTTCGAAACCGAGCAGGCGCTGCATCGAGACCGTCTGGTTGACCGCCCCCTTCACGAAACCGATCCGGCGGTGGCCGAGATCGAGCAGATAACGGGTCATCTCGGCGCTGGCGGCGAAGTCGTCCATGCGCACCACATTGGCGTCCGGCCGCATGCGGCCGGTCCCCACGGCCACGGCAATCACGCCATGTTCGTGAAGCTCGGCGATCGCCGCCTGACTGTCGGCATGGGGCGCCGGCAGGATCACGCCGGCCACGCCGCCGGAGACAAGCCGGTCGATGGCCGCCTTTTCGCTTTCCAGCGACAGGTCGCACTTCTCGATCACGAGCAGCGCACCGGAGCGCTGGGCCTCGTCGAGCGCGCCGACCAGGATTTCCGAGAGATAGCCGGCGGACGGGTTGGAATAGAGCAGGCCGACCCGGCCGGAGCCATGGCGTGCCAGGCTCCGCGCAGCCGCATTCGGTGAATAGCCGAGCTCCTTGACCGAACGCATGACGACATCGCGCGTCGACGTTTTCACGCCCACGACATTGTTCATCACACGGGACACGGTCATGACGGACACGCCGGCATGCCGGGCGACCTCCTCCATGGTCACCGCTCCCTTGCTCTTCTTGCGCGTGCTCAAGCCCGTTTTTCTCCCCGCGCCGACCTGGCCCATGATTGGCCGTTCCCGCGATGCGTCAACATCGCACCCGGAACCGGACGACATTGACAGACCGCACCGGCCACGCCAATCAATTGTCGGACAAGATTGGGGTGCCGGACCGGTAAAGATCAAATGCTTCAGCACACTGGCAATACCATCACCGGAAAGCCTCCGGACAAGGCACCGCAGCGCGCCCGAATCCTCATTGTCGGCGAGGCCATGCTGGAACTGTCCGGCGCCAACGCGCCGGGCATGCCGGCTCGGCTGGCCCAGGGCGGCGATACATTCAACACGGCCCTCTATCTCGCCCGTCTCGGCCAATCCGTTGCGTTCGCCACGGCACTGGGTAGCGATCCCTATTCCGATGCCATGCTCGAGCGGTGGGAGGCCGAAGGCCTCGATACCCGGCTGGTGCTGCGTCATCCCGACCGCCTGCCCGGACTCTACGCGATCCGGACGGCACCGGACGGCGAGCGCAGCTTCCACTACTGGCGGGACAACTCCGCCGCGCGCGCCCTGTTCGACCTGCCCGGTGCCGACGGGGTCGCCGCGGCGGCGGAAACGGCCGACTGGCTCTACTTCTCGGGCATTACGCTCTCCATCCTGCCGGAACACGGCCGCGCGCGGCTGTTCGGCATGGCCCGGACCGTGCGGCAGAGGGGCGGCCGGGTCGCCTTCGATCCCAATTTCCGGCCCGCCGGATGGCCGGACCCCGCCCTGGCGCGATCGCTCTTCCTGGACCTCGCCCCCGATATCGATCTCGTCCTGCCGTCCCGGGAGGACGAGGACAGGCTGTTCGGCCCCGCAGACGCCGACACGCACATCGCACGCTGGCTGAAGGCGGGGGCCGGACGCGTCATTCTCAAGGACGGCGCGGCCGGATGCCGTATCGCCGAGGCCGGCGCGCCTGTCCGCCACATTGCGGCCGAGCCGACGGACCGCGTGGTCGATACGACGGGCGCCGGCGACGGCTTCAACGCCGGCCTTCTGGCCGCCCTCGTCCAGGATGCCGGCCTGCCGGCCGCCGCCGCCCGCGGTCATGCCCTGGCGCACGCGGTCGTCGCCCATCCCGGCGCCATCATCCCGGCCGGGGCCATGCCCGGCCCGTACGCCACAGCCTGACCCGCCCCGGAGACCGCTCATGCCGCGCCTGCTTGCCACCGCCCTTCTTGTCGCGCTTTCGACAGGCGCCACCATCGCTCTGGAACCGGCGACGCTTCTGGATGGCCCCTTCGGCGATCACATGGTGCTGCAGCGCGGCGAACCGGTTCGTCTTCGCGGCCATGCCCGTCCCGGCGAAACCGTCGCGATCCGTTTCGATGGCCACGAAAGCGTGACCCGGGCCGGCCCGGAAGGGGCCTGGCAGGCCGCGCTGCCGGCGCACGCAGCCGGCGGCCCCTTCGACATGACCATCGAAACCGCGAGCGGCGAGACGCAGACACTGTCCGACGTGCTCGTCGGCGACGTCTGGCTGTGTTCGGGTCAGTCCAACATGGAATACCCGGTCTCGCGCGCGCTGAATCCGCACAGCGAGATACCCGCGGCGCGCAATGAGACCATCCGGCTGCTGACGATCCCGCAAACCAGCCGCCCGCGGCCGCAGGCGCGCCTGCCGAATGCGGCGGACTGGCGCGCGGTGACCCCGGAAACGGTCGCCGACTTCTCGGCCGTCTGCTATTTCTTTGCCCGCACCCTGCAGGAGAGCGAGCCGGTGCCCATGGGCCTGATCGACGCCTCCTGGGGCGGCTCGCAGATCGAGGCCTGGATCGGCGCCGAGCGGCTCCGCGCGCTGGGCGGTTTCGACAATGCCCTCGATCTGGTCGAGCGCCATGCCGCTGATCCGGCCGCCGCCCAGGCGGGCTTCGGGGAGAGCTGGGAAGCGTGGTGGCGTGGCACGCAGGGTAACGAGCCCTGGCGGGATCCCGGCGGGGACTGGCGGCCGGTGCCCGCCCTCACCGACTGGCAGAGCTGGGACGATCCGCAGATCCGCGGCCATCTGGGCATGGTCTGGTATCGCACCACGGTGGAGCTGACGGCGGAGCAGGCCGCCAGTCCGGCGCGGCTGGAGATCGGCATTGTCGACGAGATCGACGCGAGCTGGGTCAATGGCCGCTTCCTCGGCTCGACGTCGAGCTGGTCGGAACCGCGCCGCTACACCGTTCCGCCCCGTCTTCTGCAGGCCGGCGAGAACACAATCACCGTCAATGCGCTCAATGGCTGGGGCGCCGGCGGGATGACCGGGCCCGCCGGAAGCCTGCGCATCGCCTTCGAGGACGCACCGGATGCGGCCCTGGAAACCGGCTGGCACTATCGTGTGGTCCCGGCCGGGGCCGGTACCCCGCCCCGCGCGCCATGGGAATCGGTCTCCGGTCTCACCGGCCTGCACAATGCGATGATCGCACCCCTCGGCCCGATCGGGCTGCGCGGCGCGCTCTGGTATCAGGGGGAGTCGAACGCGGACCGCGCGGAGGCCTACCGGCCCCTTCTGGAAACGCTGCTGGACGGATGGCGCGACCAGTTCGGCGCCGGACTGCCCGTGCTGATCGTGCAACTGCCCGGCTTCGGTGCGCTGCAGAGCGCGCCGGCGCCGTCGGGCTGGGCCCGCATTCGCGAGGCCCAGCGCCGCGTCGCGGCCGGAGATCCGGAGACGGCCCTGGTCGTCACCATCGATATCGGCGACCGCTTCGACATCCATCCACCCAACAAGCAGGCCGTCGGCCGCCGCGCCGCCCGGGCGGCGCGCAGCCTGGTCTTCGGCGCGGACATTGCGCCGTCCGGTCCCGCCCCGCTTTCCGCAACGCGCGACGGCGACAGCATTCGCATCCGCTTCGGCGAGACCGGCGGCGGCCTGGCGGTGATCGGCGACGACCGGCCCGCCGCCTTCCAGCTGTGCACACCGGGCGGCGATTGCCGCTATGCCGATACGGCCAGCCTGGACAACGACACCGTCCGTCTCGCGCCCGGGGACGAAGCCGGCCGGGTCCGTTTCTGCTGGGCCGATGCGCCGGTCTGCAATCTATACGACGCCACCGGCTATCCTGTCGGCCCCTTCGAAATCGAGGTTTCCGGCGCCCGGGAAGACTAGACCGGGGTCTCGCCTCTCCACTGCACGAATGCCGATGCTCGTGCTTGACCTTCCACCAAGGGGAAGGTGGAGACTTCGCGGTCATCGGGCGGCATCGCCGCCAGGATCCGCAATGGAGTGACGCCCTTGATTTCCCGACGTCTTTTCCTGGGTTCGGCCGCCGCGCTCGGCGGTGTGGCCGCCGGCGGCCTGCTGCCGGCCTGGGCGCAGAGCCAGGGCGCCGCCAATCTGGGCGGCCTTCGCCCGCTGAGCGGCCAGGCCTTCGATCTCACCGTCGGCCGGTCCGGTGTGCGCATCGACGGGCGTCAGGGCCCCGCCATCACGATCAATGGACAGCTTCCCGCCCCGCTGCTGCGCTGGCGCGAGGGCGACGAAGTCATACTCCGGGTCCACAACACGCTCGACGAGGACACGTCGATCCACTGGCACGGCCTCCTCCTGCCCTTCCAGATGGACGGCGTGCCCGGCGTGACCTTCCCCGGCATCCGTCCCGGCGAAACCTTCGAATACCGTTTTCCCATCCGCCAGGCCGGCACCTACTGGTATCATTCCCATTCCGGCCTGCAGGAACAGCTCGGCCATTACGGCCCGATCGTGATCGACCCGGCCGGGACCGACCCCGTCGGCTATGATCGCGAATACGTCATGGTCCTGTCGGACTATACGTTCGAAGGGCCCGAGCGGGTATTCGACCGGCTGATGAAGTCGAGCGACACCTACAACTTCCAGCAGCGCACCGTACCGGACTTCTTCGCCGACGCCTCGGAACAGGGGCTGGGCCGTGCGCTGCGCGACCGGTTGATGTGGGGGCGGATGCGGATGAATCCGACCGACATCTCGGACGTCACCGCCGCGACGCTGGACTATCTGGTCAACGGACACGGGCCGCAGGACAACTGGACGGGACTGTTCAATCCGGGCGAGCGCGTGCGCCTGCGTTTCATCAACGCCTCGGCCATGACGATCTTCAATGTGCGTTTCCCCGACCTGCCCATGACCGTCGTCCAGGCGGACGGGCTGAACGTGCAACCCGTCGAGGTCGGCGAATTCCAGTTCGGCCCGGCGGAGACCTATGACGTCGTCGTCGAGCCGGACACGGACCGCGCCTTCACCCTGATGTGCGAAAGCATCGACCGCTCGGGATTCGCCCGCGCCACCCTGGCCCCGCGCCCGGGCATGACGGCACCCGTGCCGCCGCTGCGGCCGCGGCCGACACTGACCATGCGCGATATGGGCATGGACCACGGCGCCATGAGCGGCGGCGGAATGGACCATGGCGCGATGGCCGCGCCCATGCCCGCAGGCAGTGGAATGGATCACGGCTCGATGGACCATGGCGAAACGGACCGCAACGCCATGAACCACGCCGCGATGGGGCACAACTCGATGGACCATGGCTCCATGGATCATGGCGCAATGGATACAATGTCACCCCAGCGCCATGACCACCCGGCCGGCCCGGGTGTCGTCAATCTGGCCGAAGCCCCGGCCAGCCGGCTGGGCGAGCCCGGCGCGGGGCTGGAAGACGCCGGTCACAAAGTGCTCGTCTACACCGACCTGAAGAGCCTCGAGCCCAATCCCGACATACGGCCGCCCGGCCGCGAGGTCGAAGTCCATCTCACCTCGAACATGGAACGCTACATGTGGTCCTTCGACGGGGTGCGTTTCTCCGAAGTCGTCGATCCGATCGTGTTCCACGAGGGCGAACGCGTCCGGCTGACCATGGTCAATGACACCATGATGCCGCACCCGATCCACCTTCACGGCATGTTCTTCGATGTGGTCACGGGCGACACGGCCGACCGCCACAAACCGCGCAAGCACACCATCACCGTGAAGCCCGGCGAGAAACTGTCGGTCGACATCACCGCCGATGCCGTGGGCGACTGGGCCTTCCACTGCCACCTGCTCTACCACATGCATGCCGGCATGTTTCAGGTGGTCTCGGTACAGCCCGGCGCCATGGCGGACACCGCGCCGGACCACAACGCTCACCGCGAACACGAATCCATGGCGGCCATGCCGGACCGTAGTGGCCACGCAGGCCAAACCTCTCACGGAGGCGATCACTGATGCGCGCGCTCTTCGCTATGACCGGCCTGCTCGCCCTTGCTGCCGGCAGCACCGGCGGCGCGACCGCCCAGACCCAGGCCGACGCCTACTATCCGCCCGAAGAGATGGCCGAGGCCCGCGCCGCCCTTCGCCACGCCACCGGCGGAGCCCGGCGCTTCTATTTCCAGACGGACCGGCTGGAACTGCGCGACCAGCGCGATGACGAACAGGTCCTGCTGTGGGATGTGGATGCCTGGTATGGCGGCCAGGTGAACCGTCTCTGGCTGAAGAGCGAGGCGGAGTTCGCTCTGGACGAGGACGACTTCGAGGAACTGGAAGTGCAGGCGCTCTACAGCCGTGCCATCTCCGACTATTTCGACCTGCAGACCGGCATCCGTCACGATGTGGAGCCGGCGGCAGGCCGCACCCATGCGGTGCTCGGCATTCAGGGCGAGGCACCCTACTGGTTCGAGATCGATGCCGCCTTCTTCCTCTCCGACAAGGGCGAGCTGACGGCCGCCCTGGAAACCGAATACGACTTCCTGCTCACCCAGCGCCTCATCCTGCAACCGCGCGCGGAACTCAGCTGGTCGGCGGAGGCGATACCCGATCTGGGTGTCGGGAGCGGACTGGGTTCGCTCGAAGCCGGCCTGCGCCTGCGTTACGAAATCCGGCGCCAGTTCGCCCCCTATGTCGGCGTGGAATGGAGCCGGCAGCTCGGCGAAACCGGTGACATCGCCGCCGCGGCCGGCGAACGCACCGACAACACGGCGCTGGTGGCCGGGCTCAGGATCTGGTTCTGACACGGGGCGCTGATATCCCCGCCGGCACGCCGCGCTGCGCAATTGCGCTCGCCCCGCGTATCGGCTAAGGCTCCACCTCTCGCGCACCCATAGCTCAGCTGGATAGAGCGCTGCCCTCCGAAGGCAGAGGTCTCAGGTTCGAATCCTGATGGGTGCGCCATTATTTTTCTTGTTCCCGCTCCGCTCGACCCGAGTCTGACGCCGCTGCCGGTGTCGGGGTCGATGCTCACATGGAACGCGCTCAGGGCTGCGGGGTTTGAACCTGATCCCGCCGGGTGCGCCATTTTTTCTTCGTTCCCGCTCCGCTCGACCCGAACCTGTCGCCATGATTGGTGTCGGGGTCGATGCTCACATGGAACGCGCTCAGGGCTGCGGGGTTTGAACCTGATCCCGCCGGGTGCGCCATTTTTTCTTCGTTCCCGCTCCGCTCGACCCGAACCTGTCGCCATGATTGGTGTCGGGGTCGATGCTCGCATGGAACCGCAGCGCCACGGACGAGGAGGCAGAGACCCCCGCCAGGCTCACTCTGCGACAGTCTCGATCCGGTAGGAACCGTGGCAGGCAAGGCAAGTATACATCGCGGCAGCGGCGGCAGCCTGGGCTTCGGCGATCGGCGTGTCGTCGGGCAGGGCGGCGATCGCCGAAAGATCCTGGCGCAGGAGACGCCCCATTTCGCGGAAACTGTCGGGCAGTTTCGCCCGCACCCGCGGTCCCATCGGATCCTGTTGCCGCCGCGCCATGTCGCCGGCGGCCTCACGCAGCCGATCCAGATCACCCTGCGCGCCAGCTTCCATGATGATCTGGCTACCCTCCAGGAACAGCGTCATCTGGTCGACGATGTGAAGCCGCTCCTGCGCCGTGAGCACCACGGCGGCACGCGGATCGGGGTGAGATGCCGCGTCTGCCTGGCCGGACGGTACCGCGCCGATTGCCCCAGTCCCGGCAATCCATGCGAGACCAGCCACGGCGAGAATGATCGGACGTCGGGACATGGACCGCCTCCCTAGAAGGTGAAGAGGCGGGTTGCCGGATCCGCCATCACTGCCGCGATCTCCGGCGGTGTCGCCACGCTCACCCCGTCGATCAGGTCACCCGCCTCGTGGCTGGAGTTCGGCACGTATATCGCACAGACCTGAACCGTCACGCCCTGATCGATCAGGATGCCCAGCAGGCCGTGCGGAGACATGCCGCGCGGCGCGAGCGGCGCCGTGACAGTCTCCGGCGGATCCGTCAGGGCGAGATCGCCGGCTCCATCGCACAGGAGAATGCGAACGGGCACGCCCTCGGCGGCACTGGCGCGGGTCAGGATGAGCGCCATGAGCTGGGTCTGGGGCGCGTCGGATGTGAGCACGGTCAGGATCGGTGCGGTGCCGGTGTCCGGCGTTTCGGTCATGTCCTGGGTCGCGGCCGGTGCAATGACCGCCAGAGACAGGGCCAGCCCGCCTATCATGGAACGCAGCATGATCATTCTCCTCTATATGCCCGGCTTGCGGGCCACGAGATCGATGAGGGCGGACCGCCCGGCATGGCCGGCGCCTTCCCGGATATCGCTGTCATGGGCTTCAAGCACTTCGATGTCGAAGTCGCCGAACGCCTCGCGCAGCAGGGGTTCGGTGTAGAGCTGTTCCGGGTCGGGCGGACCGCCCGTGCCCAGAGCCACCTGCTCGGGCCGGTAGCCCTGCATCAGCACCACACCGCCCGGTTTCACGGCCTGCTTTATGTTCTCGAACAGGGCGGGCCGGTCGTCAGGTCCGGCAAACTGGATGAAGATGGCGACGACGGCGTCGAAGCCGCCGACCGGCCAGTCCCAGTCCAGAAGATCCGCGTTGAGCGTCTTCAGGCACACATTGCGTTCGCCCGCCAGGTGCCGGGTCTTGTCCAGACCCGTTTGCGAACTGTCCGCGGCAACGACGTCGAAGCCCTGGCTGGCCAGCCAGACCCCGTTTCGGCCTTCCCCGTCGGCAACAGCCAGGACCCGTCCGCCCGGACGGATCCGGTGTGCCTGCTGCGTCAGGAAGCGATTGGGCTCCGTGCCGTAGAAATAGGCCTCGCCTGCAAAGCGCTGATCCCACATCGCGGTTTCTCCGCCTTACTCGGCACATTCCAGGTCGTCGCAATCCTCGGCGTCCGGCGTGAACTCCAGCCAGAGCGCGTTGAGGATGCCGAAGCCGAGCGCTGCGGCAAGACCGAGTATCCAGGTGAAATACCACATCGTATCGAACCTCCTGCGGTCAGTAGGAGCCGGGCGCGGTGGCATCTTCGGACGTCACGCGTCCCCAGAGCACCTTGAACACCCAGCCGGTGTAGAAAACGATCAGCGGGACGAAGATCACCGTCATGATCAGCATGAAGAAAAGCGTGCCATGGCTCGACGAGCTGTCCCAGACCGTCAGGCTGGCGTCGGGATTGAGCGAGCTCGGCAGGATGAAGGGGAACATCGACACCCCGGCCGTGGCGACGACACCGAAGACCGAGATGGCCGAGCCGGCCAGGCTGGCCGCATTGCGTTTCCTGCCCAGGCCCACCGCAGCGAGGAAGGCCCCCGCCACGGCCATCAGCGGCGCCAGAACCATCCAGGGATAGCGGGCAAAATTGCCCATCCAGGCCCCCGCTTCCACACTCACCGCCTTGCGCAGCGGATTGGAGGGACCGTCGAGCGCGACCTCCGAGGTGATCGTATAGCCGGGCAGCACGGTTGCCGCCCAAAGGCCCGCGATCACGAACAGCACGATCGTCGCCATGGCCGCGATCGAACCGTAGCGCGCCGCGCGGTCGCGCACCGGGCCCTTCTCCGCCTTCACCACCAGCCAGGACGCGCCGTGCATGACCAGCATGGCAACCGAGACCAGGCCGATGAGAAGGCCGAACGGGTTCAGCAGGCCGAACAACCCGCCCTCATAGGTCGCACGCAGCATCGGGTCGAAGTCGAAGGGTACGCCGCGCAGCACATTGCCCACGGCCACGCCGAAGATCAGCGCGGGCACGAAACCGCCGATGAAGAGCGCCCAGTCCCAGCCGGCCCGCCAGGCCGCGCTGTCCCGCTTGGAGCGGTATTTGAAGCCCACGGGGCGCAGGATCAGCGCGGCCAGCACCACGAACATGGCGAGATAGAAGCCGGAAAAGGAGACGGCATAGACATAGGGCCAGGCCGCGAAGATCGCCCCGCCGCCGAGGATCAGCCAGACTTGGTGGCCCTCCCACATGGGGCCGATCGTATTGATCACGAGACGGCGTTCCGCATCGGTCTTCGCCACGAAGGGCAGGAGCGAGGCGACGCCGAGATCGTAGCCGTCGGTCAGGGCGAAGCCGATCAGGAGGACGCCCAGAAGGGCCCACCAGATGACCCGGAGCGTCGCGTAGTCGAGAGGCAGTTCCATGATGTGCTCCTCCTATCGGTCGTAGAGCGGGGCCGGAACGGCACCGGGGAAGCCGCCGCTTGCCGGAACGGGTTCGCGGGCCGGCGCTTCGGGCGTAGGGCCCTTGCGGATGGCGCGGACCATCAGGGTGATCTCGATCACCGCCAGCGTGCCGTAGAGCGCCGTAAAGCCGATCATGGTCAGGATCACCTGGCTGGCCGACAGGCTGGACACGCCCATGAAGGTCGGCAGCACGCCATCGATCACCCAGGGCTGACGCCCGGTCTCGGCCAGAACCCAGCCCAGCTCGGCCGCGATCCAGGGCAGGGGGATGATGCCGACGGCCAGCCACAGGAACCATCGCGGGAAGGGCCGCCGCAGACTGACGAGATAGAAGGCCAGCGCGAAGACGGCGATGAAGAAGAAGCCCAGCCCCGCCATGATGCGGAAAGACCAGAAAGCCATCGCCACATTGGGTACGGTGTCCCAGGCCGCCTGCTGGATCTGTTCCGGTGTGGCCTGGCGCGGATCGTCGACATAGCGCGTGAGGAGCAGCGCATAGCCCAGGTCCTGCTTGGTCAGTTCGAACTGCTCGCGGGCCGCGACATTGTCCGGATCCGCATTGAGCCGCTGGACGGCGTCATAGGCACCGATCCCGTTCTCGATCCGGTCCTGGGCGATGGCCACGAGCGGCAGGATGCCCTGGACATCGCCGTCGATACTGCGTGTGGCGATCAGGCCGAGCAGCCAGGGCACCTGGATCTCGTAACGCGTTTCCCGGGCCTCCTGGTCGGGCAGGCCGACGAGGGTCAGCGGTGCGGGCGCTTCCTCGGTGTGCCACATGGCCTCCAGGGCGGCGAGCTTCATGCGCTGGTGATCGGTCAGCGTATAGCCGCTTTCATCACCGAGCACGACGACCGACAGGGCCGAGGCCAGGCCGAAGGAGGCCGCGACGGCCACCGAGCGCTTGGCCAGCCCGCGATGGCGCCCCTTGAGCAGGTAGAAGGCCGACACGCCGAGCACGAAGACCGATGCCGTGACATAGCCCGCCGAAACCGTATGGACGAACTTGGCCTGGGCCACCGGGTTGAAGAGCACCTCCATGAAATTGGTGATCTCCATGCGCATCGTGTCCGGATTGAACTCGGACCCGACCGGCGCCTGCATCCAGCCATTGGCGATCAGGATCCACAGCGCCGACAGGTTGGAGCCGAGCGCCACCAGGCCGGTGACCATCCAGTGGATCGGCCGGGAGAGCTTGTCCCAGCCGAAGAACATCAGGCCGACGAAGGTCGCCTCCAGGAAGAAGGCCATCAGGCCCTCGATCGCCAGCGGCGCGCCGAAAATATCGCCCACATAGTGTGAGTAGTACGACCAGTTCGTGCCGAACTGGAATTCCATGGTGATCCCGGTCGCAACCCCGAGCACGAAGTTGATGCCGAACAGGTTCATCCAGAACTTGGTGATGTCCTTCCAGACCTGTTTGCCCGTGAGTACGTAGGCCCCCTCCATGATAACGAGGATCATGGACAGGCCGAGCGTGAGCGGTACGAAGAGGAAGTGGTACATCGCCGTCAGGGCGAACTGCCATCGCGAGAGGTCGGCGACCAGTAGGTGTTCCATAGTTGAACTCCGGGAGCGGCGCGTTAACTTGCAACTGAAATACAAGTTTTAGCCCGTGGCGCAACGGACGAAACGTCGCATGCCGAGACCGGATGGGGGAGAATGCCCGAAGATCGCGAAGATCCACTAGCAGGCGCTGCGCGGCTGAAGGCCTGGAACCGGGCCGGCCGATCGGCGGTCCGCCTGTCCATCCTGGCCGTTCTGCTCGACAGCTTCGCCGCCATTGCCTTTGCCTTCGGTTTTGCCGGTACGATTGCCGCGCTGGCGGACGGGCAGGATGCCATGGCTCACCTCGCACTGGCGGGCACGGCCCTGGCCCTGCGCGGCGTATTCGGCTGGTTGCGGACACAAGCCTCGGAGCATGCCGGGCAGTCGCTGGTCGCCGCCGCGCGGATCGATATCGCCCGCTCGGCCGGAAAGACCGGCCCGGCCCTGTTCGACGGGGCAGACCACGGCACACGCACCGCCCAGCTCGTCGACCGGACAGCCCTCCTCGCCGGCCATGCAAGCCAGTGGCTGCCCGGCCGCATGGCAGCGGTCGTCACGCCGGTCTGCATCGTCGCGGCCGTATTCACCCAGAGCTGGCTCGCCGGAACGATGATCCTTGCCTCCACGGTCATGCTGCCCGTCTTCATCTGGCTGACCGCGTCGGAAACCGCCGCCCTGGCCCGGGCACAGCAGGCCTCGCTGGACTCCCTCGCCGGGGTTTTCGAAGCCCGTGTGCGCATGGCCGGAACGATCCGCGCCTTCAACGGCGTCGCCCGGGAAGCCGGTACCATCGAAGCGGCGGCCGACGAGCTGGCGAGACGAACCATGGCGATCCTGCGTGTCGCCTTTCTCTCGACGGCGGTTCTTGAATTTTTCGCCTCCATCTCGATCGCGCTGGTCGCCGTCTATGTCGGCTTCAAGCTTCTCGGCGTCTTTCCCTTCGAGACTTTCGAAACGCTGACCTTGCAGGAGGGCCTGGTCGCGCTGATCCTGGCACCCGAATTCTATGCCCCGATCCGCCAGCTCTCCGGGCTGCACCATGCCCGGTCCGACGCAAGCGCAAGCGCCGCAACGCTCGGCACGCTGACGGCCGATGCCGGTTGCCCCGCAACTACCCGCCTGCCCGAACGCGACTGCGCGCCGCACATTGTCTGGAACAAGGTCGATCTGGCCCGTTCCGGAACGACGGTGGTCAGCGGCGTCACGGCTAGCGCGGAGCCGGGCACGATCACCGTGCTCTGGGGTCCTTCGGGCAGCGGCAAGACCTCGCTTCTTCTCTCGCTGATCGGGCTCGCCGAGCCGGTCGGGGGACACATCGCGGTCGATGGCGAGGCCCTGGGCGCGGGGCACTCGCTCGCCGCGTCTGCGGCCTGGATCGGCCAGAAGCCCTGGGCGCTGGAAGGGAGTGTGCGGGACAATCTCCGGCTTGCCGCCCCGCCGGTAACGCCGGACAGCGGGCTCACCGCGGCCCTTGAAGCGGCAGGGTGCGGCTTTCTCGACGCACGCGGCGGGCTCGACTACCGGCTCGGCCCGGCAGGCCAGGGCCTGTCGGGCGGCGAGCTTCAGCGGCTCGCACTGGCGCGGGCCATTGCCGGCGACGCCAGACTGTTATTGCTGGACGAGCCCACCGCCCATCTCGACGCCGAACGCGAAGCCGCCTTTTTGAAGCAGGTGCGCAAACTCGCCATCGGACGGACCGTCCTCATCGCTTCCCACCACGAGGCCGTGCGTGCGCTCGCCGATCGCGTGATCGATCTGGGAGCGCAGCAATGATCGCTCTGTGGACGCGTCTGGGCCGCCCCTACAAGGGCCGGATCGCCCTCGCCCTGCTGCTGGCGGGTGCGGGCGGCATCATGGCGGCACTGCTGCTTGGCATTTCCGGCTGGTTTCTCACCGCAAGCGCCCTGGCGGGTGCTGCGGGCGCCGGTCAGGCCTTCAACCATCTCTATCCCAGCGCCACCGTGCGCGGCACCGCGATGGGCCGGATCCTGGCCCGCTACGGCGAACAACTGGTCGGCCACGATGCAACCCTTCGCGTGTCCGCGCGCCTGAGACGGAACCTGTTCGAGACCACCGCCCGGGCCAGGTGCGGCCTGGCGCGACCGGATGCGGACAGCCTGTCCGTCTTCCTCGACGACGTGAAAGAGAGCGAGGCCGCGCTGTTGCGCCTCTGGCTGCCCCTGGTATCGGCGGTATGCGCCGCCCTCGTCGCGCTGGCCTTCGCCGCACTGACCGGGACCGGGGCCCTCGCCGCCGTCGCTGCCGGCTTTTTCCTGACGGCCCTGGTCGGCCGGTTCGGCCTGGCCGAACAACGCCGGATCGATCGCCGCCTGCAAACGCTCTCCGACGCCTACCGGCGTCAGGCGGCATCGCTGGTGGAAGACCGCATCGAACTGGAGGCGCTCGACCGTTTCGGTGCGGCGGCGGACGCGCTGGCTGCCCTGGCCGGGGACACGGCGCGGGAAACGCTGCGCGCGGGGCGCCGGGCGCGGATCGTTTCAGCCGCGACCGCTATAACCGGCGGCCTCTCTGCCATTGCCGCGATCGCACTCGACCGGGACGCCGGTACCGCCCTGCTGGCCGGCACGGCCCTCTCTGTCCTGGCGGCACACCAGGCCGTCGCCATGACACTCGGCGCGTGGATGACCTGGCCGCGGACAGAACTCGCGCTGCAGCGTATCGGGAACCGCCTCTCCGCCCCGCCCGCCATCGCCGACCCCGAACCGGCTCCACCGCCGGCCGCGATTCTCCCTGTCGAGGCGGACAACCTCGTTTTCGGGCCGGATGCAGACCACCCGCTGGCATCCGTCGGAACACTGATACTGGAGCGGGGGAGCGTGACGGAGATCACCGGCCCGTCCGGTGCCGGCAAGACGACACTTCTGGAGACGCTGGCACGGTTGCGGCCCCCGCTGGGCGGCGAATTGTACTATGGCGGGACTGCCGCAGGCTCGCTGCGTTCGGCGGCCGTGCGCCAGCGCGTCGGTTTCGCACCGCAGCTGCCCGACACGATGGCCGGCAGCGTGCGCGACGCCCTTCGTCTGGCCCAGCCCGATGCCGACGATGCCCGTATGATCGCGGCTTGTGACACTGCGGCATTCTGGCCCGGCGGGCGGCGCGGCAACGACCGGCTGGACCTGGTCCTCGAGGATGGCGGCGCCAACCTGTCCGGCGGTGAACTGAGACGACTCGCGATCGCACGCGCGGTGCTGCGCGATCCGGACCTTCTTCTGCTGGACGAACCCTTTGCCGGGCTGGACGGACCTGTTCGCGCCGCCCTCGGCCGCAATCTCGCTGCCTGGGCGCTTCGGCACGATGCCGCCATCGTCGTCGTGACCCACGCTCCGGATGCCGCGCTGTGGCCGGGTCTCATCCAGGCCCGTATCGACCTGGCCCCGTAGCCGCACAGTCACCGGCCCGACCGAACGCCACCCGGACACGGGGTGGCGGTCGCATCACTGAAGCGGCACTGACCCGACACGTTCTAGTTTTAATGAAAAGCCCCGCTACAAGGCGGAAGGCGTCTCGACAAGCCGTTGTAGATACCGCCCGTAGTCGGTCTTCGCCAGAGGCTCCGCCAGGCGCAGGACCTGCTCCGTGTCGATGAAGCCCTGGCGCCAGGCGATTTCTTCCAGACAAGATACCTTCAGCCCCTGGCGGGTCTCGATGGTCTCAACAAACTGGGCTGCAGCCAGGAGCGACTGGTGAGTGCCCGTGTCGAGCCAGGCATAACCCCGGCCCATAACATTCCCCTTGAGCAGGCCCTCCCGCATGTACATTTCATTGAGCGTCGTAATCTCAAGTTCGCCGCGCGCCGACGGTTTCACGGCGCGCGCGCGCTCGCAGACCGTGTCGTCGTAGAAATAGAGGCCTGTCACGGCGAAGTTCGAACGCGGCTTCGCGGGTTTTTCCTCAATGGAAACGATGGTTTGCTCGGCGTCAAACTCAGCAACGCCATACCGTTCCGGGTCAGCGACCTGATAGGTGAACACCTCGGCGCCACGTGTCAGACTCGACGCGTCCTTCAACAGACCCTGGAGACCGTGCCCGAAGAAGATATTGTCTCCCAGAACCAGAGCGCACGGATCGCCGTCGACGAAGGTCTCGCCAATCATAAAAGCCTGTGCCAAGCCTTCCGGCTTCGGCTGGACGGCATAGGAGAAATTGACACCGAGATCGTTTCCATCGCCTAGCAGACGCTGGAAAGATGCCTGATCCTCGGGGGTCGTAATAATGAGTATGTCGCGTATTCCAGCCAGCAGAAGCACGCTGATCGGGTAATAGATCAGCGGCTTGTCGTAGACCGGCAGCAATTGTTTGGAAACGCCGCGCGTGACGGGATATAGCCGCGTGCCCGATCCCCCTGCCAGGACAATACCCTTCACGTTATATCCCCCGCTTGTTTCATTGGGCTCGCCAACCAGAAGACGACCGACGCTTGAGGTCTATCCCCTGGGCGACATGTTTCGCAACCATTCCGACCTGACGCATCACACAATGCCCCAGCGGAACGGGTCCGTGTCCTGCACGACGAGGCGCGTGTCGGCGTAGACATGCGCCGTTCCGGCGATGGAGGGGATGACGCCGCCGCCGGGTGCCGGCCGGTAGCGGGCCTCGAAACGGCTGCCGATGATGCTCTCCTGAACCCAGACCTCGCCCGGGGCGAGCGCGCCGGTCTCGGCGAGGCAGGCCAGTTTCGCACTCGTGCCGGTGCCGCACGGAGACCGGTCGTAGGCACCGCCGGGGCATAGCACGAAATTCCGGCTGTCCGCGCCTTCGGCCGCACAGGGCCCGAAGAACTCGACATGATCGATATCCGCGCCGCCCGTTCCGGTCATGCCCGCTGCGGCCAGGGCAAGGCGGATCGCCCGGGCCGCGGCGGTGAGGGCAGGGATGTTCTCGCGCTCGAGCGGGACCGGTGCGGCATCGGTCAGGAAGAACCAGTTTCCGCCCCAGGCGACATCGCCGGTCACACGGCCCAGGCCGGGCACGTCGACAGTGAGATCCGCATGCAGCCGGTAGCTTTCGACATTTTCGAAACGCGCCGCATCGGGTCCGAGCAGGTCCAGCTCGATCGGACCGACCGGCGTATCGATGCGGTGCGGTCCCGGCTCCAGCCGGCCCAGCCAGGCGAGCGTCGCGGCCAGGCCGATCGTGCCGTGTCCGCACATGCCCAGATAACCCGACGTGTTGAAGAAGATCACACCGGCCGTACAGGACGGGTCGTGCGGCTCGCACAGGAGCGCGCCGACCATGGCGTCCGAACATTTCGGCTCGAGCACGCTCATCGTGCGGTAACGGTCATGTCCGGCGCGGAAACGCGCGAGGCGTTCGGCAAGAGGACCCGCGCCCAGATCCGGTCCGCCCTCGACGATGACGCGCGTGGGCTGTCCGCCGGTATGGGAATCGATGACGCGCACGGCGCGGATCAGTCCCGCGCGCCGGGCCAGCCGGCCCACCAGGCCCGGAAACGGCGCCAGCTGTCGTCGACGAAGGCGGCCTGGGACCGGCTTAGCGCATCGGTCGGGCAGAGCGAATTCCGGTAGGCCTCATGCCCTTCCAGAACCATGAGGCGCTTGTAGTAGAGCACCAGGTCCGGCCCTTCGTCGAAGGTCGCCAGCACATCGAGCGCCTCGCTCAGCTCGCGCGCCAGGCGGCGGCTTTCCGGGTCTCCCCCGGCGGCGCGCCGGCACAGCGTGACCAGGCGCAGGACTTCGCGCGGCAAGGCATTGCCAACGCCGGTTATGGCGCCGGTCGCACCGCAATTGACATAACCATGGAAGACCTGGGTATCGACGCCCACCATCAGGGTCAGCGCATCGTCGCCCGAGGTGATGTGTTCCGCCGCATAGCTCAACGAGGATGCGCCGCCGAACTCCTTGAAACCGACCAGGTTGGGATAGTCGGCCCGCAGGTCGAAGAAGAGATCGGCCCGCGTCTCGAAACCGTAATACGGACTGTTGTAGATCACCGCCGGCCGGTCGCCGGCCGCCTCTAGGATGGCGGAAAAGTGCGCGCGCTGGGCCTCGAGCGAACCGACGCGGGAGAGGACGCGGGGAATGACCATCAGTCCCGCCGCACCGGCCGCCACGGCCCGCTCGACGATCGTAACGGCATGCCTGGTGTTCTGCGCGCCTGTCCCGACAACGACCGGCAAGCCGGCGTCGCAGAGCCGGTCCACGCCCTCGCAACGTTGTTCATCGGTAAGCAACGGCCAGTCACCCATGGACCCGCAATAGACGACCGCGTCCATCCCGGCCCCGACCAGATCGCGGCCGGTGGCGACGAGCGCGTCGAAGTCCGGCACGCCATCGGCGTCGCAAGGCGTCATCAGCGCCGGCATGCATCCGGAAAACACATTGGACCTGTCCGCCATGGCATCTCCTCCGATCCGCGAAACCCACGAGGCTGACGCTAACCCACCAGACTGCAGCAGAACATGCCTTTCGGGCGTCACCGCCGGGCGGGAAAACCCCGTTGAACACGATGCGAAATGTTATTATATAACATTCACCCGACTCGGAACTCGGGATTTTGTGTTGTTGACCGCCTCTGGGAGGCCTGCGTGAACCGTCAGGACGCCATCGGAATAGGGCTGTCGGGATTGTGCCTTGTGCACTGCCTCGCCTTGCCCGTCCTGGTCTCTCTGGGGCCTGCGCTGGTCTGGATGGAAAACGGGTGGGTTCACCTCGCACTGGCCGGCCTTGCCCTGGTCGTGAGCCTCAACGCCATGCGCGACTGGCCACCCGGCAATAAGGGCCTCGCCCTCAAGACCCTCGCGGCGACGGGGCTCGGCCTGCTCCTCCTCGGCGCCCTGGCCGGCATCCCGGAGCTCGCGGAACGTGCGATCACCGTCGCCGGCGCCAGCCTGCTGGCCCTGTCACACGGGGCCGCCTGGTTCACCTCGACCCGCAATTGCAGCCACGATCACGCACCCCGCCGCTAGGCCCGGCGCGCGCATGGGTCATGCAGCCAGCTCCGCAGCGGCACAAAAACTATCCACCCGCCCCGGGTCAGAAGCATGCGATTGGACAGGCCATGCCGCCGCCGGACCGCTAGACTGACAGGATCGGTCTGCCTTGTTCGGGAGGATATCCATGCGGTCTGCAGCGCGTCTCTGTCTTCATGGTCTTGCAGTCAGCCTGGGAAGTCTGGCCCTGGCCTCGGGCGCGGCACCCGCCCGGGCGCACGATCACCACGACCACCCGGCACCCGCCCCCCTGAACAGCGAGGTCCGGCACAGCGGCCGGTTCGGCGGTATCGAGCTGGACTATGATGCGCGGGTCGAACGCACGCGTCTGCCGGCCACCGAAAACCTGCCGGCCGTCGACATGGTCAGCACGGCCTATCTGCGCACCGATACGAATGACGATCCGGACCGGCCGGTCCTTTTCCTGTTCAATGGCGGGCCCGGCGCCGCCTCGAGCTGGCTTCACATGGGAGCCCTCGGACCGGTGCGGATCGACGCACCGGCCGATCCCGCCGACGCGCCGCAGGGCCTGGCAACGACGCCCAACACACATACGCTGCTCGACATGGCGGACCTCGTCTTCATCGATCCGCCGGAAACCGGGTTCAGCCGTGTTACGGACGGGGGCGATGTCGATGCGCTGCTGACCGTGTCGGGCGATGCCGAACTGATCGCTCGCTTCGTGGAGACCTGGCTGTCCGAACGCGGGCGGACCGGCGCGCCGGCCTTCCTGCTGGGCGAGAGCTACGGCACGATCCGCGCCACGGCGATGGCCGGGCTGATGGCCGAGCGCGGCACGCTGGACGGCATCGTCCTGCTCGGCCAGGCGGTCAACATGATCGAGACCTCCCAGCGCGCCAACAATATCGTCTCCTATGCCACCAACCTGTCGGCCCTCGCAGCGATCGCGGCCTATCACGGGCGCGCGGATACCGGCGGCCTTTCCATTCCCGATTTCGTCGATGCGGTGCATGCCTGGGCGATGTCGGACTACCTGCTGGCCCTGGCACAGGGCACCGCGCTGGCCGACAGCGAGCGGCAGGCAATCGCCGCCCGCCTGGAAGCCGTTACGGGCATCTCCCGCGACACCTATCTGGAAACCGGCCTGATCTTCACAAAGGCCGCTTTCCGCCGGGCGCTTCTGGCCGACGAGGACCGGGTTCTGGCTGTCTACGATGCGCGTTATGCCGGCCCGGCGCCGGAGCCGGGCGAACGCGGACAGGACCCGTTCTCGCCCGTAGCCGCGATGATCCCGCAGGCCCTGACCCTTCACTTCGCCGAAACGCTCGGCGTCAACCTGCCGGTCGAAGACTATCGCAACTACTGGTCCGGCGCCTCGGACTGGCGCTGGCTGCCGACCGGCGGCATGGGCGGGCCATTCGACGATTTCGACTACACCGCCCATCTGGAAGCCGCCCTGGCCGCCGACCCCGACTTCCGTATCATGGTCGGCACGGGCCGGTACGACACCACGACGACGATCGGGCCGGCGCGCTATCTGGCCCACCAGATCGAGGGCGCGGACGGCCGCATTCTTGTGCGCGAATACGAGGGCGGGCACATGGCCTACACCAATCCGGAGGCCCTTGCCGCGCTGACGGCCGACCTGCGGGCCTTCATCGAAGGTACGGCCACTTCCGGCACGCCGGGACAATAGCTGATCTGCAACATTACAGTTTCGTGCATTGAGTATTCTTCATCGATCTGGAAATCTTCCTTTCTAACCACCACGGCGGGATTGCATGGATTGAGCATGCACCGGCGGAGGACAGAAAGGGCGTTCGATGCAACAATCTCTCGATGCGATCGACATCCGGATCCTGGAGCATCTCCAGAAGGACTGCTCGGTCTCGACAGCAGAACTCGCCGAACGGGTGGGCCTGTCCCAGTCGCCCTGCTGGCGGCGCATCCAGCGGCTGCGTGACGAAGGCTATATCAAGGCGCAGGTCGCCTTGCTCGATCCGGAAAAGCTGGGCGTGAAACTGCATGTCTTCGCCCAGCTCAAGATTTCCTACCTGGCCGACGCCGACCGGCAGAAATTCGTTCGCGCCGTCATGGCCATTCCCGAAGTGGTGGAATGCTACTCCATCCTCGGCGAGCGCGACGCGCTCATCAAGGTCGTGGCGCCCGATATCAAGTGGTACCAGGAGTTCATTTTCGACACGATCCTCAAGCTTCCCGGCGTCGAGGACGTCAGCTCGATCGTGGCCCTGTCGCAGATGAAGAACACGACCGCACTTCCGGTCCGCATGGGCGACGCATGATTTAGTCCGCGCCGGCGCGGTTACCACATTGTCCATGTGTGTATTCCTGCCATCGCGACCAAATCGGCAACAAAATTCGGGCCTGGCGCCACACAATCGGAAACCGGCAGCCCGACTGCCCCGTTTCGCAGACACAGAGTATCCCGCCATGCCTCGCGCCACTCCGCTCTTCATCCTGTCCGTCCTGACCACTGCGTTCTGGCTGGCCGCCATTCCGGCTTCGGCCCAGACCACGGACCGTTATGTCATCATCCAGGCCGGTGAGACCGTCGGTCACCTCCACGCTACCCGCGACGGCGACCGCATCGAGATCGACTATGACGTCGACAGCAACGGACGCGGCGCCGGCAACCGGCAAGTGATCGAGCTGGGCCCGGACGGCATCCCCGTCAGCTGGACGATCGAGGGGCACTCGCTGTTCGGCGATCCGGTGGAAGAGAGCATGCGCTGGTCCAGCGGCACCCAGCGCTGGCAGAGCCAGTCCGAAAGCGGCACGGTCGAGACCGAAACGCCGCTCCTCTACATCGCCAATGATGACAGCCCGTGGAGCCAGGGCCTCTACGCCCGCGCCATCCGGGCCTCGGGCGGCGACCGCCTGTCCGTCCTGCCGGCCGGCACGGTCCAGATAGACGAGATTGCCCTGCCTGAAGCCCTGCCCGGCCTGCCCGATGCCCGCATCGTCCGGCTGACCGGGCTCGGGCTGGAACCGTCCTACATCGTTCTGGACGGCGACGACCGCCTGGTCGCCAATTTCGGCGGCGGCATGACGATCCTCGAGGAGCACGCCGGTCTGGCGCCGCAATTGCGGGAGTGGCGCTCGAACCTGGAGAACGAGCGCCTGATCGCACTCACCGAAGCGCTCACCCATGAATTCGACGTGCCCGTGACGCTGCGCAATGTGCGGATCTTCGACCCCGATGCCGGCACGGTCGGCGGCCCCTCTGCCGTCACGGTGTTCGGCGGCGAGATCGTGGCCATCCAGCCCGACGCGGACGCCTGGATCGGCGAGGATCACGTTGTGATCGACGGCGAAGGCGGCGTGCTCGTGCCGGGCCTGCACGACATGCACGCCCATATCGGCCCGCATACCGGGCTGCGCTATCTGTCCGCCGGCGTCACCAGCGTGCGCGACCAGGGCAACAGTCCGGAAGGCATATTGCGCCTGACCGACCGTATCGAACGGGGCGAGCTGGCCGGGCCGCGCACCGTGCGTAACGGCATGATCGAGGGGCGCAGCGACTATTCCGTGCGCACCGGCACCATCGCCGAAACGCTGGAGGACGCGCTTGAGGCGGTCCGCTGGCATGCCACCCACGGCTATTTCCAGATCAAGATCTACAACTCCGTGCCCGGCGACTGGATCGAGCCGATGATCGCGGAGGCCCGCGCCTGGAATCTGGGCGTGACCGGGCATGTGCCCGCCTTCGTCTCGCCCGACTTCGCCATCGAGGCCGGCTATGACGATATCGCACACATCAACCAGCTCATGCTGGGCTGGCTGCTGGAAGAGGGCGAAGACACCCGAACACCGATCCGCCTGACCGGCATGCGCCGGGCCGCCTCGCTCGATCTCGACACCCCTGCCGTCCACGAGACCATCCGGCTGATGCGCGAACACGGTACGGCCGTCGACACGACCGCCGTAACCCTGGAGCTTCTGATGCTCAGCCGCGCCGGCGAGTTTTCATCGTCTTCGCGCGGACATGTCGAACACATGCCGATCGGCTTCCAGCGCTATCGCCGGCGGGCCTTCGTGACAATCGAGACGCCGGAAGACGACACCGAATACCGCGAAGCCTTCCAGCGTCTGCTGGATACGCTCTACCTGCTCGACAGCAATGGCATCCAGCTTCTGCCCGGCACCGACAATTCCAATGCCTTCCCGGTGCATCGCGAGCTGGAACTCTATGTCGAAGCGGGCCTGACGCCGGCGCGCGCCCTGGCCCTTGGCACCCTGGAGGCCGAGCGCTTCCTGGGCCGCGACGCCTGGCTCGGCTCGATCGAGGTCGGCAAGCGCGCCGACTTCTTCCTGACCGCGGGAAATCCGCTCGAGGACATTTCCGAGATCCGCCGCATCCGAATGGTGATGAAGGACGGCGCCGTCTACCTGCCGGCGGAAATCCACGACCGACTGGGGATTGTGCCCTTCGCCGAACCGGTAGCGCTTCCGGCGTCCGGCGGTGCCGATGACGGCGGGGCGGACGAATGAGGGTCTTGGGCCGCGACTTCGTCCGCGAACACCTGACCTATCCGGCGGCCATCGCGCTGGTACGCGAGGGCATGATCGCCCTGTCGCGGCAGGACAGTATTCAGCCCCTGCGCTCCATCCTGCGCATGGCAGCGGGCCGGATGTTCGGCGTGATGCCTGGCGCGCTGGGTGATGACAGCGATTTCGGCGCCAAGCTGGTCAGCGTCTTTCCGGGCAATGCGGCGAAAGGCCTGCAATCCCACCAGGGCGGCATATTGATGTTCGACCCGGAGAGCGGAATGCCGACCGCCCTTGTCCATGCGGGCGAGGTGACCGCCATACGAACGGCCGCCGCCAGTGCGGCCGCGACCGATGTGCTGGCGCGCGCGGATGCCAGCCGGCTGGCCGTCATCGGCTATGGCGAACAGGCCGCCTCCCATATCCGCGCCATGGCGCATGTCCGCCCGCTGAGCACAGTAACCGTTGCCGGCCGCTCTTCCGCCAGGGTAGAGGCTTTCGCGGCGGTCATGGCCGAAGAAACCGGTCTGGACGTTAATGCGGCGGCAGACATCCGCACAGCGGTCGAGAACGCCGACATCGTCTGCACGGTCACGGCCGCCTGCGAACCGCTGGTGAAGGGCGACTGGCTGGCACCGGGCAGCCACATCAATATCGTCGGCTCCAGTTATGCCGGCCCCGTGGAAGTCGACAACGCGCTGGTCGCGAAGACGCGCTTCATCGCGGACCATCGTGCCGGCGTGATCGAACAGGGGGCCGAATTCATCAACGCCAAGGCTGCCGGCCTGGTCGATGACAGCCATATCGCGGGCGAGATCGGCGAGGTGTATCTGGGCCGTGTCGAAGGCCGGCCGGATCCCGATTGCATCACCGCCTACAAATCCCTCGGCCATATCGTCCAGGATCTGGCGTGCGGCCGTTTCCTGGAAGAGCGCGCCCGGGCCGCGGGCGTGCCGGCGCTGGACTTCTAGCCCCGCACCGGCGGTTATCGCGCGTCCAGGAAGTCCCGCAAGGCGTCACCCAGCAGCGCACGGTTCTCCTCGCCGACAAAGACGGAATGACCCGCCGGGAAATAGGCTGCTGTCAGACGCTCGGCCGGAATGCCGGCCGCGTCGAGCGCATACCGCCCGCCATAGGCCGGCGTCGACAGGTCGTAATAACCTGCCGCCCAGAAGAGGCGCAGCCCGTCGTCGGCCTCCATTGCCGTGGCCAGATAGGGAATCGCGGGCGGAAAGCCTTGATGGTCCCAGGCCGCATTCACATCCAGATTGAGCGCGCGATAGGGGCGCGCCGGAGCGAAACCGAGCATCTCGCCGTAATAGGCCTCGACGATGGAACCGTACTGTTCCGGATCGAAGACCAGGGCCGGTTCGCCCACCGGCTCGGCCGGTTCGCCGGGATGGTAGCTCAGCCCCGGATCGTCATAGGGCGGCCGGCGTGCCGGCGCATCCAGGCGAGCCGTGGCGCGCGTGTCGAGCTGGCCGGTGCGCAGCCCCTCATCCTCGAGCAGGGTCAGCATGAAATCGCGATTGCTCAGATGAAGGTCCTTCTCCGCGATGAAGTCGGCCGGCAGCCCGATCATGTCAGACATGGCGGTGGCCACGGCCTGCCGCTGCGCGTCCTCGAGCGCGTCGCCGGCTTCCAGCGCGGGGATGTAGACCTCGTTCACGAAATCCACGGCCTGCGCAAAGACTGCATCGATGTCCTCGTCGCGCGCGATACGCTCGTGATACCAGGCGGTTGCAGCCATGGACGGGAAGCGGACGGCATAGTCCAGCTCACCCTGGCGATTATTGGACACGAGGGCGAAGAGAAGAATCCCGTCGAAACCCAGGTCCGGCGCCAGCCGGGCGATCTCGGCGGCCCGGACCGTGCCGTAGCTCTGGCCCAGCAGATAGCGCGGCGACGCTTCGCGGCCGTGCCGCTGCAGCCAAGCCTCGATCACCGAGGCCACGGAGCGGGCATCCCCCTCCCGGCTCCAGAACAGGGCGCCGTCGCCCTCGTCCTCCGGAATGGAAAAACCGGTTCCCACCGGGTCGATGAAGACCAGATCGGCGACATCCAGCAGGCTGTCGGGATTGGGCTGGAGATAGGCCGTCTCCCCCGAGCCGAAGCGCCGCATCGGTCCGAAGGCGCCGAAATGGAGCGGCGTCGTCGAGGCGCCCGGCCCGCCATTGAACAGGAACAGGACCGGCCGCGCCGCCGCACCTCCCGCTCCTTCAGCGATATAGCTCGTGGTGACCATGCGGCCGGCGGTTCCGCCGTCCTCGCCGGGCAGAAGCGTGGTCTCGACATGCGCTTCATAGGCCAAGACCTGGCCGTGGAATGCGCCTTCATGGCGGGTCACGGCGCTCGCACCGGTCGGCAGGAGGGGCTCGGCCTCCGGCTGCGAGCAGGCCGCAAGACCAAGGCCCAGGAGCAGGGCGCCCGCGGCCAGCGCCCGGGTGGCGGTATGTCGGATGGTTCGGATCGTCATGATTGTCCTCTCAAGACCACACGGTCGCGGATCACGTAAAAGGCCACGCCGACCAGGCCCCAGATCGTCAGGGCCAGATAGGGCCGCCAGTCGGTGGTCAGGCCGAGCGCGGTAACGAGAACGGCCATGACGATACCCAGTGCTGCCCAGACCTGGGTCGCATCCTTGCCGAGCCGGAAACTGGCCTGTTCGTAGATGTCGGGCCGGGTACGCACCAGGCGGATGGCCGACAGGCAAGTCGCCGAGAATTTCAGCAGGGTGGGAATGTTTACCGCCAGGAAGAGCGGCGCGAGACTGGTCGGCAGGAAAAGACCCAGCAGGCACGCGACGAACACGGCGCCGAGCGCGATATGGGGCGTTCCGTGGCGCGGATGGATGCGCCCCAGCGCCTTGGGCAGGGCGCCGCTGTGCCCCATGGCATAGAGCGAACGGCTGAACCCCATGGCCAGCGCGTTCAGCGAGGTTCCGATCGCGGCCACGGCCGCGAGCGCGACGACAGGCCGGGCATAGCGGTCGCCGATCAGCTGCGCCATGGCATCCAGAATGGGCGTTTCGCTGCCGGCCAGTGCCTCCCGGCCGAGCAGGCCGAGACACACGCCGGCCACCAGGAGATAGACCAGGACGGAGGTGCAGATCGCGCCGGCAATACCCAGCGGAATATTGCGCCGCCCATTGCGCACCTCGCCGCCGACCTCGGTCGCCGCCTCGATGCCGAAGAACAGGCCGACCAGAAGCGGCACCGCCGCCAACACACCGCCCCAGCCCTCCGGCAGGAAGGGGGCGAAGGCCTCGACGCTGACGTCGCCGCTGCCCCAGCCGACGAAGACCGCGAAGAAGACGATCAGCGCGGCCATCAGCACGGCCTGGACCGAGGCGGCCACGCCGACGCCGAAATAGTTGAGCCCGAAGACCAGCGCGAACAGGACCGCCATCGTTGCCTTCGTCGGCAGGGGCACCAGGAAGGACAGGTAGCGCACCAGAACCAGCGCCAGGATGAACATGGCGCCGACATTCCCGGCGATCCGCAGCCAGACGATGATGAAGGCCAGCTTCTCCGACAGGAATTGCCGCGGCCATTCATAGGACGCGCCGGAGGCCGGCAGGGCCGAGCCCATGAAGCCGTAGGTCACGGCGATGACGAACATGGGCAGGGCCGCCAGCACGACGGACAGCAGCATGGCCGGACCGGCCAGCGCCGTGGCCGGCGCGATCACCGAGAAGATCGACACGCCGATCGCCGTGCCCAGACCCAGCGAGATCACGGGAAGGAGGCCGACCTCCTTCTTCAGTTCGCTCGGTTCGCTCATTCATTCGTCCCCAGTTTTCTGTACAGCCAGGCGGTCGCGGCCAGGTCCTGGACCGCATGCCCCAGCGATTTGTAGACGGTGATGTCGTCCGCCGATTGCCGCCCGGGCGCCGTCCCCGCAAAGACAGACCCGATCTCCGCCTCCAGCCGGTCCTCGCCGTACTCGCCCGCCTCGACCGCACGGAGAAACTCGCCGCCATGGGCAACGACATGCGGGCGGTGATCGGGAAAGACCCGGGCGCGACGGAGAAGCTCGGTGTCAGTCTCGGCCGCCATCGGGCCGGAAGACCCGACCAGATTGACGTGGCAGCCCGGCTGGAGCCATTCACCGTGCAACACCGGTTCGGTCGACGCAGTGACAGTGCAGATAATGTCGGCCGATGCGGCAGCGTCCTCGGCACTCCCGGCGACCCGGATCGCAACGTCGTCAAGGGCTGCCAGTTCGGCGGCCAGTGCTTCGGCCCGCTTGCAGTCGCGTCCCCAGACGACGATTTCGCCAAGCGGGCGGATGCGCCGGATGGCGTCGGCATGACCGCGCGCCTGAGCACCCGTTCCGAGCAGCGCGAGCCGGGCCGCATCCGGCCGGGCCAGGGCGTCGGTCGCCGCCGCGCTCATCGCCGCCGTGCGAATCCGCGTGATCTCGCCGGCATCGGCGACGCAGACCGGCTGCCCGCTTTCACGATCGAACAGGACGACAAGGCCGTTATGGGTCTTGCCGTCGGGTCGGGCGAAAACGCTCACCAGCTTGGCGCCGAACCCGCCCTGCCCGGACAGGGCGGCGGGCATGATGGCAAATGTCTCCCCCGTACCCAGAGGGATGAAGGAGCGCAGCAACTGCCCGACCTCGCCCGAAGACAGCGCGGTCATGGCCTCGCGCATGACATGTGTACAGGCCCCCGGGTCGAGGTGCCGGCGAACGGTCGGCGCATCCAGGAAAACCGGCGCGCCGGTCAAGCCAGCGCCTCGAGCACGCGATCGATATCGGCCTCGGTATTGAACACCGACGGCGAAATGCGCAGCCGGTGGCGCGACAGCGAAACCGCGACGCCGGCCCGTTCGAGCCGGTCGTGAAGATCGCGCCGGGCATGCTGGCGCGCCCAGGAGATCAGGGGTCCGGTACTGTCTTCCGGCGTCAGGGGCTCGAAGCCCAGGGCTGGCATTTCCCGCCGGGCCTTCTCGATGATCGGCTGACGATGGGCCTGGATGGTCTCCACACCCAGCCGGGCGAGATAGTCGAGCGACCAGTCCAGATGCGCCACCCCTGTATTGGAAAAGGTGCCCATGGCAAACAGGCCGGTGGCATCATCGCGCGCGCCGGTCTCGAAGGCCTGTTCGCCCGGCTCGTCATAGGGGTAGACGTGACTCTGGAAAGCGGCGAGCTGGTGATATCCGGCCCAGGGCCGCTGGAGCTCGGGGATCAGATCGCCCCGCACATAGGCGAAGCCCAGGCCCATATCGCCCATCATCCACTTGAAACTGCTGCCTGCGAGGAAATCGACCCCTGTCGCCTTCACATCCACCGGCACGGCACCGACGGCATGGACGGCATCGACATAGACGCTGGCGCCATAGGCATGCGCCATCTCGGTCACTGCGCCCAGATCGTGCTGGAAGCCGTTGATCGTGGACACGGCAGAGACCGCCACCAGCCGCGTATCGCGCGTCATGGCGGCAGCCATGTCTTCCAGATGGATCCTGTAATCGTCACGCGGGCGGATGATGACCACATCCATGCCGGCCCGTTCCAGCTCGTTGTAGAGATGGAAGGAGCCGAAGAAATGCAGGGCGTCGGTAACGATCCTGCCACCGGTTCCGGGAATGCCCAGCGCCTTCACCGCCAGCTGTTCACCGGCGGAGGTACTGGTCACATAGGCGACTTCGGAGGGCTCTGCGTTGATGAGACGGGCATAGCGCTCCAGCACGCTGCGCCGCTTGGCGCCGAGGCTGTAGCCCGCCGGCTCGCCACTCATGCTGCGGGACCGCAGATAGGTATCGACGGCCTGTCGCGCACCGGCACTGACGGGATGGACCGAGCCGGAATTCAGATAGACTCCGTCGATATCGGGAAAGGCGTCCCGCGCCGGCAGAACCCCGCCCGGCGCCTGTGCGGGGGATTCCTGCGACGCCTGTGCGCTGGCCGCGGCGCCGGCCGCAAGCGGCACGGATGCGGCGCCAGCCAGATAGGCCCGCCGGGTGAGCCCGCCCTGTCGGGTTCGCTCCGCCATCATCTCCTCCTCACGCTTTTGTCACAGGCTAGGATATTCGCCGGCCCGAATTCATGCCTTATCTGCTGTCAGCAGCCATGGCCGCGCATAAGAAATGCGCCACGCGGACCCAAGGCGGAGAGACTATCTGGCACGCGGGCCCCGCCACCGGGATAGGCGTCCGACCCGGACCGCATTTCATGCGACAGGCCGCGCCCGCATCCATGCCGCTGGATAATCTAGCCGTTGCGGCACCGAGATTCGGCAAATCCTTTCCCGGACGTCCGGCTAGATTGGTGATGAACCAGCCTGCCGGAGATTCCGATGAGACCGTTCGCACACCGAACAGCATGCACGACCGCCGGCCAAGCGGGCGGTCTGGCTCTGGCGCTTCTGGCCGCAGCGGCCTGTTCCCCCTCCGAACAGGCCGCCGAGGCCCCGGCGCCGCCGCCCTCTGCGGGATTGCCCGAGCTCGAAATGACACTCGCGCCCGGCGGGCTGGACACGCCCCCGCATATAGACGTGACACTCGAAATATCCGGCCTCGAGGTCGCAGCCGGAGAAGCCTTCCTTCAGTCCCCGGCCGTTTTCGCCGGTGTCGACGCCGTCCCTTACGGCGAGGACGGGGTTGCCGGCCTCACCGTGACCGATGCCGGCGGTGCCGTGCCGCTGACACGCGCCGACGACGAGCCGGACCCGAGCAATTTCCTCTACTGGCGCCACTGGCAAGCCGGACGCGACCTGTCGGGGCCCGTCACCGTCAGCTACCGCGCGCCCATCGACCTGGTGATCCCCGAACTCGGCTCCGGCCCGCCCTTCGACCTGCGCGCAGGCGAAGGGGTCGTCTCCGGCGCGGGGAACACCTTCCTGGTCGTCCCGGAGACCCCGCAACCTTTCCGGGTCTCCATCGCCTGGGACCTCGGGGAAATGGCGAACGGGTCGATCGGCGTGTCCAGTTTCGGCCGTGGCGAAGTCGTCACGCCGGGGCCGGCAAGCCGGCTCGTCACGGCCTATTACATGGCCGGTCCGGTCGGCCGCTATCCGGCCGAGGGCGAAGCACACGGTTTCAGCGCCTACTGGGTGGGCGACCCGCCCTTCGACCCGCAGAGCGTGATGCCCTGGGCGGAAGAGGTTTACGATGCCCAGATCGAATTCTTCGGGATCGAGGATCCGGACCCTTACGTGTTCTTCGCCCGCGGCAATCCCTATCCCGGCGGCGGCGGTGCGGGTCTGATCAACTCCTTCATGCTGTCCTATCCGGAAGACACGGCCGACCTGGACGGCATCTCGGTCACCATCGCTCACGAGATGAGCCACAAATGGGTTGGCGGCGTGAGCGGCCGGCCGGGCGCCACCTCGTGGTTCTCCGAAGGCGCGAACGTGTTCTACACGCGACGGGTCCCGCTGCAGGCGGGCCTGATGACGCCGGAGCAGTATATCGCCGACGTGAACGATCATGCCGTGCGCTATTACACGAATGCGATCAACGACCTGCCCAATGAAGACATTCCCGGCCTGTTCTGGAGCGATACCCGCGTCCGCACCCTGCCCTACGACCGCGGATCCATGTATTTTGCCGGCGTGCACGCGCGGGTCCGTGAAGCCAGCGGCGGCGAGCGCGGCATGGACGACCTTTTCTTCGAACTCGACGCCCGGCGCCAGGCCGGCGAGACGGTCACGGCCGAGACTTGGGCCGACATCGTCGCGGCGGAACTGGGCGAGGAGGCCCGCGAGCGCTTTGAGGCCATGATGGCGGGCGCGCTCCAGGTGCCGCCGTCGAGCGCCTTCGGCCCCTGCTTCGAACGTGTGGAGAGCGAAAGCGAGGTCTTCGAGCTGGGCTTCGATGCGGCCAGTCTCGCCAGTCCGGAACGCATCGTGTCCGGTCTTGTCGACGGCTCGCGGGCACAAGCCGCCGGACTGCGCAATGGCGATCATATCGTCGAGCCGGTGGCGCTGGAAGCGGTGCAGAGCGATGCCGGCCGGACACTGGCGCTGGCCGTTCAGCGCGGCGAGGAAACGACCACCGTCGAATACCGGCCGCGCGGCGAGACCGTCACCGTCTACACCTGGAAACGCGTGGACGGCGTATCCGACGCGCAATGTCCCTATTGAGAACCGCTTTCCGTCCGTCCGCGTGCGGCTCGTCGCAGGCGCTTCGGTGCGCGAGGAAGAAGAATCCAGAGTCATGCCCGGTAGCCGCATAAACGAGACCGGATTCGCCCGGAGCCGCCCTCAGAAACAACTAAATTATCTATGGGCATTGCATAAAATTGGGGAGACGAGGACGGACCGGCCGATCGGGCAAGAAGAACAGCCGGCCGGCACCAACCATGCCTAGAGGGGTAGCAGTATGAAGACGCACACACTGACGCGGTTGTACACAACGACTGCCATCGTCACGGCCACGCTTTTCGCCGCCGCACCGGCCGCACTGGCCCAGGACGCCACACCGGAGCAGGCCAGCGAGACGGAAGACACGATCGTCGTGACCGGCTCGCGGATCCGCCGCTCCGTCGCCTCCACGCCGGCCCCGGTCGCCGAGATCGGCGAACAGGAGATCGAGGATCGCGGCTATATCTCGGCCGCCGACGCGATCAACGACGTTCCTTCCATGGCGCCGCAGCTCAACCAGGCCGACGGCAGCGGCACGTCCAGCGGTTCCGGCCAGCAATATCCGTCCCTGTTCGGGCTGGGCACCGGCCGCACGCTGACCCTGGTCAACAGCCGCCGTTTCGTCACGACGTCCAGCGGCCTGGGCGACGCCCAGGTCGATGCGAACATCATTCCCACCGGGCTCATCGACCGTGTCGAGATCGTCCAGGGCGGCGGCGCGGCCGTCTACGGCTCCGACGCCATTGCCGGCGTGGTCAACTACGTCCTCAAGGACGATTTCGAAGGCTACGAGCTGGACGTCCAGTACGGCAATTCCTGGGAGTTCGGCGACTACGAGCAGCAATCCGTGCGCTTCACCGCCGGACGCAACTTCGCCAATGGCGACGGCAATATCGCGGTGAATGCGGAATATTCCTCCTCGCCGATGCTGCAGTTCTCGGACCGCCCGCGCTCCAACCTGTCGCGTATCACCCAGGGCAATCCGCTGGACACCGGACCCAATGACGGCATTCCCTCCGTCGCCGAGGTCATCCCGGCCTATTTCTGGAATTTCAACACGTCCGGCGTGATCTATTCGGTGCCCGCGCCGCTGCCCAACTTCCTGGCGACGCTCAACGGCGCGCCGACCCAGTTTGCGGCCGACGGCTCGGTCACCAGCTACAACCCGGGCAACATTCTCGGCATTCCCTTCGCCGAAGGGGGCGAGGGTTTCCGCTACAGCGAGCTCGCCGGTCTGCGCACCGGCGTCGAGCGCACCGCGGTCAATCTCATCGGCCATTACGACGTCAGCCCGTCCATGCGGATCACGGGTGAGTTCCTGTATGCCTCCACCGAGGCCGAAGAACGCCCGCAGGGCGCTTCGCGCACCGTGCTGAACAGTGCGGCCAGCGGCGCCGGCCCGATCATGTTCACGGCCAACAACCCCTTCCTGACCGACGAGGCGATCGCCTCGCTGTCGCAGATCAATCCGGGCTTCGCCTTCGGCGCGCCGATGTGGCTGTCCAAGCATTTCGACGGTCAGCTCTTCCCGGAAGACCTGCAGACCCACAATACGGACACCTGGCGCGCCATGCTGGGCGCGGAGGGCGACTTCGTGCTGGGCGAGCGTGACTT
Organism: Pseudomonadota bacterium; assembly: GCA_034659015.1. Lineage (GTDB taxonomy): Bacteria > Pseudomonadota > Alphaproteobacteria > Caulobacterales > Maricaulaceae > Maricaulis. The sequence goes on along the minus strand of JAYEGL010000001.1, from coordinate 555,193 downwards.
CTACTGGACGGTGTCCGGCAGCTTCGCGCGGGTCGAGGGCGAGGTGCGCTCCTGGGGTGCCCACAACGCCAACTTCGCCAATGCGCTGAACGCCACGACCGACGGGTCCGGCAACATCGTCTGCGCCGTCAATGCCGACGCCGACACCGGCAATGACGATCCCGCCTGCGCCCCGCTCAACCCGTTCGGCTACGGCAATATCTCCGAAGCGGCACAGAACTACGTGTCGGTGCGCACCGGCGAGGACTTCACCAACGAGCAGTTCGATTTCCTCGCCACGCTCGGCTCGACGCTGTTCGACCTGCCGGCCGGCCCGATCGACTATGTGCTGGCCTACGAACACCGTTCCGAGGACGCCGAATTCGTGCCGATGGAAGCCAACCAGCTCGGCCTGGTGGGCACAGGCGCGATGACCGAACCGCAGTCGGGGTCCTACGAGACGCATGAGCTCTCCGGCGAGATCCTGGTTCCGCTGCTGGGCAATGGCGTGACGCTGCCGCTCGTCGAGGAGCTCGAGTTTTCCGGCAGCTATCGCTATGTCGACAACTCGATCACGGATGCGGAGAGCGTCTGGGGTGCCGGCCTGCGCTGGCGGGTCACCGACGACCTGATGATCCGCGCCTCGCGCAGCCGGAACTTCCGCGCACCGACCCTGACCCAGCTTTTCGCGCCGACCAGCACGGCCCTGTCGAATGCGGGCATCGACCCCTGCGACAGCGACCGGATCGATGCCGGCCCGAACCCGGCGGTCCGCCGCGCCAATTGCGAGGCGGAATGGGCCGCCAATCCGAATTACGGCGATCTGGCGACATTCCAGGATCCGGCCGAGAACTTCACGCTCACCGAGGTCACCACGGGCGGCAATCCGGATCTGAAGAACGAGGTGTCGGAGACCTGGACCTACGGTTTCGTCTTCGAGCCGCGCTTCATCCCGGGTCTCACCCTGACCGTCGACCGGATCGAGATCGAGCTGACCGACGGGCTGACCGCCTTCACGACACAAGACTTCATGGCGTCGTGCTATGACAATGATCCCCAGCCGGCCGACATGTGCTCCGCCTTCACCCGCCTGGCCGCGCCGCAGGGCACCAGCCCGGCCGGCACGGTGGTGACCGGACGGACCACGACGGTGAATGCCGGCGAAGTCCTTTACGAAGGCGAAGTCTACTACGCCCAGTACATGGTTCCGCTGGACGCGATCTTCACCAGCTTCGACCCGGGCAGCCTGACGCTCGGCCTGCAGGCGACGCATACCAGCCTTCTGACGACCTCGCCGAACGGCAACACCTTCACCCGCACCGACGGGACGGTGGACCAGCCGGAATGGGTCACCCGGTTCGACGCCGCCTGGTATCGCGGCCCGCTGCGCCTGACCTATCAGGCCTATTATCTCGACGAAGTCCTGGCCGCGCCGGGCGCCACGATCGAGAACAACCCGAACCCGGTCATCGACAGCAATCTCACGCATGACATCTCGGGCATCTACGAGATCACCGAGGACTTCAGCGTGCGGGCCGGTATCGTCAACGTCACGGACGAGGAACCGTCCTACCCGACGCTGAACCATGGCGACATTCTGGGCCGCCGCTACTTCGTGGGGGCCAATTACAGGTTCTAGAGCCCTTCGGGCGCGGCCGGAGCGGATCGCCGACAAGGGTCCGCTCCGGCCCGGCCCGACCACACCGTGCCTTGCGGCACGCAGACCGATCTCGGGTCGGCCGCGCCTGGATCAGGCGGAACAAATTATGCGGCACGACAAGTCGGCGAACCGCCGAACACATAACAATTGCCGGTGGACCTCCCTATCACGGGATCCGGTTAGACACTCGATCGAGGCGGCTCCGAGGCCGCAGAAAGAATCTCCCCGCCATGGATTATGCGCTCTGGATCCGCCAGACCATCGATCGCCTCCGACGACAGCCTAGGGATGCGTGGGCGCTGTTCGACAGTTCCGTCCCCGAGCCGGAAACCCTGCTCAGCGAAACGATCGACAACGCGTTCGGACATGACATCACCTCGCGCTACACCAGCGCCTTCGTCAACGGCAATCCCTACGCGGTCGCGGCGCTCGCCCGGCGCTACGATGTGCCGCGGGACCGCATCATCAGCACGACGGGGGCCACGGAAGGCCTGCACACCGTCTACCGGGCGCTCCTCGAGGCGGGCGATCACGTGTTGATCGAGACGCCGCATTTCGAACTCTTCGACAGCCTGGCCCATTCCAACGGGCTGGCGGTCGACCATTTTCCCCGGCGCGCTCCCGACTTCGCTATCGACATGGACGCTTTCGAGGCCGCGCTGACGCCCCGCACGCGCATGGTCGTCGTGTCCGACCTTCACAATCCGTCCAGCGAGCCCTTGCCGCCGGAACAGCTGGAACGGCTGACACAGCTCGCGGACCAGCGCGGTTTCTGGCTGGTGGTCGACGAGGTCTATCGCGACTACGGACCCGCCGCCACGCGGACCTCGGTCGCCGCCACGCGCTCGCCGAACGTCATCACCATTTCCAGCCTGACCAAGATCTACGGTCTCAGCTCGGTGCGGTGCGGCTGGATCATCGCGTCCGGCGACACGCTGGCCTCGTTGCGCGCCTTCAACGACCGCTATGCCTTCGGCGTCTCCAAGCTCGGCCATGCCGTCGCCGCCCTGGTGCTGGAAAACCCGGAACCCTTCGACGCCTATGTCCGCGACCTGATCGAGCAGGCGCGCCCCGTCATCGCACGCTATTACGATCTCTGGCAGGCCGAGAAACTGGTCGAGGGACGGTTGCCCGCTCATGGCTGCATCTCCTTCCCGCGCCTGGTCGGGATCGAGGACACGCATGCCTTTTCGGACTGGCTGATGACGCATTGCGACGTGATCGTCGCGCCGGGCGAACTGTTCGGCATGCCCGGTCATGTCCGCATCGGACACGCCCAGCCGGCCGACCGGCTGGAAGCCGGCCTGTCCCTGCTCACTCACGGATTGCGCGACTATCGCGCGCGGCAGGTGCGCGAAGCCATCTGACCCGCGGCCCGCTTACGCCAGCCTACAGGGCGCAGGTCCGATCGGGCACGCCCTCCACCCGTTCCCACTGGTACGCTTCGACGGTTTCGCCGCGGGGCAGGTATGTCACCGCGAATTCCTCGCCATCGCGACGGATGACCAGGGTGAGCCGCGCATCCTGATCGCCCTGCAAATGGTCCTGGGGCACGGGATGGACAATCTCGTCGCCGTCGCGGATGCCGGCCTGCGCGGCAGCCGACCCCGGCTCAAGGCCCCGCACGATGCGGACCGGCTCGGCCAAAACGGCCGTATCGAAGCCCAGCTCGTAGCGGCGCAGCATACGTGTCGTGCGCCGGAAGCACGGACCGAAGGCATCGGACGCCGGCACGGGCATCGCGCCTTCAAGGAAGGCCCTGAAGCCGGCAACGGCGTCCGCGCCCAGCTCCGCCTCCAGGACGGCTTCCCAGTCCGCATTCGAGAGCGTTTCACCGGCCTGCTGACGCTCCAGCATGGCCAGCATCAGATCGTCCAGAGAGCGGGCCCCGTCCGACGCCGTTCGCACGGCGTGATCGACGGTCGCGAAATACAGCATGCCGCGGTCATAGGGCAGCGTGCGGATCCGAGTGTCCGCCCAGAAGCGTTCGGGCACGGCGCTGTTCGGTGCCGTTGCCACGATAGAGCTGTAATACCGCCCGGCATGGAAATTCAGATCCTCCAGAAAAGCCTCCGGCGCGATCTGGCCGAAGCGCAGGGGCAGACGGCTCTGGTAGAAGGTTGCCAGCCCTTCGCCGAACCAGGAGGATTCGAGCCCGCCGGGCTCCTCGATGAAGGGCTGGAAGGTGTGGAACATCTCGTGCGCCAGGGTGGATTTCAGCCCGCCCGTATCGCTGTCGCCGTCAGCCTCGCCGAACGTGATCACGAAAGAGCGGTGCAGGCCCACACCACCGCCGGCATTGACGGGGTTGTATCGCATGAAGACGCCGTAGGCCGACGCTCCGGCCTCGCCGAAGAACTCGGCATACTGATCGTAGAGCGTGCCGGCCCAGGACAGCAGTTGCGGGCCGTCGAAGGGCGGGGTTCCCTGGATTGCGCCGAAGAAACCGGTCGGCGGAACCGTTTCCGGCCAGGTCACGATGTCGCCGGCCATGTAGAAAGCCATGCGCAAGACCGCGCCGCTCACCGGTTCGGGAAGAACGACCCGGCCTTCGCCGAACGAGCTGATGCCCCGGCTGGCCTCCGGCGCGTCCGACAGGTCCCAGTCGATGGTGACCCGATAGGGTCCGGGTTGCGGCGGCAGGAGCAGGAAGATGTGGCCGGCCGCCGAGACGCCGCCACCGTCGTCGGTGAAAGCGAAGGGCGGAGCCGGGCCGCGCGGCGGCAGCGTGGCATCGGCCGGAACCGTATAGCGGACCGTCACGGCGCCCTGCGTCGCGCGGCCGGTCACCCATTCGCGGGACGGACCGCCGCTGAGCGCATCGCGGGCACTTTCCTCGGGCCGGTCGACATCGCGGGCGGTCAGGGCGAGGTCCCCCGCGGCATCCGAGGCCGACAGCCCGTCGAGTACGGTGGCCACCGTATCGACATTGCTGGCGATGAGCGGGAGCCGCAGCAGCGGGTCGCCGGCACCGGTCTGGACCCCGTCAAGCACGAGCCGGACCTCGACGGTCTCGATGGATTGCCCGTCCGCCGCCGCACGGGGCGCGAGCGTGAGCGAGAGCGCCGGTGCATCGGCATCCTGCGCCGGAGCACCAGGGAGCCCGGCCGCGGTCCAGATGAATCCGATCACGCACAGCGCGGCGTATCGTGCAAAACGTGTCGTGCGAAACATGGAAATTCCTCGTCCTCCGGCCCTGAGCATAGCCGTCAGACTAGGCCCTGTCCGGGGAGAAAACCTTGCGATTGCGCCCGCACAACCGCCACTGTCTGCATAATTTTCGCAGTCTCCGGGGCGACCTATTGCGCGGGTTCACCGCGTCCCTTGGTGCGCGGCCCCAAGGACACGGAAGCGATCAGCGCGAAGGCGAGGATGGCCAGCGCCGCCGTCGCCCAGGCGACGGCCTGGAAGAGATTCATCCCGGGCATCATGACCACGATCGCCGGACCCGCCGCCATGCCGGCAAATGCCAGGACCGGCAGCAGCGCCGTGATCCGGTCGCCCCGGTCGAATTGCGACACCGCACCCATGAAAAAGGGCATGCCGCCGCCCCAGGCGAGCAGGTAGAGCGCGCAGGCGAGGTTGAAGCGCATCATGTCGGTTTCCGTGGCAAACAGCGCGGCGCTGACCAGGAGAAGCAGGCTGACGATCCCCAGCGGGAGAATGCGCCCGTAACGCAGGTTGATGGCCGCGGCGGCGAGCGATCCGAACAGGGCGGCGACATTGCCGACCGCCAGGGAAAGCCCCATGGAAATGTCGGCCAGGCCCGACATTCCGCCCAGCACGGCGGAGAAGGTCCACAGAATGCCGACCGAGGCGGAAAACAGGAAGTGCGCCGTGACCAGGGCCAGCACGCCCCGGTTCCACCCGCCACCCGACGGCGCGTCCGGCCCGGCCGGATGGCGGTTCGCGGCGGGGCGCAGCAGGAAGGCGGCCGGGACGATAGCGAGGAATGGCAAGGCCACGGCCGCGAAGGCGACCGGCGCCCCGGCGCGCTCGGCGACAACCGGAAGCCCGACCAGACATCCCACGGCGACAACGGCCTGCAGGGCGAGGATAAAGGCGAAACCGCGATCGGATTGCCCGGCCTGACCGACAATCGCCGACGACAGGGCCAGAAGCACGCCCGCGGCGAGGCCCGTCACCGTCTCCAGTACGGCAGCCGCGGCGAAACCCGGCATGGCGGCCACAAGGAGCTGGGCGGTCAGGGCGAGGACGGCCGCCACCAGACTGGTGCGCCGCCAGGGAAGACGGTCGAGCCGGATCGTCACGAAGAGCGAGCCGGCGGCGGTGCCCAGCAGGTTCGCAAGGCTGACAATGCCGATATCGGCGCCGACGACCCCGAAATGATGCCCGAACAGGGGGCCGAGCAGAGGCATCGACACAATGACCGTCACGCCCAGCCCGCCCATCAGGATTGCGGCGAGCATCTCGGAGAGGACAGGCGGCCCCGCGGAGGGAAGACCGGGCTGGCTGGATGGTGTGTTCACGCCACGGCGCTTTCCGGCCGGCTGTCCGCGCAGACCCGTCCGCGAATATGATCCGCCGTCTTCTCGGCCAGCATGATGGTCGGTCCGTTGATATTGCCGTTGGTGACATTCGGGAATACGGACGAGTCCACCACGCGAAGTCCCTCGACACCGATGACGCGGCACTGCGCATCGACGACGGCCATGCGATCGTCCTCGCTGCCGATCCGGCAGGTTCCGCAGGGATGATAGGCGCTTTCCACCTCGCTGGCCACGAAGCGGTCGATGTCGGCATCGCTCGAACAGTCCGGACCCGGCATGATCTCGCCGCCGCTGTAGGGTGCGAAAGCCTTCTGCGCGAAGATTTTCCGGGTCAGCCGGATACAGGCCCGGAACGCCTCCCAGTCGCTGGGCTCGGACATGTAGTTGAAATGGATGCGGGGCGGGGCATGTGGATCGGCCGACCTCAGGCGCACCTGTCCGCGCGATTTCGACCGTGTCGGACCGATATGCGCCTGGAAGCCGTGTCTGCGCGCCGGCTGGCTGCCGTCATAGCGGATCGCCGCGGGCAGGAAATGGTACTGGGCGTCGGGATAGTCGGCATCGGGCATGACGCGGACAAAGCCCGCCGTCTCGAAATGGTTGCTGGCCCCGATCCCGGTTTGCGACAACATCCATTGCAGGCCGGCCAGACCCTTGCTCACGGGATTCATGTAGCGGCGAAGGGTGATCGGCCGGGTGCATTCCATCTGCAGGTAGACCTCCAGATGGTCCTGCAGATTGGCGCCGACCCCGGGCCGGTCCGCCCGTAGCGGAATGCCCAGATGTGCGAGGTCCGCCGCCGGTCCGATACCGGACAGCATCAGCAGCTTGGGCGAATTGAATGCCGAGGCGGCGACAATCACTTCCTTGCGCGCCCTCAGAACCCGGCGTTCCCCGCCCCTGACGTATTCCACACCGACGGCGCGATCGCCCTCGAACAGGACACGGCTCGCCAGGCCGCGATGCACAACGAGATTGCCGCGATCACGCGCCGGTTTGAGATAGGCGTTGGCCGTGGACCAGCGGCGTCCGCGCCAGATGGTCTGCTCCATCGGGCCGAACCCCTCCTGGCGCCGGCCGTTATAGTCTTCGGTCCGATCGAAACCGGCCTGTTCCGCCGCCGCCATGAAGGCCTGGTCGAGGGGATGGTCCTGCGCGGGGCGGGTGATATGCATCGGGCCTTCTGTGCCCCGGATTGCGGGATCGACGCCTTCGACATTCTCCAGCTTGCGGAAATAGGGCTCGACATCGCGCCAGGCCCAACCGTCGGCGCCCGCTTCGGCCCAGCCGTCGAAGTCCTTCGGATGACCGCGCACATACACCAGCCCGTTGATCGAGGAGGATCCGCCGAGCACCTTGCCGCGCGGCGCGGCCAGCTGCCGGCCGCCGATATGTGTTTCCGGCTCGGTGCGGTAACCCCAGTCATAGCGGCGCATGTTCATCGGATAGGAGAGCGCCGCCGGCATCTGGATGAACGGCCCGATATCGGTACCGCCATATTCCAGGACGGCCACTGCGTCCGTGCCGCTCTCGGACAGGCGGGACGCGAGGACGCAGCCCGCCGACCCGGCCCCCACAATTACGTAGTCGACCTCGCCGATCTGTCTCGCCCCGCTCACGCTCATGGCTCCAGCAGGACTTTCGGCGAGCCGACTTCGTACATGTTGATCTGGCCGCCGCCCTGCTCGACGCCGTCATAGACTTCGTAGCCGAGCAGTTCCTGGGCGCGTTGCGGGAATTGCCGGACGCGTTCGAGGGGCACGCCCAGCCAGCTGTTCTCGACGGGCAGGAGCCAGCCCTGGCAGTAGGAGACCGACAGGCCCCGCCGGGGCGTGCCGCTGGTATTGTTGCCGCCGCCGTGCAGCGTGTCGCCGCGGAAGATGGCCGCAGAGCCCTTCGGCATGGCGGCAGCCGCACACTCTTCCGGCTTCGGCTCGCGGTCGAGCGGCCAGCGATGGCTTCCCGGCACCACCGTCGTGGCGCCATTGTCCGCCGTGTAGTCGCTCAGTGCGATCATGAAGTTGACCACCAGGGGCGATGCGTCGGTTCCCGCAGCCGCCCAGGATCCGTCGTCGCGGTGGATGAGCTGGGCGGTTTCCCCGCCCCGGATCTCTATGAGTTCCGCCGAGCTCAGCCGGAAGTCGGTGCAGCGGGGCAGCAGGACATGACCCGCCACAGCCATGATCCGCGGGTCCGTCAGGACCTCGGGAAAGCTGTCGCTCTTGGCGGCGATGCCGTGCAGACGGACCGTCGAACCGCCAAGGAAGTCATCATAGAGGGATTTGACGTCACGGTTCTTGTAGGCGGAAATGTAGGGCTCGAGCTCGGCGTTGAGCCGGTCGATCAGCCCGGTTTCGAGAAAGTTCTCGACAATGACGACACCGTCCGTGTCGAGTGCCGCATTGATCTCTTCCGGCGATGACGGGCCGGACAGGCGTTCCACGCTGACCGTCATGTGCTCACTCTCTCCCGCTGCGGATGGGCTTGTTCTTTTCAGCCTGCCGTCTAAAATGTAATTGGTCAACCAGTAAGTATTTTGGTCGGAGCCCTTCGGAGCGTTCCGGGACGGGCAACGCCCCTTGTACCCGCACCCGGTCCACGCTACCGACCCAGGGATGCAGCCGCACGTTGGCGCGGCACCAGACGGAGCGGTACGGGACGGTCGTGCGCAAGAGACTTTCCAGGGATGAACGGCAGCGGCACCTGGTCCGGGCGACCCTGTCGGCCATCCACAAATACGGATTTCATGACGCGACGGTCCTGCGGATTGCCGAAGAGGCCGGGCTGTCCGGCGGCAATATCCACTATCACTTCAAGAGCAAGGAAGAACTGTTTGCCGCCGCCATGCGCGCGCTGATGTCGGACCTGTCCGACCTGCTCGTGGAACAGCTGGCCGGAGCGGAAACGCCGCTGGAAAGACTGCGGGCAACCATCGGCGCCAACCTGTCCGAGCGGATATTCACCGAGCAGACCTGTTTCGTGTGGCTGCAGTTCTGGTCGGAGACCTCGCGCCACGAAAAACTCGCACGGCTGGAACGCATCAATGCCGGGCGCTTCCGCGGCACGCTGGTGGACGCACTCAAGCAGCTCGTCCCGGCCGGCGAGGCCGACGCGATCGCCCACGAGCTGATCGCCCTGGTGGACGGGTTGTGGATCCGCAAGGCGCAGACCGGAGATGCGCTGAGCCCCGCACAGGCGCGAACGATCGCCTTCGGCTATCTGGATGGCCGGCTGCAGGCCGCCGCGCGCCCGGCTCCGGAGGCGTGCTGATGGGACGCCGGCAAGCCAAGGAAGAACGCAAACGCTCGCTGATCGAGGCGACCATCGCCTGCATCAACCGCTATGGATACGCCGAATCCACCATCCAGCGCATCGCCGCCCATGCCGGTGTCACCAGCGGCACGATCTACCGGCATTTCTCCAACAAGACCGATCTTCTGGAAGCCGCGATGCGGTTTCTTCTGCGCGGCGCCCTGGATGAGGAAAGACGGGCCGTCGCGAACGCAGGCAATGACCGGGAGCGGCTGGAAGCCGTCATTACCTCCAAGTTCGCCGACCATGTCTTTACCCATGAGGCCTGCGTCGTCTGGGCCCATTTCTGGGCCAACGCCCAGAGCAGCCCCGGCCTCGCCCGGGCCGAGACGCTGAACTACCGCCTGCTCTGCCGCAGCCTGCGCACCGGGCTCGCCCGCCTCGTCCCGGCCGCCAGCGTTGAAACGCTGACCCTGGAATTCGCCATGATGATCGACGGGCTCTGGATTGCGCACGCCCAGGAGACGTCGAGCCTCACCCCGGAAACGGCGCGGACCCTGATGCGCAACAGCCTGGCGGCCCGCCTCGGCGCCCTCACCCGCAGCTGAATCAGGCTTCCCAGTGCAGGGGCCAGTCCCCCTCGAGGCGCAGATCGGTTCCGGTCTCGTCCTCGATCAGCCTGGCGACATGCAGCTCGCCCTCATCCTCGCCATAGGCCCCGGCCGCCATGGCGAAGCGTTCGGCGACCCGCTCGCCGACCGGGATGGGCGTGCCGCCGCGCCTGGCCAGCTTTTGGCACAGGCGGATATCCTTGAGGCACAGCCCCAGCGTGAAGGAGGGATCATAGTGCCCGGCGAAGATCGAGGGCGCGTCGTGGCGCGCGACGAAACTGTCGCCGACGCTGTCCTTGATCGCGTCCCAGAGCACGTCGAGCTCGACTCCGGCCCGTTTGCCGAGCATGAGGCCCTCGCCGATTACCGCCGCATGGGTGAACCAGAGATAGTTCGTCACCAGCTTGACCGCATTGCCCGTGCCCAGCGGTCCGCATCTGATCACGCGGCCCATCTGGGACAGGACCGGGTCGACAGCGTCGAGCACTTGCGGGGCGCCGCCGGCAAACAGGGTCAGCTCGCCGCGCCGGGCCCCGTCGACGGCCCCGGTGACCGGCGAGTCGACCGTATGGGCACCGCGTTCGGCGGCCAGCGCAGCAATGCGCTCGACCACATCGGCGTCATTCGTCGTGGTGTCCACCCAGATCGCGCCCTTGCCGAGGCCGTCCAGCGCGCCGGTCTCGCCCAGCATCACCGCTTCCACGGTCTGCGGCCGCGGCAGCGAGGTGATCAGGATATCGGCATCCTGCGCACAGTCCCGAGGCGTGTCCGCCCACCGCACACCGGCTGCTTCCAGAGCGCTTGCGCGCTCGCGCTCGATGTCGTGGACGGTCAGCTGGCGGCCGGCCCGCGCCAGCACCATCGCCATGTTCGCCCCCATATTGCCCAGTCCGATAAACCCGATACGCATGGCGTCCCCGCTTGTCTGCTCGATCCCTGACCGCCGGCCCGCTCCGCGCGCCGGACGTCGAAGCCCGCTATTTGACAAAAAGTAATTGGCCGTGCAATTATTTTTCTCGATAACGGGATCAACAAGGCAATTACCGTGAGTTTCAGCATCGACCTGTTCATTGACGGCAAGCGCGTCGCCGGCGCGGGCGAGGCCGCATTCGACTGCGTCAATCCGGCAACCGGCGAAACGCTGGGCCGTTTCCGCGAGGCCAGTTCCGACCAGATCGAGGCCGCCATCGCCTCGGCCGTTCGCGGCCAGGCCATCTGGGCCGCCATGGCGGCTGAGGAACGCGGCCGCATCCTGCGCCGCGCGGCGGAGATACTCCGCGAACGCAATGACGAACTCGCCGCCATCGAGGTGGCGGATACCGGCAAACCGATCGGCGAAGCCTCGACGGTCGACGTGCAGACCGGCGCGGACGCGATCGAGCACTACGCCAATCTCGCCGGCTCCATCCAGGGCGAGTACCAGGATTTCGGATCCGGCTTCTACTACACCCGCCGCGAGCCGCTGGGCGTGTGCGCCGGGCTGGGCGCCTGGAACTATCCGCTGCAGATCGCCTGCTGGAAATCGGCCCCGGCGCTCGCCTGCGGCAACGCCATGATCTTCAAGCCGTCCGAGCTGACGCCGGTCAATGCAGTGAACCTGGCCGAGATCTATATCGAGGCGGGCCTGCCGCCGGGCGTATTCAACGTGCTGCAGGGCGAGCGCGGCCCGGGCGCGGCGCTGGCCGCCCATCCGCAGGTGGAAAAGGTCTCGCTGACCGGCAGCGCGCCCACGGGCCGCAAGGTGATGGAAGCGGCCTCGCCGCGCCTCAAGGAGGTCTCGCTGGAGCTCGGCGGCAAGTCGCCCTTCATCATCTTCGACGATGCCGATCCGGAGCGCGCCGCACGGCTCGCGCTCTACGCCAATTTCCTGACCCAGGGCGAGATCTGCGCCAACGGCACGCGCGTCTTCATCCAGGACGACATCTACGACGCCGTCGTCGAACACATTCTCGCACGCACCGCGAAGATCCGGGTCGGCGATCCGACGGATCCGGACACCCAGGTGGGCGCGCTGATCTCGAAGCAACATGGCGAGGTAGTCGCGGGCTTTGTCGACCGTGCCCGCGCCGCGGGGGCCAGCATCCTTTGCGGCGGCCACAGCGTCGAGGTCGCCGGCTGCGAGGGCGGCGCCTTCTACGCACCGACCGTGATCGGCGACAGCACCGACGACATGGAACATGTGCGCGAGGAAATCTTCGGCCCGGTCATGACCCTGCTGCGCTTCTCCGACGAGGAAGAAGCTGTCACGCGGGCCAATGCATCGGATTACGGCCTGGCCGGCGGTGTCGTCACGCGCGACCTGACCCGGGCCCACCGGGTGGCCGCGCGCATCCAGACCGGCATGTTCTGGATCAACACCTATCAGGCCCAGCCCATGCAGATCCCCTTCGGGGGCTACAAGCAGTCCGGCATCGGCCGCGAAAACGGCTGGGACGTGCTCCAGGAATACACGCAGAAGAAAAGCGTCTTCGTCCAGATGGAGGACGAGGAGCTGCCCTTCTGACCTTTACAACAAGACAAACGGGGAGAGGACATATGGGACGCTCATTCAACAAGGCCATTCTGGCCGCGACCGCTTCGACACTTGTGCTGGCCGGGGCCGCGCAGGCCCAGGAGGGCGCAGATCCGGAGGCCTCACCCCGACGCGCGCTCGACGTGATCACGGTCACTGCCGAGCGCCGCCAGGCCTCCCAGCAGGACGTGCCCATCGCGCTCACTGCGCTGGACACGGAAAGACTGCGCGAAGGCGATTACCGCGACGCGGCCGATCTTTCCCAACAGGTCGCCGGGCTTCAGATCAAGTCGAGCTTTTCCGCCTCCAACCCGACCATTTTCCTGCGCGGCGTGGGCATCAACGACTTCAACCCCGCCAATAGCGGCGCGGTCGGCGTGACCGTCGACGACGTGTTCTACAACTCCACCATCGGCCAGATGTTCCAGCTCTACGACCTGGAGCGCGTGGAAGTGCTCAAGGGTCCGCAGGGCACGCTTTACGGCCGCAACACGACGGGCGGCGTCCTCAATGTGGCGACCCGCCCGCCGGGCGACGCGTTCGGCGGCTATGTCACCGGCACCTATGGCCGGTTCGACCAGTTCGACCTGGAAGGCGCGATGGACATTCCGCTCGGCGACCAGCTCGCCCTGCGTATTTCCGGCGTCTCCAATACGCGCGACGGCACGCGCGACGTGACCCTGCCGAACGGTTCCACCGTCGATCGCAACGACACCGACTTTCAGGCCGCGCGCATCCAGCTGCTCTACGAGCCCAGTGCGACCCTGTCCGTGCTCGGCAAGGTCGAGGTCGGCCGCAGCCGCTCCAGCGCGCGCTCCTATGAGAGCCAGGGCCTGATCAACTACACGACCGGCGAACTGGGCCTGACCGAGTTCGACCGGGTGTGCGGCCCGTCGGGCAGCATGTGCGGCGACGCCTTCGGCTATTTCGACGATGCCGATCCCTATTCCGGCGCGGAAAACATGGCCCGCACGCCGGAGGATATCGACACCGTCTCCGCCAGCCTGCGCATCGACTGGGATCTGGGCAATTTCGCCCTGACCTCGGTGACGGGCTATCTGGAGGCCGAACGCGAGATCCTGCTGGAGGTGGACGCCTCGCCGAACCGGCTGACCGAGGAATACATCAACGACCGCACGGAACAGTTCAGCCAGGAAATCCGGCTCGCCTCGCAATGGGACGGCCCGCTCTCGGTGATCGCCGGCGCCTTCTACCTGACGGACACGCTTGAAGGCCGAGACAATTTCGAACTGCTTGCCGGCGCCAGTCCCACGCCCGGCCAGCCCTATTTCGACCTCGTGAACTTCATCGCGCGGATCGACCGCGAATACACCCAGGAGCTCGAGACCTTCGCCGTCTTCGCCCAGACCGATTACGAACTGACGCCCCGCCTGACCGCCACGCTGGGCGCGCGCTTCACCTGGGAAGAGCGCGAGCTGACCCACCGCTCCTATGCCGGACCGGTGGACGCGGTCCCGCTCAGCGAGCCGGCCCCGCTTTATTATCCGCTGCTGGATACCGGCACCTATCCCACGGACACCGTATCCGACGAGGAGCCGACCTACCGCCTCGCCCTGTCCTACCAGGCCACGGACGATGTCATGGTCTACGGCTCGCTGTCGCGCGGCTTCAAGAGCGGCGGTTTCAATACCGGCGCCTCCTCGGATCCGGTCGAGGCCTCGATCGTCGAGCCGGAAGAGCTGACGGCCTGGGAAGTGGGCATCAAGTCGGAATGGTTCGATCGCATGCTGCGGGCCAATGCGGCGGCCTTCTTCTACGACTACTCGAACCTGCAGGTGTACGGTCTCGCCCCCGGCGGCGTGCCGACACAAACCCTGTTCAATGCCGAGGAAGCGGAGATTTCCGGCGTGGAGCTGGAGCTTCTCGCTTTGCCGGCCAACGGCCTGGAGATCGGCCTGTCGGCGACCTATCTGGACGCGAGCTATACCGACTTCGTGACGCCGATCGGCCAGACCTTCACGGGCAATGACATGGTCGCCGCGCCGGAGTGGAGCCTGGTGCCGCGCATCCGCTACGAGACCCTGCCCTTTGCCGGCGGCTACACGCTGACGCTGGGCGCCACGGCGACCTATACGGGCGACCAGTATTTTGACAACGCCAATACCGAACGGCTCGGCCAGGACGCCTACTGGCTGGTCAATGCGCGTGCCGCCCTGACGGCGCCGGGAGACCGGTGGGAACTGGCCGCCTTCATCCGCAATGCCTTCGACGAGACCTATACGGTGGACGCGTTCGACGTGTCCGACTTCGGCTTCGACGAGCTGGTCTATGGCGACCCGCAGACCTATGGCGTCAGCCTGACCTACCGCTTCGGCGCGGAAGCCTACTGACCGGGCGCGGGGATCGGGCAAGCCCCGCCGCCCGCATCGCCGCCTGGCACGACCGGCCTTGCCACATCGTGTCAGGCGGCGAGGGCTTTTCGAATATGTGCAATCGCCGCCTCCGGCGATCCGGCGACGTCGACCGGGGTCCAACCGGCCGGCTCCGGCCGTGACAATTGCCCTTCCAGAACAGCCAGATCGGCGTCCGAGGCATCCGCGCCGCGGGCCGCGATCCGGTCGCGCAGCACATCGGCCGGCGCCTCCAGCCAGATCGGAAACACACGGCCCTCGAACCCCTCCCGCGCCGCCTCGAGTGCCGCTTCGGCCGGCCGCGACAGGAAGGTGGCGTCCATGATGCAGGACATCCCGGCCGCCAGGCAGGTGCGGGCCGTCGCCCCCATCGTCTCATAGACGCGGTCCGTCATGCCGGCCCCATAGGCCGAGGCCGGCAGCGGGGCCTCCGGCGCCTCGCCGGCCAGCACCTTCCGGATCACGTCGCTGCGCAAAACGACCGCGCCGGGCGCCATGCCGGCCCCGGGCGCGATCGCGCGCGCCAGGGTGGACTTCCCGCTGCCCGACCGCCCGCCCAGGGCGATCAGGACCGGCTGCGGCCGCACCGCCAGCAGGTCCCGCGCAAGCGCGAGATAGGCCCGGGCATCGCCGGTCTTTCCGGCCATGCCCGTTGCCATGGCCCGGATCGCCGCCCGCTGGGAGAGATAGAGCGGAAGCAGCGCCAGGCCGTCATAATCGCCGGTACGCGCCAGATACCGGTTCATCAGGGCATTGGCGGCCCAGCCAGCCCGGAAATGCAGGCAGTCCATCACCGGGAAAGCCATGTCGTAGAGCACGTCGATCATGCTGAGCGCCGGGTCGAATTCGAGCGCGTCATAACCGATCAGCGCGCCCTGCCAGTAACAGATATTCTTGAGATGCAGATCGCCATGGCAAAGCCTGACCCGGCCGGCCTTCACCCGGCGGTCGATCAGGCCGCGCACGTCCTTCAACGCCGCCATCGCGCGGTCGTGCCATTGCCCGGCCTGTTCCTGCCAGACGGCAGAGCGGCCGGCCTCGCACAGATCGCCGCCGACCTGATCGATGAGCTGCGCGAAAGCGTCCGAACCGCCCGCGCCGGTATCGGGCGCGGCCGCGTCATGCTGGCCGGCCAGCGCATCGGCGAAGCCCTCGATATCGGACAGCGCTACCGTGCCGGC
Organism: Pseudomonadota bacterium; assembly: GCA_034659015.1. Taxonomy (GTDB): domain Bacteria; phylum Pseudomonadota; class Alphaproteobacteria; order Caulobacterales; family Maricaulaceae; genus Maricaulis. The sequence goes on along the minus strand of JAYEGL010000001.1, from coordinate 539,115 downwards.
GGCCAGGCGTTTGTCCAGCCTGTCCCCGTCCGCGAAACGGTGCATGCGCACCAGCCAGTCCACCGGCTCGCCGTCGGCATCCGCGCCGCCGACCAGGAAGCCGTCCGGCGTTTTGCGGACCGGCTCGACACCGCAATAGAGCGAGCGTGCCCAGGCCGCATTGGCCGCCACTTCGCGTTCGCAATAGCGTCGCCGCTGCTCCGGCGTGGAATAGTCGACAAAGTCGAGCCGGATCGCGCGCTTGAGCTTGAGCACCGTGTCTTCGGTGAGGAAGACATGGGAGAGATGGGTGTCGATCCGCTCGGGCCGCTCGCCCCCGTGCGCCTCGGGCGACGCCAGGAAAGCCACCAGTTCGGCCTGTTCGGGCGCAATCTCGCTCATCGCACTGTCCATGCCGCCGCAGCGGGCCATCCCGCTCCCGGCAGGCTGACACGGACTGGCAGAGACATCCAGACGCCCCGCAGCCGAACGGCGCCGGTGCTTTTCCGGCTGTGCCCTGCGGCCGGGCGGCGACGCTATCCGCGCCTTACCGGCTGGCCTTGACCGCCGCCGCGAAGAGGTCGAGCCCCTCCTCCAGCTGATCCATCGGGATGGTCAGCGGCGGCAGGAAGCGGATGACATTGCCGCGGACCCCGCAGGACAGGAGAAGAAGGCCTTGCTCGCGGGCGGCCGCAACGACCGCCGCCGTGCGGGCGGCATCGGGCCGGGCGGCGTCGCCCGCCTCGACGAACTCCACGGCGCTCATCGCACCGAGCGTGCGGATATCGCCCAGCCCGGTATCCGACTGCCGGATCGCCTCGCAGCGCTCCACGATCCGTGCGCCGATCGCCCGGGCGCGTTCGCACAGCCCCTCCGTCTCGATGGTCTCGAGCACGGCGAGCCCCGCCGCGCAGCCCAGGGGCGAACCGCCATAGGTGCCGCCCAGACCGCCCGGCCCGGCCGCATCCATCAGCTCGGCCTTGCCGATCACGCCGGAGATCGGGAAACCGCCCGCCATCGCCTTGGCAACGGTCATCAGGTCCGGCTCGATCCCCGCATGCTCGACGGCGAACATCGCGCCGGTGCGGGCAAAACCGGTCTGGATCTCGTCGGCGATCAGCAGGATGCCGTGCGTGTCGCAGATACGGCGCAGCGCCTGCATGAAGTCGGGAGAGGCCGCGTAGAAGCCGCCTTCGCCCTGCACCGGCTCGATAATGATTGCCGCGACCCGGCCCGGTTCGATGTCCGACTTGAACAGGCGGTCGAGCGCGGCCAGCGAGTCGGCTTCGGATATGCCCAGATAGGGCACCGGGAAGGGCGCATGATGGATGTCGCCCGGGAAGGGGCCGAAACCGGTCTTGTAGGGCACGACTTTCCCGGTCAGGGCCATGCCCATCATGGTACGGCCGTGGAAGCCGCCGGAAAAAGCGATCACGCCCGGCCGGCCTGTCGCAGCCCGGGCAATCTTGACCGCGTTTTCGACGGCTTCCGCACCGGTGGTGAGGAAGATCGTCTTCTTCGGCGTTTCGCCCGGCGCGAGGGCGTTGAGCCTTTCGGCCAGGGCGACATAGGGCTCGTAGGGCGTCACCTGGGCGCAGACATGGGAGAAATTCTCCAGCTGCGCCGATACGGCCGCCTTCACGGCGGGGTGGTTGTGGCCGGTATTGGTCACCGCGATGCCGGCGGCGAAATCGAGGTAGCGCCGTCCTTCGACGTCCCAGATTTCCGCATTCAGCGCCTTCTCGGCGAACACTTTGTGCATCATGCCCAGGCCGCGCGGGATGGCAGCCTCGCGGCGGGTCCAGATCGTTTCGTTGGTCATTGTGCAGTACCGCCGCCGGCTCAGGCCGACAGCCCCCCCATCAGCATGTATTTGATGTCCAGATAGTCTTCGAGTCCGTGATGCGATCCCTCGCGTCCGAAACCGGATTGCTTCACCCCGCCGAACGGCGCTGCGGCCGAGGACAGGATGCCCTCGTTGATGCCGACCATGCCGTATTCCAGGGCCTCGCCGACACGCCAGGCCCGTCCCAGATCGCGCGTATAGAGATAGGCGGCGAGACCGTATTCGGTGTCGTTGGCCATGGCGATCGCCTCGGCCTCGCCGTCGAAGGCGACGAGCGGCGCTACCGGGCCGAAGATTTCCTCGCGCATCACCGCCATGCCGGCCGTAACCCCGTCGATCACGGTGGGCTGGTAGAAGAGCTCGCCCGCCGCATGCCGGCTGCCGCCGGTCACCACGCGCCCGCCCTTGCCGACCGCATCGGTGACCAGACGCTCGGTCTTTTCCAGCGCCGCCGGGCTGATCAGCGGGCCGATCTCGGCCCCGGCCTCATCGCCGGGTGCGACCTTGAGCGCTGCGACCCGCCTTGCCAGACGCTCGGCGAACTCGCCGGCGATAGGGCGTTCGACGAAGACGCGGTTCGCGCACACGCAGGTCTGGCCGGCATTGCGGTATTTCGAGGCCATGAGCCCGTCGAGCGCCGCCTCGATATCGGCATCGCCGAACACGATGAACGGCGCGTTCCCGCCGAGCTCCATCGACAGGCGCTTCACGGTCGGCGCGCTCTGCGCCATCAGCTGGCGCCCGACCGCCGTGGAGCCCGTGAAGGACAGCTTGCGGACCACCGGGCTGGCCGTGAATTCGCCGCCGATCGCCGCCGCATCCGTGCCCGGCACGACATTGAAGACACCGTCCGGCACGCCCGCCTCGGCGCCCAGCTGGGCCGCCAGAAGGGCGGAGAGCGGCGTTTCCGCGGCCGGCTTGGCCACCAGCGTACACCCGGCCGCAAGCGCGGCCGCCGCCTTTCGCATCAGCATGGCGTTGGGGAAGTTCCAGGGCGTGATCGCGGCACAGACGCCCACCGGCTGCCGCGTCACAAGGATGCGCCTGTCGCCGGACGGCGCCGGGACGATGTCGCCGTAGATGCGGCGGGCTTCCTCGGCGAACCATTCCAGATAGGAGGCGCCGTAGAGGATCTCGCCGCGCGCCTCGGCCAGCGGTTTGCCGTTCTCGCGCATCAGCACGGCCGCAAGCGCATCGGCGCGTTCGACCATGAGGTCACGCCAGCGCCGCAGGATCGCCCCGCGCTCGGCCGCCGGCGTTGCGGCCCAGCCGGACTGCGCCGCCTCGGCCGCATCGATCGCCGCGCCCGCTTCGGCCGCACCGCAATCGGCGACCTCGCCGATACGGGCCCCCGTCGCCGGGTCGTGTACGGCAAACCGGGCGCCATTGCCCGCCTCGCACCAGGTGCCGCCGATAAAGGCCTGCATCGGTACCGGTGAATTCGCGTCCGGCATGTATTGCTCCCGCCTGCTCCAGATGAGGCCAGATTGCGCCCTTTGCGACAGCGCGAATAGGACCAGTTACGCCGTGTCGGTCGTGCCAGTTTGCGGCGCGGCGCGGCGGGCGCTGTCCAGATCGCGGGCCGGCCAGAGCATGAAGAGCAGGCTGGCGAAGAGCGTCAGCAGCACCGCATTCACCAGTGCTCCAAAGCCCAGCTGCGCCCCGAGAATGGCGCCGGCCGCCATGGGTCCGGAGGCCAGCCCCATCTTGGACACGAAGCCGGCGAAGGCCGAGGCCCGCCCGGCGGCGTCGAATTCCGCCGTCATGCCCAGCAGATAGGCGATCACGAAGCCCCAGGTGATGCCGGTGCCGCAATTGGCCAGAAGATAGGCCGCCGGATGACCGCTCCAGTGGAACAGCGCCGTGCCGGCAAAGGTCAGCAGCATGGCGGCGCCGAGCAGCCGGAACCGGCCGAAGCGCAGCCCGCACACCATCACCAGGAAGGGTCCGGCCAGCGCCACCCAGGTGGCCAGTCCGAGGGCCAGCGAGACATAGCCGCGCTCGAGCCCGTAATCGATGCCGAGCCGGATGATATAGGCCAGCAGGCCCATGTTCGCGGCCTGGAACAGGAAGATCGCGGCATAGGTCAGGATCAGCGGGATCCAGCGGATGCGGCTGCCCGCGCTGGCCGCATGATCGCGCGGCGGATAGTCGGCCAGGAAGGGCAGCATGGCCAGCGTGGCGAGGCTGAACAGGGCCAGGGCGATGAACAGGGCCTGGGTGCCGTAGAGCGGCGCCAGCGGCGGCAGCACCATCACCGCCAGCCCGCCCAGGCCGAACTGCACGAAGAGCAGCATGCCGAAGGTGCGGTCGGGATTGGCCGTCCGCGCGATGACGGCAAAGGCCGTCCCGGTGAGCAGTCCGCCCACCACGCCGTGGGCCAGCCGTACAGGCAACAGCAGGTCGAACGTGCCGATCCAGATCGAGCCGATATCGACGGCAATCAGGATGACCAGACAGATCCAGGCCATGCGCCGCCACGGCCAGCGCCGGACCAGGAAGACCGCAGCCAGCGCGCCCAGGGCGGCGCCATAGATATTGGCCGAGCCGATCTGGCCGGCCTGGCTGTCGGTCAGGCCGAGCCCGCTGACCAGGCCGTCGACGATGGCGGCCATGATGTTGACGTAGAACAGGCCGGCCGTGGCCAGGAAGGCCAGCATCACGGCCGCAATCAACCCGTCCGGCGGCGCCGTCGGCAGACTGCGGGCCGCACGCGGCGTATCGGTCTGGGCGGTCATGGCTGTACCTCGCAAAAGGGTTGGATCGCATTGGATGCCTCGGCGGCCCGCCGCCAGGCGAATTCGCGGTTGTCGCTGACATAGGCATAGACATGCCCGTTCGGGATCAGCGCGAGCGTGATGCCGCCATAGCCCGACAGGGCCGGAATCCAGGCATCCCCGGCACATCCCAGTGCCGGACCGGCATTCCAGGCCCACATGCCGTTCTGGTAGCGCTGGGTGTCGCCGCCGGCCGGCAGGCCGCGGGCGCCGGGAACGCGCTGCAGCGCTTCGTCGATCATCACCGGGTCGGCCCAGGCCTCGCCGTCGATACGGGCGCCGGCCTGCAGGAAGCGGCCCAGCTTCATCATGTCGTCCAGGGTCAGGGTCAGCCCCCACCCGCTGACGGGCTGACGCTCGGCGTCATAGCTGCGCCGCGTCGTCTCCATCAGGGGCGACAGGCCCAGCTCGCGCCAGAGCGGCACCAGCAGGTCGTCGTAGAAATCCGCATCGGCGCGGCCCGTCCGGTCGCGCCAGAAGGCCTGCAGCGCCGTGCCTAGAACATAGGTATCGGTGGTGTGATAGACCCAGCGCTCGCCGGGTTCGGACTGGCGCGGATGCTGGCTGCAGGCCTGGGCGATACGGCCTTCATGCGTGGTCCGGGACATGAAGGCCCACAGCTCCGGCGCCCCCTCGTCGGCCTCGAAACCGTCGGAGGTGTAGAGCCCGGTCGCCATGTCGAGGGCGTGCTCAAAGGTCACGCCGGCCCAGCGCGCGTCGTCGCAGGCGGGGACATGGTCGGCAATCCGGGCGTCCCGCGCGCCGGGATAAAGACGCTCCAGACGCATCAGCGCCAGACCGGCGACCACGGTCTTGGCAAGGGAGTAGGACGGCAGGGGCAGGGCCTCGCAATAGGGGTCGCGCCCGAAGCGCGTCCGGCACCCCCCGGCATAGAGCGTCCCGTCGGCGAGAAGGCCGTAGACCGTCATGGCACCGGGCGTGACCTCGAGCGGCGAGCCGAAAGCGGCCGGGTCCGTGCCGGGATAGGCCGTGGCCAGGCGCTCGACCGGCTGGCGCGGGAGTGCGGGCGGCACGGCCGGACTCTCCGGCGGATCTCCCGGCGTGAAATGCGCCTCCGCCCGGCTCCACAGGTCGAACTTGAAATAGGCGCAGGTTTCCGCACCGATCTCGATCACCGCCGACGTCTCGCCGCCGCCGGCGGGCAGGTCGACCGCGAGCCAGCCGGTATGGATGCAGTTGGCGTTGCGCTCCTGCAATGCCACAGGCAGACGGGCCTGCCAGCGTTCGCCCCGGCGCCAGATCCGTCCGGGCTGGACGACCCATTCCCAGTGGGCTCCGGAACCCGGCTGCGGTCCGCGTTCGACGGGACGCAGCACGCCGCCATCCGATACCAGGCCGATGTCGAGCGGCGGTATGTCGAACACGCCCCCGGTCTCGCCATAGCCGAACTCGTCGTGCAGGACGCGATACCCGTCGGCGGCCCGCCCGCCCGGCAGGTGGAGGCGGCCGGCCAGGGGCACGTCCGGGACCACGGCATCTTCGGGCGCCGCAAAGGCCACGGCCGCCAGGGGACGGACGAGCGGCCCGTCGCCAACGGGAATCGCGCTATCGGCCGGTAGAGGTTCCGGCGCAGCCTCCACCCGTACGCTGTCTGCCCAGCAGGTGTCGTTCCCGGTATTGCCATCGATGCGCAGCCGGATCGCAATCCAGTCGCGCCCGTCAGCCTCCGGTATGGCGGCGCCGACCCGATGCAGGGTGACACCGTCATCCTGTCCGTCGCCGATCCGCCCGGCTTCGCGCCAGGTTTCACCGTCGAACGAGGTTTCCAGCAGGCAGGCATCGCCGGCTTCCAGATCGTCGGCCGCGAACCCGGCGCTGACACGCACATCGCTGCGGCCGCCCAGAGGCACGACGGTGGCTGCCCAGGCCTCGCGTGTCAGACGCAGGGTGTGGTTGCCGGCGTATTCGGTGATCCGGATATCCCCGCGCCCGGGATCGCCCCGCCATCGCTCGCCCAGCCCCGACTCGAAATCCTCGGCGAGGGGCGGTTGCGCCCCCGCCGGACCGGCCAGCACCGTCAGCGCGGCCAGACCGGTGATCCAGCGCGCCATCATGACGCGTCCAGCAGACGCGCCAGAGGGGCCAGCTGGTTTTCATAGCGACGCCAGAGCCCGATCGAGCTGGCATAGAGCGGCTGGCGCACCTGGGCCGCGCTGTGCGTGGCCGAGGGGCTGGCATTGCGATGGAAGTCCAGGCAGGCGGGGTCGAAATCGACGCCGACAGCGTCGAGCAGGCGCCGCGTCTCGGCCTCCTGGCCGGCAACGATATCCTCGTAGCGCACCTCGATGATGCGGCCGGGCAGCACGGCATGCCAGTGCGCCATCAGCCGGTCCTTGGCCGTCATGTAGGCGGCGAGGTCGGCGAAGTCGTAGGAATAGGGATAGCCCATACGGAACAGGGCCTTGTAGAGCGAATAGGCATTGTCCATCGGATCGCGGCGGAGATGGACGATGCGCGCCCGGGGCAGGGCCGCGGCGATGAGCGCGATATAAAGAAAGTTCGCCGGTGCCTTGTCGATGAAGAACCGCGCCTCGCCACGCCGTCCGGAAACCCGGTCGAGATAGGCCCGGCCCAGGGCGGCCGGATCGAGCGAGCGGGCGGCGTCCACAAGACCGGTCTTGCCGGAGGCGCCGCGGCACAGCGCGGTCAGCGCCAGCGGAAAGTCGTTGAGTTCGCCGAGGCTTTCGATCTGCGGATGCGCCGACAGGATGCGGTCCGTCAGCGTCGTGCCGGAACGCGGCAGGCCCAGCACGAAGACCGGCCCCTCGGCCTCCACGCCGCGGTGCGCCTTGCTGCAATAGCCGGCGTCGAATGCCCCGGAGATCGCCTCCATGGTCGCCACGTCGCCGCGGACATCGTAGCGCATGAGCCGGCGCCGCAGGTCGGCTCCCGTCTTCAGCGCCTCGAAGCTTTCCGTATCGCGCCCGAGATCCTCGAGCTCCTTGGCCAGCGCGTAATTGAGCTGGACCGGCGCCATCGCGGTGCGGTGCGGCGCCTTGAGCATGCGGCGCAGCTCGGCGACATGATTGCGCGACGGCGTCTGGCGCCTGAGCGTCGCGCGATTGTAGTACGCGTCGTAGTCGTGCGGCACCCGGGCGATCACCCGGTCGAACTCGGCCTCGGCCGCCTCCAGCTCTCCCAGGGCAATGAGATGGGTTGCCAGGCTGTAGCGCGTGGCGTGGGCGCCGGGCTCGAGCGCAAGCGCCGCCCGGATGCAGGAGACCGCGTCGGCATGCCGGCCGCACTGTCCGTATCCCTCGCCGATCCGGGCGAGCCAGGCCGCGTCAGTCCCGGCGTCGCTCTCCATCGCGGCGAAGGCCGCCGCAGCATCGGCGACACGGCCCTGGTGTACCAGGGCCTCGGCATCCATGAGCCGCGCCAGCGGCGAGGCCGGGTCGATCTCCAGGGCACTGGCCAGCGCCTGGCGCATGGCGTCGTGATCGCCGGCCATCTGGTGGCATCGCGCCAGCGCCAGCCAGCCGTCGAGAAAATCCGGTTCGTCCGCCGTGAGCGCCTGTGCGGCGGCGCAGGCCTCGGCCACGCGCCGGGCGCGCAGCGCGCCGTCGATCCGGGCGAGACGGTCTTGCGGTGGAGCAGGAGAAATGGCGGCGTCCATGGTTTGATTTCGGGGCGGCCCGCGCGGGCCGCCCCGATCCTATCCGCTCAGAAGGAATAGCGAAGCGTTGCGCCCACAGTTCTCGGCAGGGCAATCATCTGCTTGTTGCCGTTGCCGTAATAGCCCTCGCCGGGTGCCGTGCCCATATAGGCCTCGGTGAACACGCCGGTGACGCCTTCCTCGTTGGTGATGTTCTTCACCCACAGCGACAGGTCGAGATTGTCGAGCGACATCGTCGTGGTGAGGTTCCAGATCGAGAATCCGTCGAGCGGCACATTGAAGGTCGGCGACGTCGTGACCGCATTGCGGGTCTCCGACTGGTAGTAGCCGTCGAGCCGCGTGAAGGACGTCCAGTCACCCAGGCGCGCGGTGTAGTCGAGCGACCAGTTGAGCTGGTGCTCCGGCGTGCCCGGCAGCATGGCGCCGGACAGGGCGATCGGCGCAGCAGGCGCCGGCCGGTCCGGCGCGTAGAAGTCGCTGCTCAGCTCGGCATTGATGTAGGCATAGCCCAGCGAGTAGTGCCAGTTGTCGCCGGCAAAGCCTTCCAGCGTGGCCTCGAGGCCGTAGGTCCGCGCCTCGTCGCCGTTCTGCACCGCGAAGAAGCCCCAATTGGTGCTCGACGTGTTGAACTGCGGGTCCGACCAGTCGATGTAGAACAGGCTGACATCGTAGATGAAGGCGCCGCGATCGCCCTTCATGCCGATCTCGTAGTTGATCACCGAGTCCGAGGTGTACATCTGCCAGCGCGGATCCTCGGCGTAGTAGCCCGAGAGCGGCACGGCATTGGCGCCGCCGCGGCGATAGCCTTCGGAAATCGTGGCGTAGAGCATGTCCTCGTCGCTGAAGCGCCAGGCGCCGTTCAGCTTGAACAGGACATCGTCCTCGGAGGTCTCGAAATCGGCGTTCACGTCCGGGAAGAGGCCGGTCCACAGCGGCAATGCCATGAAGGTGTCGTTTTCCGACTCATTGTCGAAATACCGTCCGCCGAAGGTGATATCGAGATCGTCCCGCACGTGCCAGGTCAGCTCGCCGAACAGGGCCATCTCGGTGAAATGCTCGGTCTGGCGATAGTCCCAGTCCTGGTCGCCGGACACGGCGCCGGCCGCGAAGGGCAGCAGCGTGTCCCACCAGTCCTTGAAGCCGACGAGATAGCTTTGCTGGGTCATCTCGCGCTGCTGGCTGCGATAGAAGCCGCCGACCACATAGTCGAAATTGCCGCCGTCATCGGTGACCAGGCGGATCTCCTGGATCACCGCCTCGTCGGCATAGGAGCGCACCGCCTGCGCCATCGGGCGCGGGTAGTTGTAGTAGAAACCCAGCCACCCCGCCTGGGCATAGAAACCGGTATTTTCGCTGACGCTGCCGCCCTCGTGATCGTAGTGCGAGGTGGAGGAGGTCAGGGTCGCGAAGCCCAGATCGACCTCGGCCTCCAGCGACGTCATGTTGATGTCGCGATCGGACGGTTCCAGCTGGATCGAGCCGTTCTCGTAATCGTCATAGGGATTGCCGAACCCGTCGAACCCGACCGTCTGCTGCCGGCGCCCGCCGACATCGTCGGACTGGCGGGCATGCACGATCCGGATCGAGGTCCGGTCGTTCGGCTCCATCAGAAGCGTGGCGCGGCCCATCCAGGTGTCGAAGGTGTCGGCATCCTTTTCATAGGTGTAGGCGGCCGCCGGATCGAGCACGCCATTGGGCGCCACCGGCACGCCATTGGCGTCGAGCTCGTAGAGATTCACATAGTCGGTGATACCCGGATAATCGCCGAAACTGCCGACCAGGCGCAGCGCGGCGCGTTCGCCCAGCGGGATGTTGACGGCCCCGTCGGCGGCAACACCGAAGTCTGCCGACCCGTTCACCTGCGACAGCGAACCGGTCACATAGCCGCCGAACTCGCCCAGCTCCGGATCGCGCGTGATGTAGCGGATCGTGCCGCCCAGCGCGCCGGATCCGTAAAGCGTGCCCTGCGGACCGCGCAGAACTTCCACGCGCTCCAGGTCGCGCAGTGCGAAATTGGCGAAGATCGGCGTGTCGTTGACATAGGTCGACACCGAGGCCACCGAGGACACAGCATAATCGCCCAGCGCATTGCCGTCGACGGCCAGACCGCGGATCCGCGCCGCATTCATCGTGCCGGCATTGCGGGCGCCGCGATCGACGATCGTCACGCCCGGGATCGAGCGGAGAAGCTCCGCCTCGTCCAGGATCTGACCCGCCTCGATCGCATCGCCGCCCACGGCGGAGATGTTGTACGGCACGTCGGACACGGTCTCTTCACGGCGCGTCGCCGTCACCGTGATCACGTCCCGCATCGCCGGCTCGTCGCTTTGCGCGAAAGCCGGCGCGGAGATCCCCGCCAGCGCGGTGCCGCCCATCAGCAGCGCCGCAAGGCCCTGCCGGCTCGTCTGCTTGTTTGTCATCTTGCCCATCAAACTCCGCCGGTCGTGCCGGCCCCCTTGTGTTGACGCGGCCCCACGGGCCGCCCCGCTAGTCGATGATCGTCAGCTTCGGCTTCCGATCCGCCTCCCCGTCGGCCGTGTCTCCGGCCGCCCTGTCCCGCTGGCGCCGCGGCATGTCGAGCGGGCCAAGCGACTGCATCGCCTGACGCCGCGCATCGCTCTGGGCATGCATCGGGAATTGCACATCGCTGTCGCGAAAACTCTTGAGCACCTGGCCGAGCCCGTTCCAGCCGCGCTCGCGCATCCGGCGCACCTCGTCCAGCTCGATATCGAGCACCAGGACCTCGCGGCCCGCGCCGGCCTCGTAGACCGGATCGCCGCCCGGCCCGAAGACGACCGACCGGCCCACCCCCAGCGCACCGGCCAGGTTCACGTCGACGAAATAGCACTGGTTGATCGCGGCATTCGCCCGGGCAATCGACACTTCGATATCGCGGTCGATCGTGTTCGTCATGGTCGGCAGGAGGACCACCTCGGCGCCCATAGCGGCGAGCGTGCGGATCGCTTCGGGAAACCACATGTCATAGCAGATGGCGATGCCGACACGGCCCGCACCGGGAATGTCGAAAACGACATAGTCCCGGCCCGCCGCAACGTCCTTCTCATACGGCAGGAAGGGAAACATCTTGTCGTAGCGCGCGACGATCCCGCCCTGCGGGTCGATCACAGGCGTGGTGTTGAACACGGCATCGCCGCGGCGCTCGTAGAGCGAGCCCGGAACCAGCCAGAGCCCGGTCTCGGCCGCCAGTGCCTGGAGGCGTGCCTCCGTCTGCCCGCCGGCCGGTTCGGCATGATCGAGGGACGGGCCGTGCACGGCCAGCTCGCCGATAACGACCAGATCCAGCCAGGGAAAGCGTTTCGCAACGGCGCGGACCTCGCGCTCGACCAGCTCCAGATTACCCTGCGGAGCGGCGTCCAGTTGCAGTGCGGCTATTCCCAGTGTCGGCATGTCGCGTGTCCCCTGCCCGGCGTCTGCCCGGCCCCGCCTCTATCCATGACGGAAGCATGACAGGGCACCCGGACCCCGGTTAGAACCAGTTGGGACCTGCGTATGGAGCCAGTTTCAGCTTTGACGGGAAACCGTTGGGGCCAGTTCAGCCGGCCGCGTGTGCCAGCACGGCGGAATCGACGATATTGCCCTCGGCGTCGAGCCAGAGCAGCTGATCGCCATCGAGCGCCACGGCGAAACCCAGCTGCTCGCCGAAGGCCCAGCTGCGCCACTGACGGTACCATCGCCCGCCCTCGATCCACCAGTGTCCGCTGTCGCGGTCCTCGCCGGCAAAGCCGGCCCGGCCGCTCATCGCGCCGTCGCGGTGCAGCTCGATCGTGCAGGGATCGCCGTAGACCGTCTTGTAGAGCAGGGTTGCGCCGGACAGCCGGTCGCGCATCTCCGCCTCGCCGAGCGGCTCGGGCACCGCGCGGCCGGCGCTGTTGTCGGCCAGCTCGCGCATGGCGGCGGAGAGTTCGGCGATCCCGGGGCGGATCGCCGAGACCGGCAATGACGTCACGCCGAGGCGGAACATGTTGCGCGGACCGTCTTCGCCGGCGAACCAGTGGTCGGCCGGCTCGATCAGGATGCCGCGCGCCTCGGCTGCCCGGATCACCGGCCCGGCATCCAGGCCTTCCGGCCCGCGCACCCAGTAGGAGGTTCCACCCTCGACCGGCGCGACGGCAATGGATAGCGGCCGGTAGTGATTGAGCGCATCGCGCAGTGCGATCAGGCGTTCCGCACAGACCTCGGTGAGCCGCCGCATCATGGCATCGTAATGCCCCAGCGACAGAAAGAAGGCCGCCGCGCGCTGATTGTTGGGCGAAGGCCGGCGCGTCGTGAGATCGCGCAGACGCCGGGCCTCGGCGATGATCTCCGGCGCCGCCACCATGTAGCCCAGGCGCACCCCCGGCGCGAGCACCTTGGAAAGCGAGGCGACATAGACCACGCGTTCGCCGCCCTCCAGCCCGCGCAGGGCCGGCACGGCGCTGCCGAGATAGTTCATCTCGCATTCGAAATCGTCCTCGAGCACGAGGAAGTCGTGTTCGCGCGCCTTTTCCAGAAGCGCCTTGCGCCGCTCCAGCGAGAGCGTGACCCCCGTCGGCCGCTGCCGGCTTGCCGAGACGCAAACCAGGTCACTCGCGTCGAGGCGCTCGTCCACCACGATGCCCTTGTCGTCGACGGGCTGGTGCCGAAGGCGCGCCTCGCGCATGGCGAGGAGTTCGCGCAGCTCGGGCAGCCCCGGATCCTCGACGGCGACCCGGCTCTTGCGCCCCGCCAGGAGCTGGACGGCCAGGAAGAGGGCCTGCTGCTCGCCCACCGTGATCAGCAGTTCGTCGGGACGTGCCGCAATTCCCCGCCGCGGCAGGAGTTTGGTGCGGATCTCCTCGACCAGCGCGGGATCGTCCACTTCGCCATTGTCCAGCGACCACTGATCCACTTCCGCCGCCGCCAGGGCCAGCCGGCTCGCCTCGCGCCATTCCGCGATCGGGAAGAGCGACTTGTCGTAGCGCCCCTCGATGAAGGGATAGCGGTATTTCTGCCAGTCCGGCGGGCATTGATACCCGTCCACGGCCTCCGGCCGGGCGGGCAGGCGCCGGGCCAGTGCCGCAGCCAGCTCGCCGGGATCGTGCCGCACCGGCGGTGCCGGGGCGATCATGCGCCGCGCCGGGGCATTGTCGGGCACGTAGAGCCCCGAGCGTTCGCGCGTCGCCAGATGGCCTTCCGCGATCAGCTGCTGATAGGCCAGGAAGACCGTGTTTCGCGACACACCCAGCTCCTTCGACAGGCGGCGCGAGGACGGCAGGCGCGCGCCCGGCGGGAAGACCTCGGCATAGATCGCCTCGATCACGCTGCGCCGGATCTGCTCCTGCATCGACAACTGGCTGCGCCGGTCGATCGGAAACAGCGGCGCAAGGGACTGGGAGTGCTTGGCCAAAACGCGTCCACAAGATGGGTGTGCCGGCTTAGGAGATACGATCCCGCGTCTCCCGGCAAGCACGCGCCTGCTACAGGGCGCGTGCCCAGGCCCCTTTCAAGATATTATTGGCTCCCGGCCTACGGAATGTGCGGCGCATCAGGCTCGTTCTCCGGACCGAGCACGCAACCAAGGCGGATACCGCGATGCAGGCGGACTTCCAGCCTGTCGGCGCGCGCGTCGATCTCCGCTTCGCGCGCCGACCACAGGGCGGAACGGGCTTCCAGGATATCCAGCACGGTGACGGCTTGCAGGTCGCGGCCGCGTTCCAGCCGCGCGAGCACCTGTTCGGCAGCCGCAACCGCGTCGCGGGCCTGTTGCAGGCGCCGCTCGGTCCGGATGTTCCGGGCCGCAAGTTCCAGCGCCGCGCGCCGGGCTTCGGCCTCGACCGCGGCGAGAGACGCCCTGCGGCCGTTCTGATTGCCGGCCGCCTCGTCGACGCGGGCAGCGCGCAGTCCGCCGGCGATCGGCATGGATACGGTGACGCCGACGCCGGTTTCGCGGCCATCGCGCTCGCTGAAGACCTGAAGGCCCAGCTGCGGATCGGTGCGCCGGTCGTATTCAGCGCGGCGCCGCACGAGCCGGGCATGGTCGAGCGCAAGGCGCGCGGTGCGCAGCGCCGGACTGGCCTGCAGCATTTCGGAAAGCGGGTCGCTGTCGCCATCGCCGCCACAGGCTTCCGGCACGAGCGCCGCTGCCAGATCCGGACGGGCGGTGCCGGCAAAGCGGGCGTCCAGCGCCAGGCGGGCCAGTTCGGTCTCCTGCCGTGCCGTCTCCAGCGCGGCTTCGGCCAGGGCGAGATCCCGTCCCAGACGGTCGACATCGACAGCCCGCCCCCGGGCCTGGTCGAGCCTGGCCCGCTCCGCATCCCGGCGCGTCCGGGCATCGTCGGCCCGGTTTGCCATGACGTCTTCCAGGATCCGGGCCCGGTCCCAGCGGACCCACAGACCGGCCCAGTCGAGGGCCCCGGCCTGCCAGGCATGCGCATAGGCCGCTTCGGCCAGGGCGGTTTCCGTGCGGGACAGCTCGGCATCCAGACGGCGCTTTTCCGGCCAGCGGAAGCGCCGGGACACACCGAGTTGCCACTCCATACTGTCACCCGACGCATCGACCTCGCGCCGCGCCAGACCGGCATCCAGGCTGGTTTCATACCCGCCCAGACCGGTCTGTTCGGCCCGCGCCAGGGCGGCGGCGCGGTCGGCCCGGGCCGCAGCGACGGCCGGCGCGCTTTCGAGCGCGGCGCGCACCTGCGCTTCGGCGGGCTGGGCGTCGCCGGTGCCGGCCCCCGCCAGGAAGGCGAGACCGGCCAGGGCCAGGGCGGAAAACGCGTGTCTCATGTCAGCCGTCCAAAGTCTTCAACAGGTTCGATCCAGTAGGCGATCTGCCGGCGCGGGCAGCGCGCCGCGATTGCATCGAGCACACCGGCCACCGCCTCGCGCGGCAGGATCATCACGAACTGCACGGCCTGCATCGCGCCGCGCACACGCTCGCCGGCCGTGGCCAGCCGCATGTCGGCGCCGCGCCCCTCGGCGTCCAGCATGGTGTAGCCGGGTACGGCATCGGGCAGGTCGTCGAGAATGTCGGCGAGGGCCGTGCGGATCTCGCGCGGGCAGACCAGGCTCAGCTTGCAAAGGGACGGACCCATCGGGCGGCCTCCATGCGTTCATCCGCCTGCCTGCTCTCCACGCCGAAGCGGCGGTAGAGAAGCGGCAGGAGGTAAAGGGTAAGAAGGGTCGAGGAGACGAGACCGCCGATCACCACGACCGCGAGGGGGCGCTGGATCTCCGCGCCGGGCCCGCTGGCGAAAAGCAGCGGCGCCAGGCCGAAGGCGGCGGTCGTGGCGGTCATCAGCACCGGACGCAGGCGCCGCCGCGTCCCTTTCAGCACGATTTCCTCGACGGCGTGCCCCTGGGCGCGCAGATCGTTGAAATGCGTGATCAGCACCAGACCGTTGAGAACGGCGATCCCGAGCAGGGCGATGAAGCCGACCGAGGCCGGCACGGAGAGGTATTCCCCGGCGAGCCCCAGCGCGATGATACCGCCGACCAGGGCAAAGGGGATATTGGCCAGGATGAGCAGGGCCTGGCGGAGCGAGCGCAGGGTGGCGAACAGCACATCGAACCCGTAGCGCCCGGCCCGTTCCGGATCGATCGAGACCTGGAGATACTCGGCCAGATCGTTCGAGGTGGTGAAGACGTCCGCCGCTCCGTCGACCTCGCTCACCACCGTCTCGATCTCGCCGGCAATGCGCGCCAGCGCATCGGCATCGGTGCCGAAGATCTTGATCGCCAGGTCGCCGCGCGACCCGGTCAGCATTTCCGACACGCGCATCTCGATCGGTTGGGTGAAGGAGGATTCGATACCGGGGAAGTCGTCCATGACGGCCCGCATTTCCCCGACCAGCCAGTCCGTATCCGGCCCGCGCCAGTCCTCGCGCGGCGCCAGTTGCAGGAAGGCGTCGCTTTCATTGAGGCTCATCGGGTCCAGGCCCAGCTCGTCCGAGCCGACGCGGGCGATGACGTGCTCGACTTCCGGCACGCGTTCGATCAGGGCGGCCTCGATCCGCAGATCGTCGGCCTGGCTCTGGTCGAGATTGATCGAGGGCAGGCTGGAGAGCTGCATCACCACGGCGCCCTCATTCATGGTCGGCATGAAGATCTTGCCGGCGCCGGCATAGCTCAGCCCGGCCAGGACCACACAGGCAGCGGCGATCGCATAGACGATGACCGGCATTTTCAGGGCCCGCGCCAGCGTCCATTCGAAGACCGGCCCGAGAAGGCGCATGACCAGCGCCTCGCGCCCCTTGCCCGGTCGCAGGGCGAAAGCAGCAAGAACGGGGATCAGCGTCATCGCCAGCAGCATGGCGCCGCCCAGGGCGAAGACGATGGTCAGGGCGACCGGCGAGAAGAGCTTGCCCTCCAGCCCCTGCAGCGTGATCAGCGGCACGAAGACCAGGCAGATGATCAGCGTGCCCGCCGCGGTCGGCATCGCCACTTCGCTGGCGGCACGATAGACCGTGTGAAGCCGGTTCTCGCCGCCGCGCTCGTTCAGGCGCTCGACCGTGTTTTCCGTCACCACGATGGCGCCGTCGACGATCATGCCGATGGCAATGGCCAGACCGCCCAGGCTCATCAGATTGGCCGAAAGGCCCACCGTCTGCATGAGCAGGAAAGTCAGCAGGGCCGAGAAGGGCAGGATCAGCGTCACGACCAGCGCCGCCCGCAGATTGCCCAGGAAGAGCACCAGGATGGCCACCACCAGGGCGACGGCGATCAGCAAGGCTTCGGACACCGTGCCGACGGCCCGTTCGATGAGGTCGGAGCGGTCGTAGAAGGGCACGACACGCAGGCCTTCGGGAAAGCTCTGCTCGAGCATGGCGAGGCGGTCCCGGACACCGCTGACGACGGCGCGCGCATCGGCGCCGCGCAGCGCCACGACGATGCCTTCCACGGCCTCGCCCTCACCGTCCATCGTCACCGAGCCGTAGCGCGTCAGCGCGCCGATGCGCACCTCGGCGACATCGCTCACCCGCACCGGCGCTTCGGCATCGCTGCGCACGACGAGCGCCGCAATATCGTCCGTGGTTTCCGTGGCACCGAGACTGCGCACGACCAGCGCCTCTTCGCCGTCATTGATACGGCCGGCGCCGTCATTGCGGTTGTTCGCCTCCAGCGCCGCCCGCAATTCGGGGACCCCGATCCCGGCCGCCACCATCGCCGCTTCGTCCGGCACGACCTCGAAGGTACGCGCCCGTCCGCCCAGGGCGTTGACGTCGGCCACGCCCGGCAGGGTGCGCAGGCTGGGCCGGATCACCCAGTCCAGGATGGAGCGGCGCTCCTCCAGCGAGAGGTCGCCGCCTTCCAGGGTGAACATGTAGAGCTCGGACAGGGCCGTGGAGATCGGCGCCAGCCCGCCCTCGACGGTATCCGGCAGGCTGTCGCTGACGGCCGCGAGCCGTTCGGACACCTGCTGGCGGGCCCAGTAGACATCGGTCCCGTCCTCGAAATCGATCGTGATGTCGGCGATGGCGTACTTTGCCTTGGCGCGCATCACGGTCTGGCGCGGGATGCCGAGCAACTCCATTTCCAGCGGCACGACGACCCGGGCCTCGACCTCTTCCGGCGTCATGCCCGGCGCCTTGAGGATGATCTTTACCTGGGTCGGGGCGATTTCCGGGAAGGCATCGATGGGCAGGCGAAGCCCGGCCACGGCACCGGCCACGGCGAGCGCGAACGCCGCGCCCAGGATGAAGAGGCGCTGGCTCAGCGCAAAGGCGATCAGACGGTCGAGCATGGTCTAGCCGCCTTCCGCCATGTTCTTGAGTGCCGCCAGGCCCGACACGGCGACCCGGTCGCCCTCGGCCAGCGGTGCCGTACCGACGGTCACCCTGTCGCGCGTGCGTGTGAGCACCGTTACCGGCACGGCCTGGAAGGCCGCGCCGCGGTCGACGAAGACATGTTCCTCTCCGTCCAGCCGCACGACGGCGCGGGCGGGAAGACTGAGCCCCTCCGCATTGGCGGCCGTGGGGAAGAGGAGATCGACGAGCGCTCCCGGACGGCCCGGGACCCCTTCAGGCAGGGCGACGTGGACGGCCACGGCCCGGCGTGCCGGGTCGATCATGCTGTCGATGGCCACGACCTGTCCGCTTCCGGACACGCCGGGCACACGCACCGGCGCGCCTTCGGCCAGTGCCGTCGAGAGGTTTTCGGGAACATGCACCCGGGCCCACATGGCGTTGCCGGAGGTGACGGAGACGATGACATCGCCCTCGCCCAGCCGTGTGCCGGCTTCGGTGGCGATCTCCGCCACCACGCCGTCGGCCGGCGACAAGGCCAGGAAGCGCGCAGGATCGGACTCGCCGCTGAAATCGCCGAAACGCGACTCCATCGCACCGAGTTCGAGCCGGGCGGCAATCGCCGCCAGACGGCGCTCGTGCACGTCCTCGCCCGTGGTGAGGCCGGCGTCGAGCAGCACCTCGGCGCGCTCGGCCAGCTCTGCCGTGTGTGCGGCTTCCAGCCGGAGAACGTCGAGTTCCGCATGCAGGCTGGCCAGGGCCGGGCTGTAGAGCCGCTGGACCGGATCACCGGCCGAAACGTGCTGGCCCGGCAGGACGAGCGTGTCGGCCACGATCATGGCGGCCGGTGCCACCACTGCCTGGCGGAGCTCCGGAGGCACCACCATGTGCCCGGTCAGTGCCACTCCGTCGTGACGGGTTGCCCGCTCCGCCGCGACCGTCTCGATGCCAAGAGCCAGGCGTGCCGCCTGCGAGATCGCGATCGGGTCCGGCGCCGGCTGCGCATGCGCTCCGGTCATGGCAGCAGCGAGGGCAAGGGCCGCCAGGACCGGACGCAGTGCACGACCGGAACCGGCCGCGGAAAAGGCAAAGGACATGGGCATCTTCCCCACGACGGAGTGGACACAGGCCGCCTTCGGGGGGAAGGGCGGCAGACCCACTGTGGTCGGTGGAGCTGACGCGAAGCTGACGGCTCGTCGGATCCGGCCGGTCAGTCCTGCGGGGGAAGGCTGCGGGCAAAGCGGATCCTCAACCCTGTCTCGCCGGGCCGGCAGGTCTCCAGCTCGCCCTCATGGGCCTCGGCAATGCGGTCGGCAATGGCCAGGCCGAGACCGGCCCCGCCAGCCCCGCCCTGGTCCGCCCGGACCCCGCGGGCCTTGAAACGCTCGAGCGCTGCCGCATCCAGCCCGGCACCGCCGTCGAGCACGGCGACCTGCGGTCCGGGGCCGGCCCGCACGACAACCTCGCCACCCGCCGGCGTCTCGCGCAGCGCATTGTCGACCAAAGTGCGCAGCGCGCTGGCAAGCGCCTCCTCGAGGCCGCAGATCCGCGCAGCGCCGGCGTTCTCGTAGGACAGGGACTTGCCGTCGTGAATGGCGCGCGGCGCCATGTCCGCGACGACACGCTGGCCCAGCGCATCGAGATCCACAGGCGATTGGCGCGCCTGACCGCCGGGATTGTTCGAACGGGCGAGGAGAAGGAGCTGGTCGATAAGCTCGGACAGGGCGTGGACCTGGGCCTTCAGCGGAGCCGCATCCTCGCGCGGGAGGCGGTCGAGCTCGAGCGCGAGCACCGAGAGCGGCGTCTTGAGCTCGTGTGCGGCGTCGGCTGTGAAGGCCTCCTGCTGGCGCGCATGGCGTTCCAGCCGGCCGGTCAGCCGGTTGACCGCCTCGGCAAAGGGATGGATCTCGCGCGGCAGGGCCTCCAGCGGGGCCCGGAAGGGTTCGCCGCGGGCACTGGCCTCGTTCGCGAGCGCGGCCACGTGTTCCAGCCGCCGTGTCGCGGCGCGGATCACCAGGATGCTGCCGATCACCGTCAGGCCGATGAAGACAAGGAGCGGGATGAGGACATGGTCCACGATCTCGGCCAGCGTCGCGTCGAGGGGCGGCGGCGTCGCGGAGAAGAATCCGTATTCCAGCCCCACGAGGATCAGCAGGACAACCGTCCCGAGAACGGCAATGACGGCGAAGCCGGACAACAGCATGCGGCGCAGCGAGATCATTCCGCCACCTCCCCGAGATAATAGCCCACGCCCCGAACGACATGGACAAGACCGCCGGCGCCGGCTTCGGCCAGACGGCGGCGCAGGCGCGAGGCGACCGCTTCGAGCGCGTTGGAGCTGACCTCTTCGTCCCAGCTGTAGATCGCGTTCTCGATCGTTTCGCGCGGAACGACGGCATCGGGCCGCCGCATCAGGGTTTCCAGCAGGGCCGCCTCCCGGCGTCCCAGGCGCAGCGGCGCATCGCGGTAGCGCGCTTCGCGGCCGGCCGGATCGAAATGCAGGGCACCGACCTCGATCAGGGCGGGTTCACGCGTGCCGGGCCGGCGGAGCAGGGCCCGCAGGCGCGCGGCGATCTCGTCCGGGTCGGCCGGCTTGACCATATAGTCGTCGGCACCGGCATCGAGACCGGTGACACGCTCGCCGACGCTGGCCCGCGCGGTCAGGACGAGGACCGGCGCATGATCGGCCGGCAGGGACCGGAGCCACTCCACCCCGTCGCCGTCGGGCAGGCCCAGATCGAGCACAAGCACGTCATACTCCGTCACGGCGAGAAAATCGGCGGCCCCGGCAAGACTGCCCGCGGCGTCGCAGCTGAATCCCCGGCGCGCGAGCCCCTCCGCCAGCAGGGCGGAGAGCCGTTCATTGTCCTCGACGATCAAAACCCGCATCACGCCATTCTACAGCACAAGCCCCACCAGGCGGGCAAGCTAGCCCGGCTGCCTGACGCGAAGCTGACCCGCGATGCGCAGCGCCCACGAGCGCCGCGGAACGGGAGGGCGTGCCGAAGCGGTCCGGTCCATTCGATACATGACACGCGAGCAAGCGGATCGGGTACCTTGCGTCTGCCGCGGCACTCGGCGAGCATGCCCGTCTTTCCGGGGCAAGGCACAGACAGGCCGCCAGCTGCAAGGAAGCGTATGAATGGTCGCGGCCTTCACCGATGCCGTAGATGTCGAGGAACTGTATCGCGTGCACAGGCGGCGCGTCCGCTGGATCGTGTGGCGTATTGTGGGAAACCGCCAGGATGCCGACGATATCACGCAAGCGGCATTCGAACGTCTGATCGAGGCCGGAGGCGATTATGGTGCAGTGCGTAACGAAGGCGCGTTCGTGACCACTATCGCGACCAATCTGGCGCGCAATCACTTGCGCCGCTGCCAGATGGTGCGCCGGCATTCCGCGGCCGTCGCGCATCATTATGGCGACGTGGTCGCCCCCTTTGCCTCGCCGGCCGAGAGCGCTGCGGAAGAAGCGGGGGAAACAGCCCGCCGCCAGGCGCTGGAAGCCGGCATTGCCGGCCTGCCGCCGAAATGCCGGATTGCCTTTGTCCTGTGCAAGCTCAAGGGCATGACATATCAACAGGCGGCCGAGCGCATGGGCATATCCATCCACATGGTCAAAAAACACGTTCAGCGCGGTATGGCGCATCTGTCCGAACATCTCGACACCGCAACGGACGGGAACGGGGATACAATGAGGACGGCCAACGATGCCGGCTGAAAGCGACACGCAGATCTACGACATGGCCGCCATCTGGGCCGAGCGCCTGATGGCCGACGCACCGCTGGACCCCGCTGCACAGCGCGAGCTGGAAGCGTGGCTGGCGCGCGACAGCCGCCACCAGGACGCGCTGAATACCTGCCTGGAACTGGAAGGCATGCTGGATGCGGCGCGCGACAGCGAATGGGCCGATGCCCTGATTGCCGCGGCAGAGGCCGAGCTCGGCCCCGCGCCGGCAAACGGCTCCGCCCCCGGCGGACACCCGGCCCGGGCCTGGGCGGTTCCCGCGCTGATCGGCATGGCCGCGATGCTCGCACTGGCCGTCGGGCTGCCGGTCTGGATGGGACTGATGCGCGAACCGGTTCCCTCGCAGGCCGATCGGGACATCGTGGCACAGGCAGACGAAACCTATGTCACGGCCCGCGGCGAGCGCCGCGAGATTGCCCTGGCTGACGGTTCCATCGTGACCCTGAACACCGGATCCCGCCTGTCGACCGCCTTTTCGGGCAACGAACGCCGGGTCGTTCTGGACGCGGGCGAAGCCCTGTTCGATGTCGTCCGCAACCCCGCCCGCCCGTTTGTCGTGGAAGCGGGCGGTCATGAAGTCCGCGCGGTGGGGACCGCCTTCAACGTCTATTCCCGCCCGGACGGGCGGACCCTGGTCACCGTCGTGGAGGGCCTGGTGGAGACCCGGGTCGACCGGGGACCGGCCTCGGCCGCCCTCCTGCGCGCCGGCGACCAGGTCGAACTGACGCCGGGCGAGCCCGCACCCGAGCCCAGCCGGGTCGACGTCGTCGCCGCCACAGCCTGGCGGCAGGGCATGCTGATCTTCGATGACCGCGCCCTGGGCGACGTCGTCAGCGAATTCCGCCGCTACAACGATATCGAGATCGCCTTCGCCGATCCGTCGCTCGGCCGCCTGCGGATGAGCGGCTCCTTCGACCCTGCCGACACGGAGGCCTTCTTCGCGGCACTGGAAGCGACGGGGTCGGTGCATCTGGACCGGTCGGGCCACGGCATACTGATCCGGCAGGCCACCGGCACGAACGACTGACCGGCCGGGGCCGCTATCTTCCTTTACGATTGCGACATTTCGGTAACAGATGGATCGGGAGCATTCTGGCAAGCTGGCGCAGAAGGGGGCGAGCGATCCCCGTATCGAGGCCCGGGCATGGACCCCAGCGAAATGGCAGCAGTCGGGATGATGCGCGTCCGGGCCGCCCTTCTCGGCGCCCTGCTGCCGGTGCTCGCGCTGACCCTGCCGCAAGCCGCCCTTGCCCAGGCAGCGCCGTCTCCGCAGGCGCAGGTCTTCACATTCGACATTCCCGCCGGCCCCCTGGGTCCCGCCCTGTCCCGTTTTGCCGTGGTCACCGGCCACCAGCTCCTGGCCGAATCCCGCCTCGTCGCCGGTGTGGCCGCGCCCGCCATCCAGGGCGAGCACACGGCGGAAGACGCCTTGACCCTGCTGCTGGCCGACACCCGGCTCGCCTTCGAAACCGTCGAGGCGCACACCTATGTTCTGACACGCCGGGACGCGCCCGGTCCGGTCTCGTCGGATGCACCACGCTCGCCGGATACGATCCGCCTGTCCGCCGGGCCGGCGTCACCGTTTGCCGCGCGGCAGACGGCGGGCGCCTCCGCCGGTCTCGATCCGCAGGAGGTCATCCTGGTCACCGGGTCGCGGTTCCGGCGGTCCGGCCGGACCGCCATTGTGCCGGTGCAGGTGATCGGGCAGGCCGCCCTGCAAAGCACCGGTGCCGTAGAGATCGGCGAAATGATCGCCAGCCAGTCGCCGGCGACGCTCGAGTTCTCGAGCGCATCGACCCATCTCTCCGCCCAGAATGCGGGCCTGACCTCGATCGGCCTGCGCGGCCTCGGCACGACGCGCACCCTGGTCCTGATCGACGGGCGCCGGACAGTCTCCAACAGCGGCAATGCCAGCCGCTTCGGGTCGGACACGATACCGGCCGAATTCGTCGAGCGGGTCGAGATATCGACCGGTGGAGCCTCGGCCGTCTACGGGTCCGATGCCGTTGCGGGCGTGGTCAACTTTATCCTGTTCGACGACATCGAGGACACGCGCCTGCTCGTTCAGGCCGGGGTCACGCAGGACGGCGGCGGCCAGTACGAGGCCGTGAGTGCCACGCGGGGTTGGCATTTCGCACAGGAGCGCGGCCGCGTCCTGTTCAACCTCAGTCGCGACCGGACCCGCCGCATCGGGGCGCAGGACCGGGACTGGGCCAGCACCGCGGTTTCTCTGACCGGAGATGGCGAGCGTCTGGAGTCCGACCTGTCGAGCTATCCTCCGGGCGGACGCTTTTCCGGCTACGATTTCTGGTTCGACGACACCGGACTGCGCACGGATTTCGAAACGGAAACCGACGGCTACAACACCCGCGCCCTGGCCACCCTGTCCGTGCCCCGGGAGCGGGAACTCGCCGCGATCAAGGGCGAGTACGAATTTCGCAACGGCCTGTCGGTTCATGCCACCGGCCTGTTCTCCCACAGCGACAGCCAGTCATCGCGCGAGCCGCAAACCGCCTACTACAACGAGCGCTTCGGG
Source organism: Pseudomonadota bacterium (assembly GCA_034659015.1). GTDB lineage: Bacteria > Pseudomonadota > Alphaproteobacteria > Caulobacterales > Maricaulaceae > Maricaulis. The sequence goes on along the minus strand of JAYEGL010000001.1, from coordinate 514,873 downwards.
CTCGACAATGCGCGCATCGGCGCCCTTCCCGTCGATCACCCGTTCGTGCCCGAGGCGATCCGGCGTGCAGCGCTGGACGACGGTCTGTCGGCCATCACCTGGCGACGGCGTTTCGGCGAGCTGGGCGCCGAAATCCGGCAGATCGACCGGACGACGCGGCGCATCTGGGCCGGCATATCCGGGCAGGCCGGCGACTGGTCCTGGGACGTCACCCTGGGCCATGGCCGATACGACCAGGACCAGGTGCGCACCGGCGAGGTGAACTACGCCCGGCTGCACAGCGCACTCGACATCGAACCGGACCCGGCTGCGAACGCAGGCTATCGCTGCCGCGATGCGGCCGCACGGGCGGACGGATGCGTGCCCGTCGACCTGTTCGGCGTCGGGTCGGTCTCCGCCACAGCGGCCGACTACATTCGCGCCACAGACCGTCTGGCCGTGGAGGTCGAACAATGGACGCTCGGCGGCACCGCCATCGGCGACCTTCCCCTGCCGGGCGGCGTGCGCCTGCCCCTCGCGTGGGGCGCGGAATACCGTATCGACCGGCAAAGCACAGAAGGAGACGATGCCGCTCTGCGGCACGAGACAGGTTATGTCGGCGTGCCCGGTCTCGACGCCGTGTCCCACGCCGGCGAAGCCTTCGCGGAGACCCGCCTGGCCGTGATCGAGGACCGTCCGGGTATCGAACAGCTCGACCTGTCGGCCGCTCTGCGCCTGGCGCACTACGATACCGACCGGGTCGGACTGGTCGCCAGCTACCGGCTCGGCCTGTCCTGGATGGTCAACGACCAGCTCGGCTTGCGCGGCCAGGTTTCCCGGGCGCAGCGCGCGCCGAGCCTGACGGAACTCTATTCCGGGCCCCGCGGCGACTACGATACGGTGAGCGACCCCTGTCATGGCATTACCGCAGAGACCACCGGCGATCTGGCGGAGAATTGCCGCGCCGAACCCGGCATTGCCCGGGCGATCTCCGATAACGGCGTATACGAGCAACGCATCACGAATATCTACGCGCCCAACTCCGGCAATCCGGATCTGGCGGAAGAACGCTCCGACGCCGTGACGCTCGGAGCCGTCGCCACGCCATCGGCCCTGGAGGGGCTCAGCCTGTCCGTCGAGCTCTACGATATCCGCGTATCCGGCGCGATTTCCTCCCTGAGCAGCCAGGCCCTGCTGGAGGAGTGCTACGGCGCCACCCTGGCGATCGGCGACAACGCCTATTGCGACAGCATTGTGCGCGCCGATGACGGCCAAGTCCGCCGCATGTCCAACCGCCTGGCCAATCTCAACGAGATCCGTTCCGCCGGGCTCGACGTCACGCTGGACTATCGCTGGCAGACCGGCCCGGATACGCCGCTAGCCGGGGCGTGGGACTTGCGGGTGCTGTACAATCATACCGGCACGCTGGAACAGGAGTTCGAGCGTTCCGACGGCGCGATCCTGCACACCGTCTGGGATGGAGAGGTCGGGGCGCCCGAACATCGCTGGACAGCCCGCCTGGGCTGGTCACGGGCACAATGGCGGCTGCAGTGGCGGGTGCGCTATGTCGGCTCGGCGCTGGACAGCCACGCACGCGCGGCCGCACCGAATGCGGACGACATGCTGTTTCTGGATATAGACCCCTGGATGCAGCACGATCTTTACGCCCACTACACCCTTGCTTCGGACCGGCGGATCCGCGTGTTCGCAGGCGTCAACAACCTGTTCCACGATTACGGCCCCTTCCTGCCCAGCGGCACGGAAAGCGGCGGCCGGCGGAATTTCGCCCCGGGATACGATGTCGGGGGACGCCGCTTCTACGCGGGCATCCGCGCCCGCTGGTAGGCCTGCGTCACATTACGCGACATTTTGCGACATCGCAGGTACCCGAAAGACGCCCTCGCGTGTCTCCCCTCTACCAACATTGCGCACAGTCGAGGGGACGGCGCTGAAACCAGAGGGGATTTCGAATGAGTTTGGCAAACCGGAGCCGCGGAAAACACGGGCGCGGACTTCTGATGAGTGGCGTGTCGATCGCGACCCTGCTTCTGAGCGGCGCCGCAGTGGCGCAGGACACCACGGCAGCGTCGAGCGAAGACACGATCGTCGTGACGGGCTCGCGCATTCACCGCTCCAATGCGACGACGGCCATCCCGACCCAGATCTTCACCACGGACGACATCAATGAGGCCGGCACGGTCGATATCGGCGAGCTGCTGACGGAAATTCCCGGCGTCGATCCCAGCCTGTCGCCCGAGAACACGGAGCTTTCCATCCAGAACTCCGGCCTGTCGACGGTCAATCTGCGCGGCCTGGGCTCCAGCCGGACGCTGGTGCTGATCAACGGCCGCCGGGCCGTGTCGAATTCGGGCAATGGCGAACGCGTCAGCCTGCAGACGATTCCCGCCGGCTTCGTGCAATCCATCGAGGTCACCACGGGCGGCGCCTCGGCGATCTACGGCTCCGACGCGATCGCCGGCGTGGCCAACATCATCCTCGAGCGCGACATGGAGGGCATCGAGGTCAACGCCCGTTACGGCTGGGCCGATGCCAGCGGCGAGGAAGAGACCACGGTCGAGCTGACCATGGGCCGCAATTTCGACGAAGGCCGCGGCAATGTCATGTTCGCCCTGAGCTATGATCACGAAACGCCGGTCTATGCCGACGCGACGCGCCCGGACTCCCTGCGCTTCGACGACTGGTCCGGCGACGGCGAATTCAACGACACCTACCTCAGCTCCTACCTGCCGGGCGGCCGCTTCGAGGGCGACGACGCCTGGAACATCGACGGCGTGTGGTACAATGACAAATCCCTGCTGCCCGACGGCCGGGATCCCTCGGATGCCTTCGAGACCGACATCGACGGGTTCAATTTCCGCCCCGGCCGCACGCTGTCGCCGGAGGTGACCGCCTGGACCGGCGCACTTCGCGGCCGCTACGAGGTCGCGCCGCGGATCGAGGTCTTCGGCGATGTGCTCTGGTCGCGTGTCGACAGCCTGTACGAGGGCTCCTACGAATCCGCCATCTACTCCACCGATGTCGGCCCGGCCGACAACTCCTTCGACATCGGCTACATCGCCGCCGATCACCCCTTCATTCCGCCCGCGGTCGAGGAGACCCGCTCCGGCTCGGTCAGCTGGTATCGCCGCTTCGTCGAGGCGGGACAGGAAACCCGCGACAATGAGCGCGAGACCGCCCGCTTCGCCTTCGGGCTGGACGGCGAGTTCGGCGAGACCTGGCACTGGACGACCTTCGCCACCTATGGCCGGTTCGAACAGAACCAGATCCAGGGCAATAATCTGAACTATCTGAACATTCACTACGCGCTGGACATCGAGCCGGACGGCAGTGGCGGCTATCGGTGCGTCAATGCCGAGGCCCGTGCGGATGGCTGCGTGCCGCTGGACATCTTCGGCGAGGGCTCCATCACGCCGGAAATGCTCGAATACATCGAGATCGAGGGGCATCTCCGCCAGGTCCGCGAGCAGATCGTGATCGGCGGCTCCATGGACGGCGCGCTGTTCGAACTCCCTGCCGGTGCGGTCGTCGCGGCCTTCGGTGCGGAGTGGCGCGAGGAAACCCAGGACACCGATGTCGACGACATCGTCCTGGAAGAAACCACCAGCCTCTCGGTCGTCCCCGAGATCGAGGCGAGCTTCGATGTCATCGAAGCCTTCGCTGAGGTCGAGATCCCGATCGTCGAGACGGTCACGGCCCAGCTGGCCGCCCGGATCGCCGATTATTCCACCATCGGCACGATCTATTCCTACAATGCCGGCGGCTACTGGCAGCCGACCGACACGCTGCGTCTGCGCGGCCAGTATTCGCGGTCGCAGCGCGCGCCGACGATCACGGAGTTCTTCTCGGCCCCGCGCCAGGACTTCGACAGCCTCAACGACCCGTGCGACGGGCTGCTGCCGGACGGCACGGGCATCACGGCACCGCCGGGAAGCGATTTCGACCCGGCCGTGATCACGGCCAACTGCCAGTCGGAGCCGGGCGTGCAGGCCTATTTCGCCGATCCCGACTATGACGGCGCACCGGCGGATTTCGACGGATCGGTCTATGCGCCGAACGCGGGCAACAACACGCTCAAGGAAGAGACCGCAGACACGTTCACGGTCGGCGCCGTCTGGGCCCCGGCGTTTGCCGAGGACCTGACCTTCATCGTGGATTACTACAATATCCGCGTCGAAGACGCGATCGGAGCAGTATCGACCCAGACCACCGTGGATCTGTGCTACGGGTCGCCGAACTTCCCCAATAACCGCTTCTGCGACGTGATCACCCGGGATGCCTCGAACGGCGACGTGATCGAGGTGATCAACCGTGAGGAGAACCTCAACGAGCTGCTGTCCGAAGGGGTCGACGTCTCGGTTCTCTGGGACTTCGAAGTCCCGTCGCTGCCGGGTGAATTCGGCCTCGACCTGCGCTATTCGCGCTCCCTCGCCGACGAGTACGAATTCATCGGCGAGAACGGTCAGCCCGAACTCGAGGACTCCAACGGTTCGATGTACGACCCGACCCACGAGGCCCGGGCGCGCCTGTCCTGGTCGCGTGGCGAGTTCTACGCCAGCTACACGCTGCGCTACGAGTCGGGCGGGGTCGACGACCTCGATGTGGATCCGGACGATCCCTACTACTTCAAGGCCGACGACCAGTTCGTGTCGAACATCTATGCCCGCTACCGTTTCGGCGACGACCGCCGGACCAGCGTGTATGCCGGCGTTACCAACCTGTTCGACAATATCGGTCCCTTCATGCCGGGCAATTTCAACACGGGCAGCAGCTCGAACATCAACAGCCCGCAGAACCATCTGATCGGCCGCCAGTTCTACGTCGGCGTCCGCTCCTCCTTCTAGTCTCTCCTCCGAGACGGAACCGTCCGGCGTCACCGCGCTGCCTCCTGGCAGACGGGGACGCCGGATGCCCTTTTCCCCCAATCATGCGGCGCCGCCGGGGCGCCCTTCCAAGGTCCCATGTTCGCTCGTTCCCTTCTTCCTGCCGTGGCCGTCCTTGCGGCCGCGACCGCCTGTGCACACCCCACCGCCGCCGAGAACCCGGCCGCCGACGTCGCAACGGAAGCCACGACACGTCTGGAGGCGCGCCCCGCCATTCCCGCCGCCGACCGCGACATGACACCGGTCGACATGGTTTCGCTGGCCCGGCTGAGCGATGTCGATCTTCACGCCTCCGGCCGCCGCGCCCTGGTCACGCGTTCCATTGCCGACTGGGCCGAGGACGCGCGGATCGACCAGTACTGGCGCTATGACATCATGGCCGGCACGCTGGACCACCTTCCCGCGCTCGACGATGCCGACAGCGTCGCGATCTCGCCGGACGGCCGGCGCCTTGCCGTCGACATGCCGCCCGAGGGCAGCAGCCGGGACGAGGTCTTCCTGGCGGATCCGGACGGCACCGGGCTACGCCGCCTGACGCGCCACCCGACATCGGTCCGCAGCATATCCTGGTCGCCGGACGGCGCCTGGATCTACTTCCTCGCCACCGACGACTACAGCGAGGCGGAACGCGATCGCTTCGCGCGGATCGATCCCTATTTCGAGACCGTCCGCCACCGCCACCTCTGGCGCGTCGACCCGGAAACCGGCGAAAGCCAGCGCATGACACAGGGCAACTGGTCGGTGCGCAGCTACGACATCGCCGCCAACGGCACGCTGATGATCCGCATCGCGCCGGCCGGCGATCTGGACTCCGCCTACGACAGCGAACTGTGGGTCAGCGACACCCCGCAGCCGGGCGCTGCATCCTTCCGGCAGGTCACCGACAATGACTGGATGGAGAGCCATGCGACCCTGTCGCCCAATGGCCGCCGCATCGCCTATCGCGCCCGCGTCACCGAGGCGGGGCTCGACTATGTGCAGTACAATCTGGTCGTTCTGGACATCGAAAGCGGACAGCGGCGCATTCTCACCACGGACGTCGATTTCGACGTCGACGGGCTGGCCTGGGCGCCGGACGGGAGCAGCCTGATCGTGGCGGTACGCGCGGGCGTGCGCTCCGGCCTGGTGCGCATCGATGCGGACACCGGCGCGATCACCGAGCTGTCCTTGCGCGATCGCCGCCTGATGGACTGGTCGGTCGATGACAGCGGAGCCGTGATGGCCCTCTTCCAGACGCCGGACACGAATGGCGATGTCTGGCGCATCACGCCCGACGGGGAGGACACACGTCTGACCACGATCGGGGCTGCAACAGTGGCCCCCTTCCATCGCCCCGAACAGCAGCTGATCCGCTGGCAGAGCGATGACGGGCAGGTCATCGAAGGGTTCTATTTTCCGCCGCTCGGCCACGACGGCGACAGCCCGCCGCCGCTTGTGGTTCAGGCCCATGGCGGCCCCCGGTCGGCCGACGAATTCGGCCAGTGGAAATGGGGACGCTACGTGCCCGTTCTGGCGGCGCGGGGCTATGGCGTGCTGTGGGTGAACTATCGCGGCGGTGTGGGCTATGGCGACGATTTCATGCGCGCCATGCACGGCACCTATTTCGCCCATTCCGATACCGACGTGCTCAGCGGCGTCGACCATCTCGTCGCGACAGGACGCGCCGATCCGGACCGGCTGATCATGTCCGGCTGGAGTGCCGGCGGACACATGACCAACCGGCTGATCTCGACGACCGGCCGGTTCCGCGCCGCCGCGACCGGCGCCAGCGCCGTCGACTGGGCGATGCACCATCTGACCAGCGACACACGGGGGGCCCGGCGCCTGCTCTTCGGCGCCGATGCCTGGGCCGAGGGCGCGCTGGAGGAGGTCTTCTACCCGCAATCCCTGCTGCGCGACCTGCACCGGGTGACCACGCCGACCCTGATCTTTGCCGGCGAGAATGATGAACGCGTCCACCCGTCCCAGTCGATCATGCTCTACCAGGCGCTGCGCAATCTGGGCGTGGAGACCCGGCTCTACCTGGCACCGGGCGAAGGCCATTCCTTCTCGGACCTGTCCCACCGCCTGTTCCGCATCAATGCGGAGCTGGACTGGTATGCCCGCCATGTCGGCCGCCCGCCCCATGACTGGCAGCCCCTGCCGGCGGCAGCCCTCGAGGGAGACGCCAGCGGCCGGTAGGCGGCGCGATGGTGCCAGCGGGATACCGAGGGGCCTCAGTGGGACGCGGCGGCGAAGTGGCGCGGAATTGGAGAGTGACGGGCGGTCTCTGAAAGCGGGAATACGCCTACGTCGCGCTGAAACTTTGCCGGCGCCGGAGATGCGCCGCGTAACGGAATGCGGGATGCCGTACCGAACGCCTTGTGGGACGTCACGAGGCCATGGACGAATACCGGTTCGCCCAGCGGGCACTTTCAGCCAGCGAGGAGAAGGTGAAAAAGTGTGTGCCGGAAATCGGCAGATCGGGCTGCTGACGGCAGGCTTCCGCGACCTGCCCCAGCATGGCTTCGGGCGTTTCCCCGGACAACATGGTCAGGGCAAGCCCCTGGCGTTCCTTCAGGGCCCGCAGCGAAGGGCCCACACCGCAGATCATGGCATACTTGATCAGCGTTGCCCGGTCGGCCGGGCCGGCCACACCAACCCGCAGGCGGGCCTTGCAGCCCTCGTCGCGCAGGCGCTCGGCCAGCGCGATGACCGGTGCCGCATCGAAGCAGAACTGGCTGACCAGTTCCACCGAAAGCCCGCGTGTCTCCGCCTGGGCCAGCTTGGCGGCCCGCGCCGAGTCGAGCACGGAATCGGGAATGCGGGGATGGCCTTCGGGATAGGCGGAGATGCAGATCCGGCAAATGCCGTGCGCTTCGAACAGGCCGGTCTCGATCAGCTGGAGCGCGCTGTCAAACGCTCCGGCAGGCCTGTCGCGATCGCCGCCAAGCACCAGGACCCGGTCCACGCCGGCCTCCCGCACCAGACGCCCCAGGACGGCGTCCAGCTCCGCCCGGTCGGCGATATTGCGCGCGACAATGTGGGGGACGGGCACATGACCCATCGCGCGCAGGGCCGCCGCCACATCGACCTGGCGGCCGGCCTTCTCCTTCGGCAGAGCCGCGACGAACACCTCGGTACCGGCCGGCAGCACGGCCTGTGCCTGGGCGAGGGACTTCGTGTCGCGGGTCGTCACTTCCACGCTGTACCCGCGAAGAAGCTCCGCCAGCGCGGTCCGGGGTTCCGCTTGTTCGGCGCGCGGCAGGGCTGTCATGCTTCGCACCGAAGTCCGCGGCGGGCGGTCGGGAAAGCCGGGCCCGTCATTCCGCCGTCTCCGTACGCCATCCGGCAGCGTATTGCTCACGCGCGACGCGGGAATAGGGCACCGGGCTGACCACTGCGCGCATCTTGAACTGCGTGTGACGCTCGACCGTGGTCTTGGCGGTGCCGCCGTCCGGCTCGCCCCACAGGACGGTCACCTCCTGGCCGATCTCGACCCGCGGATCGATGGTGGCCAGGGACAGCGCCGTGCGTTCGTTGAAGCTGTAGCCGGTGAACATGGAGAAACCGACCGGCTCGCCCCCGTGCAGCACGGCGTCGTAGTTCGAGGAGGCATAGTTGGCGAGCGGCAGGTCGAAGAATTTCCCGTTTTCCCCGCCTGCGAAATAGGAGGCGAAGAGCCGCGCCATGTCCTCGCCGTTCCAGGCCAGGGTGACCTTGCGGCGCTGGGTCTTCGGATCGATCCTTTCCAGCGCTTCGCGGCCGATGAAATCGTGGTCGAACTTGATGAAGGGTCCGTAGCCCAGCTCGAAGGGCGTGAGATAGTAGTCCTCGATATTCCCGGACATGAAACTGCCGCCGATCGATCCCATGGCTTCGTAGCCGTCGGCCGGCAGCCATTCGCGGTAGGCCTTCATCTTCTCGCCGGTATAGACGGCCGGGAGGGGCGACGGAATCCAGCCGGATTCCAGCGTATTGGTGGCGTAGGTGCGCGAACCGACCGGCACGATGCCGAACTCCGCACCGGCCTCCAGGATGGCGTCGCGGATTTCCGCGCCCTCGGCATAGGGCCCCCAGATCTCGAGGCCCGGCGCGCCGGCCATGCCGTGGCGGAGCGCCCGCACCTTGCGGCCCTTGATGTCGATATGGCCCATATTGAAGAATTTGATGTCGGGCATGGGCGCGCCGGTGAGCTTCTCGATCACCTGCTGCGCGTTCGGGCCCTGGATCTGGTAGCGGTAGTGCACGCGTGTCACCGCCTTGCCCATGGGCGCGCCGGGCGAGCGGTCGTCCTTGCGGACCTCGACATCGTATCCGCCGGTCTCGGCATGGAACATCAGCCAGTTGGCCGACGGCGCCCGCCCCACGAAGACGAACTTGTTTTCCGCCAGATAGAACAGGATTCCGTCGCCGATCACATGCCCGTCATAGGAGCACGGCACGTACTGCTTGGCCGTGTCGACGCGGAAGTTCGCGAAACTGTTGATCGCCGTATCCGACAGCAGTTTCAGCGCGTCCGGCCCCTCGATGAACAGATCGACCATGTGATGCGACTGGTCGAACAGGACCGCGGTTTCCCGCCAGGCACGCTGTTCGTCGCGCCAGTTGGAAAACTCGGTCGGCACGACCGGATAGACATAGGCGCCGATCTGCGAATTGCGCAGCAGGTCGACCGTGTTTCCGGCCGCACGAATGACGTCTTCGAGCGATTTACGGCTCATTGGGGCCTCCTCCCGATTTATTATTGTATGCATTATTATCGAATAAGCGATATATCAAGCCCATTAGAGAGCATATTGCATACAATTTTGATGCCCGCTATTCCGCGGAAGTGCGTCCCGGGAGGAGATGACCGCATGAAGAAGAGCTATGTCCTTACGCTTTCGTGTAACGACCGGCCGGGAATCGTGGCCGGCGTGGCCGGCCTCATTCATTCCCGCGGCGGCAATGTCACCGAGGCCCAGCAATTCGACGATCTGGAAACCGGCCGCTTCTTCATGCGGGTCGAGTTCGACATCGAGCCCGGCGAGGACGAGGCCGAAGCCTTCGAAACCGGCTTGCACACCCTCGCCGGCGAAAACGGCTTCACCTGGAAACTGCGCGACAAGGCTCACCGGCAGCGCGTGCTGCTGCTGGTCTCGCGGTTCGACCATTGCCTGGGCGATCTTCTCTATCGCCACCGGATCGGGGAATTGCCGATGGACGTGGTGGGAATCGTCTCCAACCACCCGCAGGAGGCGCTGAACCTCACCCTGATCGGCGACATCCCCTACCATTATCTGCCGGTGACCGCGCAGACGAAGCCGGAGCAGGAAGCCCGGATCAAGGCGATCATCCAGGAAACCGGTACGGAGCTCGTGGTGCTGGCGCGCTATATGCAGATCCTGTCCGGGGACATGGCCGGCTACCTGCACGGGCGCTGCATCAATATCCACCACTCCTTCCTGCCCGGCTTCAAGGGCGCCAAGCCCTATCACCAGGCCCACGAGCGCGGCGTCAAGATGATCGGGGCAACGGCGCACTACGTCACGTCGGATCTCGATGAAGGTCCGATCATCGTGCAGGACGTCGAACCGATCACTCACGCCGACCGCCCCGATGCCCTGGTCCGGAAAGGACGCGATATCGAACGGCGCGTGCTGGCGCGGGCCGTTGCCTGGCATCTCGAGGACCGGGTCCTGATGAACGGCCGCAAGACCGTCGTTTTCCAGAGCTGACCCGAACGCAAAGACCGGCCGCCATCCGGCAGCCGGTCTCCGCTATCGTCTGGCCCGTTTAGAAATCGACCGTGAAACTCAGCGTGAAGTTCCGCGGGCGGGCGTTGATGATCTCGGCATAGCCCGACGAGGTCGTCGTCGAAGACGTGCCGGCCACCGGATAGAGCTCGTCGGTCAGATTGTGACCGTTAAGCGCCAGCCGCCAGTTGCGGTCGAGACTGACCAGGGTCACCGACCCGTTGACCAGGGTGACGGCATCCGGCGCGATGTTCGCCGAGTTTCCGGCATCGAAATACATGCTGTCGGTGTAGCTGATATCGATACGCGGGATCAGGTCGTAGTCCGGCGTCGGATGGAAGGTGTAGGACGCGCCGACATGCCAGGTCCAGTCGGGCACGAAGGGCAGGTTGCTGCTCAACGTGGCGACGGCGCTAGGCGTTGTGCCGCCGATGGTCGGATCGTTGATGCTGTCATAGCCGGCATCAAGATAGCCCAGGCTGGCATCCAGCATCAGGTCCACGGTCGGCGCCCAGGTCCATTCCAGTTCGGCCCCTTCGATGGTGGCCTCGCCGGCATTGAACAGGAGCGGCACCACGCCCAGCCGGTAGGTCAGCTGGATGTCGTCATACTTGGTGGTGAAGATCGCACCGTTCAGCCGCATCCCGCGCGCCGGATTGGCCTTGAAGCCAATCTCGAAACTCTCCGCCGTCTCCTCGTCGAAAGCGATGGGCATGTTGCCCGGGGGCGCAGCATTGTAACGCTGGTTGAACCCGCCGCTCTTGAAGCCCTGGGCGAAGCGGAAATAGGTCATGAACCGATCGCTCCAGCGATACTGGACGCTGGCCGAGCCGGTGAGCGAGGAGAAGTCCTGGCTGTACTCGTCGTCGCTGATGAAGAGGCAGCCGGCCTGGGTCGGCGGAGGACCGCCGAAGGGGCACAGCGTCGTCGGGATCGCCGGTTCCGGCGTGTTCACGCCGGGGACGTTGAACAGCGAGCCCTGAATGCTCTTGTCTTCCTCGGTATAACGCAGGCCGCCGCTGACGCTCAGAATCTCGGAGATGTCCCAGGTCCATTCGGTGAACGCCGCCCAGGCTTCCGTGCCCATGTTGACGCGTTGGGTATCGTACGACGTTCCAGGCGTACCGAGCGGAACGATCAGACGATCGTATGAGTCCTCGTCGAAATAGTAGAGACCGGCCACACCCGTGACGGCGTCCAGATCGAACAATGCCTGGAATTCCTGGCTGAACTGCTCGCTCTCGCTGTCATAGTTCGTGTGCAGGATAAGCTGCGGGGTGTTGTCCGCATCCCGCGAACCGGTCCAGTCGAGCGTGCGCGCCGACGTGATCGACTTGATCGAGAAGGTATCGTTGACGTCCCACTCCGCGGTCAGTGCGATACCGCCGTTCTCCAGCGTACTGGAGACCGGATAGGTGCCGCCGTTCGTGAACGGTCCCATCTCTTGGAAATCGTTCGCACAACGCGGATCGTCGATCATCGGCACGGGTGTCGGCGGAGGGAAGCCGACACCCGGGCATCCTGCAATCAGGCTTCCGATGATCGGGAATAGCTGGCTCTCGTTGATTTCGAGGAAGACGAAGGGCGAACCGTTTTCATCCTCTTCTGTGTAGTCCGCCCGCAGGACGAAGCTCAGGTCCGGCGACGGCTCCCAGCGCAACGTGCCCTGGGCGGTCCAGGTATTTTCATCGCCGAGATCCGAACCGTCGACAGCCCTGCGCACATATCCGTCCCGCTGCCGCGCGCCGAGGGAAACCCGGCCCTGGAGCTGGTCGCTCATCGGCACGTCGAGCGCGATGAACCCTTCGAAGAGATTGTCTTCGCCTATACCGAGCCGGACCGTATTGCCGGCCCCCGGTTCGTTGGTCGACAGGAGCACCGCGCCGCCGATCGTGTTGCGGCCGAACAGCGTGCCCTGGGGGCCGCGCAGGACCTGGACGCCCGCAATATCACGGAAGTCCATCGCCCCGCCCACGGAACGGCCCATATAGACGTCGTCGATATAGATGCCGACACCGGGATCCACCGCGGGTGTGGCGTCGGTCTGGCCGATACCGCGGATGAAGACCTGGGCGGCGGAATTGTTGCCGGTGAGCGTTCCGTAGGTCGTGAACTGGAGATTGGGAACGATCTCGTCCAGTTCCACGGTATTGGTGATGCCCTGGCGTTCAAGGTCTTCGGCCGAGACGGCACTCACCGAGACAGGAACATCCTGCATGCTCTCTTCGCGACGGCGCGCGGTGACCAGGATGACATCCTGGTCCGCCCGGGCCTCCGCCCCTTCCGGTGCAGGCGCGTCCTGAGCCCAGGCCGGTGCCGCAAGGCAGGCCGCTGTGGTGAGCAATACGAGTTTCGGACACAGATGTCCGGCGAGCGCACGCGCTCCTTGACCCTTACGGACCATATTCTCCTCCCCTTTTTGGCCCCGTCGGTCTTGCGCCGAACTGTCGCAGGCCTTGTTTGGCTATAACAGCTATAAGATATAGCAGTTAAATGCTATTGCACATAGCTATTTTGAAATCTCCGCCTGATAGCGCGGCCTTGGTGCATGCGCGCAACACCTTTTGCGTTCAAACGCCTCGCGCCGCCTCCGGTCACGCCGATACCGCGACGCGCTTGCGGCCGAGCAGAAGCAGGGCCACCAGGGCAACCAGCGATCCGCTCGCCATGACCAGGGCGACCCCGGACAGGCCGAAGCCGGTCTCGAACAGGAAGCCCGCAATGATCGGCCCGAGCGCGGCGCCGCCCCGTCCGACCCCGATCACGAAGCCCGTGCCGCTGGCACGGACCTCGGTGGGGAAGGACTCCACGAAGAGGGCGTAGAGCCCGACCACGGCTGAATTCGTACAGAAGCCGGCAATCGCCGAAATCAGGGCGAGCTGAGCCAGCGTGTCCTGCCCCCGGCCGAAATAGGTCACCATCGCGAAAGCGAGGCCGAGCGCGGCGATCACCAGCCAACGCGTATTGAACCGGACCGAGAGCAATCCCAGCAGGAGGGAACCCGCCATACCGCCGATATTGGCGGCCACAAGCACGCCCCCCGCCTCTGACGGCACATAGCCCAGGTCGACGACGATCTTGGGGATCCATTTCAGGATGAAATAGAAGGTCATGATGTGCGCGAAATAGGCCAGCGTCAGCAACAGGGTGACCCGTATCAGAGCCGGACCGAAAAGCTGTCTGAACCCTTTGCCTTTTTGCGTCTCGACGACATCCCCAAGGGCCGTGATTGTCGTGTGCCCCATCTTCTTCAGCGTCTTGTTGATACGCTCCAGCGCCCCGCGCGGACGGCAACGGTCGAGATATTCGATCGATTCCGGCAGCAGGATCATGACCACGGGCAGGAAGACCGCCGTTACCGCTCCGCCGAAAAAGAACACCGAACGCCAGTCGTAGTGGACAAGAAGCATGGACGAGACCGAACCGCCGACGATGGCGCCCAGCGGATAGCCGGCGGCCATGATGGTGACCGCGAGGGTGCGCCAGCGGGCATTGGCGTATTCCGCAACCATCGCATTGGTGCTCGCCAGCATGCCGCCGATCCCCAGCCCGGTGAGCAGACGGTAGACCGAAAGCTGCCCGAGCCCGTCGGCAAACGGCACCAAAAACATGCCCGCCATCATCACGACGAGACAGAGCTGGATGGTCGGCCTCCGGCCGATAAGATCGGCGACCCGGCCCAGCAGGATCGAGCCGACCGCCATGCCGATCAGCTCCATCGACAGGACGATGCCCAGCGCACCGCGCGAGATGTTCCATTCCTCGGCGATCCCGGGTGCCGCAAAGCTGATCGACAGGACGTCGAAACCGTCCAGGGCGTTCAGCAGCACACACAGGGTCACGGCCATGATCTGCATGCCGCTCATGCGCGATTGCGCAAGAATCTCGCTCGGTTGTTGACTCATGCTTCCCTCCCCAGGGCACCGTCTATGTTGTCGTTCTGGAGCCTGTCGGGCCTCCCGGATGCCGGTCAGGCATCCTCCGTCCTTGCACGCGCCCGCAGTTCGGTTTTCAGCACCTTTCCGGCGCCGTTGCGCGGAAGCGCCTCGATCAGGCTGGTATGTTTGGGAATCTTGAACCTCGCGAGCCGCCCGTCGAGCGACGACAGGATCGCGGTCATATCCGGTACGGCCTCGCCGGCAGGCACCACGAACAGGTGCCCCACCTCGCCCCAGCGCGCATCGGGCACGCCGATGACGGCACATTCGGCAATCGCCGGATGGCCGGCCAGGACAGCCTCCACCTCGGCCGGATACACGTTTTCGCCGCCGGAAATGAACATGTCCTTCTTGCGGTCGACCAGCCAGTGATAGCCCTCGGCATCGGCGCGCACGACATCCCCGGTCCGGAACCAGCCGCCGTCCAGAAACGCCGCCCGGGTGTCCTCGGGCCGGCGCCAGTAACCCGACGCAATATTGTCGCCGCGCAGCAGCAGCTCTCCGGCCTCGCCCACCGGGCAGTCGCGCCCGGCCTCGTCGACGATACGGCTCTGCACCCGTGGCGTCGCGAAGCCGGCCGAGCCCGCACGCTCCCGGATCAGCCGAGGGTCAAGCGGCATGCCGAACACCGTTCCGGCCTCGCTCATCCCGAACCCGTCGGCGACCGCTATGCCGGCATCGAGCCAGGCGACAATGTCGGCTGCCGGATGCGGCGCGCCGCCGGTGAACAGGGCTGTCAGACCGGAAAGCCGTTCCGGATCGAAACCGCGCTCCGCACGCAGCTCCGCCGCCATCTGCGGAACGCAGAAATAGTGGGTGGCGCCGATCTGCGGGTCGCCCAGCCGCTCCAGAGTGCGCCCGGGATTGAACCCGTCCGACACCACAACGCTACCGCCGCGCATGAAGGCCGGGCGGAAGTTGGTCACCAGTCCGATGATGTGGAACATCGGCGCATCGACCAGAAAGACGCTGTCTCGGTCAACCTGGCCCAGAAGCGAGAAATTGATGGCCGTCTCGGCAAGATTGCGCTCGCTGATGACGGCGCCCTTGGGACGCCCCGACGTGCCGGACGTGTAGAGGATCAGCGACGGCCGGTCGGGATCGATCGGGCTGTCGGGCCTGGGGGCGAGACGCGCGGCCTCGGCGGCGAGGTCGGCCAGCGCCAGGCCTTCGATGCCGGCCGCCTCCAGCCTGGCATCGCCGACCACAAGCGCCGGCTCGCAATCCTCGATCAGCCAGGACAGTTCCACCGACGAAAGACGCCAGTTCAGCGGCACATAGATCGCACCGATACGGGCACAGGCATGGTGCAGCAGCGCCAGGTCCACGGAATTTCCGGCAATCACAGCGACGCGGTCGCCCGCCCTGATGCCGCGCGCGACCAACGCCGCGGCGAATTGCGCAGTCGCCACATGCAGTTCGGCATAGGTCCAGTGCCGGCCGCTGGCGAGATCCCGCGCTGCCTGCCGGTCGGGCTGGAGGCGGGCATGCAGGGCGATGAAGTCGGCCGAAGACGCCATGGACCGGCCGTCAGGTTTTCTGCTTGGACGTGTCGTAGGATGCCAGCCCCGGCTTGTAGGCCTTTTCGTCGATGAACTGGCGGATGCCTTCCTTGCGGCCGTCATTGTCGAACGAGTTCGCCGCCTCTTGCGCGCGGACAAGATAGTCCTCGGCATTGTCGTAGGTCATTTCGCGCACCCGGCGGATCGCATCCTTCGTGGCTTTCAGCGCGACCGGATTCTTGCCCAGCAGCGTACTCGCGACTTCGGTCACGCGCGCCTCGAGCGTTTCGAGGGGATGCGCTTCGTTCACCAGCCCCCATTCGGCCGCCTTGATGCCGTCGATGGGCTCGCCCATCATCGCATGGTACATGGCATTGCGGTAGCTCATCAGCTCGGACGCCACCTTTGTGGCGCCGCCGCCGGGCAGGATGCCCCAGTTGATTTCCGACAGGCCGAACTGGGCTTCCTCGGCGGCGAACGCGAGATCGCAGGCGAGCAGCGGACCGTAACCGCCCCCGAAGCACCAGCCGTTGACCATGGCAATTGTCGGCTTCTGGTACCAGCGCAGACGCCGCCACCAACCATAGGCCTCGCGCTGGGTCTGGCGCACGGCGCCCAGACCCTGTGCCTCGGTCTCGCGGAAGTATTCCTTGAGATCCATGCCCGCCGACCAGGCCGTGCCTTCACCGGTCAGCACCAGAACGCCGACATCGTCGCGGAACTCCAGATCCTCCAGCACCCGCATCATCTGCCGGTTCAGTTTGGGGCTCATGCAGTTGCGCTTTTCGGGACGGTTGAACTTCACCCAGGCGATGCCGCCGCTCACCTCGTAGGCGACGGTGTCTTCCTCGCTCCGCTCCGCAGTCGCTTCAGCCTTGCTTGCCTTGCTAGTCATCTTTTTCTTGTCCTTCTGGATGTCGTCAGATCGGATAGTGACCGGATTGCGTTTCCAGCGTGATCCAGCGTAATTCGGTAAACTCTGCGATACCCGCCTTGCCGCCGAAACGCCCATAACCGGACGCCCCGACGCCGCCGAAGGGCATCTGCGGCTCATCGTGCACCGTCGGCCCGTTCACATGGCAGATGCCGGAACGGATGCGCCGCGCCACGCCCAGGCCGCGCGCCGTGTCGCGGGTGAAGACTGCAGCAGACAGGCCGTACTCGCTATCATTGGCCAGGCGGATCGCGTCTTCCTCATCCTTCGCACGGATGATGGCGACGACCGGACCGAAACTCTCGTCGCTGTAGAGCGACATTGCGTCGGTCACACCGTCCAGCACCGTGGCCGGCATCAGCACGCTGTCCGCCCGGCCGCCGGACAGGACTTTCGCGCCCTTCGCTTCGGCGTCGGCGATCAGGCTGTTCACCTTGTCGACCGTGTTGCGGTCGACCACGGCACCCAGCGGCGTATCGCCCTCGCGCGGATCCCCGGTGGGCATCGACTTCGCCTTGGCCGCAAAGCGGGCAGCGAAGTCGTCGGCCACGGCGTCAACGACGATGATCCGTTCCGTCGACATGCAGATCTGGCCCTGGTTCATGAAGGCACCGAAAGCCGCCGCCTTCACGGCCTCGTCGAGATCGGCATCCTCCAGCACGATCAGCGGCGCCTTGCCGCCCAGTTCCAGAAGTACCGGCTTGAGGTGTTCTGCGGCACGCTTTGCGATGACCTTGCCGACCGCCGTCGAGCCCGTGAAGTTGATGCGCCGGATGGCCGGATGGTCGATCAGCGCACCGACGACCTCGCCGGCATCCTTCGGCGCATTGGTGACGACATTGAGCGCGCCGTCCGGGAAGCCCGCCTCCGCGAAGGCCTCCACGATCAGCTCGTGCGTGCGGGGGCAGGTTTCCGAGGCCTTGAGAACGACGGTGTTGCCGCAGGCCAGCGGCACGGCTATGGCGCGCACGCCAAGAATGATCGGCGCGTTCCAGGGCGCAATACCGAGAATCGGGCCCACCGGCTCGCGCAGCGCCATCGCCATACAGCCCGGCTTGTCGGACGGAATGACCTCGCCGCCGATCTGCGTTGTGATCGCTGCGGCCTCGCGGACCATGCCCGCAGCCAGCATCAGATTGAAGCCGGCCCAGCCCGCGGTTGCACCAATCTCGCCCATCATGGCTGCGACAAATGCATCCTTGCGGGCTTCCAGCGCCGCGGCCGCCTTCATGAGTACGGCACGCCGGGCATTCGGTCCCATGGCCGCCCATTCGGGGAAAGCCGCTTCCGCCCGTTCTGCCGCCGCGACGGCATCTGCCGCCGTCATCGCGGCAGCGCTGCTCGCCACTTCACCCGTGACCGGATTGACGCGTTCGAACTTCATTGCGTACTTCCTCTCCCGAAACGTTCGTTTTTTCGATTGCTATATAATATAGCTTTTTATTGGTGATGCCACAACAAGACCCTGAGATGCAAGCTCCTCCTTCCGATCCCCTGAAAAATCTCGTCGGCTATTCGCTGCGTCGCGCGTCGTCGCTCGAAATGGCGAATATCTCGAACCAGCTGGCCCAGCTCGACCTTCGTCCGACGGAGGCGTCGGTGATCGTGATCATCCAGGCCAATCCGGGGATCCGGCAAAGCGATATCGGCCGGATGCTGGATATCCGTAGCGCCAACATGACGCCGCTCATCGCACGGCTCGACAACCGCGGCCTCATACAGCGCAAGCGCAAGGACGGACGCTCGCACGGCCTGCGCCTGACCGAGGACGGTGCACAATTGGCGGAACAGGCTCTCGCCGAGATGAACAGGCACGATCGCGAAATGATGGAGCGCGTGCCGGAATCCATGCGCGGGGCGTTCGTGGAGGCCTTGCAGTCGATCTGGCGGGATGGTGCCGGCTGAATCCGGCTATGCCTTGCGCTTCGCCGTATCCGTGTCGTGACGCAGCAGCGAGGCCCCCGGGACCTGTTTGAGCAAATCCCCGCGGCGCAGTGCGAGCCGCAGATTGCGCCGCGCCAGCCGGGCGTGTTCGCGCGCCAGCGCCTCTGCACGGGCGCCCTCGCCCTGCGCGATCGCCTCGACGATGAGCCGGTGCTGCATCTGGCCGTATCTGAGAATCTCGGCCTGCTCGCCCACTTCCACGCCGACCAGCACAAAGGCGTTGGGCGAGGCGAAAGGCAGCGACTCGATATGCGCCAGCGACCGCCGGATCATCGAGCTGTCGGCCAGGTCCAACAATTGGTTGTGGAAGGCCTCGTTGAGCTCGATATAGGGTTCGAGCCAGCCCGCCGGCGTGTCCCCCCGGACCACGCGATCCAGGGCCTCCACCGTCTCGCTTATCGTCGCCAGCGCCTCGGTGTCCGGACGCCGCTCGGCAGCGACGCGTGCGGCCATGCCCTCCAGCATGCCGCGGATATCGATGGCGTCCTGGACATCCTCCGGCGAGAAGTCCTGAACGCGGAACCCGCCGCCGGGAAGGGTCTCGAGATAGCCTTCGTGCTCCAGCATGGTGAGGGCGAGACGCACCGGCGTGCGCGAAATGCCCAGCTTGTCGACCACGGCCAGCTCGGAAACACGCTCACCCGGCTCGAAAACACCGGTCAGGATGAATTCGCGCAGTTTCAGGAGCGCCTGGATTTGCTGACGCGATCGGCGGGCCGGCTTCATCCTGTTTCCCTTTCAGCCACAAGCCGGATCAATAGTGGTTTCTGCATGCATTCCAACCCCTTTGTGACCTCCGTGACGCCGGCAACGCGAAGCCTGCATGCAATGGAGCGGTCGCGATCATGCCGCCCCGCCGCCTGCAAAGCGCTCCGCAGCCAGGTCGCGCACCGTGTCCATGAGATCTGCTTGCGCCTGGGTCGGACGCCAGTCGGTGCGGTAGGTCAGGCCGATCGCCCGCGATATCGGGCCGGCCGGATGCGGACGGGACACCAGCAGGCCCGCCGCGCGCTCCAGCACGATCTGAGCGCCCGAGAGCAGCATCAGCCGGTCGCTCTCCATCAGCAGCACTCTCGCCGCGCTGAGCGACCCGCATTCGACCGCATCGGAGGGCACGGGGAGCCCTGCCGCCGTGAACAATTCCACGAACCGGGCATACAGCGGAGATGCGATCCGCGGCATCAACCACGGGAAGCCGGCCAGCATTTCGGGCGTGAGCGTTGCTTCCCCCGCCAGCGGGTGAGCGGACCGCATGACGATGGACAGCTCGTCGTCGAACAGGGGTTCCTCGCGCAGTTCCCGCGCCGGCAGGTCGCCGCGCATCGCCCCGATCAGCATGTCGACCTCGCCACGCCGGAGCCCCAAAAGCAGGGCCTCGAAGGGCGCCTCGACGATCGCGACCCGGTGTCCCGGATGCCGCTTCGTGAACACGCTGACCGCCTTGGGCAGGAGATAGCTGCGGGCGAGCGGCATGGCGCCGACCACCGTTCGTCCCGTCTCGCCGCCGCGTAGCGCAGCGATCTCGGCCTCGGCCTGGTCCAGTTCGTGCCGGTAGAGACGCACATGCCGCGCGAACTCTTCCGCGATCCGGGTCGGGCGCACCCCGAAACTCGTCGTCTCGAAGAGCGCGATGCCGACCACGCGTTCCAGCTCGCGCAGCGATTTGTGCAGCGAGGCGCGGCTCACGCCCATGGCCCGGGAGGCCAGCACGAAGGAGCCATGCTGGACGATCGACATCAGCGCATCGAGCTGGGCGGCCGTGACATGACCGTGGAGAGGCGACGCGCGGCGGGACAGCGCTGCATCGGCCGCGTCGAGATGCCGGAAGGCCCGCTCCAGGCGTCCGATCAGCAGCGCCCCGGCCTCCGTCGGCACCACGCCATCCTTGCCGCGGCGGAAAAGGTTCATTCCATAGCGTTTCTCTACGTTATGGATACCCTGGCTCACGGCGGGTTGCGTGACATGCATTCTCTCGGCCGTCAGCGACAGGGTTCCGGCCTTCGAAGCCTCCAGAACCGAGCGAATATGACGAATATTGGGCGATTTTTTTGGGTCGTCCCGCATGGGTCCTGCCGCCGACGGATCGTCCCGATCAGGCGCGCTTTCGCCCATAGTGTCAACTTTTGCTTATACCAAGGAACAAATATCGATTGGCCTTCCCGTCCCCAGCTCCGGATGATGCCGGCAAAACTCTGGAGGAAGAGCGATGGGCGGAAACGTCGTCGTCCGGAATATCAAGCGCACGGACCAGGCCGTGACCGACGCCTTTCTCGCCGGTGGATACGGTGTGGCGACGGTGCACGAGGCGCAGGGCCGCAGGGGGCTGCTGGCCCCCCATATGCGACCGGTCTACTCCGGTAGCCGCATCGCAGGCCCCGCCGTCACGGTGGCGATCCCGCCCTGCGACAACTGGATGATCCATGTGGCGGTGGAACAGTGCCGGCCCGGCGACGTGCTCGTGGTCGCGCCCACCTCGGCGTCCGATGCAGGCTATTTCGGCGACCTGCTGGCCGGGTCCCTGATGGCGCGCGGCGTCCGGGGGCTGATCATCGATGCCGGCGTCCGCGACGTCGCCGATCTGACAGCGATGGGTTTCCCGGTGTGGTCGAAAACCATTCACGCCCAAGGCACGGTCAAGGAAACGCTGGGCAGCGTCAACGTTCCGGTGGTCTGTGCCGGCGCGCTCGTCCGGCCCGGCGACCTGATCGTCGCCGACGATGACGGCGTTTGCGTCGTCGCTCGCGAGGAGGCCGCAGGCGTGCTCGAAAAATCGAAAGTGCGCGAGGAGAAGGAAGCGAAGACGCGCGAACGGCTCAATGCCGGCGAACTCGGCCTCGACATCTACAACATGCGCGAACGGCTCGCGGCGAAAGGCCTGGTCTATGTCGACCAGGCAGACAGCGAGTAACGCCATGCAGCGGGCAATCCCGGCCACCCTGATGCGCGGCGGCACCTCGAAGGGGCTGTATTTCGCCGCCGGCGACCTGCCAGCAGACGAGGGGGTGCGCGATGCCGTGCTGCTGGCCGCGATGGGCTCGCCCGACCGGCGTCAGATCGACGGGCTGGGCGGGGCCCATCCCTTGACCAGCAAGGTTGCCGTCATCTCGCCCTCCCGGCAGGACGATGCCGACGCCGACTATCTCTTCCTGCAGGTTGCCGTCGACAGGGCGGAGGTCACGTCTTCGCAGAATTGCGGCAATATCCTCGCCGGCGTGGGACCGTGGGCGATCGAGGCCGGTCTCGTCACGGCCCGCGACGGCATCACGCCGGTGCGGATCCGCATGGTCAATACCGGCGGGATCGCCGTCGCTCATGTGGCGACGCCCGGCGGCGTGGTGGAATACCAGGGCGAAGCCCGGATCGACGGGGTTCCGGGTACGGCGGCGGCCATGCCGATCGAGTTTCTCGATGTCGCCGGGGCCTCCTGCGGCGCGCTGCTGCCGACGGGACAGGCCGTCGACGAGGCACAGGGCATCCGCGCGACCTGCATCGACAACGGTATGCCGGTCGTCATCCTCGACGCTGCCGACTTCGGCAAGACCGGCGCAGAGAGCCCGGAAGAGCTTGAAGTCGACGCGGAGCTGACCGCCCGGATCGAGGCGATCCGGCTGGAACTGGGTCCCCGCATGAATCTCGGTGACGTGGCGAACAAGACCGTGCCCAAGATGTGTCTCGTCTCGCCGCCGCGCGAGGGCGGCGTCATCGCCACGCGCACTTTCATCCCGCACCGCGTTCACGAGGCGATCGGCGTGCTCGGCGCCGTGAGCGTCGCCACCGCCTGCCTGATCCCCGGGTCGGTCGCGGCCGGCATCGCGGAGACCGGTCCGGCCGGCGACGGACAGCGCCTGGATGTGGAACACCCGACCGGCTTTTTCACCGTCGAGATCGATCTCGTCGCGGACGGCGACACCGTGCGGGTCCGGCGCTCGGCCCTGCTGCGCACGGCGCGGCTTCTGATGCGC
Organism: Pseudomonadota bacterium; assembly: GCA_034659015.1. Lineage (GTDB taxonomy): Bacteria > Pseudomonadota > Alphaproteobacteria > Caulobacterales > Maricaulaceae > Maricaulis. The sequence continues at coordinate 491,996 of JAYEGL010000001.1, read as the reverse complement.
GGCGAGATTTTCGTGCCGGCCGATGTCTGGAGAGCGGCATGAAGCTGGTCCGCAAGATTGCCCTGATCGGTTTCGGCGAGGTCGGCCAGATCCTTGGCGAGGATCTTGTCGCGCCGGAAGGCGGGCTCACCGCTTTCGATATCCGTTTCGACGAACCGGGAAGTCCGCCGATGCGCGCCGTTCACGCCTCTCCCTGGGTCGAGGCCGCCCCCAGTGCGCACGAGGCCGTGGCAGACGCCGACTTGATCGTTTCCGCGGTCACGGCAGAGCGTACCCGGGAGGCGGCGCAGTCCGTGACCGGCGCGCTGCGGCCGGAGACGATCTATCTCGACCTCAACTCGGCGTCGCCCGGCACCAAATGCGAGGCTGCACGTCTCGTCGAAGCGGCCGGCGGGCGCTATATCGAGGCGGCGGTGATGAGCCCCCTCCCGCCGAAACGGCTCGGCTCGCCGATCCTTCTGGGCGGGCCGCATGCGGAGGGTTTCCTGCCTCTGGGGCGGATGCTGGGCTTTACGGCTCTGCGTGCCTTCTCGACGGAATTCGGACAGGCTTCGGCGGCCAAGATGTGCCGCTCTGTTGTCGTGAAGGGCATGGAGGCGCTGCTGTCGGAAGCCCTGATCGCGGCGCGGCACTACAGCGTCGAGGACACGCTCCTCGCCTCGCTGGATGACCTCTTTCCCGGGCCGGACTGGCCGCAACTGGCGCACTACATGATCTCGCGCTCGCTCGTGCACGGACGGCGCCGGGCCGAGGAGATGCGTGAAGTGGCGCGCACGGTGAGCGAAGCCGGTCTGGATCCGCACATGAGCACCGCCACCGCCGAGCGGCAGGACTGGGCCGGCGCCCTGACCGGCATTCCCGATACGCCCCAGCTCGGCGCCCTGCTCGACGCGCTGGCCGGTGCGGCACGCAGGAACGGCAAGCCGGAGGCCGCACGATGATCATCGACTGTCACGGACATCAAACGCTGGTGCCCAAGGCGCATCTGGCCTTCCGCGACGCCCAGAAGGCACGGCTGAAGGATCCCGCCCTGCCGCGCCCGCTGCAGCCGGAAATGAGCGACGACGAGATCCGCGAGATTATCGAGGCCAACCAGCTACGCCTGATCCGCGAGCGCGGCGGCGACATGACGATCTTTTCGCCGCGGGCCTCGGCGATGGAGCCCCATATTGGCGACGCCAAAACCGCACGCGACTGGTCGCGCGCCTGCAACAATCTCATTCACCGTGTCACCGAGCTGTTCCCGGAGGCCTTCGCCGGCGTGGGCATGCTGCCCCAGCGCCCCGGCGCCCCGCTGGACGACGCGATCGAGGAGCTGGAGCGCTGCGTGACCGAGCTCGGCTTCGTCGGCTGCAATCTCAATCCCGACCCGTCGGGCGGGCACTGGACGGCGCCGCCGCTGACCGACCGCTACTGGTATCCCGTCTACGAGAAAATGGTCGAGCTGGACGTGCCGGCGATGATCCACGTCTCCGGATCGTGCAATCCGACCTTCCACGCCACCGGCTCCTACTACATCGCCGCCGACACCAATGCCTTCATGCAGTTCCTGCAGGGCGACCTGTTTGCCGATTTTCCGGAGCTGAAATTCATCATCCCGCACGGCGGCGGCGCGGTGCCCTACCACTGGGGCCGCTATCGCGGCCTGGCCGACATGCTGGGCCGGCCGCCCCTGGGCGAGCATGTGATGAAGAACGTCTATTTCGACACCTGCGTCTACCACCAGGCCGGCATCGACTGCCTGTTCAAGGTCGTCGACATCGACAACATCCTGTTCGGTTCGGAAATGGTCGGCGCTGTGCGCGGCATCGATCCGGAGACCGGGCATTATTTCGACGACACCAAGCGCTATGTCGACGCGCTGAAGCTCTCCGGGAGCGACGCCCGGAAAGTCTTCGAGGGCAATGCCCGGCGTGTCTATCCCCGCCTCGACCGGATGCTGAAAGCGAGGGGAAGATGACCGGCACTCCCGCTTTCGAAAAAACGCCGGGATGGCTCGACTGGCATCCCGATCCGAAAAAGCCGGATTTCACACCGCCGCCCGGCGCCGTTGACGCGCATTGCCATGTCTTCGGCCCAGGCCGGGAATTTCCCTTCGCGCCGGAGCGCAAATACACGCCCTGCGATGCGTCGAAGGACCAGCTTTTTGCGCTGCGGGACCATCTCGGATTTTCCCGCAATGTGGTCGTGCAGGCGACCTGCCACGGATCGGACAACACCGCCGTGATCGATGCCATTGCGCATTCCGATGGCAAGGCCAGAGGCGTTGCCTCGATCAAGCCCTCCATCACGGACGCGGAACTGGCTGCGCTGGATGCCGGCGGCATCAAGGGGGTGCGTTTCAACTTCGTCAAACGCCTGGTCAATCCGCTGCCGCCGGACGTGCTGCGGCGCCTGGTCGATCGGCTTGTCCCCTTCGGCTGGCATATCGTGGTCTATTTCGAGGCCCAGGACCTGGCCGACCTGCACGATTTCCTGGCCGAGATGCCGCTCGTGGTCGTGGTCGACCATATGGGCCGGCCGGACGTCTCCGGATCGCTCCAGGCGCCGGAATTCGAGGATTTCCTCCAGCTGATGCGGGAGAACGGCCATATCTGGTCGAAGGTGAGCGGTGCCGAGCGCCTGTCGAAATTCGGCCCGCCCGGATACGACGATTTCGTGCCCTTCGCGCGGCGCGTGGTGGAGAGCTTTCCCGACCGTGTGTTGTGGGGCACGGACTGGCCCCACCCCAATCTCAAATCCCACATGCCGGACGATGGCGAGCTGGTGGACCTCCTTCCGCGCATCGCTCCGACGCCGGACCTCCAGCGCAAGCTTCTGGTGGACAATCCCATGCGGCTCTACTGGCCCGAGGAGGCCGAGCGATGAAGACCGACATCCACGAATACCTGGCGCAGTTTGACGACATTCCCGGCACGCGCGTCTACACGACGAAACGCGCCCGCCAGGGTTACTGGCTCAACCAGTTCGCCATGAGCCTGATGAAGGCGGAGAACCGCAAGCGCTGGCTGGCGGACGAGAAAACCTATCTGGAAGACTGGCCGATGACGGACGCGCAGAAAGCGGCCGTCCTGGCGCGCGACTATAACCGCATGCTCGATCTGGGGGGTAATATCTACTACCTCGCCAAGATCTTCTCGACCGACGGCCAGTCCTTCGTCCAGGCCGTATCGACCATGACCGGCATGAGCGTCGAGGACTATCAGGCGATGATGATGGCCGGCGGCCGGTCGCCCGAAGGCGTGCGCTCGATCAAGGAGGGCCGCTGACATGGCCAGGCTGACCGCAGGCATCGCCACGAGCCACATCCCGCTGCTGGGCGTGGCCATCGACCAGGGCAAGACGGAACAGGATTATTTCAAGCCGATCTTCGCCGGCTATGACTGGACCCGGGACTGGATCTCCCGGCCCGAGAACAGGCCGGACGTGGTGATCATGGTCTACAACGACCACGCCAGCGCCTTCGACATGAACCTGATACCGACCTTCGCCATCGGCTGCGCGGAACGCTTCCAGCCGGCCGACGAAGGCTGGGGGCCGCGTCCGGTCCCGGTGGTCGAAAACGATGCGGATTTCGCCTGGCACATCGCCCAGAGCTGTATCCTCGACGAGTTCGACATGACCATCATCAACAAGATGGATGTCGACCACGGCCTCACCGTCCCCCTGTCCGCCATGTTCGGCCAGCCCGGGGCCTGGCCGGTCAAAGTGGTGCCGCTGGCGGTGAATGTCGTCACCTATCCCGTCCCGTCGGGCAATCGCTGCTGGATGCTCGGCGAAGCCATCGCCCGCGCCGTCGCGAGCTATCCGGAAGACCTCAACGTACAGATCTGGGGAACCGGCGGCATGAGCCACCAGCTGCAGGGACCGCGGGCCGGCCTGATCAACCGGGAATGGGACGAACGCTTCCTCGACGACCTGACCGCGGATCCCCAGCGGCTGCGCCACATCCCGCACATCGAATACCTGCGAGAGACAGGTTCGGAGGGCATCGAAATGGTGATGTGGCTGGTCATGCGCGGCGCGCTGCAGGGCCAGGTCCGCGAACTGCACCGCCACTACCACGTCCCGGCGTCGAACACGGCGGTGGGACATATCGTACTGGAGAACAGCCAATGAAACTCGCACTCGCCGGCGCTGGCGCCTTCGGAGAGAAACACCTCGACGGGCTGAAGCAGATCGACGGCGTAGACGTCGTGAGCCTGGTCGGCCGCACCCTGGAACCGACCCGGGCCGTGGCCGACAAACACGGCATCGGACATGTGAGCACCGAACTCGAGGACGCGCTCGCGCGCGACGATGTCGACGCGGTCATCCTGTGCACCCCCACCCAGATGCACGCCAAACAGGCCATTGCCTGCATGGAGGCGGGCAAGCATGTCGAAGTGGAGATCCCGCTGGCCGACAGCTGGGCCGACGCCCAGGCCGTGATGGCCAAGCAGAAGGAGACCGGCCTCGTCTGCATGGTCGGCCATACGCGCCGCTTCAACCCGTCCCATCAATGGGTCCACAAGCGCATCCGGGCCGGCGAATTGTCGGTCCAGCAGATGGACGTGCAGACCTACTTCTTCCGCCGCTCCAACATCAACGCCAAGGGCGAACCGCGCAGCTGGACCGATCATCTGCTCTGGCACCACGCCGCGCATACGGTGGACCTGTTCCAGTACCAGACCGGTGAAAAAGTCACCGTCGCCCAGGCCGTCGAAGGACCGCGCCATCCCGAACTCGGCATCGCCATGGACATGTCGATCCAGCTCAAGACGGAAAGCGGGAAGATCTGCACCCTCTCCCTGTCCTTCAACAATGACGGGCCGCTGGGCACCTTCTTCCGCTACATCTGCGACAACGGCACCTATATCGCCCGCTACGACGATCTCGTCACCGGGCGCGAGGAACCGGTCGATGTCTCCCGGGTCGACGTTTCCATGAACGGGATCGAGCTGCAGGACCGCGAATTCATCGCCGCGATCCGCGAAGGCCGCGAGCCGAACGGCTCCGTCGCCCAGGTCCTGCCCTGCTACGAGGTGCTGCACCGGCTGGAAGAGGGAATGAAATGAAGACCGGGGTCGCCATCATCGGAGCCGGTCCGGCCGGCCTGATGCTGGGGCACCTGCTCCGGCAGGCCGGGGTCGATGCCGTCATCCTGGAACGCAAGTCCGCCGACTATGTGCTCTCGCGCATCCGGGCCGGCGTGCTGGAACAGATCTCGGTCGACGTGATGGACCAGCTCGGCCTGGGCGAACGGATGCATGCCGAGGGCCTGGCGCACGAGGGCTTCTACCTCGCCGATGGCGACCGGCTGATCCATATCGACCTGCAGGAGCTGACCGGTCACTCGGTCATGGTTTACGGCCAGACCGAGGTGACCCGCGACCTGATGGATGCCGCATCCCGGCGTGGCCTGGACGTCGTCTACGAAGCGGAGAACGTGACCCTCCACGATATCGACAGCGACCGGCCCTGGGTCACCTACGAGAAGGACGGCGCCACCCATCGGCTCGACGCCCGTTTCATCGCGGGATGCGACGGCTTCCACGGCGTCTCCCGCCAATCGATCCCCGAGAATCCAGGCAACACGTTCGAACGCGTCTATCCCTTTGGCTGGCTGGGCATCCTGGCGGACGTGCCGCCCTGCAATGACGAGCTGATCTACGCCAATCACGAAAACGGATTCGCCCTCGCCTCGATGCGCTCGCGTACGCGCAGCCGCTACTACATCCAGGTCTCCCTCGACGAAAGGGTGGAAGACTGGCCGGACGACCGGCTGTGGGACGAGCTGATCCTGCGCCTGGGCCCCGTCGCCGGCGCCCGCGTGACCCGCGGGCCGGCCCTGGAGAAATCCATCGCGCCGCTGCGGTCCTTCGTCTTCGAGCCCATGCGCTACGGCAGCCTCTTCCTCGCCGGCGACGCCGCCCATATCGTGCCGCCGACGGGCGCCAAGGGGCTCAACCTGGCCTCCTCCGACGTGGCCTACCTGTCGCGCGCGCTGATTGCCTGGTTCAGGGACAACGACGTCAGCGGTATCGACACCTATTCGGAAACCGCGCTGGCCCGGGTCTGGAAATCCGAACGCTTTTCCTGGACCCTGACCAATCTGATGCACCGCTTTCCCGACAGCGGCGCCTTCGGACGCAAGATGCAGCGGGCCGAACTCGACTACATCGCCTCGTCCCGGGCGGCGCAGACCACGATTGCCGAGAATTATATCGGGCTGCCCTTATGACGCTTCGCACCCTCGCCGGCCACCAGGTTCACCCCATCGGGCTGGGCTGCATGTCGCTCTCCCACGCCTACGGACACCCGCCGTCCGAGGCGGAGGGAATCCGGCTCGTCCACCAGGCCCTGGACATGGGGTACATCCATCTCGATACGGCCCGTCTCTACGGGCTGGGCAGGAACGAATTGCTGCTCGGCAAGGCCCTGAAGGGGCGGCGCGAGGGCGTCCTGCTCGCCTCGAAATGCGGTATCGTCATCGACGGCGAGACACGGCGTATCGACGGCCGGCCGGAAACGATCCGCGCGGCCGTCGAGACCAGTCTGCAATCCCTGCAGACCGACCGTATCGATCTCTACTACCTGCACCGGCGCGACTTCGACACGCCGATCGAAGAGAGCGTCGGAGCGCTCGCCGAACTGGTCCGCGACGGCAAGATCGGCGCGATCGGCCTGTCCGAAATGTCCGCCGACACGCTGCGCCGGGCCCATGCCGAACACCCGGTCGCAGCGATGCAGACCGAGTATTCCCTCTGGTCACGCAATGCCGAGATCGCGGTGCTGGACGCCTGCCGGGAACTGGGGGTCGCCTTCGTCGCCTTCTCGCCCGTTGCCCGCGGCGTCTTCGCCGGGGCAATCCGCGACCCGGAAAGCCTCACCGAAAACGATCTGCGCCGCGGCCAGCCGCGCTTCAGTGCCGAACACTGGCCGGCCAACCTGGCCCTCGTCGACCGGTTCAATGCGATCGCCAGCCAGTTGGGCATGGCGCCGGCCCAGCTCTCGCTCGCCTGGCTGCTCTCCCGGGGGCCGCATGTCCATGCCATTCCAGGCACAACGAATTCGGCTCATCTGGCGGAAAATGTCTCGGCCGCCGGGCTTGCGGTCCCGCAAACCGTCCTGGACCGCCTCGACACCCTGGTAAACCGCGACACCGTCTCAGGCCCGCGCTACTCCCCGGCGATGCAAAGGACAATCGACACGGAGGAATTCGCCTGATCCCGCGAGCCCCTTCGCCGCGCCGTCTGTCAGTCTTCGCTAGGCCAGGAAAAGCTGGCGGTGAGGGTGGGATTCGAACCCACGAGACGGTTCCCCGCCTACACGCGTTCCAGGCGTGCGCCTTCGACCACTCGGCCACCTCACCGCAGGAGGCGCGGACTATACCCATCGGGACGCGAGGGGCAAGGATAGAGTCAGCATGTTCCTGCCGCCGCTGCAGATGGTGGCATTCGGCGCGCGCGCACCTATCTTTGCAGGGCAAGACCGCGATTATTGGAGCGTCCCATGTCCGACCCCGTCTGGAAGTCCCAGCTCGTTTCCGCCGACAGGGCCCTGCCCGGCCGCGATACGCCGATCGCGACGGCGCAGACGCATTTCGTCACCGGCCGCGATCTCAAGACCGGCGTGCCCGAGGGCATGGCGGAAATCGTCTTCGGCATGGGCTGTTTCTGGGGCGTGGAGCGGATTTTCTGGCAAACGCCGGGCGTGTGGCACACGGCGGCGGGCTATGCCGGCGGTGTGACGCCCCATCCGACCTATGAGGAGGTGTGTTCCGGCGCCACGGGGCATGCCGAGGTGGTGCGCATGATCTACGACCCGTCGCTGATTGCGCTGGAGGATGTGCTCAAGATTTTCTGGGAAGGCCACGACCCGACCCAGGGCATGCGGCAGGGCAACGATCTGGGCACGCAGTACCGCTCGGCCATCTACACCACGACCGGCGCCCAGGCCGAGGCGGCGCGGGAAAGCCTGGCGCGCTACCAGGCCGAGCTGGACGCGGCGGGCCACGGCGCCATCACCACGGAGATCGCGCCGGCCGGCCCCTTCTATTATGCCGAGGACTATCACCAGCAGTATCTGGCCAGGAATCCCGACGGCTATTGCGGGATCGGCGGCACCGGTGTGGTCTGCCCGATCGGGATCGGGGTGACGGCCTGAGGGTTGCGGTTGCGCCCGGCGCCGCCGTCGGAGAGTCTGCTGCTGCGGCCGCGCAAGGCCCCGACCATCGACAGGGTGCGCCTTTGGACAGACTGATTGCCTTCGACGTGGATTCCACCCTGTTGCGCGTGGAATCCCTGGACACGGCCCTGGAAGCCGCCCTCAAGGCGCACCCGGACGGCGCGGAGGCGCGCCGCCGCCTGCACGAGATCACCAATGCCGGCATGACCGGCCGCATGGCCCTGCGCGACAGTCTGGAGGCCCGGCTCAAGCTGGCGGCGCTCGACAAGGACGGCGTCGACGCGATCGCCGAGCTCCTGCGCAAGCGCATCACGCCCGGCATGGCGCCCCTTCTGGGCAAGCTGCGCGGGCGCGGCGACCGGCTGCACGCCATCTCCGGCGGCTTTGCCGACCTGATCGAGCCGGTCCTGGGCGATCTGGGTTTCCAGCGCGGCGACATCCACGCCAACCGCTTCGTCTGGCAGGACGAGCGTGTCGTGGGTCTGGATATCGGCAGTCCGCTTTCGCGCAATGGCGGCAAGGCGGACGTGCTCGACCGCATCGCCTCGACCAGCACGGAAACCATTGTCGTCGGCGACGGGATGACCGATTTCGAGGCCTTCGAGAGCGGCGCGGCCGACCGCTTCATCGGCTTCGGCCTGATCGCCCGGCGCGACGTCGTGGTGGCGGCCTGTGAATATGCCGGCGCGGACTATGTGCGCAGCGTGGACGGTCTGGGCAAGCTGCTGGGGGTGTGACGCACGCGGCGCGCCAGGTTTTTCTGCTCTTTTTCGCCGATTTCGAAATCGGCGAGACTCCGACAGGCGATCGGACCAGGCTGGCGGCAAGTCAAACCAGCCCACGGAGTCCGCATGACTGCCGCTTCAATACCCCGCCACCCCGTCACCCTCGCCCGCCTTTCGGGGCTGGCCTATCTCGCGATTATCCTGTGCGGGCTCTTTGCCCAGCTGGCCGTGCGGGGCGTCCTGATCGACTGGCAGGATGCCGGCGCAACCGCCGGCGCGATCCGCGATCAGAACACGCTCTTCCGCCTGGGCATCATGGCGGACCTGCTTGTATTCGCCCTCGACATCGTCCTGGCCGTGACCTTCTACCGCCTGCTGTCACCGGTGGATCGCGGTCTGGCGCTGTTCGCCCTGTCGGTGCGGCTGGTCATGGTCGCGGTGATGAGCGCGAACGTGCTCGCCATGATCGCACCGCTCGTACTGCTTGGCGAAACGCCGCTCGCCGCACAGCTCGACGGCCCGGCCGCCGAGGTCGCCGCGCTCGCGGCACTCGAGCTGCACAGTGAAGGCTATGTTCTCGGCCTGACGGTGTTCGGCCTGTACGGCGCCGCGCTCGGCGTGCTGCTGTTCCGGTCCGGCTATTTTCCGGCGGTCCTGGGCGTGCTCATGGGCGTATCGGGACTGAGTTACCTGACGCTCGGAATCGTCCATTTCGCGCTACCGGCGCTGACCGGGGCGGGAAGCTTGCTGCTGCTGACGGCCGCCCTGCCCGAATTTGTCTTCACCGCATGGCTGCTGCTGGCCGGGCTGAGCCGCAAGAAGTGGGACGCCGCCCTCTCCGGCCAGGCGCCGGCCTAGCGAAAACGCCCATCGCGCCTGGGGCCGGACGGCGTGCGGGCACCCTTCCGGTTTTGGAACCGGCGAGATGCCCGAGCGCCCTACGGCCGGATCAGCCTGGCCCGGATCGAGCCTTCCAGCGCGTTCACGCGGTCGAGGAAATCGTCCGGGATCGGGCCTTCCAGGTCGGAGACCACATAGCCCAGCCCGTTGCGCGTCTCCAGGCGCTGGGCGGCGATATTGGCCGAAGTGGAGGAGATCGCCTCGTTGAGCCGCGTCAGGAAGCCCGGCGCATTGGCGTGGAAGCTCAACAGGCGCACACGGCCCGGCTTGATCTCGCCCGGCTCGATCTCCGGCACGTTGACCGCGCCCTTCGTGGCGCCCTGGGCGAGATAGCGCGCCAGCTTGCCCGACACATCCTCGCCGATGGAGGCCTGGGCTTCCAGCGTGGAGCCGCCGATATGCGGCGTCAGGATGACATTCTCGAACCGTTGCAGGGGCGAAACGAATGCCTCGTCCTTGGAGGCCGGCTCCTTGGGGAAGACGTCGACGGCGGCGCCGAGGAGATGGCCGCTTTCCAGCGCCTCGGCGAGGGCGTCGATATCGACAAGATCGCCGCGCGCCTGGTTGATCAGGATGGCACCCTCTTTCATCTTCGAGATCGCCGCCCTGTCCATCATGCCGCGCGTCTGGTCGGTGGACGGCACGTGCAGCGTCACCACGTCGCACAGCTCCAGCAGCTCGTCCAGCGAGCCGCAGGCGCGCGCATTGCCGTGTGCCAGCTTGGGTTCCAGATCGTAGAAATAGACATGCATGCCCAGGCCGCTGGCCAGCACGGAAAGCTGGGAGCCGATATTGCCGTAGCCGACAATGCCCAGCTTCTTGGTGCGCACCTCATGGGAATTCGTGGCGGACTTCATCCATTCCCCGCGCATCGCCGCGGCGGACCGCATGGGAATGCCGCGCATCAGCATGATGATCGAGGCGAGGGTCAGCTCGGCGACGGAGCGGGTATTGCCGAAGGGGCCGTTGAAGACCGGGATGCCGCGTTCTTCGGCGGTGACCAGATCGACCTGGTTGGTGCCGATGCAGAAACAGCCCAGCGCCTGCAGGTGAGGCGCCGCGTCGAAGGCCGCCCTGTTCATTTTCGTGCGCGAACGGATGCCGGCGAGCGAAGCGCCGGTCAGCCGGTCGTGAAGATCCTCGATGGGCAGCGCCGCCGCGTGGCGCTCGATGCTCAGCCCGGCCGCCTCGAAGGCGCGGTCGGCGAGCGGATGCACGTTTTCGAACAGAACGACTTTGTCGGACATGGCGGGGTTTCCTGCGGATAGCCGGGTTAAATTAGGTCGGTGTCGCGGCAACGCAACATGCAAATACCCGGCTGTCCACAGTCCGCCGGCGGAAAGCAGAATCCCGCTGACGCAAGACTATTCGGCGTTCAACGCCCGAACCGCCGCAATCGTCCGGTCGACATGCTCGTAGGGGTTCATTTCCGACCAGGTCATGGCGATCGTCGAATTTTGGTCGATCACGTAGGAGGTGCGAGACGTCCAGCCCGGACGCATCAGCATGCCCACCTCATAGTCGCGCATCATGCCGTCGGAGACGGCAAAGACGGGAAAGGCGGAGGCGCAGTGCTGGGTGGAGAACTCGGCGAGACGGTCTGTATTGCCCGCCGTGATGCCGATCACCCGGGCGCCCTGGGCCTCGAACTCGCCGATCGCCTCGGCGAAGCTCGCCGCCTGGGCCTCGCAACCCGAGGTGAAGGCCGCGGGAAAGAAGAAGACGACGACGGGGCCCGTCTCCAGCGCCTCGGCCAGATGGAAGCTGACAGGCTCGCCGCCCTGGAAGCCTTCGACGGTAAAGTCCGGCGCGGTCTCGCCGGGCTCGAGTTCGGCGGCGGCAGGTGCTGAGATGGCCGCCACAGCGGCCAGGCTGGCGATGAGATGACGCATGGGATCCCCTCCTCGGGTGGAAGACTGTTCTGGAGGGGAAGATGAGACTTTTCGCGGCGGGGGCAAGGCCGCCACCATCACAAGCTAGTCATCATCCATCTTCAGCGCGGCGATGAAGGCTTCCTGCGGGATCTCGACCTTGCCGAACTGGCGCATCTTCTTCTTGCCGGCCTTCTGCTTGTCCAGCAGCTTGCGCTTGCGCGAGGCGTCGCCACCATAGCATTTCGCCGTCACGTCCTTGCGCAGCGCCGACAGCGTCTCGCGGGCAATGATGCGGCCGCCCAGGGCGGCCTGGATCGGGATCTTGAACATGTGGCGCGGGATGAGGTCCTTGAGCTTCTCGCACATCGCCCGGCCGCGCATTTCCGCACGGGCCCGGTGGACCACCATGGAGAGCGCGTCGACCGGCTCGTCATTGACCAGGATTGACATTTTCACGAGATCGCCCTCGCGATCCTCGATCCACTGATAGTCGAAACTGGCATAACCCTTGGTGACCGATTTCAGCCGGTCGTAGAAGTCGAACACGACCTCGTTGAGCGGCAATTCGTAGACCACCATCGCGCGGTTGCCCGCATAGGTCAGCTCGGTCTGGATGCCGCGCCGGTCCTGGCACAGCTTCAGCACGCCGCCGAGATATTCGTCGGGCACCAGGATAGTCGCCTTGATCCAGGGCTCCGCAATGCTCTCGATCTTCACCGGGTCGGGCATGTCGGCCGGATTGTGCAGGTCGATCTCCTCGCCGTCGGTCATCTTGAGGCGATAGACCACGGACGGGGCCGTGGTGATCAGATCGATGTCGTATTCCCGCTCCAGCCGCTCGCGGATCACTTCCAGGTGCAACAGGCCCAGGAAGCCGCAGCGGAAGCCGAAGCCGAGCGCGGCCGACGTTTCCATCTCGTAAGAGAAGGAGGCGTCGTTGAGGGCGAGCTTCTCGATCGCCTGGCGCAGATCCTCGAACTCGGCGCTGTCGACCGGGAAAAGACCGCAGAACACGACCGGTTGGGCCGGCTTGTAGCCGGTGAGCGGCTTGTCGGCCGGGCGGCGGTCGTCGGTGATCGTGTCGCCGACGCGCGCATCGCGCACCTGCTTGATCGAGGCGTTGAGATATCCGATCTCGCCGGGGCCGAGCTGGTCGATGCTTTCCTTCTTGGGGCGGAAGACGCCGACGCCGTCGACGGGATAGGCCGCGCCGGTCCCCATCAGACGCACCTTCATGCCCTTTTTCAGCGTGCCGTCCATGACGCGCACCAGGCAGATCACGCCGAGATAGGGGTCGTACCAGCTGTCCACCAGCATCGCCTTGAGCGGCGCGTCCGGATCGCCGGGCTCGGGCGGCGGCAGGCGCTTGACGATGGCTTCCAGAACGTCGGGCACACCCTGGCCGGTCTTGGCGGAGATCTCGACGGCCTCGGAGGCGTCCAGACCGATCACGTCCTCGATCTGCTCCTTCACGCGCTCCGGATCGGCGGCGGGCAGATCGACCTTGTTGAGCACGGGGACGATCTCGTGATCGACCTCGATGGCCTGGTAGACATTGGCCAGCGTCTGGGCCTCCACGCCCTGGGAGGCATCGACGACCAGCAGCGAGCCCTCGCAGGCCGCCAGCGAGCGGTTGACCTCGTAGGCGAAGTCGACGTGGCCGGGGGTGTCGATCAGGTTGAGGATATAGGTCTTGCCGTCGCTGGCCGTATAGTTCAGCCGGACGGTCTGGGCCTTGATCGTGATCCCGCGCTCGCGCTCGAGCTCCATATTGTCGAGCACCTGCTCCTTCATCTCGCGATTGGTCAGCCCGCCGGTGACCTGGATCAGGCGGTCGGCCAGCGTGGACTTGCCGTGGTCGATGTGGGCGACAATGGAGAAATTTCGGATCAGGGACGGATCGGTGCTCATGGCGCGGGCAGGTAGCATTCAAAAGGGGTTTGGCCAAGCGGGATAGGCTGTTGGGGTGAGGACGCCCCCCGCGTTCTTTTTCCCGGACGAAAGCCCGCGGAGGCGGGCTGAAGATCCGGGATCGACTTGCGCTGGATGCCGGGCGCGCCAGGGTCAGTGGATCCCGGATAGCGCTGTCGCGCTTCCGGGAAAAATTCGCTTTGTATTTCAACACAAAAAGGCCGCCCCGGCGGGACGGCCTTTTCTGAAATCGTTGAAAGACCCGAAGCCTAGTTGGAAATCGTGGCCTGCATGGCCTCGTACTTCTTGACCAGCGCTTCGGCGTGCTCGCGCTCTTCCTCGTCCTTGGCGACCGCAAGGTCCTCGCGGGCATTGGCCAAGTCCTGGGCGAGCTGGTCGGCGTCGATCTCGGAGACCGGCACGGCTTCTTCGGCCAGGATCGTCAGGCCGGCCGGCGTGACCTCGGCGAAACCGCCATGGATGAAGGTGCGCTCGGTGGCACCGTCATTCATCACGGCAATGGCGCCGGGGCGGATCACCGACATGAAGGGGGCGTGTTCCGGCAGCACGCCGAAATCGCCCTCTTCGCCGGGCACCACGACCTGGTCCACCTCGCCCGCGAACAGGCGGCGCTCCGGAGAGACGAGATCGAAATGGAGTTTGTCAGCCATCAGGCAGTATCTCCGGTTGGACCGGAAGCTGCGTTACGCAGCTTCCGCGGCCAGCTTCTCGGCCTTCTTCACGGCATCCTCGATGGTGCCGACCATGTAGAATGCCGCTTCCGGCAGGTGGTCGTACTCGCCGTCGCAGATCGCCTTGAAGCCCTTCACGGTTTCGGCAACCGGCACCTGGATGCCCGGGAAGCCGGTGAAGATCTCGGCCACGTCGAACGGCTGGGACAGGAAGCGCTCGACCTTGCGGGCGCGGGCCACGGTCAGCTTGTCCTCTTCGGACAGCTCGTCCATGCCCAGGATCGCGATGATGTCCTGCAGGGCCTTGTAGCGCTGAAGGATTTCCTGGACGCGGCGGGCCGTTGCGTAGTGCTCTTCGCCGACGATGCGCGGCTCGAGGATACGCGAGGTGGAGTCCAGCGGGTCCACGGCCGGATAGATGCCCTTTTCCGAGATCGCGCGGTTGAGAACCGTGGTCGCGTCGAGGTGGGCGAAGGTGGTCGCCGGGGCCGGGTCGGTCAGGTCGTCGGCCGGCACATAGACGGCCTGCACGGACGTGATCGAGCCCTTGTTGGTCGAGGTGATCCGCTCCTGCAGCGCACCCATGTCGGTGGCCAGGGTCGGCTGGTAGCCCACGGCGGACGGGATGCGGCCCAGCAGGGCCGACACTTCGGCGCCGGCCTGGGTGAAGCGGAAGATGTTGTCGACGAAGAACAGCACGTCCTTGCCTTCCTCGTCGCGGAAATATTCCGCCTGGGCGAGGCCGGACAGGGCGACACGGGCACGGGCGCCCGGCGGCTCGTTCATCTGGCCGAAGACCAGGGCACAGCGCGAGCCTTCCGTGGACCCGTCGTTCTCCTTGGGATCCTTGTTCACGCCGGATTCGATCATTTCCCAGTAGAGGTCGTTACCCTCACGGGTCCGCTCGCCGACACCGGCGAAGACCGAGTAGCCGCCGAACATCTTGGCGATGTTGTTGATCAGCTCCTGGATGAGAACCGTCTTGCCGACGCCGGCGCCGCCGAACAGGCCGATCTTGCCGCCCTTGGCATAGGGGCAGAGCAGGTCGACGACCTTGATGCCGGTCGGCAGGATCTCGGCCGAGGTGGCCTGCTCCTCGAAGGAGGGGGCCGGACGGTGGATCGGTGCGCGCTGGTCGAACTTGATGTCGCCGGCCTCGTCGATCGCGTCACCGGTCACGTTCATGATGCGGCCGAGCGTACCCGGGCCGACCGGAACGGTGATCGGACCGCCGGTGTCCTTCACCTCGGTACCGCGCTGGAGGCCTTCCGTGGCGTCCATGGCGATGGTGCGGACAGTGTTCTCGCCGAGGTGCTGGGCAACCTCCAGAACGAGCGTCTTGCCGTCATTGGTGGTTTCCAGGGCGTTCTGAATGTCCGGCAGACCGCCGTCGAATTCAACGTCCACAACAGCGCCCGTGATCTGGGCAATGCGGCCTTTAAGAGTGCTCATGGTCTTCCTCTCGCCTAGAGGGCCTCGGCGCCGGAGATGATCTCGGTCAGCTCCGTGGTGATCTGCGCCTGACGCGTGCGGTTATAAACAAGGTTCAGTTTGTCGATGAGTTCGCCGGCATTGCGGGTGGCATTGTCCATCGCGGCCATCTTGGCCCCCATCTCGCCTGCCACGTTTTCCAGCAGGGCGGACAGGATGACAGTGTCGGCATAGCGCGGCAGCAGCGCGTTGAGGACGGTTTCCTCGTCCGGCTCCACCTCGTAGACGGCGCCCTTCAGGTCCGGGCGCTCGACGCCTTCGTCGATCGCGTCGATGGCCGGGATCAGCACTTTCGCGCGCGGCTTCTGCGAGATCACGGACACGAATTCGGCCGAGACCAGTTCGCAGACATCGAACTCGCCATTCTCGAACATGAAGCGGATCTTTTCGCCGATGCTGCCCGAGGTGGCACTGGTGATGGTTTTCTCGCCGGACAGTTCGATCCGCTCGACGATGAGGCTTTCGAACTGCCGCTTGAGCTGGTCGCCGCCCTTCTTGCCGACGCAGATCAGCTTGACCGTCTTACCGGCGGCCTGGAGCGCGGTGATGCGTTCGCGCGCCTTCTTCACGATATTCGTGTTGAAGCCGCCGCACAGGCCGCGATCCGCCGTCATGACAACCAGCAAATAGGTGTCGGACCGGCCGGTGCCCACCAGCAGCGGCGACGCCCCCGGGGTGCCGGCCATGGCATTGGACAGGTTGGCCATCACCGCGGACATGCGCTCGGCATAGGGGCGCGCAGCTTCCGCAGCCTCCTGGGCCCGGCGCAGCTTGGCCGCGGCGACCATCTGCATCGCCTTGGTGATCTTCTGCGTCGACTTGACGCTTCCGATCCGGTTTTTCAGGTCCTTAAGGCTCGCCATAAGGATCTCCTCAGCGGTTGGACTCGATCAGGCTCACGCGAAGTGTTCGGTGAACTTGTCGAGCGCCGCCTTCAGCTTGCCTTCCGAATCGTCGGTGAGCTTCTTCTCTTCGCGGATCGAGGAGAGAAGGTCGCCGTGCTCGGAGTGCAGGTGGCGCAGCAGGTCGGCTTCGTAACGGCTGACGTCGGACACCGACAGGCCGTCGAGATAGCCGCGGGTACCGGCATAGATCACGCAGACCTGCTCTTCCATCGCCAGCGGCGAGAATTGCGGCTGCTTCAGGAGCTCGGTCAGACGTTCGCCGCGGCTCAGCAGCTTCTGGGTGGCCGCATCCAGGTCGGAACCGAACTGGGCGAAGGCTGCCATTTCGCGGTACTGCGCGAGCTCGCCCTTCATCTTGCCGGCCACCTGCTTCATCGCCTTGGTCTGGGCGGCAGACCCCACGCGCGACACCGACAGGCCGACGTTCACGGCCGGGCGGATGCCCTGGTAGAACAGGTCGGTTTCCAGGAAGATCTGGCCGTCGGTAATCGAGATCACATTGGTCGGGATGTAGGCCGACACGTCGTTGGCCTGGGTTTCGATGATCGGCAGGGCCGTCAGCGAACCGTTGCCGTTGGCGTCGTTCAGCTTGGCCGCACGCTCCAGCAGGCGGGAGTGCAGGTAGAACACGTCGCCCGGATAGGCTTCGCGGCCCGGCGGGCGGCGCAGCAGCAGGGACATCTGGCGGTAGGCGACGGCCTGCTTGGACAGATCGTCATACACGATCAGGGCGTGCATGCCGTTGTCGCGGAAATATTCGCCCATGGCGCAGGCGGTGAACGGCGCCAGGAACTGCATCGGGGCCGGGTCGGAGGCCGTGGCGGCGACGACGATGGTGTAGTCCATCGCGCCGTTTTCCTCGAGCGTCTTCACGATCTGCGCGACCGTGGAGCGCTTCTGGCCGACGGCGACGTAGATGCAGTACAGCTTGGCGCTCTCGTCGTCGCCCTCGTTGATCTGCTTCTGGTTCAGGATCGTGTCGAGCGCGATCGCGGTCTTGCCGGTCTGGCGGTCGCCGATGATCAGCTCGCGCTGGCCGCGGCCGACCGGGATCATGGCGTCGATCGCCTTGATGCCCGTCGCCATCGGCTCGTGCACGGATTTGCGCGGGATGATGCCCGGCGCCTTCACGTCGACGCGGCGGCGCTCGGCGACGTCCTTGAGCGGACCCTTGCCGTCGATCGGCTCACCCAGACCGTCGACGACGCGGCCGAGCAGGCCCTTGCCGACGGAGGTGTCCACGATCGAGCCCAGACGCTTGACGGTGTCGCCTTCCTTGATGCCCCGGTCTTCGCCGAAGATTACGCAGCCGACATTGTCCTGTTCCAGGTTCAGGGCCATACCCTTGATGCCGCCCGGGAACTCGACGAGCTCGCCGGCCTTCACTTCGTCCAGGCCGTAGACGCGGGCGATGCCGTCACCGACGGACAGCACACTACCGACATCGGAAACCTTCGCTTCGGCACCGTAATTCTTGATTTGATCCTTAAGGATCGCAGAGATTTCTGCGGCACGGATGTCCATGGACCTAGGCCTCTTTCATCGCATTCTTCATCCCGTCCAGCTTGGAGCGGAGGGAGGAGTCGAACATGCGGGAGCCGACCTTCACGATCAGCCCGCCCAACAATTCGGGCCGCACATCCGTGCGCACCTCGATTTCGCGCCCGAAGGCACCCTTCAGCGAAGCCGCCAGGGCCTCGGTCTGTTTCTTCGTCAGCGCAGCAGCCGTCGACACGTCGGCGGTGATGACACCGCGGTCCGCAGCGGCCAGCGCAGCATAGACCGTCGCAACACCGCCCAGATCGCCGGCGCGCCCGTTGCGCGTGGCGACACCGAACATGTTGCCGGTCAGGTCGTTGAACTTGGCCTTCTTGGCCAGGGCCGCCAGCACGCCGTCCTTGGACTCGACCGAGTACAGCGGCGAGGCAAGCACCTCGGCCAGTTCAGGGGACTCGTCGAGCATCGCGCGGAAGGCCGACAGGTCGGCCTCGACCGCATCGGCGGCACCCGAGGTCTTCGCCAGCTCGAACAGGGCAGTTGCGTAGCGTCCTGCCGCGTTGGCTGTCATGGCGTCTTTGCCGGTATTCACCGTGACGTCACTCTCTAGCTGGATGGCACTCGTGGGCCGCCGGAATGGCGCAAGTGCTTGTTATTCAACGATTTTCAAAACCGGACACACGGTGTTGCACCGCACGCCCTCGTGGTTCGGCGCTGCGATAGCACAGGGATAGGGGCACAGCAAGCCACTCACACCGGGCGATTCAGCGCACGGACAGAGTTTTGGGCACGGCCGGGCAGTTCGACGACCCAGCACACGCATGCAACCATCCTTCCCCTCGATGGGGAAGGTGCCCGGCGAAGCCGGGCGGAAGGGGTGAATCCCTGTGCTCGCGAATTCGCCGACACCTCGCCCCCACCCCCTCCGAGCCGGAGCTGCGCTCCGGCCCACCTCCCCCATCAAGGGGGGAGGATGGATGCGTCCTACTTCCCCGCCTTGTGCGCGCGCCGCGTGAGGATGTTGAGCGCTTCCACGAAGAGCGAGAAGGCGATGGCGAAGTAGAGATAGCCGCGCGGAATATGGAAATGCAGGGCATCGGCCACCAGGGCGACGCCGATCAAGAGCAGGAAGGACAGCGCCAGCATCTTGGTCGTGGGATGTCGCTCGATGAAGCGCGACACGGTGCCGGACGCGAGCAGCATGATCGCCATGGCGATGGCCACGGCGGCGATCATCACGGGCAGGTGGTCCGTCATGCCGACCGCCGTGATCACGCTGTCCAGCGAAAACACGATATCGATCAGCACGATCTGGAAGACGACCAGGCCGAAGGCCGCCGACGCGGCGCTCGCCTGGGCGCCCGCCTCACCCTCGACGGAATGGTGAATCTCCAGCGTCGCCTTGACGATCAGGAAGAGCCCGCCGGCCATCAGGATCACATCGCGCCAGGACACGTCGAATCCGGCGACGGAGAAGACCGGTTCCTCCAGATGCGCGATCCAGACCAGGCCGAACAGCATGATGATCCGGAAGACGAGCGCCAGGGCAAGGCCCAGCATACGCGCCGCGGGCCGCTGTTTTTCCGGCAACCGGCCGGCCATCAGCGCGATGAAGATCACATTGTCGATCCCCAGCACGATTTCCAGGAAGGTCAGCGTGGCCAGCGAGAGGAAAACCTCGGGGGTCATCAGGGCTTCGAGCATGATCGCGTGTCCGGCGGCTGGAATCTCAGATGAAGCTATACGGTTCGACGTCGATTGACACCCGGACCGAGGCCGGTGTCTTCACCCGTCCGGCCCAGGCGCGCAGATAGGCGGAAATGTCGATCGTCTTGTCGGCGCGCACCAGAATGCGGCGGCGGTGCCAGCCGCGCACCATGGCCCGGGGCGGCTCGGCCGGCCCCCAGATCTCCACCCCGTCGGTGACCGGCGCGGCGGCGGCCCAGTCGGCGGCGGCCCTTTCGACATTGGCCGGATCCTGGCTCATCAGCCCGATCGCGGCCAACCGGCCGAAAGGCGGCAGTCCCAGCGCCTCGCGCGCCATGAATTCCATCTCCAGGAAACGGTCGCGATCGCCCGCCATCAGCGCCTGGATCGCCTCGTGTTCCGGCTGGTGGGTCTGCAGCAGGGCGCGGCCCGGCCGGTCGGCCCGGCCGGCCCGGCCGGCCACCTGAACCAGGGTCTGGAAAGTGCGCTCGCCGGCGCGCGGATCGCCGCCGGCCAGCCCCAGATCCGCATCGATCACGCCGACCAGGGTAAGCCCCGGGAAGTTATGCCCCTTCGCGGCGATCTGGGTGCCGACGAGAATGTCGATCTCGCCCTTTTCCATCGCCGCGACGATCCCGGCCCCGCGCTGGCTGTCCGAGGAATAGATCTCCACCCGCGCATCCGGGAAACGCCGCTTGGCCTCCTCGGCGACACGCTCCACGCCCGGCCCGACACTGGTCAGCGAGTCCTCGGCCCCGCATTCCGGACAGGCTTTCGGCTTGGGCATGGAAAAGCCTGTGACGTGGCAGACCAGGCGCCCGGTATAGCGGTGTTCGACAAGGTAGGACTGGGTGTCCGGCGAGACCATGCGATGCCCGCAGGCCCGGCACAATACCAGCGGGGCATAGCCGCGCCGGTTGAGATAAAGCAGCGACTGCTCGCCCCGTTCCAGCGTCTCGGCCACGGCGGCAACCAGCGGCGGCGACAGCCAGCACCCGCTTTCCGCCGGCGTTTCGCGCAGATCGATCGTGCCGATCTCCGGCAGGATGGCCGCACCCGGCCGAGCGGGCAGTTGTACATGGACGTAGCGGCCGGCCTGGACATTGGCGAGGCTTTCCAGCGAGGGCGTCGCCGAGGCCAGCACAGCCATCGCCCCCTCCAGCTTGGCCCGCACGATGGCCAGGTCGCGGGCCTGGTAGGCCAGCCCCTCATCCTGCTTGTAGGTCGGGTCGTGCTCCTCGTCGACGACGATCAGGCGCAGATGCGGAAACGGCAGGAAAAGTGCCGAGCGCGCGCCCACGACGATCCGCGCCCGCCCCTCGGCGACCTCGCGCCAGGCGCGGCGGCGGGCCTTGGGCCCGGCGCCGGAATGCCAGAGCGCGGGCTTCACCCCGAAGCGTTTTTCAAAGCGCGACAGCACCGCTTCGGTCAGCGCGATCTCGGGCAGCATGATCAGGATCTGGGCCTCGGGTTCGCGGCGCAGCACTTCGGCGACGGCCTCGAAATAGACCTCGGTCTTGCCCGAACCGGTCACCCCGTCCAGCAGGGCCGCCTGGAAACCGCCCGCGCGCACCAGCCGCCGCAGCACGCCGGCCGCCTCGCCCTGCATGGCGGTCAGCTCCAGCCCGTCCTCGCCGGACGCAGCATGATCGGGATCCGGCACGTCGAAGGGCGGATCGACCACCCGTTTTTCCTCCACAAGCGCACCGCTCCTGGCGAGGCCCTTCACGACGGAGGCGGACACGCCGGCCTCGCGGGCGAGATCGGCGGCACTCGCCTCGCCCAGCGCATCGGCCGCATCGAGCACGCGCTGGCGCGCCTCGGTCATGCGGCCGGGTTCGCCCGCGCCGCGGCGATAGATGGTCTCGGTCGGAGACGGTTTCAGCGCCTCGCTGGAACGCAGCACCGAACGCAGCACGATGCCCGGCGGCTGAACAAGGTAGCGGGCCATCCAGTCGACGAATTTGCGCGTGCCTTCGGGCAAAGGCGGCCCGCCCGCCACGCCGTCCAGCGGTTTCAGCTTGCGATCGGGGTCGTCGGGCTTGAGCGTCCAGACCACGCCGCGGGCCAGCCGCTTGCCCAGCGGCGCGACGACATGGTCGCCCGGCCGCACCTCCAGGTCCTCCGGCACGACATAGTCGAAGGCTTCCGGCAGGGGCAGCGGGAACAGGATGGCGGCGATGCGGCGTGACACGTGCGTCTTGTCCTCGATTCTGCGGCAAGCTTAACCGCGCCCGCGCGGTTGGCGACAGCCCCCGCTGCCGGCGGATCGCTGGCAGGCCGGTTTGCATTTCGGAAAGGGAATGGGCCAAGACTGTGCCGCGAGAACGGGCAGGGAGTACGGCATGACCGGCAGCGCAGATCAGCAACACACCCTCGAACCGGATGCACAGTCCGTGCGCGACTATCTGCGCGACCATCCCGATATCGTGCGCGAGGACGCCGAGCTGATGGCGCTGATCGCCGAGCGGGACGCCGCCGACGGTGTCGTGGATCTCGGTTCCGCCGCCCGCGAAAAGCTTCTTGAGGAGCTCCGCCAGCTCAAGGCCCTCAATGAAGGCATCGTCGAGACCGCGCGGGCCAACCTGGCGACCCAGGCCCAGATCCACATGGCGGTCCTGGCCCTTCTGGAGGCCGACAGCCTGGCCGCACTCGACCGCAAGATGTCCGGCCGGCTCACCGGTGCGCTGGGCGTGGATGTCTGCCGCGTCCTGATCGAGGGGCATGCGCCGCTCAAGTCCGGCGAGAGCCTGCTCGGCGCGGCCGAGGGCTTTGTCGGCGACGTGCTCGGCGACAAGGTCGAGCGGCTCGGCCCGGTCGATCCGGAGATCGCGCACGCGCTTTACGGCCAGCAGGGTGCGCGGGTGAAGAGCGAGGCCATCGTGCGGCTGGACTTCCACGGTCATGACGGGCTCATGGCCCTGGCCGCGCGCGATGCCCACCTGTTCGAATCCGGACAGGGCACCGAGCTTTTGAACTTCCTGGCCCGCGCCATCGAGCGCATGATCGTGCAATGGCTGCATCACAAGGCCTGACCCTTCCCCTGGGCGCGGCGCTCGACGCCTTTCACGCCCATCTCGCCGGCGAGCGGCGCCTCGCGACCCGGACGCTGGAGGCCTATCGCCGCGATCTGGACGGGTTTGCCGACTTCCTCGGTCTTCATCTGGGCTGCGAGCCTGCACTCAGCGACCTCGCCGGCCTGCGCGCCAGCGATTTCCGCGCCTGGATGGCGGATCGCCGCCGGGGCGGCCTGTCGGCCCGCTCGCTGGCCCGGGAACTTTCGGCCCTGCGTACCTTCTTCGCCTACATCCAGCGGCGCTGGCAGATCGAGAATGCGGCCCTCTCCCTGATCGAAGGCCCGAAATTCTCCCGCTCAAAGCCCAAGCCGGTCAGCGAGGCCGCAGCGCGTGAGCTGATCGCCGAGACGGGCCATCGCGACGGGCGGGACTGGATCCAGGCGCGCGACAGCGCCGTCCTGCTCCTGCTCTATGGCTGCGGGCTGCGCATTTCCGAGGCGCTGAACCTGAAGGGACGCGATCATCCGCTCAGCGAAACCCTGCGCGTCACCGGCAAGGGCAACAAGACGCGGATCGTCCCCGTCCTGCCGGCGGTCCACGAAGCCTGCGCGCGCTATGTCGACCTCTGCCCCTTCGATCTGGAGCCGGACGCCGCCCTTTTCCGGGGCGTACGCGGCGGCACGCTGGGTCCGCGCAGCGTGCAGGCGCTCATGACAGATCTGCGTGGAAGGCTCGGCCTGGCCGCCAGCGCCACGCCCCACGCCCTGCGCCATGCCTTCGCCACCCACCTGCTCGCCCATGGCGGCGACCTGCGCGCCATCCAGGAACTCCTCGGCCATGCCAGCCTGTCCACGACCCAGGTGTATGCCGATGTGGAGACGCAGCGCCTGATGTCCGTCTACGACCAGGCCCACCCGCGCGCACGGCGGGGATGAGCCAGGCCCCCGTGTCTGGTCATTCTGGCCAGCTGCCCGGCCTCGAGCCAGGCTCAACGCTCCTACACACCGTCATCCCGGCGAAAGCTGGAACCCAGATCGCAAAGCGCGGCGGGCGCGCGTTCGCCCATATCCTGCTGATTGCCTGGCACGGCTTTGAGCCGGAACAGCCAAGACCCCGCTTGTGAGTCTGGGTCCCAGCTTTCGCTGGGATGACGTTTGTTGAGGGATATTGGGTGCCTTGTCCGCCCCCTTCATTTGCCCGTACCATCGCAGACGGTTTCCGGGGGAGGCCCGAGCTCAGCCTCTCGCGCCCGGGGACGTGCGGAGCCTGTCTGTGCTTCCGGGGCGACATCCGGCAGCATCCCGCACGCCTCCTATCGCTCCAGGTGCACAGCGCCGTGGAGGGTTTGGCTCTGTCTTCTTGCCACACACACGATTTTTCCCGGAAGCGCGTGAGCGCTATCCGGGATCGACGATTGGAGAGAGCGAGCGCGGCGATGGCTCAGTGGATCCCGGATCTTCAGCCTGCTTGCGCAGGCTGAAGCCTGCGCCCGCGTATGCGGGTGTCCGGGAGAAATGGAGAGAGTGGGAATAGAGAGAACCTGCACACATCATTTTCCCCGGCCGTGTGCCGGGGAAAGCAGGGAGTACCGATCGGGAAGAAGCGGAAGGCGCACAAAGCGCTGAAATGACAGAACACACCCGCGCACCCTCACCCTCCTTGAACCACGCCCGCAATCGTGTACTTTATATTTTAAAGTTCTTGGAGGAATTCATGACCCGGAATGACGATCTTGCCTATCTGCGCTCCGTTGCCGAGGCCGGAGAGCGGGCCCCCTCCCTCGCCGGACGCTATTTCCTGTGGTGGGGCGGCCTCGCCGCGCCGGCACTTCTGGCGCACTGGTCCATCATCACCGGACTGGCGGGTATCGCCCCGCACCTCGTGGGCTTCGTGTGGATGGCCTACGGTATTATCGGCGTGACAGGCACATTCGTGCTGCACCGCGCGCTGCGCAACAAGCCCGGCGCCGGGGCCGTGAACAATCGCGGCGAAAGCGCCGTCTGGAACGGCGTGATGTGGCTGATCGCCGCCTACGCCATCGGCGCGGTGATCGCCCTGCTCGCGGGGCGCGGCGATCTCCTGCTGTTCGACACCATCCCGCTCGTCGCCTTCGGCGGCTATGGCGTTTCCTTCTGGGTGTCCTCCACCCTGGGCGGGCCGCGCTGGATGCGCCCGATGGCCGTCATCGCCTGGCTGGCCTGCGGCGCGGGCATGTCTCTCGTCGGCACGCCGGCCCTCTATCTCTACAGCGCGGCCGCCGTTGCCGTCCTCGCGCTGCTGCCCGGCCTGGTCCTGGTGCGCGGCGAACCGGCTGCCGAGGCCGGCTGATGGGCGCCGAATTCGACGCGTCGCGGATCGACGAGACGATTCACGGCCGCCTGCGCCTGGGCATCATGGCCTTTCTCTCGGCGGTCAGCAGTGCCACATTTGGTGAGATCAAGCAGAAGACCGGAGCGAGCGACGGCAATCTCTCGGTCCATCTGCGCAAGCTGGAGGATGCGGGCTATGTGTCGGTGGACAAAAGCTTCGTCGACCGCAAGCCCCGGACTCGCGCCGCACTGACGCCGGAGGGGCGGCAGGCCTGGCTGGCCTATCTCGACCAGTTGCGCGGCCTGATCGCCGAGAGCGGGAACAGCTAGGCCGCCAGCCGGCTGCGCTCATGGCTCCAGGCGATGATGTCGTGCCCGTCGTCTTCGCCGCGGGCCCGGCCCGACTGGACGAAGCCCGCCTTTTCGAGCACGCGGTGCGAGGCATCGCGATCGTCCCGCGTGTGAGCGACAACCTGTTTCACGCGATCGTCCGAATAGGCCCATTGCAGCAGCGTGTTCACGGCTTCCGTCGCCAGACCCTGCTCGCGATAGGAGTTGAGCATGGAATACTCCACCTCCACCTTGCCTTCGGCATCGGGCGCGCCCTTGAAACCGCCCGTACCCAGAAGACGCTGCATGACCGGCGAGATGAAGACCCAGGCATGCCAGCCGGTCTCCTCGGGATGCGCCTTGAGCACGTCGCGCAGCGCGCGCATCGCGGCCTCGTCGGTCAGCTCCGGCGGCCAGGACGGCTCGGCCTCGACCCCCAGTGCCTCGAAAAAAGCCGCACGATCGGCGAGCTGAAGCTCCGCCAGATGCGGATCCAGCGCAACCAGCCGCAGGCGCGGCGATGCGAGTTCTTTGTGTGTCGGCATCTGTGCTTGATCCATGTCCGGCCTCGCCCTCCGGTCGATCCGGCTATCCCCTTCAGTGTGCCCGAAACGGGTCCTTTTGTCCGCCGAAAATCCCGCCGGGCATCCCCGATACCCGCACGCACCCGGCGCCCGGCCCGCGCGCCGGGGCGAATCAGGCCGGACAGGGCGAATCTAGGCCGGTTTCACGTCGGCTTTGC
Organism: Pseudomonadota bacterium; assembly: GCA_034659015.1. Taxonomy (GTDB): domain Bacteria; phylum Pseudomonadota; class Alphaproteobacteria; order Caulobacterales; family Maricaulaceae; genus Maricaulis. The sequence continues at coordinate 465,727 of JAYEGL010000001.1, read as the reverse complement.
GACACGCATCCGTCAGGCCTGCATGGTCCAGCCTTCCACGCCCATGGCCGCCTGACGGATCGCCTCGGTCAGCGTCGGGTGCGGATGGCAGGTGCGCGCGATGTCCTCGGACGCCGCCCGGAATTCCATCGCGAGGCACACCTCGGCGATCAGCTCGCCGACATTGGCCCCGATCATGTGGGCGCCGAGGATCTCGTCGGTCTCGGCGTCGGCGAGGATTTTCACGAAACCGTCGGTCTGATGGTTGGTGCGCGCCCGCGAATTGGCCTGGAAGGGGAATTTGCCCTTCTTGTACTTGCGGCCCTCTTCCTTGAGCTCTTCCTCGGTCTTGCCGACGGCGGCAATTTCCGGCGCCGTATAGACCACGCCCGGAATGACGCCGTAATTCACGTGCCCGGCCTTGCCGGCGATGCGCTCGGCACAGGCCGTGCCCTCATCCTCGGCCTTGTGGGCCAGCATGGGGCCGTGAGTGGTATCCCCAACCACCCAGACATTTTCCGCCGAAGTGCGGAAGTGGTCGTTGGCGATGAAGCCGCGCTTGTCGGTCTCGATACCGACATTTTCCAGCCCCAGCCCCTCGGTATAGGGCCGGCGGCCGATGCAGACGAGCACGGTATCGGCTTCCAGCGTCTGGCCCTCGCCGCCCCCGGCCGGTTCGATCGAGACTTTCAGCGTCTTGTCGTCGGAGGCGTCGACGCCCGTCACCTTGGTGGACAGGTGGAAATCCATGCCCTGCTTGGCAAAAGTGCGCTGGGCGGTCTTGGCCAGCTCGCCATCCATGCCCGGCAGGATGCGGTCGAGATATTCCACCACGGTGACTTGCGAGCCCAGACGGCGCCAGACCGAGCCGAGCTCCAGACCGATCACGCCGGCGCCGATCAGCACCAGCTTGCCGGGGACCTTGTCGAGCGAGAGCGCCCCCGTGGAGGAGACAACGCGTTTCTCGTCGATCTCCACGCCGGGCAAGGGCGTCACTTCCGAGCCGGTTGCAATGACGATGTGTTTCGTGTCCAGCGTCTGCCGGCCGTCGTCGGTTTCCACCTTGACCTTGCCCGCGCCGGCGATCGAACCCTTGCCGACGATATAGTCGACCTTGTTCTTCTTCATCAGGAATTCGATGCCCTTGGTCAGGCCGTCGACCGCCTCGTCCTTCTGCTTGAGCATTTGCGGCAGATCGAGTTCCAGACCGCCGGTCTTGATGCCCAGGCCCGCGAATTCCTTGCCGGCAGATTCGTACAGTTCGGATGCGTGAAGCAGGGCCTTGGACGGGATGCAGCCGACATTGAGACAGGTGCCGCCGAGGCGCCCGCGCTTTTCCACGATGGCCGTTTTCAGGCCGAGCTGGCCGGCACGGATGGCGCAGTTATAGCCACCGGGGCCGCCCCCGATGATCACGACGTCGTAGGGTTCGGACATGGTCGCCTCGCAGGTGCTGGAATGATCGGACGGTGCTGCAGCCTATATGCCCATGATTGCATCGGAAAGTAAGGTCCGATGCGGTCCGATTGGCAGCGTCTTGCGCAAACCCGCCATGCGGCGTTCAGCGCGGCGGGCGGGTAAAGGCCGAGCCGACCAGCACAAGCACGGCGATGACCGTCAGATCGAAGGCGTTCAGCCCCCATTCCACCAGATTGGCACCGCCGGAATACAGCCGGTCCATGCCGGGCTGCTGGAACCAGTAGAGCGAGAGGAGGAAATCCGTGGCGAAGGCAGCCGCGTAGAGCGGCAGGGCCCAGAAGGAGCGCAGAATGAGCAGTCCGGCCGCCAGGGCGTAGCCCGCGACGAAAGCGCCCCACACGAGGAAATACCAGATCGGAAAGCTCCGCAGCATGTCGCCGACATGCTCGTCGATGGCAAAAGGCGCCTCGCCCCCGAGCCGGAAAGCCAGCGTGCCGAAGAACAGAAGGACCGCATAGGCCACGCGAAGCACGACCAGCGCCGCAAAGCCCCGGACGGCCAGATCAACAAGACGCATAGGCACCCCCGGCCCGTTATCTATCGCGAAACGGTCGCCGGGTTGCGCATAATTTCATTTCGGCCTGCCGGTCGCCGGGACCGGCAGGCGCCGGCAATCGCTAGAGATCGAACAGCATGCGCTGGGGATCTTCCAGGTTTTCCTTGACGCGGACCAGGAAGGTCACGGCTTCCTTGCCGTCGACGATGCGGTGATCGTAGCTCAGCGCGAGATACATCATCGGCTTGATCACGACCTGGCCGTTCTCGGCGACCGGGCGTTCCTGGATCTTGTGCATGCCCAGAATGCCCGATTGCGGCGCATTGAGGATCGGCATGGACATCAGCGAGCCGTAGACGCCGCCATTGGACAGGGTGAAGGTCGCGCCCTGCATCTCGTCGATGGAGAGCTTGCCGTCGCGGGCCCGCTTGCCCAGACGGATGATTTCCTTCTCGATCTCGGCCAGCGACATCTGGTCGGCATCGCGCACCACCGGCACGACCAGGCCGCGGTCGGTGCCGACCGCCACGCCCATGTCGTAATAATTCTTGTAGATGATGTCGGTGCCGTCGATCTCGGCATTGACCGCCGGGATTTCCTTGAGCGCCGACACGCAGGCCTTGATGAAGAAGCTCATGAAGCCAAGCTTCACGTCGTGCTTGGCGACGAAGGCTTCCTGGTGCGCCTTGCGGGCCGCCATGATGGCCGACATGTCGGCCTCGTTATAGGTGGTCAGGATCGCCGCGGAGTTCTGGGCGTCCTTGAGGCGTTTCGCGATCGTCTGGCGCAGACGCGTCATGCGGACGCGTTCCTCGCGCGGACCGGTCTCGCGCGGCGCAGACGGCGCGGCCGGAGCGGACGGCGCCTGGGCCGGCGTCGAGGACGCAGCCTTGCCGGCGGCCTCGGCGGCCTTGAGCGCATCGCCCTTGGTGATGCGGCCGTCCTTGCCGGTGCCCTCGACCGAGCCGGCGTCCAGCTTGTTCTCTTCCATCACACGCGAAGCGGACGGCATGGCCTTCTTGTCGCCGCCGCCGGAGGACGTCGCGGCCGGGGCCTCGGCCTTCTCGCCTTCGTCGTCCGAAGCGGCCTTGCCGCCCCCGGCGCCTTCCGTGATCTTCGCCACGGCATCGCCCGGAGAGACCGTGTCGCCCTCTTCGACCAGAAGCTCGGCCACCTTGCCGGCCACCGGAGACGGCACTTCCACGGCGACCTTGTCGGTCTCGATCTCGACCAGCGCCTGGTCGATCTCGACCGTGTCGCCGACCTTGACCAGCCAGGAGCCGATCGTGCCCTCGGTCACGCTCTCGCCCATCTGCGGCACGGTGGCATCGACGGTATCGCCGTCCGAAGCCTTGCCCTCGTCCTTGGAGGCTTCCACCTTCTTGGGTTCGTCCTTGGGCTTGTCGTCGCTCTTTTCGGACTCGGCGGGCTTGGAGTCGCCCTTGTCGCTGCCCTTGCCGCCGGCCTTGCCGCCGGCATCGAGCTCGCCCAGCTTGGCGCCGATCTCGACTGTGTCGCCTTCCTGGGCGGAGATGTCGCCCATCACGCCGTCTTCCTCGGCCCGGACCTCGACGGCCACCTTGTCGGTTTCCAGCTCGACCAGGACATCGTCCTTGGACACGGCGTCGCCGGTCTTCACCTGCCAGCTGCCGACCGTGGCTTCGGTCACGCTCTCGCCGAGCTGCGGAACGGTGATATCGGTCATGTCGGTTCTTCCTCTCTAGCGAGAATGGTCGTGCCCTAGGCGAGGGCCTCGTCGACCAGGGCTTCCTGTTGCTGCTTGTGCTTGGCGGCGATCCCGGTCGCCGTGGAGGCGGTCGGTACGCGGCCGATATAGCGCGGCCGCTCGGCCTTGCCCTCGATCTTGCCGAGGACGTATTCGATATTGGGCTCGACGAAGGTCCAGTAGCCCATATTGCGCGGCTCTTCCTGGCACCAGACGACTTCCGCGTTCGGGAAACGCGCCAGCTCGGCCATCAGGGCCTTGTAGGGGAAGGGATAGAGCTGTTCGACGCGCAGCAGGTAGACATCGTCGATCTCCCGCTCCTCGCGGGTTTCCAGCAGGTCGTAATAGACCTTGCCGGTGCACAGCACGACGCGGCGAATCTTGTCGTCGGCCTTCAGCTTGAGTTTGGTCTGGCGGACCTCGCCCTCCGGGCGCTTCTCGTCGGCGTCGTCCCACAGCACGCGGTGGAAGGACGAGCCGGGGCCCATCGCGGCCAGCGTGGAGATGCAGCGCTTGTGACGCAGCAGGCTCTTCGGCGTCATGATCACCAGCGGCGAGCGGAAATTGCGGTGGATCTGCCGGCGCAGAATGTGGAAATAGTTCGCCGGCGTCGAGCAGTTGGCGACCTGCATATTGTCTTCCGCGCACAGCTGCAGGAAGCGCTCCGGGCGCGCCGAGGAGTGCTCGGGTCCCTGCCCCTCATAGCCGTGCGGCAGCAGCATCACCAGGCCGGACATGCGCAACCACTTGCGTTCGCCCGAGGAGATGAACTGGTCGATGATCACCTGGGCCCCGTTCACGAAATCGCCGAACTGGGCCTCCCACATCACCAGCGTGTTGGGCGCGGAGAGCGAGTAGCCGTATTCGAAACCGAGCACGGCCTCTTCGGACAGCATGGTGTCGATGACTTCATACTTTTTCTGGTCCGGATCGAGATTATTGAGCGGTGTGTAGCGCTCGGCCGTTTCCTGGTCGATGATGTGCGAATGGCGCTGGGAGAAGGTGCCGCGGCCGGAATCCTGGCCGGACAGGCGCACCGGGAAACCTTCCGTCAGCAGCGTGCCGAAGGCGAGATGTTCGGCGGTCGCCCAGTCGATGCCCTCGCCCTTCTCGATCGCCTCGCGGCGGCCGTTCAGCACGCGCTTCAGAGTGCGGTGGACATTGATGTCGTTGGGGATGCGGGTCATCGCCTCGCCCACCGATTTCAGCCGCTCGATCGTCGCGGAGGTCTCGCCGCGGCGCTCGTCGTCCTCGGGCAGGCCCAGGCCCGACCAGCGGCCGTCCAGCCAGTCGGCCTTCTTCGGCTCGAATTCCTTGCCCGCGTTGAACTCGTTCTCCAGGAAGGTGTCGAAATCGTTCTCGATCGCCTCGGCCTCGGCCGCGGTGATCACGCCCTCTTCCATCAGCCGGTCCTGATACTTCTTCCGCACCGGCGGCATGTCCTTGATGATGCGGTACATGATCGGCTGGGTGAAGGTCGGATCATCGCCCTCGTTATGGCCGTAGCGGCGATAGCAGATCATGTCGATCACCACGTCCTTGCCGAAGAGCTGGCGGTATTCCGTGGCGATCTTCGTGGCGTGGGTGACGGCTTCCGGATCGTCGCCGTTCACGTGGAAGATCGGCGCCTGGACCATCAGGGCCACATCCGACGGATAGGGCGAGGAACGGCTGTCCTTCGGGTCCGTGGTGAAGCCGATCTGGTTGTTGACGATGAAATGGATGGCACCGCCCGTACGGTGACCGCGCAGGCCGCTGAGGCCGAAGCATTCCGCCACCATGCCCTGGCCGGCAAAGGCCGCATCGCCGTGCAGCAGCAGCGGCAGGACCGAGGAGCGCGGCGTGCCGGGCTCGCGGCGGCAATTCTCTTCCTGCTTCGCCCGCGCCTTGCCGAGCACGACCGGGTCCACCGCCTCCAGGTGGGAGGGGTTGGCCGTGAGCGAGAGGTGGACGCTGTTGCCGTCGAACTCGCGGTCCGAGGAGGCGCCGAGATGGTATTTCACGTCGCCCGATCCGAACTCGTCCTCGCCCTGGGTGTTGCCGCCCTGGAATTCGTGGAAGATCTGGTGATAGGGCTTGCCCATCACCGAGGCGAGGATGTTGAGACGGCCGCGGTGCGGCATGCCGATGATGATGTCCTCGACACCCATCGCACCGCCGCGCTTGATGACCTGCTCCAGCGCAGGAACCATCGCCTCGCCGCCATCGGCACCGAAGCGTTTCGTGCCCGGATAGCGCTTGTGCAAGAATTGCTCGAAACGCTCGGTCTCGATCAGCTTGGAGAGGATCGCCGTCTTGCCTTCCGGCGTGAAGCTGACCTCCTTGTCGGGGCCCTCGAAACGCGCCTGAAGCCAGGTTTTCTCTTCCGGGTTGGAAATGTGCATGAACTCGACGCCGATCGGGCCGCAATAGGTCCGCTTGAGGATGTCGAGCATCTGGCGCGGCGTCGCCGTCTCCAGGCCCAGATAGCCGTCGATGAAGACTTCCTCGTCCAGCGCCGCGCCGGTAAAGCCGTAGGTCGCCGGGTCGAGTTCGGCCTGATAGCCGAAATCGGTCAGCCCCAGCGGGTCGAGATCCGCCGCCAGGTGGCCGCGCATGCGGTAGGCGCGGATCATCATGATGGCGCGGATGGAGTTCTGCGTCGCGCGGCGCACCTCTTCCGGATCGGCGCCCGGACTGGTCGCCGCCATGTGGTCGGCGACCTTGTCCATCATCGCCGCCTCGTCCGGACCGATATCGCCCAGCGCCGAGACCAGCTCGCCGTTTGCCGCCTTCGGCCAGCCGGGACGCTTCCAGGCCGGACCGCGTGCCGCATGGCTGGTGTCCGCCGGCGCGTCGCCCATGGCGTCGAAGAAGGCTTTCCAGCTCGGCGGCACCGAGCCGGGGTCCTTGGCATAGGCGGCGGCCATTTGTTCGAGATAGACGGCGTTGGCGCCCTGCAGGAAGGATGTGTCCAGGAAGGACTGGTTTTCGGGGGATCGGCTTTGGTCAGACATGAGGGGGAGGCCTGAGTCAGGAGTGTGTCTGTATGTGTCGCTACACAAGGACGGTTAAGCAATCATCTAGGCCGGATGTCCACGCAACAGTACCGTTTAGCCCCGGTCTGCTGACAAGTTGGTGACAGAGGCGGGCGAGAACGCTCATGACCGACGCCCGCCGCACAAATGTCCCGGCAGCCCCGCAAGCGTTCGCTTTGCGCACCTCGATATTCCGCTCTATATTGAAGCTCGCAAGGAGACCCCGATGCTGCAGATCTTCGCTCGCAAGGAACACAATGAAAGAGCCGCCAACTGGCTGCTTGCGATCGGTGCGACGGCTCCCCTGGTCAGTCTCCTTTGGGTCCTCTTGGGCTAGCCCGGTCGATACGGCTCATCAGCAAGCCGACGAATATTCCCAGATATATGTATCCCAACATCGCCTGTGAGGAGGCAATCAAACGTATCGGAAGCGGCGGCCGAAGGTCGCCATAGCCGAGCGTGGTCCATGTAACCAGGGAGAAATAGAAGGCTGAGGATGCATCATCGATGGTGGAGGTGTCGTCGATCAGCCCGACACCGGCATAAACCATGGCATAGGCCACCACACTGGCGACAGCCTGCATGAGAAAGACCAGAAAAACATACCAGGGCTTGTCTGAGTGCAAGATCACGGCAACCAAGGTGAGCAGGCAACTCATATAGACAACCAGGACGACGGATCCGGCATTATCCGCCGAACCGCGCACCATCCAGACACCGGCCACCAGGACCGAGGCAACAAGTCCCCAGACAGGCACGACCACGAAACGGCGCTGCAGCACCTTGCCGGTATCCATCTCGTCCCTCCGGAAAAGACGGTGTCACTCCCCGGCAGATTTCGGCGTGACCCGAGTCACGCCTGCCCAACCCGGCACAAAAAAGCCGCGCCCCGGATACCGGAGCGCGGCTCTTTTTCACATCAATGCCGCAAGAGCCTAGCCCTTCAGCAGCTCCACCAGCGTCGTGCCGAGACGGGCCGGGCTCGGGGAGACCTTGATGCCGGCCGCTTCCATGGCCGCGATCTTGTCTTCCGCGCCGCCCTTGCCGCCGGAGACGATGGCGCCGGCATGGCCCATCGTGCGGCCCGGAGGCGCCGTGCGGCCGGCGATGAAGCCGACGGTCGGCTTCTTGCGGCCCTTTTTGGCCTCGTCGGCCAGGAATTGCGCGGCGTCTTCCTCGGCAGAACCGCCGATCTCGCCGATCATGATGATCGACTCGGTGGCGTCGTCGGCCAGGAATTTCTCCAGCACGTCGATGAATTCCGTACCCTTCACCGGGTCGCCGCCAATGCCGACCGCCGTGGTCTGGCCGAGGCCGACCTGGGAGGTCTGGAACACGGCTTCATAGGTCAGCGTGCCCGAGCGCGAGACCACGCCGACCGAGCCCTTCTTGAAGATCTGGCCCGGCATGATGCCGATCTTGCACTCTTCCGGGGTCAGGATGCCCGGGCAGTTCGGGCCCAGCAGCATGGAGTTGGACTTGTCCAGGCGCGCCTTGACCTTGACCATGTCCATTACCGGAATGCCCTCGGTGATGCAGACGATGAAGGGGATTTCCGCATCGATCGCCTCGATGATTGCGGCGCCGGCGCCGGCCGGCGGCACGTAGATCACGGAGGCGTCGGCCCCGGTGCGGTCCTTGGCTTCGGCAACCGAGGCATAGATCGGCAGCTCGGCGGAGCTTTCCAGGCCGGAGGACCAGGTCTCGCCGCCCTTCTTCGGGTGCACGCCGGCGACCATCTGGGTGCCGTAGTATTCCAGCGCCTGTTCGGTGTGGAAGGTGCCCGTCTTGCCGGTCAGGCCCTGGACGATGACCTTGGTGTTCTTATCGACGATGATCGACATTATTCGGCCTCCTTCACGGCGGCGACAATCTTCTGGGCAGCATCGTCGAGATCGTCGGCGGCGATGACGTTCAGCCCGCTCTCATTGATGATCGACTTGCCCTTCTCGACATTCGTGCCTTCCAGGCGAACCACGAGCGGAACCTGCAGGCCCACTTCCTTGACCGCGGCGACCACGCCTTCCGCGATCACGTCGCAGCGCATGATGCCGCCGAAAATGTTGACCAGGATGCCCTTCACGTTCGGGTCGGCCGTGATGATCTTGAAGGCCGCGGTGACCTTCTCCTTGGAGGCGCCGCCTCCGACATCGAGGAAGTTCGCCGGCTCGGCGCCGTAGAGCTTGATGATGTCCATCGTCGCCATGGCCAGGCCCGCGCCGTTGACCATGCAGCCGATATTGCCGTCCAGCGCCACATAGGCGAGATCGTGCTTGGAGGCCTCGATCTCCTTTTCGTCCTCTTCGGACTTGTCGCGCAGCGCCTGGATGTCCTCGTGACGGAAAAGCGCATTGCCGTCGAAAGAGACCTTGGCGTCGAGGACGCGCAGATGGCCGTTCTCCATGACGATCAGCGGATTGATCTCCAGCAGGCTCATGTCCTTCTCGGTGAAGGCCTTGTAGAGCGTCGGGGCGAGTTCCATCATGTCGTCGCGGGCGACGTCGTGCAGATGCAGCGCCTCGGCGATCCGCACCGCATCGCCCTGGGTGACGCCGTAATCCGGATCGATGTCGATCGTGTGGATCTTCTCCGGCGTGTCCTCGGCGACCTGCTCGATGTCCATGCCGCCCTCGGTGGAGACGACGAAGGCCACCTTGCCGGTCTCGCGGTTCACCAGGAGCGAGCAGTAGAGCTCCTTCTCGATGTCCGCACCGTCCTCGATATAGAGGCGGTTGACCTGCTTGCCTTCCGGACCCGTCTGGTGCGTGACCAGCGTATTGCCCAGCATTTCCCTGGCGTTGGCGACGACCTCCTCCTTGGAGAAGGCCAGGCGCACGCCGCCCTTGGCGTCGGGGCCGAGTTCCTTGAACTTGCCCTTGCCGCGCCCGCCGGCGTGAATCTGGGATTTCACCACCCAGAGCGGTCCGGGCAGTTTGTCGGCCGCCGCAGCGGCCTCGTCGGCAGAGAAGATGGCAACGCCTTCGGCAACGGGCGCACCGAAGGTTTTCAGGACAGCTTTCGCCTGATGTTCGTGAATATTCATAGATGGGGCCTCGCGGGAGGATAAAAGCGAAGAAATGGCCAGACAGGACCTGCCTTATAACACTGGCCCGCCCGAGCGCAACGCATTCACCCGAACCGATTCCAGCTAGCCGGATACGGCGCTGTCTGCGCCCCGTCCACCCAGGATTTCGGACAGGGCCAGCGGCCGGGGCGACAGCGGCTCGGGCATATCCCCGGCCACGCCCGGACCCGAGAGATAGCGCACGCCCGCAGCCAGCGCGACCCGGGCGAAATCGGCATTGTCAGCCTCCGCGAGCGCGGTGTCCGCCTTCATCGCGTGGGCGCCGGCCACCCAGTCGGTCAGCGCCGCGAGCTGGGCGTCGCTGGGGCCGGCCTCGTTGACCCGGGCAGGAATGTCGGCATCGAAAATCCCGACATTGCAGCCCTCGAACCGGTGCAGATCGATCGCGCCGAAAGGCAGTTTGACCAGCATCTGACCGCCGAAGGGCTTCATCGAGCGGAAGATTTCCTGGGTCCCGCCGATCGGTGCGCCGGAGGGCACGCCGTCGATCCGCAGATGGAAGAAGCGCCGCACCGGCTCCGGTACGGCTTGCAGGAGAGCAAGATAGTCCATGCGCCGCGACAGGGTGGAGAGCGTGGCGTAGTGGACCGGAATGACGATCACACAGGGCCCTGTGCGGGCCCGCGCCTTCTGGAAGCCGCGCTGGGCGGCGCGCGCCACGGCGACATCCATCCGGCGGTGAAGATCCGGCTCGTCGCGCCCCATCAAGACGTCGCGTCCGAAATACACGAAACCGTTCACCACCCGGCGCGGCAGGCAGACGGAGTAGGTCAAGGCGCCACGCCGGACGTCCCAGCACGGGCGGAAGACGATCTCGTCCCAGACCTCCCCGTCCTGGCCCGGGTCATGCCGGGCGGTCGGCCGCACGGCCGCCCGGTCCGGACGGTCGACGCTTTCCCAGCGCGGCCGGAGTTCGGCCGCGTCCCCCGTCTCGTCCTCGGGTGCGGCAGGCTGACGGCCGCCGTCCTCGTCCTGGGCCCTGGCGACGATCTCGAGCAACTCCTCGGTCGTCACGCTGCGCGCCTCGGAAGAGAGCTCGAGCGCGTCGAAGCGGCCGTCGCCGAGGAAGAAGCGCTCCAGCTCGGCAGCGATGCCGGAGACCTTGGCTGCAGCCGCCTCGGCATCGACCGCCGCGAAGACGATCATGAAACCGCCGCGGCAGCGTATCGCCACATCCCCGGCATCGATGCGCTTTTCGATGAAGTGTGCGGAGACGTCGTAGACTTTTTCGCGCAGGTGCGGCCACTCCTCTCCGGCCTCCTCGCGGACGCGGTCGAGGTTGAGAAACTGGAACTGGCCCATATCCACCGCGCTGCGGCCGGCAAGTACGGTCTTGAGCTTGCGTGTCAGTTCCGGCGACATTCGGCGCGGCCTTCCCGGCAATTACCGTCCCGCTCCCGGTCTAGCGCCGAGGTCTTGCGAATCCGTAAGTTGCCAATTCCTGATCTGTAGCAGCGCAAGCCAGTCAGGCCGCGTCGCTGGCACGCTGGCGCAGATCGTCAAGCAGACAGGGCTGAAGCGGCATGGGTTTGGTCAGGGGCTCGCCCACCGCATTGCCGGTGAAGACCTGGAAACCGGCATTGAGCGCGGCCTCGAGCTGGTCGAAGGTCGAAACGCGGGTGAGACAGCCGCGCGCGCCGAACCGGTCGATCGACACGGCCTGGGATGTCAGCTTCTTCAGGGTCCCTTCCCGAATACCGCCATCGCTGTCCGGCTGCGGAAGTTCGGTGGAGAACAGCGAAATGCCGCAATTCTCGAACCGGCTTAGATGCACCGTGCCCACGGGAATCTTGGCGAGAATGTTCGAGCCGAAACAGCGCATTGCCCGGAACAATTCCTCCATCTGCCCCTGCGGCGCACCCTCCGGAATATTGTCGACGCGCAGATAGAAATACTTGCGCACTTTCTGGGGCACGCATTGCAGAATGGAGAAATAGCGGATCCGGTCGGACACGCCGATGATGGTGTCGTAATTGACCGGGATGGCGATGGCGCACTTCACCCCCTCCGCATAGCGCCGCAGGAAGCCGCGCTGGGCGGCGATGGCGACCGTGTGGTCGAGCAGGCGGTGCAGATCCGGCGAGTCATTGCCCAGCAGCGTGCTGCGCCCGAACAGCGCCCGGCCGCGATATTGGCGGCGCGCCATGCAGAAATTCGTGGTGATATAGCCGAACCGCGCATCCCAGGACGGCAGGAAGACGATATCGTCCCAGGTCTTGTCGAGATCGGCAAAGAGATCCGGATCGCCGCCGATCGACTCGATCGCCATGTCCGCGAAGTCGGCCGGATCGGCTTGCGGGATTTCCAGCAGCGTCTCGGCGACGAGGTCATTCGCGGCAAACCGGGCCACCCCGGCCTTCGCAGACCGCTCGTGCTCGAGCGCCCGCCAGCGCCCCACGCCGTCCCGGCCGTCCTTGCGGTTTTCGTCGCGCCTCGCCGGTTTGGGCGGCGCATCCCGCTCGGCGTCCTCGGCGGATGCCCCGCGCGAGACCATGTGCGCCAGCTCCTCCATGGAGACACTCTGGCTCCGGGAAGACACTTCGAGCTTTTTCAGGATGCGGTCGCCGAGAAAGAAGCGGTTCAGCTCCAGGGATATTGCCTCGGTCCGGCGGCTCGCCTCCTCGCCGGTCTGATCGGCGAAAATGATGATGAAGCCGCCCTGGCAGCGGACCATGATGTCGTCGGCGCCGAGGCGCTTCTCGATGAAATGCGCCGCAGCGGTATAGATTTTCTTGCGCAGCGTTTCCCACTGCTCGCCGGCCTCGTCGCGCACCATATCCAGGTTGATCCACTGGAAATGGCCGATATCGACCGAGGCTCTCCCGGCGAGCGCGGCCTTCAGACGTTTCATCGTCTCGACATTCATGACAACGGGCTCGTGACTGCAACAAATCCGCCGCTCGAAGACGCGGTATGGAACCTGACGACTCTAGTCGGGCAGGCTTCACGAAATTCGAAACGCGGCGTCCGGCTTTTTATTCAAATACCGAACGACTGCTAACGGACACGCGGTTTCCCGCAGATTACCGCAGTCAAAATGCGCATAACTTATGATGGCGGTATGGCGTTCAGCGCGTCGTCGCCACGATGGCCCCGTCGACGGAGAGCGCGCCGCCGCCGCGCGCAAACAGGTAGAAGGCCAGCGCGCCGACAATGATGGTCGCGCCCCAGGCCTGCGGCGCGATCCAGAGCCCGTAGACGCCGCATGCCAGCAGCAGGGCCAGCCCGACCAGGCGCGTCAGGAAGCCGGCGAGCAGCAGGCCGGCACAGGCCTGCGTACCCCAGACCGCAATTTGCGCCAGACGGGCCGGCTCGATGAGGGGTACGGCCCAGAGTTCGGCTGCGTGCACGACATCCGGCAGCACGCCCGGCCACGCCGCGGCATGGGCCCGCCCCCACATCCACAGCGCCGGAACCAGAGCCAGCCGGATGACACCGCCGACCAGCCAGTCGGGCATGAAGCGTTCGGGTTTCGCGGCCCCGTGCGTACCGTCCATTCTCACCCCCGGGAATGACGAGGCCGCGACCATGCCGCAGCCGGCGGCTGGCGGCAATCGCCTGCGCCTGAGGCGCGAAAACAGGCCGCCGGATGCGCTTCGCTACCTCAGACCGGCCGCCAGCAGCCATGGAAACCGAAGGGGCAGGCATAGGGCAGGCGCCAGCTCGCCTGCGGCCCGTCCTCCACATGCGCCGCGTTGAAGATGTGCAGCTCGGTGGCCCGCTCGCGCTTGTTGAGCGCGGTGTGGACCAGCCAGCCCTCGCCTTCTGTGGCCCCCGCATGCGCAGGAATGAAGAGCGGTTCCTCCACCGCGATATCCTCGCCGAAGTCGAAACCGCGGGTCTCGCCCGAGACCAGATCCCGCCGCACGATCCGGGTGGCGCCGCGCAATTGCTGGCGCTGCCAGCCGACATGCCAAGTATAGCGCCGCGGCAGGCCGATGAAACGCGGGTCGACCTGGGGAAATTCGGCGAGACAGTCGGTGAATTCCGCCTGTTCGAAGCGGCCGCCAGGGTAGAGCGTGATCTTGCGCATGCGGCTGATCCCGTCGCTCTCCGGCCGCGGCGTGCCCCGCATGACGTCGCGCGCACCGTCCGTGGCCATGCGCGAATCCTCGGACAGGGCCGCATCGACATGGATCGTTCCGTCACGGTCTTCCCAGGCACCGCCGACATGGAAGAGGAAGCCTGGCGGCAGGTCCCAGCTGCGCCGCTGCGACCAGTCGGCCTTGTCGATCGCGATCACCCGCATCGCCCGGCTGTCATCCCAGCGGAAACTGTCCAGATAGGGCAGGCGCGGCGTCTGCCAGCGCAGATTGCCGACGAGGAAGACGAGCGAGCGCTCGGTCACGGCGAAATCGTGGATCATGCCGCCGGGCACATCGCCCACCATCTCGGCCCGGCGCAATTGCCCGTCCGCGCCGATCTGCCAGAGGACCAGGGCGTCCTGGGCCGGCGCCTGGCCGAAATTCCACACCGTGCCGTCTGGATCGACCTTGGGGTGCGCGGAGAAAGGCAGGCCGCCCAGCCCCTCGCCCCAATTGCGCGGACCACGGCTTTCCAGCGTGTCGGCATCGAGCTGCCAGGCCGAACCGCCCTCCCACAGAGCCATCAACTCGCCATTGATCACGATCACAGACGTGTTGGCCGCATTCATGTCGTCCGGTCCGCGCATGCCCTGGCTGTTGGGCGGGTTGGAGCCGAAGGTCGGCATGAGGAAACGGCCCGCCGCCTCCTCCGCCCGCCATTTGGGCGTCTGCACGAAGCGCGCATGGTGCGTGACGTCCTCGCCGGGCGTCAGGCGCCAGCCATGCACCAGGCCGTCTCCGTCGAACCAGTGCCGGTAGCGCCATTCGTCGCGACTGAATCGGGCCGGCCCGTTGCGATGCAGGACACCGGACAAGCCGTCGGGAAGACGGCCATGCAGACGCCGGGCGACGGTATCGAACCCCTCCGCCGGCGCATCCGCGAAACCCAGCGTCCAGGGATCGCGTTCTCGCGCCGCCTCGAAGGCGGTGTAAACCGGGTCGGCGCTTTCGCGGGCGAAGGCGAGGCCCGGGAGGCTGGCGGCGCCGCCGGCGGCGGCCAGCAGGGTCAGCATATGCCTGCGGTTCGGTTCCAGTCCCATCATCGCCTCCCTCAGCGCAGATCCAGCGCGTGCGTGTTCTCGCCCGGGGCGAGGGTGAAGACCGCATCCTCCCAGCTCGCCGGGCCGAACCGGCCGCGCGCATTGTTGGAAAAGCCGAAGGGTTCGCTGGGAATGCCCATCAGGTTCATGTCCAGCTCGCCGTCACCATCGACATCGTGGAACATGCGGATGGCATACTCGCCCGCCGGCAATGCGCCGAACTCGATCGTCACGCTCTCACCGTCGACGGCGACACGCTGTCCGGCCACCGCTTCGCCGCCATCCCAGGCGTCCGGCGCATCGAAGAGCGCCATCATCACAGCCCCCTGCGGCGTTTCCAGGCCCTCCACCTGGACGGTCAGGCTGGCCTCGTCCGATGCGGCCGCGCCCAGGGCCGCGGCAAGTGTCAGTGCAGAAAACATCATGTCGGTTTCTCCCGTGTCTTGCCGGCTCCGTCGCCGGCCTCGCAAACCGGCATGGCGGGTCAGGGCGCGGGAGAAAACGGCTCTTGCGCAAACGGGCTGCCTGGCTGCGTGAATTGCGCTATCTGTTCATTCGCGCTTCGCGAACGGACAGCATGATTTCGACCGAAAAGATCCGGGACACACTGCCCACGATCGGCATCATCCTTGCCGTCGGCACGCTGATGTCGATCCTGGGGCCCTATAACAGCCACGCCCTCGGCGTGCCCGGCGTCTGGTTCTACTGGACCGGGCTGATGGCCGTGGGCTGGATCAGCGGACGCATTTTCACGGCCCTGCTCGACCGGATCTATCCCGACCTCCAGCCGCTGCTGGGCGGGCTCGTCCTGGCCACGCTGGTGACCCTTCCGGTGAGCTCCAGCGTGATCGTCATTCAGGCCGTCATGGGACCGCCCTTCAGGCTCTCCCAGATCCCCATGGTCTTCTTCATGGTCTGGGTCGTCTCGGCGGCCGTGACGCTGGTCTCGGTTTTCATGGAGCGGGCCCGCAACGAGGCCGCGTCGGCGGCCGGCGAACCGGGCGGAAGCGGTATCGGACGCGGGCTGGCCGAAAAACTGCCGCCCCGCCTGCGCACCTCCCCCGTGCTCGCACTCCAGGCCGAAGACCATTATCTGCGCGTGCACACCGAGGCCGGCGATGCGTTGATCCTGATGCGGCTGGGCGATGCCATCGCTGCCGTGGAGGGGCTGGACGGCGCGCGCACGCATCGCTCCTGGTGGGTGGCCCGCCGGGCGGTGCGGGACGTGGTGCGTGCCGGCGGCCGCGCCACCCTGACCCTCACCAATGAGGTGGAAGCACCGGTCAGCCGCACCTATTCGCCCAAGCTGCGCGAAGCGGGCTGGTACTGAACCGGCCGCCCGCCGGGCCTAGTGGACCATCAGGATCGCGAAACCGGTACCCTTGAGCAGGGCCGTCGTGTCGTCGCGCCCCAGCGCATACTGCCAGCCCGGCGCACCGAAACCGCCCATCACGAGAAGCTCGGCACCGTCCTCCTTTGCCGCATCGACCAGGGTGCGGGCCGTCGACCGGTGGTCGAGGGCGAGAGTCTCGGTCGAGGCGGTCACGCCGTGGCGCTCGAGATAATTGGCCAGCCGCGAGAGCTGGGCCGCATCCTCGCTGTCCGAGCCGGCGTGCACGGCCTTCACCGATTTTGCGCGCGTCAGGAAGGGGAGCGCCCCCGTCACCGCACGCGAGGCTTCCAGCGACCCGTCCCAGGCAATCATCGCCTTGTCCAGCGGTGCGTCCGGGGCCCGGTCGGCCGGCAGGGCGAGCAAGGGGCGGCCGCTCTCGCAGGCGGCGATCTTCACCGCGCTGAGCTGGTGGTGGGCGCCGTCGCCCTCCGGCCGGGCCATGACGATCAGATCGCTCAACCGGCCTTCCTGGGCCAGGGCCGCCTCGGGCAGGCCGACGAATTCGGTGAACTTGCCCAGCCGGCCGGCCGTCGCATCGTCGGCGACCCGCTCGAAGGCCTGATGGGCCCGCACGCTGGCTTCGGCCGCCGCATCGTCGAGCGCTTCCAGCACGGTTTCCATGCCATAGGTCGAAAAGGCATCGCCGAGAAAATCGCCGCCGGAAGCCGCATTGCGGCGCACGAAGAGCGCGTCGAGCCGGGCATCGTGACGCTTCGCCACGGCCAGCGCCTGACGCAACAGCGCCTCGTCCTGGTCGCTGCCGTCGATTACGGTGAGAATACGCCTGACATCCATGCCTGCCTCCCTGGATCATCCCGTCCTGGCGGGGCGGGACCGCCAGTCGGCGGCGTCCTGACCCCATATGTCCACCATCATGCCCGCGAATCCGGGAACTTCCATGCGGCGTCCCAGATTGCGCGAGCCGAGCTTTTCGGCCACGCGCTGGCTGGCGGTATTGTCGGCGTGGATGAGATGGACCGTGTCGGCCCAGCCCAGCACGTCGAAGACATAATCCATACAGGCCGCGCCGGCCTCGGTCGCATAGCCCTTGCCCCAGCTCGCCCGGTTCAGCGACCAGCCCACCTCGGGCTGGGGCCAGCCATGGGGAAACCAGGGCCCGATCCGGCCGAGCCACTGTCCGGTTTCCTTCTCGATCACGCTGAAGAAGCCGTAATCCCTCAAGGCCCAGTGCCCCACTATGCCGCACAGGGTCCGCCACACGACCGGCGGCGTCTGTACGCCGCCGATGAAACGCGTCACGGTCTCGTCGGCCATGAGCTCGCAAAGCGGCTCGAAATCCGAAAGGTCGGGCTGTCGCAGTATGAGACGCTCGGTCTCCAGAACGGTCTGTGTCATGCGCGAAATCGACCCGCTGTCGGCGACGCCGTCAAGCGATATTAGGCGCCATGAATACACGCATTCTTTATGACCGCCCACAGCGCCACATTGTCACGGGCCTGGCCTAGTCTGCGGCGGCAGCGGTATCCGGGGCGCCGGGCAACTGGCGTGCCGCTTGCAGGTCGGTCCGGAGCGTAGTTGTACGAGTTGGGGTGATGGACGAGAAACGCAGTCCGGGCGTCATGACACTTCTGGTCTACCTGATTGCCGCGGCGAGCCTCGCCGGCGGTCTGTCGGGCTGGATCCATGCGACCGGTGCGTTTGCCTGGCTGACCGGGCTGCAAGCGCCTCACTGGACCCCCGGTTACAGCCTGCTCAACCTGATCGGCCTTTTCATTCCGATGCTCCTGGTCATCGCCCTGTGGATCGTCCAGCGGGCGGGCCGCGACGGCACGCGCTGGGTGGCGACAGGGCTTGTCGCGCTCTTCCTCGCCGGCATGACGGCGCAGATCTGGATCTTCTTCTCCCTGCGCGACGTCTCCCTCGGTTTCGTCGCAGCCCTGGCGATGTGGATCTATGCCCTCTTTGCAACCTGGTATGTCGAGCGCAGCTGCCGGCCGGCCGGTGTGCTGTTGTGGCTGCCCTTCGCCTGGCAGGGCTTCCTGGCCATCATCGGCTTCGAGCTGATGCGGCTGAACACGGGCGGACCGCTGACGGTCGGCCTGAACTAGCCGGGCGCCCACGAAAAAGCCGCCAGCCTTCCGACCGGCGGCTCTTCGCATTTACGTGTTGCAGGGCTCAGCCCAGCGAGGGGTCCTGACCCTTGCAGGCCTCGACGAGGCCCTTCACGGCGTCGACCGAATTGTCGAACATTTTCTGCTCTTCCGCGTTGAGCGAGATCTCGACAACCTTTTCCACGCCGTTGGCGCCGATCACGATCGGCACGCCGACATAAAGATCCTTCACGCCGAACTCGCCGGTCAGGTGCGCGGCGCAGGGCAGGATGCGCTTCTTGTCGTTGAGATAGGAGACCGCCATGTCGATGGCGCTTTCCGCCGGCGCGTAGAAGGCCGAACCCGTGCCGAGCAGGGAGACGATCTCGCCGCCGCCCTTGCGGGTGCGGTCGACGATGGCGTCCATCTTCTCCTGGGTCGACCAGCCCATCTCGATCATGTCCGGAACCGGGATGCCGGCCACGGTGGAGTAGCGCAGCAGCGGCACCATCGTGTCGCCATGGCCGCCCATCACGAAGGCGGTGACGTCTTCCACCGAGACGCCGAATTCCTCGGCCAGGAACCAGCGGAAACGGGCCGAGTCGAGCACGCCGGCCATGCCGACCACCTTGTTGTGCGGCAGGCCGGAAAACTCGCGCAGCGCCCAGACCATCGCGTCGAGCGGGTTGGTGATGCAGATCACGAAAGCGTCGGGCGCGTGCTTGGCGATGCCCTCGCCGACAGCCTTCATGACCTTCAGATTGGTGCCGATCAGATCGTCGCGGCTCATGCCCGGCTTGCGCGGCACGCCGGCAGTGACGATGCAGACATCGGCGCCGGCGATGGCGGCATAGTCGTCCGCGCCGGCCAGCTGGCTGTCCTTGCCGAAGACGGGGCTCGCCTCGGCGATATCCAGCGCCTTGCCCTTGGCAACGCCCTCGGCAATGTCGAACAGGACGACATCGCCCAGTTCCTCGCGGGCCGCCACATGGGCGAGCGTGCCGCCGATCATGCCGGATCCGATAAGCGCAATCTTGTTTCGGGCCATGGGGAGAGCTCCTCTTTCGGGATGTTCCAATGCTTGGCCAGCGGTCTAGCGCCGCAAGACGGCTTGGGCAAGGCGGTGAAAACGTCACACCGGCCCGCCATCGCGGCGCGCCGTCACCCCTCCAGCCGGAAAACCTCCTCCACCGACACGCCCAGCGCGCCGGCCAGCTTCAGCGCCAGGATGGTCGAGGGCACGAAAACCCGGTTCTCCACCGTATTGATCGTCTTGCGCGTCACGCCGACCCGCTCGGCGAGCTGGGCCTGGGTGAGGCCGTTGCGGGCGCGCAGCTCGCGCAGGGAATTGGCCAACTGCGCCCCGCCGGCCGGCGGCGTCATGGGGTCTCCTCCGGATCCCGGTCGAGCCACATGAAGGCGGTCAGGGGCGCAACCACCGCCAGAATGACGAGACTTCGCAGCAACACGCCGGAATCGATCTCGATAAAGGCCTCGATCCCGAGCAAGCCGGCCAGCGCACCGGCGAGTATCCAGTAGCCGATCAGGAAGGCCCGGTTCTGGCGGTAGCATGCGAGCTCGTCATTGAGCTCCGCCTCCGCGCGGGCCTGCCGGACCTGGCGGTAGTAGAGAAAGAGAGCGATCGTCGCAGCCACCCAGGCCAGACCGCCCGCCGCAGACACGATGACAGCAAGGGTCATCGGCCGGCCGGGGGCAACCAGATCGGTCGCCAGCCAGCCGCCCTGCCAGACCAGGAACCCGATCGCCGAGGCCAGGATGACCCGGTCGCGCATTCGCAATAGGCGTGCAATGTCCTGTTCGCGGTCCATGGCGGTCACTCCGTTTCGACAAGCTCGGCCGCGGCACGGCCGATCACGTCCAGCGCTCGCGGCGACATGGCATGAGGGGCGCTCTGGTATTCCTCCATACGGCCGGTCTCGCTGTCCTGGAAGAGGTGGTTTACGCCGGGCACGATCTCGACACGAGCGTGCGGATTGTCGGACAGCGCCGCGCGCGCCACCGCCGATTGCGGGCCGGGCAGGACCTGCAGGTCGTGCTCGGCGTAAAGCGCGGTGACCGGACCGTCATAGGCATCGATCAGGGCCGGCGTATCGACCTCCAGAAGCGCCGGAAACCAGGGCAGGCCCCAGGTCTGCGCATTGGCGCGCGCCATCTCTTCGCTCTGGCCGCGCGCGAGCATGGCGGCCTCGATCTCGCCGGGGAGCTGTTCGATCGGCGTGGTGCGGGCCAGTTCGATGATCTCCTCCTGAACCGCGCGCGTGTGCGCCACGTCATCCTCGCCGCCGCCGGCTGCCCGGACGATCGCTTCGCCCTGTTCGAACAGGACCCGGTCGGCCCGGCTGGTCATGCCGGCCAGGGTGAGAATGAAGTCGGGATCGGCCGATCGGGCCGCCAGGAAGGCCGTCACCGAACCTTCGGAGTGACCGAGCAGCCCCACCCGCCCGGTATCGATCTCCGGCCGGGCCCGCAGCACGGCCAGCGCCGCGGCCGCATCCGCGGCGAAGACCTGCGGTGTGGCGGCCGCGAAGTCGCCGCCGGATTCGCCGACCCCGCGGTCGTCGAGCCGCAGGCTGGCGATGCCCTGTTCGGCCAGGGCGCTGGCCAGCGCCGCAAAGACCGGGCGGCCGGCAATCGTCTCGTCGCGGTCCTGCGGCCCGGTACCCGTCAGAAGGACGAAGGCCGGGAAAGGCCCGCCGGTCTCCGGCAGACGTAGCGAGCCGGCGAGCACAACATCGCCGTTCTGTACCGTGACATCGACATCGCGGCCGATCTGCCGAACCGGTTCGAATCCGGCTTCGAAGGGCTCGCCGCCGCGCTCCAGCACCAGCGGACGTGCCACACCCTGTGTGAAAACGCCGTCGAGTCTGTCGGGCGCCGCGAAACCGGCTTCATAGCTCGCACTGATCGACGGAAAGCTCGCGACCAGGCGCTCCCCCTCGACGGCGATCATGTCGGCGGGAATGCGGGCGCCGCCCTGGTCGACGCTGACCAGATAGCCTGAGAGGCCCTCATCGCCCGCCTCCACATGCAGTTCGAGACGGAGCTGGGCTGTGCCGAGATCGAGCGTACCGCGCCAGATGCCGGCCGGGTCGTTGCCGGCCTGGGCCGACGCGGCGGACGTCAGGCACAGGGCCGCCACGGCCAGTAGCGGCCGCAGAAGCGCGGATGCGGGAATTCCGGGCATGAGAGCCTCCATGTCACCTTTGGGTGACGAGTTACCTACAGGTGACACAAAGGAACGTCAAGGTTACATTCCGGTCAGCGTTTCATCGCCATCAGGATGCCGTCGCCCACCGCCGTAAAGGCGCTGTGCACACGGTCATCGTCGCGCACCTTGTCTGCCAGGGCCTTGAGCGCAGCCGTATCGGCGTCGGCGGCCACACGGGCCGGATCGGCCACATCGCCATTCCAGAGCACATTGTCGAACAGGATCAGGCCGCCGGGACGCAAAAGCTCCAGCCCGGCTTCGTAATAGGCGTCGTATCCGGTCTTGTCGGCGTCCACGAACATCATGTCGACGGTGCCGCCGATTTCGCCCGCAAGGGCCGCCAGCGTGTCGCGGGCCTCGCCGATATGCAGGTCGATGAGGCCATCCACGCCCGCCTCGGCGAAATAACGGCGGGCGGGAGCGGTGTAGTCCTCGGACATGTCGCAGCCATGCAGCCGGGCGTCCGCACCGTGAATGTCCTTCATGACCAGGGCCGTGGCCAGCGCGGAATAGCCGGTGAAGACACCGACTTCCACGGCCGTCTTCGCACCGGTCAGCCGGGCGCAGATCTGCATGAAGGCGCCCTGTTCGGGCGAAATCTGCATGCGCGAGATGTCGCCCATGGCCTCGGTCTCGCGCCGGCATGTCGCCAGCACCGGATGCTCGGGCGGGTTCGCCGCCTGGACATAGGCTGTCAGCGTCTCGTCAAGACCTATCGAACCGGACATGGATGTCTCCGCTGGCGTCGAGCGGAGAGTAGCGGCCGTGTCCGGCGCCGGCCACCCGTCTAGTCGCCTGCGAAATACTGTAGGGACACGTTGCGGTGGAGATCGCCTGCGACCTCCATGCCACCGGTAAAGCCCGGGCCTGATTGGGGGTCCTCGATCGCCTCCGGATGGATCATGCCGGACACCAGGATGGGACCGATCACCTCGTCCTCGGCGCGGAATTCGAACCGGCCGGTCTCGATGACATAGCTGTCGGCGCGCACACGGCGCGAACCCACCGCATATTCCTGGCCCAGCTCGTTGACCCTCATCTCGCCGTCGACCGGCCAGAATTCCAGCCAGACGGGCGCGTCGTCCGCCGGTTCGCCCGCCGCTTCGAATTCGGCGAACTCCGTGCGGTGCCCGATGGCCATGTGATGCAGACGCCAGTCACCGAAAATGCGGGACTCGTCCGCCATGTAGTAGCCGAAATAGTCCAGCCCGGCTTCCCTCGTGAAAGGCTCGGCCGTGCCCTCGGCCGGCGAAGCTGCCGCAGCAGGCGCGCCTTCGGCATTCCCGGTTGCGGCATGGCTGTCCTCGGGTTCCGCCGTCTGGGACGGGCCGCAGGCGACAGCCAGGAACAGACCCGCCATGCCGATGGTACGGAAAAACGTGGTGCGCATGATTCCTCCATGAAATTATTCAGACTCATTTTTGCACCGAAACGACCGGCCGCAAACCGCAAACCGGCCTGGCTATTCGGCTGCCTCGTCCATCCGGTCGGCCGCCAGATAGTCGTGCGTGCGCATTTCCATCAGACGCGAAGCCGTGCGTTCGAATTCGAAGGCGCCGTCCCCGGACGGATAGAGATCGTCGGGCTCGGCATCGGCACTCATCACCAGCTTGGTCTTCGCCTCGTAGAGCGCGTCGATCAGGGTCACGAAACGCTTCGCCTCGTTGCGCTTGTCCGGCGAGAGCTTCGGCACGCGGTCCAGCAGCACGGTGTGGAAGCGTCCCGCGATGGCCAGATAGTCTGCCGCCCCCAGCGCCCGGGCGCACAATTCCCGGAAACCGAAGCGCGCCACGCCGGCGACCTCACGCTCCACGACAAGCTCGCGCCCCTGGACTTCCAGCACGCAGCGTTGCGGCGCGGCGCCCGAGGTCAGCCGTTCCCAGGCCAGGTCCATGGCGTGATCCGCATCGGCGCCCAGCGGACTGTAATAGACCGGGGCCGCCTCGAGCTGGCGCAGGCGGTGGTCGACCCCGCCGTCGAGCTCGTGGATGTCGAGCTTCTCCTTGAGAAGATCGATGAAGGGCAGGAAGAGCTGACGGTTGATGCCGTCGCGATAAAGGTCGTCCGGATGGCGGTTCGAGGTCGCCACGACCACGACGCCTTCCTCGAACAGGCTCTCGAAGAGCCGGCCGAGGATCATCGCATCGGCGATGTCGGTGACCTGGAATTCGTCGAAGGCGAGCAGGCGCGCCTCGCTGGCGAGGGCCCGCGCCACAGGCGGGATGGGGTCGTCGCCGGCGCCTTTCACATGCTCGGGCTGGCGGCGGCGTTCGGATTTCGACAGGCCGCGCCAGCGATTGATGCGGGCATGGGCATCCTGCATGAATTCATGGAAGTGGGCGCGCCGCTTTGCCTCGACCGGTGCGGTCTCGACGAAGAGATCCATCAGCATGGATTTTCCGCGCCCGACCCCGCCCCACATGTAGAGCCCCTTCGGCGCCGGCCTGGTCTTGCCGAACAGGGTTTTCGCCCCCGGCTTCCAGGACTTCAGGCGCTGCGCCAACCCGGAAAGCGCCTGCGCTGCCCCTTCCTGGTCGGGATCAGGGGTCAGCGTGCCCGCCTCCACGCGCCGGCGCCACAGATCGATCGGTGTCGTCATGCGCCAAGGCTTGGGTGCTGCGGCTGCGAAGGTCAATGGAAAAGGGGACAGGTGGAATTGACGCACCGCAGTCCGCGGCAACCGGCCGCCGTGCACGTCAATTCCACCTGTCCCCTTTTTCACGCGGCCGGCCACAGGCGCACTATCGCCGCCACGGCCAGCGCCAACGTCGCCAGGGCGGCGCCCCAAAGCCAGACCGGTCGTTCCACCTCACGCATGTATCGCCTCCAGCGCCGCCCGCATGGGCGCCGGCAAGCCTACCGGGCGCCGGGTCTCGCGGTCGACATAGACGTGCACGAAATGTCCCTGCGCCGCCGGCTGCGGCTCGCCCTCGCGGAACAGGCCGATTTCGTAGGTGACCGAGGACGTGCCGATCCGCGCCACGCGCACCGCCGCCTCGACGGTCTCCGGATAGGCCAGCGCCGCGAAATAGTTGCAGCCTGTCTCCACCACGAGCCCGATCACCTCGCCCGCATGGATGTCGAGCCCGGCCTCCTCGATCAGGAAACAGTTCACGGCCGTATCGAAAAAGCCGTAATACGCGGCATTGTTGACGTGACCGTAGATGTCGTTGTCGGCCCAGCGCGTCGGAATGGCCCGCACGCGCGGATAGGCGCTGCGTTCGCGTTTCTCGATCACAGCACCGCCTCGTAGCAGGCCTGCGCCGCCTCGAGCGTCATCTCGCGCGGATTGTTGACCAGCAGGCGTTGCACCTTCATCGCATCCTCGGCGAGTTTGGGCAGGTCGTTGTGACTGACCCCGACCTGGCTGAGCCGGGTCTCGATCTTCACCGCGTCGGCGATGCGCTCCATCTCCTCGACCAGGGCGACGGCACCGGGATCGGCCAGGCCGATATGGGCCGACAGCTCGGCATAGAGCGGATCGGCCTCTTCGGCATTGTAGCGCAGCACCGGGGGCAGCATCAGCGAGTTGGAGAGGCCGTGCGGGACGTGGAAGATCCCGCCCAGCGGATAGGCCAGCGCATGCACGGCCCCCACCGGTGCATTGGCGAAGGCCTGGCCCGCCAGCAGCGCGCCCAGAAGCATGTCCTCGCGCGCTTCGGTATCGTTGCCGTCGGTGCAGGCGCGCTCGATGGCCCCATGCAGCTTCTTCAGCCCGGCCAGCGCCAGGGCGTCCGAGACGGGATTCTTCTCGATCCGCGACGTATAGGCCTCGATGCAATGGACCATGGCATCGATCCCGGTCGCCGCCGTTACCGCGCGCGGCAGGCCGTAGGTCAGCTCGGCATCGAGCACGGCCAGATCGGCGTAGAGCGTCGGATCGTTGACGCCCACCTTCGACGTTTCGCCCACGGTCACGACGGAAATCGGCGTCACCTCGGAGCCCGTGCCCGCCGTCGTGGGAATGAGGATCAGCGGCAGGCGCGCACCCGTCACCTGCCCCACCCCGTACATCTCTTGCAGGGGCTGGTCGGTGCCCAGCAGGACGGCGACCAGCTTGGCCGTATCCATCGAGGATCCGCCCCCGAAGCCGATCACCAGCTCGGCGCCAAAATCCCGGGCCTCGCCAACCGCCGCCTGGACCATGTCCACAGGCGGATCGGCGACGACGCTGTCATTGACCGCCACGGTCAGGCCGGCCTGGTCCAGCCCGGCAACCGCCCTGTCGAGCAGGCCCAGACCGCGCACGCCCTTGTCTGTCACCAGAAAAATGCGCGTTCGGGATCCGATCAGCGATGCGGCAATATCGGCCAGCCGGCCGGCCGACCCGGCGCCGACATGGATATGGGGAACGGTGCGGAAATCGAAGGACGCCATGCCGGGCAACTCCCAGTTACAGTTAACGGTATGCTGCGGATACCGACATGGTCGATCTTCACCCGAAGCTTTGCAAGACCGGATGTCTGCCCGCCGGCGCAGGCGCATGTTTTCGCACGCATTTGGCCCGCGTTTCGAAAACCGGGTCCGGAAAAATGCGGCTTGCCGACGGGCGGCTTATTTTCAAATACTGGTGTGCGCGAGCACCGCTCCGTAGGCTGCCCAATCAATAAGAAAATTGTGTGTATGGGTGTAGTAGTATGACGATCCGCGTGAACCTGATTGAGGACGGCCGCTTTGCGGAGATCCTGTCCGACGGGCATGTGACGCGCCGCGAGGCGGGGTGGGCGACGGAACGCGTTCGCGAAATGGTCGAGGCGAACGAAGTCGCGGGTATTCTCGCCGACAGCCTGGAAACCGAGCGTCAGGCCTCGCCGCTTCTCTCCGGTGAACTGATCGAGAATTTCCTGTTCGCCATCGGTAGCCGCGTGCCGGTGGCCTATGTCCGGCCGGTGCGCTGGTCCCGGGAATATTTTGCGCGAGTGCGCGAACATGTCGGCGAACTGCCGGACACGGCCGACTATTTCCAGGACCGCGAAACCGCCCTGGAATGGCTTCGCGCCAGCAGCCGCGCGGAGGCCTGACGGCCCCTGCGCGCCCGCCGGCGCAATGCGCTAATTCATGGTCGGGATGACGAAGGCCTGATCGCCGATATCGCCGGTGGGCCAGCGCTGGGTCACCGTCTTGATCTTTGTAAAGAAGCGGATCCCGTCCGTGCCGTACTGGTTTGTGTCGGTGAAGGCGGACCGCTTCCAGCCGCCGAACGAGTGATAGGCGACCGGAACCGGGATCGGCACATTGATGCCCACCATGCCGACCTGGACCTTCTTGGCGAATTCCCGTGCCGCCAGCCCGTTCCGGGTGAAGATGGCCACGCCATTGCCGTACTGGTGTTCGGACGGCAGGTGCGCCGCCTCGTCGAGGCTGTCCGCCCGCACGACCTGCAGCACCGGACCGAAAATCTCTTCCTGGTAGGACGACATCTCCGGCTTCACATGGTCGAACAGGCTCGGCCCGATGAAGAAACCGCCCTCATGGCCCTGCAGCTCGAAGCCGCGGCCGTCGAGCAGGAGGTCCGCCCCCTCGTCGATACCGGTCTGGATCCATTTTTCGATCGAGGCGCGGTGTGCGGCCGAGACGACCGGACCGTAATGGGCGTTGTCGTCCGTGGACACGCCGACGCGCAGACCGGCAGCCTTCTCCTTCATGCGGCCGACGAATTCGTCGGCCGTGTCCTTGCCGACCGGGACCGCCACGGGCAGCGCCATGCAGCGCTCGCCGGCGGAGCCGAAGGCGGCGCCGAGGAAGTCGTTGACCACCTGGTCCATGTCCGCGTCCGGCATGATGATGCCGTGGTTCTTGGCTCCGCCCATCGCCTGGAAGCGCTTGCCTTGCTGGGCACATGTCTGGGCAATGTAATGGGCAATATTGGACGAACCGACGAAGGACACCGCCTTGATGTCGTCATTGTGCAGCAGCGCGTCGACAGCCGACTTGTCGCCGTGGACGACCTGCAGCACGCCTTCCGGCAGTCCGGCCTCGATCATCAGCTCGGCCAGGCGGACGGGAACGGACGGATCCTTCTCCGACGGCTTGAGGATCATCGCATTGCCGGTCGCCAGCGCCATGCCCATGAACCACATCGGGATCATGGCCGGGAAGTTGAACGGCGAAATGCCCGCGACCACGCCCAGCGGCTGGCGCATGGAATAGACGTCGATCCCGGTGCCGGCGCTCTCGGTATACTCGCCCTTCATCAGATGCGGCACGCCGCAGGCAAACTCGATCACTTCCAGGCCGCGGATCAGATCGCCCTTGGAGTCGGCGACCACCTTGCCGTGCTCGGAGGAGAGGAGATGGGCCAGCTCGTCCATCTCGGCCTCGACGAGCGATTTGTAGGTCATCAGCACGCGGGCGCGGCGCTGCGGATTCATGGCCGCCCATTCCACCTGGGCCGCCTTGGCGCTTTCCACCGCTTTGGCGACCTCGTCGGTCGTGGCGAACTGGACACGCGCCTGCACCTCGCCGGTGTTCGGATTGAACACGTCGCCGAACTGGCCGGATGCGCCCTGATAGGCCTTGCCGTCGATGAAATGATGGATCTCGCGCGTCATGTCTTCGCTCCCGGTGGATCAGTGGCAGGCGGTCTGCCGCCGCCCGTTTCGCAGCTGACTTAGTATGTGCGGTGCGCAGTGTCGAGGCGGTGCGTCGGTACGCCCCGGCCTGCGACCAAGCTGCGGCGACGGAATACCGTCACACCGGCAGCGCCGGTCGGGAGACATGCACCGGCCGGGACAGGGCGTCGTCAGGAGGCCTGCATCATGGCCGCAGCGGCCGCGGCTTCCGCGTCGGTTCCCGTCAGCTCGGGCCGGCCATGACAGCACTCGTCGACGAAATATCGCACCAGGCGGCGCGTGCCTTCCGGGTTGAGCGAATAGAGCATGAAGCGCGAGCGGCGTTCCGCCTTGATCAGGCCGGCGCGTTCGAGCGTCTGCAGATGACCGGTCATGGTCGAGGGCGGAATGTCGAAACCCTGGGCCAGCTCACCCGCCGACGCCCGCTGCGGCGCCTGATCGCACAGGGTGCGGAACAGGGCGAGCCTGACCGGATGCGACAGGGCGGCAAAGCCGGATATGGCGTCACGAGCGCTCATGAAGCCGGGTTAGACCGCATCCATGACCGCTGCATACAGATTCGGTGAAAGTTTTGCGACAACCCATATCAACGCATGGGGGAATTTAGGGTGCCCGCGGGCTCAGCGGGCCGGACGGACCGCCCGGCGGCCGAGCATCCGGTCGACGAAGCCGGCGAAGGGCAGACGGCTGACGCCGCGCGGCCGGCGCTGCGGGCGCCCGGCGGCCGACAGCGTCTTCAGCGTACGATCGGTGTCCACGGCCATGGCCTTGCGGAAGACGGCGGCGTCGCCGCAACGGCGGTCCTGCAGCACCCAGGCATCGTCCATCGCGAGCGCATCGGCCAGACGGGCCCCGGCCCCGCGATCGGCGCCGACCAGGATCAGCACGCCACCATCGCGCATCGAGGACGAGACATGCCGCCAATTGGCCGCCATGGCGGGAAAACCGGTTTCGGCCCCGAAGATGGCCACATCGATCGGACGGTCATGGCCCTGCGTACGCGCCGCCAGTCCGCCGCGCAGGTTTTCCGCCGGGATGCCGCGTCGTTCGCAAACCGATTGCAGGGCCTCGATCGCACCGAGCGGCGCCACGATCTCGTGCCGGGCCCCGCGCTGCAGACAGACCGCGCCGAGATCGCTCGCGCCGATCTGGATCGTGCGATCGCCCGCCTTCACGACCATGCCCAGATAGTCGGCCGTCACATCGTCCTGGATGCGGCCGCGGCGGGCGCCCAGCTTGCGGAGCTTTCCGGCCGGCAGTGTCATCGTTGCGGTCATGGCGTGTCCCGTTCGTGAACAAGGGGTTAATCCATGACAGCCCCGTCGCAATCGCCGGGCCAGTTTGTAAACGGGACGTTAACCCTTCGGATGTGAACGGCATTTGCGATTGCACCCGGCGCCGTTCGGCGCTTTCGTAGCCCCATGGATGCCAGCCCCGACACCGGTCTTCCCGAAGACGCCCGCCATATCGTGGATGCGCTGATCGAGGAGCGCGCGCCGCGCCTGATCGAAACACCCGTCTGGCCGGCCATCAGGGCCGTCGCCTATCCGCTGCTGGGCTACCGGCGCGCCGTGACGATGACCGATGCCATCGCCGACCTGTCCGGCAGCGCCTGCCTGGACTGGGCATCGGACTATCTGGATCTGGATGTTCACACGGACGGGCTGAGCCATGTGCCGGAAACCGGCGCCTGCGTGGTCGTCGCCAATCATCCCGGCGGGATCGCCGACGGCATCGCCCTGTGGGACAGCCTGCGCGCACGCCGCCCCGACATGATGTTCTTCGCCAACCAGGACGCGCTGCGCGTCTGCCCCGGTCTGGAAAACCTCATCGTGCCGGTGGAGTGGCGCGACACGCGGCGCACCCGGATGCAGAGCCGCGACGTGCTGCGCCGGGCCATGGAAGGCTTCAAGGCCGGCCGCTGCATCGTGATCTTTCCGGCCGGACGCATGTCGGAATGGAGCTGGAAACAGTGGCGCCTGGTAGAGAAACCCTGGCATCCCACGGCGGTCAGCCTGGCCCGCAAGTTCGATGCGCCGGTCGTGCCCCTCGCCGTGCGCCAGCGCATGCCCTTCCTCTACTACGCCCTCGCCCAGTTCAGCGAGGAACTCAAGGACATGACGGTCTTCCAGGGCCTGATCGACAAGCGCCGCTCGAAATACCGCCTGCAATACGGCCGCCCCATGACGATCGGCAAGGATGACGGCACGGACGCCGAACTGACGCAGATGTTCCGCGGGATCTGCGAGCGGATGGCGTGGGGGAAATAGGGGCGAAAATATCATCCGCCACTTTTGATTGTATATGTGCTAGCGTGCCCGCTCTCGATTTGAGAGCGGAAGCAGCAGTGCCGGGCCAGCGGCGCACTCGGGGAGGACAGGCCACCCCGACCGAGGCGACGGCCTCGCTCTTAGACCGGAGGTGATGAGATGTGGATTATTCCGCTTAGCATCACCCTAGACATGAAAAGGACCCGGACCACCTGGCTAGTGCGTTTCCGGGTCCAATTCTGGATCTAGGAAAGGGGGCGGGCCGAAAGGTTCGCCCTCACTCCAGATGCTAATCTAGTCGCTCGCGACCAGAAATACCAGAGGCGGAAGGAAACCTACCCTTCCCGTTCCGCCATCATCTTCTTGATCTCGCCGATCGCCTTGGCCGGGTTGAGGCCCTTCGGGCAGACCTGGGTGCAGTTCATGATGGTGTGGCAGCGATAGAGCTTGAACGGGTCGTTGAGGTCGTCCAGGCGCTCGCCGGTGGCCTCGTCGCGGCTGTCGGCCAGCCAGCGATAGGATTGCAGCAGGGCTGCCGGACCCATGTATTTGTCGCCATTCCACCAGTAGGACGGGCAGGCCGTGGAGCAGGAGGCGCACATGATGCACTCGTAGAGCCCGTCCAGCTTTTCACGGTCTTCCGGGCTTTGCTGCCATTCCTTTTCCGGCGCCGGCGTGTCGGTCTTGAGGTAGGGCTTGATCGCGGCGTGCTGGGCGTAGAATTGCGTCAGGTCCGGGATCAGGTCCTTCACCACGGGCTGGTGCGGCAGGGGCGAGATCGTGATCGTGCCCTTGTACTCGTCGATCCCGGTGGTGCAGGCGATGGTGTTGCGCCCGCCGATATTCATCGAGCAGGAGCCGCACACACCCTCGCGGCAGGACCGGCGGAAGGCCAGCGAGGCATCGACATTGTTCTTGATCCAGATCAGGGCGTCGAGAACCATCGGCCCGCAATCGTCCATGTCCACCTTGTAGGTGTCCCAGGTCGGATTGCTGTCTTCTTCCGGGCTGTAGCGGTAGATGCGGAAGGTGCGCGTATTCTTCGCCCCGTCCGGCTTGGGATGGGTCTTGCCCTTTTTCGGCTGGGAGCCCTTGGGGAGTGTCAGCTGAACCATGAGGGTCCTCGTTCAGTTCACGGCGCGCTTGTCGCGCGGGATCATCAGTTTCAGGCCCGACCAGACATCGGTGACGGCACAGACCTTCACGTCCACCAGATCGATCGGCAAGGCGACCTCGCGAATGACGTCCTCGGTCATGTCGGTCGGCACTTTCGACGCTTTCTTGGGCCAGGAGACCCAGATCATGCCGTCAGGCCGGATCGATGCGCGAAGACGCGGCAGGTCGGTCTCGAAATCCGCACGCACCTTGGTGAAGTAGTGCACAAAATCGAGGGCGTCACCGGGTTCGGCCGTTTCCTGGGCGCTGGCAAACACAGCAGCCGAGCGCAGGTCGTCCAGTTCCGCCGGCAGGCCGAGAAACGCCACCGCCTGCCCGTCCTTGAGACCGAGCTTTCTGGGCAGGGGCGTCCCCGAATATCCGGCGGCCTGGGCCATGCTCAGTACACCCGCGCCTTCGGCTCGATATACTGGATGTCGTTGGACATCGTGTAGGTGTGCACCGGACGGTAGTCGATCTTCACATTGCCCTTGTCGTCACACCAGGCGAGCGTGTGCTTCATCCATTTCTCGTCGTCGCGATCGGCGAAATCTTCGCGGGCGTGGGCGCCGCGGCTTTCCTCGCGATTGGCCGCCCCGTTCACCGTCACGGCGGCCTGGCTGACCAGATTGTCCAGCTCCAGGGTTTCCATGAGGTCGGTATTCCACACCATGGTGCGGTCGGTCACGGCGATGTCGGGCAGGCCGGAATAGACCTGTTTGATCGCCTCGACGCCCTCGTTGAGCACCTCGCCGGTGCGGAAGACGGCGCAATTGTTCTGCATCGACTTCTGCATTTCAAGGCGCAGCTTGGCGGTCGGCGTACCGCCCTTGGCGTTGCGGTACTTGTCCAGCCGGTCCAGGGAGATCCGGCCGTCGCTCTCCTTGAGCTCCGGCTGGCTGGCGCCGGCGGTCACCGTTTCGCCGACGCGCAGGCCGGCGGCGCGGCCGAACACGACGAGGTCGATCAGCGAGTTCGAGCCCAGGCGGTTGGCGCCGTGCACCGACACGCAGGCCGCTTCGCCCACGGCCATCAGGCCCGGCACGACCGCATCGGGGTCGTCGCCCACCTTGGTGAGCACCTCGCCGTGATAATTCGTCGGGATGCCGCCCATATTGTAGTGCACGGTCGGCAGCACCGGGATCGGCTCCTTGGTCACATCGACGCCGGCAAAGATGCGCGCGCTTTCGGAAATGCCCGGCAGGCGCTCGTGCAGGATGTCCGGATCGAGGTGATCGAGGTGAAGGTGGATGTGATCCTTGTTGGCCCCGACACCGCGGCCCTCGCGGATTTCCATCGTCATCGAGCGCGAGACCACGTCGCGGGAGGCGAGGTCTTTCGCGGACGGCGCATAGCGCTCCATGAAGCGCTCGCCTTCCGAATTCGTCAGATAGCCGCCCTCGCCGCGCGCACCCTCGGTGATGAGGCAGCCCGCGCCGTAGATGCCGGTCGGATGGAATTGCACGAATTCCATGTCCTGCAGCGGCAGGCCGGCGCGCAGCACCATGGCATTGCCGTCGCCCGTACAGGTGTGGGCCGAGGTGGCGGAGAAATAGGCGCGGCCATAGCCGCCCGTCGCCAGGATCACGGTCTGGGCGCGGAAACGGTGCAGCGTGCCGTCGTCCAGCTTCCAGGCGGTAATGCCGCGGCAC
Source organism: Pseudomonadota bacterium (assembly GCA_034659015.1). GTDB lineage: Bacteria > Pseudomonadota > Alphaproteobacteria > Caulobacterales > Maricaulaceae > Maricaulis. The sequence goes on along the minus strand of JAYEGL010000001.1, from coordinate 432,498 downwards.
ACGCCGTCATCGTCCATGATCAGGTCGAGGGCGAAATACTCGATGAAGAATTCCGTCTCGTTGCGCACGGACTGGCCGTACAGCGTGTGCAGGATGGCGTGACCGGTCCGGTCGGCGGCGGCACAGGTGCGCTGCACCGGGCCTTCGCCGTAATTGCGGGTCATGCCGCCGAAGGCGCGCTGGTAGATCTTGCCTTCCTCGGTGCGCGAGAAGGGCACGCCCCAGTGTTCCAGCTCGTACACGGCAGCCGGCGCGTTGCGGCACAGGTATTCGATGGAATCCTGGTCGCCCAGCCAGTCCGACCCTTTCACGGTGTCGTACATGTGCCAGCGCCAGTCGTCCTCGCCCATGTTTCCGAGCGAGGCGGAAATCCCGCCCTGCGCGGCCACCGTGTGCGAGCGCGTCGGGAAGACCTTGGTGACGCAGGCGGTTTTCAGACCGGCCTGCGAGGCGCCCAGGGCGGCGCGGAGACCGGAGCCGCCGGCGCCGACGACGACCACGTCATAGGTGTGATCGATCCAGTTGTATTCGGCCATCGTGTTTCGTGTCCGTTACAGTGCGGGGGAAAGCGCGAGCTTGAGAAGGGCGAAGGCCGTGACCAGCCAGAGCCCCGCCGTCAGGAAGGTGTTGCCCAGCACCAGGACGGTCTTGGTGAAAGGCTTGTGGATATAGTCCTCGATCACCTCGGTCATGCCCGTGCGCATGTGGGCGAGCGCCGCGGTCAGCGTCAGCAGGGTGACGATCGCGCCGGCCGGCGAGGCGAGAAAGGCCCGCATGGCCAGCGGGTCCGGCGCGCCGGACATGGCCAGCATCCAGACGAAGACGGGGGCCAGGAAAAAGAGCGCGATGGCCGTGACGCGGTGGGAAATCCAGTGGCTGGCGCCATGCCCGGATGCGCCGAGGCCGCGGACTTTCGAAGCGGGCGTGCGATAATCGGTCATGCTCACGCTCCCAGGTTCAGCCAGAGAAGGGCGGTCGGAATGACCGCCGCGACGATGATCGCGTAGGAGCGCACATTGGACCCGTCCGGGTCGTAACCCTTGCCGAAATCCCAGACCAGGTGGCGCAGCCCGTTCAGCCAGTGATAGCTGACGCAATAGGTCAGGATGACCAGGCCGAAACGCGTCACCCAGGCCATCCAGCCCTCAAACAGGAAGGCCACCGAGCCTTCCGCGCCGAAAGCGAGAAGGATGATCCAGACCGATATGGCGACGGCGCCGATATAATTGGCGATCCCCGTGAAGCGGTGGAGGATGGACGACGCCATGGTCGCGTGCCAGCGCCAGACCTGAAGGTGTGGCGACATGGGACGCGGATCAGACCAGTCGGAAGCCATGTGGCAGCCTTTCGATAGATATCCGGGTAAGCCGCGCCCGACGTCCCGTCGACGCGGTATGTCAGTAATTGTGCAGCACAATAGGGCGCAAAGTGTCAGGGTCAACGCGATGGGCGCGCACCGCTGACAACATCCAGACATTTAAGGGCGTTGTTCGGAATCGTTCGCATCGGAAAGCGATTCCGAACACCTCGCATACGGCGCCCTATTCCATGCGGAAGCGTTCGGGAAGCCGCCCTTCGTGTACCTGGCCGTCTTCCACGTAGACCGTGCCCGCCTTCATCACGAAGTCCACGTCCTGAAGCAGGTTCGGATAGGTCATCAGGTCGCCGTCGACGGCGATGATGTCGGCCATCATGCCCGGCGCGATCGTGCCGACCTCGTCCTGCACGCCCATGAAGACGGCCGGCCAGTAGGTCGAGGAACGGATCGCATCCATCACCGGCACGCCCAGTTCGCGCGTCCACACGTCGAACTCGTTCCAGGTCGACTGGCAGTGGAATTTCATCGGAATGCCGCTGTCGGTGCCCAGCAGCATCACCACGCCGGCCTCGCGCAGCTGCTCGAACTTGCGGCGCAGGGTCGGCGCGCGCAGCGGAGTGAGCTGGGTATAGGACAGGCGCTCGGGATGCTGGATGGAGCCCGCGATGTCGGCGATCGTGTCGTCCTCGAGGCCGCGATGCCAGCAGGTATCGTCGAGGAATTCATTGTTCTCGCGGGTGCGGGTGTAGTTCCACAGCCCTTCGATCGTCGGTGTCCAAAAAAGCGGACCGCCGGACACCCGGCCGCGGGCCGTGCGGTCGCGCAGGGCCTCGATCACCTCGGGCGGATATTCCGGCGCCGTGGTCAGACCGGTATGCTCGAAATTGTCGATGCCGATCTCCAGACCGGTGAGGATCTCGTTCGGCCGGTGCGAATGCCCGACCACGCGCAGCCCGTGCTCGTGCGCCTCCTCGACGACGGCGCGAGCCTCGTCCGGTTCCAGCAGGTCCTGGTCGACGAACTTGATCACATCCACGCCGGCCTCGGCGAGGGTGCGCACATGCTGGCGTGCCTCGCGTTCGGAGCTGACGCCCCAGCGGAAGGCTTCCGTGCCCGGATAGGGTTCGTGCTGGATGAAGGGGCCGGAGACGTAGAGCGTCGGCCCCGGCAGCTCGCCTTCATTGATCCGGTCGCGCACGGAGAGGGACGGCTCCAGCGGCGCACCCAGATCGCGCGCCGAGGTGACACCGGCCAGCAGGAGCTGCACGGCCGAGGCCGGCATGATCTCGTCTTCCAGCCGGTCGATATAGGCCCGGTCCCAATGCTCGTAGTCGGAATGGCCGTTGAGCATCAGGTGGGCATGCATCTCCCACAGGCCCGGCATCACGGTCATGCCCTCTGTGGAAATGACCTCGTATCCCTCCGGCACGGCCGTATTGTCCTGATTGCCCACGGCAATGATGCGGTCGTCCTCGACCAGGATCACGCTGTCCTGGACCACCGGCCCGCCATACCCGTCGATCAGCGTGCCACCGACCAGGGCCTGGCGCCCGTCCGCCCCGGCCGCCGCTGTCATGCCCAGCGCCAGCGCCGGCGCCGCTACAAGCATCCAAACCTTCATGTCCGTCTCCCTCACTTCGAGATGAATGTCTAACACGCTCTGGCAAAAGGCAAATCAGAGATGGAAATCGCCAAAAACAGTTCTAGATTGAAACCTTGAAAAGAGGAGACAGCCATGCCCACGCCCACGCGTTCCGCCGTCGTCACCGGTGCCTCGACGGGTATCGGCCATGCCTGCGCCGCCCGTCTGGTCGAAGAAGGCTGGCAGGTCTTCGCCGGCGTGCGCAAGGCCGAGGACGCCGAACGGCTGAAAGCCGAGCTCGGCGACAATCTTGTCCCCGTGATGATCGATGTCACCGATAATGATTCCGTCCGCGCCGCAGCCGATACGGTGCGCTCGGCGCTGTCCGGGCGAACCCTTGACGGACTGGTGAACAATGCCGGCATTGCCGTGGCGGGACCCATGCTCAACGTGCCGCTGGAGGACTTCCAGCAGCAGATGGACGTCAACGTCACCGGCATCGTCCGCGTCACCCAGGCTTTCGGCCCGCTGCTGGGCGTCGACGAGGATCTGGACGGCGGCCCGGGACGCATCGTGATGATGTCCTCGGTGGCCGGCGAGATGGCCGCGCCTTTCCTGGGCCCCTATTCCGCCTCCAAGCACGCGGTGGAAGGCCTCTCCAAGGCGCTGCGGCGCGAGCTGATGCTGTACGGTATCCAGGTCGTGGTGATCGGCCCGGGCGCGGTGGCCACGCCGATCTGGGAGAAGGCCGAGGAGGTCGATCCGGAACCCTACCGTCAGACCCGCTTCTACGACGCCCTGTTGCGCATCCGCCAATGGATGACCAAGAACGGGCCGGAGGGCTTTCCGCCCTCGAAGATTGCCGACCGCGTCTTCCGCGCCCTCACCGATGACAAGCCGGAATTCCGCTATGCGATCGTGCCGCAGCGGCTGACCAACTGGACCCTGCCCAAACTCCTGCCCGACCGCATGGTCGACAATATGGTCGCCAAGCGCGTCGGCCTGCAGCGCAAATACCGCTGAAGACACCTCGCTTGCCCCGCCCGGGCGGGCACGCCATGCTGCGCGCCAAAGGCGCCTTAAGCGGGCACAAATTCGGGGAGAGAGATCATGACGAAGCGAGCCCTGCGCGCGGCCCTGGCCGGCGCGTCCATCCTGGTTCTGGCCGGTTGTTCCGAGGACGGCGCCCTCACGGCGCAGGCCGAGGCGGCACAGGCAGAATCCCGGACGGCGGCACCGGCAGTAACGGACACCGCCCGCCCGGAGACCGCGCAGGCTCTGGCCGCACTGATCGAGGACTTCGAAGCGTTCGAGCTGGAAAACAGTCCCGGGCAGCGCGCCCGGCGCGGCGATGTCGAGGCGATGAGCCAGTGGCCCGACGTTTCGCCGGAGGCCCAGGCCGCCGATGTGGCACAGGAAGCCACCTTTCTGGAACGCCTCGAGGCCATCGACCGGTCCGGCCTCGACCGCAGCGATCGCGTCTCCTACGACGTGCTCGACTACATCCTGCGCTTCCGCGTCGAGCTTGCCCCGTTCGACACGTCGCGCACGCCCTTCCTGAACGATAGCGGCTTCTTCACGGCGCCGACCTATGCCGCCGCCTCGACGCGGCCGCGCAATGTCGAACAGGCCGAGGCCTGGATCGCGCGCCTGTACAATCTTCCCGCCTATTTCGAGGCCAATATCGCCTGGATGAATCGCGGTCTGGAAGACGGCTTCACCCAGCCGCGCCTGATCGCGGAACTGGCGGCGTCGCAAGTTGAATCGCTCACCGATACCGACACGCTGACCGGCATCCTGATGGGTCCGGTCGACGCCCTGCCGTCCACGCTGGACGAAGCCGAGCGCGAGCGCCTGCGCGCGGAAACCGAGACCGCGATCGCCGAGGCCGCCCTGCCGGCCTATGAGACCCTGCTCGCCTATTTCCGTGACACCTATATCCCGCAAACCCGCGAGAGCCTGGGCATTTCCGAGGTTCCGCAGGGCCGCGAATTCTACCAGACCCTGGTGCGCTACCACACGACGCTGGACACGTCGCCGGAAGAGGTTCACCAGCGCGGCCTCAACGAAGTGGCCCGCATCCGCGAGGAGATGGATGCGGTGATCGCCGAGAGCGGTTTTGAAGGCACGTTCGAGGACTTCATCCACTTCCTGCGTACCGACCCGCAATTCTACGCCGAGACGCCGGAAGAGCTGCTGATGCATGCTTCCTGGATCGCCAAGCGGGCGGACGACCAGATGCCGCGCTTCTTCGGCCACCTGCCGCGCCTGCCCTATGGCGTGCGGCCGGTGCCGGACACAATGGCGCCGACCTATACGACCGGGCGCTATTGGGGCGGCGATCTGGAGAACGGCGTGGCCGGCGGCTATATGGTCAATACCTACGACCTGTCCCAGCGCCCGCTCTACACCCTGCCGGCACTGACCGTGCACGAGGCCGTGCCGGGCCATCACCACCAGATCTCCATCGCCGCGGAGCTGGAAGATGTGCCGGATTTCCGCCGCAACACCTATATCACCGCCTTCGGCGAGGGCTGGGGCCTCTATACCGAGAACCTGGCCATCGATATGGGCCTCTACACCACGCCCTACGAGGATTTCGGCCGGCTGACCTACGAGATGTGGCGCGCCTGCCGTCTCGTGGTCGATACGGGCATCCACTATATGGGCTGGACCCGCGAACAGGCCGAAGCCTGCTTCCTGGAGAACTCCGCCCTGGCCCCGCACAATATCCGCACCGAGGTGCAGCGTTATATCTCCTGGCCGGGCCAGGCGCTGGCCTACAAGTCCGGCGAGCTGCTGATGCGCGATCTGCGCCGCCAGGCGGAAGAACGCCTGGGCGCCGATTTCGACATCCGCGAATTCCACGACGTGCTGTTGCGCGACGGCGCCATGCCGCTCTCGGCGCTGGAAGAGAAGATGCTCGCCTGGATCGATGAGGAAGAGGCAGAGTTGGAGGGGGAGTAATAACGCATCCATTGTCATCCCGGATGGATGCCCGGCGCAGGCCGGGCGCGAGTCCGGGACCCATAATCCCGGTGCCGATCCATATCGCGCGAACATTAAGCCTGCTTTCGGGCAACATCGGCGCGTATGGGTCCCGGCGCTCCAGCCCGCCTGCGCGGGCTATCCGGCCGGGATGACATCTGAGAGGCTCCAAATATGACAAACCTCGCCTTCGCCCTTACCGACTTCCTTGTCGTCATCGGCGCGGCCATCGGCGTGTGGCGGCTGTGGCCGGAGCGGCGGCATGGCGAGGTGCGGATGATCCGGCTCGGCCTGGTCCTGATGGCGCTGGCGGCCCTGGTGGGAACGGTGCGCTTTGCCTCCGGCCAGGTCGACGGCACGCTGGCCACCGCCCATTCCCTCGCCAGCAGCTATGCGGCCGCGGCCGGCCTCCTGCTGATCGCGACGGGGCTGGCGCTGGCCGCCTTCCGCATCACATTGCCCGCCGGCGTGACCCGCTATGTGCGCTACGGTATCGCCGTTTTCGTCGCCTTTGTTCTCGCCATGCCCGGCTCGGCCGGCTTCATCGACGCCCTGCCGGCCCTGGCGCTGCTCATCGGACTGGCCGGCTCCGGCGCCATCCTGACCCGGCGCGACTGGCCGGCCGGTCTGGTCTGGCTGGCGAGCTTCGCGCTGCTGGCCTTTGCCTCCCTGGCGATCGGGGGCAGCCGCGAGACCGTGACGCTGGGCCTGGCCAACTGGCACATCTACCACACGCTGCTGGGGGTCTGGGCCGTGCTGACCGGCGAGGGCGCGCGCCGGCTCTTCGCCCGGCGGGGCGCCTGATTTCGCATATCGGCCCCGCGCTCATAATTGACCGCACCGCTTGACGGCAGGGCGGCGCTCAACCACTTATCCGCCCTCCATGAGCGCCCATGACGAAAACCCCGCCGCATCCGGGGCCGACACGCCGCCCACGCGCGTGCCGGAGACGGATGAAGGGCTCGACATTCTCACCTTCGGCTGCCGGCTGAATGCGTGGGAAAGCGAGGTCATGCGCAAGCATGCCCGCGAGCAGGGGCTGACCAACACCATCCTGGTGAATACCTGCGCGGTGACCAACGAGGCCGTGCGCCAGGCCCGCCAGAACATCCGCCGTGCCCGGCGCGAAAACCCCGATGCCAGGATCATCGTCACCGGCTGCGCCGCCCAGGTCGATCCGGACATGTTCGGAAAGATGCCCGAAGTCGACCGCGTGGTGGGCAATGACGACAAGCTGAAGGCGGAAACCTTCAATCCGGCCAGCCTGCTGGGCGGTACGGAGAAGGTGCGCGTCAACGACATCATGAGCGTGACCGAGACCGCTGGCCATCTGGTGGAGGGCATGGAGGGCCGCGCCCGTGCCTATGTGCAGGTGCAGAACGGCTGCGATCATCGCTGCACCTTCTGCATCATCCCCTATGGCCGCGGCAATTCGCGCTCGGTTCCTGCCGGCGAGGTCGTCGACCAGATCAAGACACTGGTCGATGCGGGCCATTCCGAAGTGGTGCTGACCGGCGTGGACCTGACCTCCTGGGGCGAGGACCTGCCGGGCAATCCGCCGCTGGGCCGTCTGGTCCAGGCCATCCTGAAGCACGTCCCCGAACTGCCGCGCCTGCGCCTGTCCTCGATCGACGCGATCGAGATCGACGATGCGCTGTTCGAGGCGGTCACCGGCGAGGACCGCGTGGCGCCCTATCTCCACCTCTCGCTGCAGGCCGGCGACGACATGATCCTCAAGCGCATGAAGCGGCGCCATCTGCGCGGCGACGCCATCGCGCTGTGCGAGCGGCTCAAGGCGGCGCGTCCGGAGATCGCCTTCGGGGCCGACATGATTGCCGGTTTCCCGACCGAGACGGACGATATGTTCGAGAATTCGATCCGTCTGGTGGACGAGTGCCAGCTGGCCTATCTGCACGTCTTCCCGTTTTCCCCGCGCCCCGGCACGCCGGCCGCCCGCATGCCCCAGCTCGAGCGCGCCGTGATCAAGGAGCGCGCCAACCGGCTGCGCGCCAAGGCGGACGAGGCGCTTCAGCGCCATCTGGACACGATGATCGGCCGCGAGCGCGCCGCCCTGATCGAAAAGCCGGGCTTTGCCCGCGCCGGCAATTTCGCCGGCATCCGTATCCCCGAGATGCAGGTGCCCCGGGCCGGCGCCCTTGTCGATATCGATGTGACCGGGCATGACGGGCGGGAACTTCAGGGGGTTATCGCCGGATGAGCGAGAAGAAACCGGGCTTCTTTTCCCGGCTGGCCCAGGGGCTGAAGCGCTCCTCCACCCAGCTGGGCGACAGCGTCACGTCGATCTTCACCAAGCGTAAGCTCGATGCCGAAGCGCTCGAGGAGCTGGAAGACGCCCTGATCGCCGCCGATCTCGGCGCCGCGGCCGCCATGCGCGTCACCGAACGCCTGGCCAAAGACCGGTTCGACAAGGAAGTCTCCGACGAGGAAGTCCGCGAGGCTCTCGCCGATGTTGTCGGCGAGACGCTCGTGCCCCTCGAACGGCCCCTCGATCTTTCCGGCGAGACGCCCCAGGTCGTCGTCTTCGTCGGGGTGAACGGGTCGGGCAAGACCACCACGCTGGGCAAGATCGCCGTCAAGCTGAAGCGCGAGGGCCGCAACCCGCTGCTCGCCGCCGGCGACACCTTCCGCGCCGCCGCGATCGAGCAGGTCTCGGTCTGGGGTGAACGCGCCAAGGCGCCCGTCATCAAACGCGAGATCGGCGCCGATGCCGCCGGCCTGGCCTTCGACGCGCTGGAAACCGCCGAGCGCGACGGGCATGACGTGGTGCTGATCGACACGGCCGGCAGGTTGCAGAACAAGGCCGAGCTGATGGACGAGCTGCGCAAGGTCATCCGCGTCATCAAAAAGAAGATGCCCGACGCCCCGCACCATGTCGTGCTCGTGCTGGACGGCACGGTCGGCTCGAATGCCGTCTCCCAGGCGGAAGCCTTCCTGGAAGCGGCCAACGTCACCGGGGTGGTGATGACCAAGCTGGACGGGACCGCCAAGGGCGGCGCCCTCGTTCAGGTCGCCGAGAAATTCCAGCTGCCCATCCACTATATCGGCATCGGCGAGGGCGAAGAGGATCTCCAGCCCTTCTCGGCCCGCGACTTCTCCCGCGCGCTCGCCGGTCTGGACGACTGACGGGTGGACACGGTCACGCTCACCGCCACCCTGGCCATGCTGGGTTCGGCGGCGGCGCATTCGGGCATGACCCTGCTGACCAAGCAGGCGACCGACAAGCTGGTCTTCCGCGGCCTGACCCTCGCCTTTGTCGGTCTGGCCTTCCTGCCCTGGCTGCTCACCCAGCCGCTTCCACACTGGGAGGTCTGGCGCTTCCTGCTCGCCGGGACGGTGGTGATCTGGGCCTACAACATGCTGATGATCGCCGCCTTCAGCCATGGCGACATGAATCTCGCCTATCCGGTGATGCGCGGCAGCGCGCCGGCGCTGGCCGCCCTGGCCGCCTTCGTGTTCCTGCGCGAGACCGTCTCGGCCGGCCAGCTGGCCGGTCTCGCAATCGCCTGTGCCGCCCTGATCGGCTTTGCCTGGCCGGAACGCGACGGTGCGCCCAAGCTGAAAGTCCTGCTTCTGGCCCTCGCCGCGGCCTCGATGACCGCCGCCTATACCGTGATCGACGCGTCCGGCGTGCGCGAGAGCGGGCGCATCCTGGTCTATCTGGGCTGGTTTTTCGTCCTCTCCATCGTCACCATCCTGCCGACCGCCATCCTGCGACGCGGGCGCGCCTTCTGGCCGGCGGCGAAGCGCGAGGCCCGGCCGGCCCTGATCTCGACCGTCTTCAACGCCTCGACCTACGGGCTGGCGCTCTATGCCTATGCCAGCGCCCCTGTGGCGCCGATGGCCGCCCTGCGCGAGCTGTCCATCGTGTTCGGGGCCATCCTGGCTGCCCTCGTGCTGAAGGAACCTTTCGGCGCGCGGCGGACAGTGCTTGCAATCTGCCTCGCCGCGGGGCTCGTATTGCTGCAGGTAATGTAACGGCCGACCGGGAGACGCGATCTTGGCCCAGACCCAGAAGACGAGCGAGCAGAGCTCGCGCCTGCTCATCGACGCCGGGCCGATCGGCGTATGGATCGTGGTCTACAATCTCGCCCGCTTCATGGCCGGCGACAGCGCGATCTACTGGGGCACGGGTGCCTACATGATCGCCGCGACAGCGGCCGTCTTCATGTCGATGCGAGTGGAGAAACGCATCCCGCCCATGCTGATCTTCACCACGGCGCTGGTGCTGGGTTTCGGCGCGATGGGGATCTGGCTGCAGGATCCGATCTTCATCTACATCAAGCCGACCATCATCAATCTCTTCCTGTCCTACATGATCCTGATCGGGCTGGTGTTCGGGCAGAACGTCTGGAAGATCTTCTTCGAACACATCTTCGATCTGCCGCAGGAGGCGTGGACCATCCTGGCGATCCGCTGGGCGGTATGGTTCCAGGTGCTGGCCGGGCTGAACGAACTGATGTGGCGCCACATCACCGACAGTGTCGTGCCCGAGAGCGCCCGCTGGTTTTCCGGGCTGGAGCTGTCGGAGGCTTTCTGGGCCAATGCCAAGCTGGGCGTGATCGTGCTGACGCTGGCCTTCGGAGCTGCCCAGCTCCCGCTTATTTTCAAGCATCAGCCCAAAAGCGACGATACTGCCGACGCTTAGCCTGAAAATCCGTGCTCGGATCAACGTCATTTTCACGTTATAAATCCGCACTAGGATGATTTCGCGATCAGCCGGAGAGGGCCATGCCGCAGGACAAGCCGGACACGGAAAACTTCGACCTGGCCGAGTCGCCGGGCCATCTTCTGCATCGCGCCCAGCAATTCGCCGCCGAACGCTTCATGACGGCCATGGCCGGCGCCAAGCTGACCCAGCGCCAGTTTGCCGTGCTGCACGCCACCGGCAAGAAGGAAGGCCTGACCCAGACCGAGCTGGTCAAGGTGACGGGGATCGACCGCTCCACACTGGCCGAGCTGGTCGCGCGCATGGTGCGAAACGGCCTGCTGGAGCGCGAGAAACTGCCCGACGATGCACGCGCCAATGCCGTACGTCTGACCGATGACGGCCGGGCCCTGCTGGAAGCCGCCACGCGGGGCGCGATGGAGGCCGACAAGGCCATCCTGTCGGCCCTGCCCAAGAACAAGCGCGCCAGTTTCCGCGAAACCCTGCGCCGCATCGCCCTGACCCTGGAAAAGGGCGAGGAAGCGGCCGAGAAGGCCAAGCTCAAGGCGAAGGAAAAGAAGAAGAAGGCCAAGAAAAAAGCCAAGGAAAAGGCCAAGGCCAAGGCGAAGAAGGCCGCCAAGAAGGCCAAGAAGGCGGACAAGGCGAAGGAAGCCGTGTCGGCGTAGCAGGCGCCGGACTGCACAAAAAGCGTTAACGCCCGCACCCCGCAAACGCCGTCCGGACTACGCTTCGGAAGTCATGGCCGCGTAACGAGACGCCCCACTTTCAACACCTTGCGGGAACTGTCGCCACACCTTCAAGAATCCGGCCAACCCAGCAGGCGTTAACTTTATAATTTTATTCGCACATTTTAGACATACCCGACAAATCCAGCCTCAGATCGCCGGCGTAGTCCGGTCTGCGTCCCCCGCAGGGAGGGGGCGCCGGATCCGAGGACAAAATGAAGAATATCAATCACCAGGACCGGCTCGCCACCATTGGCATGACGCCGGATGTGCAGGACCATCTCCGGGATGCCCGTGACAGCGTCGAACGCGCGCTCGACGATTCGCTGGCCCGCTTCTACCGGTCGGTGAGCCAGTCCGAAGCGCTGTCCGCCTTCTTCACGGACGCGAACCATCAGACAGCGGCCCGCGACAAGCAGAAAGCGCACTGGCAGCGCATCCTCGGCGGGCGATATGACGAACACTATTTCGAGGCCGTCCAGCGCATCGGCAAGGTGCATTGCGATATCGGGCTGGAGCCGCGCTACTACATCGCCGGCTATGCCGGGCTGACGGTGGATATCCTGTGCTCGGCCCTGGAGGGTGCGGTAAAAGTGCGCGGCTTCGGCTCCGCCGATCTGACCATCGCCCGCGAGCGGATCAACGCGCTGGTCCGCGCCATCTTCCTGGACATGGATATCGCCATCTCGGTCTATCTCGACGAGGCCGAACAGCGCGCCCGCGCCGAGCGGGCCCGCCTGGCGGAAGAATTCGAACAGGGCATCGGCGCCCTCGTGTCGGAATTCTCCAGCGTCTCCGATGCGCTGGACACGGCAGCGCGGATCATGACGGACACGGTCGAGCAGGCCGGCCGCGATGCCGCCGATGCCGCGTCCGGTGCCGAAGAGGCGGCCACCAACGTGAAGTCCGTTGCCGCCGCGGCGGAGCAGATGCAGGCCTCCTCCCAGGAAATCGCGGCCCAGGTCAGCCGGACGTCCGCGACCGCCCAGGACGCGTCGGACCAGGTCGCCACGGCCAGCGAGACGATGCTGCGCCTGCAGACCATATCCGCCCAGATCGGCGATATCGTGAGCATGATCCAGGGGATCGCCGAACAGACCAACCTTCTGGCCCTCAACGCAACCATCGAGTCAGCCCGGGCCGGCGAGTCGGGCAAGGGCTTTGCCGTCGTCGCATCCGAGGTGAAGGCGCTGGCCCAGCAAACGGCCAGGGCGACGGACGAGATCGCGTCCCAGATCGCGGAAGTCCAGGCCGCGACCAACTCGGCCAGCGAGTCGATCCAGTCCATGCATGTCACGATCGAATCCGTGAACGCGGCATCGGTCGCCATCAATGCGGCGGTCGAAGAACAGTCTGTCGTGATCCGCGAGATCGCGGCGAACACGGCCCAGGCGGCCGCCGGCAATGAGGACGCAGCGCGCGCGACGGCCGGTGTCGATACCCGCATCCGCGAGGCCGGCGAGGTTGCCGGTCAGCTCGGAGGATCGGCCGCCGATGTACGCGGCACCGTCAATAATCTGGAACACCGGATATCCGACTTCCTCACCAGGGTGAGCGCCTAGGCGCTCACCCTTTCGCGGCGGGCGGTGCGGTCAGCGCCGCACCTGCCGGTCGAGTGCCGGATAGATGCGGTTGCGCAGCACATCGGCGGTGAGCGGACCCGGCCAGCGGGCCAGGATCTCGCCATCGGCCGAAACCACCAGGGTTTCCGGCGCGCCGGAAATCGCCAGGGCCCGGGCCGAAGCCCCGTTCACGTCCTGCATGATACCGCTGTAGGGATTGCCAAGCTCGTCGAGAAAGGCGCTGGCGTCCTCCGGATGGTCGCGCCAGTTGATACCGTAGACGGCATAGCCCTCGGCCTTCAGCGCCATGAGAACCGGATGCTCGATCCGGCAGGGCGCGCACCAGCTTCCCCAGACATTGAGCAGGTAGGGTCCCTCGATCGCCGCCGGATCGAAACCGTCATGCCCCGGAAGGGGCGCCAGGGTCAGTTCGGGCAGACGCTCGCGCGGCGCGTGGTGATCCTGGTAGGCGCGCCATCCCAGCAGGCCGGCCAGAACCAGGATGGCCAGCAGGGCGGCGATGCGGACCGCCTGCATCATGCCTCGTCGCGCTCCAGCCGGCGCAGGCGTTCGGCGGCTGTGCGGCGCTCGGCCAGGGCGAACACGACGAGCCCGGCCACCGCCGCAGCGGAAATTCCCCAGGCCGGCCAGACGAAGGCGGCATAGCCGCCCATGGCGAGGAATTCGCTCATGCCGCCCCTCCCGCTTCCGGTCCGGCCTTGCGGGCCGCCTGCAGCTTGCGGCGCTCGATCTGACGCGCCCGCTGGACCAGCGTGCGCGAGCGCAGCCTGTAGAAGACAAGCCAGGCGGCCAGCGCGGTATAGCCCAGCGCCATGATGGCGAGCGGCCAGAGCTGGCTGGAATGGATGGTCGGCCCGTCGAAGCGGATTACCGAGGCCGGCTGGTGCAGCGAGGACCACCAGTCGACCGAGAATTTCACGATCACCAGATTGACCACGCCCGCCATGGCCAGCACGGCCCCGGCGCGGGCGGCCTGCTGGGCATCCTCCAGTGCGGCGCGCAGGGCCATATAGCCCAGATAGACCAGCAGCAGGACCAGCACGGAGGTCATCCGCGCATCCCATTCCCACCAGGTGCCCCACATCGGCTTGCCCCAGAGCGAGCCGGTGACAAGGGCCAGCACGGTGAAGACCGCCCCGATCGGCGCGATCACCTCGGCCGCCGCATCGGCCAGCGCGTGGCGCCAGACGAAGAAGACGAAGCTCGCCCCGGCCAGCGCCGCATAGAGCGCCATCGCCATGTAGGCGGCGGGCACGTGGACATACATGATCCGCACCGTATCGCCCTGCTGGTAGTCCGGCGGCGAGCCGAAGAAGGACAGGTAGAGACCGGTGCCCAACAACACGACGGTCAGCACGCCCAGCAGCGGGATCACCCGGCGGGCCAGACCGTCGAAACGCTGGGGATTGGAGAAATAGGACAGCATGCCCGCTGATTACTTCGGCTGGGAGCGATGAGCAACTGCGACGGATGCGCACCTGGAACCGCACGCCCGGACAGGCTTCCCCTGCGAAGCGGGGGAAGTGCCGAGCGTAGTGAGGCGATGGGGGAAAGTGCGCGCTACGCGCTCTGCGCCGCTTCGCGCCGCCCCCTCAGTCCGCTACGCGGACAGCTCCCCCGTAAACGGGGCGAGCCCCTAGCCCAGCCGCGACCGTACCGCCGCAGCAATCCCGAAGGGCACGAGCGCAACCGTGCCCAGGGACACGGCCGCCGTTAGCAGGAGATTGGCCAGCGCACGCTCGTCACCCTCGAAACCCGCCCGGCCGGCCCCCGCGGCGAAGATCAGGACCGGCACCATCATGGGCGCGGCGATCAGGGCGATCAGCAGGCCGGAGCGGCGGATGCCCGCGGCCAGCGCGCCGGCAAAACCCGCGATCAGCACCAGGGCCGGGATGGCAGCAGCCAGGGCGGCCGCCAGCATCAGGCTGGACAGCGGCGCGACGCCATACATCAGCCCGCCCAGGAGCGCGATCAGCGGCAGCGGCCAGAGCGTGGCCACGCCCTGCCCCAGCGTCTTGGCCAGGCAAAGGAGCGACAGGCCCGCCGGCGTGAGCACGTAGAGATCCAGCGTGCCGTCGGAAAAATCATCGCCATAGAGCCGCTCGGCCGATTGCAGGACCGAAAGCAGGGCGGCAAACCCCATCAGGCCCGGGCCGGCCGCCGCCAGGAGCTCCGGCGACGGTCCGATAGCCAGAGGCGCAAGCGTGATCGCGGCGAGGAAAAAGGCCGCCGGTCCGGCCGGTCCGCCCCCGCCCGACCAGGCCAGCCGCGCCTCGCGCATGAAGATCCCGCCGAGCCGGCTCACCGGTAATCCCCCAGATCGATGGTCTGCGCGTCCGGCCAGTCCAGCAGCTGGTGCGTCGCAGCGAGCACGCTGCCGCCGCGCGCGCGGTGCCAGGCGACCAGTTCGGCCAGCCGTTCACGGCCCGCTCCGTCGAGCGGACCGGCCGGTTCGTCGAGCAGCCAGAGCGGACGATTGGCCAGGGCGACACGGACCAGACCGGCGCGGCGCTGCTGGCCGCGCGACAATTGCCCGGCCGGCCGGTCGATCAGCACGTCGATCGCCATCAGCCGCATCAGCGGCAGGATGGCGGTGCGCGGCGTGCCGTGCAGGCCGGCCCAGAAGCGCAGGGCCCGGCGCAACGTCTCGTTCGGCTTCAACCCGTCCACATGACCCAGCCAGCCGAGCATGTCGGCCGCGACGGCCTCCGGCGCCTGCCCGTCAATCCCGATCGTGCCGGCATCGGGCCGCACGAAACCGGCCAGGGCGCGCATCAGCGTGGTCTTGCCGGTGCCGTTCGGACCGGTCAGCAGGAGGGCCCCGCCGGGAGCCAGATCGAGGTCCAGGCGCTCGACCAGCCTCACCCCGCCACGCGACAGGCAAAGGCCGGACGCCGCGAGCGGCCGGGGCGAAAAGGCGGACATGTCGGGAAAATCGGCAAAGGCGGTCGTCATCGACCGCATGTCGCCCGACCGGGGGGCGTTCGTCAACGCACGGAACACCGCATTGCAGCGGGCCCGCACTCCGGTTAAAACCCCGCCAAAACATACGGCCACTCAATGAATGGCCATCCTCCCACCGGGCAGTCCCGCCCCCTTTTGCCTCATGAGGACGACGCTAATGGCCTCTCTCGACAGTTTTTCCTGCAAGCGCACCCTCACCGCCGCCGGTGAGACCTATACCTATTACGACCTCAAGGTCGCCGAAGAGAACGGGCTGACCGGCGTATCCCGCCTGCCCGCCTCGCTGAAGGTGCTGCTGGAGAACCTGCTGCGCTTCGAGGACGGCAAGACCGTCACCAAGGCCGATATCGAGGCGATGGCCGAGTGGCTCAACACGCGCACCTCGAACCACGAGATCGCCTATCGTCCGGCCCGCGTGGTGATGCAGGACTTCACCGGCGTTCCCGCCGTGGTCGACCTGGCCGCCATGCGCGACGCCGCCGGCAAGCTGGGCGCCGACCCGCAGCGCATCAACCCGCAGGTTCCCGTCGATCTGGTCATCGACCACTCGGTCATGGTGGACAATTTCGGCCATGCCGACAGTTTCGAGAAAAACGTGGCGCGCGAATACGAGCGCAATGGCGAGCGCTACAAGTTCCTGAAATGGGGCGCCAAGGCGTTCGACAATTTCCGCGTCGTCCCGCCGGGCACGGGCATCATCCACCAGGTCAATCTGGAAAACCTGGCCCAGGCCGTGTGGACCCGCGAAGAGGACGGTGAAAACGTCGCCTATCCGGACACCTGCGTGGGTACGGACAGCCACACCACGATGATCAACGCACTGGCCGTCCTGGGCTGGGGCGTGGGCGGCATCGAGGCCGAGGCGGCCATGCTGGGCCAGCCGGTCTCCATGCTGATCCCCGAAGTCATCGGTTTCGAACTCACCGGCAAGATGCCGGAAGGCGCCACGGCCACCGACCTCGTGCTGAAGGTCGTGGAAATGCTGCGCAAGAAGGGCGTGGTCGGCAAGTTCGTCGAGTTCTACGGCGAAGGCCTGGACCATCTCTCCCTGGCCGACGAGGCGACCATCGCCAACATGGCGCCGGAATACGGCGCGACCTGCGGCTTCTTCCCGGTCGACAACGAGACGCTGGACTATCTCAAGGCCACCGGCCGCGACGACAAGCGCGTCGCCCTGGTGGAGGCCTATTCCAAGGCCCAGGGCATGTTCCGCCCGGAATACAAGGAAGTGCCGGCCTTCACCGACACGCTGCACCTGGACATGTCGACCATCGAGCCGGCCGTGTCCGGCCCGAAGCGTCCGCAGGACTGGATCGAGCTGTCCAAGGCGGCCGAGGGCTTCGCGAAGACGATGGCCGAGGAGTACGGCAAGGCCGGCGAGCTGGACAAATCGGCCCCGGTCGAGGGCGAGGACTATGTGTTCACCAATGGCGATGTCGCCATCGCGGCCATCACCTCGTGCACCAACACCTCCAACCCGTCGGTCATGCTGGGCGCCGGCCTGGTCGCGCGCAATGCGCGTGAAAAGGGCCTGACGACCAAGCCCTGGGTGAAGACCTCGCTGGCCCCGGGCTCCCAGGTCGTCACCGACTATCTGGAAAAGGCCGGCCTGCAGGACGATCTCGACGCGCTGGGCTTCGACCTCGTCGGCTATGGCTGCACGACCTGTATCGGCAATTCCGGCCCGCTGCCGCCGGCCATTTCCAAGACGATCAACGAGAACGATCTGGTCGCCACCTCGGTGCTCTCCGGCAACCGGAACTTCGAGGGCCGGATCTCGCCGGACGTGCGCGCCAACTACCTGGCCTCGCCGCCGCTCGTGGTCGCCTATGCCCTGGCCGGTTCGATGAAGGTCAACCTGACGACCGATCCGCTGGGCCAGGACCAGGACGGCAATGACGTCTATCTCAAGGACATCTGGCCGTCTTCCGCGGAGATCGCCGAAGTGGTCCGCTCGGCCGTCACGCCGGACATGTTCGCCAAGCGCTATGCCGACGTGTTCAAGGGCGATGCCGCCTGGGGCGGTATCGAAGTGTCCGGCGGTCTCACCTACAACTGGGACCACACCTCCACCTATGTGCAGAACCCGCCCTATTTCGAAGGCATGACGATGGAACCGGACGCGCCGGGCGATGTCGTCAACGCCAAGATCATGGGTCTGTTCGGCGACTCGATCACGACCGACCACATCTCGCCGGCCGGTTCGATCAAGGCCGACAGCCCGGCGGGCCGCTACCTGCAGGAACGCCAGGTGCCGGTGCTGGAATTCAACTCCTACGGCTCGCGCCGCGGCAATCACGAAGTGATGATGCGCGGCACCTTCGCCAACATCCGCATCAAGAACAAGATGCTGGACGGGGTCGAGGGCGGCTACACGCTGAAGGACGGCAAGCAGACCGACATTTTCGACGCCTGCATGGAATACCAGGCGGAAGGCACCCCGCTGGTCGTGTTCGGCGGCAAGGAATACGGTACCGGGTCGTCGCGCGACTGGGCGGCCAAGGGCACGCGCCTGCTCGGCGTGAAGGCCGTGATCGCGGAAAGCTTCGAACGCATCCACCGCTCCAACCTGATCGGCATGGGCGTGCTGCCCCTGCAGTTCGAGGAGGGCACGAGCTGGGAATCGCTGGGCATGACGGGCGACGAGAGCGTCACCATCCGCGGCGTGGAGAGCCTCGAGCCGCGCGCCGAGATGGAGATCGAGATCGTCTTCCCGAACGGCGACAAGAAGACCGCCAAGGCCCGGGCCCGGATCGATACCGAGAACGAGCTGGAATACTTCCGCCACGGCGGCATCCTGCACTACGTGCTGCGCAATCTCGCGCGGAACTAGGCCAATAGTACAAAGCACGCGCTCCATCCTCCCCCTTGATGGGGGAGGTGGGCCGCGGCGCAAGCCGCGGGTCGGAGGGGGTGGGAGCGAGGTGTTTCCAATTCGCAAGCACCGGGATTCACCCCTTCCGCCCGGCGTCGCCGGGCACCTTCCCCATCAAGGGGAAGGACTGTTCGGCTCTCGCACCCGTCACGGCCAAGTGATTGGCAGGGGCGGGCGGGGGTGATTATCTAAGACCCTATGCGCAAGCTGGTGTCCCTTCTTCTCGCCCTGCTGATGGCCGGGCCCGCCCTGGCCGGCGAACCGGATGACGGTTCGGCCTGCCACTCCGAACGTCCCGTCCTTGTCGAGCTTTTCACAAGCCAGGGCTGCCCGCTCTGCCCGGACGCCAACCGCTATCTCGGCGAGCTGGACCGGCACGAGAACGTCTTCACCCTCGCCTTTGCGGTGTCCTACTGGGACATGTACGGCTGGGTGGATACCTATGCCCGTCCGGAATACGTGCAGCGCCAGCGCATGTACCTGCCCAATCTGGACGTGAGCCGGCTCTATACGCCGCAATTCGTGGTCGACGGCATCAATGACGCGCCGGGCTGGAACCGGGACAAGGTCTCCAACGCCGTCGGCGAGCGGCTCTGCGCCATGCCCGACAGCCCCGTCATCCGTCTGGAGGACGGCCCGTTCGGCTCCTTCATGGTGCACCTGGACGGCGAGGCGCCGGAAGAGGAACTCGATGTCTGGCTGGTCGCCTATGCGCCGGGCTGGGCCATGGTGGAGATCGGCGCCGGCGAAAATGAAGGCCTCGACATGCCGCACTACAACATGGTCAAGAGCCTGACCTATCTGGGCTCCTGGTCGGGCGGCGAAGCCACATTCATGGGCGAGAGCTTCCGCCGCTACGGCACGGTGGCGATCGTCCAGGGATCAGGCGGCGGCCCGATCTACGGCTATGCCCATGCCGAGCCGGAAGACGAGGACGGGCGGCAGCACTAGGGACATGTCCCTTCGGTACGTGTCCCTAATCCTAGCGCGGTGCGCGTTTCGCCAGGATCCGCTGCAGGGTGCGCCGGTGCATGTTCAGGCGGCGGGCCGTTTCGGACACATTGTGATCGCACAGTTCGAAGACGCGCTGGATGTGTTCCCAGCGCACCCGGTCGGCCGACATCGGGTTTTCCGGCGGTTCCGGCTTGTCTTCGGGATGGGCGAGCAGGGCCTTGATGATATCGTCGGCATCGGCCGGCTTGGACATGTAGTCGACGGCACCGGCCTTCACGGCCGCCACGGCGGTGGCGATATTGCCGTAGCCGGTCAGCATGACGACACGGCAATCGGGCCGCGAGGCGTGCAGGGCCTGCACCACGTCCAGACCGTCCCCGTCCTGCAGGCGCAGGTCCAGCACGGCGAAGGCCGGCGGATTGTTGCGCGCGATCTCCTTGGCCTCGTCCACCGTGGCGACGGCCGAGACGACGAAGCCGCGCCCCGTCATCGCCCGGCCGAGCCGGGTCCGGAACGGCGCGTCGTCGTCGAGAATGAGCAGGGATTTGTCTTCGGGAAGCTGGTATTCGATCTCGCTCACACGTCCATCCTCGTGAAAAATCCGGTGTGTTGCGCCTTTCACTAGCCCAGAGCGGGCGGCGCCTCCACCTCTTTGCGCGGCCAGCGGATCGACACGACCGCCCCGCCCCGGGGGCCGGCATTGTCGAATCTTACGACACCGCCCGAGTTTTCGATCATTGTCTTGGCGATGAAAACCCCCAGACCCAGACCGCCCTGGCCCGGCGTACCCGAGCGGGTTGTGGTGTAGGGTTCGCCGATACGCGCCAGGATGTCCGGCGAGAAACCCGGCCCGTCGTCGCTGACGCGGATATAGACATTGCCCGGATCCCAGCGCCCCTCCACGGTGACGCGCGTCTCGGCGAAGTCGATGGCGTTCTCGATGAAATTGCCGATGCCGTAGAGGATTTCCGGCATGCGCCGCAGGACAGGCGGCTCCGACCCCTGGGCCTCGGCCAGCTCGACGTTCACCACCGGGCCGAGTCCGCGCAGGGGCGCGCTGGCCTCTTCCAGGGCGGCGAGGAATTCCACCCGGTCATGGCGGATATCGCTGACCGCACGCTCCTGGCTGAGGCGTTTGAGAATGTCGCGGCAGCGCCGCGCCTGCGTCACCATCAGCTCGGCATCCTCGCGCAGCAACTCGTTGTCCTTGAGATCGCGCAGCATTTCCTTGGCGGTGAGCTGGATCGTGGCGAGCGGCGTGCCCAGCTCGTGCGCCGCCGCGGCGGCCAGGGCCCCCAGCGCGGACAGGCGCTGTTCGCGCGACAGCACACTCTGGGTGGCTGCCAGCGCGGTGGCCATGCGCTTGCCCTCCTGGCTGACCCGCCAGGAATAGACCGCGGTGAAGGCGATGGAGATGAAGATCGCCGACCACAGGCCGAGCACGTAGACGCCGGGCAGGTCGATGTCCTGTCCGGCAAACCAGGGCAGGGGCAGGCTCCACAGCCACATCGCCCCCGTGCCGGCCATGGCGAGGGCACCCACGCCGGTCGACCAGCGCGGCGGAAGGGCAGCGACGGAGATCATGACCGGGGCGACCAGCATGATGACGAAGGGGTTCTGCAGCCCCCCGGTCAGCATCAGCAACACGCAGAGCTGCACCACGTCATAACCCAGCTGGGCGAAGGCCTCCCAGTCGCGGGCGAAGCGCTGGGGCGGCACGGACAGGGTGAGCCAGGTGTTTATCCAGGCGCTCGCCAGGATGACGCCGAGACAGAAACCGATCGGCAGCTCGAAGCCGATGACAAAGTGAACGAGCAGCACGGTGGCGGTCTGGCCGGCCACGGCGAGCCAGCGCAGCATGACCAGGGTTCGCAGTCTCAGACGTCCGAAAACCGGCGTCAGCTGGGCGTCACCCCCGTAAGGGTCCCAATCGGAATCGGCCATTCAGGTCCTCCCGACAGCGCGCTGGCATGGACAGGCGCGGCGCGCCAGCCTACCTTCGCATCTGCAGCATCCTTTTCGGTCGAGGCTTATCATGCTTCGTCCGCGTCCGGATAGACGACGAAACCGGACAGACCCCATGGAGTGAGCATGCCGCGTCCCGTTATCTGGTTGTTGATCGCCGCTCCGGCGACGTTGATGATTGTCTTCTTCGCGCTCGTGCTGACAGGTCCCGATGCCGGCGCCCCGCGCCAGGCCGGTGTGCGCATCAGCGGCGAGGCCAGTATTGGCGGCCCCTTCACCCTGGTCGATCATACCGGCGCGACGGTGACCGAGGCGGATTTTCGCGGCAAGGCGATGCTGATCTATTTCGGCTACACCTACTGCCCCGATATCTGCCCCTTCTCGCTTCAGGCCATGGCGGCTGCGCTGGACCAGCTGAGCGCGGAAGAGCGCGCGCAGATCCAGCCCGTCCTGATCACGGTGGATCCCGAACGCGACACGGTCGAGCAGCTGGCCCAGTACGTCCAGTCGCCGGCTTTCCCGGACGGGCTGGTCGGCCTGACCGGCACGGAAGACCAGATCGCCGACGTCGCCAGTGCCTATCGCGTCGTCTATCGCCGGGCCGGCGAGGGCGACGACTATCTGATGGACCACTCCTCCATCCTCTATCTGATGGATGCCGAAGGCGAATTCGTCGACGTCTTCACCCACGGCACCGACCCGCAAGCCATGGCCGCACGGCTGCAAGACTTCCTTGAGGAAGAGGGCGCATCATCCTGAGCCCCTTAGCGGGCCCCGGCGCAGGGGCCCAGGAGACGTCATGCTGTATTCCATGTACGAGTTCAACCGGATCGCAATGACCCCCTGGCGCGCGGCGGCCAATGCCACGCGACGTACCTTGCGCGCGCCCTGGAATCCCGTCGGCGATACGATGGCCGGCCGCACGTTCGCCGCCGCCGCGGAACTCTTCGAGTCCGTCACGCGGCGCTATGGCAAGCCGGAATGGATGCTGGACAGGACCGAGATCAACGGCCGGTGCGTCGGCGTCAGCGAAGCGGTCGTCTGGTCGAAACCCTGGTGCGACCTGCTGCATTTCGAACGCGATCACGATGCGCTGGTCGCGGCGCGCGGCAGCGAAACGCCGGACCCGAAAGTGCTGTTCGTCGCGCCGATGTCCGGCCACTACGCCACGCTGCTGCGCGGTACGGTGGAAGCTTTCCTGCCCGACCATGACGTCTACATCACCGACTGGGCCGACGCGCGAAACGTACCGGTGGTCGATGGCCGTTTCGATCTGGACGATTTCGTCGCCTATATCCGCGAGATGATCGCTCTGCTCGGCCCGGACGTGCATGTCGTTGCGGTGTGCCAGCCCGGACCGCCGACCCTGGGCGCCATCGCCCTGATGGCCCAGGATGACGATCCGGCGCGGCCGGCCTCGATGACCTTCATGGGCTCGCCGATCGATACCCGCCTCTCGCCGACCGTGCCGAACAAACTGGCCGAGGAGAAACCCTTCGAGTGGTTCTCCGGCAATCTGATCCACACCGTGCCGGCACCCAATCCCGGCGCTTTCCGCCGGGTCTATCCGGGCTTCCTGCAACTGGCCGGCTTCATGAACATGAACCTGGACCGGCATGTCGACGCGCACTGGAACTTCTTCACCCACCTGGTCGAGGGCGATGGCGACAGCGCGGACAAGCACCGCACCTTCTACGACGAATATCTCGCCGTGATGGATCTGAGCGAGGAATTCTACCTGCAGACCATCACCGACGTCTTCCAGGAGCACAAGCTGGCGCGCGGCGAGCAGGAACATCATGGCCGCAAGGTCGATCCGTCCGCGATCACCGATGTCGCCCTTCTGACCGTGGAGGGCGAGAATGACGATATCTCCGGCATCGGCCAGACCCAGGCGGCGCACACCCTTTGCAGCGCTCTCGACGAGCGCCTGCAGATGGACTGGATCCAGCCGGATGTGGGCCATTACGGCGTCTTCAACGGCCGCCGCTTCAAGGAACACATCGCGCCGAAGATGAAGGCCTTCATGCGCGAACAGGGCGCAGAGGCCCTCGCCCGGCGCTAGGCCTAGAAAAAAGGGGGCGCCGGCCGGAACCGGACGCCCCCGTTTTATGCGTTGACGCGCCTATTCCGGCACATCCGCGGTGAAGCTGAGCCCCAGCGCATTGTAGTCGAACGTACCCGCCTCGATCTGGTCGGTGATGGCACCGATGCTGATCGGGTCGGGCGGCATGGCGCGAACCGTCAGGCTGCCGCCCTGGTTGATGAAGGCGGTCAGCGCCTCGGACAGCTGCGCAAGCAGCGGGCGCGGCACGTCCGGCGGGGCGGAAAGCAGGCCCACACCGATCATCGCTGCAGTCTGCATGCGCAGCTCTTCGGTCGTGATCCCCTGGGACGCGGCACCGGCTTCCAGCGCCCGGTCGAGCAGGGACAGGTCGACAATGCGCATGGACAGATCGTGCAGCACGATCGGCGCCATCAACTTCATCATCGCATCGGCCTGCTCGGCCGTCGCCTCTTCGTCCTCCGCAGCGCCCTGGAGTGCCTCGGCCGCCGCGGGCAGGGCCGCGTAGTATTCATTGTAGCCACCCAGGTCTTGCGTCATCTCGATGCGCAGACCGTCGTGCAGCTCGATATAATTGTCGCCGACGGTGCGGGCCCGGCCCGTGCTCTCGTCATAGACCGTGTTCGCCGCCAGGCTCATTTCGACGTGTTCATAGCCCAGCATGCCCAGCGCCGTGGCCACCTGGGCGCCGGCCGGCTGTGACGCATCGGGTACGAGACGGGCGGAATCCAGCCCGACCGAATAGGCGTAGCGCGAGCCGGTCTTGTCGACACTGCCGACCAGATTGTCGACCGCAAAGGCCACGCCCTCTGCGTCCCCGGCGAGACCACGCAGGGTAAAGCGGTCGAACAGGTCCAGCTGCGGAGTGAAAGCCGTGCGGTAGTAGGCGTCCATCACCGCATCCTCGTCGCCGCCGCGGGCGATGGTCTCCATCAGTTCGGAATAGGCGCTCGAGCGGAAACCCGTCAGGGTCAGCTCGTCGAGACGGAAGCTGGCAGGACCGTTTTCCGCCGTCGCTTCGACGGCAACGCCCATGAGCGCCATGCGGCCCAGCTCGATATCGCCGTAATCCTGCAGCACGAACTGCTCGACCGCGACGTCATACGGCCCCTCTTCGCCATCGCCCTCGGCATCAAAACCCTCGAACCCCAGTGTATCGAACCGGTAGGCCGACCAGTCCGGTTCGAAATCGTCGTCGCCGGAGATCATACGGGCCAGGTCCGCGGCCATCACGGCATTGGGTCCCTCGACCGCCAGGTGTGCCAAGCGCACGAAACCGTCGCTGCCGGGCTCGTTCATGGACAGCCCCTCGATGGCAAGCCCGTCGAACACGACATCGTCGCTTGCATCGATACGCGGTGCGTCGAAGATCATGCGCTCGATGCGCATCTCTCCGGCGGTGTCCAAATCGACATCCTTGTTGTCGACATCGAGGTCGGTGACCACGACGCCGGACAGGATATACCGGCCCCCCGACCAGTCGGCGCGTTCATAGCGAAACGTGTCGCTTTCGCGGCCGAGAAGCCCCATCCGGGTCAGCGCGGCTTCCGCGTCGGCACGGCTTTGCGCCAGTGCGCTGCCCGCCGGAATGGTGGTGACCACAAGCCCGCTCAGGGCCAGTGCCGGCAACAGGTGAAATTTCATGTGTCCCCTCTCTTTGGCGACGTTCGATGCAATCCGGTCCCTCGGCGCGCAGCCTAGCACCGGGATCGCAAAGCGTCCCGTAAAACCCTCGTCATAAAGGCTGGGATTACTCGCTGTCCGGTCCCCCCAGACCGGCCAGAAACGCCCCGATCGGATCGGGGTCCGCATCAGGCCGGGCCTCGGCCGCAGGCGGCTCGCCGGCGGGCGGCGCCTCGGCCACCGCCCGCGGCGGGGCGACAGCGGGTACCGGGCGATCGTGATCGCTGGCCAGGCCGGTCCGGGGCGCGGCCCCCATGAAAGCCCCGAAGATCCGGGCCGGCGGCCCGCCGCCGGTCGCGTGATCGGTCGGGGCGTTGTCGTCATTGCCGGTCCACACCACGGTGACAAGGTCGGCGCCATAGCCGGCGAACCAGGCATCGCGGAATTCGTTTGTCGTGCCGGTTTTTCCACCGATCTCCAGGCCCGGCACGGCGGCATTTCGGCCCGTACCCCAGACCGCGGCGGCACGCAGCAGATCCTGCATGCGCGCTGCGGTGCGCTGGTCGAGCACACGGCGGTCGGCCGGCGGCGGTGTCTCGAACAGGATGTCGCCCTCCGCCGTCTCGATGGCCGTGATGCCGAAGGGCGAGACCCGGAAACCGCCATTGGCGAAGGGCGCATAGGCGCCCGCCAGCTCCAGCGGCGTCACCTCGTAGGCGCCCAGTGCCAGCGAACGGTCGACCCGCATCGGGCTTTCCACGCCCAGGCGCCGGGCCAGGCGTGCGACATGGCCGCGGCCGGTCTCCTCGGCAATCTGTACGGCGACCGAGTTCGAGGACCGCGCGAAGGCCTCGCGCAGGGTCATCTCGCCGCGATAGGTGCCGTTGTAGTTTTCCGGCTCCCAGTCGCCGACCCGGACCGGCCGGTCGTCGCGGATATCGTCCGGTGCCAGCCCCGCCTCGAAGGCCGAGGCGTAGACGAAGGGCTTGAACGCCGAGCCCGGCTGACGGCGGGCCAGGATCGCCCGGTTGAACTGGGAGCGGATATAGGAGCGCCCGCCGACCATGGCCCGCACCGCGCCGTCATGGGCAAGAGACACCAGCGCACCCTCGCCGGCGCCCGAGGCCAGCTCGGCATTGTCCAGCACCCCGTCCAGCGCCGCTTCCGCAGCACGCTGGGCATCGACGTCGAGCGTCGTTCGCACGACGAGGTCGCCATGGCGCGGTCCGGCCATCTCGCGCACGGTCGGCGCGATCCAGTCGATGAAATACTGCGCGCCGGGGCTTGAGGCGCCGCGGGAGACGCGGATCGGCGTCGAGGCCGCAGCGATGCGTTCGCGTTCGGTGATGCGGCCGGTCTGGCGCATCAGGTCGAGCACGACCGTGGCCCGGGCCGCGGCGCGGGCGGCGTCATTGACGGGACTGTAGCGCGAAGGCGCCTTGAGCAGGCCGGCCAGCAGCGCCGCCTCGCCCAGCGTGACATCGCTCGCCGGCTTGCCGAAATAACGCAGGGAAGCCGCCTCGACGCCCCAGGCGCCGCCGCCGAAATAGACCCGGTTGAGATAGAGTTCGAGAATCTCGTCCTTGGTGAAGCGGCTCTCCAGCCAGAAGGCGAGCATCATTTCCTGGATCTTCCGCCGCCAGGTCCGCTCGGGCGACAGAAAGAGATTCTTCGCCAGCTGCTGGGTCAGTGTGGAACCGCCCTGGACGATCCGGCCGGCGCGGATATTGGCCAGCATGGCCCGCGACAGGCCGATCACGTCGATGCCGGGATGGCTGTAGAAGCGCCGGTCCTCGACGGCCAGCACCGCATCAACCAGATAGGGCGGCAGATCCTCGACATGCACCTCGTGGCCATGGGCGGAGCCGCGCCGGGCGATCAGCCGGCCGCGATGATCGAGGAAGGCGATGGTCGAGGCCCGCTCGACCTCGGCCAGGCTGGACGTGTCCGGCAGGTCGCGCGCGATCGAGACGAGGACGCCGGCCACGCCGAGCGCGCCGACCACGACAATCGCGGCGAGGACCCGCCAGACCGGCAGGCCGCCCTTGCCGCCACCGCGTCTCCGCCGGCGCTGTGACGCCGGACGGGCGCGGTGAGCCGCGGAGGCATGTCGGGGCCGGCGGGCCATGGCAATTCCTGTGTGAAACCGGTCGCCCTATCTGCGGCCGGCAGGGTTAATTCCCCATGAATGGCCGGTGGCAGGGAACGCCCTGCGCATCTGCGCGTTGAATAGGCGAGCGGCAAGGAGGCCCGTCATGTCCAGGCTGACACGTTTGGCCGGCGCCGCGCTGGGAAGTCTGATGATTGCAGGTTTCGCCCAGCCACCGGTGCTCGAACTCGGCAATCGCGCGCCCGAAGCGGCGATCGCCCTGCCGGCTTCGACCGATACTCTCGAGACCCTGCCCGTCACGGACAGGACCGGGATTGCCCACGGCACAGTCATCGGCGTCCTGAGACGCCCCGATGACAGCGTTGCCGCTCTGGAAATCGCCTGGACCGGGCCCCAGGCCGTCCCCGGCATGACGATCGAGCATGCCGTCGGCTTTCTCGACTATCGGCCGGACGACCGGCAGATCGTCGTTGACCAGAGCTGGTCCGAACTGATCGCCGGATACCGCGCAGCCAGTGCGGCTCCGGCACCGCAACCGCCGCGCGCCGGCACGACCTGACGCCGTCCGCGCCGCCCTCGAATCAAGTCTGAAAGGAGTCCGACATGCTCAGCTGGGCTATTCTGTTCTTCATCTTCGCCATCGTCGCCGCCGTGTTCGGTTTCGGCGGACTGGCCAGCGCCTTTGCCGGCATCGCACAGATCCTGTTCGTGGTGTTCCTCGCGCTCTTCGTTCTCGCACTCGTCGTGCGCGCGCTTCGCGGCAATTCCCCGCCCGCCTAGACGCGCGCAGACCGCGATACCATCCCTGCAAGGACGCGCTCCGGAGGCATCCGGGGCGCGTTTTTCATGCGCGGCGATCAGGCTTGCGCTCGGTCCGGCCAGCGGTCACCATGCCCGGGCGAGGAAGGGTGTCATCATGACTGTAAAGCGTGTGTTTCTTGTCTGTGCTGCGCTGCTGGGCGCGGCAAGCCTGTCCGGATGCGTGATCTATGAGGGCCGCGACGCGGTCTGCCCGCACGGCGATCCCAATGCGGACAACTGGCCCTATTGCGGCGGCGCCGCTCCGGGCGGACCCCAGCCGGGCAACGACGCACCGCGCTACTAGATACACCCGCCGATCGCTAGTCCGTCTGTGCTTCCGGGGTCGTCGCATCGTCCTCGTCGCCGCGCGCGTCGGCGCGCTCGCGCTGCGCTTTGGGCGGCGCAAAGCTGACGATCACCGTGCCCGGTGCGGAGGGCGCATCGCGGCCGGGTCCCAGAAGCACGATCGTGCCGTTGGCACGGCGCGCCAGGATCAGGTCCGCCGTATCGCCCAGTTCCGCGAGATGATCCTCGAGCGTGTATTCCTCGGTGATGTGGGTCGCCCGGAACCGCCAGCCCTGCCACCAGTCCCGGGCCAGGCTGTCATAGCCCCGGCCGCGGCGGATCAGCGTGCGTCCGCGCGCCGTGAAGGCGATGGCACGGGGGTCGTCGTCCGC
Source organism: Pseudomonadota bacterium (assembly GCA_034659015.1). GTDB lineage: Bacteria > Pseudomonadota > Alphaproteobacteria > Caulobacterales > Maricaulaceae > Maricaulis. The sequence goes on along the minus strand of JAYEGL010000001.1, from coordinate 403,581 downwards.
CTTCTCCACATCCTCGCCGCTGTCATGGGCGGAAAGCTGGAAAACGCGTGAACGCCCCAGCTCCGGAGCATAGTCGATGCAGACCAGGGCGTTGTAGGCATCGTTGGGCGTGGCCGCGATCAGGGCGGCAAAACGCGATGGCTCGAGCCGCCACTCCGCCGCTTCCGACAACACCTCGCCGAAATAGACGTCATGGCCCTCGAGACGGGCACCGCTGAGCCGGCGCCAGCTGGTATCGGCGATGGTCAGCGGCACGTCATTCTTCTTCAGCGCATCGGCGAGGCCCAGGCTCCACGGATTGGCGCCCACGATGAGCAGCCGCTCCGGCCCGCTCTGCGACAGGCCGAACAGGCGCGCCAGCGGCGTCACCGCAAAGCCGCAGCCGACCACGCTGGCAAACACCGTCGCGAAGACCAGCGGGGCGAGAATGGCCGCATCCGCCCGTCCGACCTCGATCAGCTCGGCGGCCAGGTGGCCGGCCGTCGCGGCGGCCACGACGCCGCGCGGGCCGATCAGGCCGACAAAGGCCGTCTCGCGCAGACTCAGACCCGCTCCCCGCGTGGCCAGGAAGATCGCCAGCGGCCGCACGGCCAGGATCAGCACCACCACGAAGACCGCATGGCGCCAGTTCAGCTGGGCCAGGTCGGACGGCGTCAGCCCCGCCGCCAGGACGACGAAGACGCTGGCCACGAGGATGGACGCGATTCCCTCCTTGAAGCGGCGCATCTCCTCGATCGAGGCGAGCCGGGAATTGGCGACGACCAGGCCGAAAATCGTCACGGCCACGAGCCCGGTCTCCCGGGCGAGGGCATCGGCGGTGGAGAAGCAGACCAGGACCGAGGCCAGGATCAGCGGCGCCTTCATCTGTTCGGGCACCCAGCCGCGCCGGAAGGCGCGCGACAGGCCGAAGCCGAAAGCCACGCCGAGCACCGCACCGATCACGGCGCCGAAGGCGAGCGCCCCGGCCGCGCCGGCCCAGTCCTGCCCCATCGCCGTCTGGCGTATGGCCTCGAACACGAACACCGCCGCCAGCGCGCCGATCGGGTCGTTGACGATGCCCTCCCATTTCAGCACCGAGGCGATATGCGGCGGAAGCTTGGCCTGACGCAGAAGCGGCAGGACGACGGTCGGCCCGGTCACGGTGAGCAGGGCGCCGATCATGGCGGATAGGTCGAGCGGCAGGCCGGCCACGTAGTGAAGGGCGAGCATGGCCAGAAGGCCGTTGATCGGCAGGCCCAGCAGGACGAGGCGCCAGACCGGTTTGGCCATGCCGCGCAATTCCCGGAAATTCAGCGTGATGCCGCCCTCGAACAGGATCACGCCGACCGCCAGGGCGATCATCGGCCGCAAATAGCCGCCGAAACTTTCTTCCGGATCGAGCAGCGGGTCGCCGGCCACCAGGGTAAAGACGGGTCCGAGCAGCAGCCCCGCTCCCATCATCAGGACGATGGAGGGCCAGCGCAGGCGCCAGGCGAGCCATTGCGCGGCGACACCTGAACCGGCGATGAGCGCGATGGTCAGGGCAAGGTCAGGCGGGGCGTGCATCATGGCGATGTTGTTAGCGTGTTTCGCAACTGCCGTCGCCTGCCGATCGGCACACAGTCGGGGAGGCTGTTATGTCCGAATTACCGCTCGAGGCCCAACGGGCCCTGATCTCCTTCGCCGCCGCCTTGCTGATCGGCGGGCCGGTCGCCCTGTTCGGGGCGTCCAACCTGGCCACAGCGGCGCGTTTCGCCGGCGGCCTGGCCCTGCGCCATCGCCTGTCCGCCACGCTGGGCCTGGGCCTGGCCGGCGGGACCGGCCTGTTCGCCGCCTGGCCGCTCTAGCCTTCCGGAACGTCCTGGGCCGGGTCCCGGTGAAGGAAGTCGAACCCGATGGACTGACCGCCGTAATCACCGTGCTCGTAGAGCTCCGCGGCATCGGTGAACCAGCGTACGAGATGGGCGTGCAGACGTTCGAACAGGTCGAACAGCTCGGCCTCCTGGACCGGCAGGCCGATATCGAAGACCGGCCCTTTGGCAATGGCGATCTCCATGCGGTGCCCTTTCTTGGCGCAGGTCAGGACCAGGCGGATCCAGTCGCCGGTATTGGAGACTTTCACGCCGAGACCGAACGCGATCGGCTCGAGCGGCAGGAAGCCGGCGCCGGACACGGAAAAGGCGCCGGACCGGTAGGGCTGCGGCGCCCAGGGACCCGCCGGCGGCACGAGGTGGACGCACACGCCCTTGTCGTCGCCCAGATAGCGGCAGAAACCGGCCGAGACATTCTCCGCCACGCTGCGCACCAGCGCGTAATTGTCCAGGCTGAGCCGGCCATAGCGTTCGGCGGCGGCAACCAGCGTGTCGAAGCGCGACGTGTCGCTCATTTGTCACTCCTCTTGCCCCGGGGCACGCGCTAGTGTGCCGCGCATCGCATGGGGAGGGGAAGATGTATCGCCATATCAAGCTTGCCGGACTGTCGGCCGCACTGGTTCTGGGCCTGGCGGCCTGCGCTGCGGACGAGGCCGCACGGGAGGAGGCCGCCAGGCCGATGGACTGGCAGACGCTGTCCGGCGAACCGCCCCTGGTCATCGCGCACCGCGGGGCCAGCGGCGAACGCCCGGAACACACGCTCGCCGCCTATGAACTGGCAATCGAACAGGGCGCCGACGTGATCGAGCCCGACCTCGTCATGACATCCGACGGCGTGCTGGTGGCGCGGCACGACCATTATCTGTCCACCACGACCGATATCGCCGAGCGGCCGGAATTCGCTGACCGCCGGCGCGAACAGGCCGGCCGGACCGACTGGTGGGTGGAGGATTTCACCCTGGCCGAGCTGCGCACGCTGCGCGCCGTCCAGCCCTGGCCCGACCGCGATCATGCGTTCGACGGTGAATTTCTCATCCCGACCTTCGAGGAGGTGCTGGATCTGGCCACCGAACATGGCGTGGCGACCGAACCGGAAGTGAAGGCGCCGGGCCATTTCGTCTCGATCGGGCTGGACCCGCTGCCCGAACTGGTGCGCATCCTGCGCGAACGCGGTCTCGATACCGCCGATGCGCCGATGACGATCCAGTGTTTCGAGCCGGACTTCCTGGCCCGGCTGAACGGCGAGATCGACACGCCGCTGGCCATGCTGGTCTTCGCGATGCAGGAGCTCGATCCCGCCGCCGACCCGCTTCAGCCGACCGTCGCGCTGCAGGATATGGCCGAATTCGCCGACGCGGTCGGTCCGGCCAAAGGGCTGGTCGTCACGCCGCAGGGCGAGGATACCGGCTTCGTTGCCCGCGCCCACGCGCTGGGCCTGGCCGTGCATCCCTGGACCTTCCGCGACGACGTTCCGGTCGCCGAAGGCGTGGATATCGCCGCCGAACTGGAGCGCGTCTACCGGTTGGGCGTGGACGGCGTCTTCACGGACTTTCCGGCGACGGCCGTGGCCGTACGCGACGGCATGACCGGCGAACCGGCCGCGCCAGCCGGCGACTAGACAAAAGAAAACGGCGTGGAGATCGCTCTCCACGCCGCCGGATCTTTTCAATCCTGCGAAACCGCTATTCGTCAGCGAATTGCAGGTTGATCGCCTTGGGTCCCTTGCCGCGACGATCCGGCTCGGTCTCGAAAGAAACCTTCTGGCCGTCGCTCAGCCCCGGCAGGCCCGAGGCCTGGACGGCGGAGATGTGCACGAAGACGTCATTGCCGCCCTCGTCCGGGGTGATAAAGCCAAAGCCTTTGCTTTGGTTGAAGAATTTGACCGTACCTGTGGCCATGGGGAACCTTCCCTTGAATGCGTGCCCTGCGTGCGGGCATAGAAAAAGCGCAATGTCAGCGCCCTGACATCGGTATTACGGACGTAGAAAGTCGGGGAAGGCTGAAGTCTAGGTGTCCGATGTGACCCTTTGACAGGCCACCGGGTAGGCGATCAGAATTCCGTCCGGCCTCTGGGGCCGCCCGTCGCGCCCTTTATGTGCACGGATTTGCGCTCAAGGCAAATGAAACTCGTGTGGCAGAGCACGGAAAGGGCATGGCACCGCCCGCTTGACCCGGACGCCGGATCGGCTACGCCTTCGGCCATGAACAGACGCCGCTTTCTCGACCGCACCCACCGTCAGCGGGCCCGCCAACGCAGGGCTTCGGGCGGTTTCAATCCCGGCGCCATGATCCGGCTGGCCGGGTTCGGCGCCGCCCTGATGGTCGGCGTGGCGGTCTATATCGGTTTCGCGCGCCAGGGCGAGACCATCTATGACGGCCGCTGGGGCGTCATGCAGCGCCTGGTGAGCCCGCTCTTCCTGGGCTTCAACGCACTCGACCTGATCGTGCTGGCCCTGGTCGGCCTCGTCGCCTGGCGGATCTGGCGGCGCATGCAGACGCCGCGGAACTAGCCATCCACGTCGGCTCCGGCGGTCCCCGGACCGTCCCTACTCGTCGTCTCCGATGGCCTCGCTTTCCGCGGCAAGCCCCCTGACAATCAGGAGTGCCATCAAAATTGCGATGAGCAAGACCGCACCAACAAGCAGTCCGAGCACGAAAGATGCGTCCATAAAACCCTCCCTTGTGCCCGAAGCGTGGAAGATTAGGCCCCGGGTTCGCGCACGTCCATGAAATCCGCCCTAGCCTTGCCGCATTCGCGGGTTTATGGCCTCTCCCGTCGGCGCGGTTTCAATCGGGCATGCGGAAAGGTCAGTCATCATGGGCGTGAAAGTAGCGGTTTTCGGTGCAACGGGTGCGGTGGGCAAGGAGATGCTCACCATTCTGGCGGAGCGTCTGTTCCCCGCCGACGAGGTGCACGCGCTGGCGACCCGGAAATCGATGGGTGTGGAACTCTCCTACGGCGACCGGACGCTGAAATGCGAGAATGTCGAGACTTTCGACTTTTCCAAGGTGGATCTCGTCCTGATGTCGGCCGGCGGCGGCCCCTCGAAGGAGTGGGCGCCGAAGATCGCCAGGGCCGGCGCGATCGTGGTCGACAATTCCTCGGCCTGGCGGATGGATCCGGACGTGCCGCTGGTGGTGCCCGAGGTCAATCCGGACGCGCTGGACGGGGTGAAGAAAAAGGGCATCGTCGCCAATCCGAACTGCTCGACCATCCAGCTTGTCGTGGCGCTCAAGCCGATCCACGACCGGGTGGGCATCAGGCGCGTCTCCTGCGCCACCTACCAGTCGGTCTCCGGCGGCGGCCAGGCGGCGATGGACGAGTTGTGGACCCAGACCAAGGGCATCTACGTCAACGATCCGATCGAGCCGGACGCCTTCACCAAGCAGATCGCCTTCAACGTCATCCCGCATATCGACGTCTTCATGGAAGACGGCTCCACCAAGGAAGAGTGGAAGATGATGGCGGAGACCAAGAAGATCGTGGATCCGTCGATCAAGCTCTTCGCCACCTGCGCCCGCGTGCCGGTCTTCGTCGGCCACTCCATCGCCGCCCATCTCGAACTGGACGGTCCGATGTCCGCCGACGAGGCGCGCGACCTGCTGCGCGAAAGTCCGGGCCTGATGGTCGTCGACAAGCGCGAGGACGGCGGCTACGTCACGCCGGTGGAAAGCGTCGGCGAGTTCGCCACCTTCGTGTCCCGCGTGCGCGAGGATCCGACCGTGGAGAACGGGCTGGCCCTGTGGGTGGTCTCGGACAATCTGCGCAAGGGCGCGGCCCTCAACGCCGTCCAGATCGCCGAGGCCCTGCTGAACAAGGGTCTGCTGGGGCGGGCCTGAACCGCCTCATGACAGCTATACACAAGAAACGGGTCGCAAAGTCACGGGCTGCTTCCTATGTGCACCGGACTCTGCGCGAGGGAGTGCCGCATGCCGTCGACATCGTCCACCGAGATGCAGCGCGCGCTCGCCGCGGGTCTGTCTGCCTATCTGATCTGGGGCGTGGCGCCGCTCTTCTTCCAGGCGCTGTCCTTCGCGAGCCCGGTGGAGATCGTGCTGCACCGGGTGATCTGGGCCGTGCCGCTCCTGCTGGGCGCGCTGGCGATCGCCGGCAAGCTGAAACAGGCCTTCCGGGAAATCGCGCGCACACGCACCCTCGTCACGCTTCTGGTCACGGCGGCGCTGATCTCGGTGAACTGGTGGGGCTTCATCTTCGCGGTGACGTCCGGCCACGTGCTGCAGGCCTCGCTGGGCTATTACATCAACCCGCTGATGAGCGTTGCGGTGGGCGTTTTCGTGCTGCGCGAACCGCTCGGCCCCTTCCGCATCGCCGCGATCGTGCTGGCCGCCCTGGGCGTGGCCAACCAGGTCCTCACCGTGGGCGAGGTGCCCTGGATCTCGCTTCTCCTGGCCTGTTCCTTCACGGCCTACGGCTATCTGCGCAAGGTCGCCGCCGTGGACGGGCGGATCGGCCTGTTCTGGGAGACCTGCTTCATCCTGCCCTTCTCCATCGTCGGGCTGACCGTGCTGCAGCTCCAGGGCGGCGGGCATTTCCACGAAAGCCCGGTCCAGGCCCTGCTGCTGATAAGTGCGGGCGTGGTCACCGTCGTGCCGCTCCTGCTCTACGCCATCGGCGTGCGCGGGCTGCGCCTGTCGACCATGGGGCTGATGCAGTTCATCGCCCCGACCCTGCAATTCACCGTCGGCGTGATGGGCGGCGAGGCCTTTACCACCGGCCACATGATCACCTTCGGATTCATCTGGGCCGGCGTGGCGGTCTTCATCTATTCGCAGCTGCGGCGGGAGACGGCGCGGGCCGCGCCGGCGCCGGAAGAGACGCGGTCTTGACCTCGATTCCGCGCTGATCTCTCCTGCCCGCGTGACAAGGGGAGACGCCTTACATGACCGATTTTCCGCCCGCCGAACGCATCGAGACGAACGGCATCACCCTGTCGGTGCACCTGGCCGGCCCCGGGGACGGCCAGCCGCTGTTGCTGGCCCATGGCTGGCCGGAGCTGGCCTGGTCCTGGAAGAACCAGATCGGCGTGCTGGCCGATGCGGGCTACCGGGTGATCGCGCCGGATCTGCGCGGGTTCGGCGGGTCGGACTGTCCGGAGGGGGCCGGAGCCTACGATATCGACACGCTGGTCGCCGACCTGACCGGCCTGCTCGACGCGCTGGGCCACGATACGGCGGTCTGGGTCGGCCATGACTGGGGCGGCACCATCGTCTGGCACGCCGCCATGCTGGCGCCGGAGCGCGTGGCCGGGGTGATCGGCGTGAACACGCCCCACCTGCCGCGCGGCGCGGAACCCCCGACGGCCTATTTCCGCGAGGTCGGCGGCGAGGATCACTACATCCTCCGCTTCCAGGAGCCCGGCTATGCGGAGAGCCGGTTCGAGGGCCGGGAAGACGACTTCTTCGCCTTCATCTTCGGCGCGCCGCCCGCCGGCGATATCGAGCGCTATTTCCCGGACATCACCCACATCCCCAAACAGTTCGAGCGTTTCGACGGACGTGCGGAAGACAAGATCGTGGTGGGACCGGAAGACCGGGCCGTCTATGCCGGGGCCTACCGCCAGACCGGTTTCGGCCCGGGCATCAATCTCTACCGGAATTTCGACGCCAACTGGGAGCGCATGGGCGGGGTGGATCACCGGCTCGCCATGCCCTGCCTGATGGTCTCGGCGGAGAAGGATTTCATGCTGCCGCCCAAGCTGGCCGGCTGGATGCCGGCCCTGTGCCAGGACGTGGAATTCGAGGTCATCGAGGGCTGCGGCCACTGGACGATGTGGGAAGCCCCCGAACAGCTCAACGCCCACATGCTGGACTGGCTGCAGCGGCGCTTTCCGGCAGCGGGCTGAACCCGATCAGAACTGATCCACCAAAATCGTCCGCCCGTCGGGATCCTTCAGGATGAAATGGGCCGGGCCCTCATCGCCCTCGATTCCGGTTTCCGGTTTGATGCCCTTGTCCTTGAGCGCGCGTTCCAGGACGCGCGCATCGGACGGGTTGAAGGTGAGCAGATCGTCTTCGAACATGCCCTGGAAGAGGCCGATCTTGGCCTCGCCGCTCTTCAGGATCAGCCAGTTCTGTTCGACATCCCCGTCGAGGATCTCGAAGCCCAGCGCCTCGTAGAAGGCGAGCGATTTGCGGATGTCCTTGACCGCCAGCGAGACCGAAAAATGCCCCAGATACATGCCCGTCTCCTCCCTTGATGCGGAGACAGGCTAGCGGCGGAGCCCCTGAAAGTCTTGGGTAAAATGGTAATTCATCCTTCCCCTTGATGGGGAAGGTGGGCCGAGGCGCAGCCTCGGGTCGGAAGGGGTGAATCCCGGTGCTGGCCCGTTAGGCGCGAAACGGCAGACATTTCGCCCCCACCCCATCCACCACGCCTTCGGCGCGGTCCCCCTTCCCCATCAAGGGGAAGGATGGCCTACAAACAGCCGTACACGGCCTCGATGATCCGCATCGGGCGCGGATCGCCGGCGAGGTAGTGCTGCTGGCGGTTCATGACATAGGCGCCGGTCACGCGCCTGACCGGATCGGCGAAGGCGCAGGATCCGCCCCAGCCGGAATGGCCCACGGTTTGAGGTGTCGGTCCGTAGAAGGCGTTTTTCGTATTGCGCATCACCCCGGCGGCCCAGGAAATATCGAAGGGCAGCACCTTGTCCGGGCCTGCCACGCGCTCCCTGACCAGCTCGGCCAGGGTCGCCTCGGAGATGAACCGTTTGCCGTCGAGCTTGCCGTCCAGGGCATAGACGCCCATCAGGCGGGTCAGCGCGTCCGCCGTGGAATGGGCATTGGCCGCGGGAAACTCGGCCTTGCGCCATTCGGCGGCGCCGCGGCGGCCGGGCGAGGACCAGGCCTTCATGAAGGCCAGTTCGCGCGGCTTGGTCTTCTCGCCCAGATCGGGCAATTGACGCGGCATGGCGTGCTCGGCGGTGCGGGCATGTTCGCTTTCCGGCAGGCCGACATGGAAGTCGATCCCCGCCGGGCCGCAGATGTCCTCGCGCAGGATGGCACCGATCGACCGGCCGTCCGTGCGCCGGGCCAGCGCGTCGGCGATAAAGCCGAAGGTGACCGGGTGATAGCCCGAACCCGTGCCCGGCTCCCAGAGCGGGGCCTGGCGGGCCAGCCTGTCCTCGATCTTCGCGGCATCGAACCAGTCGCCCGCATCCATCTCCTCGGCAATGCCGGACAGGCCCGCCTGGTGGGACAGGGCTTCCGCGACCGTGATCTTCGACTTCCCGCCCGCCGCGAATTCCGGCCAGTAGTCGGCGACCGGCACGTCATAGTCCAGCAGGCCGCGATCGACGAGCCGGGCCATGACCAGCGCCGCGATCGCCTTGCCGGTGGAATAGACCGGCACCAGCGTGTCGGCCTGCCATTCGCGGGTCTTCTTGCGGTCGGCCCAGCCGGCATGGATGTCGACGACCGTCTCGCCGTCGATGCGCAGGGCAAAGCCGGCGCCGATCTCGTCCTGGTCGGTCCAGTTGGCGAGGAAGGCGTCGCGAACGGGTTCGAAACCCGGCGCGACGGTGCCGTGAACGGCGGGGAGCGTGTCTGCGGTCATGGATCTTGGCTAACCCGTTCCGGGCCGGGGTATCAAGCGGTGTCGGCGGCCCGGCGCTAGATCGCCTCGGCCTGCACGGCGATCAGGGGCTGGCGGAAGACATCCGCCGCGGCCACGAGCGGAAGCTCCGGCGAGCCCCACTCATGGGCCCGCTGCACCACGGAGACGGTGACCGCGACGGCGTGCTCGAGTGCAGCCTTGGGCGGCGCGCCGTTCACCAGCGCCCCCACAAAGGCCGCGGTCAGCACGTCGCCCGTGCCCTTGGGGGCGTCGGCGAAGCGTTCGTGCGTCACGAGCCAGGCTTCGCCGGCATCGACATACATCACGCCGATCCGCCCGTGACGCGGCAAGGAGGACACCAGGGCCGGCCGTTCCAGCGCCCGGGCGGCCCGCACCATGGAGGCCAGGTCAGTCAGCTGGCGCCCGGTGACATGGCCCAGCTCGAAGGCGTTCGGCGTGACCAGGTCGGCGCGGCTGACCAGCTGGTCCTTCACGGCCGCGGCAATCGCCGGGGGCACATAGAGCCCGCCCGGCGCGTCGCCCATGATGGGATCGACCACGATCAGCGGTTCGTCGGCATAGGCGCGCACCGGCCCGTTCTGCCGGCTGCCCTTGCGCACGGCATCGATCACCCTGGCCGCATCGAAGACCTGGCCCACCTCGGCGAAATAGCCCGTCAGAACGACATCGGTGATGTCCAGCAGTCCCTGATCGGTGATGCCGGCGATCACGCCCTGGAACAGCGGCTGTTCGACCACGCCGCCGCCGGGCGCGCCCCAGCCGGGCTGTCGACCGTAGAGCACGGTCGGCACGAGCATGGTGTCGACACCCGCCCGGTTCAGCACGCGTTCGGAGACGCCGCCCCCGACGCTGGAGGCCGAAACATGACTGGAAAGGATCAGCGCCATCGGCATGGTTTTCATGCTATATCCGATTTCCCCCCGAGCTGAAGCCCCCCGACGGGATCCCTGCATGCGCCGACTGATCCGCTCCGCCCTTTTTGTTCCCGCCTCCAAGCCCCGCGCCATCGAGAAGGCCGCCCATGTCGGCGCCGACCTGCTGATCCTCGATCTGGAAGACGCGGTCGGGCCCGACGAGAAAGCCGAGGCGCGCGAACGGGTCGGCGAGGCGCTGGACACCTGGTCGGCGTCGGGCGCCGTACGGGCGGTGCGCGTCAACGGGACCGGCACACCCTGGAACCAGGCCGACATGCGTGCCGCCGCGCGGGCGGATGCCGTCGTCCTGCCCAAGGTGGAGCAGGTTGGCGATCTGCACGAGGGCCGGTCCGCGCTGAGCGCCCATGGCACCTCCATCCCGATCTGGGCGATGGTCGAAACGCCGCTCGGGCTGATGAATCTGGGCGGGATTGCCAGCGCCACCGGAACCGGCCTGGCCGGGCTGATTGCCGGGACCAACGACCTGGCCAAGGAGTTGCGCTGCTCGGCCGAGCACGGCCGGCTCGCCCTGGTGCCCCATCTCGCGCACATCGTCTGTGCGGCGCGGGCCCGCGGGCTCTACGCGCTGGACGGGGTGTACAATCATTTCCGCGACCCCAAGGGGTTCCGCGCCGAGGCCGAGCAGGGCCGGGATCTCGGCTTCGACGGCAAGACGCTGATCCATCCCGGACAGGTGGATCTTGCACATCTCTATTTCGGCCCCACCTCTGCAGAGCTGGAACGGGCCGCCCGGATCGTCGCCGCCTTTGCCGACCCGGAAAACGCCGGAAAGGGGGTCATCTCGCTGGATGGCGATATGGTGGAACGGCTCCATCTGGACGCCGCGCGGGCCCTGCTTTCCGTGGCCGGAGACAATGATGCCTGAGCGGCGGCGACCGACTCAAATGCAGGTGAAGACTTGATGTCCGGCGGCAAGACCGGCTTTCATCACTCGACTTGAGGGAAGAAAAATGAGTGATTCGACGACCATCTGGCACAATCCGCGCTGTTCGAAGTCGCGGCAGACGCTGGCCTTGCTGGAAGCGCGCGGCGGCGAGCTGACCGTTCGCAATTACATGGAAGACACGCCCAGCGTCTCCGAGCTGAAGGCCGTGATGAAACAGCTCGGCTATACCTCCGCGCACGAATGGCTGCGCAAGAACGAGGCGATCTATCGCGAGCTCGGTCTGAAAGCCGTCGAGGACGAGGAAGCCGTGCTCAAGGCCATGTCGGAGAACCCCAAATTGATCGAACGCCCCGTCGTGATCCATGACGGCAAGGCGATGATCGGCCGCCCGCCGGAACAGGTCCTGGAACTCTTCTAGGACGCGTCTTTCCCATCCTTCCCCTCGATGGGGACTGAGGCGCCAAAGGACATGCCGGGGGCATGTCCGACGCAACGAAGCACCGCGCCGCAGGCGTGGTGGATGGGGTGGGAGCGAGGTGTCTGCGGCTTCGCAGCTAGAAGGCTGACACCGGGATTCACCCCTTCCGGCCCGAGGCTCCGCCTCGGCCCACCTTCCCCATCAAGGGGAAGGATGATTCCGGCCGGCTAACCGGCTTCTTTGTCCCCGGGCACCGCTTCGGCCATTTTCTCCGAGGGACCCAGGCTGGACCGGATCGCCTCGCCGAGCTGGACCGCTTCTTCCGCGCGGGCCGAGCCCTTGCGCCAGGCCACGCCGATCTCGCGGCCCGCCACCGGCGGATCGAAGGGCAGCACGGCCAGCCCCATCTGGTCGACCAGGCCCGCATCCACCGCCATGCGCGGCAGCAGTGTCGCACCCAGTCCCGATTTCACCATCTGGACCAGGGTGTGCAGACTGGTCGCGGCAAAGTCGGAGCGGGCCGTCCCCGTGGCGCAGATCGCCAGGGCATGGTCGCGCAGGCAGTGCCCGTCCTCGAGCAGCAGCAGCGGCTCGCCGGTGAGGTCGGCCGGTTCCAGCGTCGTCTTGCCGGCCAGCTTGTGGTCGGGCGGGCAGGCGAACAGGAATTCGTCGGACCAGATCGCCTTCGTCTCGATCATCGGCGCCTCGTAGGGCAGGGCGACCAGCGCGGCATCGAGCCGGCGTTCGCGCAGCGCGTCGAACAGGCGGTCGGTGAGGTCCTCGCGCAGGAATACTTCCAGCTTGGGGTGCAGCGCCCGCAGGGCCGGCAGGACGCGCGGCAGCAGGAAGGGCGCGATCGTGGGGATGACACCCAGCTTGAACGGACCGGTCAGCGGTTCGCCGGCGGCCTGGGCGGCAATCACCAGGTCCTCCGCCTCGGCCATGACATGGCGCGCCCGTTCCAGCACGGCCTCGCCCGCCGGCGTGAGCACGGCGCCGCGCGCACCGCGCTCGACGAGCACCGTACCCAGCGTCATTTCCAGCTCCTTGATGGCCGCCGACAGGGTCGGCTGGGTGACGAAAACCGCCTCGGCCGCGCGGGAAAAACTGCCATGCTCGGCCAGGGCGATCAGGAACTGCAATTGGCGGAGTGTGGGGAGCTGCGACATGGTATTGATAATAGCTATGGCTCGCCCAAAAACAATCCATTGGATTTATTTTTTGCGGCGCGTCATACCGCCACCGTCACAAACGCCGGCACAAGCCGGCCGCACTCAATGGAGAGTTATATGCTGGGTATTGGCGACAAGCTTCCCGATTTCGAAGTCGTTGGTGTGAAGCCGGGCTTCAACAACCACGAAGAAAACGGCGAATCGGCTTTCGAGCCGGTCACGCAGGACAGCTTCGAAGGCAAGTGGAAGGTCCTGGTCTTCTACCCGAAGGACTTCACCTTCGTCTGCCCGACCGAGATTGTTGCGTTTGCGAACCTGAATGACGAGTTCGACGACCGCGACGCCGTGGTGATGACCGGTTCGACCGACAACGAATTCTGCAAGCTGGCCTGGCGCCGCGAGCACCCGGACCTGGACAAGCTGGGTCACTGGCAGTTCGCCGACACGACCGGCTCGCTGGTCGACGCCCTGGGCATCCGGTCTCCGGAAGGCGTCGCCTACCGCTACACCTACATCGTCGATCCGGACGGCGTCATCCAGCACGTCTATGCCAACAACCTGAATGTCGGCCGCAACCCGGAAGACACGCTGCGCGTCCTCGACGCCCTGCAGACCGACGAGCTGTGCCCGTGCAACCGCTCCGTCGGCGGCGACACGCTGGCCGCGTAAGCGACCGGACGATCGACCGGCGGCGCATCTCCCCCGGCGCGCCGCCGGTTTGTCCCGGAGCCGGCCCTCAGTATGTGACCCTCACGGCTCCGGGACCCTCCCCTTCCCCCCAACCCTGCGATTGCGGCCGTCAGGTCGCGCGTGTTTTCCGTGAAAGGAGAGCCCGATGAGCCTTGATGCGCTGAAGAACGACCTTCCCGACTATGCCAAGGACCTGAAGCTGAACCTGTCTTCCCTGGCCCGCGAAACCGAGCTGGACGACCAGAAGAAGTGGGGCACTTTCCTCGCCTCCGCCCACGCCATTGGCGAGCCGAAGACGCTGGCCGCGCTGACCGCGGCGGCCGAGGAGGTGCTCAGCCCGGAAGCCGCCAAGGCTGCCAGGGCCGCCTCGGCGATCATGGGCATGAACAATGTCTATTACCGCTTCCTGCACCTCTCGAAGAACAAGGAATACGGATCGCTTCCGGCCAAGCTGCGCATGAATGTGCTGGCCAATCCGGGCGTGGACAAGGCGGACTTCGAACTCTGGTCGCTGGCCGTCTCGGCGATCAATGGCTGCGGCCTGTGCATCGACAGCCACGAAGTCGAGCTGCGCAAGCACGGCCTGACCACGGCGCAGATCCAGACTGCAGTGCGGATCGCCGCCACCGTGAATGCCGTCGCGCACGTCATCGCAGCGGAAAGCTGATTTTTGACGAAATCGCGAAATTCCGGTGTGTCTGAAGATCCGGTCACAGCGGCCTGATTTTCGGCAAAAATACCCGCGCGCAAGGGCCAGATTGCGCGCGGGTATAAATTCCGTATAATGAGCGTATGTCCATGATCGACCATACGCTCGACCCTTTGCCCAAGCGCACCACTCGCACCGATGTCGGCGAGCGGGGCGGACGGATGTGGTTTTCCCGCGAAACCATGGCCCGCGCCTCCCACTATGCCGACGTGTCATGGGTGCGGGTGGCCCTGCCAGCGCTGGCGAGTCTGGCGCTCGTCGCGGCCGGTCTGATGGCCGGCCCGGGCACGCCCGGCGCGCTGGCCCTGCTGGCCGGCCTGATCGGATCCGCCGTGACCCTGCCGGCCGCGCTGCTCAAGGCGACCTACGCCCCGCGCAAGCGCTGATCCCCGCCATTCCCCGGCCAATGCAGTCAGCCGGGCGCCCCGCGATTGACCCCCCCGGCACACTCACTAGTGTGCGAAACGAGTTTCGCGCGGCCCGCGGCCGCGTCCGAGGGGGAGGAATGCAATGCGCTGGTGGTTCTCGATCAAGCTGTGGCAACGCGTGCTCGGCGCGATGGCCCTGGGGATCGTGTTCGGAGTCGTGCTGGCATCGGTGATGGGCCGTGAAGCCGCAGCGGTCTGGATCGACGACAATGTCCGCTGGATCGGCACCCTGTTCATCCGGCTCATCCGCATGATGATCGTGCCGCTGATCTTCACCACGCTGGTCGCCGGCATCATCGCCATGGGCAAGCCCTCCAAGCTGGGCACGCTGGGCCTGATGACCTTCGGCCTCTACCTGGTCACCACCTTCTTCGCCAATGTGATCGGCCTGACCTTCGGCACGATTTTCCGTCCCGGCGACGGCGTCGACCTGTCCGGAGCCTCGGCCGAACCCGTCAGTTTCGGCGAAGCCCCCTCCCTGGTGGACCGGCTTCTCTCGATCGTCCCGGAAAACCCCATCGCGGCCCTCGCCGACGGGGATGTGCTGGCCGTCATCTTCTTCTCCCTGCTGATCGGCGTCGGCATCATCGCGACCGGCAAGGTCGGCAGGCCGCTGGGCGAACTGTTCAACGCCGCCTCGGAAGTCATCATCAAGGTCACCCACTGGGTGATGGAAATGGCGCCCTTCGGCGTGTTCTCGCTGGTCGCCTACACGACGGTCAGCGAAGGCACCGAGGCACTGCAGGCCGTCCTCCTGCTGATCCTGGCCGTCTATCTCGGCCTGATCACCCATGCGGTGGTCACCTACGGCATCCTGATCCGCGTCGTTCTCAACCTGCCGCTGGTGCGCTTCTTCCGCGGCATGACCGACGCGATCGCCGTGGCCTACTCCACCGCCTCCTCCTCGGCGACGCTGCCGGTCACCATTACGGCGGCCTCCGACAATCTGGGCGTCAAGAAGTCCGTCGCCGGCTCCGTCCTGCCGCTGGGCTCGACGATCAACATGGACGGCACGGCCCTCTATCTGGGCATTCTCGCCCTCTTCACCGCCCAGGCCTTCGGCTACGACCTGACCTTCGCCAACTACGTCATGATTGCCTTCACCGCCGCCATCGTGTCGATCGGCGCGGCCGGCATTCCCTCGGCCTCGCTCTTCCTGCTGGCCACCGTTCTGAGCACGTTCGGCGTGTCGGCCGAGCACACCGCGATCGTCGTCGGCTTCATCCTGCCGGTCGACCGGATCATGGACATGGCGCGCACGGCAGTGAACGTCACGGGCGACGCCGCGGTCGCCACGGCCGTGGCCAAGTGGGAAGGCGAGCTGGACGAAGAACGCTTCCGCGATCCGGCGGTGATCTAGGACTGGCGAGCGGGGAGCCGGTGGCATGAAGATGCGCTATCGCTCGGTCGAGATCGCGGTTGCGGCCAGCGTGGTCGTGATCTCGCTGGCCTCGCTCTTCGTCGCCGTCTTCCAGGGAATCGTCATGGACCGCACCATGAAGGCGTCGGTCATGCCGGTCATCCAGCTCGGCCACGGCAATATCGACGCCGAGCGGCGCGCCTGGGTGATGCTCTTCACCGTGCACAATACCGGTCTGGGTCCGGCCGAGATCCGTTATCTGGGCATCAGCTGGAATGGCGAACCGGTGACTGACACGTCGCAATTCCTGGCCAGGTGCTGCGCGCCGGACAGCGTGCCCGAGGACGAGCGGCTGGCCTACATGCACCAGGCCTTTCGCAGCGGACAGTTGTCGCTGGTCTTCGACAATGTCCAGAACCGCTTCCTCGCCCCGCAGGAACGCGTGGAATTCATCGCCTTCGACCAGCCCGATGCGCAGAGCCAGCCCCGCGGCCACGCCATCTGGCAGGCGCTCGACAATGTGCGCCACGACCTCGATTTCGAGGTCTGCTACTGTTCGGTCTTCGAGGATTGCTGGCGCGCCCGCTTCCCCGACCAGACGCGCCAGCCTGTCGACCGGTGCGATGCCGCCGATTGGGCCGCCGATCCCGACCGCACCGCCGGGTGATCCAGGCCCCGGCGGCGGACGTATTGCCTCATGTCCCTGTCGAGCGGGAGAAGAGGATCGTCCCCCACATGACCCGCATTCTCCTGCTCGCTCTGGCCCTGGTTCTGGCAGCCCTGATTGCCCTGGCTGCCGGGACCGGGGATTTTTCCGCCGCCGGCCACTGGCTGGTCACCGACCCCTGGGGCCGGGTGACCCTGGCCGATCTCTATGCCGGCTTTCTCCTGTCCGCCTTCGTGATCGGCGTGTTCGAACGCAGCTGGACAGCCCGGCTGGTCTGGATCGCACCGGTCTTCGTGCTGGGCAATGTGTGGACCGCAATCTGGTTTGCCTGGCGCGCCCGCGATCTTGTGCGCCGCCTCTCCGCCTCTTGAAACTACCGGAGGCGGATCCCAACTGACCGCTCCCCGCCCGACACGGCCCCGCACATTCGCAAAGTGTTAACGGCAATCGCGATGGAACCGGGCGCGGCAAGTCTTCGTTAAGGGATTCAGCGCTGGAATCGCTCCGTGACGACACACGAAGCGACACGCGCAGCAAGTGGAGTGACGACATGGCCAAGGCAGCATTCGGACTGCAGACCATCGCGAAATCGGCGCTGATCTGGCTCACCGCCGGACTGCTCTTCGCGTCACTCTTCGGCGCACTCCTGTCGGCCAGCGCAAGCCGGCCCTCGGTAAGCTTCGCCGAACCGGCGCCCCAGCCCGTCCTCGCCGTCAACGAGACCAAGACCGCCGGCTGACCGTCGGCCCGGGCCTGCCCTCCCTTGACTCTGCGGGTCACGGCGCGTACTAGCCCGCCTTCATCTTGCAAGCTTGCACGCTTGTCTTACCGGCACATCCGTCCCACCTGACGGGGGAGGCCGGCGAGAACCCCGCTCGGCGAAGATTTCGCTCAGCGGGGCTGCAGCGCTTTGCCCGATGGATGCTGATTTGAGGACGAACGCATGTTCGACGCACTGACAGAACGACTTGGCGGCGTATTCGACAAGCTCACCGGCCGCGGTGTGCTGTCGGAAAAGGACGTCGACGCGGCGCTGCGCGAGATCCGCGTCGCCCTGCTGGAAGCCGATGTCGCGCTGCCGGTAGTCAAGGACGTCGTCGCGAAGATTCGCGAGCGCGCCATCGGCGAGGACGTGATCCGCGCCGTCGCGCCGGGCCAGCAGGTCGTCAAGATCGTCCACGACGCCCTGGTCGACCTCCTGGGCGGCGAGGGCGAACAGCCCGGCCTGATGATCGAGGGCGAACCGCCCAACGCCATCCTGATGGCCGGCCTGCAGGGGTCCGGCAAGACCACCACCTCGGCCAAGCTCGCCAAGCGTCTCCAGGACGTCGAGAAGAAGAAGGTCCTGCTGGCCTCGCTCGACACGCGCCGTCCGGCCGCCATGGAACAGCTCCAGCAGCTGGCCGAACAGGTCGGCGTCGGCTTCCTGCCCATCGTGCCCAACCAGCGCGCCGTCGACATCGCCAAACGGGCGATGAATGCCGGCAGGCTGCAGGGCTATGACGTCGTCATCCTCGATACCGCCGGCCGCACCTCGATCGACGAGGACATGATGGCCGAGGCGAAATCCATCGCCGACGCCACCAGGCCGCGCGAGACCCTGCTGGTCGCCGATGCGCTGACCGGCCAGGACGCGGTGGAGACCGCGAAACGCTTTCACGAGCGCCTGCCCCTGTCGGGCCTGGTGCTCACCCGGATGGATGGCGACGGCCGCGGCGGTGCCGCGCTGTCGATGCGCCATGTTACCGGCCTGCCGATCAAGTTCCTCGGCGTGTCGGAAAAGCCCGACGGGCTGGACGCGTTCGACGCGAAGCGCCTGGCCGGCCGGATTCTGGGCCGCGGCGATATCGTCTCACTGGTGGAAAAGGCGGCGCAGGACGTCGACCAGGACAAAGCCGAACGCATGGCCAGGAAGATGGCCAAGGGCAAGTTCGACCTGGAAGACCTGCGCGAACAGTTCGGCCAGCTCAAGAAGATGGGCGGCCTGGGCGGTATCATGGGCATGCTGCCGGGCATGAACAAGAAGATGCAGGCCCAGGCCTCGGCCGCCGGCATGGACGACAAGATGCTCTCGCGCCAGGAGGCGATCATCCTGTCGATGACGCCGCAGGAGCGCGCCAGGCCGGACATCCTCAAGGCCAGCCGCAAGAAGCGCATCGCTGCCGGATCCGGCGTGACGGTCGCCGACGTCAACAAGCTGATCAAGATGCACCGCCAGATGGCCGACATGATGAAGAAGGCCGGCAAGAAGGGCCGCGGCGGCCTGGCCGGCATGATGGGCGGCATGCCCGGCGGAATGCCCCCGGGCGGCATGAATCCCGACGATATGGGCCAGGCCACCCAGGACCTGCTCGGCGGCAAGGCGCCCGCCGGCGCGCAACTGCCGGGTCTGGGCGGCTCCGGCACGAAGAATTCAGGCCCCTCCCTGCCCGGACTGGGCAGTGGCGGGCCGCTGGGACCGGACGGGCTGCCGCTCGGTCTCCCCAAGAAGTAACCCCTGTTTCAAAGCATTAGACCCTGAAGGAAATCCAACCATGGCTCTGAAAATCCGTCTCGCCCGTGCCGGCGCCAAGAAGCGCCCCTACTACCGTGTCGTCGTTGCCGACAGCCGTTCGCCGCGCGACGGCCGCTTCATCGAGAAGATCGGTTCCTACAATCCGATGCTTCCCAAGGATGGCGAGCGCGTGAAGATCGACATGGAAAAGGCCAAGGCCTGGATCGCCAAGGGCGCCAAGCCGACCGACCGTGTCGGCCGCTTCATTCACCAGATCGAGGCGGACGCCTGGGCCTGGGAACACGGCAACAACCCGAACAAGGGCGAGCCGGGCCAGAAAGCCAAGGAACTCGCCGCCGAGCGCGCCGAGAAGGAAGAGGCCAAGAAGGCCGCGGCCGCCGAAGCCAAGGCTGCAGCCGAAGCACCGGCTGAAGAGCCGGCTGCCGAAGAGGCCCCGGCTGAGGAAGCCCCGGCCGACGAGGCTGCTGCGGAAGAAGAAAAGTCCGAATAGGACGTTTTCGACCCGCCGAAAACACCCCTCCTCCCCCTTGATGGGGGAGGGGGACCACGCCGCAGGCGTGGTGGAGGGGGTGGGAGCGAGGTGTTGGCGCGTTTTCCAGCACCGGGATTCACCCCTTCCGACCCGCGGCTACGCCGCGGCCCACCTTCCCCATCAAGGGGAAGGATGGTTTGAGCCGGATCCGAGCCCATGACCCACCCCGCCGACGAGCTCGTCTTCATCGCCGCCATTGCCGGGGCGCATGGCGTGAAGGGCGAATGCAAGGTGAAGAGTTTCGCCGGCGTGCCGGAGGACGCCTTTGCCTACGGTCCCTTCCTCGACGGTGACGGCAAGCCCGTCCTCACGCCGAAGAGCTGGCGTCCGGTGAAGGACGGTTTCATCGTCCGCTTCGCCGAAGACCTGACCCGCGAACAGGCCCAGGCCCTCAAGGGCACGAAACTCCACATTCCCCGATCCGCCCTGCCCGCGCTCGAGGACGACGAGTTCTACCATGCCGACCTGATCGGCCTGCCCGTCCAGGGCCTGGACGGGAGCCCCATGGGCAGGCTGCGCGCGATCTACGATTACGGCTCCGGCGACCTGCTGGAAATCTCCGGCACGCCGGGCCGCAAGGGCCCCTGGATGCTCCCCTTCACCCGCGATTTCGTGCCCCATGTCTCGGTCAGCGAGGGCATGATCACGATCGACCCGCCCGAAGAGGTGGGCTCGAAGGAAGAGGAAGAAGCGGGGGAATAGGCCCGCCCCATCGGCACACGATATCGGCATAGAAATTTTATTTTGCGCCCTAAGAAGCTATATAATAATAATAAATCTGAACGCTCGGATCGGCACAGAAATGGCGGAAACACCGGCACGCATCGAACCTTGCGGCATCGAGGAGATGATCCCCGAAGCCCTGACCGATCGTGTCCTGGAAATCCGGGAAACGGCCTCGGCCCTCGAGCACGGCCTTCATCCGGACAGCGCAGCCGAACTGCGCAACATGACCCGGATCATGAACGCCTACTATTCCAACCTGATCGAAGGCCACAATACGCGCCCGCGTGATATCGAGGCCGCGCTGGAAGGGCGAATGGCCGATGTCGAGGATCGACCCCTGGCCGAAGAGGCTGCCGCCCATGTTCGCGTGCAGGACTGGATTGACGAGCAAGCGGCCGGCGGAGCCCTCCCCCAGCCGACCTCCATCGACTTCATCCGCGAAGTCCATCGCCGATTCTACGAAAACATGCCGGCGGAGTTTCGCGTCTGCGAGCATGAGGGCGAGGCTGTCCCCATCCGGCCCGGCCGGTTCCGGCAAGACGGCGAAGAGGTTGCCGTGGGCCGCCATATCCCGCCGCAGGCCAGTGCCGTCCCGCACTTCATGGCCTACTACGAGCAACGGTATCGCGCACTGACCCGCGGCCGCACCGGCCAGATCCTGTCGATTCCCGCAGCCCATCACAGACTGAACTACATTCACCCGTTTCTCGACGGAAACGGTCGGGTGAGCCGCCTTGTGTCCCACGCCATGTGTCATGTTGCCGGCATCGGCGGACAGGGTCTGTGGTCGATCAGCCGCGGTCTGGCACGCGGCCTGGTCGAACGGGGCGAATACAAGAGCTGGATGGACAAGGCGGACAGCCCCCGCCAGGGCGATCTGGACGGTCGTGGCAATCTCTCCCGGGCCGCGCTCGAAGAATTCACGGGCTGGTTTCTCACCGTCATGCTGGATCAGGTCCGGTTCAGCCGCTCGATGCTCGATCTGGACACGCTTCGCGAGCGGTATCTGGCCCTGGCGGGCGACCTTTATCCGGACAATGCCCGGCTTCAGAAGCTGCTCGATCATGTCCTGCGCTTCGGAAAACTCGCCCGGGGTGACGCTCCCATGGTGTTGGGCGTGAAGGAACGAGCGGCGCGCAACGACCTTTCGATGGCGATCAAGGCGGGCTTCCTGAAGTCCGCAACGCCGAAAGCGCCCGTGCGCATCGCCTTCCCACTGGATTACCGAGAACGCCTTTTTCCGAACCTGTTTTCGGATGCGCCGCTGCCCGGAACGACACCCCCCGGCTTGCCGGAAACGTTCTAGCCGGCAGAGCCTGGCGGCGGGGTGTACGCATTGCGCGATGCCGCTGGCTCCGCACCCCCATCCCTGCTAAACCCGCGCGCCATGACTGACGCGCCCGCCCCTTCCCTGCCCTGGACCGCCACGGCCCTGACCCTCTTTCCCGAGGCCTTCCCGGGACCGCTGGGCGTGTCGCTGATCGGGACAGCTGCGAATCGTGGGTTGTGGGCGCTGGAAACTGTGGACATCCGGGATTTTTCCCGTCATAAGCACCGCTCCGTGGACGACACCCCGGCCGGCGGTGGCGCCGGTATGGTGCTCAGGCCGGATGTGGCCGCGGAGGCGATTGATACGGTGCAGTCCCGCTGGCAAGGCGGGAAACGGCCGTTGATCTATTTGACGCCGCGGGGACGACCGCTCTCACAATCCCGGGTCCGGGAGTGGGCGGCCGGTTCTGGCGTTGTCGTATTCTGCGGCCGGTTCGAAGGGCTCGATCAACGGGTCATCGACAGTCGCGGAATGGAAGAGGTCAGTGTCGGCGATGCCGTGCTGGCCGGTGGCGAAGCGCCCGCCCAGGTTCTCATCGAGGCCTGTGTGAGACTTCTCCCCGGCGTGCTTGGCGACCCGGTCTCGGCCGAGGATGAAAGTTTCGAGGGCGATCTCCTCGAATATCCTCACTACACGCGCCCGCGCGTGTTCGAGGATGAAGAGATCCCCGATGTGCTGCTCTCGGGGCACCATGGCCGCATCGAGGCCTGGCGCCGGGAAAAGGCGGAAGAGATTACGAAGGCGCGGCGCCCCGACCTCTGGGCGAGGTACGTGGCGCGCAAGGAGAATGCACGATGAACATGATCGAGCAGCTTGAGAACGAAGAAGCCGCCCGCGTCCTGGGCGACAAGGAAATTCCGGATTTCAGCGCCGGCGACACGCTGCGCGTCCATGTTCGCATCAAGGAAGGCGAGCGTGAGCGGATCCAGGTCTTCGAAGGCGTCTGTATCGCCCGCAATGGCGGCGGCCTGAACGAGAGCTACACGGTGCGCAAGATTTCCTTCGGTGAAGGTGTCGAGCGCGTTTTCCCGGTCTACTCGCCGAACGTCGAGAAGATCGAGATCAAGCGGAAGGGCAAGGTCCGCCGCGCGAAGCTGTATTACCTGCGCGACCGTCGCGGCAAGTCGGCCCGTATCGCCGAACGCACGACCGGCCGCGGCATCGAACGCCGCGAAGCCAAGACGTAGGGTTTTCCCGCTTCACACAGGTCCAGAAGGCCCCGCCGGACACGGCGGGGCCTTTTTTGGTTTTCGGGAGCACCAACACTCTTGTCATCCCGGATGGATGCCCGGCCTTAGGCCGGGCGCAAGTCCGGGACCCATAATCCCGTTGCTCATCCAGCTGTCGCGGATATCGAGCCTGCTTTCGGCTGATATCGGCGCGTATGGGTCCCGGCCCTGCGGCCCGCCTTCGCGGGCCATCCGGCCGGGATGACGGCGGGAGAGGAGGGTCACCCCCTTCACCTCCCCCGCCAAGCACGCTTAACTCGCCCCATGACAGGCTCGCTCGTCATTCTCACCGGTGCCGGCGTTTCGGCGGAATCCGGGCTGGGCACCTTCCGCGACACGGACGGGCTGTGGGCGAAGTTCGACTGGCAGGAACTGGCCACGCCGGAAGCCTTCCACGCCAGGCCGCACACCGTGCACGACTTCTACAATGCCCGCCGCGCCAACCTGGCCGAGGCCACGCCGAATGCGGCGCATGACGCGCTGGCCCGGCTGGAACGCGACTGGCTGGCGCGCGGCGGGGCGTTTCTCCTGGTCACCCAGAATGTCGACGATCTGCACGAACAGGCCGGCTCGCAGCGCCTGGTACACATGCATGGCGAGCTGAAGAAGATGCGCTGCGAGGCCTGCCACACCGTGGCCGCCGCCTACGACACGCTCGGCACGGACAGCCCCTGTCCGCGCTGCCGGCAGCCCGGCTTCCTGCGGCCGCACGTGGTGTGGTTCGGCGAAATCCCGCTGGAAATGGACCTGATCTTCCAGGCGCTGGAGACCTGCACCCATTTCGCCGCCATCGGCACGTCCGGCACGGTCTATCCGGCGGCGGGCTTCTCCGAGGTCGCCAAACGCGCCGGCGCGCACCTCACCGAGATCAACCTGGCCGAAACCGAGACCTCGCCGGTCTTCGACACCCATGTCTCCGGCCCGGCGAGCGAGGCGGTGCCGGCCTGGGTCGAGGCTTTTCTGGCGCAGGGGTGAGCTGCATTCATCCTCGCCCTTGATGGGCGAGGGGGACCGCTGCGAAGCAGCGGTGGAGTGGGTGGGGGCGAAGTTTCTTGCGATCTTGCCACCACCGGGATTCACCCCTTCCGTCCGGCTACGCCGGACACCTTCCCCGTCGAGGGGAAGGATGGCATCGAGGATCAGGCCTGGTCCTCGATCCGGTGCATGTCCTCGTCGGACAGGCCGAAATGATGGCCGATCTCGTGCACCAGGACATGGGAGATCAGCGCGCCCAGCGGGATGTCGCCGCGCTCGGCCCATTCGTCCAGGATGGGACGGCGGAAGAGGATGACCCGGTCCGGCTCGGGCGAGGGATCGATCACCGATTTGCGGCCCAGATCCACGCCCATATAGACGCCGGTCAGCTCGAACGGGTCCTGCATGCCCAGCTCGCCGAGCGTTTCGCGGTCGGCGAAGTCGGCGACGAAAATGTCCACCCGGCCGCACATCTTGCGGAATTCGCCGGGCAGGCCGTCCCAGGCCTTGGCAGCCAGGGCTTCGAAATCCTCCAGGGAGGGCGGCAGCAGGTCGTGGGGAAGCGTGTCGGTCATGCCCCCGTATAACCGGCCCGTGGCGGCCTGTCAGTCCCGCACTTGCGCGGCGAACAAATATGGAACAAGCTTGAGTTCATGGACCTGTCCGACGTTGCATCCGCCGCCAATCCGGATATCGACGACGCCCAGGCGCTGATGCGCGGCGCGGCCCGTCTGCTCTGGCAGATGGGCTATAGTGCCATTCCCGAATTCATCCTGCCCGACGGCCGCCGCGCCGATCTCGCCGCGCTCGGCCGCAAGGGCGAGATCGCCATTATCGAGGTGAAGTCCGGCATTGCCGACTTCCGCGCCGACAACAAGTGGGAGAATTACGCGGGCTATTGCGAACGGCTCTATTTCGCCGTCTCCCGGCGCTTCCCCCACGATCTCATCCCCGACCATGCCGGCCTGATCGTCGCCGACGGGTTCGGCGGCGCCGTGGTGCGCGAAAGCCCGGTCGTCTCCCTCGCTCCTGCCCGCCGCAAGGCGCTCACCCTGCGCTTCGCCCGGGCCGCCGCCGACCGGCTGATGCGGGAGGAGGCGTAGGGGGCTTCGCTCACGCCGTCGCGCTTGTCATCCCGGCCGAATGCCCCGCGCAAGCGGGGCGCAGGGCCGGGACCCATACACTCGCTGTGCGCCGAAAGCAGGCTCGATATCCGCGACAGCTGGATGAGCACCGGGATTATGGGTCCCGGACTTCCACCCGGCCCAAGGCCGGGCATCCATCCGGGATGACAGCGCTTTGCAGCGTCAGCCCCCCCACACCCCGCACCCGCTCCGCCACCTCGGCGAAGGCCTCGACACGCGGGCCGAAGCGCTGTTCCACGGCGCCGCGCACCCGTTTTGGCGCCTTGTCCGGCGCGCCGCTGTCGACGGGCGGATGGGGATCGTATTCCAGACCCAGCTGTATGGCCTGGGCGACGGTCTCGCCGGCGATTTCCATGGCGATGGTGAAGGCGAAATCGATGCCGGCCGTCACGCCGCCGCCGGTGAAAAGATGGCCGTCGCGCACCACGCGGGCCTTCACCGGCTCGGCACCGAAATCGGCCAGGTGATCGTGGTAGCGCCAGTGCGTGGTCGCCTTGCGGCCCTCCAGCAGGCCCGCCGCGCCCAGAATGAAGGCGCCGGTGCACACCGAGGTGACATAGCGCGCCTGGCGTCCCTGCCGCTTCACGAAGGCGATCATCGCCTCATCCTCCATCGCCGCATCGACCCCGAACCCGCCGGGAATGCAGATCAGGTCGAGATCGGGACAGTCCGCCAGCGTCGTGTCGGGCAGGATGAAAGGCCCGCTATCGGTGCGCACGGGCTCGCGTGTCTTGGCAACGAGATGGACTTTCGCGCCGGGCAGGCGCGACAGCACCTGCAGGGGGCCGGTGAAGTCGAGCTGGGTGATGTCGTCGAACAGCAGGAAGCCGATGGTCAGCGTGTCGGTCATGGTCAGGCCTTTTCGGGAAGAGGAGAGGAGAAACGGGCGCGGTACTCGCTGGGCGAGACGCCGAGCTGGCGCATGAAGGCGCGGTCCATGCGCTGATGCGGGCCGAAACCGCAGACGCGCGCGATGGTATCGATGCGCTGGCCGGTCTCCACCAGGAGGACGCGCGCGCTGTCGATGCGCACGCGCTCCACGAAGGCGGCGGGCGAGGTGGCCATTTCGCGGCGGCACAGCCGGCTGAGCGTGCGCGGTGAGACCGCCAGCGCGTCGCACATTACCGCCACGGACCAGTCGCGCTCGGGCTCGCGGCGAATGGCTTCCGCCAGACGGGCGAGGCGCCGGTCGTCGACGGCCTGGGCGGCGAGGTCGGCGGAGAATTGCGCCTGCCCGCCCGAGCGCATGCGGGCCACGACGGTCTCGCGCGCCACGGCCAGGGCAAGGGCGCGATCGTGATCGGTCTCGATCATGGCCAGCGCCATGTCGATGCCGGCAGTCACACCGGCCGAGGTCCACACGCGGCCCTCGCGGATGAAGATGGCGTCGGGTTCGACGGCCAGATCCGGGAAGTGGCGCTGCAGTCGGTCCGCGGAGCGCCAGTGCGTGGTGACGCGGCACCCGGAGAGATCGCCCCAGCGGGCCAGAAGAAAGGCGCCGGAACACACCGAAGCGATCCGGCCCGCCCGGTCAAAGGCGCCCTCCACGAAACGGCCGACATCCGGGTCCTCGAGGGCGGCGCGGATACCGGGCGCCTCCCCGCCGGCGAGGATCACGGTGACCGACGCGTCGAAGCGTGCGGCCGCTGCGCCCAGGCTTGTCCCCGCGACGACCGGCAGACCGGCGGAGCTTTCCACGGCGCCGGCCTGCGGCGCGGCGACCTGGATATCGTAGAGCGTCCGGCCGGCCTGGCGGTTGGCCCCGGCGAACATGGCCAGCGGTCCGGTCAGGTCGAGCAGCTGGAAGCCGGGATAGACGAGGAAGATGAGGGTGTGCGGCGCATCCATGGCGCCAGACTAGCCGCCGCGCCTCGTGACCCAAAGGTCATTCATGAGGCAAATCGGGTCATTCTACATAGCGCCGAGTCTGCGACATCCGGAACACTCATCCTTCCCCTTGATGGGGAAGGGGGACCGCGCCGGAGGCGTGGTGGATGGGGTGGGGGCGAGGTTGGTGTGTTTAGACTCGTTCGGCAACCACCGGGATTCACCCCTTCCGACCCGAGGCTTCGCCTCGGCCCACCTTCCCCATCAAGGGGAAGGACGGGCGCATCGCGCTGGCGGTACTGCTAGGCGTCGTCCCCGTCCGTCTTCACGCGCCAGGGCGGATCGATGCGGTTTTGCCCGGCATGGTAGATCTTGATCTTGTGGCCGTCCGGGTCGCGCAGGATCGCCTCGCGCCACAGCCAGGACTGGTCTTCCGGCCGGGTCTCGAACGCCAGGCCCTTCGCCTCCAGCTCGCGCACGCGGGCATCCATGTCGTCGTCTTCCAGATAGATCACGGCGCCGGGGTGAATATCGCCGGTCTCGATCTGGATGGAAAACGTCGTCTCGCCTTCCGGCGCCAGGAAGCGGCAATAGTGCGGGCTGTCGACCAGGAGGCGAAAGCCGAGCCGGAGATAGAAGGCTTTCGAGCGGGGAATGTCGCTGACGGGCAGGGTGATCTGGTTAAGGTGCATCGGTTGCAGGCTCCGCACGGGGGTCGGCGATCTGGTCGAGCGGCCGGATCATCCGGTCGAGGGTGAGATCGGAGAGCAGGAAGGCCCACCCCTCCGCCGACGCATTGATTGCCGCCGCGCCGGCCTGCGCATCGTCGGTCAGGGCCTCTGCGCTCAGCACGGCCCAGCGGGTCTCGCCCAGGGCCAGCACGTCCAGCCGCACGCGCACGCCGGCAAAGGTTTCCGCGACATGGCGGGCCACCACCTCGCCGTCCAGCCGGTCCGCCGACCGCACATCCCGGAAACGCACACGCGACAAGGCGCTGGCCGGCCCGTTGCCCGCCGCCGCCGTGATCAGCGTCCAGCCGCCCGGTTCGCGCAGCGCGAAATTGCGCACGCTGGGCGAGGGCCGCTCGAGCCGGTAGGCCGGTCCGGTTTCCGGCGTGATCGTGCTGCGGGCCACGGCATTGGCACCCAGGGCGAGGAAATCCAGGTCGAGCCAGTCGGCGGCCCCGGCGATATCGGGCAGGCTCTGCCCCGTCTCTCCGGCCCCGGCCAGATAGGTGCGATTGCGGCCGGGGAAACGGACATAGATCCCGGTCTCGCTCTCGCGGCCCAGCAGGATATCGGCCAGCACCCCGCCCTCACCGTCGCGCACGGTGACCCGCGTCGCCACCCCGTCTTCGCCGCGGGCGGCGAGACCGAGACGGGCATGCTTGTCCGGATCGGCGGTCCGGGCGCCGGAATAGTCCAGCCCGGCCAGGAAGGCGTCGAGCTCGGCCAGGCGCTCGGAGCGAACGGGATGATCGTCGCGGCTGGGCATGACCCACCCGCTCTCGCGGCGCGCCAGGGTGAAATGATCGTCCAGGCTGTCGATCTCGATCTCGGCAGCCGCATCGACGGTTGCGGACCAGTCCGGCAGGACCGGACCGGACACGTCGGGCTGCCAGGCCTGGCGCACATCCTGCCAGGTCAGCAGCAGGGCGGCGGCGAGCATGACCGCCGCCAGGCCCCCGGCCAGGGAAAGGCGGTTCAGACGCTGGCGGTCCATCGGCCGGCTCATGACGCCCTCCCCCGGCGGCGCATCACCGCGCCGGCAATGCCCAGCAGGATCACCAGCAGCGGCGGCACGCCGATCGTCCAGAATTGCAGCGAGGCATTGAGCGCATCGATGTCGCGCCGGAAATCGCGCTCGACCGACCGCAACTCGGCCCGCGTCTCGGCGATCTGGTGGCGCAGACGCTCGGCCTCGGCACGCTCCTCGGCGCCGGAGGCGGACAGGAAGGCGGAGGCCCGGCCGGAACCCGTCAGGCTGTCGAGCCGCTCTTCGGCTTCGGCGATTTCCTGTTCCAGCGCCTCCTGGATCTCCACATAGCGCGCTTCCGCCGCCTCGCGCAGGCGGTCCACACGGCTCATCGGGCGCAGGGACGGGGTGCGCGACCGCACCGCGATCAGCGCCGGATCACCGGCCGCCATGTCGATCAGGTTGAGCGCCAGGGTGAGATTGTCGGCCACCATCGTGTCACCCACGGACGGATCGGAGCGCACGTAATAGGTATCGTCCAGCCAGTCCGCATCGGCGACGAGGGTAATATCGACCGGCGCCTCGGCCTGGCCGGCATGATCGGCAGGGTCGAACAGCACATCGCCGGCCGGCGGGCCGTCCGGGAAAGCGGTTTCCGGCAGGCCCGAGACACGCGCCGCGATGACCGGCGGTTGCGGGGCGGGCTGGTAGTTGCGCAGCAGCTGGTCCGGCCCCGGCGCGCCGGCGGCGATATCGGCATCGATCACGGCGCCTTCCGGACTGGTCGTCACCAGGGGCGTCATCTCCATGTCCGGCAGGCCCAGCGCCTCCAGCCGGCCCGGCGAGCCGAAATTGATGCCCAGATCCAGCGTCGCCGTGGCCAGGTCGTCATCATTGATCTGCGCCGGCCCGGCGGAGAACCACAGCGGATAGGCCCGGCGGCGGGCGCGCCCGTCCGTATCGACAATCTCCACCGGCAGGCCCAGCGCGCGATCCATCGCCACGGTCTGGGGATCATAGCTCACCCCCCAGCGCGCCAGCAGCGGGCCGAGATCGGAGGAACGCTGCGCATGGATCGGCGGCAGCCCGTCCGGACCGGGGCGCATTGCCATATGGGCCAGCGGGTCGAGAAAGGCGAGCACCCGGCCGCGGGTCAGGGCGTACTGGTCGATCAGGTAGAGCTGCGTCTCGTCCAGATCCCCGGGATGATAGACCAGCAGCGCATCAGCCTCGGGCAGTTCGCGGAAATCGTCCGCCACCCAGACCAGTTCATAGGCGCCGCCCAGCTCGGTGACGAAGCGGTTGGGCGCGCCGTTTTCCGGCGTGATGGGCAGGCTGGTGAGAATGGCCAGGCGGGGCCGGCGGGCGCGTTCCAGGTCGGCGATCACCCGTGTGAGATCGTATTCCAGCCGCGCCTCGGAATCCTCGCGGAAGACCGGGATGACCGCCTGCTCGTCGACGGAATTGCGTGCGACGAGGCCGAAATAGATCGAGTTTCCGCTGTCCGTGGGCACGGCGGTGAGCCCGGCCTCCAGCGCGGCGTCCTCTTCGGCGGAGAAGGGTTCCGGGTCGATCTCGGTGAGCCGGATCATGCCGCCGGACCGGTCGGCATAGGCTTCGAGCATTTCGCGCACGCGGGTGGCATAGGCGCGGATCGCGGGATATTGCGCCGCTTCGGCGCGCGAATAGTAGAAGCGCCACTCCACCGGTTCGGAGAGCCGGTCCATCACGTCCAGCGTGCCCGGGGAGAGGCGATAGAGGCCGTGCTCGGTCAGGTCGAGCCGCCAGCCGCGCATCGCCTGGCCGGCAATCTGGTTGCCGGCGAGGAAGATCACCAGCAATGCCAGCACCATGAGCGGCATGTAGAGGGAGCGTTTCATCGTCCGCCTCCGCGCCGTTCGGAGACCAGCACGCCGGCGATCACCAGGCAGAGCGCGATCAGGCCGAGGAAATAGACCAGATCCGCCAGGCCGATCACGCCGTGACGGAAGGCGTTGTAGTGGTCGAGCGCCGACAGGCCGGCGACGAATTCGGACACCGCCGCGGGGGCGTTCGCACCCAGCACGGACAGCACGAAGGGCAGGCCGGCCATGGTCAGCAGGAAGGCGGCGCCCGCGCCCAGCACGAAGGCGACGACCTGGTTGGCCGTGGTCGCGGACAGCGCCTGGCCCACGGCCAGATAGGCCCCGGCCAGCAGGAGCGTGCCGAGATAGCCCGTGGCGATGGCTGCATTGTCCGGCTCGCCGAGATAATTGACCGCGATCCACATCGGGAAAGTCAGCGCCAGGGCGAGAGCGGCCATGGTCCAGGCGGCGAGGAATTTGCCGCCCGCCGAGGCCCAGAGCGGAATGGGCAGGGACATCAGGAATTCCAGCGTGCCGCGGTCGCGCTCTTCCGCCCAGGCGCGCATGGCGAGGGCGGGCATCAGGATGACCAGCAGCCAGGGCATGTAGTCGAACAGCGGGGCCAGATCGGCCCGGTTGGTGTCGAAGAAGCGGCCGACATGAAAGGCGAAGGCCGGCGCGGCAAAGGCGAACACCGCCAGGAAGACATAGGCGAGCGGGGTCTGGAAATAGGCCGACAGTTCGCGCCGGTAGATCGCGCCGAGAGCGTGCATCAGGCGGCGGCCTCCGGATCGGCGGTGGTGAGATGCCGGAAGGCGGCGTCGAGCTGGCGCTCGGGTGTCAGCTCGACCAGTTCGCGCGGCGAGCCGTCGAACAGGAGGCGGCCCCTTGCGATCACGATGGCGCGCGAGCACACCGCGGGCACCTCTTCGAGAATGTGGGTGGAAATGATGATCGCCTTGTCCGGCGCCATCTCGCGGATCAGGCGGCGCACCCCGTCCTTCTGGTTCGGGTCGAGCCCGTCCGTGGGTTCGTCCAGGATCAGCACGGGCGGATCGTGGGCGATGGCCGCGGCCAGCGCGGCACGGCGCTTGTAGCCCTTGGACAGCGTGCCGATGGGCTGACGGGCATAGTCGCCCAGGCTGGCGCGCTCCAGCGCATGCTCCGTGGCGCGCTTGAGGGCGGCGCCGGAAAAACCGCGGGCGCGCAGGCCGAAGGCGACGAAATCGCGCGGTGTCATCGAGGGATAGGCCGGGGCCCCTTCGGGCAGATAACCCAGCCGGGACTGGGCCTCCAGCCGGTCGGCGACACAGTCATGCCCGGCGATCGAGGCCTTGCCGCCATCGGGCTCCAGCCCGCCGGCCAGCATGCGCATCGTGGTGGTCTTGCCCGCGCCATTGGGCCCGAGAAAGCCCAGAACTTCGCCGCGCTCGAGCGTGAAGCCGACATCGTCGACGGCCCGGTGCGGCCCGAAATCCTTGGTCAGATGATCGGCAACCAGCATGGAGGGTGTGGGTCTTTCACACAGTGACTGTCCTAGCGTTAGCGCGAGCCGGCGCACTTGGCCAGAGCCGAGGCAGCATGTCGATCGTGTGCGGGAAATCGGGTGTCGACCGGTTCGCCATTCCGTGACCCGGGGGGCTGGGGGGGCTGTCTAAAACCAGGATCCGGAACGTTGACGCGACCGGCCGACCTGTTGGACGGTGGCGTTGCGGTATGGCGGGAACTGGCCGGGAATATGGCGACTTTGCGGCACCGCGTGAAATGTTTGTAAGCTGGAACGGTCGTTTCAACCCAGGGGAGAAAACGTGTGACAGCAAGCCCCCACAGCGCGCGGCCGGCGCCGCGCTCGGTCATGTGGGACCGCCGGGAACTGGACACGATCCTGCGGCTCTACGGCCATTTCGTCGCGCGCGGCGAATGGAAGGACTATGCGATCGACGGGCTGAAGGAGCAGGCCGTCTTCTCCATCTACCGGCGTCACAGCGAGATGCCGATGTATTCCGTGGTCAAGACGCCGGCCGAGGCGAACCGCCAGGGCGCCTACAAGGTGGTCGGCATGGACGGCCAGATCCTCAAGCGCGGCCACGACCTCGCCCAGGTGCTCCGGGTCTTCGACAAGAAACGCTTCCGGGTGGTGGAGTAGGGTGCTCCTCCACGCTGTCATCCCGGCCAGATGGCCCGCGAAGGCGGGCTGGAGGGCCGGGACCCATACGCGCCGATGTCTGCCGGAAGCCGGCTCCATGTCGATGACAAGGGGCCAGGCACCGGGATTATGGGTCCCGGACTTGCGCCCCGCCTGCGCGGGGCATTCATCCGGGATGACAACGGATTCGCGCAAACGAAAAACCCCCGGCGCGAACGCCGGGGGTTTTGTCGTCCAGACTGTAAGACAGGCGCCCTACTGGCGGCTGCCGCCCATCAGCGACAGGATGATCTGGAACATGTTCACGAAGGCGATGTAGAGGTTCAGCGCGCCCATATTGGTGAGCACGGCCATCGACCGGTGGTCGCCCGCGACCTGGTAGTACATCACTTTCAGGGTCTGGGTCTGCCAGGCCGTCACCCCCGCCATCAGCAGCAGCACGCCGAACTGCAGCAGCAGTTCAAGGCCGGCCGAATGGAAGAAGGCGAAGTTCAGGATGCCCAGGATGACGGCGCCGATGATGCCCATGAACAGGAAGCTCTGGATCGGCTGCAGGTTCATCTTCGTGGTGTA
The DNA here is from genome assembly GCA_034659015.1 of Pseudomonadota bacterium. Classification (GTDB taxonomy): domain Bacteria; phylum Pseudomonadota; class Alphaproteobacteria; order Caulobacterales; family Maricaulaceae; genus Maricaulis. Next base: position 370,332 of record JAYEGL010000001.1, on the reverse strand, counting down.
GCCGAACACCGACAGGCCCAGGAAGGCACCGGCGGTGATGGTGAAGGCCTGCACAATGGTGGCCCAGCTGATCGCGAGCGTGCGTCCGCCGGCCGTGGTCACGCCTGACGGCGCATTGCCGCCGGCCATCACGACCCAGACGCTCAGCCCGGTACCGATCAGGGCGACAATGCTCCAGTAGAGGATCGCACTGCCCGTGGGCGAGGGATTGCGCATGAAGAACATCGAGCCGAACAGGATGGCGATCGGACCCCACTGCACGACGAAGAGCAGCGGCGTGCCCCAGACCAGCGCCGTGAGCGGCGCGACCGTGCCGACGGCATAGGCCAGCGCGGCCGAGATCAGCAGGCCGAGACCCATCTTGTTGTAGACGCCCAGCATGAAGCTTCGCAGACCGGCATCCACCGACATGTCCATCGACGGTGCACCGGAATACGTGCGGGAAAAGTCGTTCATCGTTGGTCTCTCTTGTCTTTCGACTGGCTTGTCTTTCGACAGGTTGGCGCCGGTATGGCGCTTTGCTGCACAATATCGTTACGAACGGGCCAAATGGCAAGGCGGGACGGGAGCACTGCGCGTCCCCCCTGCGGATCCTGCCGGCCCCGTTCGTCCGGCCCGCCCGCCATTGCCGCACCCCCGCGAACTGTTCTAGAGCCACTTTTACGACTTCGAAGCCGATGAAACGGCTCCGGTGCCTTGTTATGCCGCATTTTCATACCGCGAAACCGGTTCCCGCTTTCGCTGAAAATGCTTTAGGGATCGGGTCCGACCGGAGCGCTGCCCATGTCCCTTCGCCTGTTCGCCGCCATTCCCGTCCCGGAGGAGATCGCCGCCGGTCTCGCGGGGCTGCAGAAGGGCGTGCCGGGCGCGCGCTGGCGGCCGGTGGAGAATTTCCACGTCACGCTGCGCTTTTTCGGCGATATCGACGAGCGCACGGCCGAGGATCTCGACGCCGAGCTGGCCAGCATCCGCATGGCGCCCTTCACGATGCGGCTCAAGGCCGCCGGCTGGTTCGGCAAGACCGACCCGCGGGCACTCTGGCTGGGCGTGGAGGCGGGCGATGCAGTCACGGCGCTCAATGCGAAATGCGAGCGCGCGGCGCGCCGGGCCGGCCTGCCGCCGGAACCGCGCAAATTCCACCCGCACATGACGCTGGCCTATCTCAACGGGACGCCGGTGGACAAGGCGAACCGCTTCACCCAGCGCGCCGCCCATCTGGAAACCGAGGCCTGGATGGTCACGCATTTCAGCCTCTACTCCAGCTGGACCAGCCGGGGCCAGGCCAATATCTACGAGGCCGAGGCCGACTACCCGCTGGTGTGAAGCGACCCGATCAGCCCGTCGATGCCGGCTTCCACCAGGTCGAGCACGTGCTCGAACCCTTCGGACAGGCCGTAATAGGGGTCGGGCACATCCGCGGCACCGCAACCGGGCGCCCAGTCGAGCAGCCGCGACACGGCGCCGGCCGGACCGGACGGCGCCATCCGCCTGAGAAAGCGCTCATGCCCTGCATCCATGGCAATGAGGTGATCGAACCGGGTGAAATCCTCGATCTCCACGGCGCGCGCCGTCAGGCCGTCCAGCGCATAGCCGCGCGCGGCCGCGGACCCGGCGGCACGCCGGTCCGGACTGTCACCGGCATGCCATCCGCTGGTGCCGGCGCTGTCGACCGGCCAGTCCAGCCCCAACGCCGCCAGCCGTGCCCTTGCGACGGCCTCGGCCGTGGGCGAACGGCAGATATTCCCGGTACACACGAAGAGCAGGCGCATCAGGGCGCATCGACCTCGAAGGCGCCGGGCAGGACGGTGAGGTCCCAGCCGCTTTCGCCCCGGTAGAGCCAGAACACGTCGCCATAGGCATCATGCGCCAGCCGGCCCTCATCGCATCCGGCCTCTTCGGCCGCCTGCGGGCCGGCGAATTCGGCCAGCCAGAGGCAGGTGGTGTTGGAATGCTCGCCGGCCAGCGACCAGCGCGCAGCCCCGTCGCGCGCCTCGGCAAAGGCCGCGCTGCGCAGGCGATCGACCGTTTCACCGGGCGTGCAGTCGGCCGGATAGTCGTCAACGGCCCGGTGCGCGACGATATCGGCATGGCCTGCCGCCGCGGTCAGACGCGTCCGGCACGCGGCGCTGGCATAGGCCCGGTCGACGGGGGTGTCGCCCAGCAGTTCCGACAGGCGGGCCACCATGGCCTCGCCGCGGTCGCTGAGCGGGCATTCCATGCCGTTGCAGTCCGGCGCGATCTTGCGGGCATGACGCACGACCAGGATATGCCGGTCGGCGGCCCGCAGGGCGTCACGGTCGGCCGCGTCGGCCAGGGCCAGAAGGGCCGGCCGGTCGAAACCTTCGGCCCGGGCCACGGCCCCATCCGTCGCGGCAAGCGTCAGCAGGAGGGCCGGTAACAGTGTCAGCGTCATGATCATCCCCTTTTCCGGGGCGAGCCTACCCGGGTTCTTGCGGCGGGCAAGTCTCACAGATCGCTGTCGAGCGCTCCGTCCGCTGTCGGATCGATCTGCAGCACCAGGCGGGCGGTCGCCACCGTGCCCCGGCCCGGCGTGCTGTCGAATTCCAGCTCGCCTTCCATGAGGTGCACCAGACGCCAGCAGATCGACAGGCCGACCCCGGAGCCGGCCCCGGTGCGCAGATCGCGCGCCTGGCCGGCCGCTTCGAGCGCCTCCGGCGCCATGCCCTCACCGGTATCGGTCACGGTGAAGGTCAGCCGGGCATGGTCGGAATCGATGGGTTCGACCCGGCCGTCGACCGTGACGGAACCGTCCGGCGTGAATTTCACCGCGTTCGAGACGAGATGGGTGAGGATCTGCTTGACCCGGCCCGGATCGCCGATCACGGGCTGACGCGCGCTGGCCTCGCACCGGGCGGTCAGTGTCAGACCCCGCTCGGCGGCCAGCGGTTCGAACAGGGCGACGGACGACCGGATCAGTTCGCAGGGCTCGAAGGCGGCGCTGCGCAGCTCGACGCGGTGGTTTTCCAGCAGCGACAGATCCAGCACGTCGCTGACGCGGTTCAGCATGGCCTGGGCCGACTGTTCGAGCGTGGCCAGCAGGCGGCGCTGCTCGGCATCCACCTCGGTATTGGAAAGCAGGCTGGCCAGGCCGAGAATGCCGTTGAGCGGCGTTTGCAGCTCGTGGCTGAGTCCGAGCAGGAATTCCGATTTCGACTGGCGCTGCGAGCGTTCGGTCTCGGCCTCGGTCTTCAGCTCGGCTTCCAGCGTGTCGCGCGAGACCAGTTCGAGCTGCAGCGCATCCGTCGAGGTCTGCAGGCGCCGAAGCACGGTGCCGAGCCGGCGAAGCAACATCACGAAACCGACCAGCATCAGGCTGACCGCGATCGAATCCCAGACCATGCGCACTTCATCCTGGAAGACCTCCATCCAGGCGCGATAGGCCGCGGGCTCGAGAAGCGCCGGCCCGGCAGCCATGAGCACGAGGTCGGCGAAATAGTAGGCCGACCAGGACACGATACCCACAGAGAGAAGCTGAACGGCCAGCACGGCGCCGGCAAACTGGATCGCCCGGGCGTGAGTCCACAGATAGCCGGCGGCCACGGCGCCCGCCGTGACGAAGAGCAGGTCGAGAAAGATGTTCAGCACGGCGGCATGCATCTCGTCATCCGCCCCGCGCCGCTGCCCGCTGGTTCAATATACCATCCTCAGGCCAAGCCTGTCGGCGCCGCCCGGTTCCCGGCGACCTGTCACACTTGCGCCCGCCCGGGAAGGTGTAAAGCCGCAACGCGCGCAATGAATTTTTCATTCATCGCCGGCAGGCCGGGCCATCTGCCGCTTTTTGCAGACACCCGCCGCGGTGTCAGTCATTGCGGCCCAGGCGCCGCTTGCGCCGGGCCAGGAGCTGCAGGCGCAGCGCATTGAGCCGGATGAAGCCCTCGGCATCCTTCTGGTCGTAGACCTCGTCCTCCTCGAAGGTGACGTGGGCCTCCGAATAGAGCGTCGAGTCCGAGGAACGGCCCACGACATTGACCGAGCCCTTGTAGAGTTTCAGGCGCACGTCCCCACTGACAAACTCCTGACTCCTGTCGATCGCCGCCTGCAGCATTTCGCGCTCCGGCGAGAACCAGAAACCTTCATAGAGCAGCTTGGCGTATTTCGGCATCAGCTCGTCCTTCAGATGGGCCGCGCCACGGTCCAGGGTGAGCTGTTCGATACCGCGATGGCCCGCCATCAGGATGGTGCCGCCCGGCGTCTCGTAGATGCCGCGCGACTTCATGCCGACGAAGCGGTTCTCCACCAGGTCGAGCCGGCCGATGCCGTGCTTGCGGCCCAGCTCGTTCAGTTCTGTCAGGAGGGTGGCAGGGCTCATGGCCTGGCCGTTGATCGCCGTGGCGTCGCCGCGCTCGAAACCGATGGTGACGTATTCCGGCGTGTCCGGCGCATCGACCGGGTCGACCGTGCGCTGGAAGACGATGTCCGAGGCTTCCTCGGCCGGATCCTCCAGCACCTTGCCCTCCGAGGAGGTGTGCCAGAGATTGGCGTCGACCGAGAAGGGCGCCTCGCCGCGCTTGTCCATGGCGACATGGATGCCGTTCTCCTCGGCATAGCTGATCAGCTTGGTGCGCGAATTGAGATCCCATTCCCGCCAGGGCGCGATCACGCGCAGGTCCGGATCCAGCGCGTAGACGCCGAGCTCGAAGCGCACCTGGTCATTGCCCTTGCCGGTCGCGCCGTGCGCCACGGCATCCGCGCCGGTCTCGTGGGCGATCTCCACCAGACGCTTGGCGATCAGCGGCCGCGCGATCGAGGTGCCCAGCAGGTAAAGCCCTTCATAGACCGCATTGGCGCGCACCATGGGGTAGACATAGTCGCGCACGAATTCCTCGCGCAGATCCTCGATGAAGATCTCGGACACGCCCGCCGCCTCGGCCTTCGCCCGCGCCGGCTCCAGCTCCTCGCCCTGGCCCAGATCGGCCGTGAAGGTGACGACTTCGGCGTCGTAATGGTCCTGCAGCCATTTCAGGATCACGGACGTATCCAGACCCCCGGAATAGGCAAGAACGACCTTTTTGACGGGCTTTTTCGCAGGCATGGCGCATGTCCTTTCGCTTTGCCTGTCGCGTAGCGCCAAGAATGTGCACGTGCAAGGGGAATACGCGGCGGGGTGCAGGTAGTGTCGCCACTCAGGGCGGGGCCTCCCCACCATTTTTCCCGGAAGCGCGTCAGCGCTATCCGGGATCAACCGGAAGCACCGCGGACTCCCTGAAGACTGGCAGGTCCCGGATCTGCGACCCGCGTCCGCGGGCCTCCGTCCGGGAAAAACGCGTGTGAAGATTGTGGCAATAAACCCCGTCTCCCCTAAGGGGAGAAGGTGCCCCGAAGGGGCGGATGAGGGGGGAGACACCGGCGACCGCCCACACCGCCGCTTTAACCCGCGCCCAATCCGCGCCATTCTCCACCCCATGACCCGTCCCGGCCTGTCCCGCTTTACCCGGTTTCGCGGCCGGCGTGCCCGCTACGAGCACGACCGCAGCGATGCCGCCGCGCTCACGGAACGCCTGCGCAGACTGTGCCGCACGGCGCGGCGGGCCGGGATCGGCACGACCACCGGTCTGGCTGCGGCGCTGGAACGCGAGGGCATCGACCTGTCCATCCCGCGGCTGGCCCCGCTCAAGGCCGTTCTGGAGCGCGCCGACCGCCGGCTCGATCCGGCCGCACTGGGTCCGGACCTGCCCGCCGACGCGGTTCGCCTGGTCGAACGGGCCCTGGACGGATCCCTCGCCATCGCCGGCTTCGGCGGCTTTTCCGGCCGCATCGCCAACATGTTCGCCTATGCCCGCGAAAACGACCGCGGCACGGTGCCGGACTATATCCCCGAACTGGCGGGCCGCGATCCCGACGCCTTCGGCCTCGCCCTGTGCAGCCTGGACGGCCAGCGCATGACGCTGGGCGACGCGCACGACCCGTTCTGCCTGCAATCGGTGGTCAAGCCGCTGAACTATGCCCTCGCCCTGGCGCTGAACGGAGAGAACCAGGTGCACCGCCATGTCGGCCGCGAACCGTCGGGCCGGCGCTTCAACGAAATGGTGCTGGACCCGGACGACCGGCCGCACAATCCGATGATCAATGCCGGCGCCATCATGTGCGCGGCGATGATCCGCCCCTCGCGCCGCGTCGAGGAGCGGCTGGACCTGGTCCGCCGCTTCGTAGCGTCGGCCGCCGGCGGGGCGGACTGCGGTTTCGACGAGGCCGTCTACAGCTCGGAAAAGCAGACAGCAGCCCGCAACCAGTCGCTGGTCAAGCTGATGGACGAACACGACGCCTTCCCCGAAGGCACCGACACGGACGCGGCGCTGGATCTGTATTTCCGAACCTGTGCCCTGACGCTGGATTGTCAGGGTTTGTCAGTCGTGGCGGCCATGCTGGCCAATGGCGGGGTCTGCCCGCTCACCGGCCACCGCGTCATCGACCCCGGCATCGTGCGCAACACCCTGTCACTCATGCTGACATGCGGGATGTACGACTATTCCGGCGAATACGCCTTCACCGTCGGACTGCCGGCCAAGTCCGGTGTGTCCGGCGGCCTGATGATGGTGATACCCGGTATCGCCGGTATCGCCCTGCACTCGCCGCGGCTCGACCGTCAGGGCAATTGCGTGCGGGGTATCGAGTTCTCCCGGCGGCTGGTCGAACACTACCCCTTCCACATCTTCGCCGGGGTGGCGGTGGACTAAACCGGCTTGATCTTGTCGGGCCCAGCTTGATCTTTTCCGGCAACACGACCTAGAAGACCGCCATGTCCAGCGCCGCAGACCCCCGCCTCATCGTCGCCCTCGACCTGCCAACGACCGACCGGGCCTGGTCGCTGACCCGTTCGGTCGGCGATGCCGTCAGCTTCTACAAGATCGGGCTCCAGCTCTTTCCCGTCGGCGGCATGGAGCTGTGCCGGCGCCTCAAGGCCGACGGCAAGCAGGTCTTCCTGGACTTCAAGCTGCACGACATTCCCGCCACGGTGGAGAAGGCCACCCGCTCGATCACGGCCGGCGGCGCCGATCTTCTGACCGTGCACGCCGAACCGCCGGTGATGCGGGCTGCCGTCGCGGGCAGTGAGGGCTCGGATCTGGGCATTCTCGGCGTCACGGTGCTGACCAGCTATGACGACGCAATGCTGGCCGAGATGGGCTATGCCTACGGCGCCCGCGACCTGGTGCTGCGCCGGGTCGAACAGGCGCTGGAAGCCGGTGTCGCCGGCGTTGTCGCCAGCGCCCACGAGGCCGCCGAGATCCGCGAACGCTTCGGCGAGGGCTTCCTGATCGTTACCCCGGGCATCCGGCCCGCCGGCGCCGATATCGGCGACCAGAAGCGCGTCGCCACCCCGGCCTCGGCCCTGGCCAGCGGCGCCAGCCATCTCGTGGTCGGCCGACCGGTCAACGCCGCCGGGGATCCCGCCGCCGCGGCCCGGGCGATCGTGGAGGAGATGGCGACCGTCCCGCCGGTGGCGGCTTAGCGTCCATCCTTGTCATCCAGCCGTGTCATCCCGGATGGATGCCCCGCGCAGGCGGGGCGCAAGTCCGGGACCCATAATCCCGGTGCTCATCCAGCTGTCGCGGATACCGAGCCTGCTTCCGGCAGAGATCGGCGCGTATGGGTCCCGGCTCTCCAGCCCGCATGCGCGGGCTATCCGGCCGGGATGACAACCGGTTTTATGTCACAAAACGGCCTAGTCGTAGGGATAGGCCCGCGCCGGTCCGGGCCGCCGCGTATCCAGCGCGCGGGTGCGGCGCGTCAGGTGGCGCACACCGGAAAAGCCCGTCCGCGTCTCTCCGGAAGCGGAAATCAGCACGATGCCGCGATAGCTGTAGATCGGTGTGAAGGGACGCTCGACCCCGCCGGCCAGCGGGCCGGTGAAGAAGCTGTCGGAGAGCCGGACCGGTTCCGGCTGCGGCGCCGGCCGTGGTTCGCGATGGCGCCGCGTCGGGTCGAAATTCCGCGCCTCACGGACGCCCGCTTCATGGTGCGCACTCCGGCTCATCGAAGGTCCGGCATAAGTCACGACTTCGCCATCATTGTGCAACGCTTCGTCACGGGTCTGCCGGGCCCCGGCGAGACGCCGGACATCCGCCTGGAAATCCGCGCGCGGCGCAGGCTGCGCCCCGGCCGGCATTTCGGTAAAGCGGCAGGGCGGACCAGTATACGCGCCCGCCAGGGCCTGGCGGATATCCTCGGGCGAACAGTCGCGCTGCGGCACGGCCTGACCCTGTGCCAGAACCGGGGATGCCAGCAGTGCGAGGCCGCCCAGTGCGGCCAGGATATGATGGAAGCCTTGTGCCATAGCGGCACACTAGCGCCTGGCGCTACGCCCGCGAAGCGGCTTCACGCCGCAGGCGAGTGAGCGCACGCCGGTTCAACCGGGCCGGCGATCAGAAGTCGCTGAGAATGCCCTTCTTCTCCCAGTCGCCATAGCGCGTGGGTTCCGGCCCGTTGCGGCGGCCGCCCTGTTCCGGCGGCAATTCCATGTCCGCCTGCGCCTGCCGGCGCGCCTCGGCCTCTTCCAGCGCGCGCTTCGCCGCCGGGCTCAACGGCTTGTCCGGCGCTGCATGAGCGGGGATTCCGGACGCATCCGTCCCGTCTTGCCGATCCTTCTGGGTCATACCATCTATCTAGGCCGACAACGGCCTCGCGCCAAGAACGGATACTGCCCGACCATGACTGCCAACACTTTGCGTACCTTCCTCCTGCTGGCCGGCATGACCGCCCTCTTCATGGGGATCGGTTATCTTCTGGGAGGCCCGGCCGGTGCCCTGATCGCCCTGGTTTTCGCCGGCGGCATGAACCTGTTCGCCTGGTGGAACAGTGCCGACATGGTGCTGCGCATGCACGGCGCCCGCGAGATCGGCCCGGACGAGCGGCATCCGCAATTGCGCCAGTATGCCGGCGATGTCGACATGCTCGCCCGCCGCGCCGGCCTGCCCGTACCCCGCGTCTTCGTGATGGAGAGCGATCAGCCCAACGCCTTCGCCACGGGCCGCGATCCGAACCATGCCGCCGTTGCAGCGACAACCGGCCTACTCGCCCGGCTCGACCGGGAGGAGGTGCAGGGCGTGATGGCGCACGAGCTGGCCCATGTGAAAAACCGCGACACGCTGACCATGACGGTCACCGCCACCCTGGCCGGTGCGATCGCCATGCTGGCGAATTTCGCCCTCTTCTTCGGCGGCGGAAACCGGGCCGGGCTGATCGGCTCGATCGCCCTGATGATCTTCGCCCCCATGGCCGCCATGCTGGTGCAGAGCGCGATCAGCCGCGCCCGCGAATACGAGGCCGACCGGGTCGGCGCGGAAATCCTCGGCCGGCCGCTCGCCCTGGCCAGCGCGCTGGAGAAGATCGAGCGCACCGCCCGCCGCACCATGAATGAGGGCGCCGAGCGCAATCCGGCGACCGCCCACATGTTCATCATCAATCCGCTCAACGGCCAGCGCATGGACAATCTCTTCTCCACCCACCCGGACACCGCCAACCGGATCGCGAAACTGCGCGAGATGGCCGGCGCCGCAGCCCCGGTGCAGTCCGGCCCCTGGGCCCCGCGCGGGCCGTGGGGGTAATCGGGGACAGACACGTAAGCACGCTTACGTGTCTGTCCCCGAACGCCGCAACGCGCATTAGACGGGGGCGCCCGCCCATGCTAGCTCCCGCGCCATGAAAGACGGATTGCCCCCGCGGCGCTGCGCCGCCCTGGCCTATGCCACCATATTGCGCGACCGGCGCGCCCTGGAACCGGCGCTGGAACACGCCCCCGGCTATCGCAAGATGAGCGACCGGGACCGCGCCTTCGCGCGCGCCATCCTGGCCACGACCTTCCGGCGTCTGGGCCAGACCCGCAAAGTGCTCGACCAGTTCCTCGCCAAACCGCTCGAGGAAACCCCGGAATACGCCGCCGCCCTGCTGGTGACCGGCGCAACGCAGTTGTTATGGATGGACAGCCCGCCCCATGCGGTCGTCTCGACCACGGTGGAGCTGTGCCGGGACACGACCGAGTCCCAGGGGCTGAAAGGCGTGGTCAACGCCGTGCTGCGCAAGGTGGACCGGGAAGGCCGCGACATCGCCGCGCGCTCGGCGCCGCGGGACAATCTGCCCGACTGGATCGCCCGCTCCTGGCGCAAGGCCTACGGGCCCGGCACGCTGGCGCGCATCGCCAATACCCAGATGCAGCCGCCGCCGCTGGACATCACGGTGAAGGACCCGGCCGAACGCGAGCGCTGGGCGGAAGAGCTGGGCGCGGAGATCCTGCCGACGGGCACGCTGCGGCGGCGCGAAATCGGCGACATCACCCAGCTTCCCGGTTTTCGCGAGGGCGCCTGGTGGGCCCAGGACGCCGCGGCCGCCATTCCCGCCACCCTCCTGGGCATAAAGCCGGGCGATTATGTCTCCGATCTGTGCGCGGCGCCGGGCGGCAAGACGCTGCAGCTGGCGGCGCTGGGCGGCCGTGTGACGGCCGTGGACAACAATGAAGGCCGGCTGAAACGCCTGCGCGACAATCTCGCCCGCACCGGCCTGCGTGCCTCGGTCGCGGTCGAGGACGTCCGCCGCTTCAAGCCCAAGGGACCTGCCGACGCGGTCCTGCTGGACGCGCCCTGCACGGCGACCGGCACGATGCGGCGCCATCCCGAAGCCGCCTGGATCAAGAAACCCGGCGATGTCCAGCGCATGGCCAAAATCCAGCTGGAGCTGGCCGGCGCAGCGGCCCGCATGCTGCGGCCCGGCGGCTGGCTGGTCGTGTGCACCTGCTCGCTGCAGCCGGAAGAGGGCGAACAGTTCGCCGAGGCCCTGCTGCGCAATCGCAAGGAGCTGAAACCGGTCGCCATCCAGGATGGCGAGGTGCCCGGCCTGGCCGAGGCCATCACCCCGCAGGGCGGGCTGCGCCTCACCCCGGCCCTCTGGGCGGACCGCGGCGGCATGGACGGCTTTTTCATCGCCCGCTTCGAAAAGCGCAGCTGACATTCGCGCCAGGCGCGAGCCCGGCTTGCGCCGGTCATGACCCCCTGTTATCGGACTGGCATGGGCGCATCGCAAATCATCTCGCCGTCGATCCTGTCGGCCGATTTCGCCAAGCTGGGTGAAGAAGTCCGCGCCATTGACGCGGCCGGGGCGGACTGGATCCATGTCGATGTCATGGACGGGCATTACGTGCCCAATCTGACGATCGGTCCCGGCGTGGTGAAGTCCCTGAGACCGCACACGAAAAAGCCCTTCGACGTGCACCTGATGATCAGCCCGGTCGATCCCTATATCGACGCCTTCGTCGATGCGGGCGCCGATATCATCACCGCCCATCCCGAAGCCGGTCCGCATTTCCACCGTACGGTCCAGAAAATCCGCGGGGCCGGCGTGAAGGCCGGGGCCGCGCTGAACCCGTCCACACCGCCGGAGACGCTCGATTACGTTCTTGGCGAGCTCGATCTCGTCCTGGTGATGAGCGTCAATCCGGGCTTTGGCGGGCAGAGCTTCATCGAGGACCAGCTGCGCAAGATCGAAACCCTGCGCAACACGATCGACGGCCGCGGCCTGGACACGATGATCGAGGTGGATGGCGGGGTGAACCCGGAAACGGCGAAGGCCTGCATCGCCGCCGGCGCCGACGCCCTGGTGGCCGGATCGGCCGTGTTTCGCGGCGGGCCCGACGCCTATCGCGACAACATCCAAGCCCTGCGTCGCTGATCGCCATGGCTCGCGCGGTGCGTCTGTCCGATTATGCCGGCGCCACCGTGATGGCGCTGCGGCGCGAGGCCTCCTCCACCCTGCACGCCATCGGCCTGCCATCCGGCCCGAGCGGGCTGGGCGGCGTGCCCGACGCCCTCGCGGTACGTCCGGAAGATGTCTATGCGGCCAATCCCGAGCGGGGCGCCGCCATGCTGGCCGGCCGTTTCACCCTGGCCGGCGAGACACTGGTGGTGGACGGACCGGAGACCGCCTGGCTGCAGCCGGCACCGACCCGCGCCTTCGCCCGGCGGCTGCACGGTTTCGGCTGGATGCGCGACTGTCTCGCCGCGCCATCGGACGGCAGGCCGGACGGCGCCGTGTTCGTGCGCCGCTTCGTGGACGAATGGATTGCCCATTTCGGGCGCTGGAACAGTTTCGCCTGGTCCCATGACGTGCTGTCGGCCCGCCTTCTGAACTGGCTGCGCTGCGGCGAGGTCCTGTTCAATGACACGGAGGAAAGCCGCAAGGCGCGCACGACCCGTTTCAAGTCCCTGTTGCGGCAGGCGCGCTATCTGCAACGCTCGCTCGCCATCGCACCGGACGGGACGACGCGTCTGCAGTGTGCCGCCGCGCTGGCGCTGACGGGCTTGTGCCTGCCCGGTCAGGACGGGCTGCAGCGCGCCGGCTTCCAGGCCCTGGCCCGCGAGGTCCAGCGCCAGATCCTGCCCGATGGCGGTCATGTCACACGCTCGCCGCGCGCCTGTGCCGAAGCACTGATCGACCTGGTTACCGTGCGCGAGGCGGCCCAGTCCGCCGGCGCCGAGCTGCCGCAGGATATCGCACGCGCCATCGACCGGCTGGCCCCGATGGTGCGCTTCTTCCGCATGTCCGATGGCGGGCTGGCGAGTTTCCATGGCGGCGGCGAAGGCGACCGGCACGCGCTGGACGCGGTGCTGCGCCATGACGACACCCGGGCCAAGCCCTTCGGTTTTGCGCCCCATTCCGGCTATCACCGGGCCGGCGCCGGCGAGGCCACGGTGCTGCTCGATGTCGGCGGCGCGCCGCGCGGCCCGCTGAGCACCGGCGCCCATGCCAGCGCGCTGGCCTTCGAACTGTGCACGGCCGGCGGCCGCCTGGTGGTCAATTGCGGCTGGCACGACGACCAGCCGGCGAGCTGGCGCGAAGCCGTGCGCGCCACGGCCGCCCATTCCACGCTGATCCTGGACGAAACCTCCTCGGCCCGCCTCTTCCCGCCCGGCTGGCGGCGCGATCTGCTCGGCCCGCGCCTGGCCACGGCACCGGCCTCGGTGACGGCCCGCCGCAACGAGGAGGAGATGGGGATCTGGCTGGAAGGCATCCATGCCGGCTATCGCGAGGATTACGGCCTGTCCCATCGCCGGCGCATCTTCCTGGCTGCCGACGGCGGCGATGTCCGGGGCGAGGACGCGCTTTTCCGTCCGGTCTCCGACGGCGCGCCGGAGGATGTCGATGCGCGCTGGCGTTTCGCCATCCGCTTCCACCTTCACCCCCAGGTGCGGGCCTCGCTGTCGCGGGACTCCATGAGTGCGCTCCTGGTCCAGCCCAATGGCGATGGCTGGCGTTTCCGCACCGATGGCGGGCCGATCCGGCTGGAACGCTCTGTGTATCTGGCTGCGGGCGCGCCTCCACAACGCGCCACGCAGATTGTAGTACAGGGCGAAGCAGAACCCTTTGGTGCCGGAGACCGGCCGCCCAATCGCGTTCGCTGGGCTTTTCAGCGCCTCGGCCAGGTGGGGGGCGCAGAGGGGGAAACCGGATGAGCACACCCCGTCCAGATGCCGGGCGACCCGACACCGATCGCCGGAACCATGCCGGCCATCTTGCGACCACGCGCAACCAGCTTTCCATGGTGGCGGTGGCCCTGTTCGACCTGGCAGCAGGCGCTGTATCCATGTGGGCGGCTGTCCTGCTGCGCTACCGGTTCGAACCGATCGGTCCGCCCGACCAGGTGATGCTGCAATCGGTCACGGTGTTTTCGCTGGCCTGCGCCATCGTCTTCCCGCTGGAAGGGCTCCACCGCGGCCTGTGGCGCTATACCGCGCTGAACGATGCGGCGCGCATCGTGCGGGCCGTGCTGATCGCCAATCTCGTCTTCCTGCCCATGCTGTTCCTGATCAACCGGCTGGACGGGTTCCCGCGGACCTCCATCCTGATCGACATCCCCATTCTGATCGGCCTGCTGCTGGCGCCGCGCTTCCTGCTGGCCGCCCTGCGCACCCAGGGCCTGCGGGGCGTGCTGCAGGTCGAGGACCGCTCCAAGCCCGCCGCCATCCTGGTCGGCACCGAAGCGGATCTCGACGAGGCCCTGCGCGACATCGTGCGCCGCAACGGATCCGCGCCCTTCCGCCCGAAAGGCCTGATCGAGCCGGGATCGCAACTGACCGGGCATGCCATTCGCGGCGTGCCGGTTCTGGGCGGGCTGCAGGCCCTGACCCCGGCGCTCAACCGGCTGGCCCAGGCCGAGGCGCTGACGCCCCGCCTGGTCCTGGCCGGCACCAGCCCGGACGTGGAAGTCGTCAACGAGCTGATCCGGGTCGCGGCCCGCACCGGCGCCAAGCTGTCCCGCGCCCGGCCGACCGACGGACCCGGCGCCTTCTCGCCCGTGGAGGCCGCCGACCTGCTCAACCGGCCGCCGCGCGCGCCCGATCTGGGTCCTGCCCGGCCGCTGATCGAGGGCAAGCGCGTCCTGATCACGGGGGCCGGCGGCACGATCGGTTCGCAGCTGGCCCGGCTGGCGGCGACGCTGAACCCGGAAAAGCTGATCTTCTTCGATGCCTCCGAGGCCAATCTCTACGAGATCGACCTGGAATTCGCCCGGCGCCAGCCGCGGGTGGAATGGCGCGCCATGCTGGGCGATATCCGCGACACGCAGCGGCTGGAAACCGCTTTTGCCGAGGAACGTCCCGACGTCGTGCTGCACGCCGCGGCGCTGAAACACGTGCCGATGAGCGAACTCAATCCCGGCGAGGCCGTGCGCACGAATGTGGTGGGTACCGTCAACACGATCGAGATCGCCAAGCGGCACGGCGCCCGGATCGTGGCGCTGATCTCGACCGACAAGGCCGTCGATCCCGGCAATGTCATGGGCGCGACCAAACGCGCCGCCGAACTCTATGCCCGCTCCGCCGCCGCCGACGGGTCCGGGACGCGTATCTGCGTGGTGCGCTTCGGCAATGTGCTCGGCTCCACGGGCTCGGTCGTGCCGCTGTTCGAGCGGCAGATCGAGGCCGGCGATCCGGTCACCGTGACCGATCCGGAAGCCACACGCTATTTCATGACCGTGGAAGAGGCCTCGGGCCTCGTTCTCGACGCCGCCGCCCAGACCGCTTTCGACGAGGCCCTCAACGGCGCGCTCTACGTGCTCGACATGGGCGAGCCGGTCTCCATCCTGCGCCTCGCCCGGCAATTGCTGCGGCTGCGCGGCCGCGATCCGGACGCGCCGGGCGCGATCTCGGTCGTCGGCCTGCGCCCCGGCGAGAAGCGGCACGAGAACCTAGTCTATGCCTTCGAGCGGCGCGAACCGACGGCGATCGACGGCGTCTGGTCGATCACCGGACCGGTGCTGGACACCGGCGCCGTGGCCAGCGAGCTGGAAAGCCTTCTCGATGCGACGAAAACCGGCGACGGCCGGGCCGTGTCCGAGGCGCTCGGCGCGTTGTGCGCCCTGCGCCCCGCAACGGCCGCGGATTGACTTGCAGCGCCGCCATGGATACCTCGCCGCGCACATCCGGATTGACTGAACGGAGCCCCTCCCATGTCCGACCTTGATCTTGCGCCTGTGCGGCGCGCCCTGATTTCCGTGTCCGACAAGACGGGCCTGGTCGACCGCGCCCGGCAGCTCGCCGCAGCGGACGTCGAGATCCTCTCCACCGGCGGCACGCTGCGCGCGCTCGACGAGGCCGGTATCGCGGCCCGCGACGTGTCCGAGGTCACCGAATTCCCGGAAATGATGGACGGCCGCCTCAAGACGCTGCATCCGCGCGTGCATGGCGGCCTGCTCGGCCGGCGCGACAATGGCGAGGACCGCAGCGCGATGTCCGAGCACGGCATCCCGAACATCGACCTGCTCTACGTCAATCTCTACCCGTTCGAGGAGACCGTCGCGAAGGGCGCCGACGCGGCCGACTGCGTGGAGAATATCGATATCGGCGGTCCGGCCATGCTGCGCGCGGCGGCCAAGAATCATGCCTGGGTCAATGTGTGTACCGATGGCGAGGATGTCGACGCCGTGATCGCCGCCATGGGCGAGCACGAGGGGGCCACGCCGCTGGACCTGCGCCGCAAGCTCGCCGCGAAGACCTATGCCCGCACGGCGGCCTATGATGCGGCGATCTCGAACTGGTTTGCGGACACGCTGGAAGACAGCAGCCCGGCCTGGCGTGCCTTCGGCGGCAAGCTGGCCCAGCCGCTGCGCTATGGCGAGAACCCGCACCAGAAGGCGGCCTTCTACGCCACGCCGGAACGGCGTGCCGGCATCGCCACGGCCCGCCAGGTGCAGGGCAAGGCGCTCAGCTTCAACAATCTCGCCGATGCCGATGCCGCCTTCGAGCTGGCCGGCGAGTTCGACCCGTCCGACAAGGCGGCCGTGGTCATCGTCAAGCACGCCAACCCTTGCGGCGTGGCCACGCATGACGACCTGCCGGCGGCTTACGAGAAGGCCTTCGCGGCCGACCCGATCTCGGCTTTCGGCGGCATCGTCGCGATGAACCGCACGCTGGACGCCGACACGGCGAGCGAGATGGTCAAGATCTTCACCGAAGTGGTGATCGCGCCGGATGCGGACGAGGATGCGCTGTCGGTCCTGTCCGGAAAGTCGAACCTGCGCGTCCTGCTGACCGGCGGCCTGCCCGATGCGAAGCAGCCGGGCTGGCTGACCAAGACCGTCGCCGGCGGCCTGCTGGTCCAGCAACGCGATACGGCGATGATCGACGTGACCGATCTGAAGACCGTGACCAAGCGCGAACCCACCGAGGCCGAGCTGGCCGATCTGATGTTCGCCTGGAAAGTGGTCAAGCACGTCAAGTCGAACGCCATCGTCTATGCCCGCAACCTGTCCACGGCCGGGATCGGCATGGGACAGACCAGCCGGCTGGAAGCTGCCCGCCTGGCCGTCCGCAAGGCGGAAGCCACGGCCGGGGAACACGGCTGGGACGAGCCGCGCACGCAGGGTTCGGTCTGCGCCTCCGACGCCTTCTTCCCCTTCGCCGACGGACTGCACGCCGCCGCCGTAGCCGGCGCCACGGCCGTGATCCAACCGGGCGGTTCGATCCGCGACGAGGACGTCATCGCCGCCGCCGACGAGGCGGGCATCGCGATGGTGTTCACGGGCATGCGCCACTTCCGGCACTAGGAATAACAGGGACAGACACGCAAGCGCGCCTGGGTGTCTGTCCCCATGTCTCCGGCACGTCCCCCGCTGCGCAGGGAAAGCCCTACGGCTCCGCGACGGCCGCCATTTCACCGATCTGGGTGGAGGCGATGGCCAGTTTGGAGAGGGTCCAGCTGCCCGACTCGTCGAGCTGGCGCTGGACCGAGTCGACCCGGCCGGCCTCTTCCTCGTTGACCGTGTTCCAGGCTTCCACCAGCGCATCGGCCCAGTCGCGCGAGGGATCCTCGATACCGGCGGACAGCGACCCGCCGGCCTGCTGGGCAAAGCGCATCGCCGAAGCGGTCACGGCCTGCTGGCTGGCGTAGAAATCCTCCATCAGACGCCGCACGGCGAGCCGGTCCCAGTGCAGGTCCGAGGAGACTTCCTGGCCCAGCCCGCGCAACCGGTCGAAACGGAACCGCGCGCCGACGGCGTGGTAGATATAGGCCGTCGAAGCGAGCGGCCAGTCGGACGCCCGGGCCATGTCGATCACGTCGGTCGAGGAGGTCAGCGGGCGCAGTTCCGCAACGGCCTGGGCGAGCGCCTCCGGCGCACCGGCCCTCACGAAGGCCTGCTTGCGCCGCTTCACGCCGCCGCGTTCATGCTCGGAAATGAGCTCGTGTACCATGGAGCGCAGCTCCTGCACGCCGGGCTGGTAGCTGTCGATCACATCGCCGATCGAGGCTGTGTCCGAGGACGCCTGGTTGCGGCCGCGGCGTACCAGCCAGTAGGTCTGGCGGCGCAGCAGACGGATGATTTCCTCGTGCAGCTTGATCTGCACGTCCGCCGGCGCCTCGTTGTCCAGGGCATTGATCGCCTCGGTCAGCTCGGAAAAGCGGAAGATGCCGCGCCCGGCCTCGAAGGCGCGGGCGATGGCCGGCACGGTCGCCGTGGTGGAATCGATCGCACGGTGGATGAAGGTCGGCCCGCCCAGATTGATCATCTCGTTGGCCAGCATGGTGGAGATGATTTCCCGCTTCAGCCGGTGCCCGTCCATCGCGTCGCCGAACCTGTGCACGCCGTCGGGGAAGTAGTGGGTGAGCATCGCGCGGAAATGCGGATCGTCCGGCACTTCCGACGCCACCAGCTGGTCGAACAGGGTGATCTTGGCATAGGAGATCAGAACGGCCAGTTCCGAACGGGTGAGCCCCTGGCCGCGTCCCTTCAGGACGCGCACACCTTCCGAGGAAGGCAGGCCCTCCACGTCGCGGTCGAGCTGGCCGAGCTCCTCCAGGCGCAGCATGAAGCGCTCGTGCGCATCCAGGTCGGCAATCGCCGTATGCTCGGCCATGGAGAGGGCGAGCGTCTGGTCGTAATTGTGGCGCAGCACATGCCGGGCGACATCGTCCGTCATCGACTCGAGGAGTTTGTCGCGCGCCTCGCGGCTCATCTCGCCGCCGCGGACCATCGGCCGCAGCAGGATCTTGATATTCACCTCATGGTCGGAACTGTCGACGCCGGCGGAATTGTCGACGAAGTCGGCATTGGCGCGGCCGCCATGACGGCCGTATTCGATCCGGGCGGCCTGGGTGAAGCCCAGATTGGCGCCTTCGCCGATCACCCGGGCCTGGACCTCTTCGGCATTGACGCGCAGGCCGTCATTGGTCTTGTCGCCGACTTCCCAGTGC
This sequence comes from Pseudomonadota bacterium, assembly GCA_034659015.1. Lineage (GTDB taxonomy): Bacteria > Pseudomonadota > Alphaproteobacteria > Caulobacterales > Maricaulaceae > Maricaulis. The sequence goes on along the minus strand of JAYEGL010000001.1, from coordinate 351,639 downwards.
TGTTCGTGGGTCGCCTTCACATAGGTGCCGATACCACCGAACCAGAGCAGTTCCACATCGCTCTTGAGCAGCGCATGGATCAGCTCGTTCGGGCTGACCGCATCCTTGTCCAGACCGGTCAGCGCCTTGATCTCGTCGCTCAGCTTCACCGATTTCACGCCGCGCGAGAACACGCCGCCGCCCTTGGAAATCAGCGAGGTGTCGTAGTCCTGCCAGGAGGTCCGCGGCAGGTCGAACAGGCGCTTGCGCTCGTTCCACATCGTCTCCGGATCGCCCGGATCGGGATCGATGAAGATGTCGCGATGATCGAAGGCGGCGACGAGGCGGATCTGTTTCGACAGCAGCATGCCGTTGCCGAACACGTCGCCGGACATGTCGCCCACGCCGATCACGGTGAAGGGTTCGGACTGGATGTCCTTGCCCATCTCGCGGAAGTGACGCTTGACGGATTCCCAGGCGCCGCGCGCCGTGATGCCCATCTTCTTGTGGTCGTAACCGGCCGAGCCGCCCGAGGCGAAGGCATCGCCGAGCCAGAAATCGAACTCGTCCTCGGCCAGCCCGTTGGCGGTGTCGGAGAATGTCGCCGTGCCCTTGTCGGCGGCGACAACGAGATAGGGGTCCTCATCGTCCCAGCACACCGTGGTGTCGGGATGATGCACGACATCGTCGACGATATTGTCGGTGATATCCAGCAGGCCGCGGATGAAGGTCTTGTAGGCCTCGCGCCCGGCCTCGAAAATCTCGTCGCGGCTGCCGTTTCGCGGCAGGGCCTTGGGATAGAAACCGCCCTTCGAGCCCACTGGCACGATGACCGCGTTCTTCACCTGCTGCGCTTTCACCAGTCCGAGCACTTCGGTGCGGAAATCGTCGCGCCGGTCCGACCAGCGCAGCCCGCCGCGGGCGACGGGACCGAAGCGGATATGCACGCCTTCCACCTCCGGCGACCACACGAAGATCTCGCGATAGGGTTTGGGAAGCGGCAGCTCCTCCAGCAGTTCGCTGGCAATCTTGATCGAAATCCGGGCCTTGGGCAGGCCGTCCGCGCCGCGCTGGTAGAAATTCGTCCGCAGCGTCGCCTGTATCAGGTGGAAGATACGGCGCAGGGCACGGTCATGGTCGAGGCTCTTCACATCGTCGAGCGCCTTGCCAAGGCTTTCGCTCGCCTCCCAGACCGCGTCGGACCGCGCCTTGCGGTCGCCGGAAAACTCCGGATCGAACTTGATCCGCGCCAGATCGAGCAGGCCGCGGGCGATGTCCGGATAGGCCGCAAGCGCTTCTTCCTGGATGGCCTGGGACGGGTCCAGCCCGGTCTGCTGGCGGTATCGCGCACAGGTGCGCAGGAAGGCCGCCTCGCGCCAGGTCACGCCGATCTCGACGATCAGCCGGTTGAAACCGTCATCCTCGGCCCGGCGCTCGGCCATGGCCAGCAGCGCGTCCTCGAGCACAGGAGCGAGGGTCTCCAGGCTCTGGCCCTTGAGGGCGTCGGACTTCATCTCGAAATCGTGCACATAGGCCCGGCCGACACCGCTGCCGTCGCGGCCGCGGCGATCCACGGGGAACCCCGTCTCCTGGACGACGTAGAGACCGAGATTTTCCAGCACCGGCATGACGCGCGACAGCGAGACGGGCTTTCCGACCCGGTAGATCTTGAGGCGAAGCTCGTTGTCCGCGTCCTCGGCTTCGCGATAAACGCGCACGGCCACCTGGTCGGGCGTTTCCAGCCCTTCCAGCTTGATCACGTCGGCGAGCGCATCCTCGGGATCGTAGAGTTCGCGATAACCGGCCTTGAACGCGTCCTGGTAGGCCGGCATGCGCAGGCGGATCCCTTCCGGCGCATTGCGGCGGACATGGGTTTCCAGATCGTCTTCCCAGGTCCGCGCCAGCCGCGCCACACGGCGCTCCAGCTCGCCGATTTCCGGCTCCGGGTGATCGAAGGGGTTGAGCCCGATGATGTAGTGCACCCGGGCCAGGGAGCCATCGCCGAACTGGGGATAGAAGGCCGACAACCGTCCGCCGAACGCATCGCGGATCAACTCGCCGGCCTGTTCGCGCACCTTCGACGAGTAGCGCTCGCGCGGAACGAAGAGCAGGGCCGAGACGAACCGGTCGAACTGGTCGCGCCGGATAAAGAGCTTGGTGCGCGGCCGGTCGTGCAGGTGGAGAATGCCCAGGCAGATTTCCAGCAGGTCGTTCTCGTCGGTCTGGAACAGCTCGTCGCGCGGGAAATTCTCGACCGTATTGCGCAGTTTCTTGGCGCTGTGCGTGCCCGGTGTCTTGCCGGCACGCTCCAGCACCCGCCGCACCTTGCGGCGGATCAACGGCACCTGCGACGCGCTCTGGTCGTAGGCCTCGGCGGTGAACAGGCCGACGAAACGCATCTCGCCGATCACCGCCCCGTCCTCGCGATAGCGCTTCACGCCGATATAATCCATGTAGACGCGGCGATGGACGCGCGACTTCATGTTGGCCTTGGCGACGATGATCGGGCTGGGCTCGCGCAGGAAGGTTTCTATGGCCGGGGTGAGCACGGCCGGTTCGGAGCCCTTGCGCAGCACGTGACGATCGGGGTCGCGCAGCACGCCGCGCCCGGTTTCCGGACGCACGCGCGGATGACGGCGCGCCATGCCGCCGCCCTCGTCGACCTCGAAATCATAGATGCGGCAGCCCAGGAAGGCGAAATGGTCGTCGCGCAGCCAGCGCAGGAATTCGCAGGCCTCGGCGAGCTCTTCCGGCGAGGCATGGGTGCTGGCCTGGCCGAGATGGGCGATGGCCTCGTCCATCTGGGCGCGCATGTCGGCCCAGTCCTCGACCGCGACATGGACATCGTCCAGCGTCGCGGTCACGCCGTCGATCAGGGTGCGCCGCGACAGCTCGTCAAGCGGCGGCAGGTGGACCTGGATCATCGACTCGGCGAGGCATCGGCCGCCCTCGCTCACCCGGGCGCCGGACGTGTCGCGGCGGACCTGGACGATGGGGTGGAACATGGCCAGGATGTCATAGCCCTGCGCCCCGATCTCGCCCATCACGCTGTCGACGAGGAAGGGCCGGTCGCGGCCGATGATTTCCAGCACATCGCGGGGTAGTTCGGACCCGTCGGCCCGCGTGGCGGCGCGCATGCGCACGAGAATTTCCTCGCCGCCGCGCTGTTCGCCGTAATGCCAGAAATCGACACTCAGGGCCGCCACATCGTCGGCGCCGACCTGTTCCAGATCCTCGGCCAGGGCATCGTCGTAGATCTGGGCAAGGAAGGATGTGCCCGTCTCTCCGCATTCGCTGCCGTAGCGATCCTGCCAGCGCGATCGCGCGGCCTCCATGAATTCGTCACGGGTATACGCGTGCGCGACTCCGACGACCGCCCCCATGTGGCGCTCCCTGTGGTCTGTTGTGTTTGTCCGGCGAGCCTAGACCTGTTTTCTCACGGTTCAAGCCGTGTACACCGTTGAAAACGCAAACAAGCCATTCTTTTTGTCCGGGGGTGGCGCAAGCCGCGAAACGGGATGAAAAGCGCCGGATAAGGCGGCGCGGACCGCACGGGACGATGGCGGCACCGCCGGGTAGGGACAGGGGGAACCCGGCGGTGCCTGGCAGACCTCATTGGCAGGCTGGGGGGACGCTCGTTTGAGGCCTGATCGTCTGGAGTGGCCGACCTCCCGCCGGTCCGAGGGGAGGAGAACAGCGGCGGGGCGGCCACTCGTGACTCTATGTAGAAACGCTGCGGCGGAATCCAAGACCGGGCGATGACAGATTCTGCCGATCCGGATGCAGCGGTGCGTCCGCTGCCCGATCGATATGGGCGCGCACGGTCATCCGGCCAAGGCGACGGGACGTCACACTGTCGTGAAGCGCGGGTGCCGGACTGTCGGCTCAGCCGGCAACCGCCGGTGCGCGCACCCAGCGATCGGCGATCGCATCGAGGCTCATGGCCGGGGCGATGCGCGCCGCCAGATCGAACGCCATGCCGCGAGTTTCGGCCACATTGCGCGGTGCGACGGCCAGCGTCCCGACCGCCTCGGGCACCAGGGTCAGCTCGACGCCGCGGGTCTCCGCATCGAACAGCGTGGCCAGGATCGAGAAGGGCGCGGAAAACCCGGCCAGCAAACAGGTCCGGCCGGCAGTCCGCGCCAGGATCTGGTGAAAATAGCTGTCCGAGAAGGCCGACAGGCCGCGGCGCACGAAAACCGCCTCACGCGCATGCGCACGCAGACCGTCGATCGGGGTGCGGTCCGCCGGGGCCCCGTCGCCGGCATGCTGGCAATGGCAGACGGACCACCCGTCGGCGCGGGCCTGGCGCAGCAGGGCCGCGATATTTGCGGCGACCTCGCGGTTTTCGGGGTCGATACCGCCATCGGGCCGCTCGATACGGCTGCGCTGGCAATCCAGCAGGACAAGGCTCGGGGTTGTGGGGCGTGTCATGCGGCTTCCTCTGACGTCTTGCGCTCGCGCTTGTCGGTCTTGCCGTCATCCTTCTGCAACCGCTCCAGCGACTGGTCAAACGGTCCGGGCCGGTCCCAGTCCCCGTCGGGCCGGATCAGGACCATCGGATCGGTCTCCGGCGTGATCGCATTGGCGGGCGGAACGAGGTCGCGCTCGATTTCCACATAGGCGTAGTCGGAAAAATGGAATTCCGGCCGGCCGGCGCGCACCCGGAAACCGTGCGTGCGCCAGTATTTGACGCGCTCCATCTGGGCATGACCGATCACCTTGCGGTAGCCGCGGCGGGCGCTGTAGCGCAATGCTTCCTGCATCAGGAGGCGCATCACCCCGTAGCGCCGGTACTGTTTGAGCACGGCGGCGCGCTCGACCTTGGCGAAGTCGGCGAACCAGCGCAGGCGCAGGACGCCGACCGGTTCGCGGCCCCGCCAGGCGATCAGGTGCGAGGCTCCCACCAGGTCGTTGCCGTCGTATTCCTCCCCGTAGGGCGCGTGCTGTTCGCCCAGATAGATCACGCCGCGCAGGGTCATCGCCATGACCACCTGGTCGAGCGTGCGCGCGACCGTCACGTCCAGCGCGGTCTCCTCCGTTATGTCCGTCGTTTCCGTCACGAGGCCGTCTCCCAGTCTCCAAGGATGGTGTGGCGGAGCAGCATGGCTCCGAGTTTCTCCGGGAAGCCGGTGCTCCCGTAGAGCGGGTTCACCCCGTCCGGACGGGCACAGACCTCGAAACCGAGACGGCGCATCAGCGCCTGGCCCTCGGTCGTTCGCGCCCGGGCATAGACCCGCACATCCGGATAGAAGCCGCGCCAGCCGACCAGCAGTGCCCGCAGGGCGGCGGCCTGGGCGTGCGGCGTCCGGCCGGCCAGCCCCCAGGACAGGAGCGCGGCCGCTTTCTCCTCGAGCCCGCACACCCAGTCGCGCCGGGCATTGGCAAACCCGAACGCGCCGGCCAGCAGGGCCTCGACGCCTTTTTCGCTCAGGGGAATGGACGCGACGAAACCGTCAGGTTGCCCATTCCAAACGCGCATATGCAACGATCTCCGGGTCCATCGCTGAACGCGCGCGATATCCTCGGCCGTGGCGATCTCGCCGTCGATCAGGTCGTCGGCAAGCGCGTGGAATTCATCGATGCGGTCGAGCGTCACCGGTTCGAAATCCAGTGACCTGAAAGCCTGATCCAGCCGTTCGAGCGGAAATTGATAGCCGGTTTCCGATTGACTAGTGTTGGCCAGACGAGTCGCCATGGGTTGCCCTTCCGCCTATGGTTACCCATTGGTTAACACCCCGCACCCCGTGCGCCCTCTGCAAAGTTGGAATAGTGGATAGTCAGGAAACGGATATCGGACTGCGGCGGAACCTGTTCGACTGGGACGACCTGCAGATCTTCCACGCTGTCGCCACCACGGGCTCGATGAGCGCCGCCGCCACAGCGCTGGGGTGCCAGCAATCGACGATTTCCAAGCGCATCCGCCAGCTCGAGAGCCGGCTGGGTAGCCGGCTGATCGAGCGGCGGGCCGGCGGCGTCATGCTGACACCGGCCGGAGAGAGTGCCCTGGACTATGTCGTCACCATGCAGCGCTCGGCGCATCAGCTGGAGGCACAGATCGCCGGCCGCGACCGGGCCATGGAAGGCAATGTCACACTGCGCGGCCCGGACGGGCTCTCGACCTACTGGGTGGCCCGCCATGTGCCGGAATTTCAGCGGATCAACCCCGCCATCGACCTCAAGCTCATCGGCGACCGGTCGGCGGCCACGGGCGGGAATCTCGCCTCTCTGGCGATTACCTTCGTTCCGGAGAAGGGCATGGACACGCAGGCCGAGCTTCTCGCCACCCTGCACTATATGCCTGTGGCTTCACGGGAATTCATCGAGACCTATGGCGCGCCGCGCTCGCTGTCCGATGTCATGAACCTGCGCTTCGCCACGCTGGAACAATACGACCGCTCGCTCTCGTTGTGGGGCGAGAAGGCTGAAGCTGCAGATACCCTTATTAAATATTCCTTCCGTACCGACCTCAGTTCGGTGTTGTTTGAGGTTGTACGCCATGGCGGTGGTATCGCGATGGCGCCCACATATCTGGCCGCCCTGTATGCCGACGAACTGGTTGTACTCGACTACGACTTTCATCAAGACATACGGGTCTGGCTCAAATATATGCCTGGAAGTCAGGGCATTGGCAGAATAAAGTGCGTCGGCGACTGGATTGGAGACATATTCAGTCGTAGAACCAATCCTTGGTTTCGCGAGGAATTCTGCCATCCACAAGAGTTCTGCGGCATAGACGTCATTAGACCACAACCGTGAGGATGCCATGAGTGCTAGGGGCCCAACCAGTATCGACCAGCATGTCGGAGCGCGCCTGCGGCTGCGCAGAAGCCTGATGGAAATGAGCCAATCCGAACTGGGCGAGAAACTGGGTGTCACCTTCCAGCAGGTCCAGAAGTATGAGCGCGGCACCAACCGTATCGGCGCCAGCCGGCTCTTCCACGTCGCCAAGGTGATGGAAGTTCCGGTGTCCTACTTCTTCGAAGGCCTCGAGGAAGACGGATCCTCCGCGCTCAAGGGCGCGGAATCGGACACGCTCTACGACTTCATCGCCAGCCCGGACGGTCTCGCCCTGGCGCAGGCCTTTGCCGGCATCAAGGACCAGACGGTCCGCCGCCGCGTCATCGACCTGCTGCGCTCGCTGGCCGACTAGGTCGGCAGTCTGCCGCCCGGCAACCATAGGAAAGGCCGCCACCATTCGTGGCGGCCTTTTTCTTTGCCCGCGGCGGGACCGTGTTTTACAGGATTTCGGACCCTTATTTTGCGTCCTGCCGCACCGCGGCTATGACACGGCGCCGATGGAACCATACCCTGTAGGAAACGACATGAAGACCTTTCTGATCGCGGCTTGCGCGGCCGCCCTCCTGATCGCGCCGTGCACGGCAGCACAGACGGCCGGCCCCGCTGCGGACAGCGGCGGGGCGCCAACCGCGACAGATGCGCTCGACGCGCTGCTCGACGCGCTCGACTTCTCTGGCACACTGCTCGTCGCGCGCGGGGGCGAGGTCGTGCGGCGCGAAGCGGTTAACCCGGCCTCACTGGACGCGGCCAGTGCCGTGACGCCGCAGAGCCGCTTTCCCATCGCCTCCATGACCAAGAGCTTTACCGCCGCCCTCGTCCTCGGGCTGGTCGATGAGGGGCAGCTCGATCTCGACCAGACACTGGCCGACCTGCTGCCGGACTTCGACGTGTCCTATTCCGGCGAGGTTACCCTGCGCCACCTGCTGCAGAACCGCTCGGGCATTCCCCACTACATCGAGATTCCGGGCTGGTTCGACACCGAGGTCAAACAGGCCTTCACCGAAGAGACCTTCCTTGAGGCCCTGGAGGCGCTGGAACCGAAATTCCCGCCAGGCAGCGACTATCTCTATTCGAACGTGAACTACTATCTGCTGGCGCGCATTGTCGATCGCCATTGCGGGATGACCTACGAGGCCTGTCTCCGGTCGCGCATCCTCGACCCGCTCGGCCTGTCGGAGACCGGCCAGATCTATGCGGACCCCGGCGCACTGGCGACGAATTATCTGCGCGACGAAGACGGGGCCTACGAGATCATTCCCGTTACCAATCCGGCCCTGTTCCGCGGCACAGCTTCGCTCTACGCCACAATCGACGACCTCGGCGCGTGGGGCCAGGCCGTGCTCGACGGCGCGGTCTATTCCGACGCTGCCGAGGCCGAAGCGTTCAACGCGGACACGCCCATGGCCTGGGACATCGGGCGGCTTCCGCTCGGCGAGAACGAAACGGTCGAGGTCGTCTACTACAATGGCCGCCTGATCGGATATCTCAGCCTGATCCTGCTGCTGCCTGAACAGGACGGGGTGATCGTCGTGCTGAACAACAACACGGTCGGCTATTCGAACATGCTGGGCATCGCGGGCGCGCTGGCCGCAGCCTATTTCGGCGAGCCGGGCTGACGCACGGATAGCGCCGGAACGCGCTTGCACAAAGGGAAGGAAGAATGGAGCGGGCGATGAGATTCGAACTCACGACATTCACCTTGGCAAGGTGACGCTCTACCCCTGAGCTACGCCCGCTCACTGTGTGCGGGGCCAAGCCCCGCCGGGGAGCGGGGTATATCGCGCAAACGCCGGATAATTGCAAGCACCTGATTCCGTCGACTTGCACATCGCCGCATCTCGCGCTTCAACAGACCCATGCCCGCCACCCGCCAGGATCTTTTCGACCGCCTCGACAGGCTCGGGATTGCCCACAACACCGTGGAGCATCCGCCCGTTTTCACCGTCGAGGAGGGCCAGGACATCAAGGCCAGCCTGCCCGGCGGGCACACCAAGAATCTCTTCCTGACCGACAAGAAGGGCCGGATCGTCCTGGTCTCCGCGCTGGGCGACACGCAGATCCCGGTCAACCGGCTGCACCGTCATCTGGGGTGCGGCCGGCTCTCCTTCGGCAAGCCGGAGCTGATGGAAGAGGTGCTGGGTGTGACGCCGGGATCGGTGACGGCCTTTGCCCTGATGAACGACACGCAAGGCCGGGTCCGCTTCGTTTTCGATGCCGCGCTGACCCGCCACGACCCGGTGAATTTCCACCCGCTGTCCAACGACGCCACGACGGCCGTGAGCTGCCGGGACCTCCTCCGCTTCGCCGAAGCGACCGGGCATGAGGCGGAAATCGTCGACTTCGATGCGCTGCGCGATGCATCGGCCGCGGCGCAGTGACGCCTTGCATCCTGTTGCCGACAAGGCCAACTAGGGGGCAGCGAATACAAGGATCAAGGCCATGACCGAAGATTTGGGCCTCGGCACCGCCAGCGCCGCCGACGACATCGTCAAGGATTCCAGCGACCAGGCCTTCATGCAGGACGTCGTCGAACCGTCCCGCGAAGTGCCCGTCATCGTCGACTTCTGGGCGCCCTGGTGCGGCCCCTGCCGCCAGCTCGGCCCGGTGATCGAGAAATCCGTGCGCGATGCGGGCGGCGAAGTGCGCCTGGTGAAGATCAATATCGACGAAAACCCGGGCATCGCCCAGCAATTGCGGGTGCAGTCGATCCCGGCCGTGTTTGCCTTCAAGGACGGCCAGCCCGTCGACGGCTTCATGGGCGCCCTGCCGGAAAGCCAGATCAAGGACTTCATCCAGCGCATCTCGGGCAAGGGTCCCGGCGAAGCCGAGCTGAAGGCGATGGTCGATCGCGGTCTGGAAGCGCTGGAAAACGGCGATCTGGGCGGCGCTTCGCAGGAGTTTGCCGGCGTGCTGCAGGCCGATCCCGGCCATCCCGCGGCGCTGGCCGGTCTGGCCCGCGTCTGGCTGAAGAATGGCGATACCGAAAAGGCCCGCGAAATCCTCGAACACGTGCCGGAAGACCGCGCCGACGACCCTGCAATCGAAAGCGTGCGCTCGGCCCTGGATCTGGCCTCCGCCGCGCCGGCCGACGACAGCGAGACCGCCGCGCTGCGCGCGAAGGTCGAGCAGGACCCGTCCGATCTGCAGGCGCGCTACGATCTCGCCGAAGCGCTGGTCGCCGCCGGCGATCACCAGGGTGCCGTCGACCAGCTGATCGCGATCACGGCGCTGGACCGCGAATGGAACGACCAGGCCGCGCGCACGCTCCTGCTGAAAGTGTTCGACGCAGCCGGTCCGGCCAGCGAGGTCACCCGCGAGGGCCGCCGGCGCCTGTCATCCATCCTGTTTTCATGAAGCCAAGGAGGCCGCGATGAGCCAGACCGACACGGCACCGCGCGAGGTCGATCCGAAACTGCTGGAAATCCTGGTCTGTCCGGTCACCCGCGGCCCGCTGACCTATGACCGGGAAGCCCGGGAACTGATCTCCGAGAGCGCCGGCCTGGCCTATCCGGTGCGCGACGGCATCCCGATCATGCTGCCCGAGGAAGCCCGCAAGCTGGAGCGCGACTGATGTCACGACCCTGGCCCGAGGAATTGCGCTTTTCCAAGGCGGACAAGGCGCTTCACGTCACGTTCGACGATGGCAAGCGCTACGCCATTCCCTTCGAGACCCTGCGCGTGGAAAGCCCCAGCGCCGAAGTCCAGGGACACGGTCCCGGCGAGAAGAAGCATGTGACCGGCAAGGAGAACGTGCTGGTCACCGATGCCGAACCGGTCGGCCGCTATGCCGTGCGCCTCGTCTTCGACGACGGCCATGATTCCGGCCTTTTTACCTGGGATTATCTTTATGCGCTGGGTGAAAGCGCGCACTGACCGCCCTTTCGGCTATCAAAACCTGGGCTATAAAAACACCGGGCCCGAACCGGCCGGTATCAGGAGACTTGTCATGGTCCGCACCCCCCTGTCCGCCCTCGCCGCCATGCTCATCGCGCCGGCCCTGGCCTGGGCCGGACCCGGCGATTTCGCCCCCGGCCCCGTGATCGAGGCGTTCGGCCCGGTCGCACCCGTCCCGGGCGCCCGGCCCATCCCGGAGGACACGGAATTCCGGATCAGTTTCGACACGCGCGACCGGTCCGAGGCGGGCGAACTCAATTCGAAACTCACCGCCGCCGCGCGCTTCCTCAACATGCAGGCCGCCGCGGGCATCCCGCCGGAGAACATCCATCTGGCCGTCGTCATTCACGGCCCGGCCCTGAACGACGTCACGACGGGCGCGGCCGGTGCCAATGCCGATCTCGTCGCGGCCCTGCTCGAGCACAATGTGGAGATCTATGTCTGCGGCCAGAGCGCGGTCTGGTACGACGTGGCCGCCGAAGACCTTCTGCCGGGCGTCACCATGTCGCTCTCGGCGATGACGGCCCACGCCCGCCTGCAGCAGGACGGCTATACACTCAACCCGTTCTGACCTGACGCAGCCGGATCAGGCCGCGTCCAGCCGCTGGCCTTTCAGAAGGCGCGGCGGATCGCCGGTCTCGCCGCCGGCATGGCGCATGAAGAAGCGCCGGACCGGCGGGATCCGGTCGACCAGGCTGATACCGAGACCGCGGATCTGGCGCACCGGCTCTATATCGTTGGAAAACAGGCGGTTGAAGACTTCCATCCCCAGCGTCAGCGTGGCGCTGTCGAGCTTGCGCCAGTCGGCATAGCGCTGCAGCGTCGCCACCGAGCCGAAGTCCAGGCCGACCCGCTTGGCCTCGCCGCAGACTTCCGCCAGCGCCGCCGCATCCCGGATACCCAGATTGAAGCCCTGCCCGGCCAGCGGGTGGATGCCGCGGGCTGAATCGCCGACCAACGCGATCCGGTCGAGACAGAAGGTTTCGGCAAACCGCATCTTCAGCGGATAGGCGAAGCGCGGACCGACGGGCTCGACCTTGCCGAGGAAGTCCCCGAACCGGTTTTCCAGCTCTTCCTGGAAGACATCGTCCGGCGCCGCCTTCAGCGCCGCAGCCACGTCGTCGCGCTCGGTCCACACCAGGGAGGCGCGATTCCCGGTCAGCGGCAGGATGGCGAAGGGGCCGCCCGGCATGAAATACTCGTAGGCCACGCCATTGTGCGGTTTTTCGTGGCGCACCGTGGTGACGATCCCGTGCTGGCCATAGGACCAGCCGGCCGCGCGGATGCCGGCCTGATCGCGCAGGCGCGAGAAACGCCCGTCGCAGGCCACCATCAGCTTGCCGCGCAGCCGGTCGCCGCTTTCCAGAACGAGATCGATATCGCTGCCGCGGCGCTCGAACCCCTCCGCACGGGCCGGCGCGATCACCTGGATCTGCGGGCGCGCCTGCAGCGCCTTGACCAGCGCCTGGCGCGAGCGGCGGTTTTCCACCATCCAGCCCAACGGTTCCCCGTCCGGTCCCTCCGAGATTTCACGGCGGTCGAAATGCAGGGTGTGCGGCCCCGGCCCGCCGGGCTTCGTGCCGCCATAGGGCCGGCCGTCGCACACCACGATGTCCTCGATGCGCTGGGCATGTTCGCGCAGGTGTTCGGCCACGCCCAACGCCTCGAACATGCGCCAGGACGTGTAGGCCAGGGCCGAGGCCCGCCCGTCGAATTCCGGCGTCAGCTGGTCGGAGACCTCGAGCGCATCGACCACGGCAACGCTGAGCCCGGCCTGCTCCATGGCAAGGGCCAGGGTCATTCCGGAAAGGCCGCCGCCGGCGATCACAACATCGCCATCAAAGAGGGGTTTGCTTGTCATGGCCGAGAGAATACGGGGTTTGAGCGATGAGAAAAGCGGGGCATCGCGCCGCAGCGCATTCAGGGTCTGTTTACCCTGCGGGAAGACTTCCCCGCTAGGACGGTGATCATGAGCCGAAAGACCCAAAAGGACAAAGCGGACGTCCAGGACGCACCGGCCCCCGCCAAACCGCTCTGGCGGCTGCGCATGCATGACCTCGTGGCGGGCGGCGCGATGCTGGCCGCCGGCGTTTTCGTGCTGCTCTCGCTGCTCTCGCACAATGTGCTCGATCCCAGCTGGAACGTCGCGACGGAGGGCGGCATCCGCAACTGGATGGGCCGCTGGGGCGCCTCGGTCAGCGACATGCTCCTGCAAGTGCTGGGCTGGGCCGCCGGCGGGCCTGCGATCGCACTGACCATCTGGGGCGCCATCCTGGTGTGGCGCACGCCGCAGCCGCGCCCCTACTCGGTGGCAGGCTTTCGCTGGTTCTTCGCCGCGCTGGGCACAGCGGGTTTCGCGGCCGCCGTCAGCGCCCTTCCGGTGCCCAATGCCTGGCCCTTCGCCTCGGGCATGGGCGGTGCTCTGGGTGACATCTTTCTGAACATGCTGGCCGCCCTGCCGGCCCGCTTCGATCTGCCCGCCGCGACGGGTATCGCCGCCGCCTTCGCCCTGCTGCTTTCGGTGGCCGGAATTTTCCTGACGTTCGGCCTGCGCTCGCGCGATCTGGCCGCCGCCGTGGATGCGGCCGGGCTCGCCTGGGCCATGATCCAGGTCTGGATCGACGCGGCGCGCGGCCGCCTGGCCGGCCTGACCGGCTCCGACGGGGCGGTCTCCGACGACACGCCCGGGCGCGAGGAGCCCGTGCTGCGGCGTGCCATGCGCGCGGCCGAGGGGCCGGAGCCGGCTGCCGCAACCGCGCGCGCCCCGGCCGCCGGCGAGCCGGGCAGTCCGGTCAAGGTGGCCGCCGGCCGCAAGGCGAAACAGTCCGATCGCGACAGCCGCGAGGCCCAGGGCGCGCTGCCCTTCGTGAAGACCGACGGATTCAAGCTGCCGCGCCTGGACCTGCTGACCAAGCCGGCCGTGCGGAACGACGCCGTCGACGAACTCGCCCTGCGCCAGAATGCCGAGCTTCTGCAGGGCGTGCTGTCCGATTTCGGCGTGAAGGGCGAGATCGTCCAGGTCCGCCCCGGTCCCGTCGTCACGCTCTATGAATTCGAGCCCGCACCCGGCGTGAAATCCTCGCGGGTGATCAATCTGGCCGACGATATCGCCCGCTCCATGTCGACCACCGCCGCCCGCGTCGCCGTCGTGCCCGGGCGCAATGCGATCGGCATCGAGCTGCCCAATCCCCGGCGCGAGACAGTCTTCCTGCGTGCCCTGTTCAATTCCAAGGCCTTCGAGGAGGCCAAGGCGGAACTGCCGATGGCGCTGGGCGAAACGATCGGCGGCGAACCCTTCGTGGCCGACCTCGCGCGCATGCCGCACCTGCTGATCGCCGGCACGACGGGCTCGGGCAAGTCGGTGGGCATCAACGCCATGATCCTGTCCCTGCTCTACCGGCTGCCGCCGGAAGACTGCCGGATGATCATGATCGACCCGAAAATGCTGGAACTGTCCGTCTATGACGGCATCCCGCATCTTCTCACCCCGGTCGTCACGGATCCCAAGAAGGCGGTCGTCGCCCTGAAATGGGCGGTGCGGGAGATGGAAAGCCGCTATCTGCGCATGTCCAAGATCGGCGTGCGCAACGTGTCCGGCTTCAACGAACGCGTCGCCGAGGCGCTGGAGAGCGGCGAAGAGCTCTCGCGCACAGTGCAGACCGGCTATGACAAGGAAAGCGGCGAGCCGGTCTACGAGACCGAGACCATCGCGGCGGAGAAGATGCCCTATATCGTCGTGGTGATCGACGAGATGGCCGACCTGATGATGGTCGCGGGCAAGGAGATCGAGGCCGCCGTGCAGCGCCTGGCCCAGATGGCCCGCGCCGCCGGCATTCACCTGGTCACCGCCACCCAGCGCCCCTCGGTCGATGTCATCACCGGCACGATCAAGGCCAATTTCCCGACCCGGATCTCCTATTCGGTGACATCCAAGATCGACAGCCGCACCATTCTCGGCGAGCAGGGCGCCGAACAGCTGCTCGGCATGGGCGATCTGTTGTACATGGCGTCCGGCGGGCGCGTGCGCCGCCTGCACGGCCCCTTCGTCTCCGACCGCGAAGTCGAGGAAATCGCCGCCTTCCTGAAGAAACAGGCCCCGCCGGAATACATCGAGGCGGTCACCGCCGGCGGCGACGACGAGGAGGGCGGCCTGCCCGGCCTGGACGGCATGGACGAGGGTTCCGGCGACCAGCTTTTCGACCAGGCCGTTGCCCTGGTGGCGCGCGACCGCAAGGCCTCGACCTCCTATATCCAGCGCCGCCTGCAGATCGGCTATAACCGCGCCGCCACGCTGATCGAGCGCATGGAGGAGGAAGGCATGATCGGCCCCGCCGACCATGCCGGCCGCCGCGAGATCTTCCTGCCGGAGAATGAGGGGGCATAAGGCGGTTTTGCGCCTCTCCACAAGCCTCTGCACCGCCTGCATTGCCTTTCCCGGCACCGGGGATCAGTTTGCGCCGCCGGACGATTTGCGGGAACGGTCGCCATGATCACCACCATCGCCTTCGATGCCGACGATACGCTCTGGCACAATGAGCGCTTCTACCGGCTGACCGAACAGGGTTTCACCGAGCTCCTGGCCGACTATGCGGACCCGGATCACCTGTCCGAGCGGCTGCTTGAAGCGGAGCGGCGCAATCTCAAGCGCTATGGCTACGGTATCAAGGGTTTCGTCCTGTCCATGATCGAGACGGCGGTCGAGGTGACCGAGGACCGGGTGCCGGCGAAGACCATCCGCGAGATCCTGGATGCCGGCCGCGACATGCTCGAACATCCGGTGGAGCTGCTGCCGCATGTGCGCGAGACGGTCGAGACGGTCAGCGAACGCTACCGGACCGTTATCGTCACGAAAGGCGACCTGATGGACCAGGAGCGCAAGGTCGCCGCTTCCGGCCTGGCCGATCTCTTCCACGGCGTGGAGATCGTCTCGGAAAAGACGCCGGAGACCTATCACACCGTCTTCGCCCAATACGGGGACGGGCCGCAGACCGGCATGATGGTCGGCAATTCCATGCGGTCCGACGTGGTGCCGGCGATCGAGGCCGGCAGCTGGGGCATTCACGTGCCGCACGACCTCGCCTGGGCTCTGGAACATGCCGAGGCTCCGGAGGACCATCCGCGCTTCCGGGAGATCCCGCACCTGGGCGGACTGCCGGACCTGCTCGACGAACTGGACTAGGACCTGCGGCGCGGGCGCGCATGGCGTCGGCGCTGCAGCGGCGCTAGACTGGCCGCTGCAGATCAGGGAGGTCGGTATGCGTTCTGCCTTGGCCATCCGGCATGTCGGTTTCGAGGATGCAGGCGCCTTCGCCCCGGCGCTTTCAGACGCGGGCTACGCCCTGCGCTATTGGGATGCCGGCGGGGATCCCGCACAACTGGATACGGCCGATCCGGACGTTCTGCTTGTGCTGGGCGGTCCGATCGGCGCCGACCAGGACACGCTCTACCCTTTCCTGCGCCAGGAGCTGGCGCTGATCGAACGGCGCCTGGCGGCGCGGAAGCCGGTCCTGGGCATCTGTCTGGGCGCACAGCTGATCGCCCGCGCGGCCGGCGCGCGCATCTATCCGGCACCCGCCAGGGAGATCGGTTTCGCACCGATCGACCTGACCGCGGCGGGCCGGGCCTCCTGCCTGGCGCCTTTTGCGCACGATCCGATCACCCTGCACTGGCACGGTGACACCTTCGACCTGCCGCAGGGTGCGGAGCGGCTGGCCTCCACGGATGTCTGCGAGAACCAGGCTTTCAGCCTGGGTCCGGGTGCGATCGGTTTCCAGTTCCATCCCGAGGCAGGCCATCAATCCCTCGAGCCCTGGCTGGTCGGGCATGCCGCCGAGCTGGCAGCAGCCGGCGTGGACGTGGCCCGGCTGCGCGCCGATGCCGGCCTCTACGGCCCCCGCCTGGCCAAGAAGGCCCGGGACGTGGCTGCAGACTGGCTGGCCGGGGTCGCGGTGCCGGTCTGAACTTTCCGGAGCATGACGGGCCGCTGAACAGGCCGAGAGAGAGCTCACGCGCTTGTGACTTACCTGACCCGGAATTAGCCCCGGCGCGGGCCGACACCGCCTAGACTGGCCTTGCGAGCAGGGGATTCGAACATGTTCTTGTCTGCCATCACGGGAATCTGCCTGGCAGCCCATACGCCGGGTTTCGAGCCGCTCTGGCGGCACGAGGGTTTCGACAGTCCCGAAAGCGTCATTACCGACGGGCGGGGCGGCTATTTTGTCTCGAACGTCAATGGCGGGGGCGGCGAAGCCAATGGCGAGGGCTATCTGACGCGGCTGGATGCCGATGGCGCGGTCATCGGCGAGCGGCGCTGGGCGGACGGGCTGAACGCGCCGAAAGGCCTGGCCATGGCCGGCGGCCGGCTCTTCGTGACCGACATCGACAGCCTGGTCGCGATCGATCCGGAGGACGGGCGGATCCTGCAGCGCTATACGGTCGAGGGTGCGCGCTTTCTCAACGATGCCGCGGCCCATGACGGCCGCATTCTCGTCTCCGACAGCGGGACGGGCCGCATCTATGTGCTCGATGGCGACACGGTTTCCCTGTGGCTGGAAGACCAGGCGCTGGCGGGGATCAACGGGCTCTGGCCGGAAGCGGACCGGCTTCTGGTGACCACAATGGAGCGCGGCGAGATCCTGGCCATCGACTGGCATACACGGTCGATCAAGGTCCTGGCCGACGGCCTGCCCGATGCCGACGGCATCGCGCGGACCTCCGGCGGGGGGTATGTCATCAGCCAGTGGCCCGGCGACGTCTGGTACTGGCACGAAGGCGAGCCGCCCCGGCGCATATTCGAACGCCGCGATCCGCCGGTGCTGATGAACGATCTGACCATCGTCGAGGACCGGGTGATCATACCGCACTGGTCGCCGGGCGCCGTTTCCGCCTGGCAGCTGACCTGCCCCCAGGACGACGGGCTGAAACGGAAATGAACATTGCGGCCTTGCTCGCGCCCCAATCCCGGGCCAGCTTGCGCGCATGATTTCACTGCTTCTGTCCCTCGCCCTGCTGCAGCAGGATCCCGCCGCGGAGGCGTCCGCCGAGACCGCGGAACGCCCCGTTGACGCGCAGTCCGCCGGGCCCGCGCTCGACCGCGAGGCCGCGCTGGCCGATATCAATGCCTACCTCAACGCCATCGAGACGCTGCGCGCCGATTTCACCCAGATCGCGCCGGACGGTTCGGCCGCCACGGGCGAGCTGTCCATGGCCCGCCCCGGCCGGTTGCGCTTCGAATACGACGACCCCAGCCCGATCCGTATCATCGCCGACGGCACCACGGTGGCGATCGAGGACCAGGCCCTGGAGACGGTCGACCGCGTGCCGCTGCGCTCCACGCCGCTCTGGTGGCTGCTGAAGGGCGATATCGATATCGCCGAGGATGCGGAAATCGTGGGCATGGAAAGCGAGTTCGGCTTTCTCTACGTCACCCTGCGCGACCCGTCCGGGGAGATGGAGGGCCAGATCATGCTGGTCTTCGCCGAGCCGAGCTACGAGCTGCGCGAATGGTTCGTGACCGATGCGCTGGGCGAAGTGACCCGTGTCAGCCTGAACGATGTGGAAACCGGCCTGCGCCTGAACCCGCGCCTCTTCGTCATTCCCGAGGCGGAAGACCGTCGCGATTCGCGCCGCGGCCGCTAAAAAGTTGATGTTTTTTCGCCACAGGCAATTCCTTTCTCATTTTTTATTTGCAGAATTCGGACCGCTGTGGCGTTATTACTACGCTGACTGAGAGGCAATGGATCGGCGTCGTCCCCCCGCTAGCAGATCCCTTATCTCGGTCGCGCCGGACTGATCCCCTCCCGGCGCTGCGCTTAAAATCACAGGCGCACGGCTTGGCGCCCGGTCTCTCCCCCCTCGAGACCGGGCGCTTTCGTGTCTGCTGCCCGCAGCTTTGCCCTGTCCAAGCCCGCGCGGGATCGCTACATACGCATCATGCATTTCCAGGACGATCCCGAAGGCGCGGACATCCCGCGTCTGCTCGACGAAATTCCCCTGCTCTACAAGGCCAAGGCTTTCGCGGAGAGCCTGAACGCCAACACCTGGTTCTCCCGGCTCGGCGAGCCGCTGGACGCGCGCGAACGCGATCTGGCCCGCACCTATCTGGACGGGCTGGGCTTTCCCGAAGCGGAACCGGCGCTCCTGTCGGGCTGGGATGAGGCCGCCGGCGCGGCGGAAAGCCTCGACACCGACCCGATGGGCTGGGAAACCGAGGAAATGCTGCGCACCGGCCTGGTCTCCCGGGTGCTGGAACGGCTCGACGAGGACGCCGTCCGGGCCGCGCTGACCCTGGTGGCGCAGAAAACCGGCGATACCGCACGCGATGCCGTGGAAGAAGCCGCCGCACTGGCCGATGTCGAGGACATGGCGCTGGTGCAGGCCGCCGCCGGCGCCCTGGCCCAGGCGGCGAACGGCGCCGTCCTGGTCGTGCTCGCCGAGGCCGAGGACGACGAACCGCCCCATCCCTTCCTGGCCCGCTGGCGGCTGTTTGCGCGCGGGCGCTGGCCCGTGGGCATTGCCGGGGCCACCTACAATATTCTCTGACCGACCGACATTTCCGAAGGACCGCCCATGACCGCCCTGACCCTTGCCAGCTGGAACATCAATTCCGTACGCCTGCGCGCCCCGCTCGTCGCCGACTGGGTGCGCCAGGCCGATCCGGACGTGCTGTGCCTGCAGGAAATCAAGTGCCAGAATGATCAATTCCCCGAAGACGCCTTCCGCGAGATGGGATTCCGCCATTTCCACGTGCGCGGCCAGAAGGGCATGCACGGCGTGGCGATCGCCTCGAAATTTCCGCTGGAAGACTTGGGCGACGAGGATCTCTGTCCCAAGGCCGAGGCGCGCCATCAGCGCGTGATGGTCGAGGGCATCGAGCTGCACAATTTCTACATTCCCGCCGGCGGCGACGAACCGGACCCGCAGACCAATCCACGCTTTGCCCATAAACTGGCCTTCCTGGACCGGATCGAGGCGTATTTCCGCGACCGGGCGAAGGAGAATCCGCCGCTCGTCCTGGTCGGCGATTTCAACATCGCGCCCTATGAGCACGATGTCTGGTCGCACAAGCAATTGCTGAAAGTCATCTCCCACACCCCGGTCGAGAC
This sequence comes from Pseudomonadota bacterium, assembly GCA_034659015.1. GTDB lineage: Bacteria > Pseudomonadota > Alphaproteobacteria > Caulobacterales > Maricaulaceae > Maricaulis. The sequence goes on along the minus strand of JAYEGL010000001.1, from coordinate 331,861 downwards.
CGAGGCGCTGGAACGCATCCGCCAGGCCGGCGATTTCGCCGATGTGGCCCGCGAGCTCATCCCGATGGACGAGAAGGTCTATTCCTGGTGGAGCTATCGTGCGCGCGACTGGCGCAAGGCCAATCGCGGCCGCCGCCTGGACCATATCTGGGCCGCCCCCGCCGTGCGCGAGCGGGCCCTGGCCGGCGGCCGCGAGGCTTTCCGCATCTGGGAAGACGTGCGCGGCTGGGAAAAACCCTCCGATCACGCCCCGGTAGTGCTAGAGATCGGCGGGTAGGCGCCTCTTACGCGTTAAATCCCGATCTCCCTCTCCCGGGGGAGAGGGATTGAGGGAGAGGGGTGAAACACCGCCGACGGCGTTGCAAGCTAGAACCGGGATGTCCCCCTCATCCGCCCTTCGGGCACCTTCTCCCAAGGGAGAAGGAAGGCGACGTCGACTCCGTTACGCCCTACCCCTGCAGCCGGTAGCCGCCGCTTTCGGTGACCAGAAGACGCGCATGGGCCGGATCCGGTTCGATCTTCTGGCGCAGCCGGTAGACATGGGTTTCCAGCGTGTGCGTCGTCACCGCCGGATTATAGCCCCAGACCTCGTGCAGCAGTTCGTCGCGCGGCACGGGCTTGCCGCCGGCCCGGTACAGATACTTGAGAATATTCGTCTCTTTCTCGGTAAGCCGGATCTTCTTTTCGTCCGAGGTGAGCAGCAGCTTCATGGCCGGACGAAACTCGTAGGGCCCGATCTGGAAAACCGCATCCTCGCTCTGTTCGTGGCTGCGCAGGTGGGCGCGGACGCGGGCGAGAAGCACCGAGAACTTGAAAGGCTTGGTGACATAGTCGTTGGCGCCGGATTCCAGGCCGAGAATCTGGTCGGCATCGGTGTCCTGGGCAGTCAGCATCACCACGGGCGCCATGACGCCGTTCTTGCGCATCAGCCGGCAGGCCTCGCGGCCATCCATGTCGGGCAGCTCCACATCCAGCAGGACGAGATCGGCGCGCTCGGCCTTCGCCGTCGTCATCCCCTCGCCGGCCGTTGCCGCACTGAGTGTGCGAAATTCCTCGTGCAGGGCGAACTGCTCGACCAGCGCGTCGCGCAGGTCCTCGTCATCGTCGACGATCAGGATGGTCTTCTGTGCGCTCATGTGTCGATCATGCCCATTTCCCGGCGCCAGGCAAATATTACCGGGCGGCAGGATATGCCCGGCAGTTTTTGCTCTGGCTCACCGATATCGTCCGTATTTCCAACCCGGATTCTGGTACCAAAATTGCTTCTTTAGCCGTGAGTCCGCCTGCCGGACACCCATCCGTGGTGGGGGAGGCGAAGCGGACGCCTGTGCGCCATTTGCACAAGATGCGTCCCTCGCCGACCACCGCTCTTCCATCTATGCTGAACTCGCCGGTTGGCAAGCACGACTCGCCGGGCACACCGCCCCGGCGCGGGAAAGATACGCGCCGGACACGGCAAGCGCGCCATCACGGACGCGTCAGGACCGTGTGAAGCCGCCAGGTCAAGGCATTCGGCCCGCCAGTCAGCTGTCGCGCTCGCCGAAAAACGCGGTCCCGACGCGCACCGATGTGGCGCCCAGCGCTATGGCGGTATCGAAATCGCCGCTCATTCCCATGGAGAGCCTGGCGACACCGTTCTGCGCGGCAAGGCGGGCCAGAAGGGCAAAGTGAAGCCCGGCCGGCTCCTCCACCGGGGGAATGCACATCAGGCCCTCGATCGCAAAGCCGTAGTCCGACCGCATCCGCGCCAGGAAATCCGGCAGGTCGGCCGGCACAATGCCCGCCTTCTGCGGCTCCTCGCCTGTATTGACCTGGACATAGAGGCGCGGCTGCCGGCTCTGGGCGTCCATCGCCTTGCGCAGGGCCTTTGCCAGCTTGTCGCGGTCCAGCGTCTCGATCACGTCGAACAGCGCCACCGCATCTTCGGCCTTGTTCGACTGGAGCGGACCGATCAGGCGCAGTTCCAGATCGGGAATGCGCGCGCGCCGTGCCGACCAGTGCGTCTGGGCTTCCTGGACGCGGTTCTCGCCGAAGACGCGCTGTCCGGCGGCCAGCGCCGCCTCGATGCGCGCATCGCTCTGGCGTTTGGATACGGCGACCAGGGTGATATCACCCGGATCGCGGCCGGCGGTTCCGGCCGACGCGGCGATCGTGTCCAGAAGACGTGCACGGTTCGCGGATATATCGGAGTTGACGCTCATGACGCCGCCATATGACGCCGCGCAGGCCTTGGCAAGACAGGCCCTGCGGGTCCGCGGGCCGCGGCCGCCGGCCCTGACGCCCCTGCCGCCGCTTCTGGCGCTGAGCGATCCGGTGCGCACGCCCGACCTCGCGGGGCTTGTGGAGGCGCTGCCGCCGGGCAGCGGACTGATCTACCGCCATTTCGGCGCCGCGGACCGTCTGGCGGTCGCGGCCGCCCTGGCCGGCGGCTGTTGCGCGCGCGGCATCATGCTGCTCGTCTCGGCCGATCCGGATCTGGATCGCCTTGACGCGGTGGACGGAATTCATTGGCCGGAGACGTGGTTGCACCATGCTGCGGCGGCCCGGGCCCGGGGCGACCGGCGTCTGTTCACGGCGGCGGCCCACAGCCCGCGGGCTGTCTGGCGCGCCCGTCAGGCGGGGGTGGATGCCGTGCTGGTCTCGCCCGTCTTTCCCAGCCGCAGCCCCAGTGCGGGCCGGCCGGCCGGGATTTTCCCGGCCGCCGCCCTTGCACAGACGGCAGGCCTGCCCGTCTACGCGCTGGGCGGCGTGAATACGCGCACCGCCAAGCGTCTCGAAGGTCTCGGTTTTTCAGGAATAGCGTGCGTCGGCGCGATCAGAAGCGCAGGGCCGACTCGAACTTGATTTCCGGCTCGCGCCGCTCGCCCCGGTTCTCGCGCAGCGTGAAATATTCGCTGTCCGGTGCAGAGAAGCGGACCTGGCCGCCCAGGCGGAAGCGTTCGCCGAGATTGACGAAGGCGCCGGCACTGACATCCTCGCTGTCGAAGCGCGTGTCGGAATGGTCTTCCACGCCCAGCGTGATGCCCCAGCGGCCGCCGGCGGATTCCCAGTCGAACGTCTCCGGCTCTTCGAGACCCGGATGCGGGGCTTCGTTCATGGACAGGGTGAAGGCTTCATACCAGGGCGTTTCGGCGTCCGTGGCCACATCCTCCTGGGCGAACGCCGACGGCGCGCACAGGCAAAGGGCCGCAGCCGTCACGACCGCAGGCGCTGTCTTTCCAATGATGTCAAACGGATAGCTCCGCCCGCTCATTGCGATCTCCCTCACACACATACCTTTTTATCGTATCGGGCGGACACGTCCCAAGCGGAATCTGCGGTGGTTACAACAGTTTCACGAGGCCTGTGGCGGATTTGTCAAAACTGCCATCCCAGCTCGAGGAAGGCGACCGTCGCCTCGCGGCGCCGTTGCACCCGCCCCAGCGGCGTCAGGCCGGGTTCGGACCGTTCCGACAGGCGCAGGCCGCCGCCGGCCAGCCAGCGCTCGCCGACCAGGCGCGACCCGGCGATCTGCCAGCTCGTTCCGTCGACATGCACCGCATCGTCGCTGAAACCGGCATATTCCACCGTGTAGAGCCAGAGCCCGCTTTCATAGCCCGCCGAGGCCGCCCAGGCCTGATGACCGCGCGCGTCCGCGAGGCCATTGTCGCTGACCAGGCCGCGCAGACCGGCCGACCACGGTCCATACGTCCAGGAAAGGCCCGCATCCCAGGTGAGGATGCGCTCGAAACCGGGCCGGCCGCTGGCCTCCTCGCCGCTGGCCGCGCCCAGGGACAGTTCGAGACCGTGCCCGCCGCGGCGCACGGCATAGTGCATGCCGATCTCGGCCATGTTGTCGAAGACGGGACCGGCGAGCCCGGCCGGCCCGTATTCGCGATGGCAGACATCGACGCCGCAATCGCGCACGCGCGGCGTGAAGGCGGCAGAGGCGCGCAGCGTGCCAACACTGGTCTCCTGGCCCAGGGCGACCGAGCGGAAGACGATCTTGGGCGACCAGCCTGAGGCGAGATTGGCCGTGCCCGGGCCTGACAGACCGTCGGTATCGACCCGCCCGCCATCGGCGCGGCTGAGCCGGAAGGCCGCCGGTCCGCCCACCGCGTCCAGCTGGGCCGCACCCGGCCCGTAGCCCAGGCGCAGCTCGCCCCAGCCGGTATCGTAATAAAGATACGCCTCTTCCACCGCCGCGCGCGTTTCGGTGCCGTCGGCGAGACCGGCGCTGCGCAATTCCGAGACCGGCCCCTCCAGCGTGGCGCAATCGCCAATGCCAGGCAGGCAATCCCCGGCCAGCCCGCCCCTGGCCCGGCGGCCACTATCGCGTTCCACACGCCCGCCCAGCACGAGGCCGGCACGCCGTCCCGCATTGGTGAAACCTTCCACGGTCAGGGACAGGTCAAGATCGAAGAGGGGATTGTCGGCGTCCTCGCCGGACCGCACCACACTGCCCGCATCGATATCCAGACGCGTCTCGGCGGTATCCAGGATGGATTGAAGGGATGTATCGGGAGCGCCCTGGGGGAATGCCGGCGGGCCCGCAAGCGCTCCGGACAGAGCCGCGAGCAATGTCGCGCTATATGTCCGTATCATGTCTCGCGGTCCCGCCGATCGGCCCCGTCCCCCCGGACGTCGCGTTATTAAAGGAGGTTAGCACGCGCTTATGGTCAAGCGGGACACCCCGCAAAGTGCCATCTTCGCGGCAACATGTTGCCATACTGCCACGCCCCGGCCGGGTGCCTTTCGACGCTGGCGTGTGCCGTTTCGCGTGTTATACAAACCGTTCTAAGCAAGGAGCGCGTCCGCGTTCACGGTTCCCCGCGTGTTACCGCTGTCTGTTTCGAAGGAGTCTCGGCTTATGTCCGACCGTCGGATTCTTGGAGTAGCCCTCTCCGCCGCAATCCTCATCCTGCCGGCCTGTGCGTCGAACAACGCCGCCGAGGAATCGTCTGCCTCGTCCGAAAGCCGGTCCGGCCTTCGCCTGCCGTCCCTGCCGAACCCGCTGAGCGGTCGCGGCCAGACTGTCGAGGTCGAGGGCATCGGCGTGAACGGCTATCTCTGGCGCGCCAGCCTGGACACGATCTCCTTCATGCCGCTGTCCGAGGTCGATCCGTTCGGCGGCGTGATCATCACCGACTGGTATGCCAATCCGCAAATGCCGTCCGAGCGCTTCAAGCTGACGGTCTACATTCTCGATACGCGCCTTCGCGCGGATGCGCTGGCGGTCAACGTCTTCCGCCAGGTCCGTACGGAGCAGGGCGAGTGGACCGATGCCGCCTCGGGCGAGGACACCGCCTACGAGATCGAGAACGCCATCCTGACGCGGGCCCGGCAGCTGCGGATCTCCCAGCTTGAAGACTAGAGCCCCTGCCGGCTTCGCTGCGAGTTGAAACCATGAGCCGATACAATCCCCGCGAGGCCGAACCGAAATGGCAATCGGCCTGGGCGGAGCGTGATGCCTTCCGCGCCGGCGGCCCGGACGCCGGCGGAAAGCCGAAATACTACGTGCTGGAGATGTTTCCCTACCCGTCGGGACGCATCCATGTCGGCCATTCGCGCAATTATACGATGGGCGACGTGGTGGCGCGCTACAAGCGCGCCCGCGGTTTCGACGTGCTGCACCCGATGGGCTGGGACGCGTTCGGCCTGCCGGCGGAAAATGCGGCGCGCGACCGGGGCGTTCATCCGGGCCAGTGGACCTATGGCAATATCGAGGTCATGCGCAAACAGCTCCAGCGACTGGGCCTGGCCCTGGACTGGAGCCGCGAAATCGCGACCTGCGATCCGGCCTATTATCGTCACCAGCAGGCCATCTTCCTGAAATTGCTGGAAAAGGGCCTCGCCTACCGAAAGACCGCGAAGGTCAATTGGGATCCGGTCGACCAGACCGTTCTGGCCAATGAACAGGTGATCGACGGGCGCGGCTGGCGCTCGGGCGCCGAGGTCGAACAGCGCGAGCTGGACCAGTGGTTCTTCAGGATCACCGACTATGCCGACCAGCTGACCGACGGGATCGAGGCGCTGGACCGCTGGCCGGACAAGGTCCGCACCATGCAGTCCAACTGGATCGGCCGCTCGCGCGGGGCGGAAGTGCGCTTTCCGTTGACGGACATGGACCTGGCGGGGCGGTTCGGCGAAACGATCGACGTCTTCACCACCCGTCCCGACACGCTGTTCGGCGCGTCCTTCCTGGCGCTTGCGCCGGATCATCCCATCGTCAGGGCACTGGCGGCGGACAATCCGGAGATTGCGCGCTTCACCGAAGAATGCGCCCGCATGGGCACGACCGAGGAAGAGATCGAAAAAGCGCCCAAGCACGGCGTGGATCTGGGCATCAAGGTCCGCCACCCCTTCGACGAAAGCTGGGAAGTCCCCGTCTGGTCGGCGAATTTCGTGTTGTCGGGCTATGGCACGGGCGCCATTTTCGGCTCGCCGGCCGGCGACCAGCGGGACCTTGATTTCGCCCGCAAGTACGGCTTGCCGGTCAATCCGGTCGTTCTGCCGCCGGATGCGGATGCGAAGACCCACACGATCGGGGACGAGGCCTATACCGGTCACGGCACGATCTACAATTCGCGCTTCCTGGACGGTCTGGAAACGCCGGAGGCGATCGAACGGGCCATCGAGGAACTGGAAAAGCGCGATCTGGGCAAGGGTGCCACGAGCTACCGCCTGCGCGACTGGCTGGTCTCGCGCCAGCGCTATTGGGGCTGTCCGATTCCGGTCGTGCACTGTGCCGATTGCGGCGCCGTGCCGGTGCCGGAAGACCAGCTGCCGGTCACCCTGCCCGACGACGTCACCTTCGATCATCCCAGCAATCCGCTGGAACGCCATCCGACCTGGAAAAACACCGACTGCCCGAAATGCGGCAAGCCGGCCCGGCGGGAAACCGACACGCTGGACACTTTCGTGTGCTCGTCCTGGTATTTCCTGCGCTTCACCTCGCCCTGGGCCGAGGACGCGCCGTTCAAGCCGGACGATGCCGAGCGCTGGATGCCGGTCGACCAGTATGTCGGCGGCATCGAACACGCCATCCTGCACCTGCTCTATGCCCGCTTCTTCACGCGCGCGCTGAATGATTGCGGCCTGATGAGCCTGGAGGGCGGCGAACCTTTCGCCGGCCTGTTCACCCAGGGCATGGTGACCCACGAGACCTACAAGTCCTCCGGGGGCAAATGGCTCGGCCCCGACGAGGTCGAGGATCGCGACGGGGCGCTGGTCGAGGTCGCGACCGGCCAGCCGGTCACGGTCGGTGCCATCGAGAAAATGTCCAAGTCGAAGAAGAATGTGGTCGACCTGGATGCCTTCATCGAAAGCTACGGCGCCGATGCGGCCCGCTGGTTCGTACTGTCTGACAGCCCGCCGGAACGCGATGTGGAGTACACGGACAGCGGCGTGGAGGGCGTGTGGCGCTTCATCCAGCGCCTGTGGACCACCGTCACCTCCCTGCCCGAAGGCGCTCCGGGACCGGACAGCGTGGCCGCCAACGCCCAGGGCGACGCGCTCGACATCCGCCGGGCCGCGCACAAGGCCCTGAAATCAGTCACGGACTCCATCGAGGGCTTCCGCTTCAACTCGGCCGTCGCCCAGATCCACGATCTGGTGAATGCGGTTCGCAAGTTCGAGCCGTCCGACGAAGCCGGCATTGCGGCCAAGGCCGAGGCGCTGGGGATTCTGGTGCGCATGATCGCCCCCTTCATCCCGCACCTGGCCGAGGAATGCTGGGCGAGGCTGGGCGGTGAAGGCCTGGTCATCGATGCCGCCTGGCCCGAGGCCGATCCGGCCCTTCTGGTCGAGGACACCGTCACCCTGCCGGTGCAGGTCAATGGCAAGCGCCGCGACCAGATCGATGTGGCCAAGGGTGCGGCCGAAGACGAGGTCAAGGCCCTTGCCCTGGCCACGGACGGGGTGGCACGGGCCACGGAAGGGCTTACAGTGCGCAAGGTGATCGTGGTACCGGACCGGATCGTCAATATCGTCGCAGGATAGGACAGCCATGCGTGTCAGCGGAATGATCAAGGGCCTGCTCGTCGCCTCGGTCGCGCTGACGCTGGGCAGTTGCGGTTTCACGCCCATGTATGGCGGCGCCGGACTGGCCGGCAATCTCTCCGACATTCGCGTCGAGACCGGCGAGGAACGGGTCGACTTCCTGCTGCAGGAAGCGCTGCTGGACGAGATGGGAGCACGGCATGCCGGCGGCCCGCTCACCCTGCGCACCGAAACGCGGCTCGGCGCCGACGGTCTGGGCCTGGGCGCGGACGCGATCGTGCGCCGGTTCGCCATTCGTCTGAGGGTCGACTATTCGCTCTACCGCGACGGCGAGACCGATCCCGTACTCAGCGGCTCGACCTATGGCGAGGCGTCCTACGACTTGTCGCGCTCGGTCTATGCCTCGATGATTTCCGAACAGGACGCTCAGGAGCGCGCCGCGCGCATGGCGGCGGATCGCATTGCCGTCCAGCTGGTCCGGGCGCTCAACGAGATCGACGAGACGGGCGGGACGCCGACGCCATGAAGGTTTCGGCCCGCGATGCCGACGCCAGGGTCCGCTCACCCGATCCGGCCATCAAGGCCTATCTGATCTACGGGCCCGACCGGGGCCTGGCGCACGAACGTGCCGATACGCTTGTGAAGGCCGTGCTCGCGGATCCGGACGATCCCTTCGCGCTGACCCAGCTCACCGAGGAGGATCTCAAATCCGACCCGGCCGCCCTCGCCGATGCGATGGCGGCGATGTCCCTGACCGGCGGTCAGCGCCTGGTCCGCGTCCGGCTCAGCGGCGAGACCGGGAATGCGCCCATCGTCGAGCTGATTTCCGGGATCGAGAGCGGCTCTCTCGTGCCGGAAACCGTGCTCGTGGTCGAGTCCGGCGATCTAACGCCACGAGGGAAGCTCCGAAAAGCCTTCGAACCGGCGAAAAAGGCTTTATCTATAGCGTGTTATGCCGATACAGCTCAATCACTCGGAACCCTCGTCGAAGACCTACTTAAAGCCGAACACCTATCGATTGCACCTGAAGCGCGCATGGCCTGGCTGCCGCGGCTCGAGGGAGACCGCGCCCTGGCCCGGGGCGAGATCGACAAGCTGATCCTCTACAAGGGTCTCAAGGGTCAGCGGGCCGAGGGCGATGACGAGGTGACGCTCGACGACGTCGAGGCCATCGCGGCCGACCAGGGCGAGGCACAGATGGATGGCGTGCTCGAACCCGCCCTGCTCGGCCGGCTGGCCGAGGCCGACAAGGCCTATGTCCGCTCCGTCAGTGCCGGAGGCAGTCCGGTGGCGATCCTGCGAGCCCTGCAGCGCCGTCTCGACCAGATCGGCATCGTGCAGGCATCGGGCGGCGATGACAGCGCGGCCGCCCGCGCCGGCGCGCCCCGTTTCGGTCCCCAGGCCGACGTCTTCCGCCGGCAGGTCTCGCTGTGGCGCGGACGGCGGCTGGAGCATGCCCGTCAGCTCGCCTTCCAGGCCGAGCGCGAGGTCAAGCGGTCGGGAAGTCCGGCCGAAGCGCTGGTCAGTGAATTGCTGATCCGTCTGGCACGCGGTGCGGCGCAGGTGCGCGGCTAGGCCGACGCACTCTCCCCCATCGCCTTCCCCGGCCCGGGGCCGGGCTCGGCCACTTCCCCCGCTTCGCAGGGGAAGCCTTGTTCAGGGCTCGCCCCGTTTACGGGGGAGCTGTCGGCGCAGCCGACTGAGGGGGCGGCGCGTAAGCGATGCAGAGCACATCAGCGCGCCTGTAAAGAGTGTCTGATACCTAGGCCGCGCCGCGTTCGCCGCTGAGGCGGCGGCAGACATCGTCGAGCTGTTCCAGCGTCTTGTACTGGACCCGGATCTCGCCGCCCTTGGTGCCGTGACGGATGTCGACCGACAGACCCAGGCGGGTTGCGATGTCCGCCTCAAGCGCGCGCGTGTCAGCATCCTTGTCAGCGGACGCTGAAGCCCTGGCACCCTTCTTTTCCGGGGCCCCGCCCGACTGGGCCTCACGGGCCAGCCTTTCGGCTTCCCGCACAGAAAGCCCCTTGGAAACAATGATATCAACCAGGGCTTCCGGATCCGGCGCCGAGGCGATCGCGCGGGCGTGACCGGTCGAGATGTCGCCACTGGCAAGGGATGTCAGCACGGCCTGCGGCAGGGCCAGGAGGCGAACCATGTTGGCGACATGACTGCGGCTCTTGGAGACCGCGCGCGCGACATCGTCCTGGGTATGGCCGAACCGGTCGATCAGCTGACGATAGGCATGGGCCTCTTCCACCGGGTTGAGATCGGAGCGCTGGACGTTCTCGACAATGCCGATTTCCAGCGTTTCCTTGTCCGTCAGCTCGCGGACAAGAGCCGGAATTTCGTGCAGACGGGCCTTTTGCGCGGCCCGCCAGCGGCGCTCGCCGGCGACGATCTCGTAGGCCTCGTCCTCACCCTTGACCGGGCGGACCAGGATCGGCTGCACCACGCCCTTTTCCGCGATGGATTCGGACAGGGCTTCCAGCTCGGACTCGGTAATGGTCTTGCGCGGCTGGTCCGGATTGGGCCGGATCAGCTCGATCGGCAGGTTGCGCACACCGTCCCGCGCCGCCGGCCGGGCCGGCGCCGCGTCGGCGTCCGGCGCAGCATAATCCTCGGTTTCGACCTCGCCCAGAAGGGCCGAGAGCCCGCGTCCCAGGCGGCGGTTCTTGTCAGTGGATGTCATGCGGCTTCACCCTGCTCTTCGCGGCGGCGTTTGCGTTCCTGCTGGACGATTTCCTTGGCCAGGCCGACATAGGCCTGCGAGCCCGTGCAGTTGAGATCGTACAGCAGCACCGGCTTGCCCATGGAGGGCGCCTCGGAGACCCGCACATTGCGCGGGATCATCGTCTTGTAGACCTTGTCGCCGAAATAATCGCGCACATCGGCGGCGACCTCGGCGGAGAGGTTGTTGCGGCTGTCATACATGGTCAGCACGACACCCTGGATATCCAGCTTGGTGTTGAGATGACCGCGCACCCGCTCGACCGTGCGGAGCAATTGCGACAGACCCTCCAGGGCGAAGAATTCGCACTGCAAGGGCACCAGAATGGCATCCGCCGCGGTGAGCGCGTTCACGGTCAGCACATTCAGCGAGGGCGGGCAGTCGATCAGGATATAGTCCAGCCCCTCCTCGTCGCCCGACAGGGCCGCCAGGCTCTGGTCCACGGCGCGCTTGAGCCGGTAGGACCGGCGCTGGTCGTCGGCCAGTTCCAGCTCCACGCCGGACAGGAGCTGGTCCGACGGCACGATCGACAATCCGGGCACAACGGTCGGGACCAGGGCCGATTTCAACGGATCGCCGCCGATCAGAACGTCATAGGATGTCAGGGTGCGCTTGTTGGGCGGCACGCCCAGCCCCGTGGAGGCATTGCCCTGCGGATCGAGATCGATGATGGCGACCTTCTGCCGGATGGCCGCCAGGGCGGTTCCCAGATTAATGGCTGTCGTGGTCTTGCCCACGCCACCCTTCTGGTTGGCGATGGCGATGACGCGGGGCGCTCTGCGGCGCTCTTTCTTATCGGACACGCTCGACCTCTCTGATGCGCAGGATCACACCGTCACTGGTCTGACTGGGTATGACTTCCGGATCGAATGTCCAGCTTTTACGCGCCTCGGTCAATTCATCGCGGTACTGACGGCCCTTGAAGAAGAGGCCTTCAGCCCCGTTTTTCAACAGCGGAGCCGCGTAATCCAATAATTTATTCAACGGTGCAAAAGCCCGCGCCGTCACCAGATCGAAGCCTTCAGCCGGATCCAGCGTCTCCACGCGAATCGACCGGGCTTCGGCATCCAGGCCCAGCGCATCGATCACCTTGCGCAGGAAGGCGACCTTCTTGCCGACGGAATCGACCATGACCACCCGGCCCGCCTGGCCGCGCTCGCGCAGGCCCAGGGCCAGTGCGATTCCCGGAAATCCGGCGCCGGCACCAAGATCGGCGATCAACCGTGTTTCACGTGAAACAAGCGGCATGAGCTGGTAGCTGTCCAGGGCGTGCCGCTCCCAGAAATGGTCGAGCGAATTGCGGGCGACCAGATTGGTGTGAGCGCTGGTCTCCACCAGGATCTCGCGCCAGCGATCGAAGGCCGCCAGTGTTTCACGTGAAACACCGGTTTCGGCCGCAAACTCCTCGCGTGTCACCTAGCTGGCCTCTTTGCTGTGGCGTTTCACATGCGCCAGGACGGCAGTCAGGGCGCCGGGCGTGACACCCTCGATGCGCGAGGCCTGGCCGAGCGTGTCCGGCCGGGCCGCTTCGAGCTTCTCGCGCGCCTCGTTGGAAAGACCGCCGACGGCGCGATAGTCCAGGTCCCGCGGGAGCCGCACCGCCTCGTCCCGCCTGAAGGCCAGAATGTCGGCCTGCTGGCGATCGATATAGCCGGCATACAGCGCGTCGATCTCGATCTGCTCGACAATGCCCGGCTCGAAATCCGACAGCTCGGGCCAGACCGGCGTCAGGTCCTCCCAGCCAATCGACGGGTAGGCGAGGAGCTCACTGACGGTCCGGCGCTTGCCGTCCGCATTGACGGACAGCCCGTGTTTCTTCGCTTCATTCGGTGTGAGCGAAAGCGCCTGGACCTGTTCGCGCGCAGTCTCCAGGGCACGCATCTTCTCACCGAAGCGTGTTTCACGTGAAACAGAGGCGCCGCCGAGTTCGATCACACGCGGCGTCAGGCGCTGGTCCGCATTGTCCGCCCGCAGCGTCAGCCGGTATTCGGCGCGCGAGGTGAACATGCGATAGGGCTCGCTGACCCCCCGGGTGATCAGATCGTCGATCATCACGCCGATATAGGCTTCCGATCGGCTCAGCACGAAGGGCGCGCGGCCGGTCGAGGCCAGGGCGGCGTTGAAGCCCGCCATGATCCCCTGTGCGGCCGCCTCCTCATAACCGGTGGTGCCATTGATCTGGCCGGCCAGCCACAGACCCGGCACGGCGCGCACCTGCAGCGTGGCGTCCAGCTCGCGCGGATCGACATAGTCGTATTCGATGGCATAGCCGTAGCGCTTCACCTCGACCTGTTCGAGACCCGGCAGCGTCTTCAGGAAGGCGTCCTGGACGGCGTCCGGCAGGGAGGTGGAAATCCCGTTGGGATAGACCGTGTCATCGTCCAGCCCTTCCGGTTCCAGGAAGACCTGGTGGCTCGTCCGGTCGGCGAAGCGCACCACCTTGTCCTCGATGGACGGGCAATAGCGCGGACCGCGCCCGGCGATGGCGCCGCTATACACGGCCGAGTGTTCCAGATTGTCGGAGATGATCCGGTGGGTCTCTTCCGTCGTCCGGGTGATGGCGCAGGTAATCTGCGGCACCGTTATCCGGTCCGTCATGAAGGAGAAGGGCACCGGCGTCTCGTCGGCCGCCTGCTGTTCCAGCGCGTCCCAATCGATCGAGGATTTGCGCAATCGTGCCGGTGTGCCCGTCTTCAGCCGGCCCATCCGCAGCTTCATGCCGTAGAGCCGCTCGCCGAGCCCCATGGCCGGCGCCTCGCCCGCCCGCCCGGCGGGAATGCGCTCGGCGCCGCGATGGATCATGCCGCGCAGGAAAGTCCCGGTGGTCAGAACCACGGCAGAGGCGGCGTATTCATTGCCATCCGCATCGGTGACACCGACGCAGCGATCGCCATTCATGATCAGATCCTCGACCGCGGCGGCCCGGATCTCGAGCTTGTCCACGCTCGACAGCTCGGCCTGCATGGCCTGCTTGTAGAGGGCCCGATCGGACTGGGTGCGCGGTCCGCGCACGGCGGGTCCCTTGGACCGGTTGAGCAAACGGAACTGGATGCCCGATGCATCCGCGACGCGGCCCATCACGCCGTCCAGGGCATCGACCTCGCGCACGAGATGCCCCTTGCCCAGCCCGCCGATCGCCGGATTGCAGGACATCTCGCCGATCGTATCCAGACGGTGCGTCAGCAAGAGCGTCGACGCACCCAGGCGCGCCGCCGCCGAGGCGGCTTCGCTGCCGGCGTGGCCGCCGCCAATGACGATGACATCCCACTGCTTCATGGCCGTCAGGATCCTGCTCCGCCCGGGTGAAAAAGGTCGGCCTACATAATGCCGGCAGCACGCTGAGTCGAGAGGCAGCGCCCCGGTGTTTCACGTGAAACAGTGCCGTTCCGGCGTCCGGACCTACTTGCCGATGCAGAACTGGCTGAACACCCGGTCCAGCACATCCTCCACATCGACCCGGCCCGTCAGGCTTTCCAGCGCCCGCACGGCCAGCCGTGCATCCTCGCCGGCGAGCTCCGGCGCATCGGCGAGCTGGTCGCGGCACCGTTCCAGCGCCGCCAGGGCGGTTTCCACGGCGCGCCTGTGCCTGGCCCGGCTGAGCGCCGGCAATTCCCGCGATCCCAGCCGCTCGCGCACGATCGCCTCGATCTGCGCTTCCAGCATGTCCACGCCCTGCCCCGACTTGGCGCTGAGCGGATAGGCCCCGTCGCTTTTCCTGTCCGGCGCAAGATCGAGCTTGTTGAGAACGAGAAGATCATTGTCCCGCAGCCGGCCGCGCAGATCGAGAAGGTCCGCATCCGAGCGGGCATCGACCACACCGATCCGCAGATCGGCATTGTCGGCCCGGTCCAGGGCCCGCCGCACGCCTTCGGCCTCGATGGCATCGACCGCCTCGCGCAGGCCCGCGGTATCGGAGATGATCACCGGGAAACCCGACATGGTCAGCCGCACCTCCACCACATCGCGCGTGGTGCCGGGAATATCCGTCACGATCGCCGCCTCGCGCCGGGCGAGCCGGTTCAGAAGGCTGGACTTGCCTGCATTGGGCGGCCCGATCAGGGCGATCGAGAAGCCCGTGCGCACCCGCTCGCCGCGCCGCCCGTCGTCCAGATGTTCGCGCATCGAGGCGATCAGCCGGGAGAGCGGTTCATAGGCCACGTGGGACAGGGCGTCGGGCACGTCCGCCTCGTCGGGAAAATCGATCTCGCCCTCGATGGAGGCCATGGCCACGATCAGATCCGCCCGCCAGCCCTCGTAGAGCGTGCGCAGGGAGCCGGACATCTGGGCCAGGGCCTGGCTGCGCTGGCCTTCCGTTTCCGCCTCGATCAGATCGGCCAGGCCCTCCGCCTCGGTCAGATCGAGCTTGTCGTTCTCGAAGGCCCGGCGCGTGAACTCGCCGGCTTCCGCCGGTACCGCCCCGCTCTCGTCCAGGGCCGACAGGGCCGCCTCGATGACCGCCGTGCCGCCATGCAGATGCAGTTCCACGCAATCCTCGCCGGTGAAACTGCCCGGTCCCGGAAACCAGAGCACCAGCGCCCTGTCGATGATGGAGGCGTCGGGCGCCCGCAGGGTGCGCAGTGTCGCCCGCCGCGGCTCCGGCCGGGGAAAGCCCGCCAGCGCGTCCAGCATGCCGCCCGCCCCGGCGCCGGACAGGCGGACCACGGCCACTCCGGACCGGCCGGGCGGCGTGGACAGGGCATAGATTGTCGTGTTCACGGCCTAGCTGTCCTTGCTGCTTCCGCCCTTGCCGCCGCCGGACGGACCCGTGGCCCCGCGCATGAGATCCATGAACTGGTTGGTCATCTGCCCGCCGAACGCCGTCCATTGCCGCATCAGCGCCTCCGGGTCGAGCTGTTCCATATTCGCTTCGGCGCGCTTTTGCATCTCCGCCATCAGCGCCTCGTTGAGCGCGGTCACGTCGGGCAGACCCAGAAAGTTCCGGGCCTCCTCGGGTGTGCAGTCGATCTCGATATTGACCTTCATGGCCACCTCGCAGGATGTTGGCCCCTCAATCACTCAACAGGAGCATGACATGACAGGTCAAGATATCCGCATCACCGGACCGGCTGGCGAATTCTCCGCCTACCTCGCCAAACCGGAAGGCGGAGCCGGACCCGGCGTTGTCGTCCTCCAGGAAATCTTCGGCGTCAACCACGTGATGCGCGAGATGTGCGACCGCCTCGCCGGCCAGGGCTTCATCGCCGTGTGTCCCGACCTCTTCTGGCGGATCGAGCCGGGCATCGACATCACCGACAAGACCGAGGCGGAACTGAACCAGGCCTTCGACCTGATGGGCAAGTTCAATCCGGATACCGGTATCGAGGACGTGCAGGCCACGATCGAGCACCTGCGCAAGATGGAAGGCTGCAACGGAAAGGTCGGCGCGATCGGCTTCTGCCTGGGCGGCCTGATGGCCTATCTCACGGCGGCCCGTACCGACAGCGACGCCACGGTCGGCTATTACGGCGTGAATATTCCCGATCATCTCGACGAGGCGGGAAAGATCTCGAAACCCCTCATGTTGCACATCGCCGGCCGCGACCAATTCGTGCCGCCGGAAGCCCAGGCCGCCATGCATGCCGGCCTCGACCCGCACCGCCAGGTCACACTGCACGACTATCCCGACGACGAGCATGCCTTCTCGCGCATCGAGGGAGCGCACTACAATCCGGAAAGCGCCCGCCTCGCCGACGGGCGCACGCTGGACTTCCTCAAGAAGAACCTCCGGGCGGACTAGGGTTCACCGGAAGCACGCCTCCATCCTTCCCCTTGATGGGGAAGGTGTCCGGCAAAGCCGGACGGAAGGGGTGAACCCCGGTGCTTGCCTATTCGGACACCTCGCCCCCACCCACTCCACCGCTGCTCGCGCAGCGGTCCCCCTCGCCCATCAAGGGCGAGGATGAAAAAGCACGCTAGTCCAGGGCCGACGCGACGGCCCAGCTGTCGCGTCCGGTCATCCGCTTGAAATAGGCCTTGAGATTGTCCGGCGCCCCGTCGAACTGGCGGATCGTCTTGAGCAGGTAGAACATGTAGGTCACGGAGATATCGGCCGCGGTGAACCGGTCCGCGGCGAGGTATTCGCGCTCTCCAAGTCCCGTTTTTCCAACGAATTCAAGTAATTGATTAACTTCCGAAAGCGCCCAGGCGGCCATTTTCGGATCCCGCGCCTTTTCCGGCAGCAGCACCGAGTGCGCCAGGAGAAGGTTGACGGCCATGCCCATGCCGGCTTCGCCGAAATGCAGCCATTGCAGGTAGGATCCGTAATCCTCCTCTTCCGGCTTCACCTCCAGCGGTGAAGGTCCGTACCGGCCCAGCAGGTACTGAAGGATCGCCAGCGACTCCATCACCACCGTGCCCTTGTCGTGAAGCACAGGCACTTTGCGCAGCGGATGGATCTCCGCATAAGCCTCGTCGCCGACCGGGCGCTTGTCGAAGGGCACCGAAACGATCTCGTGCGGCAGGCCCATCTCCTCGAGCAGCCAGCGCGCCCGGATCGAGCGGGTGCGCGGTGCGTGATAAAGGCGAATTCCCGACGTGTCGGCCATGATGTCTCTCCCCGTTATGGTCTCTGTTTATCCAGGCACGGAATGACCGGCCCGCGACGCTGAATTTCAGCATGTCACAGATACACGTCTGTCGTGACTGTGGAATAGTGTTCGCGCCCGCTACGGAGACACCCTCATGCTGAACCGCCTCGCCCCGCTTGTTCTCGTTCTCGCCGCCGCCTGTTCCTCCGGGACGGAGTCGAGCGCCGCGAACCCGGTTGTTTCCGGGGCGGCCGCGCCCGCCGCCCAGCTCGCCTGTTTCCGCGAAAACGGTCATGCCATGCTGGCCGCGCATCGCGGCGGACCGGCGGACGGCTATGCGGAAAACGCGCTGTCCAGCCTGGAACGGCTTGGTGAACGGGGCGTGCTCTATGCCGAAATCGATGTGCGCCGCGCTGCGGACGGCACGCTCTTCCTCCTGCACGACGACACGCTGGACCGGACGACGACGGCCCAGGCTCCGCTGGACGGGCTGTCCTGGTCCGATCTGTCGGGGACCCAGCTGCGCGACCCCGACGGCGATCCCCTCGCCGACACCATCCCCACGCTCGCCCAGGCCCTGGAGACCGCCCGCACGGCCGGACTGATCCTCAATCTCGATCTCAAATCCGTCCCGGCAGAGGACATCGTCCGATTTGTCCACGACCACGACGCCCGCAATGCGGTCGCGATCATCGCCTACTCCGTCGAGCAGGCCGCGTCCATCCACGCGCTCGACCCGGGCCTGGTGCTGTCCGCGCCGAACGATCCGGACGCGCTCGCCGCCGCCGGCGTCAATCTGGACGCTGTCTATATATGGCTGGGTGTCGGCGAAGCCGACGCCGATGCGGATGCCCGCCTGGCCGAGGCGGGGCTGGAGACCTCCGCGGGCCTCTTCCCCCTCGAGTCCGGCGATCCCGCCCCTTATCGACAGGCCGACGAGGCCGGTGTGGAATTGCTGTCGATCGACGATGTGGACGCCGCGGTTGCGGCCCTCGGTGGTGCCGGCGCGCTCAAAAGCCGTATGACCGCCTGCCCGCTCGATTGACTCCGTCCGGTTGACGTAATGTTACTTTGGTAACATTGTACCTATATGAGCAAGACCCTCACGCGCACACAGACCGGCGTGCGGCTTGAAACCCGCACGCTGAAAACCCTCAAGGGACTGGCCGAATATCTCGACCTGTCGCTCGGAGACCTGCTGGAGGGCATTGTCTGGCACGCCTTCGAGGGCAAGGCTCCCTTCTCGCCCGACACGCTTGACGCCATCGCCCGGCTCAAGGCCGTCTACGGGCTCGATCTCACGGCGGCCGACAGCCACACGCTGAAAGAGGCGGACCATGGCGACCGCTGATCGCGACGACGCCCTGGAAGCCTTCCTGGCCGGCGAAACCGACCCGGCGCAGTTCGATCATGCCGCCCATGTCGACATGGCCCGGCGCCTTCTGGCCCGGGTCGACTTTCTCGAGGCCGCGCGTCTGTACGACCGGGCCCTCGCGCGCATCACGCTAAAGGCCGGCGTTCCCGAAAAGCGCTCCGTCACCAAGACACTCGCCTTTCTCGCGATCATCGCGGAAACGGGCGAGGCTCCGTCCGCCCGCCGGCTCGACACCTGGTACTCCGCTGACCGCCTCGCCGATCCGGCCGCGCGCGACCGGTTTTTGATGCCGGACCGGTTCATCGCCTAGTGTTTCACGGGAAACATCCTATCTGACAGGGTGTTGCAAGAAGAGGCAGGCTGATGAGCATCCAGGCGATCCGCATTCACGAAACCGGGGGACCCGGCGTTCTGCGCGTGGAAGACGTCGATCTCCCCGATCCCGGTCCCGGCCAGATCCGCGTCCGCCACACCGCGATCGGCGTGAATTTCATCGATACCTATCACCGCTCCGGACTCTATCCCGTGCCCCTGCCCAGCGGGATCGGCCTGGAAGCCGCCGGCATCGTCGACGCCCTGGGCGATGGCGTCGACACGCTGTCCGAGGGCGATCGCGTGGCCTACGGCACCGGTCCGATCGGCGCCTATTCGCAAGCTCATATCCTGCCCGCCTCCCGCGTGGCGAGGATCCCCGACGGGGTGAGCGACGAACAGGCGGCCGCCCTCATGCTCAAGGGCATGACGGTGCGCTATCTCTTCAAGGACACCTATGCGGTCAAACCCGGCGACACGATCCTCTTCCACGCTGCCGCCGGCGGGGTCGGGCAGATCGCCTGCCAATGGGCCAAAGCGCTCGGCGTCAGCCTGATCGGCACGGCCGGTTCGGACGAGAAGTGCGAGATCGCGCGGCAGAAGGGCGCGGCGCACACGATCAATTATTCCCGCGAGAATGTGGTCGAACGCGTCCGCGAGATCACCCAAGGGCGCGGCGTGCCCGTCGTCTATGACGGGGTCGGCAAGGATACGTTCGAGATGTCGCTGGACTGTCTGGCGCCGCGTGGCCTCCTGGCCACCTTCGGCAATGCCTCGGGCCCGGTCACAGGCGTCAATCTGGGCATCCTCACCCAGAAGGGCTCGCTCTACGTCACCCGGCCCTCGCTGATGCACTATGTTGCCTCGGACGCCGACCTCGCCGCCAACACCGCCGACGTCTTCGACGCCGTCGCCCGCGGCGCGATCTCGATCGACATCAACCAGCGCTACGCCCTGGCGGACGCGCAAAAGGCGCATGAGGACCTGGAAGGACGGCGCACGACGGGTGCGAGCGTGCTGGTGCCTTAGCACATTTCATCGATGTCATCCCGGGTGGATGCCCCGCGCAGGCGGGGCGCAAGTCCGGGACCCATAATCCCGTTGCTCATCCAGCTGTCGCGGATATCGAGCCTGCTTCCGGCAGAGATCGGCGCGTATGGGTCCCGGCTCTCCAGCCCGCATGCGCGGGCTATCCGGCCGGGATGACAAATGCCGCAGGTACAGGCCTACGTATTCATCGACTCGAAGAATTCGTCGTTGGTCTTGGTCTGGCGCAGCTTGTCGAGGAGGAATTCGATCGCGTCCTGGGCGCCCATCGGATTGAGGATGCGGCGCAGGACATACATCTTCTGCAGCTGGGCCCGGTCGACGAGGAGTTCCTCCTTGCGCGTGCCGGACTTGAGAATGTCGATGGCCGGGAAGACGCGCTTGTCGGCGACCTTGCGGTCGAGCACGATTTCCGAGTTACCCGTACCCTTGAATTCCTCGAAGATGACTTCGTCCATGCGCGACCCGGTATCGATCAGCGCCGTGGCGATGATGGTCAGCGAGCCGCCGTTTTCGATATTCCGCGCGGCGCCGAAGAAGCGCTTGGGCCGCTGCAGGGCGTTGGCGTCGACACCGCCGGTGAGCACCTTGCCCGAGGACGGCACGACCGTGTTGTAGGCGCGGCCCAGACGGGTGATCGAATCCAGCAGGATCACCACATCGCGGCCGTGCTCGACCAGGCGCTTGGCCTTCTCGATCACCATTTCGGAGACCTGGACGTGCCGCGTCGCCGGCTCGTCGAAGGTCGAGGCGATGACCTCGCCCTTCACCGTGCGCTGCATGTCGGTGACTTCCTCCGGGCGCTCGTCGATGAGCAGCACCATGAGGTAGCAGTCCGGATGATTGTTCTCGATGGAGTGGGCGATGTTCTGCAGCAGGACGGTCTTGCCGGTCCGCGGCGGCGCGACGATCAGGCCGCGCTGGCCCTTGCCGAGCGGGGCGACGATGTCGATCACCCGGCCGGAGCGGTCCTTCACCGTGGGGTCTTCCGACTCCATGACGAAACGGCTCTCGGGATAGAGCGGCGTCAGATTGTCGAAATGCACCTTGTGGCGGGCGCTTTCGGGATCCTGGAAATTGATCGAGGAGACTTTCAGGAGCGCGAAATAGCGTTCGCCGTCGCGCGGGCTGCGGATCTCGCCCTCGACCGTGTCGCCGGTGCGCAGGCCGAATTTGCGGATCTGGGTCGGCGACACATAGATGTCGTCCGGGCCGGCCAGATAGTTGGATTCCGGCGAGCGCAGGAAACCGAACCCGTCCTGGAGAACCTCCATCACCCCGCCGCCGTGGATTTCCACATCGCGTTCGGCGAGCGCCTTGAGGATGGCGAACATCATGCCCTGCTTGCGCAGCGCCGAAGCGTTCTCGATCTCCAGCGCCTCGGCGAACTGCAGCAGTTCGGTCGGCTTCTTTTCCTTGAGATCCTGCAGCGTCATCCGCTCCAGGCCTTCGAGCGGGGCGGGCAGGGCGTTTTCTTCGGTCATGGTAGGTCTATCTGTCAGACATCGGGAGCGAGATTCCCGGACGGGAACGGTCGCGTTCAAGCAAGCGGGATGCCGGAAACCGGTCGAAACCCGAGACATGTGGAATGGGCAGGCGCGTCGTCGGACCGGTGTCCTGCGCTACGCAAAGAAAGGATCCATAAAAGGAGTTGCCAAAAGCCTTGCCATGGCTCGCCCATGCCGTCAAGCGTCCCGGCCGGACGGCCTGCTATTTCAGGGCCACGACCGCAATCGGCACGATCAGGATGGCCAGCACGAAAGGGATCTCGTTCAGCATGCGATATCGCGTGTGCGGCCAGTCATTCGTGCCGTCTGCGAACGTCCTGAAACGTTTGGAATAGACGCCGTGAACGGCCGACATGGCCAGGACCAGGGCGAATTTGGCGATCCACGCCCAGTGCAGGAAGACCGACCAGCCGCCGGCGCGTTCCGCATTGGACCACACCAGCAGAAGCCCGAAGATCCAGGTCGCGATCATGGCCGGGTTCATGATGCCCTTGAGCAGGCGGCGTTCCTGGATTTTCAGCGTCTCGCCCAGCTCGCCGCCGGGCGTGGCGCCGCAATGATAGACAAAAAGCCGCGGCAGGTAGAGCAGCGCCGCCATCCAGGCGATCACCGCCAGGATATGCAGGGCTCTGAGCCAGTCATAGGCTGCCAGGATCATGCGCTCGCCGTCTCCGTTTGCCGGCACGGACAGCCGGACCATTCCGCCGGGCAGATCCGTGTGCCCGTATCGGGCAACGGACCGGGCCCCCGCTCCAGCGCAGACTTCACCAGA
The DNA here is from genome assembly GCA_034659015.1 of Pseudomonadota bacterium. Classification (GTDB taxonomy): domain Bacteria; phylum Pseudomonadota; class Alphaproteobacteria; order Caulobacterales; family Maricaulaceae; genus Maricaulis. Next base: position 309,609 of record JAYEGL010000001.1, on the reverse strand, counting down.
CCGGCCAGAGATTCAATGAAAACGGCATCCTGGCCCAGCGCCGGCACGCGGACATAGGTCGTCACGCCGCACTCCCCGGCCACTTCGGCGTATTCCTCGTCGAGCTCGACCAGGGTTTCGATATGCTCGGAAACGAAGGCGATCGGGCTGAGCATGATATTCTTGCCGTCCTGCGCTGCGCCCCGGATCGCGTCCTCGGTCGACGGGCCGATCCATTCCAGCGGACCCACCTTGCTCTGATAGCAGACCTGCCAGTCGGGAAAGTCGGGCATCTGTTTCATGACGGCCGCGACCGTCTGCTCGACCTGCCACTGATAGGGATCGCCGTCCTCGATGACCTTTTTCGGCAGACCGTGGGCGGAAAACAGCAGGCGGATATTGTCCGGCCGGCCCGCCTTCTCCCAGGTCTTGCGGATCAGCGCCGCATGGGCGTCCACAAAGGCCGGTTCGGTGGGGAAACAGCACACGGCATGGGTTTCCGGCCCGCCCGCCTCGCGCCAGCGTTTCAGCGAGCTCGCCGTGGTCGTGGTGGAGAACTGCGGGTAGAGCGGCAGCAGAACGCAATCGTCCGGCGCCCAGGCCTTCACTTCGCCGGCCACATCCTCGGTCAGCGGGTTCCAGTAGCGCATGGCCGGCCAGATCCGGATCTCCCGGTCCGGCATGTCCGCCTCGAGCGCCGCTTTCAGCGCCGCGGCCTGCTTCCTGGTCTCCGGCAGAAGCGGGGATCCGCCGCCCATCTTGGCGTAATTGGCCCTGGCTTCCTTGTTCCGCACGGTCGAGATGAACAGGGCCAGTGCCTCGCGGACCGGGCCGGGCGCCCGGATGATCGCCGGATCGCGGAACAGGTTTCGCAGGAATGGCCGCACATCGTCGGGACCGTCCGGCCCGCCCAGATTGAACAGCACGACAGCCAGCTTGCGGCGCGCATCGCCCATAGGCGTTCTCCTGTCTCAGGCCCGCTCCCGGATACATGCCAGCAATTCGTGGACATGCGCGACCGGGACATCGGGCGTAATGCCGTGACCCAGATTGAAGATATGGGGCCGGCCGGACCAGGCATCCAGCAAACGCTGCGTTTCCGACTGCAGCGCCTTGCCCCCCGCGCGCAGGGCCGCCGGGTCGAGATGGCCCTGAACCGGCATGCCCTCCGGCAGCATGGACTGGGCCCAGGCCGGATCCATGCCGGTATCCAGGGCGATGGCCGTGATCCCGGTCTCGCGGGCATAGCGGGCATAGAACGCCCCGGCACCGCGGGGGAAACCGATGATCGGCACATCCACGCCGGCAGCCCGGACCGCCTCGACAATCCGCCGCGTCGGCCGGATCACCACGCGCTCGAACAGCGGTTCGGGCAGACCTTCCGCCCAGCTGTCGAAAATCTTGAGCACGTCCGCCCCGGCCCGGGCCTGCATGACCAGATACCGCGCCGTGGCGTCGGCGATCTTCTCCAGCATGCCGTCGAAGGCTTCCGGATGCCGCCAGGCCGCCACCCGTGCGGAGAAGCGGTCCTTGGATCCGCCCCCCTCGACCATGTAGGTCGCCACGGTCCAGGGTGCCCCGGCGAAACCGATCAGCGTGGTCTCGCCGGGCAGTTCCGGCGCCACGCGCCGCAGCGTCTCGCCGACCGGCGCCAGAACCTCTTCGGCGCGCTCGGGCGTCAGCGCCTCGAAATCCAGCGGATCGAAGGGGTCCAGCTTGGGACCTTCTCCGGTCACGAACCAGACCTTCCGGCCCAGGGCGATCGGGATGAGCAGGATATCCGCGAACAGGATCGCCCCGTCGAAACCGAAGCGCCGGATCGGCTGCAGAGTCACTTCGGCAGCCAGATCGGGGGAGAAGCAGAAATCGATGAAATTCTTGGCCCGGGAGCGGACCTCCCGGTATTCGTCGAGATAGCGGCCGGCCTGACGCATCAGCCAGACAGGCGGCGGGGTGCGGACGTCTCCGCCCAGGACCGCGAGAAGCGGCTTTTTCGAACTCTGTGTCATCCCGACTGCTTATTCGTGGCGGGAGACGGGATCAATGCGTTCTTTTCACCAGCCCCTTTTCATCTCTTAAAACCAAGTAAATGAATTGAGGTAATTGTTGTGCCGTGGATCATGTTGGGGACGCCGGTTATACCGTTTTACCGCCTCTCATTCTCCCCGGCCGCTTGTTCACAGCCCCGATTGCCGGGATAGTGGGGAAAACGAGAAATCCTTTATGATTCAATGGCGTGAACCCGGATTCTCGAGGAATATCGTGTCGATAAATCCGATCTTGTCTTGCACAGCCGGAAAAAACCCACACGCTTTCCCACAGCCCGGTTGCATGTGGAAAGAGGTGTTGGTTGTGCCGGGTAACACCCGGTACTACCAACAGGGTCAGATGCGATCGGAAAAAGGCGGGCCGGTTTTCCCGACTTGTTAACAGATCGTAAACGCCATCCGGGGGCCCCGCTGCCATGACCGTTCCGCCGTCCAACACGTTCGAGACCTGTTTTCACATCCACATGGTGTCCGACTCGACCGGCGAAACGCTCATGGAGGTGATGCGCGCCTCGGTGGCCCAGTTCGAGGGCACCCACCCCCTGGAACACCTTTACGCCCTGGTTCGGTCCTCGCGGCAGATGGAAAGGGTGTTCGAGGAGATCGAGGCCTATCCCGGCGTGGTCATGTACACGATCGTCAATGCCGATCTTCGCCGCGAGCTGGAAACGCGCTGTGCCGAGATCGGCGTGCCGGCGATCGCCATTCTCGATCCCATGCTCGCCACGCTCAGCGCCTATCTGGAACGCCCGGTGGCCAGCCGCGCCGGGGCGCAGCGCTCGCTGGATGCGGAATATTTCCGCCGCATCGACGCGCTGAACTACACGATGGCTCATGACGACGGCCAGGGCGACGATTATGAGGCTGCGGACATCGTGCTCCTGGGCGTCAGCCGGACCTCGAAGACGCCGACCAGCGTCTACCTCGCCCATCGCGGTTTCCGGGCCGCCAACATCCCGCTGGTCAAGGACGTGCCCCTGCCCGACAAGATCTACACGCTGAAAAATCCGCTGGTGGTCGGACTGACCGCCTCGCCGGAACGCATCGTGCAGATCCGGCGGAACCGGCTGCTCAGCCTCAACGAGGATCGCGATACCGACTATATCGACGACTTCGCCGTGCGCGACGAGATCCTCTATGCCAAGCGCCTTTTCGCCAAATACAAATGGCCCACGATCGACGTCACCCGCCGCTCGATCGAAGAGACGGCCGCGAAAATCATCAATCTGCTCAACGAGAAGCGGTCGGCCAATTCATGACGGACTTCATTCTTGCCTCCGGCAGCCAGATCCGCCGCCAGGTGCTGGAAAACGCCGGCATACCCTTCCGTGTCGAAAAGCCGGATGTCGACGAGAGTGTCATCAAGGCTGAGCGTTCGGAGCTCGATCCCGCCGACATGGCACTGGTCCTCGGCCGGGCCAAGGCGGAAGCGGTCTCCAGACGGCGGCCGGGTGCGCTCGTGCTTGGTGCCGACCAGACCATGGAGCTGGACGGTGCCTTGCTGGACAAGCTGCCCCGCGCCGAGCTGGCCCGCGACCGGCTGATGGCGATGCGCGGCCGCGACCATCATCTTCACGCCGGCCTCGCGCTGTGCCGGGATGGCGAATGCGTCTGGCAACACCAGCAGACCTCGACCCTTCATGTGCGGGACTTTTCCGATGCCTTTCTCGACATGTACCTGAACGAGGCCGGTTTCGCGCTGACCGCCAGCGTGGGCGCCTACGCCTTCGAAGGTCTGGGCGCGCAATTGTTCGACCGGGTCGAGGGCGATTACTACGCCATTCTCGGTCTTCCGCTGCTTCCCCTGCTCGCGGCGCTGAGACAATTCGGGGTGATCCGGTCATGACTGTCACCGGCCTGTCAGGGTCGGCGGCGCTGGCCGGCGTGGTCGGCGATCCCGTGGCCCATTCCCTGTCGCCGCGTCTGATGGGTCACTGGATCGCCGGTCTGGGCCTGGATGCCGCCTATCTGCCCTTTGCTGTCGCTCCGGCGGGTTTCGAGGCCTTCGTGCGCGGTCTGGCGCACAGCCAGGCGGCCGGGCTGAACGTCACCCTGCCGCACAAGGAGGCCGCGCTCGCCCTCGCCGACAGGGCCTCGCCCGCCGCAACGGCGATCGGTGCCGCCAATCTCCTGACATTCGGGGCCGACGGCATCACCGCCGACAATACCGATGCCCGCGGCTTCCTGGCCGCCCTGGAGCCGGCGGGTATTCCCTATGCGCAAAGCACGGCCCTCGTCCTCGGCGCCGGCGGCGCGTCGCGCGCCCTCGTCCATGCCCTGGTCGCATCCGGCATTTCCCGGCTGATCCTGACAAACCGGAGCCGTGCACGCGCCGAAGCCCTGGCCGGCGCGCTCGCCCCGAAGGCCCGGATCGTCGAGTGGGCGGACCGGAATGACGCGCTGAGCGACGCCGATCTGGTCGTCAACGCCACGGCGCTGGGGCTTAAAGGTCAGAACGAGCTGGACATGGACTGGGTCCGGGCCAGGCCGGGCGCTGTGGTCTTCGACAGTGTCTACACGCCCCTGATGACGGGCTTCCTGCGCGGGGCGAGCCGCGCCGGGCTGACCGTCATCGACGGGCTCGACATGCTGATCGGCCAGGCCGTGCCCAGTTTCCAGGCCTTCTTCGGCGTGCCCGCCCCGTCCGGTCCGCCGGTGCGGCCGGTCCTGCTCGAGGCGCTGGGAGAGACGTCGTGAAGATTGTCGGCCTGACCGGATCCATCGGCATGGGCAAGTCGGCGACGGCGGACATGTTCCGCGAGGCCGGCATACCCGTCTTCGACTCCGATGCCTGTGTGCACGCGCTCTACGATGCCGGCGGTGCGGCGGTCGCACCGGTCGAGGCCGCCTTTCCCGGGTCCACGGGCGAGGACGGGTCGATCGATCGCGACCGGCTGTCGGCGGCCCTGCGCAAGGACCCGGGAGGGTTCGAACGCCTGGAAGCCATTGTCCATCCCCTGGTGGCGCAGGCGCGTCAGGACTTTCTGGACGCGGCCGAACGCGATGGTGCCGATATCGTCATCCTGGATGTGCCGCTGCTGTTCGAGACCGGCGGGCATGCCCATGTCGATGCGGTGGTTGCCGTGCATGCGCCGCACGATGTGCGTCGCGAGCGCGTGCTGAAGCGACCCGGCATGACGGATGCCAAGCTGGAGGCCATAATCGCCCGCCAGACGCCTGATTCGGTGAAGCTGGAGAAGGCGGATTATATCGTTGAAACATCGGGCGGTTTCGACGATGCACGTCAGCAGGTTGGCAAGATCATCGAGGCGCTGCGCGCCTGACGCGGGAAACGGGGCGGACTATGCGCGAAATCGTCTTCGACACGGAAACCACGGGGCTCGACCCCAATACCGGCGACCGCGTTACCGAGCTGGGCTGCGTCGAGGTGATCGACTGCATCCCGACCGGAAAGACCTATCATGCCTATGTCAATCCGCAGCGCTCCATACCGCGGGAAGTGACCGAGATCACCGGCCTGACGGCGGAATTCCTTGCCGACAAGCCGTTATTCGAGGAGATCGCCGAGGACTTCCTGGGCTTTGTCGGCGATGCGGTCCTGGTCGCCCACAATGCGCCCTTCGACCGCGGTTTCATCAATATGGAACTGGCCCGGCTGGGCGTCGACATCTATCCCGACGACCGGTTCAAGGACACGGCCCGGATCGCCCGGGCGAAATTCCCCGGCTCCTACGTCTCGCTGGACGCGCTGTGCAAGCGGTTCGAAATCTCGCTCGACACGCGGGACAAGCACGGCGCGCTGATCGACGCCCTGCTGCTGGCCGAGGTCTATCTGGAACTGACGGGCGGCCGCACCCGGGCGCTCGACCTGTCTGGCCGCAGCGCCTCGGAGGACGGCAAGGTGACGTTTCCGGCCCGACCGGCGCGGCCGCGGCCGCTTGCCTCGCGGGTCACGGAGACCGAGCGCGCCGCCCATGCAGCCTTTATCGAGGAGATGGGCGAGGACGCGCTCTGGAAACGCCTGTCGAACCTCTAGGATGTGCATTCCATCCTTCCCCTTGATGGGGAAGGGGGACCGCGCCGCAGGCGTGGTGGATGGGGTGGGGGCGAGGTACCTGCCGCTTTGTGCTTGAAGGTCGAGCCCCGGGATTCACCCCTTCCGTCCGGCTGCGCCGGACACCTTCCCCATCAAGGGGAAGGGGGACCGCTTGCCAGGCCGGAAGCTTGCCGAGGCAGCTAGTTCGACGCGGCCGGATCGCCATTGCCGTTGGTTTCAGGGCCCGGAACGGCGGCGGCGCGCTTGGCGAGCTGCTGCCGGTAGAGGCTGGCGAAATCGACCGGATCCAGCATCAGCGGCGGGAAATTGCCGTCGCGGGTGACGTCCGCGAGGATGCGGCGCGCATAGGGGAAGATCATGCGCGGGCACTCGATCAGCAGGAAGGGCTCGCGCTCCTGTTCGGAAATGTTGGCCAGCCGGAACAGGCCGCCATAGGACAGTTCCGCGATGAAGGTGACGGTTTCCTCGCCGGCGTCGTTCTTGCGGGTGGCGCGGGCATTCATCACCAGCACGACCTCGAAACTGTCTTCGCCCAGGGCGCGGGCCTTCACGTCGATCGCCAGATCGATACCCGGGGCCGGCTGGCCGGGGCGCAGCGTATCCGGAGCGCCGGGGTTCTCGAAGGACAGGTCCTTCACGTATTGCGCAAGTACCCGGAGCTGGGGCTGTTCGGGCGTCTGGGTCGGATTGGGCGTGGACGGTGCGTCGGTCATGTGGGTCCCCGGATGGGCAAGGTGAACGTCCGGCCCCCGCGGGGCCGTGTGCAAACGAAGCGCGCCCGTTACCACGCAGGCCCCGGCGCGGCAAGCAGGCAGCTCCACAGCGCAGAGGCTGACGCGCGCCCGATAAGAGCCTATATCTGTGGCCAAGACCCTTTGTCCCGTTTGCTTGGCGGCCCTTGATGATCGAACTCCTTTCGACCCTGCTTTTCGGCGCGATCGCCGTCTTCTTCGCCATCCGCCTGTATTCCGTTCTGGGCCGGCGCGAAGGCCATATGGAAGCCCCGGCCAGCCGCGAGGTGGAACGGCCCGACGGCGAAAAGACCGGCAATGCCGCCCATCTGCGGCCCGCTTTCGAGGGTCCGGCCGCGGCCGGGCTGGAGGCCATCGCCCACGCGGACAGCCGTTTCGACCCGCACCGTTTCCTAGAGGGCGCCCGCAAGGCCTACGAGATGATCGTCGAGGCCTTTGCCCGGGGCGATCGCGAGGCGCTCAAACCCCTGCTGGCCGATGCGGTCTATGCCCGTTACGAAGCGGCCATCGACAAGCGCGAGGCGGCGGGCCAGACCGTGCGTACCGAGATCGAGCGCATCCGCAGCGCCGAGATCACCGAAGCCGAGCACACCGATCACACCGCGACGATCAAGGTGCATTTCGATGCCGAGATTGCCACGGAAACCGTGGATGCGGACGGCAAGCCCGTGGCCGGCGATTTCAGCCGCCTGTCCACCGTCCACGAGGACTGGGTCTTCCAGCGCCGCACCGACGACAACAATCCCAACTGGGTCCTCACCCGTGTCGCATCGGCATAAAGACCGGAGCGGATGGGCCGGTCTGGCCGGTCTGGCCGGTCTCGCCCTGGCGCTGCTTGCGGCCTGCCAGCCGGCCCGGGACACCGCGCCGGAACCCGAACCTGAACCGCCGGCCCCGCTGCCCGGCACGCTGGCTTTCGAACCGGTCTCCTGGGAAGCCCTGTCCGGCTGGTCCGCGGCCGATCTGACAGCGGCCCGCCAGGCCTTCCTGCGAAACTGCGAACGCCGCGCGCTGCGCGAGGCCGAGGCGCCGCTGAGCACCCGCGCGGAATGGGCCGGCACCGTCGCGGAATGGCAGGATGCGTGCACCCAGCTCGATGCGGTGGGCGCGGAGGCCGGCTTGCAGGCCGTGTTCGAGGCGGTGTTCACCCCGGTCCGGGTCGTCGCGACCGATCCGGGCAGTGCAAGCCGGGCCGACACCGGTCTTCTGACCGGCTATTACGAACCCTTCGTGCATGTCCGCAGCGCGCCTCAGGGTGAGTTCACCCAGCCGCTGCGCCGCCGGCCCGACGATCTCGTCACCGTCGATCTGGGCCGGTTCGACGACAGTCTCGCCGGACGCCGGATTGTCGGCGAGGTGCGCGCGGGCGAGCTGGTGCTTTACAAGGACCGCGCCGAGATCGAGCGCCAGGATGCCGGTGAGATCTTTGCCTGGGGCCGGCCGGCCGATGTCTTTTTCCTGCAGATCCAGGGCTCCGGCCGCCTCGTGTGGCCGGACGGGCACCAGGAGCGCGCCGCCTTCGCCGCCCATAACGGCCTGCCCTACCGCTCCATCGGCCGCGAGCTGATCGAGCGCGGCGAGCTGGAGGCGCATGCGGCCTCCAAGGCCGGCATCGAGCGCTGGCTGGAGGAAAACGGGCCGGAGGCGACGGCCGCGCTGTTCTCGGTCAATCCGCGCTATGTCTTTTTCGAAACGCAGGTGCTGGACGATCCGTCCGTCGGGCCCTCCGGTGCGTCCGGCGTGGCGCTGACGCCGATGGCCTCGATCGCGGTCGACCCGTCGCAGCATGCCTATGGCGTGCCGGTCTGGCTGAGCGCGGAGCTCCCGGAACTGGGCGCGTGGTCGGGCCTGGTTGTCACCCAGGATACCGGCGGGGCGATCACCGGGCCCTTGCGGGCGGATTTCTTCTGGGGCTGGGGCGAGGCGGCCGAGCGCCGCGCCGGATCGACGCGGGCCGAGGCGGACTGGGTGATGCTGCTGCCGCACACCGTGGTGGCGCGCCTGTTCGCCGAGCAGGATCCGGCGTGAGCGCCGATGAAGCGCAAGCGGACCATACGGCCCGAGGAGCACGCCCTCTGGAAGAAGGTGGCGCGCACGGTCACGCCGCTCGACGAGGCGAAGAAGCGGTCGCTTGAAGAGGACGCGGATGTCCCGCCGGCGGTGCGGTCCGGCGACACTGATGTCGCACAAGGTGACGTATCGCCCAGGGCGCCGGGTTCGCACCTGCCGCGCCGTCACGAATACCGGGCCCCGGCCACCCATCACCCGCCGGTCCCGCACGACCGCTCCACCGAGAAACGCGTGCGCCGCGGCCGGGTCGACATCGATGCGCGGATCGACCTGCACGGGCTGACCCAGGACCGGGCCTACGCCTCGCTCCGGCATTTTGTCATGATGGCCCATGCCAGCGGATACCGCACCGTGCTGGTGATCACCGGCAAGGGTCTGAAGGCGCGCCAGCGAGAGGCCGCGCCCTGGGATTATGTCGAGGAGCCCGGTGTGCTCCGCCGCAAGCTCCCGGAATGGCTGGGCCTTCCGGAACTGCGTCAGTATGTGTCAGGATTGGCGCCGGCCCATATCCGCCATGGCGGCGGCGGCGCGTTCTACGTGACGCTGCGCGTAGGGCGGAAGACGTAGTGCCGAACGCCTGCTTCCCCTACAAAATGAATTTCGACAGGTCGGCATCCTTGGCCAGCTCGCCGACATGTTCGGCGACATAGGCCTCGTCGATCGAGATCGTTTCGCCGGAGCGGTCCGAGGCGGTGAAGGAGACCTCCTCCACCAGTTTTTCCATCACGGTCTGCAGCCGCCGGGCGCCGATATTCTCCACGCTCGAATTCACGTCCGCGGCCAGTTTCGCCAATGATTTCACGGCGTCGTCGGTGAAATCGAGTGTCACACCCTCGGTCGCCATCAGCGCGGTATACTGGGTGATCAGATTGGCTTCCGGCTCGGTGAGGATGCGGATGAAATCATTCTCGGTCAGCGCGGAGAGCTCGACCCGGATGGGCAGGCGGCCCTGCAGCTCCGGCAGCATGTCGGACGGTTTGGAGACGTGGAAGGCACCCGAGGCGATGAAGAGGATGTGGTCGGTCTTGATGGCGCCGTGCTTGGTGGCCACCGTCGTGCCCTCGATCAGCGGCAGCAGGTCGCGCTGCACGCCCTCGCGGGACACGTCGCCGCCGCGGGCATCCGAGCGCGCGGCGATCTTGTCGATCTCGTCCAGGAAGACGATGCCGTCATTCTCGGCCAGCCTGATCGCCTCGGCGGTGATCTGGGCGTCGTCGAGCAGATTGTCGGCCTCTTCCTCGATCAGCGGCTCGTAGGCGTCCTTCACCTTCATGCGCACGGTCTTGGTCTTCTTGGGGAAGCCTTTTCCAAAGAGTTCGCCAAGATTGAGCACGCCGGCGCCACCGGAAGGCATGCCCGGAATGTCCAGCATCTGCATGGGCGAGGACGTCTCCGACAGCTGGATCTCGACATCCTTGTCGTCCAGCTCGCCGGCCCGCAGGCGCTTGCGGAAGCTGTCCTTCGTGCTCTCGCTGGCACCGGGACCGACCAGCGCCTCGAGCACCCGGTCCTCGGCGGCGGAATGGGCCCGCGCCTTCACTTCCTCGCGTTTCTTCTCGCGCACCAGCGAGATCGCCACTTCCACCAGGTCGCGGGCGATCTGGTCGACATCGCGGCCGACATAGCCGACCTCGGTGAACTTGGTCGCCTCCACCTTGATGAAGGGCGCCCCGGCCAGCTTGGCCAGGCGGCGGGAAATCTCCGTCTTGCCGACGCCGGTCGGGCCGATCATCAGAATATTCTTCGGCGTGACTTCCTCGGCGAGCGTTTCCTCCAGCTGCCGACGGCGCCAGCGATTGCGCAGGGCGATGGCTACGGCCTTCTTGGCATCGGACTGGCCGACGATGTGACGGTCGAGTTCGGAGACAATTTCGCGGGGGGAAAAATCGGTCATGAGGGCTTTGCGTTGCTTGTCGGTCCGCTTGATGTAATCAGGGGGACGGCATGAAACCAGTCCCGAAAGGCAGAACGCGCATGAACCGGCCCCGTTTCCATCTCGCCTTCCCCGTCGACGATCTCGCCGCCGCCCGGCGTTTCTATGGCGAGCTGATGGGCTGTGCGGAAGGCCGCTCCAGCGACCACTGGGTCGATTTCGACTTTTACGGCCACCAGATCGTCGCCCATCTCGCCCCGGGCGAATGCACGCCCGCGCCGACCGGCGATGTCGACCGTCACGCCGTCCCGGTCCGCCATTTCGGCCTTCTGCTGGACTGGTCCGACTGGGACGCCCTGGCGGAAAAATTCCGCGACGCCGGCACGGATTTCGTCATCGAGCCCTATGTCCGCTTCGAGGGGAAACCGGGCGAGCAGGGCACTTTCTTCGTCCGCGATCCGGCCGGCAACGCCCTGGAATTCAAGACCTTCCGCGACGAAAGCCGGATCTTCGCGTCGTAGGCGTCCTCTTTCCGTCATCCCGGATGGATGCCCGGCCCAGTCCCGGCCCCGGGGCCGGGCGCAAGTCCGGGACCCATAATCCCCGAGTTCATCCAGCTGTCGCGGATACCGAGCCTGCTTCCGGCAGAAATCGGCGCGTATGGGTCCCGGCCCTCCGGCCTGCCTTCGCAGGCCATACGGCCGGGATGACAAGAGGTAAGGTTGGCGAATTGCGGGCGTCTGCCGGGGGCCGGCCCGGAGATGTCCCCGCTTCCCCCGGACCCCGTGACAGGCCCCGGCACAGGGGCGGGGAAAGTGTGTTCGGGGTGAAGCAGCAACCCTTCGCGTTCCGGCGCTTCAGCTTGGCTCCGCCATTCCGCCGCGTAGCCGCGGCGCCCCTCCTCCGCTTCGCGGGTCCCCCTCCCCATGAAATGGGGAGGAAAGGAGGAGGCGGCCCTAATCGCTGCCGAGCACTTCCACGGTCACATTCTCGTTCGTGTAGACGCAGATCCGCGCGGCGATGGCCATCGCCTTGCGGGCGATGAGCTCGGGGTCTTCCTCGTACTCGTAAAGGGCGCGCGCGGCGGACAGGGCGAAATTGCCGCCGGAGCCGACGGCGACGACGCCGTCTTCCGGCTCCAGCACGTCGCCGGCACCGGTGAGCAGATAGGTTTCCACGCTGTCGCCGACGATCAGCATGGCTTCCAGGCGTCTGAGATAGCGGTCGGTGCGCCAGTCCTTGGCGAGCTCGACGCAGGCGCGGGCGAGCTGGCCGGGATACTGTTCCAGCTTGGCTTCCAGGCGTTCGAAGAGGGCGAAGGCATCGGCCGTGGCGCCGGCGAAACCGGCGACGACGTTTCCGCCGGCCAGGCGGCGCACCTTGCGGGCATTGCCCTTCATCACGGTCGGCCCGATCGAGACCTGGCCGTCACCGGCCAGAACCAGCTTGCCGCCCTTGCGCACGGCGACGATCGTGGTGCCGCGCCACTGGCTGGCATCGGCATAGTCGGGCGAGGATGAATGCGTCATGCGGGGCAACTCCCTTGCGATCTGGCCATCAAGCATGTGGCCGGACCGGGAGGCGGGATCAAGCCCTCAAAACCAGATGGCCTATCCGCTGGCGGCGCGGTCGCTGCGGCTGTCGGTGGCGAAGTCCACCAGGTCCGTGGACGGCATCGGCCGGCCGAACAGGAAGCCCTGGGCCAGGGTCGCGCCCTGGGCGCGCAGCATGTTCATCTGTTCGGCGGTTTCCACGCCTTCCGCGACCGTTTCCAGCTTCAGCGACTTGGCCATGGCCAGGATCGTCTCGACCACGATGCGGGCATGCGGATCGGTCGCCATGTCGCGTACGAAGGACTGGTCGATCTTGAACACGTCGAACGGCATGCGCGTGAGATAGGCCAGCGAGGAATGCCCCGTGCCGAAATCGTCGATGGCGAAGTTCACGCCCTTCTCGCGCAGCGGCTGGACCTGTTCGATCACCCGTTCCGGGTTTTCCATGGCGATGGATTCGGTCAGTTCCAGCTCCAGCAGGTGCGGCGGCAGGTCGGCCGCTTCCAGCGCGTCGAGCACGGACTGGGCGAAGCCTTCGCGTTCGAACTGCATGGCGGAAACATTGACGGCCACCGGAATTTCCAGGCCCTGCTTGCGCCAGGACGCAGCCTCGCGGCACGCCGCACGCAGCACCCAGTCGCCGATCTCGCCGATCAGGCCGCATTCCTCGGCCGCCTCGATGAAGGCGCCCGGAGACAAAAGGCCCGCCGTGGGATGCTGCCAGCGCACGAGCGCTTCCGCGCCGGCGCAGGTGCCGTCCTTCATCAGGACTTTCGGCTGGTAGAAGACCACGAGCTGGTCCTGCTGAACGGCGTCGCGCAGTTCGTTTTCCAGCACCAGGCGCTCGAAGGCGGACTGGTTCATGGTCGGTTCGAAGAATTGCGCGGCGGACCCGCCGGCGCGTTTGGCATGGGCCATGGCCAGGTCGGCATGGCGCATCAGGGTCTCCGGGTCGGCGCCGTCCTGCGGGAAGACGGCGACGCCGATCGACACGCCCAGGAAGACGTGGTGACCGGAGATCTCGAACGGCATGCGGATGGCATCGACCAGCTTGTTGGCGACGCGCGCCGCATCGGCGCTGTCCTCGATGCGCGGCAGCAGCACGGTAAACTCGTCGCCGCCGAGACGGGCGACCATGGCGTGCTCGTCGAAGCCCATCGCCAGATCGCAGCCGCGCACGACTTCCGACAGGCGCCGGCCGACCATTTCCAGAAGGCGGTCGCCCTCGCCGATGCCCAGCGAGTCGTTGACGCGCTTGAACCGGTCCAGGTCGAGGAAGAGCACGGCACCGGACGTGCCTTCTTCCAGCGCCTTGCGCGCCACGCGCTCGGTTTCCTTGCGGAAGCGTTCGCGATTGGGCAGTTCGGTCACCAGGTCGACATAGGCCAGGCGGTGAATGCGTTTGAGATTGCCGTCGAGGCGCGCAAACATGCGGTTGAAGGCATTGGCGAGCACTTCCAGCTCGTCGCCGGTCTTCACGTTTATCCGCATGTCGAGATTTTTCGACGAGGCCAGGCGCGCCGCATCGGTCAGCGTCTGCACCGGTTTGAGGGCCCGGCCGACGATCAGGGCGGCCAGCGGCAGGAAAATGCCCAGGGCGAAGAGCGCGATCAGCGTCTGGCGCTGGATCGCGGCATTGCGCGAGGCGACGAGTTCGACCAGCTGGCGCTTGGCGTAGACGACGCCGACCAGGCGGCGTTCGGCCGTATAGACCGGGGCGGCCATTTCCAGCGCGCCGTCATGCACCGAATAGCGCAGATCGCCTGCGCCCAGCGCCATCACCGCCATGTCGGCGGCGCGCAGCCGGCCCTGTTCGCGGTCGTCGTCATAGGCTTCGCCGAGCACTTCACGGCGATTGTTGAGGACGTACATTTCCTGTGCGCCGAGCGACGCGATCAGTTCCTCGACATACAGATCGACGAAATCGCTGTTATTGTCGGAGACCGCATTGGCTAGCCGGCTCGCCGTGGTCTGCAGCGAGGCCACAGACCGGTCGATCAGCAGGTTACGCGTTTCGCGCTGCGCGGAAATGCTCTCCAGCGTCATCAGCATCAGTGTGGTCGCGAAAATCAGCGCGCCGGTGAGAAGCGTGAACTTCATCACCAGCGATCGCATCACTCGCGACACCGCTTTGCGGATGGGTGCCATGTCTACCCCTGAACGCGAGCCCCGGAAGGGGCCGCGACTTCGCCACCAAACACACAGGCGAGACGTCTTCTCACCTATTCTCGACGGTCAGGCTGACACCAAGCACTTGAATTGTGGTTAAAATGCCGGAGTTTTTTCGTTAAGTTTTTAGTCGAATGCCGGGGAGGCCTTCAGTCGAAGGCGATTCCGGCCTCTTCCGCGAGTGCTTTCAGGCTGCAATCGGGCCGTGCGCCATAGTGCGAAATGATCTCGGCAGCTGAAATCGCACCCATTTTTCCCGCTTCCGCGAGCGGCCGGCCCTGCGCCAGGCCGAGCAGGAAACCGGCAGCGAACAGGTCGCCGGCGCCGGTCGTGTCGACCAGCTGGCTGACTGGCGCGGCCGGAACGGTCACGGTCTCCTCGCCGGCCACGATCACGGCGCCCTTTTCCGAGCGCGTCACCGCGGCGATCGCCACATCCTTGCGCACGGCGGCCAGAGCGGTGTCGAAATCCTCGGTCTCGTAGAGCGCGAGCAGCTCGGCCTCGTTGGCCAGCAGGATGTCGATATGGTTGGCCACCAGATGACGGAAGGAGGCGCGGTGACGATCGACGCAGAACACGTCGGACAGGGTCAGCGCCGTGCGCCGGTTGGCGGCGGCCGCCATCTCGGCGGCGGCGACATAGGCACGCTTGGCCTCTTCGCGGTCGAAGAGATAGCCTTCCAGATAGACGATCTGCGAGGCCTTGAGCGCATCGGCGCCGGCATCGACATCGTCTTCCGTCACCAGCGCCGCGGCGCCCAGGAAGGTGCTCATCGAACGGGCCGCGTCCGGCGTCACATTGATCAGGCAGCGCGCGGTAGCCGGGCCGTCCTTCAGCGCCGGCGTGTCGAAATGCACGCCGATCGTGCGGATGTCGTGGGTGAAGATCTCGCCCAGCTGGTCGTCGGCCACCTTGCCGATATAGGCCGCATTCCCGCCCAGCGAGGCGATGCCGGCGACCGTGTTGGCGGCCGACCCGCCCGAGGCTTCCTTGCCCGGCTGCATGCGCTCGTAGAGCGAGCGCGCGCGGTCCTCGTCGATCAGTGTCATCGCATTCTTGGCGATCCCCTCGGCGGACAGGAAGTCGTCGCTGGCCGGGGAAAGGACGTCGACAATGGCATTGCCGACAGCGAGCACGTCATAACGGGCTTGGGACATGGAAGATCCGTCGTGTGGCTAAAAGACAGCGGGTTCGCCCAGAGACCTAACCGCAGCACACCGCGATAACAAGGCTTGCGGCAGGGACGCGCTCTGCTAAAGCCCCGGCCATGACCCGTATTGCCTTCCTCACCGCGGCCTGCATGTTCCGCGACAATCCCGACGCCCGTGCCGACACGTTCGAGTACGAGCACGAGATCGCGGCGCTGCAGCCGGCCTGCGCCGCGGCCGGTCTGACGCTGGAGCCTGTCATCTGGGACGATGCGGACTTCGATCCGTCGGCCTATGACGCCGTCGTGGTGGGCACGTGCTGGGACTATATGGAAAAGCCCGACGCCTTCATGGCGATGCTGGAGCGCACCGACAGCGCCACACGGCTCTTCAATCCGCTCTCCCTGATCCGCTGGAACAGCCGCAAGACCTATCTGAAGGACCTTGCGGCGCGCGGTGCGCCGATGATCCCGACCCTGTGGGCCGAGCGCGCCGATGCGGCCACCGTGTCCGGAGCCTTCGAAACGCTGGGCTGCACGGATATCGTGGTGAAGCCCGTGCTCGGCGCCGGCGCCTGGCGCCAGGCGCGGGTGAAGCAGGGCGCCGCCCTGCCGCCGGCCGATGCCCTTCCGCCGGCCGACTGCATGATCCAGCCCTTCCTGCCCGCCGTGGCCGAGGAGGGCGAATACGCCTTCCTCTTCTTCGACGGCGAATTCTCCCACTGCGCCCGCAAGATCCCGGCGAAGGGCGACTACCGCGTGCAGTCCTCCTATGGCGGCCATGAGGAGATCCACAATCCCGACGCCGCCGAGCTCGCCCTCGCCCGCTCGGTGCTGGACTTTGTCGAGGGCGATCCGCTCTACGCCCGGGTCGACATGCTGCGGGGTCTCGACGGACAATTGGCCCTGATCGAGATCGAGCTGATCGAGCCCTATCTCTATCCCGAGCAGGGCCCGCAAATGGGCGAGGTCTTCGCCCGCGCGCTGGGGCGCCGGCTGAACGCCTGATCCGGCCCCGGCCCGGAACCCTGCCCGGCACGGTTTCGTTGACCTGATAGGGTGGAAAACCGGCCAACCGGGAGCGACATGACCGAGACACTGCGCAAGGACGAGACTGCCGCCGATCTGCCGCGGCTGGTGCGCCGCGAGATTGCCCGTGCCCGCCGCCATCTCGGCGCCATGGATGACGAGCCTCCTCTCGCCACCCACGAGGCCCGCAAGGCGATCAAGCGGGCGCGGTCCATCGCCCGTCTGCTGCGCCCGGCCGATCGCGAGGCGGCGCGCCGGATGAATGCGGCGGCCCGGCGTGCCGGCCATGTCCTGGCCGAGGCGCGCGATGCCGACAACCTGGAAGAGCTCGCCCGCGCCCTGGCCCGCAATTGCGACGATGCGGAGATGCGCCGGGCCTTCGCCGAAGTCGCCCGGCGGGCCCGGGCGGACAGCGACCGCATCGACCGTCGGATGGCCGCGCTACAGGCCTCGCAGGCGCTCGACCGGATGGACGAGGCGCTGGCCGGCGCGACCCCGGTCGAGGACCCGGGTGCGATCGTGTCCGTCGGACTGGCCCGCACCTATCGCCGCACGGTCACACGGCTCGAAGCCGCGCGCCGGCACCCCGATGGCGAGCACCTGCACGACCTGCGAAAACGCGTCCAGGACTGGCTCTATCAGGGCTCGGCGCTGAAACGGGTCTGGCCGGAGGGGGTAAGGCGGCAGAAATCCAGGACGGAAGCGCTGATCGAAGGGCTCGGCCTGCACCACGATCTCACCCGCCTGGCCGCCCGTCTGGACAATCTCGTCGGGGCCGACGCCGCGCTCGCGCTTGTGGAAGCCCGCCGCGAGGAACTCGCCCGCGAGACGCTGAAACAGGCGGACAAGATTTACGACCGAAAGCCGAAGCGCGTGAAAAAGGCGCTGGAGGCGGGCGTTTAGACTCTTCTCGATAATCCATTTTCCCCGGACTTGTTCCGGGGCCCGGTTGAGGTGAGACGTGTAGCGAAGCCGGCAGGGCGCCAACCCGCGATGCCTCCCCGTTTGGTAGGCCCCTGTGTGTTTGAGGTGTTGTAGGATGGTTGCGCGAAGGAGGCCGTTAGGTCCCTGGCGCTTGTGACGCCGTGTTCCGGCTCGGGCCCCTTCGCGCGTGTCTGCGTTCAGCCTGAACAGTTGCACGACGCCGGTTGCAACGGACGTCGCATCACAGGGACAGACCTCATGAGCTTACACCTGGATTACATCGGAATCGATATCGCCAAGGCGCATCTGGACATTTTCGATCCCGAGGCGGGTCATCTGCGCCTTGCCAACACCCCCGCCGCCATCGCCGGCTGGATCGCCACACTGGCCGGGCGGTCCGTCCTCGTCGTGCTGGAAGCCACGGGCCATTATGACAGCGCCCTGCGGCACAGCCTGCGCGCGGCCGGCCTGGCCCATGCCCGCATCAACCCGATGCAGGCCCGCCGCTTCGCCGAAGCCACCGGCCGGCTGGCCAAGACCGACCGGATCGACGCGGCCATGCTCGCCGAGCTGGGCCGCTGCCTCAGGCCGGCCACCCGGCCGGTCCGCTCACAGGCGCGCGACACCCTGGCCGGGCTGCATAAGCGCCGCGACCAGCTGGTCCAGCAGCGCGCGGCCGAGACCGTCCGGCTCGGCGAGGCCGCCGGACTGCCCGACGCCGTACGCGCGAACCTGATCGCCCATCTCGACTGGCTCAAGGCGGCCATCAAGGCGCTGCAGGACGAGATCGATGCCTTCATCCGCAGCCAGGCCGAACTGGCCGGACAGGCCCGCCTGATGACCAGCGCGCCCGGCATCGGTCCGGTCACGGCCACCACCTTGCTGGCTCTGATGCCGGAGCTGGGCCAGCGCGCCTCCGGCACCATCGCGGCCCTGGCCGGACTGGCCCCCTTCAACTGCGACAGCGGTCACTTCAAGGGCGTGCGCCGGATCCGCGGCGGACGGCCGCGGGTGCGACGGGCCCTCTACATGGCCGCCCTGGCAGCCGCCCGCGCCAATACCCGCTATAGGGCCGTCTTCAACCGCCTCGTCGAGGCCGGAAAACCCAAGAAACTCGCCCTCATCGCCGTCGCCCGAAAACTCCTCGTCACCCTCAACGCCATGCTCAGAGACCAAAAACCATACGCCCCATAAACACAGTTGCCGGAACAAGTCCGGGGAAATGGGAGATTTTAAAATCGGGGACGCCTCGCCCCTCACGCCCCCTTCGGCGCCGGCGTCTTGTCCTTGAAGCGGCAGATGTCCTCGACCGGGCAACGCCAGCATTCCGGCTTGCGGGCCTTGCAGACATAGCGGCCGTGCAGGATCAGCCAGTGGTGGGCACCGTGGCGGAATTCCTCCGGCACGATCTTCTCCAGGCGCAGCTCCACGGCCAGCGGGTCCTTGCCCGGGGCGAGCTTGGTGCGGTTGGCGACGCGGAAGATATGCGTGTCGACGGCGATGGTGGGCTCGCCGAAGGCCTCGTTGAGCACGACATTCGCCGTCTTGCGGCCGACTCCGGGCAGGGCTTCCAGCGCGGCGCGGTCGTCGGGCACCTCGCCGCCATGCTGCTCGATAAGCATTTTCGACAGGGCGATCACATTCTTCGCCTTGTTGCGGTAGAGCCCGATCGTCTTGATCCGGTCGCGCACATGATCCTCGCCCAGCGCCACCATCTTTTCCGGCGTGTCGGCTTCCTGGAACAGGAGTTTCGTTGCCTTGTTCACGCCGACATCGGTGGCCTGGGCCGACAGGGCGACGGCAACCAGCAGGGTATAGGGGTTGGTGTAGTCCAGCTCGGTGTGCGGATCGGGCCGGTCCTGGGCGAGGCGCGCCATCAGGTCGTGCGCCTGTTCGCGGGTCAGCCCGCGCGGCGGGGTCTTGCGGCGCGGCTTCGGTTTCGCGGCGGTCTTGCGGGGGGCGGATTTCGGCGTGGTCATGGCGGCAGGTATAGCGGCGTCAGAGCCCCTGTCATCCCGTTTCCTGCGCCCCCTGTACCGCGGACGGCCGGCGCCCTATCTTTCACGCCATGCACGCGATCGTGGAAAGCTGGCCCGCCGAGGCGGAGGCCGTGGAGCCGCATGAGGGGCCGGTCTTCATGCAGGCCGAGCTGGCGCCCAACCGCTCCCTGCCCAATCCGGCCTTCACCGCGCTGATGATTGCCATCGCGGCGATTTCCTTTTCCGCAGGCGTGCTCTTCATCACGATCGGTGCCTGGCCGGTAACGCCGTTCTTCGGCCTGGATGCCTTTCTGGTCTGGCTCGCCTTCAGGATTTCCTATCGCGACGGGCGCGCGCGCGAATGGGTGACGGTGAATGCCCGCGACATCGAGGTGGTGCGTCAGCATCCCACGGGCCATCGCCGCCGCTACCGCCTGCCCACCGCCTGGGTAAGGCTGCGCCTGACCGATCCGGACGAGCATCACGCCCAGCTGGCGCTCACCGCGCATGGCCGTTCGCTCGTGCTGGCCAGTTTTCTCAGCCCGCCGGAACGCGGCGAATTCGCCCGCGCGCTGGGGGCGGCGATCGACAAGGCGCGGGCCTCCTTCTCGCCGCAGCAAGAACCGGGTGGAGCGGTCCGGCCGGACGCGTAGACTGGCGCCATGATGACGGCTCAAACCTTCGACCTCGACGCGGCCTGCCGCGATTACGACCGTATCGCCGACGCCCTGGCCTATCTGGGCGAGAACTGGCGCGATCATCCCGATCTGGACGCTGCCGCCCGCTCGGTCGGCCTGTCGCCGCACCATTTCCAGCGCGTCTTCACCCGCTGGGTCGGGTTGAGCCCGAAGAAATATGTCGGCGCGCTGGCCCACAATGCGGCCCGCAATGCGCTGGAGGAGGGGGCCAGCATCCTCGATGCGGCCTTCGATGCGGGCCTGTCCGGGCCCGGCCGGCTGCACGATCTCTTCATCGCCCACGAAGCGGTCACGCCGGGCGATGCCAAGCGCCGCGGCGCCGGTCTGTCCTTCACCTGGGGCGTGGCGCCCTCGCCGTTCGGCGAGACGGTGCTGCTGATCGCACCGCGCGGCCTGTCGGCCCTGGCCTTCGCCGATCCGGATGTGGAGGCGGGGTTCGCCGATCTGGAAGCGCGCTTCCCGGCGGCCGACTATCGCCGCGACGACGGGGAGGCCCGGGCCTGGGCCGAACGCATCTTCACGCCCGGGGGATCGGACAAACCCCTGCCCCTGGCGCTCTACGGGACGCCCTGGCAGCGCCAGGTCTGGCGGGCGCTGATGACCATCCCCGCCGGCGAGACGACGACCTACAAGGCGATCGCCGAAGAGGTCTGCACGCCCAGGGCGGCGCGAGCCGTCGGTGCGGCGGTCGGCGCCAATCCGGTGTCCTGGCTGATCCCGTGCCACCGGGTGATCGCGACCAACGGGCAGTTGACCGGCTATCACTGGGGTGTGGAACGCAAGCGCGCCATGCTCGCCTACGAGGCCGCGGCGCGCTAGACTTGGCGCCATGCTGCTGACACATCCTTTCGCCCTGGCCGGACTGGTCGCCCTGGTGGCGGCCGCGGCCTTCCTTCTCCGCTGGGTCGCCGCCCGGCGCCGGCTGATGGAAGACGCCCGTATCGAGTATGCCGAGCGCTGCGAGAGCAAGCCGGCCACGGTGAAGGGCGTCGATGCCGCCACGTTCGAACGGATCTATGTGCAGGCCTACGAGCCGCGCTGGGCGCTTTACGCCGCCGGCGCGCTGATCCTGGCGATTGCCGTCACGCCGCTGGCCGCACTCGGCCTGGTCGCGCTGTGGCCGGTCATCGTGCTCGGGCTGGAAAACGGCCCCTGGTATGACGAGGGGTATTACCCCTGGATGTTCTACATGTTCTTCGGCTTCTGCCTGATCTGGGCGCTGTGCGGAGCCGTCATGGCGCGCATCCACCATGCCCGCTCGCCGGAAGCCTTCGTGCCCGCGCTGGCGCGGGCGCGCGGGGAACCCTTCGACGACATTGTCATTCCGCGCAAACGCCCCAAATGGGCGGTGAAGGCGCTGCCCGATCCGAAGAGTCCGGGCAAGCGGACCGACGACGTCGCGAACGAGACAAGCTAGGGAAGACCTCATGCGCTATCTGCACACCATGGTACGGGTCTCCGACCTGGACGCCAGCCTGCGTTTCTATTGCGAAGGGCTGGGCCTGAAGGAGATCACCCGCACCGATGTCGAGGCCGGGCGCTTCACCCTGGTTTTCCTCGCCACGCCCGAGGATGTCGAGGCGGCGGGCTATCCGGGCGGCGAATATACCGGCGGCAAGATCCCCGAGGGCCTGCCCTGCGTCGAGCTGACCTGGAACTGGGACCCGGAGGAATACACCGGCGGCCGCAATTTCGGGCATCTCGCCTATCGCATGGACAATGTCTACGAGACCTGCGCGCGCCTGCAGGACATGGGCTACACGATCAACCGCCCGCCCCGCGACGGCCACATGGCCTTCGTGCGCTCGCCGGACGGCATCTCCGTGGAACTCCTCCAGCGCGGCGACCGCCTGCCGCCGCAAGAGCCCTGGGCGAGCATGGAGAATACCGGGAGCTGGTGATTTCCTCCGGCTTCCGCCAATCCTTGTCATCCCGGCCGTATGCCCCGCACAGGCGGGGCGCAGGGCCGGGACCCATACACGCGCTGTGGGACGAAAGCAGGCTCGATATCAGCGACAGCCGGCTAAAGGCTTTTCAGCGAAATTGGATACCGGTTTCGCGATCCGAAAATGCTCCAAACACCGGGACTATGGGTCCCGGACTTGCGCCCGGCCCAAGGCCGGGCATCCATCCGGGATGACAGGGTGCGGGATCTGCCCCCTACGCCGCCCGCCGCATGTCCTCGAAGCGTTTGCCCGGCTCGTCCTCATAGCTTTCCGCCAGAACGGTGAGGCGTTCGATGCGGTCGGTGCGGAAGTGGCGGAAATCGTTTCGCAGTTCGCACCAGGCCGAGAGCAGCCAGACGCGGCCGAAACAGGTCAGCGCCAGGGGGCGGATGACGCGTTTGGTCACGGCATCGTCGAGGGAATTGTAGACCACGCGCAGCTTGCGCTTGTTGGCGATTGCATTGCGCACGGGCCCGAAGGCCTCCGGGCGCACGGTCTCGTCCAGGAAGGCGGCGAAGAGCGGGGTGGAGCGCAGCCGGTCGCGATGGGTGTCGGGCAGGGCGTGCTCGATCTTGCCCAGCGCCTCGGCGGCGGCCGAGGCCAGGTCCTTGTCGCCAGTCGCCTTGACCAGGCGCGCGCCCAGGGCCAGCGCGTCGAGCTGTTCGAAGGAGAAGGTCAGCGGCGGCAGGTCGAAACCGGGACGCAGCACATAGCCGACGCCGGCCTCGCCGTCGATCGGCGCGCCGGATCCGATGAGATGGGCGATATCGCGATAGATGGTGCGTTCGGAAACCTCGAAACGCTGGCCCATCTCCTGGGCGGTGACGGCGCCGGGCGCCGCTTCGCGCAAGGCCTGCACGATCCGGATGAGACGTTCGGCCCGCCGCACTGACACCTCCTGAAATCCCACGAATTTGGCGGGATGATGTCAGGATTTGGCGGGCGGCGCAAGGTCAGGGACGCAAAGCGTGTTTCACGTGTAACACCGGGCCGGATCCGAGCGGGCGGGCCTCTTGCCGTCTCTTGCCAACCGTACGCTCAGCCGCCGGCGACGACATCCTGCATGGAATAGAGGCCGGGCGGGCGGCCCTGGCCCGCATTATACATCCAGCGGGCCGCTTCCAGCGCGCCACTGGCGAAGATCGACCGGTCCATCGCCCGGTGGGTTATGGAGATTTCCTCCATCTCGCCGAGAAAGCGCACGGCGTGTTCGCCGACGATCGAGCCGCCGCGTGTGGCGGAAAACCCGATCGAGCCGGGCTGTCGCGGCCCGGTCCGGCCCGTCCGGCCGGTGACGGCGAGCTCGTCCAGATCCCGGCCGCGCGCTTCCGCTGCCGCCCGGCCGAGCAGGAGGGCCGTGCCCGAGGGCGCGTCGGGCTTCATGCGGTGATGGGTCTCCTCGACCTCGATATCCCAGTCGCGCGCGCCGAGACGGCCCGCCGCCTGGCGCACCAGGGCTTCGGCCAGGGCGATGCCGAGCGAGAAATTGCCGGTGGAGAGCACGGGCAGGCGTTCGCTCGCGGCGGCCAGGCGGGCCTGCTGGCTGTCGTCCAGCCCGGTCACACCGCTCACCAGAGGCGGCCCGCCCCAGGCCGCGAGCCGGTCCGCGGCGGCGCTTGTCATCGCCGGCAGGCTGGCATCGATCACGATGTCCGCATCGCTCACCGCATCGCGCAGCGCCACGACGGCGCGGCAGCCGCACGGATCGCCGGTCAGCCAGGCGCCGATATCCTCGCCCTCGGCGGACGAGCCTGCGCGCACGACGGCGCCGGCCAGGGCGGCGTCCGGAGCCTGCAGCACGGCCCGTCCGATGGCCCGGCCCAGACGGCCCGTCACGCCCAGAAGGGCAATCTTGATGACCTCGCTCATGACACGCCTCCGGCGACGAATTGATCGGCCAGTTTTTCAAACACATAAGAGCCGATAATGGGAATGACGGGGATCAGGATGTAGAGCGAGAACCGCGTCGTCACCCCGCCGGAAACCGGCCATTCCGGACGATGGCTCACCCAGATCGCATAGTCGGTCAGCCCGGCGAGGGCCGAGCTCGCCTCCGCATCGCCGTTCAGCGCCCGGTCGCGCACCTGCGCCATCTCGGCGTGGATCCGGTCCAGCTCCGCCTGTTTGGCCGCCCGGATCTTCTGGTGCACCGGATGCAGCGCGCTGGTCAGCACGATGGCGCCGCCGAGGATGGAGGCGGTCACGACCGGAATGGTGATCCACAGCTGGCTGGCGTCGAACAGCGCGTGGGGGCGGTTCGGATTGATCAGGAAAAGCAGAAGGATGCCGGCCATGATCAGCCAGGAGCGTGCGGCACGCAGCCCGATCCGGCCGAACACGTCGAGCCGGTCGAGATGGAAAAGGTCGACGTCGAGATGGTCGCGGATGAGGCGTTTGATGGCTCCGCTTTCGCGCGCCAGGTCGATGCCCGCACGGAAGCCGATGCCGTAAAGCAGCGGCGAAACCAGCAGGAACCACAGGCCGACCGATCCGAGATAGCCGAGCACGGTGTAGGTGCTGGTGAGGACGATCATGCCATTGAAGGCCAGGCCGGCGGTGGCGCCGGCCAGGAACATCAGCGCGTAGCGCCGGCTCCAGTCGCGCGGAATGCCCAGCGCGAAGGCGCGCGCATCGTCCGCGCCATCCGGCTGCAAGGCGGCGACAAGTGCGCCGGTCTCGGCCTGCCACATGCGGCGGCTGAATTCGGTGAAGGCGGTGCCGGCGGTGAGGATCAGCGACAGGACGAGGGCGATCCAGGCGACCTGCACCAGAACGATCTCGCCGTTTTCGCCGACCTGGAAAAGCGGCGGCTGGCGCGTGATCTCCGCGATCAGGACATAACTGCCATAGACCAGCACGAAGAGCGCCAGGGTCGTCGCCAGGGGACCCAGCGGCGACACGCGGTAGAGCCGCATTTCGAAGGGTTCGAAATGCGTCGTGTCGGGGGTGTCGGTCGTGTCCGGCGTGGCGTGCATGCGCAAACCCTACGCTGTAGCCAGCCGGGGTGTCACGCGGATTGCGGTGCGGCGGTCAGTTGGCGTTGGGACGCCCGTCGTCGGTCGTCACATCGTCCCAGAACTGTTTGACCTTGTTGAAGAAACCCGCGCTGTCCGGATTGCAGCCCTCGCCGGAAAGGTCGCAGAACTCCTTCAGCAATTCCTTCTGGCGGTCGCACAGATTGCGCGGCGTCTCCACGAACAGCTCGACGATCATGTCGCCGCGCGGCCCGCCGCGCAGGCGGGGCATGCCCTTGCCGCGCAGACGCATCCGGCGGCCGGTCTGGGCGCCTTCGGGGATTTTCATCTCCGCCTTGCCGCCCTCGATGGTCGGCACTTCCATGGAACAGCCCAGCGCGGCCTGCACCATGGAGGCGGGTGTGCGGCAGTAGAGATTGGGTCCGTCGCGCTCGAAAAGATCGTGCGGCCGGACCGAGATGAAGATGTAGAGGTCGCCGCGCGGGCCGCCCCGGGCTCCGGCTTCGCCCTCGCCGGCCAGGCGGATGCGCGTGCCGTCCTCGACGCCCGCCGGCACGGTGACGTTCAGCGTGCGGTTCTTGCGCACACGGCCGACGCCGTCGCACTCCTCGCAGGGGGTCTTCACGTACTGGCCGCGCCCGCCGCAATGCGGGCAGGTCTGTTCCATGGTGAAAAAGCCCTGGGAGCGGCGGATCCGGCCGGCGCCCTGGCAGGTCGTGCAGGTTTCCAGGTCCGTGCCCGGCTCGTTGCCCTGCCCGTCGCATCGCTCGCAGTGCATGGCCGTGGGCACCTTGATCGTGGCGTCCTTGCCGTTGAAGGCGTCCTCCAGGGAAATTTCCAGGTCGTAGCGCAGGTCTGCCCCGCGGGCCGGGCCGTGGCTGCGTCCGCCGCGCCGACCGCCCATTCCGCCCATGCCGAAGGCTTCGCCGAAGACCTGTTCGAAAATGTCGGCGAACTCGGCCGCACCGGCAGCGCCACCGAACGGACCCTGGCCGCCGCCCATGCCGCCCTGTTCGAAGGCCGCATGGCCCATGCGGTCATAGGCGGCCCGCTTGTCGGCATCGGACAGGATGGCATAGGCCTCGCCGACTTCCTTGAACCTGGCTTCCGCCTCGGCATCGCCCGGATTCTTGTCCGGATGGTATTTCATCGCCAGCTTGCGGTAGGCGCTTTTCAGCGCCTTCTCGTCCGCCGACCGGTCGACGCCCAGCGTTTCGTAATAGTCGCGCTTGCTCATCAAAACTCACCATTGGGCAGAACGAGTACCGCGTTCTGCCGCATCTGCCGCGCCAGCGAATAGCCCTGTGCCAGGCACAGGCCCGCGGCGCCGTCATGGATCGCGGCCTCGTGCCGCGTCTCGATCAGAATCATCTCCGGCCACATATGTCGCGGCGCCGTCGCAAAAAAGGCGCCAAGGACCGGTTCTTCGAACCCCTCGATGTCGATCTTCATGACATCGACCCGGTCGATCCCGGCCTCGTCCAGCACGGCCTTCAACGGCCGCATGACGACCCGTTCGCCCTCGCCGCCGGTCTCCACATGCACCTCGCCGCGGTTCTTCGCCGACTGCACGAGCAGGGCTTCGCCCTCCTCGGCGCCGAGCGCGCAGGGCATCACGGTGACCTGTTCGGCCTGCGAGGCGCGGAGGTTGAATTCCAGCCGCCGCCGGTTTTCCCGGTCCGGCTCGATCGCCACCACGCGGACCGGACGGTCCAGCGATGCGGCGTCGGACAGGACAGAGAGCGAGTAGAGGCCGGCATTCGCCCCGGCATCGATGAAGACGAAGGGCGCGTCGCCGCGGTGCGCGGCGATGCGGGCCCGGATCTCGGCGCGTTCCGCGTCGTCCCAGGTCCGGGCGCCGGCAAACACGCGCTTTTCGCAGCGATTGTCGCGCAGGTGCAGACGGGCGAACTGGCCGGGGAAGACCTCGACATCGGCGATGTCGCGCCCGCCGGACATCAGCGTGCGGCGGACCACCGTCTCCGCCCCCCGCCGCAACCCGTCGACGGGCAGCGACATGGGAAGACGCCGGAAGCGTTCCTCGAGAGCGGGAAGGGCAAAGGCGCCGAACGGCGCGGACATCGGATCGGGACGGGCCATGGGGCTCTCCTGGGCCGGAGGGCCCGGAGCGGCAGGAGATCTCCCGCCGCTCCGGAGCACCGGACCTTAGCCGTCCTTCTTGTTTTCGTCGTCGACCTCGGAGAATTCCGCGTCGACCACGTCGTCGTCCGAAGACGTCTCGTCGGAAGCGGTCTCGCCGCCTTCAGCGCCTTCGGCCTGCTGGGCGGCGTACATCGCCTCACCCAGCTTCATCGCGGCCTGGACGAGGGCCTGGGTCTTTTGCTGGATGGCTTCGGGATCCTCGCCATCCTTGACCTCTTTCAGCTCGGCAAGGGCCGCCTCGATGGCTTCCTTGTCGGCGGCAGGAACCTTGTCGCCGAACTCCTCGAGCTGGCTCTCGGTCTGGTGGACCATGGCTTCCGCGCCATTGCGGGCTTCGGCCAGTTCCTTCTTCTTCTTGTCTTCCTCGGCGTGGGACTCGGCGTCCTTGACCATCTGTTCGATGTCGTCGTCCGAGAGACCGCCGGAAGCCTGGATGCGGATCGCCTGTTCCTTGCCGGTCGCCTTGTCCTTGGCGGACACGTTGACGATGCCGTTGGCGTCGATGTCGAAGGTGACCTCGATCTGCGGCAGGCCGCGCGGCGCCGGCGGGATGCCGACCAGGTCGAACTGGCCCAAGAGCTTGTTGTCGGCCGCCATCTCGCGCTCACCCTGGGAGACGCGGATGGTCACGGCAGTCTGGTTGTCGTCCGCGGTCGAGAAGACCTGCGACTTCTTGGTCGGGATCGTCGTGTTGCGGTCGATCAGGCGGGTGAAGACACCGCCCAGCGTCTCGATGCCCAGCGACAGCGGGGTCACGTCGAGCAGCAGCACGTCCTTCACATCGCCCTGCAGGACGCCGGCCTGGATGGCGGCGCCCATGGCGACCACCTCGTCCGGGTTCACGCCCTTGTGCGGGTCCTTGCCGAAGAAGCCCTTCACGGCTTCCTGCACCTTGGGCATGCGGGTCATGCCGCCGACCAGGACGATGTCGTCGACGTCGGAGGCGCTCATGCCCGCATCCTTCAGGGCCTTCTTGCACGGCTCCAGCGTGCGCTTGACGAGGTCCTCGACGAGGGTTTCCAGCTTGGCGCGCGAGAGCTTGATGTTCAGGTGTTTCGGACCGGATGCATCGGCCGTGATGAAGGGCAGGTTCACTTCATAGGAGGTGGCCGAGGACAATTCCTTCTTGGCCTTCTCGGCCTCTTCCTTCAGGCGCTGCAGGGCCAGCTTGTCCTGGCGCAGGTCGATGCCGTTTTCCTTTTTGAACTCGTCCGCGAGGTATTCGACGATACGCATGTCGAAATCCTCACCACCCAGGAAGGTGTCGCCGTTCGTCGCCTTCACCTCGAAGACGCCGTCGCCGATTTCCAGGATGGAGACGTCGAACGTACCGCCGCCCAGGTCGAACACGGCGATCGTCTTGTTCTCGCCCTTGTCCAGACCGTAGGCCAGCGCAGCCGCAGTCGGCTCGTTGATGATGCGCAGGACTTCCAGGCCGGCGATCTTGCCGGCGTCCTTGGTGGCCTGGCGCTGGGCGTCGTCGAAATAGGCCGGAACCGTGATGACGGCCTTCTCGACCTTTTCGCCGAGATAGCTTTCCGCGGTTTCCTTCATCTTCTGAAGCGTGAAGGCGGAAATCTCGGACGGGGAATATTTCTTGTCGCGGCCCTGCACCCAGGCGTCGTTATTGTCCGACGCCACGATCTTGTAGGGCACCATGTCGATGTCCTTCTTGACCGTCGGGTCGTCCATCATGCGGCCGATCAGGCGCTTGATGGCGAAGAAGGTGTAGTCCGGGTTGGTGACGGCTTGGCGTTTCGCCGGCTGGCCGATCAGGCGCTCGCCGTCCTCGGTGAAGGCCACGACGGACGGGGTCGTCCGCGCGCCCTCGGAATTCTCGATGACCTTGGCCTGCCCGTTTTCCATAACGGCCACACAGGAGTTGGTGGTACCCAGGTCGATGCCGATGACCTTGCTCATTGATCGTCTCTCCGTTTTTCCAAGCGGGACCGGTGCGGCGCATACGGACCTTGTCAAAAGCGTCCCGGATGCCGCTCACCGTCCCCTTCGGGATCGTCATTGATAGACCGGCGATGCCGACGCCGGCGTGGTTCATGTCAGGCGGGGAATAACCCCGCGCTCAGTGGGCGATTTAGGGAGGCAGGGCAGCAAGCGCAAGGCCGCAGCCCCGTGCGTTGCAGACCGGGATGCACGGGATGGCCGTGCCGGCGCGAATTTTCGCGCCCCATACGACAATCGCCGAATGGTCTGACAGCCAAGTCCCTCATAAACAACACGGGTTTCGAGGACTGGGCCATACGGCCCAAGGGGGTAACATGATCGCCAAACGCTTGCCGCTGCTTGCTGTCGCAGCCGTCTCATTAATTATGTCCGCCTGCTCGGTCATTCTGCCGCAGCAGACTTTCGTCGTGACCACGCCCGAGCCGGGTGCGGAAGTCTACATGTCGCTGTCCGGCCACCGCTCGCTCGGTGTCAATTCGATGGACGTCATGGGGTCCATTCCGACGGGCCGGGACACGACCGGGATGAATTTCATCGGCACCACGCCGCTGACCCACACCTTCCATGTCACGCGTCACATGCCGGGCGTCTCCTCGCCGGGGGAATTCTCCACCAGCATGAGCACGGTCTACAACGAGGCCGTGGTGCGCGTCGTCTATCCGGACGGCACTGCCGAGGAACGCCGCGTCCAGCTCAATCGCGACGAAATGCATCTCGACTTCAACGGTTCCGGCGCGCGTTAGGCGTTTGGGACGGCTGCTGGCGGGTGGGTGCAGCTACACATCCGCCAGCGGTCGACAGAACCGGTATCCCGGGGGGCGAATTCCGGGTGGAAGCGAAGCGGCCGGCATCCCATGTTCCAGGACATGGAACAGCCCGCCCCGCCTCTGCCCGGTTTTCGCTTTCTGCCCGGCCATTTCGACCGTGAGGCCCAGTCCGGCCTGGTGGCCGCGGTGATCGAGGCCGCCGGGACCGTACCTTTCTGGCGGCCCGCCATGCCGCGCACCGGCCGGCCGCTCTCGGTGAAAATGACCAATTTCGGACCGCTGGGCTGGGTCACCGACCGGGTCGGCGGCTATCGCTACGAGCCGGTGCACCCGGAGACCGGCACGCCCTGGCCGCCCATTCCCGATGCGCTGCTGGAGCTGTGGGCGGCGGTGTCCGGTTATCCGGCGCCCCCGGAGGCCTGTCTGGTCAACTGGTACGGGCCCGACAGCAAGATGGGCCTGCATGTCGACCTGGACGAGGCGGCCACCGATGCGGCCGTGGTTTCGGTCTCGCTGGGGGACAGGGCACGTTTTCGCGTTGGCGGCACGGCGCGCCGCGGCAAGACGGCCTCCATGATCCTGACCTCGGGCGATGTCGTGGTGCTGGGCGGCGAGGCCCGGCGCTCCTATCACGGCGTCGACCGGATCTATCCGGGCACGTCCACCCTGCTGCCGCAGACCGTGTTTCCCGAAGGCGGGCGCATCAATCTGACGATGCGGCGGGTGACGCACGCCTGAGCGGGCGGATTTGCGATTCCATGGAACGCCGCCTGCCTCCGGGCGTTGCAATCCCCGTTGAACACGTCACGGGAGACTGGACGCCATGATTAAGACGCTTCTGCTTGTCAGTGCCGCCGCCCTGACCGTCACGGCCTGCGGTGCGACCACGCGCGGTGCCGCCACGGGCGGTGCCCTGGGTGCGGCCGCCGGCGCCGTCATCGGTAACAATACCGGGTCCGGCGATGCCGAGACCGGGGCCATTATCGGCGGTGCCGTGGGGGCTGCGGCCGGCGGCTATGCCGGCTGCCGGTCCGAAGGCGGTTGCCGCTGGAACGAAAGCAACAGCCACCATTCGGAGCTCTATCTCGATCGCCGGGCGAACCGGTACTACTACATCAATGATCGCGATGGCTGCACCTATTGGCGCAATGGCGAGTATCGGTCCTGCTGATACACGCACGACCCGAACCGGTCGAAGCGACGCCGGGGGCCCCGGGCTCCCGGCGTTTTCGTGTCCGCAACGGGCCGTCATGCGACCATCCGTTTCATGTCGCCGTCGTGCGATTGACGTAGTATGACGGAGATTGCCCGCGCCGGTCCGGCATGGCGCCGTGCCGCTGCGGGCCCAAAGGGAGAGACGCATGATCTCGAAAGTGTTTGCGGCAAGTCTTCTTGCGCTGGGTCTGACGGCCTGCGGCGCCACCACGCAGGGTGCGGTGACGGGCGGTGCGCTCGGTGCGGCAGCCGGTGCGATCATCGGCAACAATACCGGCTCCGGCGATGCCGAGACCGGCGCGATCATCGGCGGCGCGATCGGCGCGGCCGGCGGTGCCTATGCCGGCTGCCGGTCCCAGGGCGGCTGCCAGTGGAACCAGAACAACACCAATCATTCCCGCCTCTATTACGACGAGCGGGCGCGCCGGGAATACTATGTCGACCAGCGCGACGGCTGCACCTACTGGCGCAACGGCGAATACCGCGCCTGCTGATATCAGACCGGCCCGGCCAGCAGCCGGGCCGCCAGGCCCAGGATCAGAACGATCGCCAGGGGCGTCATCACGGGGACGACGCGCAGCGCCCAGTCCTCGGGCAGCCAGAACACGTCCCGGGTCCAGCCTTCGGTCTGGCCGGAGAGGCGTTTCGCCCACGTCTGCAGGATGCATTCGCCGCGATTGAACTGAAGTCCGACGAAGACGAGGACGGGCGGCAGCAAAGCCGACAGGGCCGCCGTCCGCCCGATCCCGGTCACGTCATAGACGGCGATCACGCCGATGCAGCTCAGGCAGATCGCGAAGACCGCCGTATGCACAAGGCGCAGCAGGAAGAGGGTCACCGTCGCATCCTCAATGCTGGTGCGGCAGGTCGCGCGGCGCGTTGCGCCCTTCGCCGGGCGGCATGAAATCCATCGCCGTCATCGGCAGGGACCGGCCGTTCTCCTGCACGATGCGCACATGCTTGCGGCGCAATTGCCGCGGTTCCGCCACGCCGCAGGAATGGGCGATCATCTCGACATGCTTGCGCACCGTGTCGGCGTATTCGGCGACGCGATCGGATTTTTCCTGCACGACCAGCCCGCGCTGAAGGCGCGGATCGTGCGTGGTGACGCCCGTGGGACAGGTGTTCTTGTGACATCGCATCGCCTGGATGCAGCCCAGCGAGAACATGAATCCGCGTCCGCACTGGATGAAGTCGGCTCCGGCTGCCAGCGCCCAGGCCGCGGCGCCCGGCAATAGCAGCTTGCCCGAAGCGATCACCCGTATGCGCCCGCGCAGCCCGTAGCGCTCGAGGATCTCCACCGCGATCGGCAGGCTTTCGCGCACCGGCAGGCCGACATTGTCCATCAGCGCCATCGGTGCCGCGCCGGTGCCGCCATCGCCGCTGTCGATGGTGAAGAAGTCCGGCGCGCTCTCGATTCCGCGGCGCGTGACGGCCTCGCACAGATCCTCGATCCAGCCATAGGAGCCGATCACCGCCTTGAAGCCGACCGGCTTGCCGGCGACCTCGCGGATATGGCCGATCATGTCCAGAAGCCCGTCGATATCGTCGAATTCGGGATGCCGGTTGGGCGAGATCGAGGCCTGGCCGGCAGGAATGCCGCGGATCTCGGCAATGTCCGCCGTGACCTTCTCGGCGGGCAGGATACCGCCCTTGCCCGGCTTGGCGCCCTGGGAGAGCTTCAGCTCGAACATCTTCACCTGGCCGATTGCGGCCATGTCGCGCAGGCGCTGGTCGCACAGGCCGCCATCGGCCTTGCGCACGCCATACTTGGCGGTTCCGATCTGGAAGACGATGTCGCAGCCGCCTTCCAGATGCATGGGCGACAGCCC
Organism: Pseudomonadota bacterium; assembly: GCA_034659015.1. Lineage (GTDB taxonomy): Bacteria > Pseudomonadota > Alphaproteobacteria > Caulobacterales > Maricaulaceae > Maricaulis. The sequence continues at coordinate 276,510 of JAYEGL010000001.1, read as the reverse complement.
GCCCTCGCCCGTATTCATCCAGATCCCGGCCTTGGCCGCGCCTTTCGACAGGGCCCGCACGGCCGGCTTGGACAGGGCGCCATAGCTCATGCCGGAAATGTTGAAGAAGGAGGGCGCGTCATAGGGTTGGCGCGCATGCGGGCCGATGCGCAGCGGCCGCGTCTCGGCGGCCTGGTCGTCCAGCACCGGGAAGGGCGTGTTGACGAAGATCGCCGTACCCACCTTGTCCAGCGGTTTGGTCGAGCCGAAAGGCACGGTGCCGCCCTCGCCGCGGGCCGAACGGTAGACCCAGTCGCGCTCGGCCCGGTTGAAGGGCAATTCCTCGCGGTCCATGGCGAAGAAATACTGGCGGAAGAACTCGCCCAGATTGGTGAACAGGTTCCGGAACCGCCCCACGACGGGGTAATTGCGCCGGATCGCATCGCGGGTCTGGGCGATATCGGCGATATACATGACCGCGATCGCCAGCACGGCCAGGCCCAGAACCAGGATAAAGCCCTGGGTGAGCATGTTGACGGCGGCGATCGTCCATTGCGGCAGTTCCGGCATGCGGGATCCTCTAGTCGCTGTCGACGAGTTCGGCGGCGATCGCCTCGGCCCGCTCAAGCCTCAACTCCGCCGTCTGGTCCGGTGCGCCGGCGTCCAGCTGGCCCGCCTTCCACTGCATCGCCATGGAGACGCGGGCATGGCCCGACGGGTGGTCGAAGAACACCCACTCTTCCAGCGGACCGGGCTCGATCTTGCGGTAGGAGGACAGGCGCAGCGCCGTGGTGGCGAAACCGTCCGGCTCGCGCGCGGCATTGAGCCCGAAAATGTCGGCCTCGGCCTCGTTGGTGCGGATCACCGTGTTCATCAGCGGCGTGGCGAGGAAGAAATACACGGCGAGGCAGGCCATCAGAAGCGGCAGGCCGGCCACGTCGCCGATATCGGTAATGCCCCAGCGCCGGCCGAAGCGGCGATTGGCCCAGTTGAAGGCAGCGTTGGTGAAGGCAAAGCCGATCGCCAGGATCACCGCAAAGACGGTGAACATCTCCCAGAGATGATTGAGCGTGTAATGCCCCATCTCGTGACCCATCACGGCGAGTACCTCGTCCGGGTCCGTATTCTCGATCAGCGTGTCCGACAGCGAGATCCGCATCGTGCCCATCAGGCCGGAGACATTCGCCGTGATGCGGTTGGACTGGCGCGAGACGTCGAAGACATAGACGTCGTCGGCCGGGATGCCGTTGGCATGGGCCATCGCCAGGATGTCGTCGCGCAGTTCGCTCTCTTCCAGCGGCGTGTAGTCGTTGAACAGCGGGGCGATATAGACCGGCGAGACGAAGATCATCAGGGCCAGGAAGAACACCGAGACCCCCGTCGCCCACAGCCACCAGGTGCGCCGGGCGGCGCGGATCACGGCATAGACGACGCTCAGGAGAATGGCGCCCATGACCGCGCTGATCGCGAGCTGGATGAGGGTTTCGCCGAACCAGTCGGGAAAGCTCATCGTGGACAGGCCGTAGGCGTGCTCGCGGAAAAAGCCTTCATAGACGGTCAGCGGGAGGGCGAGGACGGCCGTGACGGCGATATAGACCGCGACGAAGGCGGCGGTAGTCGCCCAGCGCCATTTGAGCCCGGCGGCGAGCCGGTCGCGCAGCCCGCTGGCAAAACCGGTCTGCAGCAGCAGGCCGGCGATCGCGAGGCTCACGAGCAGATTGGCCAGGATCAGCCAGTAGCCGCCCTCGAAATAGGCGTCCGACCGGGCCCGGGCCGCGCCGTCCAGCGTGGCCAGATAGGCCTGTGTGGCGGCCTGCGGGTCGAAGGCCGGTGCCGCCTGGGCAGCGAGCCCGGCGAGTTGGGAAGCGATCATGTCCCATTTCCTTGTCTGCGGCCCCAGCCGAGCGGAAACGGGTGTCAGTACAGCTTATGATCGCGGTGGTCTGTCAAGCCGCAAGCGGTTTGCGCCGCATCACGCCGAGACGTCGACCCCGGCCGAACCGCCCTCGCCGCCGCCGGATCCGCCGGCCGACACGGCCACCATGGCGGCGCGCAGCGTGCGGTCGCCGATGACATAGCCGGTCTGCATCACCGAGGCGATGCGGCCATTGGGATGATCGGACGGGATCTGGGCCACGGCCTGGTGCCGGTGCGGGTCGAAGGCGTCGCCCGGGGCGGGGTCGACCTTCTTCACGCCGTGCCGCTCCATCTTCGACAGAAGGGCCTTTTCGGTCATCGCCACGCCTTCGACGAGGTTCTTCACCGCATCGGGCGCATCCTCCAGCGTCGTCTCGTCGACCGCGCCGACGGCGCGGGACAGGTTGTCCGCCACGTCAAGTATGTCCTTGGCGAAGCTGGAGACGGCGTAGTCGCGGGTATCCTTGACTTCCTTTTCCGCGCGCCGGCGGGTGTTCTCGGCCTCGGCCAGGGCCCGCAGCAGCTTGTCGCGCATGGAATCCAGCTCGGCGGTCAGCTTGGCGATCGCCTCTTCCGGGGTGGTTTCACCCTCGCCCGCGGCGGATTCCGCCTCCGGCCCGGGGCCGGTGTCTTCCGGCGCGGCCGGCTCCTGCGGCGTCTGGCCGTTGTCTTCGGGCTGGTTGTTCTCGGTCTCGCTCATTCGTCTTCACTCTCAAGATCGCGCGCCATCGAGGATCTGTCCGACGACCCGTGCGGTGTAGTCGACCAGGGGGATAACACGCGCATAGTTCAAACGGGTGGGGCCAATTACACCCAGAGCCCCGATGATTTCCTGTTCCGAGTTCATATAGGGAGCCACGATCACGCTTGAACCCGACAGGCTGAAGAGCGGGTTCTCCGCGCCGATGAAAAGGCGCACCCCGTCGCCGTCGCGCGCCTTGTCCAGCAGGGTAATCAGCTCTTCCTTGCGTTCGATGTCCTCGAACAGCAGGCGGATGCGTTCCAGATCGCCCGCCGCGTCGACGCTTTCCAGCAGGCGCGCCTGGCCGCGCACGATCAGTGCGCGCTCGCCGGACCCGCCGGCCCAGTCGGCCAGGCCCTGCTTGACCAGGTCCTCGGCCGTACTGTCCAGCTGCGAGCGGTGCTGGGCGATCTCCGCCTCGATCGCCTTGCGGGCCTCGTCCAGAGAGCGGCCTTTCAGGCGGCTGGACAGATAGTTTCCCGCCTCCACCAGCGTCACCGGCGGCATGCCCTCCGGCGCGCGCATCAGCCGGTTCTCCACCGACCCGTCCTCGAACACCAGAACACCGAGGACTTCCTGCGGCGACAGCGGCACGAATTCCACATGGCGCAACGGCGCCTCGCGCTTGGGCGTGACGACCAGCCCCGCCCCGCCGGCCAGGCCGGAGAGCAGGGAGGAGGCTTCGGACAACAGGTCCTGCGGCGTGCGGGAGGACATGGAGACCTTGCCCTCGATCGCCCGGCGCTCCTCCTCGGTGAGCTGGCCCACCTGCAGGAGCCCGTCGACGAAGAGGCGCAGCCCGGCATGCGTGGGCATGCGGCCGGCGCTGGAGTGCGGCGCGGTCAGCAGGCCCATCTGGGCGAGGTCGGCCATGGTGTTGCGGATCGAGGCCGGCGACAGGGTGAGGTTGCCGGTCTGCGACAGGGTGCGCGACCCGACGGGCTCGCCGGAACGCAGATAGGCCTCGACGATCTCGCGGAAGATCGTGCGCATGCGGTCGTCCAGCGCTGCCAGCGGCGATTCGCGTCTGTCGTCGGCCATACCCTTCAATTAATCGCGCCCTCGCGCCGGTTCAATTGCCTTGTCGCGCACTGGCTGTCACGGGCCACCGCGCTTGAAGCCGGGCCCGCATGCCGCTAGGAGCGGCCGGACACCCGGATATGGAGACATGTATGAGACCTTTCGGACGCGCCCGCGACGCCATGCGCGAGATCAGCCTGGAAGCCGGGGCATCCGTCTATGCCGAAGGCTCCTGCATGGCCCGTTTCGGCGGCACCCATGTGCTGTGCACGGCCAGCGTGGAAGACAATGTCCCGCCCTGGCTGCGCGGCGGCGGGAAAGGCTGGGTGACGGCGGAATACGGCATGCTGCCGCGCGCCACGCACACCCGCGGGCGCCGTGAGGCCGCCGCCGGCAAACAGTCCGGCCGCACCCAGGAAATCCAGCGCCTGATCGGCCGCTCGCTGCGCGCCGTGGTCGATCTCAAGGCCCTCGGCGAACGCCAGATCACGGTCGACTGCGACGTCATCCAGGCCGATGGCGGCACCCGCACGGCGGCCATCACCGGCGCCTGGGTGGCCCTGAAACAGGCCACGGCCTATCTGATCGAGGAAGGCCTGCTGAAAGAGGACCCGGTCTACGGCCAGCTCGCCGCCATTTCCTGCGGCGTGATCGACGGGGAAACCCGGCTCGATCTGGAATACGAGGAAGACCGCCGCGCCGAGGCCGACGCGAATTTCGTCCTGACCAGCGACGGCGGCATCGTGGAAATCCAGGCCACGGCCGAAGACCGGCCGATCCCGGAAAGCGATTTCACGGAGCTGTTCGCGTTGGCCAAGGCCGGGGTGAAGGATCTCTGCGAAGCGCAGCTGGCGGCGTTGAAGGGGTAGCGCCTTCCCGCTTCCCCCGGAGGAGCGTAGCGAATTCCGGGGTCTACCGCCGATGCAGGAGCGAGCACAAAGCCACGGCCTGCCAGGCCCCGGAACGGGGTCCGGGGAAACTGGAGCGGGTGTGGGAACCGTCACGCTTGCCAGCGTTGGTATCGGGGTTATCCTGCGGGAATTGCTGTCCGTTCGGACGCAAGAGTGACAGACGGCGGGAGTGCGCTGGGGGGCTGGAAATGGCCCGCACGGGCTCTTTGGGAAGGGCCCCTCTTGAGGAGGGTCTTCCGTGCAGGCCCACCCCCGCCGTCTGCTTCGCCGGTATGAGGGACGGCGAAGTTCGTTGTTCCGACGGGCCGTTCGCGCCTATTCGGCGGCGTCGCGGTCCGCGTCATCCTCGTCATCGTCAAAGCTCAGCAGGTCGCCCGGCTGACAATCGAGTTCGCGGCACAGCGCCTCCAGGGTGGAGAAGCGCACGGCCTTGGCCTTGCCCGTCTTGAGGATGGACAGGTTGGCCATGGTGATGCCGACACGGTCGCACAGTTCGGTCAGCGACATGCGGCGCTCGAGGAGCATACGGTCCAGGGTGACGCGAATGGGCATGAATGGCGCCTCCCTAAATCGTGAGTTTTTGTTCTTGGCGCATTTTCGCACCTTCGCGGAAGACTTCCGCCAGGACCAGCAGCGCTGCCACCGCAAACCAGGCGCCCAGGTCGATATTCGCCGTCGCACTCAGTTCCAGACCGCCCAGCACGGGCTGGTCCATCATGGTGAGCAGCATCGCGACGGCCCCCTGCGTGACATGACGCAGGATCTGGTAGCCGGCGATGGCGATCGCGATGACCCGAAGGTGGCCGGCATTCTCCGGCACGAAGGGGTCGCCCGCGATCAGGGTCGAGAAGATCCGGCGCAGCCGGTCGATCACGATCATGAAGGCGATGATCTCGGTGATCAGCAGCGGGAACCACCAGCCATGCTCGCGGATCGTCTGGAAGAGCTCGGTCACGAAACCCGGCGAATAGCCCAGGAAGTCCATCACCAGAACGGCCGCTGCCGCGACCAGGACGAGTGCAGCAAAGGCCAGCAGCGCCCAGGTGATGTACCAGACGATGTCCAGCACGACCTTGATGATCGATGCGAGAGACCCGCGGCCCAGTGTCTTCATGCCCGCCCTTTCCCGTTTCTGCCGTGTGGCCGTTTTCGCCCCGCGGCGTGCGAATGAGGCCCGTGGACGCCGGTGCGTCCGTCAGGCCTCACCCGTGACTAGCAATCATGCAGCAACCGGTGCAATCGCGTAGAACGCGCCGGCCGCCACCGAAACCAGCAGCATCACATTGATCGCAATCGACGCGACCACCTGCATGCTCGAATTCTCGGACCTGACCATTTCCCTGTTTCCTTTTCTGTTCAATCTGACCAATTACCGTTGCCTTTTGTGTTAGGCCGGACGGTGTGTCCCGTCCTTGTTGTTTATCGATAAACGGAAAGTTCGGGGCACGCAAGCGAAAAATATCGTTTTTCGATATGAATTTTTCGAAAGCCGATAAAAACTGACGGGGAAACGGGCCATGAAGACCGATGATACCTGGGTCCTGGCGAGCCATAATGCAGGGAAGATCAAGGAGTTGCGCGCTATCCTGGAGCCGCGCGGCATCGCCCTGAAGAGCGCTGCAGACCTCGCCCTTCCCGAGCCGGAAGAGACGGAAACCACATTCGAAGGCAATGCCGCGCTGAAGGCGCGAGCTGCCTGCGACGCGACGGGACGGGTCTGTCTGGCCGACGATAGCGGCCTCGCCGTCGACGCGCTGGACGGGGCGCCGGGCGTTTATTCGGCGCGCTGGGCGGGCGAGCCGCGCGATTTCGCCCGCGCCATGCAGCGCGTGCATGACGCGCTGGCCGACAGCGCCGACCGCACGGCGCGCTTCGTCAGCGTGATTGCGCTGGCGCGGCCGGACGGGACGCTGGCCCATTATCGCGGCGAGGTGACCGGCGAGATCGTCTGGCCGCCGCGGGGGACCGGCGGGTTCGGCTATGACCCGGTCTTCCAGCCCCGGGGCGAAACCCGCACCTTCGGCGAGATGGAGCCGGCGGAGAAACAGGCGCTCAGCCACCGGGCCCGGGCGCTGGAGGCGATGATCGCCGCGGAATTCGGATCGTGACGGCCCCGGCTGCGCTCGGCGATGCGCTGGGGCTCTATGTCCACTGGCCCTATTGCGCGCGCATCTGCCCCTATTGCGATTTCAACGTCTACCGGCCGAAGGGCGAGGAGGCCGCGCTGCTCTCCGCCATACTTGACGATATGGAAAACTGGCGCGACCGGACGGGCCCGCGGCGCCTGGCCAGCCTGCATTTCGGCGGCGGTACGCCATCGCTGATGACGCCGGACCAGCTGGAGGCCGTGATCGCGCAGGCGGACCGTCTCTGGGGCTTCGCCGGCGGTGCCGAGATCGGCCTGGAAGCCAACCCGAAGGACATCGAAGGGTTCGCCGGCATGGCGGCGGCCGGCATCAACCGCCTGTCGCTCGGTGTGCAGAGTTTCGACGATGCGGCGCTCGCGGCGCTGGGCCGCGATCACGATGCGTCCCTGGCGCGCCGCTCGATCGAGGCCGCGCAGCGCGCCTTTGCGCGCGTCTCGCTGGACATGATCTATGCCCGCGCCGGCCAGACGGCGGCGCAGTGGGAGGCCGAGCTGGGCGAGGCCCTGGCCACGGGCGTCGGTCATGTCTCGCCCTACCAGCTGACCGTCGAGCCCGGCACCGCCTTCGGCAAGCGCGCCGCCCGCGGCGAACGCCTGGCCGCCGTGCCGGACTTTGCCGCCGATCTCTACGAGCTCACCGAGGCTATGTGTTCGGCGGCGGGGCTGACCGGCTACGAGATTTCCAATCATGCCCGTTCGCGCGCCGACCAGTCCGTGCACAACCGCATCTACTGGGAAGGCGGCGACTGGATCGGGGTCGGCCCGGGCGCTCACGGGCGTATCGGGCGCGCCGCGTCCGGCGGCCGGGCCGGTACGGAGGCAGCGCGGCGGCCATCGGATTACATGGCGGCGGTCGCGCAGACCGGCTCCGGTATTGCCGAGGAAGAGGCTCTGGGCACCGGCGAGGAGATCGCCGAACGCATCCTGATGGGCATGCGTCTGGCTGAGGGGCTCGATCTTGCGCACCTGCAGGCGTCCACTGGGGGGAGTGTGGACGCGGACGGGCTCGCCCGCATGATCGCGCAGGGCTTCGTTGAGCGCGACGGCGACCGCATCCGTCTCACCCGCGAGGGCCGGCTCCTGGCCGACGGCGTTTCTGCCGAGCTGGTACCTTAGAAGGCCGGTCCTAAAATGCCTGCGGCTCGAAGGTCAGCGGTGCCGGCTCGATTTCGCGCAGGCCGCGCGGCTGGATCTCGTAGATCGCCAGGCCGCGCTCGATCATGCCGTCGGCATGAAAGCGGAACAGCCCGTCCGCCCCGACAAAGCCCTGCTCCTCCTCGATCGCCTCGCGGGAAAAGCCGCGCTCGCCGCCATCGAGATGGGCTGCCAGCGCCATGGCGTCATAGGCCAGGCTGGCGATCCGCGAAGGCTCGCTGCCATAGGCTTCCATATAGCCGGTCTCGAAGCGCTCGCGGGCGGCCCGGTCCGGGCCGGCGAACCAGCCGCCATGCAGCGCCGGTTCGCGCAGCAATTCCGGATCGTTCCACAGGCCGGTTCCCAGGAAGCGCACGACCAGCGGGTCGACATTCTGCGAGATCAGCAGCGGGCCGAGCGAGCGGAGCCGCGTGCCGCCCTCCGGCAGGATCACCGCCTGGAAGGCCGCTTCCGGATCGGGCACCCATTCCGTCTGGCGCAGCTCGAGCGCGTCTTCCGGCGTCAGCGGTTCGAACACGCCCTCGGCCAGACGCGCGGATGCGCGGGCCATCGCCTCGACGTCACCGGTGTAGAAGGCATCGGCCGACACATAGCCGCCGTTCAGCGCGGTATTGTCCTGCAGCGCATTGTAGACCGCCGTGCCGTAACGGTCCTGCGGGCCCAGATAGGCGAAGCGCTCGACGCCCTGCCGGGCCGCGTATTCCACGATCCGCTCGACCTCGATCTCCGGCGGGAAACTCATCAGGTAGACGCCGTCGCCGGCCACGGTGGTGTCGGTGGTGAAGGCGACGACCGGGATATCCGCCTGGCGCGCCACGTCGGCGGCGGCGGCCACGGCGGGTCCGAAGAGCGGTCCGATGATCATGTCGGCCCCGTCGCCGGCGGCCGCGCGGGCCGCCGAGCGGGCGCCCTCCGGCGTGCCCTGGGTGTCCTTGGGGATCATCAGCAGGTTGCCGCCGGCGCGTTCGAACAGGGCCAGCTCGGCCGCGCGAAGCAGGCGCAGCGCCTCGGCGCGGGCGCCGGAGTTTTCCGCCGAAAAGGGCAGGAGCACGGCCACGCGTGACAGGTCGCGGCCCTCCATGTGGGGCGGAATGAGACCGGTCGGTTCGGGTCGTTCCGGCTCCGGCTCGGGCTTGGGCTCCGGTTCCGGCTCGACCACCGGCGGCGGTTCGACCGGCGGCGGGGGCGGCGGGGTCGTGCTGCAGGCGGCCAGGGCGAGGCCGGCCAGGGCGATGACGCCAAGCGCGCGCGGCGCGGCGCTTTGTGCCATGCTGCTGAGACAGGAACGGAAATACGAGGACATGACGGACGGCATGAGCGGAACACCCGGAGCAATTTCAGGCGAAGCTATCCGGCCGGGTGGAAAGGGGCAAGCGCTCGAACCGGGCCTCTACCTGGTTTCCACGCCAATCGGCAATCTGCGCGACATCACGCTGCGGGCGCTCGACGTCCTGGCGGCTGCCGACACGGTGCTCGCCGAGGATACACGGGTCACGCGGCGCCTGCTGGACGCCTACGGGATCCGGGCCGAGCTGCATCCCTATCACGATCATAACGGCGAGAAGGCGCGTCCGCGCATCCTCGAGGATCTCGCCGCCGGGGCGCGGATCGCGCTCGTCTCGGATGCGGGCACGCCGCTGGTCTCCGACCCCGGCTTCAAGCTGGCACGCGAAGCGATCGAACGGGATGTCGCCGTTGTGGCGATCCCGGGCGCCTCCGCGGTTCTGGCGGCGCTGGCCGTGGCCGGCCTGCCCACCGACTGTTTCACCTTCGCCGGCTTTCCGCCGCCGAAAACCACCGCCCGCGAGCGCTGGATCGAAGGTTTCAGGCATGTGCCGGGCAGTCTTGTCCTCTACGAGGGAACGTCGCGCCTTCCGGCCTGTCTGGCCAGTCTGGCCAAAGTGCTCGGCGACCGGCCCGCCGCCGTGTGCCGCGAACTGACCAAGCTGCACGAGGAAGCGCGCCGCGGCAGCCTGTCGGAACTGGCCGCCCATTACGAGGAGGCCGGCCCGCCGCGCGGCGAGGTCGTGATCGTCGTCGGCCCGCCCGGTGTGGAGGACTGGGACGAGGATGCCATCGACGCCGCCCTGAAGACCGCCCTGGCCTCCAAACGCGTCAAGGACGCCAGTGCCGATGTGGCCGAATTGTCCGGCTGGCCCAAGCGCGATGTCTATGCCCGCGCCCTGACGCTCAAGGATCGGGACGCGTGAGCGGGAAACGCCGCGCGGCGGAGGCCCGCGGCCGCTGGGCCGAATGGCTCGCCATGGCGTGGCTGGCCGCCAAGGGCTACCGCCTTCTGGATCATCGCGCGCGAACGCCGGCCGGCGAGATCGATCTGGTCGCCCGGCGCGGCGACGCCATCGTTTTCGTCGAGGTCAAGGCGCGGACCAGCCACGCCGAAGCGCGCGGCTCCGTCGGTCCGCGCCAGCGCGGCCGTATCGAACGGGCCGCCAGTCTCTGGCTGGCCCGCCATGATGCGCGCTATCGCGCCTGTCACATCCGCTACGACCTGTTTCTGGTCGCGCCGGGCCGGTTTCCGGTGCATCATCGTGCCGCCTGGGTGCCCGGCGACGGAGCCCGCGACCTGTTGTGAGGATGCGCACCGGCCGGAACCGCTCCGGCGTTCGCGCGTCCTTTTGGATGACGCCGACGGGGCGTAAAGTCCGCCCACCCGATTCGACTGGAGAGCGTTTCATGTTCCGCATCCTGGCCCTGCCCGTCCTCGTCCTGTTCGTTACGGCCTGTTCCACCGTGCAGGAGGAACGCTCGATCGGCCGCCAGCTGGACGACACCAACGCCTCCGTCTCGATCAAGGCAGCCATGCTGCGCACCGAAGGGTATGCGCTGGACGGGGTGGATGTGGAAGTGACCGAAGGTATCGCCCTGCTTACGGGAAGTGTTCCGCGCGAGACCGACCGGCGCATGGCGGAATGCCTGGCCTGGTCCTCGGTAGCCGTGCGCAATGTCGCCAACGAGCTGGAGGTGGGGTCCGGTTCCGGTTTCCGGGACCGCGCCCGCGACGGCCAGATCACCGCCCGGGTCAATGCCCGGCTCGTCGGCGACCGCGACATCCGCTCGATCAATTTCAATGTCGAGACCCGCAATGGCCGGGTCTACCTGCTCGGCGTGGCCCGCAACCGGGCCGAACTGGAGCGCGCATCCGCCCATGCGGCACTGGTCGACGGGGTGGAAGAGGTGATCACCTATGTCCGCGTTGCCGGTGTGCCGACCGACCTGCCCGCCCGTGGCGAGCGCCGGGCCGAAGTGTGTGAGGGCGAGGCCACGCCCACCCTTGACCCGGCCGAACAAACCCCTAACTCCGGTCCGCAATTGCTCGGCGGACCGGAGACTTCCCGATGACCATGCGCGTAGCGGTCCAGATGGACCCGATCGAGGCTGTGAATGTCGATGCCGACACGACCTTCGCGCTGATGGAAGAGGCCCAGTCCCGCGGCGCCTCGCTCTACGTCTACCATCCCGACCAGCTGTCCTGGCTGCAGGGCCGGGTCCTGGCGCGGGCCCGTCCGGTGACGGTCCGGCACGAGCAGGGCAATCATGCCGATCTGGGCGAACCGGTGACGCTCGACCTGGCGGAGGATGTCGACGTCGTTCTCATGCGGCAGGACCCGCCCTTCGACATGGCCTATCAGACGGCGGCCCATATCCTGGAATTCCTCAAGGGCGAGACCCTGGTGCTCAACGACCCCGCCTGGGTCCGTTCGAGCCCGGAAAAGATCGTGCCGCTGCTCTTCCCGGATCTCATCCCGCCCACCCTGATCTCGCGCGATATCGACGCGCTGAGAGCGTTCCGCGATACGCATTCCGACATCATACTCAAGCCATTGTACGGCAATGGTGGCGCAGGCGTATTCAGGCTTCGGCCCGGAGATGGCAACTTTTCCGCACTGGTCGAGATGTTCTTCGCCCAGTCGCGAGAACCCCTCGTGGCCCAGGCCTTCCTGCCGGCGGTGGAGAAGGGCGACAAGCGGGTCCTGCTGATCGACGGAGAGCCGGTCGGTGCGATCAATCGCGTGCCGCAGAAGGGGGAAACCCGGTCGAACATGCATGTCGGCGGTGTCGCCGAGGCCTGCGAGCTCGACGATCGCGACCGCGAGATCTGCGCGGCGATCGGTCCGATGCTGCGCGAGCGCAATCTCGTCCTGGTCGGGATCGATGTGATCGGCGGCCGGATGACCGAGATCAACGTCACCTCCCCGACCGGGGTCCAGGAGCTCAAACGCTTCTCCGGCATCGATACCTGCGCCATCTTCTGGGACAGCGTCGAGCGCCGTCTGGCCGGCTGATGCGGCACACGCTTGACGTGTGCATTGTTTTCGTTCACTCTGTGTTCCTGTTTTGATCTGCGGGCGGTCCGGGTCTGTGGAAAACCCAATGGTACCGGGCCTTTAGTGTCATGGCCGTTTCGGCTTGTCCGGATATGACGGACTGTTGCGTTCTGCGACATACAGGGCCGCCCATCGATTCTAAGTTCCGGTACGCCGGGAGGTAAGCCATGGGTGCGCGAACCAGTTCGGTGGCCTTCGACGGGGCGGAAGCGGGGCTCGTCGACGTACAAGTCCAGGTAGCAGGCGGTCAGCAGCCGATATTTTCCGTCGTCGGCCTGGGCGACAAGGCGGTCACGGAAAGCCGCGAGCGCGTGCGGGCCGCCTTTGCCGCACTGGGCCTGTCCCTGCCGTCCAAACGCCTCATCGTGAATCTCGCACCGGCGGACCGGCCCAAGGAGGGCGCGCATTTCGACCTGCCGATTGCCGTGAGCGTGCTGGCGGAAATGGGGATCCTGCCGAAGGATGCGGTCGAAGGGCATCTGGTGTTCGGCGAGCTGGGCGCCGATGCGCGCATCCGTCCGGCGCCCGGGGCGCTGCCCGCAGCCGTGGCGGCCAATACGGCAGGCCTGGCTCTCATCTGTCCGGAAGCGAGCGGCGCCGAGGCCGCCTGGGCCGGCGGCGACCTGCCCATTCTCGCCCCGGCGACGCTGATCCAGCTCATCAACCACTTCAAGGGCACCCAGGTGCTCGGCCGTCCCGCGCCGGGCGAGCTGGTCGAGACCGGGGCGGTGCCGGATCTCGCCCAGGTGCGTGGCCAGGAAGCCGCCAAGCGGGCGCTGGAAATCGCCGCGGCCGGTCATCACAATCTCCTCATGGTCGGCCCGCCCGGCTCGGGCAAGTCGATGATGGCGGAACGCCTGCCGGGCCTGTTACCGGCCCTCGAGCCGGAGGAATTGCTCGACGTTTCCATGATCCACTCGGTTGCCGGTCTGCTCGAACGCGGCCGGCTGACGCGGACACGTCCCTTCCGCACGCCGCACCACTCCGCCTCCATGGCGGCCATGGTCGGCGGCGGCACCCGGGCGCGTCCCGGCGAGGCATCGCTGGCCCATCGCGGCGTGCTCTTCCTGGACGAGCTGCCGGAATTCCACCCCCAGGTGCTCGACAGTCTCCGCCAGCCCCTGGAAACCGGGTCCATCACGGTGGCACGGGCCAATGCCCATATTGCCTATCCGGCGCGTTTCCAGCTCGTGGCCGCGATGAATCCCTGCCGCTGCGGCGGTGGCGGGGATGGCGGAACGGGCTGTCGCCGCGGTCCGCGTTGCGCGCGGGACTATCAGGCCCGGATTTCCGGTCCCATGCTCGACCGGATCGACCTGCAGATCCATGTCCCGCCCGTCACCCCGGCCGATCTCGCCCTTCCGCCGCCCGGCGAGGGCACGGCCGAGGCCGCCCGGCGTGTGGCCGCCGCCCGCGCGGCCCAGGCCGAACGCGGCTATCTCAACGCCCATCTGCCGACCGATATTCTCGATCATGTCGCCAGTCCGGACCGGCCGGGCGAAGCGCTGCTCAACGAGGCGGCCCTGGCGCACAATCTCACCGCCCGCTCCTATCATCGTGTCCTGCGGGTGGCGCGAACGATTGCCGATCTGGAAGGGCAGGAGGCCGTCCGGCGCATTCACATCGCTGAAGCGCTGGCCTGCCGCCGCGGCCTGTTCGAGGCGACGCGCCAGGCATCCGGCTCTGTCCTGACGTCATCCTGACCGCCGGCGCTGCGCGAAGGGGCGGGCCGGACCATCCGGGAGTGCACGGCCTGGCGTCTTGCAGCGGGGCCGGGGCGCACGACGCTTCGTTAACCGCCTTTTGCTAGACCGGAGCCATGACACGGAATGGTGGAGACGGTCCGTTCGATCCGCCGCCGGATTCCGCAAGCGGCAGGGGCCGCGCGGCACCGGAGGACGGGACCGGGCAGGACGTATCGCCGCCGCACGCAAGTGCGGGCGCGGGCGGGCGAGCGCGCCCCGGCGCTCCGGCGGCCCTCGATGCCCTCCTGCTCGCGGCCCTCGACGCCGCCGGCGAGCTCATCCTGATCCGCGGTCACAGCGGCCGCGTGCTCTATGTGAACGCCGCCTTCCTGACGGCATTCGGAGGCGCGTGGTCCGACTGGGTCGGGCGCTGGTTCTCCGTCGCCCCGCCGGTCTCGGCGAGCGACCAGCGGCGCTATGAAATGCTTATGCGCACCCGCAACGGCCCGCTCTGGATCGAATGGGACGAACGCCTTCTGCCCGATGAGGGGGGTGTGATATCGGTCGGCCGCGACGTCACCAGCCGCCGCGAGGCGCATGACGATCTGGAGGCCTCCCAGCGCGCCAAATCCCTCTTCTTCGCTGCCGTGACCCATGAATTGCGCACGCCGCTGGCCGGGGCGCTCGGCGTGGCCCGCCTGCTCGAGGCGACACCGCTCCAGCCCGATCAGGCCGACTATGTCCGCTCGATCGCGACCTCGGCGGACCACGCCCTGGCGATGGTTGACGACATCCTCGACCTGTCGCGCCTCGAGGCCGGCAAGCTGGAACTGCGCCCGGAGCCCGTCGATGTCATCGCGCTGGTCACCGAAACGGTGGAACTCGCCGCGCCCCGCGCCCGTGAAAAAGGGCTGGAGATCGGCGTGGTCCAGGCGCACGGCGCCCCGACCCGTATTCTCGGCGACGCGGCCCGGATCCGCCAGATCCTGTTCAACCTGATCGGCAATGCGGTGAAGTTCACGCCCGAGGGCGGCGTGCGCATCGACATCACCAATGCGCCGGGCAATGACGGCGAGCCACGCCTGGCTCTCTCGGTCAGCGATACCGGTCCGGGTATCGCCGAGGCCGATCAGCACAAACTCTTCGAGCATTTCGAGCGCGGCGCGGCCGAACGCAATGGTTCGGAAGGCGGGGCCGGGCTGGGCCTGGCCATGGTGCGGCGTCTCGTCGAGGCGATGGACAGTACGATGGGCGTGGAAAGCCGCCCCGGCGAGGGCGCCAAGTTCTGGGTCGTGTTCGAGCTTCCGGTCGAGGCATGCATGACCGACCGTCCCCTTGCCGGGCATCGCGTCGCTGTCGCCGCGCCAAACCCGGTGCTGCGCACCACGCTGCGCGACCAGCTCGAGGCGCTGGGGGCGGACACGCTGGCGATGGATTCTCCGGACACGCTCGCGGCCGGGGTCGACGGACGGGAACTCCTGGTCGATCCCGTCTGGGCGGCGGCCGCCGCCGAGATCGATGTGCGCCGGACCTGGCATCTCGTCACGCCGGCCGAAAAGGCCCGGGCCATGGACAGCGCCGGCCCTGGCCAGGGCTGGTTCGTGAAACCCGTGCGGGCCGGAACGCTCGTCGACCGTTTCACCGGCCGTGCGGCGGACGACGAGGCCGACAGGCCGTTGCCGCCGGTCCTGCAGCCTGACGTGTCCGGGCTCAGCCTGCTGGTCGCCGAAGACGATCCGGTCAATGCCCTGATCGCGCGCAAATGCCTGGAGGGTCTGGGCATCGCCGTGACCCTGGTGACCGACGGCGAGGCGGCCTCCGAGGCGCTGGCCGTGCGCGAGTTCGATGCCGCCCTGCTCGACCAGCGCATGCCGCTGCGCGACGGGCCCGACGTGGCCCGCAAGGCCCGCGCCGACGGGCTCGACCTGCCGCTCATCGCGCTGACGGCGAACGCCTCGGAAAGCGACCGGACGACCTGCCTCGAAGCGGGCATGGACGAGTTTCTCGCCAAGCCGCTGGATCCCGACCAGCTGGCCGCCGTGCTCACGCGCTTGTGCCGCACTCAAAAGCGGGCCAGCATGGGCTGATCTCAACCCCGCTGGAGTTTCAGTGACATGGCCGAGCCGATCGCGCCGCCCGACCCGCCGGGCCGCACCACCTGGGTGAAGACGCTCACCGTCTATCTCACCCCGGTCATGCTCTCCATGCTGGTGCTCGGCTTCGCCTCCGGCCTGCCGCTCTACATGGTCTTCCAGAAGCTGTCCTACTGGCTGCGCGATGCGGGCATCGAGCGCTCCACCATCGGCTTCTTCTACTTCGTCACCCTGTCCTATTCCCTCAAATGGCTCTGGGCGCCGATCGTGGACCGGCTGAAACTGCCGGTCCTGCACAAGATACTGGGTGCCCGGCGGTCTTGGATCGTAACGGCGATCGCCGGTACCGTGGCCGCGCTGGCCCTGCTGTCCACGAACGATCCGACCGGGGCCAACTATCTGGACAGCGATGAGGGTGAGCGCCTCGCCCAGATCAGCGCCGGCGAGTATGCGGTCCTGACGGATTCGCTGGCCTATGCCCGGGACGAAGAGCTGCTGAGCGAGGGCGACGAGGCCTTGCTGACGGCCGATTATGTCCGGGAAACCGGCGCCGACGGCGCTGAAACGGTCCTGCTCCCGGTCGACGATTACCGGCGCCTGCTCGAGATCGTCAGGGAGGACGAGCACTTCGAGGCGTTATCGGACTATCGCAGCTTCACCATCCTGCTTCCCATCATGATCGCGGCGCTGCTGCTGGCCTATTCCGGTGCAACGCTCGATGTCGCGATCGATGCCTGGCGGATCGAGTCGGCGCCCAACGATCTCCAGGCCAACATGGCGGCCGCCTACTCTTTCGGCTACCGCATCGCCTATCTGACCTCCAGCCTGGGCCTGGCGATATCGGAATGGGTCAACTGGCACGCCTCCTTCCTGGTCATGGCCACGGCGATGGCGATTACGGCAGGCTTGGTCTTCCTGATGAAGGAGCCCAAGGCCGGAGCCGGCCGCCGCGAGCTGGAAGGCTCCCTGGGGATGAAGGTGGTCCGGGCCGTCTGGCAGCCCTTCAAGGATTTCTTCGAGCGGCTCGGCTGGTGGATCATTGCCGTCGTCGCGCTGATCTCGCTCTACCGGATCAGCGACTTCACCATGGGCGTCATGGCCTCGCCGCTCTATTCGGACCTGGGTTTCGACCGTGCGGTGGTTGCGGCAATTCAGGGCGGTCCGGGCCTCGTATCCATATTCGTGGGGCTCTTCCTTGGAGGTGTCGTAGCCTATCGCATCGGAATGATGCGGGCGCTCGTGATCGGCCTGGTCATTACGCTGATCACCAATGGCGCCTTTGCCTGGCTGGCGGCGACGGCCCAGCCCGAGGACGCCTGGAAACTCACCGTGGCCATTGTGGGCGACAATCTGGCCGGCGGGTTTGTCACCACGGTCTTCATCGCCTACCTGTCCAGCCTGGTCGATCCGGCCAGCGCGGCGACCCAGTATGCCTGGGTCAGCTCCTTCTACGCCTTGTTCGCGAAATTCCTGTCGGGCTTCTCCGGCGTGCTGGCCGATGCGGTGGGCTGGGTGATGTTCTTCATACTCACCGCAGCCTGGACCATTCCCGCCGGCATATTGCTGGCGGTGATCCTGCTCTTCGGCCCGAAAGCGGCCCGCGGCGAATACAAGTTCGCCGAACGCGAGACCGTCGAGGACGGATAGTCGTGTCCACGGCACCGTAGCGACTCAGTTCGATCCTCTGGTTGGGCGGAGATCGACTCCCCAATGGGACAGGACATCTTTCACTTCTTGGCGGGGGTAGTATGGACCTGCATGATGAAGGTCGTTGTGAATTGAGGCTCGACGACGGTCTGCTGCCTTTGCGATGGTGCCGGAGAATGGCACGAGCCCGAGTGGCAATGAGGACTTGTCTGATCGAGGCCAGCTCACCGGATAATAGTCCCAGTCCGACCAGTCCATGACCTCTCTAGCCGCGTCGGCGACGTCCGGATGGTCGCAATACCAGCCGTAGAGGTGCAGGGCGCACACGCGCAGCATCGTCTTCACTTCCGGCATTACGTCGGTAAAGGCTTTGAGCGGGGTGGGAAGCAGAACCATGTTCGCAATACAGGAATAGTATCGGCGATCCTGTACAATCGAATTGCTCGTCTGATACCGCGCATCGTCGATCCCCCAGATATGACAGCAAGACCAGTTCCGCCGGCTTTTGGATCTGAGGCCTAGGGCTTGAGTCAGGGCCTTGTTTGCGTAGAGGTTCCCCTCGACCTTGTGGACCGAATTACCGCTCTGCCGGTCCCTGTTCATTTGCGGTTCCGACCAGTTCGATTTGTAGAAAAAGCCTTTACGCGCATGTTCCGGGTACCAGACCGGTAGATAGTCGAATGTCTCACGGTCTACCCATCGGGCTGTTCGCTCGATAAGGCCCATTATGTCGCCTAGGCTCATTTCGCAGCGAAGAGCTTCGAGGCCATCGGGTAAAGTCGTCTTGATGCTCAAACGGTGTCCCTCCGGCTAACCACCTACTCCGCCAGCGGGGTGCCCACCTCGTGCTTTTCCGGATCGTAGGCAGCCAGGGCGGCCAGCGTGGTGATCTCGCTGACCGAGGCACCCAGGCGGGCGATCTGCACCGGTTTTTCCGGACCGACCAGCATGGGGCCGATCACGGTCGCCCCGCCGGCTACGCGCAGGAGCTTGGTGGCGATGGAGGCGGCGTGGATGGCCGGCATGATCAGCACGTTCGCCGGGCCTTGCAGGCGCGAGAAGGGGTAGAGGAAGCGGTGTGACGGATCGAGCGCCACATCGACATTCATCTCGCCCTCGTATTCGAAATCCACGCCCCGCTCGTCCAGCAGGCGTACGGCTTCCTGCAGCTTGTCGGAGCGCTGGCCCTGGGGATTGCCGAAAGTGGAATAGGACAGGAAGGCCACGCGCGGGGTAAAGCCGAACCCCTTGGCCGCCGCGGCGGTCTCGGTGGCAATGTCGGCCAGCGCCTCGCTGTCGGGGAATTCGGAAATATTGGTGTCGGCGATGAAGAGCGTGCGGCCCTTGGCCAGGGCGATCGACATGCCCATCACGCGCTGGCCCGGCGCCGGGTCGAGCACCAGGCCGACATCGCCCAGCGCGGCGGCATAGGAGCGCGTCGTGCCGGTGACCATGCCGTCCGCATCGCCCAGCTTGACCATGCAGGCGGAGAAGACATTCCGGTCGTTATTGACCAGGCGCTGCACGTCGCGGCGCAGATAGCCCTTGCGCTGCAGGCGCTTGTAGAGGAATTCCGAATAATCCGCATTGCGGTCGGACAGGCGCGCATTGACGATCTCGATCGCGTCTTCCGGCACGCCGACCTGGCGCATATTGGCCCGGGTGATCTCCTCCCGGCCGACCAGCACGGCCTTGCCCAGTTCCTGGTTCTGGAAGGCATAGGCAGCCCGGATCACCGACGGCTCCTCGCCTTCGGCGAAGACGATGCGGCGGCCATGGCCCATCACCGCGCCCTGGATGCGCTGCAGCAGGGCGGCGGTCGGGTCGAGCCGGCGCGCCAGCGAGGCGCGATAGGCCATCATGTCAGGGATCGGCTTGCGCGCCACACCGGTATCCATCGCGGCCTGGGCGACATAGGGCGGCACATAGTGGATCAGCCGCGGATCGAAGGGCGAGGGAATGATGTAGTCGCGGCCGAAACTCGGGCGCGAGCCGTGATAGGCGGCGGCGACCTCGTCGGGCACGTCCTCCTTGGCCAGGGCGGCCAGCGCCTGGGCCGCGGCGATCTTCATCTCCTCGTTGATCGTGCGCGCACGCACGTCGAGCGCCCCGCGGAAGATGTAGGGGAAGCCGAGGACGTTATTGACCTGGTTGGGATAGTCCGACCGGCCCGTCGCCGTGATGGCGTCTTCGCGTACGGCGCGTACGTCTTCCGGCTTGATCTCCGGATCCGGATTGGCCATCGCGAAGATGATCGGGTCCTTGGCCATCGCCTTGACCATGTCCTGGGTCACCGCGCCGGCTACCGAGAGGCCGAGGAAGCAGTCCGCCCCGTCCAGTGCCTCGGCCAGCGAGCGCCGGTCCGTCTCGACGGCGTGGGCGGCCTTCCACTGGTTCAGCCCGTCGCGTTCGGTGTGGATGACGCCCTTGGAGTCGCAGAGCAGGGCGTTTTCGGGCTTCACGCCCATCGCTTTGAGGAGTTCGAGAACCGCGATACCCGCCGCGCCGGCGCCGTTCACAACGACTTTCAGGTCGCTGATCTTGCGGCCGGTGATGTCGCAGGCATTGATGATGCCGGCGGCGGAAATGATCGCCGTGCCGTGCTGGTCGTCATGGAAGACCGGCACGTCGAGAAGTTCGCGCAGGCGCTGCTCGATGATGAAGCTTTCCGGCGCCTTGATGTCTTCCAGATTGATGCCGCCGAACGTGTTGCCGATCCGCTTGACGCATTCGATGAAGGCATCGGCGTCGGTCTCCTCGACCTCGACGTCCATCGCGTCGATATCGGCAAAGCGCTTGAACAGGACCGCCTTGCCTTCCATCACCGGTTTCGAGGCCATGGCGCCGAGATCGCCCAGGCCGAGGATGGCCGTGCCGTTGGAGATCACGGCGACCATATTGCCCTTGGAGGTGTAGTCGTAGACGGCGTCGGGGTTTTTCGCGATGGCCTTGACCGGCGCGGCCACGCCCGGCGAATAGGCCAGCGAGAGATCGCGCTGGGTTGCCATCGGCTTGGTGGGGGAAAGGGCAAGCTTGCCGGGAACGGGATGCTTGTGAAAGGCGAGCGCTTCATCGTCCTCGACGTGGCTGGTTCTGTCGGTCATCCCCGTATTCCCTGCTTTATTTTCGTTCTTGATGTCCGTATGGCCTCTAGCCGCTTCACACCCTTGCACGCAAGGTGAAACCTCGCCACCGTCTGCGCCGATGAATTCCCTGTCCAATCACCCCGTGCCGGCCGATCGCAGCTTCCCCTCAGCCGAGGGGGCGACGCCGATGATGCAGCAGTTTCTCGATCTGCGCGGTCAGGCGCCGGCCGATGCCCTGCTGTTCTATCGCATGGGGGATTTCTACGAGCTCTTCTTCGACGACGCGGTGCGCGCGGCCGCGGCGCTCGATATCGCGCTGACCAAGCGCGGCGAGCACCAGGGCGAACCGATCCCGATGTGCGGTGTGCCCGCGGCTACGGCCGAGGCCTATCTGGCCCGGCTGATCAAGGCGGGTTTCAAGGTCGCGGTAGGCGAGCAGACAGAGGACCCCAAGGCGGCCAAGGCCCGCGGCGGTTCGAAGGCTGTGGTGAAGCGTGAGATCACCCGCATCGTCACGCCGGGCACGCTCACCGAGGACAGCCTGCTCGATCCGCGCGCCGCCAACCGGATCGCCGCGCTGGCGCAGCTCGCTAGCGGCGAGGCCGCCATTGCCTGGGCCGACATATCCACCGGCGAGTTCGCCGTGTCCGCGGTCGCGCCGGATGCCCTGTCCGCCGAACTGGCGGCGATGAACCCGGCCGAGCTCCTGGTCGAGGAGACGCGGTTCGGCGAGATGGCGGGTCTGGCGCTGCGGGCGGCCCTGACCCCGCTGCCGCGGGCCAAGTTCGATGTCGCCTCGGCCGAGCGCCAGCTGAAGGCCCAGTTCGACGTGCAGGAACTCACCGCCTTCGGCGACTTCTCCAAGGCCGAGCGTGCGGCGCTGGGGGCGCTGCTGGACTATCTGGCGCTGTCCCAGGCGGGGGCGCCGGCCAAGCTTTCCCCGCCCCGCCAGGCGCGCGAGGGCAGCGTTCTGGCCATCGATCCGGCGACCCGCGCGAGCCTCGAGATCGACCGCACCCTGTCAGGCGAACGTCAGGGGTCTCTGCTCGACGCCATCGACCGTACGGTGACCGCGCCGGGAGCCCGGGCCCTGGCCGACAGGCTGGCCCGGCCGCTGACCGATGTGGCGGCCATCGAGGCACGGCTGGATGCCGTGGCCTGGTTCGAACGTGAAGCGGGTCTGCGCCGGCAATTGCGCGACCGGCTGAAATCCGCGGGCGATGCGGAGCGAGCTCTCTCGCGCCTGCTCGTCGGGCGGGGCGGTCCGCGCGATCTCAAGGCCCTGTCCGGTGCGCTGCAGGAGGGCGAGGCCATCGCGGCGCGTCTCCTGGACGAAAAGCTCGACACTCCGCCCGCGCGCATTGCCGACGGTATCGGGGCGCTCACCCTTGCCGACAAGCCCGAGCTGGCGGCGCTGGTCGGCGATCTGGAACGGGCCATTATCGACGAGCCGCCGCTGCTGGCCCGCGATGGCGGCTTCGTCGCCGAAGGCTGGATGCCCGATCTGGACGAAACGCGGCAATTGCGCGACGCCTCGCGCCGCATCGTCGCCGGCCTGCAGCAGACCTATGCGGAGGCCACGGACGTCGCCTCGCTGAAGGTCAAGCACAACAATGTCCTGGGTTATTTCGTCGAGGTCACGGCCCGCCATTCGGACCGGCTCATGGCGGATGACACCTTCATCCACCGTCAGACCATGGCCAATGCCGTGCGCTTCACCACGACCGAGCTGGCCGAGCTGGAATCGAAGATCGCCAGCGCCGGCGAGCGGACCCTGGCGATGGAGATCGAGACATTTGCCGCGCTGCGCGACCGGGTGGAGGCCATGGCAGGCTTTATTCGCCTTGCAACCGCCGCTCTGGCAGAATTCGATGTATCGTCGGCGCTCGCGGAATGGGCCGAGGAGGCATCGGCCTGTCGTCCACAAATTAACGATTCATTTACATTTTCTGTCGACAGCGGCCGCCATCCCGTGGTCGAGCGCGCGCTGGCCCGGTCGGGAGAGGGACGTTTCACCCCCAATTCCTGCCAGATGGACGGATCGGGGGAAAATGCGGCCCGTCTGACCTTCGTGACCGGACCGAACATGGCCGGTAAATCGACCTTTCTGCGCCAGAACGCGCTGATCCTGATGCTCGCCCAGGCGGGCTGTTACGTGCCGGCGCAAAGCGCGGTCATCGGGGTCGCCGACCGGCTCTATTCCCGGGTCGGTGCCGCGGACGATCTGGCGCGCGGGCGCTCCACATTCATGGCCGAGATGATCGAGACCGCAGCCATCCTGAACCAGGCAACCGAACGCAGTTTCGTCATTCTCGACGAGATCGGCCGGGGCACGGCGACCTTTGACGGTCTTTCCATTGCCTGGGCGGCGGCCGAGCACCTGCACGAGATCAATCGCTGCCGGGCACTCTTCGCGACGCACTATCACGAGCTCACGCGCCTCGCCGGCGATCTGGACGCGGCGGGCAATGTCTCGCTGCGGGCCAAGGAGTGGAAGGGCGAGCTGGTCTTCCTGCACGAGGTCGGCGCCGGGGCGGCGGACCGGTCCTACGGGATCGAGGTGGCGCGCCGGGCGGGGCTGCCGCGCAAGGCGATCGGCCGGGCCCAGTCCATCCTGAAACGGCTGGAATCCGATGGCGCACCGGCCGCCGCCCTGGATGCGCTGCCGCTCTTCGCCGTGGCCGAGCCGGAACAGGAGGCGATCGCCGAGCCCTCCGAAGTGGAGGCCCGGCTGGAGGCGGTGGATCCCGATGCGCTCAGCCCGCGCGATGCGCTCGATCTTGTCTATGCGCTCAAGGCGCTGGCGAAGAAGGCGTGACGCCGCCCGGCGGCGTGACTAGATTGGCTCCGTCATGACCCGACCCGCTTTGCCCGCTTCGCTCGACGCCCTGAAACTGCGGGCGCAACTCGCCGCCGCCACGGCCGAGTTCGGCTGGCAGTCGCCGGCGGCGCGCTCGGCCGGGATGGCGCACATGAAATCGGCGCTGGACGGGTTTCGCACCCAGGCCTTTGCGCGCCTGTCCGGCGATGGCGGCGGCGCCGCGGCGGCTCAGATCCTCGCCGACGGCATGGCGGTGAGCCTGCACGCCCTGTTCGACTCCATGGCGGCGAGCGACCCGGAAGGGGCCAGCGGCGTCGCCCTGTGCGCCCAGGGCGGGTTCGGGGCCGGCGAGCTGGCGCCCTCCTCCGATGTCGATCTCATGCTGATCAAGCCGGAGGGCGAGAACCCGAAGGTCGACGCGTTCTTGCAGCAATTCCTCTATGCGCTGTGGGATCTGAAGATCGATGTCGGCGGCGGCGCCTGCCGGACGATCGACCAGACGCTGGACCTGACCCGCGAGGATGCTTCCGAACGCACCGCGCTGTTGAGCCTGAAACACCTGGCCGGCGACGAGACGGCGACCCAGTCGCTGGCCCAGCGCTTCCGCGAGGAAATCGTGGCCGGCGATCTGCAGGGTTTCGTCGAGGCCAAGCTGCGCGAGCGCGATGCGCGCATCGAGAAGGCGGGACGCTCGCGCTACACGGTCGAACCCAATCTGAAATCCGGCAAGGGCGGGCTGCGCGATCTCCAGCTGATGCGCTGGCTCGCACAATTCCTCTATGGCGCCGATGCGTTCGAGCGCTGGGTGGGCACGCGCCTGCTGTCGGTCGAGGATGTCAGCAAGTATGTCATGGCCGACGATTTCCTGTGGACCGTGCGCTTTCACCTGCATGAACTTTCCAATGGCAAGGACGAGCGGCTCACCTTCGACCTGCAGCCGGAAATCGCGGCGCGCATGGGGTTCGAGGACACGGAGACGGAAAGCGCCGTGGAGCGCTTCATGCGCCGCTATTTCCGGACCGCCATGGCGGTCGGTGCGCTGACCCGCCTGGTCTGCGCCAAGCTGGAGGCCGATGCCTGGAAGGCCAAGCCGAAAGGGCTGGCCCGCTTCCTGCCGCCGGGCATGGATCGCGAGGAGGGCGCGGATGTCGGCGAGTTCATTATCCGCGAAGGGCGGCTCGATTTTGCCCACGCCACCCAGATCCGTGAGGATCCGGTGCGCCTGCTGCGCTTCTTCCACATGGCCGCTTCGCGCCGGCTCGACCTGCATCCCGAAGCCGTCGCCCGCATCGGCCGCACCCTCTATCTGATCGACGACGATTTCCGCAGCGATCCGCGGGCCGCGCGGGCCTTCTTTGCCGTGTTGCTGGACAGTCCGGCACCGATGGCGGTGCTTCGCATGATGACCGAGGCGGGGGTGCTGGGACGCTATATCCCCGAATTCGGCGATATCGTCGCGCGCACCCAGTTCAACATGTATCACCGCTATACGGTCGACGAGCACACGCTGCAGGCGCTTGGCCTGCTGCGCGAGATCGAGGACGGGCTGCATCCGCTCGACCACCCGCTGTCCACACGCATCGCGCCGCTTATCCAGAACCGGCGGGCGCTGCACCTGGCCATCCTTCTGCACGATACCGGCAAGGGGTCGGGCGATCAGTGCATCGAGGGTTCGCTGCGCGCCCTGAGTGCCTGCGAACGCCTGGGCCTGGGCCATGCGGAGACCGAGCTCGTGGCCTGGCTGATCCGCTCGCACCTGCTGATGAGCGACACCGCGCAGCGGCGCGACCTGTCCGATCCGCGCACCGTCGCCGACTTCGCCGCCGCCGTGGGCACGGTGGAACGCCTGCGCCTGCTCACCGTGCTGACCGTGGTCGATATCCGCGCGGTCGGCCCCGGCGTGTGGAACGGCTGGAAGGGCCAGCTCATCCGCGAGCTCTATTCCGCGACCGAGGCCGTGTTGCAGAGCGATGGCGACGGGATCGCCTCGGCGCGGCAGAACCTGGCCGACAAGGCCCAGTCCGAACGCGACCGTATCAGGCCGCGCCTGGAACGGATCAACCCGGATTTCGCGGCCTGGTGGACCGCCGAGCTCGACGACGCCTACTGGATCTCCTTCGGGAGCGAAGACCGGTTCCGCCACGCCGCCTTCGTGCGCCGGGCCTGGGAGGCGGGCGAACGCACCGCGGCGGGCGTCCGTGTCGACCGGCGCCGGGCCGCGACCGAGGTGATGATCTTCTCGCCGGACCGCACACGCATCTTCGCCGACATCGTCGCGGCCTTCGCCGAGATGGGCGCGGACGTCGTGGGCGCGACCATCAACACCACCGTTTCGGGCCAGGTCTTCGACATTTTCTACATCCAGGATGCGGCCGGGCAGCCCTACGGCCAGCAGGACGAGCGACAGCGCCAGGCCCTGGTCGCCTATCTGCGCGAGGTTGCCACCGGCGAACTGACCGTACGCCGCCGCAAGGTCGTTCCGCTGCAGCGCCGCGATGCGGCCTTCCGGGTGACGCCCTCAGTGACGATTTCCAACGAGATCGCCGAGAACGCGACGGTGATCGAGGCGTCGGGCCGCGACCGGCCGGGCCTCCTGGCCGATCTGGCGGATATCCTCGCCGATGAGGGCCTGGCGCTCAATTCCGCGCAGATCGACGGCTATGGCGAGCGTGCCACGGATGTGTTCTATGTCACCCAGGGGCAGGGCAAGCTGAAAGACGAGGCGGTGATCAAGCGTGTCGAAAAAGGGCTGATGGCCGTGCTCAGCGAAAGCGAGACCGCTGCCGACGAGAAGGCCGCCCAGCGCGGTATTGCGCGTGCGCGCGCCAGCGTGCTGAGGTAGGTCCATGCGACTATTGCGGTCTTCGGCGGTGGTCGGCGCCCTCACCATGGTCAGCCGGGTGCTCGGCTTCGTGCGCGACATGCTTCTGGCGGCCGCCCTGGGCACCGGCCCGGTCTCGGAAGCCTTTGTCGTTGCGCTGCGTTTTCCCAACCTCTTTCGCCGCCTGTTCGCGGAAGGCGCCTTCAACGCCGCTTTCGTGCCGCTCTATGCCGGCCGGGTCGAGGCGGAGGGCGAGGAAGAGGCGCGGCTATTCCTGAAACAGGTTCTCTCGGTGCTGATCACCGTGCTGGCCGTCTTCGTGGTGCTCGCCCAGGTGCTGATGCCCTGGCTGATGATGGCGATCGTGCCGGGCTTCGCCATCGGCGAGCAGGATCAGCGCTACGAGCTGGCGGTGCTCTTCACCCAGATCACCATGCCCTACATCCTGTTGATGTCGGTGACGGCGATGCTGGGCGGCGTGCTCAATTCGCACAACCGTTTCGTTGTCGCCGCGGCGGCGCCGGTCATTCTCAACATCGTGCTGATCAGCGTTCTGGCGACGTCGCCGCTCGACCCGGCGACGACCGGCCTGCGCCTGAGCTTCGGCGTGACGCTGTCGGGCATCCTGCAGGCGCTCTTCCTGTTCTGGGGCTGCCGCAAGCTGGGCATCCGTTTCGGCCTGACCCTGCCGCGCCTGACGCCGGGTGTGAAGCGTCTGATCGCCCTGGGTATTCCCGGATCCTTCGCGGCGGGCATTACCCAGATCAACATCATCGTCAGCCAGCAGATCGCCTCCCTGCAGGACGGTGCCGTGGCGCTGCTCTATTTCGCCGACCGGCTCTACCAGCTGCCCCTGGGCGTGATCGGTATCGCCATGGGCGTGGCGCTGTTGCCGACGCTGTCGCGCCGCATGCGGGCCGACGATCACGAAGGCGCACGCAATGCGATGAACCGGGCGCTGGAAATGTCGATGGCGCTGACCGTGCCGGCCGCCGTGGCCATGATCGTGATGCCCAACTTCCTGGTGGAAGGCCTGTTCATGCGAGGCAACTTCTCGGGTCAGGCGGCGATGGGCACGGCCCTGGCCGTTCAGGCTTTTGCCGCCGGCCTGCCGGCATTCGTGCTGATCAAGGTCTTCTCGCCCGGCTTCTTCGCCCGCGAGGACACCAGGACGCCGATGAAGTTCGCCGGCCTGTCCATGATCGTGAATGTGGTTGCGGGTCTGGCCCTCTTTTTCCTCATCCGTACGCGCTTTCCCGAATACGGGCATGTCGGCCTGGCCGCGGCGACCAGCCTGGCCGGCTGGATCAACGCCATCCTGTTGATGATCACGCTGCGCCGGCGCGGCGGGCTGGACATCGATGCCCGGGTGAGATCGCGCCTGCCGCGTGTGCTGGCGGCCTCCATCGTCATGGCGCTGGCGATCGCCGGGATGGCCAGTCAGGCCGCCGCGATCACCGCCCTCGCCCTGGGCAGCCAGCTCTTCGCCCTGGTCCTCGTCAGCGGCGCCGGGCTCGGCGTGTTCGGTTTGGCCAGCATCGCGACCGGTGCGCTCAGGCCGTCCGAAGTGCTGGAGGCGCTGGGACGCCGCTAGGCCTGCCAAACAAGGCTTGAGCCCCGTGAGACCCGCCGGTATCACCGCCTTTTCCGTTCTCCCTGCTCCCAAAGGTCAGTTCCATGAGCGAAACGCCTACCGACTACAGCGGTCCCAAGCGCATCTTTTCCGGCATGCAGCCGACCGGCCGCCTGCATCTGGGCAATTATCTCGGTGCGCTGAAGAACTGGGTGGCGCTGCAGGACGAGGGCGATGCGGACTGCATCTATTGCGTGGTGGACATGCATGCCATCACCATGCCGCACGATCCCAAGGCCCTGCCCGACGCGGTGCGCGCGGCGGCGGCAGCCTATATCGCCGCCGGCGTGGACCCGGAAAAGAGCATCATCTTTCCCCAGTCCGCCGTGACGGCGCATGCCGAGCTGGCCTGGATCTTCAACTGCGTGGCGCGCCTGGGCTGGGCGGAACGCATGACCCAGTTCAAGGACAAGGGCGGCAAGGACAAGGAGCGCGCCTCCGTCGGCCTTCTCACCTACCCCGTGCTGCAGGCTGCCGACATCCTGGCTTACAAGGCCACTCATGTGCCGGTCGGCGAGGACCAGAAACAGCATCTCGAGCTCTGCCGCGACATCGCCGCGCGCTTCAATCGCGACTATGGCGAGGGCGAGGCTGTCTTCCCGCTCACCGACCCGGTGATCCAGGGGCCCGGCGCGCGCATCATGAGCCTGCGCGACGGGTCGGCGAAAATGTCCAAGTCCGACGTGTCGGACAATTCGCGCATCAATCTGGAAGACGATGCCGACACGATCGCCCGCAAGATCAAGAAGGCCAAGACGGACCCCGAGCCGCTGCCCGACAGCGTGGAGGCGCTGGAGGCGCGGCCCGAGGCGTCCAATCTGGTCGGCATCTATGCTGCGCTGACGGGCCGGACCAAGGCCGATGTGCTCGGCGAATTCGGCGGTCAGGGCTTCGGCGTCTTCAAGCCCGCTCTCGCCGAGGTCGCCGTCGAGTATCTCGCGCCGATCTCCGAGGAATTCCGCCGCCTTATCTCGGATCGGGCGGAGATCGACCGGATCCTGTCGAAAGGGGCGCAGCGGGCCGACGAGATCGCCGCGCCGATCATCAAGGAAACCAAGGAGATAATCGGTTTCTGGCACTGACGGACAATCCGCCGCATGGTGCCGCTCGGCGGCGCGCGGCAACAGGGTTCCGGGAGGACCGACGATGACCCGACACATGCTCTTCATTCCGGCCGCGATGCTGGCACTGTCCGCTTGCAGCGAGCCCGCTGCCGAGGCGCCGATGGACCAGGCCGGCATGGATCACGATGCCATGGACACAGCGGCCCCGCTGCCCGAGGACGGCTTCGCGCCCGTGATCGCCGTGCATGGAAGCTGGATCCGTCCGCACCCGCAGGGCCGTGACGTCACGGCGGCCTATTTCACCGCGCAGCTGACCGAGGGCGAGATCGACCGCCTGGTCGCCGCCCGGATCGAGGGCGCCGAGCGGGTCGAGCTTCATACCCACACGATGGACGAGCAGGGCATGATGCGGATGCGCCCGGTCGGCCCGCAGGACCTGACCGCCGGCGGGACGCTCGCTTTCGCGCCGGGTGGGCTGCATCTCATGGTGTTCGGCCTGGCGCCGGTGGCCGAGGGCGATAGCGTGGAGGGCGTGCTGGTGTTCGAACGGGCCGGCGACGTGCCCGTACGCTTCGAGGCCCGCAATGCGGCGCCGGCAGGCGCGATGGAACACTAGGGGGCGGATGCCTCGGCGCCGGCCGCGAATTTTTCCGGATCATAGGGTTTCGGACCGCGCGGCCAGAACACCCGGCACAGCCAGCCGCCGGCAAGGATGCCGCCGATCAGGAAAAGGCCGCTGCGCTGTTCGCGGATCAGGACCAGCAGGACGAAGAAGAACACGCTGACGGCCGTGAGGGCGAGGCCGAGGACGAACATCGCAATCATGAAGCTCATCGACGAGCCTTCGATGAAGCGGATCGTGTCGCGATAGGGCAGCAGGGCCGAATGCAGTTCGCCGAGCAGGTCGCGGAACGTGTCGGCCGCCATCTCCCACTGGCCGACACCGGACCAGCGCATCGATCCGAAAACCACCTCCCGGCGGTCCGCGTCGGTGACCCGGCACACGATCTGGCTGTCCCGGCCCGCCATTTCGAATCCCAGACGGACCTGACGGATATCCGCCGCGGCCATTTCGCCGACCCGGCTGCCATTCCCGTTTGTCCAGACGAGGGTGTCGCCGGACAGGCTGTAGACCCGTACGGGTGAGGCCGCATTGCGCCGGTCGCGATGTTCGGTCGTGGTCATTTATCCCCCTTTGCCGCAAGGTGTTAGCAGCATTCTCTGGACGAGTCGCCTGCAAGACGCCAAACTCCGCGCAGATGCCCCAGAGTTCACGAAAATTTCTCGTCGTCGCCGATGACAGCAGCGAGTGCCGGACGGCCCTCTATTTCGCGGCACGCCGGGCTGTGTCGACGGGGGCGCACGTCACGATCCTCGCCACCCACGAGCCCAGCGACTTCAATCACTGGATCGGCGTGGCCGAGACCGCCAAGCGCGAGGCCGAGACGGCAGCGGAGACCCTGCTGGAATCCATGGCCGAGGATGCCGAGGCGGTGACGGGCGAACGCCCTGAGCTCCTGCTGCGCGAGGGTGACCGGCGCACCGTCCTGGCCGACCTGCTGGAGGAGGATCCGCTGATCTCCCTCCTGGTGCTGGCGGCGTCGTCCTCGAACGAGGGGCCCGGCCCCCTGGTCACCGCCCTTGCCCGCGGACGCGGCCTGTTCGAAGGCCGCGCGGTGCCGGTCACGGTGGTGCCCGGCGACATGGATCCGGCCGAGATCGACGCGCTCGTCTGATATCCCCACTCCAAGCGGGGTTGAAAGGCGCGCGCTGCCGGGCCAAGTCAGCGTCAGGAGACCGAGCCATGTTCATCCAGACCGAAGCCACCCCGAATCCCAACACGCTGAAATTCCTGCCGGGACGCGAGATATCGCCGGACCGGCCGCGGGAATTCGAGAATGCGGAGGATGCCGAGGCCTCGCCCATGGCCGCGGACCTCTTCCTGGTCGACGGTGTGAGCGGCGTGTTTTTCGGCGAGGACTTCATCGCCGTTACCAAGACGGACGCCTATGAGTGGGACCATATCAAACCCTTCCTGCTCGGGGCCATCATGGACGGGCTTCAGTCCGGTCGTCCCCTGTTCGCCGAGGCCGATGCCAAGGTCGGGCATGCGGACTATGACGGTGCCAATGCGGATGTGGTGAAGGAAATCATCGAGCTGATCGACACGCGCGTGCGTCCGGCCGTGGCCCAGGACGGCGGCGACATCCTGTTCCATTCCTATCTCGCCGACAGCGGTGTGGTGCGTCTGAAAATGCGCGGTGCCTGCGCGGGCTGCCCCTCCTCGACCATGACGCTGAAGGCGGGTATCGAGAACCTGCTGCGCCACTACATCCCTGAAATCCAGGGCGTGGAAGCGGTCGAATAGACCGGACCATATCCGCAGACACTTTTTCCACTCCGGAAATTCCAAAGCCGGACGGCCCGAATTATGTTCCGGCCGAACCGGTATTTCGACAGGAGCCCCCATGTCCGACGAACTGACGAGCAAACCCACGCACAACACGCCGATCGACGAGGATGCCCTCAAGCAGATCCTGCTGGACGCGCGGACCTATAATGATTTCGAGGACCGGCCGATCCCGGCCGAGACGCTGAAAAAGCTCTACGATACGGTCCGCATGGGGCCGACCTCGGCCAATTCCTCGCCGGCCCGCTTCCTCTTCATCACCTCCCCGGAGGCCAAGGCCCGGCTCAAGCCGCACCTGATGGAAGGCAACCAGCCCAAGACCATGAAGGCGCCGGCCACGGTCGTGCTCGCCTGGGATACCGAATTCTACGACAAGGTTCCCCAGCTCATGCCGCACAATCCCGGCGCCCGGGACTGGTTCACGGCACCGGACGCAACGCTGGACAACGGCAAGCGCAATGCCGTCCTGCAGGGCGCCTATCTGATCATTGCCGCCCGCGCGCTGGGGCTGGATACCGGTGCCATGTCGGGCTTCGACAATGATGCGGTCGACAAGGAATTTTTCCTCGACGATCCGGCGATGAAGACCTGGCGGTCGGACTTCCTGATCAATCTCGGCTACGGCACGACGAAGAATCTCTTCCCGCGCCTGCCGCGTCTGGACTTCGACGAGGCCGCGAAAATCCTCTAAAGGGCTGGCATGACACTGCTGGCCATCGATACGACCGGACCGGACTGTGCCGTCGCGCTGCGGCGCGCGGGCAAGCCCGACATCGCGATGAGCGAGGCGATCGGGCGCGGCCACGCCGAGCGCCTGGCGCCCATGGTCGAGGCCGTGCTGGCCCGGGCCGCCGTGGCGCCGTGCGATCTTGCACGCATCGGCGTGACAACCGGCCCCGGAAGTTTTGCGGGCACGCGTGTCGGCACCGCCTTCGCGCGGGGCCTGGCGCTGGCGACCGGGGCGCAGGCCGTCGGCATCGGCAATCTTGCCGTGATCGCGCATGCGCTGGCGGATGTCCGGCCGCTGGCCGTGTTGCATGACGCCAAGCGCGCAGAACTGATCCTGCAGGTCTGGACAGAGGGGAAAGCCGGCGCGCCGGAGCGTCTGCCCGTCGACGCCGCCGCGGACCGCATCCGGGCGCTGGCCGGCGACAGGGCGGTCGTCGCCGGATCGGGCGCGGCGCTGATTCCCGCGGGCGTGTTCGAGACGCGCGACGTCACCGGCATCGACCTGGTGGCCCTGCTCGACCTTGCGGCCGCAGCCGATCCGGCGGTCGCCCCGGCCTCGCCCTTCTATGCCCGGCCGCCCGATGCCAAGCTTCCCGGCGGGGTCGAGCCCGCATGAGTGTCGCCGTCGAGCGTGCGGCGCCCGAAGATGCGGCCGAACTGGCCGGTCTTCACGCCGCCTGTTTCGCCAACGGCTGGTCGGAACGCGAATTCAGCTCGCTGCTGCAGAGCGACGGCGTCGTGGCACTTGTTCTTCGCGCGGACGGCGAGGCGCGCGGTTTTGCCGTGGTTCGCCAGGCCGTCGACGAGGCGGAAATCCTCACCATCGGGATCGTGCCCCATGCCCGGGTCTCCGGCCGGGGGCGGCAGGTGCTGGATGCGGCCGAGACACTGCTCGCCGATAGCGGTGCGGCGCGGATGTTTCTCGAAGTTGCCGTCACCAACACGGCGGCCCGCCGGCTCTATGACCGAGCGGGATACTCGGAGATCGGACTTCGCAAGGCCTATTATGCCGATGGCGGCGATGCGCTTGTCCTCGAAAAATGGCTGCGAGAAGATGGACAAACACCGGTGTGAATGCCTATCTGTGCGGTATCAGGACGAGGAAGCGCATGCCCGACCGTATTGAAAAAATCTGCATCTCGAAGGGACTTCGCATGACCGACCAGCGCCGGGTGATTGCCCGGGTGCTGTCTTCGTCCGACGACCATCCCGATGCCGAGGAACTTCACCGCCGCGCTTCGGCCGAAGACCCGCGCATCTCGCTGGCGACCGTCTACCGCACGGTGCGCCTGTTCGAGGAGGCCGGCATTATCGAGCGGCACGATTTCCGCGACGGGCGTTCGCGCTACGAGGAAGTCGGCGACGAACACCATGACCACCTGATCGACCTGAAGTCCGGCGAAGTGGTGGAATTCGTCAATGACGAGATCGAGCAGCTCCAGGAAGCCATTGCGCGCAAGCTGGGCTACAAGCTTGTCGATCACCGTCTCGAGCTTTACGGCGTACCGCTGAAGAGTGCCGAGGACTAGGCGCTCCGACCTCTTCGAGGAGACGCCATGTCCGCCCGCAAGCCCGGCAAGCACGCCTTTTTCTTCATTTTCATCACGGTGCTGATCGACATGATCGGCTTCGGGCTGATCATTCCGGTCATGCCCGACCTGATCGAGGAATTGACCGGTCTGCAAGCGAACCGGGCCGTGGTGCTGGGCGCGTGGCTGATGTCCAGCTATGCGGCGATGCAGTTTTTCTTCGCACCGATCATCGGCGGCCTGTCCGACCGCTTCGGCCGCAAGCGTGTGCTGCTGGCCGCCCTGGGCGGGTTCACGATCGACTACATGATCATGGGCTTCGCCCCGCATTTCTGGCTGTTGCTGCTCGGGCGCATCCTCGCCGGCATTTTCGGTGCGAGCTATTCCACCGCGAACGCCTTTATCGCCGACATCACGCCGCCGGAGGCACGGGCGGGCCGGTTCGGGATGATCGGGGCCGCTTTCGGAATCGGCTTCATCCTGGGCCCGGCGATCGGCGGATTCCTCGGCGACGCCTTCGGTCCGCGCGCGCCGTTCTTCGCGGCGGCCGCTCTGGCCGGGGCGAATTTCGTCTACGGCCTGGTGATCCTTCCGGAATCGCTGAAGCCGGAAAACCGGCGCCCGTTCGATATCCGCCGGGCCAACCCGTTCGGATCGCTCTGGCACATGCGCAAACACCCCGCCGTGCTGATCATGCTGGGCGCGATTTTCCTGATGCTGCTCGGCCATGCCGTCTATCCGGCGATCTGGACCTATTATTCCGACTACAAGTTCGGCTGGGACGCGGCCGAGCGCGGCCTGTCCCTCATGGCGGTCGGTATTTCCACGGCAATCGTGCAGGGTGGCCTGACGCGCATACTGGTGCCCAAGCTGGGCGAATGGCGCGCCATCACCCTGTCCCTCACGCTCGGCAGTCTGGGCTATCTCGGTTTCGGCCTGGCGACGGAAGGCTGGATGGTCTACGCGGTGATCGCTTTCGGTGCGCTCGGCGGGATCGGCCAGCCGGCGCTTCAGGGCGTGATGTCCCGGATTGTGCCGGCCAATGCCCAGGGCGAGCTGCAGGGCGCGATGACCTCGCTGCAGAGCCTTTCCATGATCCTGGGGCCGCTGACCATGTCGCGGGTCTTCGCGCATTTCTCCCGCGAGGACAGTGCCATCACCTTTGTCGGCGCGCCGTTCGCGATGGCGGCGGTCCTGACGGTCATCGCGCTGCTGATTGCGCTGGCGGCGAAGAAATACGATCCTGGCCCGACGCGCACATACCCGGCGTCCACCGGTGCTGCGAACGCGGAATAGTCTTGCGGGCCTTGCCTATCGGCCCCATTTCCATCATAACGCCCCGCTTCCCGGCCGGAGGCCGGACGCTGCTGAATGGGTAAGCCGCCGCGAGCGGTTTTTGAGGTTTCATGGCTTCGACGCGCAAACGTCTCTACATCAAGACCTACGGCTGCCAGATGAATGTCTACGATTCCGAGCGGATGAGAGACGTTCTGACCCCGCTGGGCTATGAGCCTGCGGACGCGCCCGAGGGGGCCGACCTGGTCATCCTCAACACCTGCCATATCCGTGAAAAAGCGGCGGAAAAAGTCTATTCCGAGCTCGGCCGCCTGCGGCCGCTGAAAGAAGACAAGGCGGCCTCCGGCGGCATGACCGTCGCCGTGGCCGGCTGTGTCGCCCAGGCCGAGGGCGCGGAGATCATGAAGCGCGCGCCGGTCGTCGATCTCGTCGTCGGCCCGCAGACCTATCACAAGCTGCCCGAACTGATCGCCCAGGCCCACCGGGCCCGCGGCGAGGCGCTGGATACCGAGTTCGAGGTCGAGGACAAGTTCGACCGCCTGGCCGGCGAGCGCCAGGTGGAGGGCTATTCTGCCTTCGTCACCGTGCAGGAGGGGTGCGACAAGTTCTGCACCTTCTGCGTCGTGCCCTACACGCGCGGTGCGGAATGGTCGCGCCCGGTCGACCAGATCGTCGCGGAAGTGCGCGGTCTGGCGGCACAGGGGGTGCGCGAGGTGACATTGCTCGGCCAGAACGTGAACGCCTTCCATGGCGAACCGCCGGCCGGCCGCGAGGCGGACGGGCCCTGGGGCCTGGGTCAGTTGGTGCGCCATATTGCCCTGATCGGCGGGATCGAGCGCATCCGCTTCACCACCTCGCATCCGCGCGACATGGACGACGATCTCATCGCGGCCTTCGCCGACGAGCCCAAGCTGATGCCCTATTTCCACCTGCCGGTGCAGTCGGGCTCGGACAAGATTCTCAAGGCGATGAACCGCCAGCACACGGCGGAAGCCTATCTTGCCATCATCGAGCGCCTGCGCGCGGCCCGTGCGGATATCGCGATTTCCGGTGACATGATCGTGGGTTTCCCGGGCGAAACCGATGCCGACTTCGAGGCGACTCTGGATCTGGTGCGCCAGGTGAATTACGCCTCCTGCTTCTCCTTCAAATACTCGCGCCGTCCGGGCACGCCGGGTGCGGCGATGGTCCAGCAGGTCGACGAGGCCGTGAAGGCCGAGCGCCTGGCCGTGCTGCAGGATCTGCTCAACGACCAGCAGGTCGCCTTCAACGAAAGCCAGATCGGCCGCACCCTGCCGGTTCTGTTCGAGAAGCCGGGCCGCCAGGACGGGCAATTGCACGGCCGCAGCCCCTATCTCCAGGCCGTCCATGTCGATGGGCCGGCCGACATGATCGGACAGATCGGTCAGGTCACGATCGAGCGGGCCAGCCGCAATGCGCTGGCCGGGCGTCTTGTCGGCGGGGAGCGGAGCGCGTCGTGACCTCAGCGAAAACCCCGCCCCGCAGCCGCTCTGCCAAACCCCGGCGCGAACCGTCCGAAACGGTCTTCTTCGATGACAAGGAACGCCTGCGCGGCATGGCCGGGGCCGGCGACCGCTTCCTGATCCTGATCGAGCAGGAGCTGGGCGTGCGCCTCAGCGCACCCGGCGGCGGCCAGATCGTGATCACGGCCGGCGACGGTGCGGCGCGCGACGAAGCCAAGCGCGTGCTCAAGCGGCTCTATGCCAGTCTCGAACACGGTTTGACCTGCGACGAGGCGGCGGTGCGCGCCGCGTTGCGCATGAGTGACGAGGCCGAAGACAGAAGCGGCGATGCCGAGGATGGCGTGATCCGTGTGCCCCGCGGGTCCAGCCTGATCGCGCGGACCGAAGGCCAGCGCGAGTATGTGCGCGCGCTCAAGAGCGACAAGACCTATGATCTCATCTTCGGCGTCGGCCCGGCCGGCACCGGCAAGACGCTGCTGGCGGTGGCCTATGGCGCCTCGCTGCTGGTCCAGCGCAAGGTGGAAAAGCTGATCATCACGCGCCCGGCCGTCGAGGCGGGCGAGAAGCTGGGCTTCCTGCCCGGCGACCTGACCGAGAAGGTCGATCCCTATCTCCTGCCGGTCTGGGACGCGCTGGCCGACACGCTGGGCCGTCATCAGCTGGAAAAGATGCGCGAGGACGGCCGCATCGAGGTCGCGCCGCTGGCCTTCATGCGCGGCCGCACGCTCAATCGCGCCTTCATCGTGGTCGACGAGGCGCAGAATACGTCGAAAGCCCAGATGCAGATGGTGCTGACGCGCCTGGGCGAAGGCTCGCGCATGGCTGTGACCGGCGACCCCAGCCAGATCGACCTGCATCCGCGCGAACCCTCGGGCCTGGGCCATGCCCTGGGCATTCTGGACAACACGAAGGGTGTTGCCATCTGCCGGTTTTCGCGCGTTGATGTCGTCCGGCACGATCTGGTGGCCCGGATCGTGGAAGCCTATGAGGACGATGCCCGCCGTCGCGACGGCGCGGCCCAGCCGGACCGATGAATGCTGTCGATCTGATTGTCGAGGATGACGCCTGGTCTGCCGTTGCGGGCAAGACACGGCTGGCGGAAACCGCCGTCGAGGCGGCCTGCGAGCAGCTTGCCGACCGCCGGCCGGGCGTGGTGGCGATCCTGCTGACCGGCGACGAGGCCGTCGCCGCGCTGAATGCCGAATTCCGGGACCGGGACGGCCCCACCAATGTACTGTCCTTTCCGGCCGGCGCGCATGCCGACAACCATCTCGGCGACATCGCCCTGGCGTCCGGCGTGGTCGCGCGCGAAGCCGCGGCGCGCGGGATTGATGTTGCCGATCACCTGCGGCATTTGATCATCCATGGATTCCTGCACTTGCAGGGTTATGATCACCAGGATGACGATGACGCCGAAATCATGGAAGACCTTGAGCGCAAGGCACTGGCCCGACTGGGAGTGGCAGACCCCTATGCCGCCTGAGCGAGATTTCCCCATCCGGAAGAGATATGGCTGACAATCCTACCGCGCCGGGCCCGGAGGGCCGCTCCTGGTTCCGGCGAATTCTGGGTCAAGGCGGCCAGACCAGATCCGATGGCGCGGCCGTGCCCGCGCCCGTCTCGCCGCTTTCCATCGAGGCGGACGCGCTCGACCAGTTGCGTGTCGCCGATGTCATGGTGCCGCGGGCCGACATTATCGGCGTCGAGGTCTCCACGCCGCTGGACGAGCTGGCGCAACGCTTTGCCGACGCGGCCCATTCCCGCCTGCCGATCTATCGCGAGACGCTCGACGACCCGGTCGGCGTGGCGCACATCAAGGATGTGGTCGGACACCTCGCGCCGGACGAGGACGGCGAACGCCTGCCCGGCTGGCTGCAGAAGCAGATCCTGCCGGCCATCAGCCGGCCGCTTCTGTTCGCGCCGCCCTCGATGAAGGCGACCGACCTGCTGCGCCGCATGCAGGGCCGCCGCATGCATCTGGCCCTGGTGGTGGACGAATATGGCGGGACCGACGGGCTGGTGACGCTGGAAGACCTGATCGAACCGATCGTCGGCGATATCGAGGACGAGCATGACGACGAGGATTCGCCGGCCATCCGTGCCCGCGGCCCCGGCGTGTGGGATGTCGAGGCGCGCGCCGAGATCGACGCCTTCGAGGCCGTGGTCGGCGAGGAGATCGCGGCGGAGGACGAGGACGAGGATGTCGACAGTCTCGGCGGGCTGGTCTTCACCCTGATCGGGCGCGTGCCCGAGCGCGGCGAGGTGATCCGTCACCCTACCGGCTACGAGTTCGAGGTGATCGAGGCCGACAGCCGCCGGATCAAGCGCATGCGCGTGCGTGCGCCGCACCGCAAGCCGAAGACACCGGCCGCTCCGGCCGGGGATGGAGCCGGTCCGGCGTCATGAACTGGCGCCGGCTTCCTCTCTGGCGCCCGCATGCCTGGCTGGCGGCGCATGATGGCTGGCGGCATCTCGGCGTGCTCTTCCTGGCCGGCGCCCTGTCGGCCCTGGCCATGGCGCCCCTTCACATCTGGCCGGCGCTGGCTCTGGGGCTGTGCGTCCTGGTGTGGAGTCTGGACGGCGCCCGGCGCCGGCCGCGCCGCACGCTGGCCGGCTTTCTCCGCGGCTTTGTCTTCGCGCTCGGCTATTTTCTCGCTGGCACCTACTGGATCGCCTTTGCCTTCGTGACGCGCGGCGAGGGGTATGCCGCCCTGGTACCGCTCGCCGTTCCGGCCTTCGCGGCCTTGCTGGCGCTGTTCTGGGGCCTGGCCGGCAGCCTCTATGTGTGGATCGCCCAGCGATCGCCCTGGCGGGTTCTGACGTTCGCGGTCATCCTGACGGTGACCGAATGGCTGCGCGGCCACCTGTTCGGCGGTCTGCCCTGGAACCTGCCGGCCTATGCCTGGCCGGCCGGCGGGGCGGTCAGCCAGACTGCGGCCTGGTTCGGCGTCTACGGCCTCACCCTGCTGACGGTCTTCGTCCTCAGCGCGCCCGCCGCAGCGCTGCGGGTGCGGCGCGGCCGGATCAGCCATATCGGCCCGGCTCTCGCCGGGCTGGGGATCGGGCTGATCCTGGTTTTCTCCGGCGCGATGCGGCTGTCGGCACCGGAGACCGGCTTCCAGCCGGATATCCGTCTGCGCCTGGTTCATCCCGATATTGCCCAGCGCGCCAAATGGGCGCCCGGCGGCGCCGAGCGCACGCGCGACCGCTATCTCGAACTGACCGGCCGCGAAGGGCTCGGGGCGGTCACCCATGTGATCTGGCCGGAAGGCGCGCTGCCCACCTTCATGCTGGAGGACGATCGCACGCTGGGCCTGATCGGGCAGCAATTGCAGGGCGGGCAGACGCTGGTGTCCGGCATCAACCGCCGTGCGGTGACCGAAAACGGGCAATACACCTATCACAATGCCCTGGTCGCGATGCGCTTTCCCGGCGGTTCGCCGCGGGTGGATTCGCTCTACGACAAGGTCCGCCTGACCCCGTTCAGCGAAATCGTGCCCCTGAGCGGCCTGTTGCGGGCGATCGGGCTGGACGAGTTCGCGCGCTACCAGTTCACGCCCGGGCCCGGCGCCTCCGTGCTCGACATGCCCGGCGCGCCGGCGGTGATGCCGTTGATCTGCTACGAGGCGATCTTCCCCGGTTTTGTCGGCTCCGTGGTCGACCGGCCGGCCTGGCTGCTCAACATCTCCAACGATGCCTGGTTCGGGGTGACGTCGGGACCGCGGCAGCATTTCAACCAGGCGCGCTACCGCTCGATCGAGACCGGCCTGCCGATGGTCCGGTCGGCCGCGCGGGGCGTATCCGGAATTGTCGACCCTTATGGGCGGACGCTCGTGCGCATTCTGCCGGGCACGGATGGCATTCACGATGTGAACCTTCCGCGGCCTCTGGGCGTTCCACCTTACGGGTGGTGGGGCGATGCACCTGTCTGGATTGTCATTCTGGCAATCCTGGCGGGTGTGATATTCCTGCGCCGCCGGCGTTTTGCGCGCCGCACGCCGCCGCAGCCATGAACTGAAAGTGATTATGAAATCACGTCCTGGTTGTGGTAGCGTTCGACGGGCACTGCTTGGTGGCAGAACCGGCAAAGAGGTAACTGAATGCCCAAGGCGAATCCCCGGGGGCCCAACCCGATCGATGTTCATGTCGGAGCACGGATCCGGTTGCGCCGCCAACTCGTGAAGATGAGCCAGGAAAAGCTGGGTGACGAACTCGGTGTCACCTTCCAGCAGGTCCAGAAATACGAACGCGGCGCGAACCGCGTGGGTGCCAGCCGTCTTTACCGGCTGTCCCGCGTGCTCGACGTGCCGGTCCAGTTCTTTTTCGAGGGCCTGGGCGAGAAATCGGCCGCAACGGGTATGGCGGAAGGCGACCAGACACCGGTCGTCTACGACTTCATACAGAGCGCCGACGGCGTCTCGCTGGCGGAAGCCTTTTCACGCATAAAGGACTCCAAGGTGCGCCGCCGCGTGCTGGAGCTGGTCCGCACCCTGGCCGAGGAAGACCAGACGATGGCGCACTGACCGGCCCGGTCTCCGGCGCAGGACCTGTCTGCGGTCAGAGGGATGCCAAGCCCGGCCAAAGCGGCTAAATGCCCGCGCATGAGCAAGACGCGACCGGATACTCCCGAATTCCGCCTCTATGGCCGTGCCCAGGGCAAGCCGCTCTCCGCGCGTCAGCAGGGGTTGATGGACGATCTCCTGCCGCGGATCGGCCTGCCCGATACGGGGCCGGTCGATCCGGCAGCCCTGTTGCCGGACAGCGAGGCCCATGTGCTGGAGATCGGCTTTGGCGGCGGCGAGCATCTCGCCGCCCAGGCCGAACGCCATCCGGAGACCGGCTATATCGGCATCGAACCCTTCCTCAACGGCGTCGCCAAGGCGTTGACCTATGCCGAGGAGCGGGGGCTGGACAATGTCCGCCTCGCCCGGGCCGATGCGCGCGAGCTGCTGCCGCGCTTCACCGATGCCGGGCTGGACCGCATTTTCCTGCTTTTCCCCGACCCCTGGCACAAGAGGCGTCACGCCAAGCGGCGTTTCGTGCAACAGGCCACCCGCGACGAATTCGCGCGGCTTCTGAAACCGGGCGGGCAATTGCGCATCGCCACCGATGTGAAGTCCTATGCCGACCACTGCATGGTGGAGTTTGCCGGCGACGACCGCTTCGACTGGCAGGCCACGAAAGCCGATGACTGGCGCCTGCCGCCGGCCGATCACATCCGCACCCGCTACGAGGAAAAGAATCTCGGCGACTGCGCCCCGGTCTTCATGGATTTTGTGCGCCGCTGATGCCCATCTTGCGTTTCCGGCCTGCGGGGCGTATAAGTCTCTCATTACATGTTCGATCGCATCGGATGATGCTTTCGAGCGGTCGCCAACGGCGGCCGCTCTTTTTGTTGGTGGAGACCCGGGACCCTTGAAGACCAAGACCCCGCAGGACGATCGCATTCTCGCTCTCGCCGAGCCGGTGGCCGCCGAGCTCGGCCAGGAAATCGTGCGGGTGCGCGTGATGTCCGGCAAGAAGCCGCGCCTGCAGATCATGACCGACCGGCTGGACGGGTCCGGGGTGGATGTCGACGACTGCGCGCGCCTGTCGCGCGCCCTGTCCGACGTGTTCGAGATCGA
This sequence comes from Pseudomonadota bacterium, assembly GCA_034659015.1. Taxonomy (GTDB): domain Bacteria; phylum Pseudomonadota; class Alphaproteobacteria; order Caulobacterales; family Maricaulaceae; genus Maricaulis. The sequence continues at coordinate 234,372 of JAYEGL010000001.1, read as the reverse complement.
GGATCCCATTGCCGGCGAGTACGATCTGGAGATCTCCTCGCCGGGTATCGACCGGCCGCTGACCGACCTGGCGCATTTCGCGCGCTGGGAAGGTTATGAGGCGAAGCTGGAACTCGACCGCATGGCCGAGGGGCGCAAGCGCTTCCGCGGCGTCCTGGCCGGCGTCGAGGACGGGAATGTCCTGCTGGACATGGAGGGCGAGGACGAGACCACGCTGATCCCGTTCGACTGGATCGCCGATGCGAAACTGTTACTCACGGACGCCCTGATCGAGGCGGATTTGAAGGCGCGGGGCGGCGAAGCCTCCGCGCAGACTGAAGGAGACGAATGATGTCGCTGTCCACGGCTGAAGGAATGGCCCGATGAGCATTGGTGTAAGCGCCAACCGGCTGGAACTGCTGCAGATCGCCCGTGCGGTCGCTGCGGAGAAGTCGATCGACGAGAGCATCGTCATCGAGGCGATCGAGGAAGCGATCCAGAAGGCCGCGCGCTCCCGCTACGGCGCCGAAAACGACATTCGTGCCAAGATCGACCCGAAGACGGGCGAGCTGTCGCTCACCCGCAACATGACGGTCGTGGAAGAGGTCGAGAACGAGAGCCAGGAGCTCACGCTCGCCGACGCCCAGAAGATCGACAAGGCCGCCGAGATCGGCACCGTCTTCTCCGACGAGCTGCCGCCGATCGAGTTCGGCCGCGTCGCGTCGCAGACCGCCAAGCAGGTCATCACGCAGAAGGTGCGCGAAGCGGAACGCCAGCGCCAGTTCGAGGAATACAAGGACCGTGTCGGCGAGATCGTCTCCGGCATCGTCAAGCGCGTCGAGTACGGCAATGTGATCGTCGACCTCGGCCGTGCCGAAGGCATCATCCGCCGCGCCGACGGCATTCCGCGGGAAAACCTGCAGAACAATGAGCGCGTGCGCGCCTATATCTACGATGTGCGCGAAGAGGTCCGCGGCCCGCAGATTTTCCTGTCGCGCGCGCATCCGGACTTCATGGCCGCCCTGTTCGCCCAGGAAGTGCCCGAGGTTTACGAAGGCATTATCGAGATCCCGTCGGTCGCCCGCGACCCGGGCTCGCGCGCCAAGATCGCCGTCATCTCCAATGACGGCTCGATCGACCCGGTCGGCGCCTGCGTCGGCATGCGCGGTTCGCGCGTCCAGGCCGTGGTGTCCGAACTCGCCGGCGAGAAGATCGACATCATTCCCTGGTCCGACGATCCGGCCACCTTCATCGTTAACGCCCTGCAGCCGGCGGAAGTCGCCAAGGTCGTTCTGGACGAGGAAGACCAGCGCATCGAGGTCGTGGTGCCGGACGAGCAGCTCTCGCTTGCCATCGGCCGGCGCGGCCAGAATGTCCGCCTGGCCTCGCAGCTGACGGGCTGGTCGATCGACATCCTGACCGAGGAAGAAGAGTCCGAACGCCGGCAGAAGGAATTCGCCGAGCGGACCCAGCTCTTCATCGCGGCCCTTGATGTTGACGAGGTGATTGCCCAACTTCTGGCTACGGAAGGCTTCACCGACGTCGAGGAAATCGCCTATGTCGATCTCGGCGAGATTGCCGTGATCGAAGGCTTCGACGAGGAAACGGCCGAGGAGATCCAGGCGCGCGCCCGCGACTATCTGGACCGTCTCGCGGCCGAGCAGGACGCCAAGCGCAAGGAGCTGGGCGTCGAGGACGATGTTCTCGAGATCGAGGGCGTGGACCTGGCGATGGCCGTCAAGTTCGGCGAGAACGACGTCAAGACCGTCGACGATCTCGCCGGCCTGGTCACCGACGACCTGCGCGGCTGGTTCGAGACCAAGGACGGCGAACGCGTGCGCGAGCCGGGCATTCTGGAAGACTTCAACCTGTCTTCCCAGGATGCCGAGATGATGATCATGCGCGCCCGCGTCGCGGCCGGCTGGATCTCCGAAGAGGACTTGCCCCAGCCCGAGGTCGAGGAGACCGAAGGCGACGAGGGCGAGGCCGACGGCGCGTTCGACGTGGAGAACATGGATCTGGCGGCGCTGGAAGCCGAGGCCGAGGCCCTGGGTCTCGATCTCGACCAGGCGGCCGAAGAGGAGAAGGAGGCTGACTAGGCCTGACCGCGGCATGGACCGGGAACGGCGCTGCGTGGCGACGGGCGAGGTAAAGGACGAGGCTGATCTCGTCCGCATCGCCCTGGCGCCGGACGGCAGCGTGGTTCCCGATCTTGCCGCAAAACTTCCCGGGCGCGGCGCCTGGGTCACCGCCGAACGCGAGGCGGTGGAGCGCGCCGTGGCCCGCAAGGCCTTCAGCAGGGCCTTCGGGGCGCCGGTCACGGTTCCGGACGATCTGTCCGGAACGATCGAGCGTCTGCTGGCGGAGCGCGCGCTGAACCTGATCGGTCTGGCGCGGCGGTCCGGGGATCTGGCTGCGGGCCGGGACGCTGTGCGTCTGGCCCTGAAGGCCGCCCGCCCGGCCTGGCGCATCGAGGCGTCGGACGCGGCGGACGACGGCCGGTCGAAGATCGACCGGCTGGCGCAGGGCGTCTGGGGCGATGTCCCGGTCGCCGGATGTTTCACGGCGGAGGCCGTCGGCCGGGCGCTGGGGCGCGGGCCGGTCGTCCACGCCGTCATGTCGGAAGGGCCGCAGGCGCGGGCCTTCACGACGCTGATGGGGAAGCTTTCGGGCTTCCGGCCGCTCGATCCGCACGGTGCGGGACTTGCGGCAGATGCGAAATGAGCCGCCTTCGCGGTTGCGTCCGGGCTGGAGCTGGCTAGTTTAGCGAGCCTTCAGACCGGATGGGATAAGGTTTGAACAGTGCGCCGTTCCGGAATTCGGCTACCGGGACGAGACGTGGAACGAAAGCCGATTTGGAAGGCTCGCATGAGCGACGCAGACGACAACAAGTCCGGCCGCAGGCCGCTGTCTTTGAAACGATCCGGTTCCGGTACCGTGCAGCAGAGTTTTGCGCGCGGCCGCTCGAAGGCCGTGGTGGTGGAGAAGAAGCGCAAGCGCGTGGCCCAGTCGGGCAAGGACACCGCGCAGGGCGGCGGCAAGGGTTCCGGCGGATCCGGCAAGGGCGGCGAAAGCGCGCTCGCAGCCAAGGCCCGCCAGCTCGGCCTGTCCGAAGAGGAACTGCTCGCCCGGCAGCGCGCCATTGCCCGTGCGCGCGCCGAAGCCGCCGATCGCGAGGCGCAGAAGAAGCAGGAAGCCGAAGAGCGTGCCCAGCGCGCCGAGAACGAGAAGCGTCAGCTCGAGGAACAGCGCGACCGCGAGGAACGCGAGGCGCGCGAAGCCGAAGAGGAAGCGCGCCGCAAGGCCGATGACGAGGCTCGCCGCAAGGCGGAAGAGGAGGCTGCGGCGCTCGCGGCCCAGGATGTCGGCCGCAAGGGCGATGACGAGCCGCGCCGCAAGGCGCCGCCTGCCAAGGACGATGCCAAGCGCGATCGCCGGGACGAACCGGCTGGCGGCGATGCCGCATCCGCGCTGGAGGCCATGGGCGGCCGGGTCAAGCGCAAGGGTGGCGGCGGTGCCGGCCCCTCGAAGGCCCAGCCGACGCGTGCCAAGTCCGACAATCGCCGCCGCGGCAAGCTGACCATCCAGAATATCGTCGACGGCGACGAGGAGCGGCAGCGCTCTCTCGCCTCGGTGCGCCGTGCCCGCGAACGCGAGAAGCAGCGCCGCCAGGACACGACAGGCGGTCGCGACAAGATCGCCCGCGACGTGATCGTCCCGGAAGCCATCACGGTGTCGGATCTGGCCAACCGCATGGCGGAACGTGCCGTCGATGTTGTGAAATACCTGATGAAGCAGGGCCAGATGGTCCGCGTGAACGACGTGCTCGATGCCGATACGGCCGAGCTGGTGGTCGAGGAGTTCGGCCACACCGTGAAGCGCGTGTCCGAGTCCGATGTCGAGGAGGGTTTCATCACCGAGGACGATCCGGAAGAAAGCCAGGTCGGCCGCGCGCCCGTCATTGCCGTGATGGGCCATGTCGACCACGGCAAGACCTCTCTGCTCGACGCGATGCGATCCACGGACGTGGCGGCGGGCGAGGCCGGCGGTATCACCCAGCATATCGGCGCCTACCAGGTTCAGCTGAAGGGCGGCGAAAAGCTGACCTTCCTCGATACGCCGGGCCACGCCGCCTTCTCGGCCATGCGTTCGCGCGGTGCCGAGGCGACGGATATCGTGATCCTGGTGGTGGCGGCCGACGACAGCGTCAAGCCGCAGACCATCGAGGCTATCAATCACGCCAAGGCGGCCGGTACGCCGATCATCGTGGCGGTCAACAAGTGCGACAAGCCGGATGCCAATCCGCAGAAGGTCCTCACCGACCTGCTGCAGCACGAGATTGTCGTCGAGGCGATGTCCGGCGACGTGCAGTCGGTCAATGTCTCGGCCAAGAACCGCGAGGGTCTCGACGAGCTGACCGAGGCGATCGCGCTGCAGGCCGAACTGCTCGACCTCAAGGCCAATCCCGATCGCGAGGCCGATGGCGTGGTGATCGAGAGCCAGGTCGACAAGGGCCGCGGCCCGGTGGCCACGGTGCTGGTGCGCCGCGGTACGCTGAAGCGCGGCGATGTCGTCGTGGCCGGGGCCCAGTGGGGTCGTGTCCGCGCGCTCGTCAACGAGCGCGGCCAGCAGCTCGAGGAGGCCGGTCCGTCCGTGCCGGCCGAGATTCTCGGCCTGGACGGTGCGCCGGAGCCGGGCGAGGTCTTCGCCGTCGTGGAGAACGAGGCCCGGGCTCGCGAGATTGCCGACTACCGCCAGCGCAAGGAACGCCAGGCTTCCGGTGCGGTCACCGGCGGCGGCGCGTCGCTGGAACAGATGATGGCGCGCCTCAAGCAGGACGAGACCCAGGAAATGCCGCTTCTGGTGAAGGCGGACGTTCAGGGTTCGGCCGAGGCGATCAAGCAGTCGCTGGAGAAACTGGGCAATGAGGAAGTGCGTGCACGTGTCATTCACGCTGCCCCGGGCGGTGTGAACGAGAGCGACGTGCTGCTGGCCCAGTCGTCGGGCGCACCGATCTTCGCCTTCAATGTCCGGGCCAACAAGCAGGCCCGCGAGCTCGCCGAGCGCGAAGGCGTGGAGATCCGCTACTATTCGGTGATCTACGACGTCCTGGACGACGTGAAGAACACGATGGAAGGCATGCTGGCGCCGGAGAAGCGCGAGAACTTCATCGGTTACGCGGAAATCCTGGAAGTGTTCAACATCACCAAGGTCGGCAAGGTGGCCGGTTGCCGCGTCACCGAAGGCGTGGTCAAGCGCGGCTGCGGCGTTCGCCTGCTGCGCGACGACACGGTGCTGCACGAGGGCCATCTGAAAACCCTCAAACGCTTCAAGGACGAGGTTCCCGAGGTTCGCGCCGGCACCGAGTGCGGCATGGCCTTCGAGAATTACGACGACCTGCAGAAGGGTGACCAGATCGAGTGTTTCGAAGTGGTCGAGGTTGCCCGGACGCTGGACAGCTAGAGCATTTTCAGCGAAAGTGGGTACCGGTTTCGCGGTTCGAAAATGCGACAAAACAAGAGGATAGAGCATTTTCACTGACCGGGAATTCAGTGAAAATGCTCTAGTCCGGATCCGACGGATCGAACGAAAAGGGGCGGCCCCGCAGGCCGCCCCTTTATTTTTGCGCAAAGTCCGTGTCCGGCGGTCTACTGCGCGGGGACGAGACCCGTCTCCGGCGCGGCATAGTTGGCGAAATCGTCCTGCCGGACGATCTGTCCGTCGCGTACGGTGATCACCGTGACCTGTTCCGCCCGCCAGCGGAAATGCCGGTCGGGGTCCTCGGTCGGATAGCGCGCATTGACATGGCCCATGAAGACGACGCGGTCATTGCTTTCGAAGACGGTGTCCCACTCGAAGCCGAGCTCGATGGGATTGTAGCGGGCATCGAAGGCGCGCAGGGCGGCCATGATGGCTGCCCGGCTGTCGTATTGATAGCCGTCCGGCCCCACGTCATCTCCCAGAGCGGTGGGGTCGGAAAACACCACATCGTCGGCGAGATAGGCCTCCATACCGTCCCAGTCCGCCGCGCTGTAGTGCACCATGTAGTCCCGGGCCAGCGCCTCGGCCGTCATGGCGGCCGGGTCCTCGTTGCCCGTAGTCGGAGCATCCTGGGCGTGTGTCGCGCTGCTCAGCAGAACCATGAGGCCTGCGATCAGTCTGGTCTTCATCCTGTTCTCCTGCGTTCGACCTTCCGCAAAGTCCTGCCCGAACTGTGCGGGGCAGGCCATTCACGTCCCGGAGAGAATTCTGACCGATCGGACAGGATCGAAGTCGTGGCGCCCCTTGCATCGCGTACGCAAGAGGCGTACATCCCCGCGCCCTGAGTTCAGCACCGATGGAGACCGGCATGGCCAAGCGCCAGCGCAACGATGCCAAGGGACCCTCGCAGCGCCAGTTGCGGGCGGGCGAGCTTATCCGCCATGCGCTCGTCGATATCCTCACGCGCGAGGAAATGCGCGATCCGGACCTGGAAGGCGTGCTGATCTCGGTGACCGAGGTGCGGCCCAGTCCGGATCTGCGCCAGGCGAAAGTGTATGTCGCTCCGCTCGGCCAGGGCGACCAGGCCAGGCTGGCCACGGCGCTCAACCGTGCCGCCAGCTTCCTGCGCGGCAAGCTGGGCCGCGAGATCGACATGAAGTTCACGCCGGAGCTTCACTTCCATCCCGACGACAGTTTCGATGAGGCCAGCCATGTCGACGCCCTGCTCAACCGGCCGCAGGTGAAGCAGGATCTCGCCGGCGACGACGAAGACTGACTTTCCCGGCCGGGTCCGACCCCCGGCGGACAAAGGAGACAAGCATGGCCCGCAGACGCAAGGGGATGGACGTCCATGGCTGGATCGTCCTGGACAAGCCGCTCGACATGACTTCCACCCAGGCGGTGTCCGCCGTGCGGCGCATCTTCAACGCCAGGAAGGCCGGCCATGCCGGCACGCTCGATCCGCTGGCCTCCGGCCTGCTGCCGATCGCGCTGGGCGAGGCCACCAAGACCGTGCCCTTCGCGGTCGAGGGCGAGAAGGTCTACCGCTTCACGGTGAAATGGGGCGAGCGCACCGACACGCTCGATGCCGAGGGCGAGATTGTCGCGACCTCCGAGGTGCGCCCCGGCCGGGCTGCCATCGAGGCCGTGCTGGGCGATTTCATCGGCGATATCCAGCAGGTTCCGCCGGCCTATTCGGCGATCAAGGTGGACGGAGAGCGCGCCTACGACCTGGCCCGGGACGGCGAAGAGGTGGAGCTGGAGGCTCGCGCCGTCCATATCGCGGAGATCCGGCTGCTCGATTGTCCCACCGACGATATGGCCGTGTTCGAGATGCGCAGCGGCAAGGGCGTCTATGTGCGGTCCCTGGCGCGCGATCTGGCTCAAGCCCTGGGCACGGAGGGTCATGTCGCCGCCTTGCGCCGGGTGCGCGTGGGATGTTTCGATGAGGCTGAATCCACAGGACTGGACGTATTGAAAGAAATGGCCCATAAGGGCGCCGCTTCGGAAGCTCTGCTCCCGGTTCAGACCGCGCTGGACGACATCCCGGCCCTGGCCGTGACCGAGGAGGAAGCCTTCCAATTGAAGCAAGGACGCCCGATCGTCCTGCTCCCGCGTCAGGCGCAAGAGCTGAAAACGCAGCGGCGCCCGCTCACCGTAGCGGGCAGGGACTGCACTTTCACGGCTTTGGCGACCTGTGACGGACAGGCAGTCGCGATCGGGGACGCAAGGGCGGGAAAGTTCCAGCCCTCGCGTGTTTTCAACCTCACCCCCGACGGGGCGACATAACGCGTTTAGGAGAACACGATGTCGGTAACGCAAGAGCGCAAGACCGCGCTCATCAAGGACAATGCTCGTGGCAAGACCGATACCGGCTCGCCGGAAGTCCAGGTGGCTATCCTGACCGAACGGATTTCCAACCTGACCGAGCACTTCAAGACCCACAAGAAGGACAACCACTCGCGTCGCGGCCTTCTTAAGATGGTTTCCCAGCGCCGCCGGCTTCTCGATTATCTGAAGAAGAAGGATGAGGCCCGTTACAAGAGCCTTATCGAGAAGCTGGGTCTGCGTCGCTGATCCGCGACCACATCCGTACGAAAGACGATATGTTCGATATTCAGACAGAAACGATCGAGTGGGCGGGACGTCCGCTCACCATCGAAACCGGGCGGGTCGCCCGGCAGGCAGACGGCGCGGTCATGGTGACCTATGGCGAGACCACGGTTCTCGCCACCGCCGTCGGCGTCAAAACCGCGAAAGAGGGGCAGGATTTCTTCCCCCTCACCGTGAACTACCAGGAAAAATACTTCGCCGCCGGCAAGATCCCGGGCGGGTATTTCAAGCGCGAAGGCCGTCCGACCGAGAAAGAGACGCTGACCTCGCGCCTCATCGACCGTCCGATCCGTCCGCTGTTCGCGCCGGGCTTCAAGAATGAAGTCCAGGTGATGATCACCGTCCTGTCCCACGACATGGAAAACGATCCCGATATTGTCGGCATGATCGGCGCCTCCGCGGCGCTGGTGCTGTCCGGTCTGCCCTTCATGGGCCCGATCGGCGCGGCGCGCGTCGGCTATATCGACGGCGAATACGTCGTGAACCCGCATGTCGACGAAATGCCGGAGAGCGCTCTGGATCTCGTCGTGGCGGGCACGGGCGATGCCGTGATGATGGTGGAATCGGAAGCCAAGGAGCTCTCCGAAGAGGTGATGCTCGGCGCCGTCATGGAAGGCCACAAGGCGTTCCAGCCGGTGATCGACATGATCATCAAGCTGGCCGAGAAGGCCGCCAAGGAACCGTGGGACTACCAGCCGGCCGACCATTCCGCCGAGGAAGCCAAGGTTCGCGAACTGGTCGAAGACGACCTCGCCAAGGCCTACACCATCACCGACAAGACCGAGCGCTATGCGGCGGTCGGCGCGGCGAAGGAAAAGGCGGTCGAAGCCCTGGCCCAGACCGAGGAACGCCCCGACGGCATCCCGGGCACGGTTCTCAAGGATCTGCTCAAGTCGGTGGAAAGCTCCATCGTCCGCGGCGGCATCATCAAGACCGGCAAGCGGATCGACGGCCGGTCGCTCGACCAGGTGCGTCCGATCGTGTCGGAGGCGGGCATCCTGCCGCGCACGCACGGTTCGGCCCTGTTCACCCGCGGCGAGACCCAGGCCATGGTCGTGGCCACGCTGGGGACCGGCGAGGACGAACAGTTCATCGACGCCCTGACCGGTACGTACAAGGAAAAGTTCCTTCTGCACTACAACTTCCCGCCCTACTCGGTCGGTGAGACGTCCTTCCGTCTCGCGCCGGGCCGCCGGGAAATCGGCCATGGCAAGCTGGCCTGGCGTGCGGTGCGGGCTGTCCTGCCGACGACGGAAGACTTCCCCTACACGATCCGCCTGGTCTCCGAGATCACGGAATCGAACGGGTCGTCCTCGATGGCCACGGTGTGCGGTGCCTCGCTGGCGATGATGGATGCCGGCGTGCCGATCACGCGCCCGGTCTCCGGCATCGCCATGGGCCTGATCAAGGACCCGGACGGCGTCGCCGTCCTGTCCGACATCCTGGGCGACGAGGACCATCTCGGCGACATGGACTTCAAGGTGGCCGGCACGTCCGAAGGCATCACCTCGCTGCAGATGGACATCAAGATCGCCGGCATCACCGAGGACATCATGACGACGGCCCTGGAACAGGCCAAGGGCGGTCGCATGCACATCCTCTCGGAGATGGGCAAGGCTCTGGGCGAAGCGCGCTCCGAGCTGGGCGAGTTCGCGCCGCGCATCGAGACGATCACCATCCCGGTCGACAAGATCCGCGATGTGATCGGTTCGGGCGGCAAGGTGATCCGCGAAATCGTCGAGAAGACGGGCGCCAAGGTCGACGTCAACGATGACGGCGTGATCAAGGTCTCCTCCTCCGACGGTGCCTCGATCAAGGCCGCGCTCGACTGGATCCACGGTCTGACCGCGGAACCGGAAGAGGGCCAGATCTACAAGGGCAAGGTCGTCAAGGTGATGGATTTCGGCGCCTTCGTGAACTTCTTCGGCCCGAAGGACGGTCTCGTCCACGTGTCGCAGATGAAGAAGGAACGCGTGAACCATCCGTCCGACGTCGTGGCCGAAGGCGACGACGTCTACGTCAAGCTCCTCGGCTTCGACGACCGCGGCAAGGTTCGCCTGTCGATGAAGGTCGTCGACCAGGAAACCGGCGAGGAAGCCAAGGAAGAGGCCGACGCCGAATAGGCGACGCCATCTTCCTGAAGGAACAGGGCCCGCTCCGATGGAGCGGGCCCTTTTTCGTTCCGTGATCCGTCCGGCGGTTTGCGGCCTCTACGCGGTCTCCAGCCGGTCGCGATAGCGCCGGCTGCCCGGTATGCGCATGCCGTTGCCCAGAACCAGGGTGACGTCGCCTTCGCCGGTCGGGACGATCTCGGCAATCGAGGTCCGGTTGACCAGCCAGGAGCGGTGGACGCGGACCGCATCCACCCCGGCCTCGGCGAGCAGGCGTTCCAGTTCGGTCAGCGTCATCCGCGCCAGGTGCTCGCGTTCGCCGAAATGCGCCTCGACATAATTGCCGGCCGCCTTGGCGCTGACGAAACCCTCCGCTTCGAGCAGGCGGACCCGGCCGCCGGTCTTGAGCGTGATGCGGTGCCGGGTCTGGGCCTCGGTCCGTGCGGCGCGGGCCTCCATCCGCGCCCGTTCGAGCGCCATGTCGGCGGCGAGAATGGCCTGGAAGCCGATATAGGCGACGGCCTGTTTGCGAAACTCGTAGACAAAGACGTCGGCCCAGCTGCCGTCCACCGTGTAGGGCCGTGCGTAGAGCATCGGCCAGATCGCTTCGCGAATGGTGAACATCAGCCCGATCTGGACGGCCGCATACACCAGAAGCCCGGCCAGGTGGGCCGGCAGAGCGCGCGCCAGCCGGCCCCGCTCGACCGGGAAGCGGTGCCCGGTCCACAGCGCCACGGGCAGGGCGATCATGATGGCGAAGATCGCTGTCCCCTCCTGCACCCAGGGCAGGCTTCCCGGCGCGTGGCCGGACCAGCGCATCTCGGTGGCGATGGACAGGGCATCGACGACGAGGAAGACCAGCAGGACGCACAGCGAAAACACGGTCGCACGCGTCAGCGCGCGGCGTTCCGCGTCGTGCTCGGCGCGGCGGGCAGGGTCGGTCTGCGTCTGCGTCATGCCCGGATCATGCCCCGCGTCTGCGCCGGTGGGAACCGCGGCTCGCGGTCAGCCCCGCCGCTTGTCCCGCGGCGCCGCCGCTCATCCCCGCCCTGCAGCTGCCGGCCCCGGCGGTCCGCCGGTCGCCCCGCGGATGTGGACGGGCCGGCGCGCGGGACGGACACACGGGTGAAAGCCAGCCGGAGACCGTTCATGACGCCCTCATCCGCCGCATCCAACCCCAATGCCGCCTTCACCCGCCGCTACGATCTGGACTGGCTGAGGATCATCGCCTTCGGACTGCTCATTCTCTACCACGTCGGCATGTTCTTCGTGACCTGGGGCTGGCACGTGAAAAGCCCCCAGGCCAATCCCGGTCCGGAATACGCCATGCTGCTGCTCAACCCGTGGCGGCTGGCCCTGCTCTTCTTCATTTCCGGCGTGGCGATCCGCTTTCTCTCCGACAAGCTGGGCGCGGGCCGGTTCGCGCTCGACCGGACGGGGCGTCTGCTGCCGGTGATCGTGTTCGGCATGCTGGTCGTGGTGATGCCGCAGACCTGGGCGCAATTGCGCCAGGCCGGCGTGATCGAGGAGGGGCTCCTGGCCTTCTGGCCGCGCTACATCACCGGCTGGGAGATCGGCGGCATCGAGGTGCCGACCTGGAACCATCTCTGGTATGTCGTCTATCTCTTCGTCTACTGTCTGATCCTGGCGCCCCTGATCCCGTTCATGCGGCGGTTCGCCGACGGGCCGCTGGCGCGGGCGCTGGGCGTGCTCGAGCGGCATCCGGTCATCGGCCTCCTTCTGCTCGCCCTCGTCCCGGTCCTGCCCTTCTGGGCCTACCGCATCGGGCTGGAACCGCATTTCCCGACCACACACAACCTCGTCTGGGACTGGGCCAATCATGCGCATCGTCTCACCATCCTGCTGATCGGCTATGCCGTCGCCAAGACCGAGAGCTTCTGGCGCACCGCGGACCGGATCCTCGTCCCGGCCCTGGTCTATTGCGGTCTCTATGCCGTCGCGCTCCACTGGGGGCTGGGCCGGCCGGAAGCCGACTGGGAGGGGCAGGCCTGGCTGAGCTGGATCTTCCGCCTGGGCCGTATCCTCTATGCCTGGCTGGCCATCCTCGCCCTGATCGGCCTGGCGCGGCGTTTCCTCTCCGGCGACGGTCCGGTGCGGCGCTATCTCACCGAGGCGATCTTCCCCTACTACATCCTGCACCAGACCATCACCGTCGTGACCGGCTACTGGATCGCGCCGATGGGGCTGGGCGTGTGGACCGAGTTCGCCATCCTCGTCGGGGCGACGGCGGCCGGGTGCGCCCTCGGCTACGAGGTCGTGCGGCACATTCCGCCTCTGCGGCCGGCGATGGGGCTGAAATGGCGGAGAAAGGTTACGCCTATTTCTTCAGCGTCCCGCGCAGCACGCGGATAAGTGCCAGCGCCGCCAGGGTCAGCACGATCGACATGGGCAGGCCCAGCGCGATCGAGGCATTGCGGATGGCCGACAGGCCGCCGGCGATCAGGAGGGTGGCGGCCACCGCCCCCTCGCTGACGGCCCAGAAGACCCGCTGGATGCGCGGCGGGTCCGGATCGCCGCCGGAGGTCACCATGTCGTCGACGAAGGAGCCGGAATCCGAACTCGTCACGAAGAAGATCAGGATGACCAGCGTGGCCAGCGCCACGCTCCAGTTTCCCAGCGGCAGGGTTTCCAGCACGGCGTGCAGGGCAATGGCCGGGTCCTCGACGATGCGGCCGGCCAGATCCGTGGCGCCGCCCAGGGCGAGGTCCAGACCGGTGCCGCCGAACACCGACAGCCAGACGAAGGTCGCCAGGCTGGGCACGAAGAGCGCGCCGACGATGAATTCGCCCACCGTGCGCCCGCGCGAGATGCGCGCCAGGAAGACCGCCACGAAGGGCGCCCAGGAAATCCACCAGCCCCAGTAGAACAGCGTCCAGTTCGCCTGCCAGTCATTGTCCCGCACGAAGTCCACGAAGAGGGTCGAGCGCGGCAGGGATTGCAGGTAGAGGCCCGTCGAGGCGGTGAAGGTCTCCAGAATGCGGCCCGTGGGCCCCACCAGGAAGACGAAGACCATCAGCGCGAAGGCCAGGCCCATATTGAGCCGGCTGAGCACGCGGATGCCGCTGGACAGGCCCGCCACGACGGAGATCGTCGCCAGCAGCGTGATGAGGCCGATCAGCCCGGCCTGGATCATGGTCGTGCTGGGCAGGCCGATGAAGCGTTCCAGCCCGGTATTGATCTGCATGGCGCCCAGGCCCAGCGAGGTCGACACGCCCAGGAGCGTGCCTACCGTGCACAGCACGTCCACCACATGCCCGACCCAGCCGGCCATCACCTTGCGGCCGAACAGCGGTTCCAGGATGTTGCGCGGCGCCAGGGGCAGGCCGCGATTGAAGTGCAGGAGGGCGATCGCCAGGCCCAGCACGATATAGACCGCCCAGGCATTCATCCCCCAGTGGAAGAAGGTCAGCCGCATCGCCTCGCGCGCGGCTTCCGGCGTCTGGGCGTCCAGTCCCGGCCGCGCCTGCATGTAGTGGGTCAGCGGTTCGGCGACCGACCAGAAGACCAGCCCGGTGCCCATGCCGGCGGAGAACAGCATGGCCATCCAGCTCAGCCGCGAGAAATCCGGCTTGGTGCCGGTCCCGCCGATCCGCACTTTCCGCGCCGGCGTGGTCAGCAGGAAGAGGCTGAGCACCAGCAACCCCGTGGCCGCGATCATGTACCACCAGCCGAAGGTCTGCGTGGTCCAGCTCTGGGCCGCCCGGAAGGCGGCGGCCGCCGTCTCGGTGAACCCCGCGCCCAGGATCACGAACCCGACCACCAGCGCCGCCGCGCCGAAAAAGACGGGCGGCTCCATATGGGCGGTGATCCGGCTCCAGAGAGAGGCCGGACCGGGCGAGCCGCTCGGGCCGGAAGGGCGGGAAATGACGCGCTCCGTGGTAGCTTGAGGGCAGCCTTGCGCGTTTGGCGGGGGATTGGAAGCCCGGCAAAGAAAAACCCGCGGGCTGTGGGCACCGCGGGTTATTCAGAGCTCGGTTTGCCGTCCCGGCCTACTCGTCCGCCACGTCCGGCACGGCCACGGCGTGGAAACCGGCGTCGACATGCAGCGTTTCGCCGGTGCAGGAATGGCCGAGGTCGGAGAGCAGGTAGAGCGCGGCGCCGGCGACGCCTTCCATGCGCGTGTCTTCCTTCATCATCGACCATTCGCGACCGGTCTTCATCAGCGCCTTGCCGCCGGAAATGCCGGCCATGGCGAGGGTGCGCATCGGGCCCGCCGAGAGCGCGTTGACGCGGATGCCGTGCGGGCCGAGATCGCGGGCCATGTAGCGCGTGGAGGCTTCCAGCGCGGCCTTGGCGACGCCCATGACATTGTAGGAGGGCACGACACGTTCGGAGCCGAGATAGGTCATCGTCACCATCGCGCCGCCATTCGGCATCAGGTGGCTGGCGCGCTTGCCGGCATCGACGAAGGAGAAGGCCGAGATTTCCATCGCCCGGCGCCAGCCCTCGCGGGTGGTGTTCTCGGTGAAGGAGCCGACCAGCTCGTCCTTGCCGGCAAAGGCGATCGCGTGGACCAGGAAGTCGATCGTGCCCCACTTGTCTTCCAGCTGCTTGAAGCAGGCATCCATGGAGGCGTCGTCGGTGACGTCGGCCCTGATCATGAAAGGCTCGCTGCCCAGGCTTTCCACCAGCGGGCGCACGCGCCGTTCCAGTGCCTCGTCCTGGTAGGAAAAGGCCAGCTCGGCGCCTTGCGCGGAGAGCTGCTGGGCGATGCCCCAGGCGATGGAATTCTTGTTGGCCACGCCCATGACAAGCCCGCGCTTGCCCTTCATCAGGTCTCCGGTGGGAAACACGGTCTCGCTCATCAGGCTCTCCCCGAACTTGTAAGGCTTAAATCTTCTGGAACACCACGGTGCCGTTGGTGCCGCCGAAGCCGAACGAGTTCGACATGGCGGTGCTGATCTCGGCATCGCGGGTTTCGGTGACGATGGGCAGGTCCAGTTCGGCGATCTCCGGATCCATGTCGAAGACATTGATCGAGGGCGCGATGAAACCGTGCTTCATCATCAACAGGGTGTAGACCGCTTCGTGCACGCCGGCAGCACCCAGCGAGTGGCCGGTCATCGACTTGGTCGCCGAAATGGCCGGGGCCTTGTCGCCGAAGGTCTCCTTGATCGCCTTCATCTCGGCGATATCGCCGACCGGCGTCGAGGTGGCGTGCGGGTTGAGATAGTCGATCTCGCCGTCCACCGTCTCCATGGCCAGCTTCATCGCGCGCACCGCGCCTTCGCCGGACGGGGCGACCATGTCGTAGCCGTCGGAAGTGGCGCCATAGCCGGTGATCTCGGCGATGATCGGCGCGCCGCGCTTTTTCGCGCGCTCGTATTCTTCCAGGATCACCACGCCGGCGCCGGCCCCGCCGACGAAACCGTCGCGATCCTTGTCGAAGGCGCGCGAGGCGAGTTCCGGGGTGTCGTTATACTGGGTCGACAGGGCGCCCATGGCGTCGAACAGGTTCGACAGCGCCCAGTGGATCTCCTCGCAGCCGCCGGCGAACATCACGTCCTGCTTGTTCCACTGGATCTGTTCGGCGGCGGCACCGATGCAGTGCAGCGAGGTCGTGCAGGCGGAGGTGATGGAATAGTTCACGCCGAGGATCTTGAAGGGCGTGGCGAGCGTGGCCGAGGCCGTCGAACTCATCGCCTTGGGCACGGCGAACGGGCCGACGCGGCGCGGACCCTTTTCGCGCGTGATGTCCGCGGCATTCACGATCGTGCCGGCAGACGGACCGCCCGAGCCCATGATGATGCCCGTGCGCGGATCGGAGATGTCCTTCTCCTCCAGGCCCGCATCGGCGATCGCCTGTTCCATCGCCATGTAGTTCCAGCCGGCGCCCTCGGACATGAAGCGGTAGACCCGCTTGTCGACGTGTTCGGAGGGGTCGACCGTCGGCTTGCCGCCGACATGGCATCTGAAATTGTATTTGACGAAGTCGTCCATGCGGCCGATGCCGCTCTTGCCCGCCTTCAGGGATTGCGTGACTTCCTCGACATTGTTGCCGATCGGGGAAATCACGCCGATGCCGGTGATAACGACGCGACGCATGTCAGGTCTCCTAGGATGAGGCCATTTCGCCGGGCTTGAACAAGCCCACACGCAGATCTTTGGCTGTATATATGGTCTTTCCGTCGGCTTCGACACGGCCGTCGCCGATCGCCATGATCAGCTTGCGCTGGATGACACGCTTCAGATCGATGACATAGCGGACATTCTTGGTGTCGGGCTTGATCTCGCCCTTGAACTTCACCTCGCCGACGCCGAGCGCCCGGCCCTTGCCCGGATTGCCCTTCCAGCACAGGAAGAAACCGACGAGCTGCCACATCGCGTCGAGGCCGAGACAGCCCGGCATGACCGGGTCGCCCTTGAAGTGGCATTCGAAGAACCAGAGGTCGGGATTGATGTCGAGTTCCGCGACGATATGCCCTTTCCCGTGTTCGCCGCCGTCTTCGTCGATGTGAAGGATGCGGTCCATCATCAGCATGGGCGGGGCGGGAAGCTGGGCGTTTTCGGGACCCCACATCCGCCCTTCGCTGGAAGCAATCAGGTCATCGTAGCTGAAAGAGCTTTGGCGTTCTGTCATGTAGCCGATCGGTTGCGCCTCGCACGGCCGGGATGCCGGTCGGCGGGCTGGTCGTTGGGACCCGGTCCGTGTGATCGGCCGGGCGGATCAGGGCAGAGCGGTATCACGCGGGCGGGTGGTGCTCAAGGCGGCGCTGCCGTCGCCTGTGCCGCCCTCGCCGCCGGTCCTTTCCTCCGGATAGACACCCCACAGCGTGCCGGTGCGCGCCCATCCGCGATAACCCTGTGCCTCGACCCGGCACCAGCCCGTGCGGCAGCGTTCCAGAGACAGCACGACCCCCGGTTCGGCGATCGCCTCGACGGGCGAGTCGTCATTGTCGCGGGCGTGCAGCGGGGTCTCGTCGCGTGTCCACACAGAGCGGCGCCCGGAGAGGATGGAGCGATGCATCCAGGTGACCTCGCCGTCCGGGTCGCGCACGCGGCGCCAGTCGGGTGTTTCCGCGATGACTTCCATGGGCAGTCCGGCCTGGACATAGCGCCAGGCGATGGGGTGGGAGCGCGACGGGCCGGAGCGGCCGTTCGCGACATCGACCTTGAGGCTGACAAAGCGCGGCACCTGCTGGCCTGAGGGCGTGTCCGGGCGGCCGGCCTCGTCCTGGGCGGCCGCCGCGGCGGCGACAGCCAGGGCCAGGGTGACGGCGAGCATGATCGGGCGGCGCATCATTATCGGGACTCCTTCTCACAAAGCCTGTGCCCGGCTTCGGTGAACAGCTCGTAAAAGCGATGCCCCAACCCGGGCGGAAACATGCCTGCGCCGTACGATGCCGGCAAACGTGAAATTACAGTCCCGCCTCCCTATATTCCCCGGAACGGCCGGTTGCCGGTCACGTCTCGAGGGAGGGATTCATGAGTTTTCGTCTGGCTATCACCAGTGTTGCCGCGCTGCTCGCGGCGGGCAGCGTCGTGCCGCCGGCGGCCGATGCCGCCATGCGCATCCGCCAGGACCAGCAGGCCCCGGAAGTCGACACGACCGACCTGGGCGACGGCATCTACATGATGTCCACCGGGATTGCCGGGAATCTGGCCCTGCTGGCCGGCGACGACGGCGTCGTCATGGTCGACGACCAGCTGCCCAACACGACCGCCCTGATCGAGGGCGCTGTGGTCGAGGTGGCGGGCACGAATGCGCCGCGCTTCATCGTCAACACGCACTGGCATGGCGACCATACCGGCGGCAATGCGCATTTCGCCGAGCTGGGCTCGACCATCGCCGCCCACCACAATATCCGCCGCCGCCTGGATGATGCCGAGGATGAATGGGCGCAGAGCCCGGCCACCCTGCCGATCATCACCTTCGGCGAGGATCTGACCTTCCACATGAATGGCCAGACCGTCGAGGTCACTCATGTGCCCAGTGCCCACACCGACGGCGACGCCTTCGTCTATTTCCGCGAGGCGGACGTGCTGCATATGGGCGATGTGCTGTTCTCCGGCCTCTTCCCCTTCATCGACCTGTCGGCCGGCGGGTCCGTCGACGGCTATCTGGCGGGCATGGAGCGCGGCCTTGCGCTGGCCGGCGACGAGACGCGCATCATTCCGGGCCACGGCCCGATATCCACCCGCGAGGATGTTCAGGCCTCGATCGACATGCTGCGCGAGGCGGCCTTCCGCGTGCGCACCCTGGTCGAGGGCGGCGCCGATCTGGACGCCGTGCGCGATGCCGAGCCGCTGGCCGATTTCCACGAGGACTGGAACTGGGGCTTCATCAGCACCGACCGCATGGTGCAGACGCTCTACAATGACGCCGTCGGAAACGACGTCTCCTACGAATAGGGTGTCTGCGGTCCGATCGTGACCAAGAATTAAACCTGTGACCAGTTTCCGGTGAGCTGTGCGGCCCTAAATAGGTCAGCATGGCAAAGCCGGAAACACCCCCCTCCGGGTCGCACGGTCCAGCCCCGCTCAAATCCCGCCTCGGACGCCCCCTGGGATTTGCAGCGGGACTGGCTGTCGGCCTTCTGCTCTGGATGATTATCGGTCTGACGACCGGCAATCTCGCCCTCGGCCTGGCCTTCGGCCTGCTGCCCGGCGTGGCGATCGGCGTGGGCCTGCAGCTGACGGCGCGGCGCTAGGCGGTCCCGCACACCGGGCAGGCCGGATCGCGCGGGAGCGTTACGGTCCGGCTGTCCATGGCGAGGCCGTCGAACAGCCAGAGGCGGCCGTCCAGCGTCTCGCCCGCCTCGCAGACATGCTTGATCGCCTCCAGCGCCATCACCGAACCGACCACGCCGGTCAGCGCGCCGACAATGCCGACCCGGGCACAGGTTTCCGCGTCCGGCGGCACTTCGGGCACCCAGCAGCGATAGCAGGGCGCGTCCGGCGAGGCGTTGAACAGGGCGACCTGCCCGTCCCACCGGCCGACCGCGCCGGAGATCAGCGGGATGCCCAGCTTTCGGCTGGCCGCATTGACGGCGAAGCGGGTCTGGAAATTGTCGCAGCCGTCGAGGATCAGATCGGCGCCGCTCAGCAGGCGTTCGGCATTGCTGTCGTCGAGGGCCTCGCCGGCCGTTCCGACCGCCGTTCCCGGATTGAGCGCGGCGAGGGCCTCGGCCCCCGTCTCCACCTTGGAGCGCCCGACGTCTTCCGTGCGGAACAGGACCTGGCGCTGCAGATTGTCCAGGCTCACCGTGTCCGGATCGATCAGCGTGAGGCGCCCGATGCCGGCCGCGGCGAGATAGAGCGCCGCCGGCGCGCCCAGCCCGCCCGCGCCGATCATCGCCACATGCGTGCGCGCCAGGGCCTGCTGGCCCGGCCCGCCGATCTCGCGCAGCACGATGTGGCGCGCGAAACGCTCGATATCGATTTCGTCGCTCATGGAGGAGAGGTGGCGGATTGCGGCGGCGGGTTCAAGCGCCCTGCGGCTCCTCCCTATGCTTTTGCCCCGAACCCGGCCATTTTCCGCGCATGACAAGCGTCTCCCAGCTCGCCGCGGTGCAGCCCACCCTGTCCGACCAGCAGTCCCGCCTGCTGGACTGGCTGACGGGCGCGAAACCCAATGTCTTCCTGACGGGCCGGGCGGGGACCGGCAAGACCACGCTGATGCGCGAATTCCTGCGCCGGGCGGGCAATCGCGCCGCGGTGATCGCGCCGACCGGCGTGGCGGCGATGCAGGCGGGCGGTCAGACCATCCACTCCTTCTTCCATTTTCCGCCGCGCATAATCGGCGCGCGGGATATCCGCAAGGTGCGTCACCGCCGGGTGGTGCAGGCGCTGGAAACCCTGGTGATCGACGAGATCTCCATGGTGCGCGCCGACATGATGTGGGCGATCGACAAGTCGCTGCGGCTCAATCGCGAGCGCGACGAACCCTTCGGCGGGGTGCAGATGGTGCTGGTCGGTGATCTGGCGCAATTGCCGCCGGTGATCCAGGGCGCGGAGGCGGAGTATCTGGAATCGAGCTTCGGCGGGCCCTTCTTCTTCCATCCGGAACCCTTCCGCCAGGCGGGTTTCTCCCTGGTCGAACTGGAACAGGTCTTCCGCCAGACCGACGAGTATTTCATCAACATCCTCAACGCCGTGCGCGACGGGGATGTGACCTCCGACGAGGCCGCCGAGCTCAACGAGCGGGTGACCGGGCGGTCCGGTCTCGAAGCCTCGCTCACCCATGTCGTGCTCACTTCCACAAACGAGGCGGCCTGGCGCATCAACCAGGCGCGTCTGGAAGGGCTGGCCACGCCCGGGCGCGCCTTCGAGGCCAAGGTGGACGGTCAGTTCGATCCGCGCCTCTTCCCGGCCGAGGAGCCGCTGACCCTGAAGATCGGCGCCCGCGTCATGCTCACCCGCAACGATCCCGGCGGCCGCTGGGTCAACGGCACGCTGGGGGAGGTGGAAGGCTTCGACGAGAAGGCGGTGCGCGTGCGCATCGGCGAGACGACCTATGCCGTGGAACCGCAGAAATGGGAGCGCAACGCCTATGCCTTCGATCCGGAGGCCCAGGCGCTGACCAAGACGACGGCGGGCAGCTTCACCCAGTATCCGCTGCGCCTGGCCTGGGCGATGACCATCCACAAGGCCCAGGGCCTCACCCTGGACAAGGTCTATCTCGACATCTCCCGCCGCCTCTTCGCCCACGGGCAGGCCTATGTGGCCCTGTCGCGCGCCCGTTCGCTCGAAGGGCTGGAATTGTCGCGGCCGCTGCGCCCCGACGACATCATCTCCGACCCGCGCATTTTCGACGTGAAGAGCTTCTGCGATCCCGCGCCGGCGAGCGTGGAGGCTTAACAAGCAGCGCGCTCGAACCCCTTCTCCCTGGGGAGAAGGTGCCCGAAGGGCGGATGAGGGGGAAAGCCCGGCGCTGGCGTTAGGAATGCCAAGGGCGGTGTCTCTCCCCTCTCCCTCTGTCCCTCTCCCAAGGGAGAGGGAGGAAGGCTGCGCCGCTGGCTCCTACTCCTCCTCGAACAGCGCCGTCGACAGATACCGCTCCGCACAGCTGGCCAGGATGACCACGATGGTCTTGCCGTCCATGTCCGGGCGTTTCGCGATTTCCAGGGCCGCCTTGAGAACGGCGCCGGAGGAGATGCCGCCGGGCACGCCATCGGTGCGGGCCGCCTCGCGGGCGGTGGAGAAAGCGGCGTGGTTGGAGACGGTGACGATCTCGTCGATCAGGTCGGTTTCCAGGATGGACGGCACGAAGCCCGCGCCGATGCCCTGGATCTTGTGCGGACCGGGATCGCCGCCGGAGAGGACCGGACTGTCTTCCGGCTCGACCGCCACGACGTGGAAGCCGGGCTTCTTCTCCTTGAGCACCTGGGCACAGCCGGTGATCGTGCCGCCCGTGCCGACGCCGGAGATGAGCACATCGGCCTCGCCGGCGGTGTCGTTCCAGATTTCCAGCGCCGTGGTCCTGCGGTGAATCTCCGGATTGGCCGGATTGGCGAACTGGCTGGGCATCACCGCGCCGGGCGTGGCGTCGATGATCTCCTGGGCTTTCACGATGGCGCCCTTCATGCCCTTGGCCGCCTCGGTGAGGACAAGCTCGGCGCCGAGATATTTCAGCAGTTTGCGGCGCTCGATCGACATGCTCTCCGGCATGGTCAGGATCAGCTTGTGACCTCGCGCAGCGGCGACGAAGGCCAGGCCGATCCCGGTATTGCCCGAGGTCGGTTCGACCATCACCGTGCCCTCGCCCAGCTTGCCGGCAGCGTCCAGCGCGTCGATCATCGCCACGCCGATCCGGTCCTTCACGCTGGCCAGCGGGTTGAAGAATTCCAGCTTGGCGAGGATGCGCGCCTTCACGTCATGGGCTTTCGCCAGGCCGGTCATCTCGACGAGGGGCGTATTGCCGACCGTGTCGGCGATGGAGGCATAGACGCGGCCGCGTCCGGGTTGTTCGGTCATGGGGTTGGTCCTTCTCTTAAACGCCGGTCGATCCGAAACCGCCGGCACCGCGCTCGGTCTCGTCCAGCGTGTCGGCCACCTCCCAGACGGCCTGGGTGACCGGGGCGATGATCATCTGGGCGATGCGCTCGCCGCGATTGACGGTGAAATCGGCCTTGCCGTGATTGATCAGGTTGACGCGGATCTCGCCGCGATAGTCGGCATCGATCGTCCCCGGCGTGTTGACGCAGGAAATGCCGAACTTGGCGGCCAGGCCCGAGCGCGGGCGCACCTGGGCCTCGTAGCCGGCCGGCAGGGCGATGGCGATGCCCACCGGGATCAGCCGCCACTCGCCCGGCGGGATGGTGACCGGATCGTCCTCGGCCACAGCGGCACGCAGATCCATGCCGGCGGACTGGGCGGTCTCGTAGGCCGGCAAGGCGAGGCCTTCATAATGCTCGAGCGGTTTGATGCGGACGGGTACGGTCATGTGTGGCGGGCCCTCATGGTCTGTATGCCGGTTCCTTTTCGGATGCGTCGCGGTGCGAGGCAAGTCACGCCAGGGCCGATGCGATCCGGTTCGCCAGCTTTTGTGCAACCACATCCTTGGGTGCGCGATCCCACAGTTCGGCATCCTCGGCGGTGACCAGGAGGACGGCGTTGTCCGTGCCGCCCATCACGTCGCCGGAGACATCGTTGGCGACGATCCAGTCGCAGCCCTTGCGCTCGCGCTTGGCGCGGGCGAGGGCCTCGACGTCATGGGTTTCCGCGGCAAAGCCTATGACAAGCGTTGGTCTTTTCGTGCCCGCACTTGATATCGTCTTGAGGATATCGGGGTTTTCCGTGAGCGGCAGGCTGGAAAAGGCCGCCTTGTCGAGCTTCAGCTTCTTCTCGGCCGGTTCGGCCGGGCGCCAGTCGGCGACGGCGGCCACGGCGATGAAGACGTCCGCCGGCAGGGCGGCCTCGACCGCCGCCAGCATATCACGCGCGGTTTCCACGTGGACAGTCGCCAGCCCCTCCGGATTCGCCAGGGCCGTCGGTCCAGCCACCAGGGTGACCCGGGCGCCCAGCGCGGCGCAGGCCTTTGCGATGGCATAGCCCTGCCGGCCGGAGGAATGATTGGAGATGAAGCGGACGGGATCGATCGGCTCGCGGGTGGGCCCGGCCGTGATCAGGACATGCCGTCCGGCCAGCGCGTCAGCCATTGAGAAGGCTTTCGATCTTGTCGGCGATGGCGGCGGGCTCGGCCATGCGGCCGGGGCCGTACTCGCCGCAGGCCATGTCGCCTTCGTCGGGGCCGACAAAGTGGACGCCGTCGCCGGTCAGGGTCGCCAGATTGCGCTGGGTCGCCGGGTGCTGCCACATCCGCACATTCATCGCCGGGGCCATCAGGACGGGCTTGTCGGTCGCCAGAAGCGCGGTGGAGGCGAGATCGTTGGCCATGCCGGTCGCCGCCTTGGCCATCAGGTCGGCGGTGGCCGGCGCCACAACCAGCAGGTCGGCCGAGCGCGACAGCTCGATATGGCCCATCTCGGCCTCGTCGGTCAGGTCGAAAAGGTCGGAATAGACTTTCTCGCCGGCCAGCGCCGAGACGCTGAGCGGGGTGACGAATTCCGCGCCGCTGCGGGTGAGGATGCAGCGGCTGCCGATCCCCCGGCGTTTCAGCTCGCGGATAAGTTCGAGGGATTTGTAGGCGGCGATGCCGCCGCCGATGATCAGCAGGATGCGGGGACTGGACACGCTCTTTCTCCCGTCAGGACGGGAGAACACCTAGCGCTTCGCAGCGCAAATCCCAAGGGGCGGACGATGTTTCCGGCGTTCAACCTGTCGCGAGGAGGTCGCGCACCTTCTCGGCGTCGTGTTCGAGCGCCGTGCGCTTTTCCATACGGTGCGTGAAGAAAGCGCCGATGGTGAGTTCCATGTCGTACATCGTCACGCGGCTCAGCGCCGTAATGTCGTCGATGGCAAAGCGGCCGCGGTCGGCCGTGGCCAGTTCGAGAATGCGCGTGAACATGTTGGTATAGGCGGCCGAATAGACGTGCGACTTGTATTCCAGCCTGGAATGGCGCTCGCCCATATCGTCGGCCGCCTCGTAATAGGCATCGTCATAGCGCGCCGAGAAGAGCCGGTCGCAATGGGCCAGCATGCCGGCGCGCAGATAGGTGACGTTTTCCGGGATCTCGAAATAGTGCGCCACTTCCGGATTTCCGGTCAGATGATCGAAGACGGTTTCCAGCGCTTCGCGGGCATAGACCATCAGGCGGGGTTTGAGGCGCGCGATCCGGCCGGCGACCTCGTCGTCGATGCGGAAGAATTCGCGCTGCAGGTCGCGCTGTTCCTGGGTGACCGGCTTCATCCTTGGCATGAAGCAACTGAAGCACGTTTTCGTTTAGGCCCGGTGTACGCGAACGCTAAAATTACATCAGCGTGCGGGCGGCAATGCCGCCGATCACGGCCGCTCCGGCCAGCCAGGCCAGGCGCAGCGCCCAGGGCCGGATGCGCGGCCCGCCCCCCAGTTTCAGCTCGCCGGCCTTCAGGCGGGCGCCGACCACGGCCCAGTCGTCGACCGCCTGGGGCAGCCGCCGCGCAGCCTCGTGAAGGCGCTGCAGGTCCTCGCCCAGATCGCGGATCCGGCCTTCCGGGCCTAGCTCCCGCTTCATCCAGCGTTCCACGATCGGTGCCGCGGCGCCCCACATGTCGTGCTTGGGGTCGAGCTGGCGGGCCACGCCCTCGCACTGCACCATCGTCTTTTGCAGCATCACGAGTTCGGGCCGCAGGCGCATGTCGAACAGGTCGGTGATCTCGAACAGCTGCAGCAGCACACGCGACATCGGCACTTCGTCGGCCCGCTTGCCGAAGATCGGCTCGCCCACGGCACGCAGGGCGCTGGCGAAATCCTCCACCGAATGGTGCTGGGGCACGTAGCCGGCGGCGAAGTGGGCGCGGGCGGCGGCCATGTAGTCGCGGGTCAGGAAGCCGTGCAGGATGAGCGCCAGGAAGCGCCGCTCGGCGCGGCCGATCCGGCCCATAATGCCGAAATCGACAGCCCAGACCGTGCCGTCCGTGCCGGCGAAGAGATTGCCTGCATGCATGTCGGCGTGAAAGACGCCGCGATCCAGCGCGGTGGCGAGGAAGGCGCGGGTCAGCCGCGTGGCGAGAGCCGGACGATCCAGCCCGCTGGCGGCCATGCGCTCGGTGTCGGAGAGCGGTATGGCATCGATCCATTCGGTGGTGAGCACGCGCTTGGTCGAGCGCGTCCAGTCGACGGCGGGGATGCGATAGCCCTCGGCCACGGCAGCGGCCTCGGCCAGTTCCGAGGCCGCGGCGGCTTCCAGGCGAAGATCGGTCTCGACGGTCAGCGACCGCGACACGGTCTCGACGAACTTGCGCGGTTCCAGGCGCCGCGACGCCGGGGCGAAGCGTTCCGCCAGCGCGGCGCCCAGGGAGAGGGCGCGGATATCGCGGGCGATGCGCCGCTCGACATCCGGGCGCAGGATCTTCACGGCCACCGTGCGCCCGTCCGCCGTGACGGCCTTGTGCACCTGGGCGATGGACGCGGCGGCGATCGGCGGGCCGAGTTCGGCGAACAGCGTGTCGGCGGGTGCGTTGAACTCGGCTTCCAGCACCTTGCGCGCCTCGGCATCGCCGAAGGGGGGCATCTTGTCCTGCAGGCGGGCCAGACCGCGGGCGAAACGCTCGCCCACCACATCGCCGCGTGTGGCCAGGATCTGTCCGAACTTGACGTAGGACGGGCCGAGATCCTCCAGCGCCCGGGCCAGCCGTTCGCCGGGATTGCCGGCCTGGTCGCGCCGCGCGAACAGGCGCGTCACGCGGCCCAGCAGGCGCGCGGGGGCCGGATAGACCGACTGGTACTCCGCAGGCAGGATCGCGTCGTGGCGTGCCAGGGTGATCAGCGCCCGGACCAGGCGGAAAAAGGAGGCGAGGGAGGACAGCATCGAAAGCCGGTTTAGTGTCTGCGGCGCCGTTTGGCGAGCGTGGCGTGGAGTCGCGTCAGGGAAAGCTTGATCGGACCGGCGGGCTGATGGATGGTCGCGTCGTGAAACACACGATCGAACTCGACCGCGACAATCAATGGGCGATCATCCGCTATCATGGCGAGGTGGTGATCGAGGACGCGCTCGCCCTGATGCGCCAGCTCGTCGCCATGCCCGGCTGGACACCCCGTTGCGACCGGATCGTGGTCTATGACGACGGATTGCTGGGCGGCGTCACCGCAGCGGACTTCCGGCGTGTGCGCCAGGACCTCGTCGATTTCATCGCGGAACACTATGGCGACACCCCGAATTTCTCGGCCCAGGTCTGCGGCAATCCGGTCCAGCGGCCCCTGGTCGAATACTGGGTGAATTTCGGGCGCGACACCTATCTGCCAAAGCTGAAGATCTTCACCTCGGTGCGCGCAGCGAAGGCCTGGCTGCGGACACAGCGTTCCGGCCGCAGCGGCAATTAGGCCCAGCCCGTATGCAGGGCTGCGATTCCGCCGGAGAAATTGGTGTAGCCGACCCGTTTGAAACCCGCCTCGCGCAGTTCCGCGGCAAAGCTCTCCTGGTCCGGAAAGCGGCGGATCGATTCCACAAGATACTGATAGCTCTCGCGGTCCTTCGCGATGCGTTCGCCCAGTTCCGGGATCACGTTGAAGGACCAGGCATCGTAGAGTTTTTCCCAGGCGCGGCTGGTCGGGCGGGTGAATTCCAGGCACAGGAAACGGCCGCCGGGCTTGAGCACGCGGCGCATCTCCTTCAGCGCCGCCATCCGGTCGGTGACGTTGCGGATGCCGGTTGAAATGGTGACGCAATGGGCGCTGCGGTCCGGCAGGGGCAGGCATTCCGCATTGCCGGTGACCCACTGGATGCGGCCGGCCTGGCCCCGGCTGACGCCGCGTTTCACCCCGGCGCGCAGCATCTGTTCGTTGATATCCAGCACGATCGCCTCGGCCTTGCGGCTGTCGCCGCGGCGCGCGCCGGCCCGGTCGGCCTTGGCGATGAAGCTTCGTGCGAGATCGCCGGTTCCGCCGGCCACGTCGATCAGGCGTTCGCCGGGCTGGGGATTGGCGCGGGTGATCACCATGTCCTTCCAGGCCCGGTGAATGCCCATCGACATAAGGTCGTTCATCAGGTCGTAGCGCCGTGCGGAGCGATCGAACACGCCCCGCACGAGGCCGGCCTTCTCCTCGCGGTCGACATCGGTGAAGCCGAAGGAAACGGTGGATCGGGTCTGGGTCTGGGTCATGGCGCCGACCATAGCCGCGGCGGCGGGCCGGGAAAAGCGGCCCGGGCGGTAACGCAGTGTCGCAGGCACACGGCTTGCCGGGCGGACCGGAACGGGGCGATACAGGCGCAAAGGATCCACAAAGGCATGCCCGAGCTTCCCGAAGTCGAAACCGTACGCCGCGGCCTCGTGCCGGCCCTGGAGGGCCGGCGCATTCTGGCCGTCCGGCTGAACCGGCCCGATCTGCGCTTCCCTTTTCCGCCCGGCTTTGCCGAACGGGTTGCCGGCCGCTGGGTCGAACGCATCGACCGGCGGGCGAAATACCTGCTGATCCGGCTGGAGGACGGCGCGACGGTGTTGTCGCATCTGGGCATGTCCGGACGTTATTCGATCGAGGCGGAGAACCTGGCGGTGCAGCCGGGCGATTTCGTCCATGCTGCGCCGGCCAATCCGAAGCACGACCATGTGGTGCTGGACATCGAGGGCGGCGTCACCGTCCGCTACAACGATCCGCGCCGGTTCGGCTTCATGGACCTGATCGCGGCGGACGGGGACAGTCCCTATCTCGCCGGACTGGGGCCCGAGCCCAATTCCAACGGTTTTTCCAGTGCCTATCTTTCCGACGTTCTCAGGGGGCGGCGCACGCCGGTCAAGGCGGCGCTGCTGGACCAGAAAGTCGTGGCCGGCCTGGGCAATATCTATGTCTGCGAAGCGCTGCATCGTGCGCGCATCTCGCCGCGCCGGCTGGCGGCGACGATACCGGGGGTCCGGGCCGAGCGGCTGGCCCCGGCGGTGCGCAGCGTGATCGACGAGGCGATCGCGTCGGGCGGGTCGACACTGCGCGACTTCGCGGCCGCCGACGGGGCGCTGGGCTATTTCCAGCACACTTTCCGTGCCTATGGCCGGGAGGGCGAAGCCTGCCCGGAAGCGGGCTGTCCGGGCCGCATCGGCCGTATTGTCCAGTCGGGGCGGTCGACCTTCTTCTGCCCCGTGTGTCAGCGTTGATCCGGTGTCCGGGACGGCCGGCGCGACGTTCCCGGGTTTGCCTTGCCGTCATCTTGCCTAGAAGGGATGCCATCACGCGCGATCCCGAAGGAGAATTTGCCGATGTCAGTCACGTCCCGCCTTGCCGGTCTGCATAACGGGCTGCGGCCGGTGTTCGCCGCCGGCGCCGCGGTCCTCGCCGGTTTTCTCGCCGGCGCTCCGGCGGCCCAGGCCCAGGGCGCCGACTATGCCGCGATCGAGGCCGATCCGGCCTATTGGCGCATCACGGATGAGGATTCCGAAGTCTATGTCTTCGGCACCTTCCATATCCTGCCGCAGGGTCTGGACTGGCAGACCGATGCGCTCATGGCTGCCGTCGACAGCGCCGACACGCTCTATCTGGAGGCCGATGTCCACAGTCCCGAAGCGCAGGCGCAGATGCAGTCGCTGATCCCGCAATACGGGCTGAACCCGCAAGGGGTGACGCTGTCCTCGCTGCTCGACGAGGAGACGCAAGCCCTGCTGGCCGAGGTCGCGCCGACGGTCGGTGCCGCGCCGGCCTCGCTGGAGCCGATGCGGCCCTGGCTGGTACAGGTGCTGCTGAGCGTCTCGAAAATCCAGCAGATGGGCTTCGATCCCAATGCCGGTGTCGAGATGCAGCTGATCGCCCATGTCCGCGATACGGATACCGAATTCGGCTACTTCGAGACTGCCGAGGAGCAGATCGGCTTCCTGTCGGGCATCCCGCAGGATGTCCAGGTGAAGGGGCTGGCCGAGACGCTGCAGGAGATCGAGGAATTGCCGCAGGATGTCGACGACATGGTGCGTGCCTGGGCGACCGGCGACATGCAGGCGCTGGACGACTACGTCAACGGCGACATGCGCGAGGACACGCCGGAGGTCTACCAGACCGTCATTGTCCAGCGTAACCGGAACTGGCTGCCGCAGATCGAGGCTGTTCTCGACGGCGAGGGCGTGGCCTTCATCGCCGTGGGTGCAGGCCACCTGCCCGGCGAGGAAGGCGTGATCGAACTGCTGCGGGCGCGGGGCCACGAGGTCGTCCGCCAGTAGGATGGGGCCGGGTGGGTGACTCCGGTCGCCCGGCCGGTATCGACGCTTGCGCGCCCTTGCGTTATAGCGGCGCGGTTTTTCCAGCGCGGGGCGACCGCGCCGTCAGATGGAGTGCCGAAATGGCCTACAAGACGATACAGGTGAAGACCGAGGGGCGGGTCGGCGTCGTGACGCTGAACCGGCCCGAGGCGCTGAACGCGCTGTGCGACGAGCTGACCGGCGAGCTGGCCGATGCGTTGTCTGCCCTGGAGCGTGACGACGAGATCGGCTGCGTGGTGCTGACCGGCTCGCGCAAGGCTTTCGCGGCCGGCGCCGATATCAAGGAACTCCAGGGGCGCGACCATGTCAGCCTCTATATGAGCGACCCCTTCGCCCAGACCTGGGAAAGCGTGGCGCGTTTCCGCAAGCCGATCGTTGCGGCGGTGTCGGGCTATGCGCTGGGCGGTGGCTGCGAGATCGCCATGATGTGCGATTTCATCATTGCCTCGGAAACCGCGAAGTTCGGCCAGCCGGAGATCAATCTCGGTGTGATGCCGGGCTCCGGCGGCACCCAGCGCCTGCCGCGTGCGGTGAGCAAGGCCAAGGCGATGGATCTGTGCCTGACGGGCCGGATGATGGATGCCGAGGAAGCCGAGCGGGCCGGACTGGTCTCCCGCGTCGTGCCGGCCGACGACCTCATGGACACGGTGATGGAAGCGGCCGAGGCGATTGCCGCCAAGTCGCTGCCGGTCGCCATGATGACCAAGGAAGCGGTCAACCGGTCTTTCGAGGTCGGCCTGACCGAGGGCATCCTGTTCGAGCGCCGCGTCTTCCAGTCCCAGTTCGCCCTGGACGACCAGAGCGAGGGTATGGCGGCCTTTGCCGAAAAGCGGGCGCCGCACTTCAAGCACCGCTAGGGCGGTGAAAGCGCATCACGGCGGTTGACGGCCCGGCTGCAAGGGCCTATACGCCGCCGCTCACGGATTTTGCCGGGCGTTCTAGCGCGTCCGGCCGCACGAAGAGGTTAGGATCGATGGCCAACACCAACTCGGCCAAGAAAATGGTTCGCAAGATTGCGCGCCGCACGGCTGTCAACAAGGCGCGTCGTTCGCGCGTCCGGACGTTCGTGAAAAAGGTCGAACTGGCGATCACGTCCGGCGACCAGTCCGCTGCCAAGACCGCCCTGGTCCAGGCGGAGTCGGAAATGATGCGGGCGGTCTCCAACGGCGTCGTTCACAAGAATACGGGCTCGCGCAAGGTTTCGCGCCTGGCCGCTCGCGTGAAA
The DNA here is from genome assembly GCA_034659015.1 of Pseudomonadota bacterium. GTDB lineage: Bacteria > Pseudomonadota > Alphaproteobacteria > Caulobacterales > Maricaulaceae > Maricaulis. The sequence continues at coordinate 203,727 of JAYEGL010000001.1, read as the reverse complement.
GCGATGTCGGCCTGATATCTCTCGCGACCGCGACGGAACAGGATGCGCCCGGAACACACGTTCCGGGCGCATTTTTTTTGACTGGATGGCGCCGGGGCTCGGGCGCGCAGCCGGCCGTTCGGGTTGAAAACCGGGCGCAGGTGGATGAATATTTGATCCCGGTACGGATGACCTGATCGAAGATTTATGTCCGGTCGGCGTGCTGGTTAACGGGGTGCATGTTGTTGCTCCACAAAACGGTTTTTTGCGTCACAAATCTGTCGTAAATGGCAAGCGTCGATCCGATCACGGATTTCCCGTGTCAAGCGAAGAATCTCCAGAATCGAGCGCTGAATCCGGTTGACCGAAAATGGCGAAGGCGTAACCTTTGGGCTCCTGAGGGCGATCATTCCCATGCGGATCACATTCCGATTTCGGCGAGGCAAAGGGCTTCGCCGAGCGGGGGAAATTACGCCTAAAAAACAAACACCTGAACCGCGCGGCTGCGTGAAAAAACAAAAGTGTGGCGAACGATGGCGTTTAACAAACTGGCTGTTGCAGAGGCGAAACCGGCGGGGATAGAAGTCGAGGGGGCGGGCGGCATTTCCGCGATCTGGCGGCAGGTCAGAACTCGCCTTCGCGACGAGTGCGGCCAGGCGCTTTATTCGCAGGAAATCGCGAGGCTGCGGGTGCGCGTTTCCGATACCGGTGCTGTTGTCATTGTCGCGCCGAGCCAGTTCAATCGCGACTGGGTCGAGGATCATTGGGGGGCCCGGATTCGAGCGATCTGGGCGGAACTGGACGTCACGCACCGGCCGGTGCATCTGGTGGCTGAGGGCGAGGTCGAGCCTCAACCCCTGGTGGCGCGCCCGGCCGGGCAGGCTCAGGAAGCGCCGGTCCGGTCTGCCGAGGACAGCCCGTCCGGCGGGTCCGGAGACGGCGGCGGGGACGCGCCGGTCGGCGAGACACGCTTCACCTTCGACAGTTTCCGGGTCGGCCCGGCCAACGAGGTGGCCGCTGCAGCCGCGCGCACGGTTGTCGGTGCCCAGACGCCGCCCTTCAACCCGGTCTTCTTCTACGGCGATTACGGCGTCGGCAAGACGCACCTCATGCACGCGGTGGCGAGCGCTTTCGAGCACACCTCCCGTCCGCGCAAGGCGCTCTACCTGACGGCCGAGGAATTCCTGTCCGGCTTCGTGACGGCGATGAAGGCGCGCGACACGATCTCCTTCAAGGAGACGGTGCGCGGGGTCGACGTGCTGCTGATCGACGATGTGCATTTCATCGCGGGCAAGCCGAAGACCGAGGACGAGCTGCTCAACACGATCGCGGCCCTGGTCGCCGAGAACAAGCAGGTCGTGCTGGCCTCGCACCGGCCGCCGGCCGAGCTGCAGGTCTCCGACGACCGGCTGCGCTCGCTGCTGGTCGGCGGACTGTCCTGTCCGCTGGGCAAGCCGGATCTCGATCTGCGCCGCCAGATCCTCGACTGCAAGATCGCCCAGGCGAAGTGCCATTACCCCGTGCTCGACGTGCCGGAAGCCGTGCGCGACTTCCTGGCCGCCCGCATCACCTCGAGCCCGCGCGAGCTGGAAGGCGTTCTGAACAATGTCATCTGCCGCACCGCCCTGCTGGGCCTGCCGGTAACGATGGAGGCCGTGTCCACGGCGCTGCGCGAGCTGTCGCTGAATGCGGAAAAGCGCCTCACGGTCGACGACATCCAGAAGGCGGTGGCCGGCCACTACGGGGTCACGCCGGCGGATATCTGCTCGAAGCGCCGCACCCAGAGCGTCGTGCGTCCGCGTCACGTGGCGATGTATCTGGCCAAGACGATGACCACGCGGTCCCTGCCGGATATCGGGCGCCGTTTCGGCAATCGCGACCACTCCACGGTGATCCACGCGGTCAACAAGGTGACCTCGCTTCTCAAGGCGGGCGACCCCGTGTCCGACGATATCGACCGGCTCACCCGGGAGCTGCAGGGCTGAGGCCCGGCACAGGCCTGCCCCGTCAACCGGACAGAACGCGCGTGCGCTGGAGAAATCTCTTGCGAACGCGCGTTTTCATGTATCCTCTTTGACCCACCTGTTTCGGCGCGGGGGGTGATTTGCCCGCCGCGCTGTCCCGAAGACGTGACGTGATTAACGTTGAGAACGGACCGTAAGACATGAAGCTGACGATTGAGCGCGCCACGCTCCTGAAGGCCCTGGGCCACGTTCAGGCCGTCGTCGAAAAGCGCAACACGATTCCGATCCTGTCCAATGTCCTGATTTCCTGCGGGCCGGATGGCGCGAGTTTCGCAGCGACCGATCTCGACATCGAGATCCTGGAAACCACCGATGCCAGCTGTGACGGCGAGGGCCTGGTCACCGCGCCCGCGCACACGCTCTACGACATCACCCGCAAACTGCCCGACGGTGCCGACGTCACGCTGGAGATGACGGGCGGCGATCCGCGCCTGACGCTGAAGGCCGGCCGGTCGAACTTCAACCTGCCCTCCCTTCCGCCCGGCGATTTCCCGGTCATGCCGACCGAGGACCTGGAGCACCGTTTCACGGTTCCCGCCGAAGAGCTGGCGCGTCTGATCGACAAGACCCGGTTTGCGATCTCCACCGAGGAGACGCGCTATTATCTCAACGGCATCCATTTGCATGCCGCCGACGAGGACGGCCGCAAGACGCTGCGCGCCGTGGCGACCGACGGCGTGCGCCTGGCGCTGGCCGAGGTCGACCTGCCGGACGGTGCCGCGGGCATGCCCGGCGTCATTGTGCCGCGCAAGACGGTGCAGGAGGTCCGCCGCCTGCTGGAAGATGCCGACGATGACGTCGAGGTCTCCGTCTCCGAGGGCAAGATCCGCTTCCGCCTCGGCCGGGCCGTGCTGACGTCGAAACTGATCGACGGTGCCTTCCCGGACTATGAGCGCGTCATTCCGCGCGGCAATACACGGGTCATGTCGGTCGAGAACAAGCGCTTCGCCGAGGCTGTCGACCGCGTGGCCACGATCTCGGTGGAGAAGTCGCGATCGGTGAAACTCTCGCTGGGCGAGGACACGCTGACCCTGGCGGTGAACAATCCGGAAAGCGGCCAGGCCGAGGAAGAGCTCGCCGTGTCCTACTCCGACGAAGGCTTCGCGATCGGCTTCAACGCCCGCTACATGCTCGACGTCGCCTCGCAGATCGAGGGCGACGAGGCCCGCTTCCACTTTGCCGATGCCGCCTCGCCGGCCCTGGTGACCGACAGCGGCGACAAGGACGCGCTCTACGTTCTCATGCCGCTGCGGGTGTGACGGACGCGCCGGACCAGACGGATGCCATGACACCGCCGCCGGTTCCGCCTGCGGCGGTTCGTCGTTTGCGGCTGACGGACTTTCGCGGCTACGCCGAACTCGACCTCGAGCTGGACCCCTCGCCGGTCGCGCTCTACGGCGCCAACGGCGCCGGCAAGACCAACCTGCTCGAAGCGCTCTCCTTCCTGGTTCCCGGCCGCGGACTCCGCTCGGCCGGAGCCGACGGCGTCGTGCGCAAGGGCGAGGACGGGCCGGCGTCCGCCTGGGCGGTCTTTGCCGAGATCGACACACGCGAGGGCCGGAGGCGGCTCGGCGTCGGTGCGCGCGACGGCGGGCGCCGCGAAACCCGGGTCGACGGCGAGCCGGCGCCCCAGGGCGAGCTGGCGCGGCTGGTGCCGATGATCTGGCTGACACCCGCCCAGGACCGCCTGTTCGCCGGACCGCGTGCCGATCGGCTGAAATTCTTCGACCGGCTGGTCTATGCCGCCGATACCGCCCACGCCGAGGCCGCCACCGCTTACGACAAGGTGCGCGCCCGCCGCCAGCGCCTGCTCGACGACGGCGATGCCGACCCCGCCTGGCTCAATGCGCTGGAGAGCGAGATGGCCGGCCACGGGGTGGCGATGGCGGCGGCCCGGCTGGATGCGCTGATCCGGCTGCAGGGCGAGATCGATGCGCGTCCCGAAGGGGCTTTCCCGCAGGCCGATCTGGCACTGGACGGCGCGGTGGAGGCGGATCTGGCCGAGGGGCTGGATGCGGGAACCGCCGAGGACCGTTTTGCCACGGCCCTGCGCGAAGGCCGCTCTCGCGACGGCGCGGCCGGCCGGACGCTGACACGCGGTCCGCACCGCACCGAACTGGTGGCCCGCCACCGTGAAAAGGACCAGCCCGCCGGGGACTGTTCCACCGGCGAGCAGAAAGCGCTCATCCTCACCCTCGCCCTCGCCCAGGCCCGGGCTCTGGGAAGGCAGGGCGGCATGGCGCCGCTCCTCCTGTTCGACGAGGCGTGTGCCCATCTCGACGCGGCGCGGCGCGAAGGGCTGGCGCGGGAGATCCTGGCGACGGGTTCCCAGGCCTGGCTCACCGGCGTCGAACGCGTCCTGTTCGAGCCCTTCGGCGAACGGATCCAGTATTTCGAGATCGACGCGGCCACGGTGACGGCGCGCTAGGGGATTTTCACTTAATCCTGGGTCAGTGAAAATGCCCTAGCCTCTTGTTTTGTCGCATTTTCGAATCGCGAAACCGGTGCCCACTTTCGCTGAAAATGCTCTAGGCCGGCTGTCCCGCCGCCGCCTGTGCCGTGTCCCGTTCCTCGAAGGCATCGATGATGGCGATCAGCCCGCCGGCCGTGGCATCGACCAGGACGTGGACGATGATCGCCGGCCAGAGTACGCCGGAGAGCACATACAGCCCCGTCATGGCCAGCGTGACGGGCAGGATGCGCAGCATGCCCCGCGGCCCCTGGTAAAGATGGGCTGCGAGGAAGGCGGCCACGGAGATCAGTGCGGCCAGCCATAGCGGCCAGATCAGGGCAAGGACGCCGATCAGGAAGCCGCGGAAGATAATCTCCTCCGTGATCCCTGCGGTCAGGGAGAGCAGCTGAAAATCCCGGTGCTCCCCTGCTGTGGTCGGCCGCAGCAGGTCCAGCCCCTCGGCTTGGGAAAACTGCTGGCGAAGGTCCCGCCGTGTTCCCGCGGAACGGGCGGCCTGGACCAGGGAATAGACCAGATACCCCACAATGCCGGCGGCCAGCACCCAGCCCGCCACGGCCCGCCAGCCGCTTCCCGCGCCCAGCCCCATCGTCCCGAGATCCCGTCCCGATGCGAGCCAGCAGGCCAGGCAGATGGCGGCCGCTGTCCACAGGATCGCCATGGACCGGTAATAGCTGACCCGTTTGGCTGTCCGGCCCGTCCCGCTTCCATTGGCCAGCCGGTCGCGGATATCCAGGATCGCGATGACGGCCAGCATCCCGGCAATCACGCCCAGGCCGACGATGAGGCTGGGACTTTGCAAGAGGGGTTGAAACATGGCTCTGTCTCCCGTCCCGCCGGTCTTGACCGCCCCGCACGGGCATGCGACCTCGCGGTGTTGATGTGTTGCGAATGCGAATTCACGTTCGCATTTAAAAGAGAGGCAGGCATGAGTCAAGGCGCCAAACCGGCCAGCCAGGCACGATCGCGTGCAACCCGCGATCGTCTGGTGGCAGCCCTGGACCGGCTGCTCCGGGAGCACGACTTTGAAAGCATCACGATTGCCGGCCTGGCCCGCGAGGCCGGACTGGCCGTGGGCACGGTCTACCGCCGCTTCGACAACAAGGATGCCTTCATCCCGGTTATCCTCGAGCTCTACCGCGACCGGCTCGACGCTTATGTTGCGGGTCCCGGGCGGATCGAAATCGATCCTGAAGCGGGTCTGCGCGCAACGCTGCACGCCGTCATCCGCTCGGCCTGGGGCTTCATCCAGCGCGAGGGGCATCTTCTGCGGGCCGCCCATCTCTATGCCCGCCTGCGGCCCGATCTGGTCGGCGAGGACTGGCAGGCCTATCTGGACGGCGCGCTCGATTCCGCGCGGCAGATCGTCGGCCTGTTCGGCGACGAAATCCGCGTTGCGGACCGGGACGCGGCCGCGCAGATGCTGGCCTATCTGCTCAATACCGTGCTGATCGAGCGCGGCCTCTATCCCGACGACGGCGCCGGGGCCTTGCTGACCCTGGACGAGGATGCCTTTATCGCGGCCACCGCCGACACGCTGTTCGGCTATCTGACAACACCGCCCCGCTGACCGTTCATGACCCCGGAAAACCTCATTCTCTTCGCCGGCGCGCTGCTGGTGCTCTTCATCACGCCCGGTCCCGGCATTGCCGCCATGGTGGCCCGCACCCTGGATGCGGGGCCGGTCAATGCGGCGATCTACGGGCTGGGCATCCTGCTGGGCGACATGTTCTGGTTCACACTCGCGGTGACCGGCCTGTCGGCGATCGCCACGCAATTGTCGGGTTTCTGGCTGGCGGCGAAGCTGGTGGGCGTGGCCTATCTGTCCTGGATGGCCTTCCGCGCCTTCTGGAGCGCCTGGACCGGGGCGCGGCCCAAACCGGTCTTCAAGGCCGGCTCCAAGCGCAGCCATGCCGCCACCTTCGTGGCCGGGATTGCCATGCCGCTGTCCAATCCCAAGCCGATCATCTTCTACCTGACCCTCGTGCCGGCCTTCGTACCGCTCGAAGCGATCACGCCGGCCACCTATCTTCTCATGCTCACGATGATGGCTGTGCTGGCCGCGCTGACCGCGTCGGCCTATATCGGCGGGGCCCACAAGGCGCGGCAATGGCTGGTGACGCCGGCGGTCCGCCGGGGCGCGGATATCGTGACCGGCCTCGTGATGGCGGGCATTGCCGTTTTCCTGCTGATCGCGCGCTAGCGCGGCCTCTGAAAACCGCTCGCATTCAGGTTTGTAACGACGGCCGAAACGGCACACACTCGCAGGCAAAAGTGATCGGGGCAGGGACATGAGCGAGCCGACAGCCAGGGATTTCCGCCGGCCGGACCGGTCGGACGCGCCGGTGCGCGCATCGGTCGTGATTGCCGTGCTCGACGAGGCGGAGAATGTCGCCGCGGTCTGCGAGGAGACGCTGGCGGCCATGGAGCGCGCCGGTCCGTGCGAGATCGTCTTCGTCGACGACGGATCGGCCGATACCACGCCGGACATTCTGCAGGAGATCGCCGCGAAGGATGCGCGCGTGCGCCTGGTGCGCCACGATCGCCGCTGCGGCAAGTCCCAGGCCGTGCGTTCGGGCGTTCTGGCTGCGCGCGCGCCCTGGATCGCCACCATGGACGGCGATGGCCAGAACGATCCGGCCGACCTGCCCGACATGCTGGAAAAGGCCTGGGCCGCCGAAGGCGAGGCGCCGCTGGTGGCGGGCACGCGGGTGCGCCGCGACGATCCGGTCTCGCGCCTCATCGCGACGCGGATCGCCAACGGTTTCCGGGCCGCCGTACTGGGCGATCACTGCCCGGATACCGGCTGCGGGGTGAAGGTCTTTCCGCGCGAGGCTTTCCTGATGCTGCCCTGTTTCGAAGGCATGCACCGCTTCCTGCCGGCCTTGTTCCAGCGCTACGGCCATCCGCTGATCAATCACCCCGTGCGCCACCGCGCGCGTCACGCCGGCCAGTCGAAATACACCAATATCGGCCGGGCCTTCGTGGGGATTTTCGACACGATGGGCGTTATCTGGCTGGTGCGGCGGACCAAGGCGCCGGGCCGTATCGAGGAGCGCCAGCCGTGAGCCCGGCGGCCGGCGCGCTGGGCTGGAAGGACTGGCTGGTTCTGGTCCTGGTCTCCTGTGTCGTATTGTTGCCCGGCCTCTCCTCCATTCCCCCGGTCGACCGGGACGAGCCGCGCTATGCCGTGGCGACCAGCCAGATGCTGGAAAGCGGCGACTTCATCGACATCCGCTTCCAGGACGAACAGCGCTACCTCCAGCCGGCGGGCATCTACTGGCTGCAATCCATCGCCGTGACCGTGGCCGGCACGGCCGACGATCGTGCCATCTGGGCCCATCGCATTCCCTCCTTCCTGGGCATTCTCGCCGCTGTGGCGATGACCGCGGCGATCGCGGGCGGTCTGTTCGGCCGGACCGCCGGGATCGGGGCGGGTCTGCTGGTCGCGACGGCGGTCGCCGTCGGTTTCGAGGCGCGCATCGCCAAGACCGACGCCGTCCTGCTGGCCACGATCACTGCGGCCCATCTCGCGCTGATGCGGATCTATCTGGAACCGAAGGGCCATTGGTGGCGCCCGGCCGTCTTCTGGGCGGCGCTGGGGGCGGGGATGATGATCAAGGGGCCCATCATCCTGCTCTTCGTGGGGCTGGCCCTCGCCGCGCTGCTCGTCTGGGACCGCAAGGCGGCCTGGCTGGCGGAACTGAAACCCGTGTGGGGCGTGCCGCTTTTCCTGGCCATCGTGCTGCCCTGGTATATCGCCATCGGCGTGGTCTCCGAGGGCGGTTTCTATGCCGAGGCGGTCGGTGACAGCCTGATGGGCAAGGTGGGCGAGAGCCAGCAATCCCATGCCGGCCCGCCGGGCTATTACCTCGGCCTGTTCTCGCTGACGTTCTGGCCGGGATCCCTGTTTGCGGTGTTTGCGGGCTGGTGGACCTGGACGCACCGGGGCGAGGCGGCGGTGCGTTACCTGATCTGCTGGATCGTGCCGGCCTGGATCGTCTACGAGCTGATCGCGACCAAGCTGCCGCACTATGTCATGCCGACCTATCCGGCCCTGGCCTGCCTGGCCGCGGCGGCGATCTTCGCGCCGGGCGCGGGCAAGGCGCCGCTCTGGCTGCGCGTTCTTGCGGGTGTCTATGCGGTGATATGGCTCGCCGCCAGCGGCCTGGTCGCCGCGCTGGGTCCGGCGGGCCTGCACTGGGCGGAGGGCGTGATCGCGCCGCTCCTGGTGGTGGCCGGCGTTCTGATCTTCCTCGCCGCGGCGGCTGCGCTGGCGCTCTACCTCACGGGCCGGCGCCCCGCCGCACTGGTCTCCGGACTGGTGGCCGGCGGGCTGGCCGTGATCACCGTCTATGGCGGCACCCTGCCGCGCCTGGAGACGCTGTGGCTGACCCCGCGCATTGTTGCGGCGATCGATGCGCACGGGGCGTGCGAGCCGACCCGGCTGGTCGCCTCGGCCTTCCGCGAGCCCAGCCTGGTCTATCGCCACGGACCCTATGACACGGTGCTCGCCGCCGGTCCGGCCGATGCCGCCGACCGGCTGGCCGAGGACACGGCCTGTTCGCTGGCGCTGATCGATGCCGGGGAGACGGAGCCCTTCCTGGCGCGCTCCGGCGAGCTGGGGCTCTCCCTGGAAGCGCTGGAGACAATCGAGGGGCAGAACTATTCCAATGGCGACGAGATGCGGCTGACCCTCTACCGGGCCCGGCCATGATCCCCGCCGGTCTGGCCGATGCCGTCCGGCGGCATCCGCGCAAGACGGCCCTGATGGCCGCGCTGGTTGCCCTGTTCTCGCTGGGCGGGTTCGCGGCGCTGCTGCTGCCCGACGCGGTCACGCGGCACGGCCTGGACGCGCTGGCCGCGATCGGCGGCGAGCCCTGGGCCCCGCCCCTCGCCATCCTCCTCTTTACCGTGCTGATCACGCTGGGGGCGCCCCAGGCCGTGCTGATCGTGGCGCTGGTGGCGGCGTTCGGTCCCTGGGCGGGTTTCGCCTACAGCTGGATAGGCAAGCTGATCGCCTGCTCGATCGGGTTTTTCCTGGGACGGCGCCTGGGCGCGGGCTGGGTGGAACAGCGTGCCGGCTCGGATGCGGCCATCGTGATGGACGAGCTGGCCCGGCACGGGCTGGTGGCCAGCGCGGTGATCCGCCTCGTGCCGACCCTGCCCTCCATCGTGATCAACGCAGCGGCGGGCTGCACGCCGCTGCGCTTTCGCGACTTCCTGATCGGCACGGCGATCGGCAGCGTGCCGAAAATGGCGCTGATCGCCTTTGCCAGCCATGCAGCGATCCGCGGGCTGGAAGGGGCCGGCTTCCGGGCCTGGCTGGCCGTGGGCGGTGCGATCCTGCTCCTGATCCTGATCGGCGTGATCGGCCGGAACTGGCTGAAGCGGCGGGTGGCCCGGCCGGAGCCTGAAGACGCCGCAAGCTGACTCACGCGCGTGCATACGCGCGCGTGTGCGCGCGAGTGGTCAGGTGGGGGTGAAACCTGTACAACAATCCCATGACGGAACAAGCGAATCAGGAATACGGCGCGGAGTCGATCAAGGTCCTCAAGGGGCTCGACGCCGTGCGCAAGCGCCCGGGCATGTATATCGGCGATACCGATGACGGTTCCGGCCTCCATCACATGGTCTACGAGGTCGTCGACAACGCGATCGACGAGGCGCTGGCCGGCCATTGCACCGAGGTCGTCGTCACCCTGCATGCCGACGGCTCGGCCTCGGTGCGCGACGACGGGCGCGGCATCCCGACCGACATCCACAAGGAAGAGGGCGTCTCCGCCGCCCAGGTCATCATGACCCAGCTGCATGCCGGCGGTAAGTTCGACCAGAATTCCTACAAGGTGTCCGGCGGTCTGCACGGCGTCGGCGTGTCGGTGGTGAACGCCCTGTCCGACTGGATGGACCTGACGATCTGGCGGGCCGGCAAGAAGCACCACATGCGCTTCCGCCGCGGCGAGGCCGAGGCCGATCTTGAAGTCGTCGGCGAGGCCGGGGGGCAGACCGGAACGGAGGTGCGCTTCCTGCCGTCCGAGGAAACCTTCACGATGACCGAGTTCAGCCGGGAAACGCTGCAGCACCGCCTGCGCGAGCTGGCCTTCCTGAATTCCGGCGTGAAGATCACCCTGCGCGACGAGCGCGGGCCGGAGCTTTTCTCCGACACCATGGTCTACGAGGGCGGCGTGGCGGAATTCGTCGCCCACCTCGACCGCACCAAGACCCCGCTCTTCACCCCGCCCGTCCTGATCCAGGGCGAGCGCGACGGCGTGACGGTGGAAGCGGCGCTGGAGTGGAATGACAGCTATCACGAGAATGTGCTCTGCTTCACCAACAACATCCCCCAGCGCGACGGCGGCACCCACCTGGCCGGTTTCCGCGGGGCGCTGACGCGGATCATCAACAATTATGCCGGCTCGTCCGGCCTGGCCTCGAAGGCCAAGGTGTCGATATCCGGCGACGATGCGCGCGAGGGCCTGACCTGCGTGCTGTCGGTGAAAGTGCCCGATCCGAAATTCTCGTCCCAGACCAAGGACAAGCTGGTCTCCTCGGAAGTCCGTCCCGCCGTCGAGGGCGCGGTCGGCGAGGCGCTGGCCGAGTGGTTCGAGGAACATCCCAACGAAGCCAAGCAGATCGTCTCGAAGATCATCGAGGCGGCGGCGGCCCGCGAGGCGGCGCGCAAGGCGCGCGAGCTGACCCGGCGCAAGTCCGCGCTGGACATCACCTCCCTGCCCGGCAAGCTTGCCGACTGTCAGGAGAAGGATCCGGCCAAGTCCGAGCTTTTCATCGTCGAGGGTGATTCCGCCGGCGGGTCCGCCAAGCAGGGCCGTCACCGGGAGAACCAGGCCGTGCTGCCGCTGCGGGGGAAAATCCTCAATGTCGAGCGCGCGCGCTTCGACAAGATGCTCTCCTCCGACCAGGTCGGCACGCTGATCACGGCGCTGGGCACGGGGATCGGGCGCGACCAGATCGATTACGAAAAGCTGCGCTACCACAAGGTCATCATCATGACCGATGCCGACGTGGACGGCGCCCACATCCGCACGCTCTTGCTGACCTTCTTCTACCGGCAGATGCCCGAGCTGATCGAGCGCGGCTATCTCTATATCGCCCAGCCGCCGCTCTTCAAGATCCTGAAGGGCCGGTCGGAGCGCTATGTGAAGGACCAGGCGGAAATGGACGCCTACCTGATCGAGGAGGGGGTGTCCGAAGCGACGCTGACCCTGGCGGACGGCGAGGTCGTGACCGGGCAGGACCTGGCGGGCCGGGTCGCGGCGGCGCGCAGCGTGAAACTCTCCATCGACCGGCTGACCGCGCGGGCGCCGGGCTTCGCCCTGGAAGCGGCGGCGCTGGCCGGCGCGCTGGTGCAGGAACCGACCGAAGAGGCCGTCAAGACGGCGGCCGAACGGCTCAACGCCGTCGCCGACGAGGGCGAGGACGGCTGGACGGCGCGTCTGGGCGAGGAGGCCGAGCTGGTCTTCCAGCGCGAAGTGCGCGGCGTCACCGAAACCCTCGTGCTCGACGCCAATCTGCGCGAAAGCCCGGAGGCCAAACGCCTGTCCGAGCGCGCCCTGGCGATTGCCGACGACTATTCCGGCCCGGCCGTTTTCGTGCCGAAATCCGGTGCCATCCGCATCCACTCGCCCAGCCAGCTGGTCGAGGCGGTCATCAATTCCGGTGCCAAGGGCATGAAGATCCAGCGCTACAAGGGTCTGGGCGAAATGAACCCGTCCCAGCTCTGGGAAACCACGCTGGACCCCAATGCCCGCTCCCTCCTCCAGGTCTCGGTCACCCACGCCGACACCGCCGACGAGCTCTTCACCAAGCTCATGGGCGACGTGGTGGAACCGCGGAGAGACTTCATCCAGGAGCATGCGCTGGAAGCGGAAGTGGATGCCTAGGCTCGTGCCGCAGACGTAGTAGCAGCGCCCGCCCCCTGGGGGCGGGCGTTTGCATGTCCGGAGGGGGTTTTCTCCCACCTTTCCGTTTTCCCGGATGAAAGCCTGCGAAAGCAGGCTGCAGATCCGGGATCGACCGCGCGTCCCTCGCGCACGGTGTCGGCAATCGTGGCTCCCGGATAGCGCTGACGCGCTTCCGGGAAAAGGGAGAGAGATCCATCAACCTGTCATCCCGGCCGGATGGCCCGCGCAGGCGGGCCGCAGGGCCGGGACCTATACGCGCCGATGTCGGCCGGAAGCAGGTCCGATAGCGGAGACAGCTGGATCAGCACCGGGATTATGGGTCCCGGACTTGCGCCCGGCCTCCGCCGGGCATCCATCCGGGATGACAAGGGAGGCGGTAGAAGCTCCCACCCTTGCCCCCACACCAAACGTCATCCTGACACCCGCTTTCGCGGGCGCGGGCTTCGGTCAGGATCCAGGTCGCAAAGCGAGATTTCGGTCAGGCGGACGCAAACGCGATCTCTCCGCCGCTCGCGATAGGCGCGAGCTCGCGCACACCCGGCCTTACGAACTGGGCCCTGACCTTCGTCAGGGTGATGGCGTTTGTTGCGGCGCTCGCTCTCTCAATTCTCCCGCCCCATTTCTCCCGGACACCCGCATACGCGGGCGCAGGCGTCAGTCTGCGAAAGCAGGCTGCAGACCCGGGATCGACCGGGCGATCATCGCGCACGGTATTGGCAATCGTGGATCCCGGATAGCGCTGACGCGCTTCCGGGAAAAATGGGAGAAAGATACATCCACCTGTCATCCCGGCCTTCGCCGGGTATCCATCCGGGATGGCAAGGGGGCGGTTGAAGCTCCTAACCCCGCCCCACCCACCGTCATCCTGACGAAGGTCAGGAACCAGGTCGCAAAGCGAGATTTCGGTCAGGCGGACGCAAACGCGATCTCTCCGCCGCTTGCAATAAGCGCGAGCGTGCACACACCCGGCCTTACGAACTGGGCCCTGACCTTCGTCAGGGTGACGGCGTTTGTTGCGGCGCTCGCTCTCTACATTTCTCCCGGACGAAAGCCTGCGAAAGCACGCTGCAGATCCGGGATCGGCCGAGCGACCATCGCGCACTGTGTTGGCAATCGTAGGTCCCGGATAGCGCTGACGCGCTTCCGGGAAAAATGGGAGATATGACTTCGAAGAAGCGAGCTAATCCGAGCGTTTCTTTGCTCGAACACGTAGCGGGGAGGATGATGAGTCGATCTCGAGAACTTCCATCGCCGAGTAATCGCCCATATGCCGGTTTATACGAAAGACACGATATTTATTGGCCAAAATCGCGCTCTTGATTGCGGGCCACCAGAAGACCACGTGGGCAGCAATATAGGGAAATTTTGCGCCGCCTTTTCCATAGTTTAGAAAGAAGCCGTGCAGTCCGCTATTGGCGAGCGCTACCACTTCATGGGGACGACTGAGAATACGCTTATCTTGAGCAATGAACGCACTTCCGCCGTCAGCGGAAAACTCGGGAAGCCACACACTGTCGGGCGAGGAGCCGACACGCTCGAATGATAGCTGCTTGTTTCCGTAGAGTGCGTTTAGTGCATCTACTAGTCGGGGCGATAGATTTGCATCAAGCCCTACCCTCAATGCAGATACTCTTTGCTGAAGCGGATAGCTTGGTCTATTTCGTCGGACTCAATATCGAACCAATTTTCAATTGTTTGGATGTCCCCGCCTTCAGCAATCCAAGCATCGTGAATTTCTTCCACGCCGATTCCGCTCTTTTCAAGAGAGGGACGGCCAAAGTTGCGCTCTGGATTCAACACTATTGATTTAAACCGATCGGGGAACGGTTTCCAGGCAATCGCCAATGCGGAGGTTGGGTCGAAATCCACGCCTCTTTGGAGAGATGCCTCAATCACATCCAATTCGAACTGACGCTCTTGGGCTAGGTTTAAGAGTCTGGTGTCGCCAACATCAGTTGCAACTTGGGCATATATCTTTCGTCTGTCCGTACGGAAGCGTAAGTTGTCCCTAGCAAACGGTCGTTCGCCAAACTCGTCCCTTGCTGCAGCGGCCGCCTGTCGCAACGCCTGCATGGTTACGCCCTGTTTGCGGAAATGGTCGACAAACCGTACTTCGATCAGGTCCAAAAAACCGATGTCTGCGATCTTTCCCCGATCAGCAAGTGGAGAACAGATCGCAGGGGCATATTTTTCCGTGCTGCGAAACCAAGGTCGCACGCGAGCAGACGTTGTACCGAGGAGTTCTGTTACCTCGGCCATCGTGTAAAAACCTGATGACAGCGATATGTTCACATTACGTTCCATGCGCGGCAATATAGCGAATCGCGAGTCTCTGCGAAAGAGGAGTTAGTCAAGAACCGGCTAACATATTGTTTCTACGCATCAACCTAATGCGCCTCCGCCCAGCTCTTCCCCTTCTTCGCATCCACATCCAGCGGCACGCTGAGCTCCACGGCCGGTGCGCAGGCCTCACCCATCACTTTTGAGGCCAGGGCGATCAAATCGTCGGCCTGGTTTTCCGGCACTTCGAAGACGAGTTCGTCGTGCACCTGGAGGAGCATCTTGGCGTCCAGGTTGGCGGCCCTGAGGGCGTCGTCCATGCGGATCATGGCGCGGCGGATGACGTCGGCGGCGCTGCCCTGGATGGGGGCGTTGATGGCCTGGCGTTCCGCGAACATGCGCATATTGGGGTTCTTGTCCTTGATGCCGGGGAAATGGCAGCGGCGGCCGAACACCGTCTCGACATAGCCGCGGTCTTTCACGGCGGCCTTCATCGCGTCCATATAGTCGGCAATGCCCGGGAATTTCTCGAAATAGGCGTCGATGAAATTCTTCGCCTCCTCGCGGGAGACCTCGATCTGGTTGGCCAGGCCGAAGGCGGAAATGCCGTAGATGACGCCGAAATTGATCGCCTTGGCCTTGCGGCGCACCATCGGGTCCATGCCTTCCACCGGCACGCCGAAAACCTCCGAGGCGGTCATGGCGTGGATGTCCTGGCCGTCGCGGAAGGCCTGTTTCAGGCTTTCCACATCCGCGATATGGGCCAGCAGGCGCAGCTCGATCTGGGAATAGTCGGCGGCGACCAGGCAATGGCCCGGCTCGGCGATGAAGACTTCGCGGATCTTGCGGCCGGCCTCGGTGCGGATCGGGATGTTCTGCAGGTTCGGCTCGGTGGAGGAGAGACGCCCCGTCGTCGTCGCGGCCAGCGAGAAGGAGGTGTGGACGCGCTTGGTCTCCGGATTGATGTGGTCGAAGAGCGCGTCGGAATAGGTCGATTTCAGCTTGGCGTATTGCCGGTATTCCAGGAGCGCGACGGGCAGGTCGTGGCCCTCCGCCGCCAGCTGATCGAGCACGGCCGCATCGGTCGACCAGGCGCCGGTCTTGGTCTTCCTGCCGCCGGGCAGGCCCATCTCGCCGAACAGGATCTCGCCGATCTGCTTGGGCGAGGCGACGTTGAATTCATGTCCCGCCGCCGCGTGGGCCGCGGCCTCGGCGGCGGCCATTTTCTGGGCGAAGTCCGAGGACAATTGGCGCAGCTGGTCCGGATCGACCTTGATGCCGACCCGCTCCATGTCGGCGAGCACCTTGGCCATGGGCCGTTCCAGCGTCTCGTAGACCGTCGCCTTCTTCTTCGCCACGACGGAGGGTTTCAGGAGCTCCCACAGGCGCAGGGTCACGTCGGCGTCTTCCGCCGCGTATTGGGTCGCCTTGTCCAGCGGCACCTTGTCGAACGTGATCTGGTTTTTCCCGGTGCCGCAGATCTCCTTGAAGGGGATGCATTCATGGCCCAGGTGCAGTTCGGCGAGCTCGTCCATGCCATGCCCGTGCAGACCCGCCTCCATGACATAGGAGATCAGCATGGTGTCGTCATAGGGCGCCACATCGATGCCATAGCGCGAGAGCACGCCGAGATCGTATTTGAAATTCTGCCCGACCTTGAGCACCGCCGGGTCTTCCAGCAGCGGTTTCAGCGCGGTGATGGCGTCGTCCATCGGGATCTGGTCGGGCTTTTCGCCGGTGTCGAACATGTCGCCTGAACCGTCCGGGTCGACATGGGCGAGCGGGATGTAGCACGCCTCGCCCGGCGCGGTGGCCAGGCAGATGCCGACCAGACCCGACGCCGTGGCCGAGAGCGCGTCGGTCTCGGTGTCCACCGCGATCACGCCGGCCGTGCGGGCTTTCTCGATCCAGGCGTCCAGCTGCTCCATTGTGGTGACGCACTCGTAAGCGTCGCGGTCGATCGGCGCGGTGGCATCGCCCGTCTCGTCGGCGACCGGGCCGCCCAGTGCCTCCTCCACCTTCCGCGTGAAGGTGCGAAATTCCATCTCTTTCAGGAATTTGACCAGGGTTTCGGCATCCGGATCGGCGATGCCGAATTCGTCCATCTCGTCGGTGACCGGCGTGTCGGTCTTCAGCGTGACCAGCTCGCGCGAAGTGCGGGCATCCTCGGCATGGGCGAGGAGTTTTTCCCGGCGGCCCTTCTGCTTGATCTCCTCCGCGCGCTCCAGAAGCGTGTCGAGATCGCCGTACTCGTTGATCAGCAGGGCGGCCGTCTTCACCCCGATGCCGGGCACGCCGGGCACATTGTCGACGCTGTCGCCGGCGAGCGACTGGATGTCGATCACCCTGTCCGGCCCGACGCCGAACTTCTCCATCACCTGTTCCGCCTCGATGCGCCGGTTCTTCATGGCGTCGAACATGTCGACCCTGTCGGTGACCAGCTGCATCAGGTCCTTGTCCGAGGAGACGATGGTCACCTGGGCGCCCTTGGCCTCGGCCTGGCGGGCATAGGTGGCAATGATGTCGTCGGCCTCGTAATTCTCCAGCTCGATACACGGCGTGCCGAAGGCGCGCGTGGCGTCGCGGATCAGGGAGAATTGCGGCACCAGATCTTCCGGCGCCGGCGGGCGGTTGGCCTTGTACTGGTCGTAGATCTCGTTGCGGAAGGACTTGCCGGAATGGTCGAAGATCACCGCCAGATGGGTGGGGGCGTCCTCGCCCTTCAGATCCTCCAGCAGCTTCCACAGCATGTTGCAGAAACCCTGCACGGCCCCCACCGGCGTGCCGTCGGAACGCGTGAGCGGCGGCAGGGCGTGATAGGCGCGGAAGATATAGCCCGACCCGTCGATCAGGTAGAGGTGGGAGGTCTCGTCGAGGGGCTTCTTGATGGCCATGGGCTCTCTCTCGCTTGGGTCGGCGCGAGGTTAGCGCGGTGCGGCGGAGAGGTCATCGGCGGAGTGCGGTGGGATGCAATGGGGACAGACACGTAAGCTCGCTTACGTGTCTGTCCCCAAACTGCCTGTCTCAGGGGTGCGGTCCGGCGCGCCCTCTGTTATGATAATAATTATCCAGTCACGACGAGGCCGGTCATGCCCAGCTCCTACGCCCTCGGCGAACGCTACGAAAAGATGATGGAGGACCTCATCGCCTCCGGCCGCTTCAACTCGAAAAGCGAGGTGCTGCGGCACGGCCTGCGCATGGTCGAGGAGAGCGAGGCGCGCTACCTCACCGAGCTGGAGGAGCTGCGCGAGGCGGTGCGGATCGGCATGGAAAGCGGGCCGGGCATTCCGGCTGAGGAGGTGCGTGCTCGCCTGAAAGCGCGAATCCGGGAGATCGCCGCCCGTTCGAAATCGTCGTGATTGTTGTTATCGCACCTGCCGCCGAGGCGGATATGGGTGAGATCCTGGACTTTATCGCCCTCGACAACCCGGGACGGGCCGAAAGCTTTGTCGATGAAATCATCGACCGGTGCCTTGATATCTCCGACTTCCCGGAAGCGGGGACAGCCCGACCGGACGTAGCAGACGGTGCGCGCTCGATTGTGCACGGCCGCTATCTGATACTGTATCGTCTTCGTCCCGGTGAGGTGCGTATCGAACGCATCGTGCACGGCAGCCGCACCCTGCCGGATATCTCCTAACTCCCGAAGCCCATCATCCCCGCCACGATGCCGACCAGGGTGATCGCTGCGATGGCGAAGAGGTTGATGCGGAAGCCGGCCCTGATCATCTGGCCCTGGGTCACCGCGCCGGAGGCATAGACGATGGCGTTGGGCGCCGTGGCCACGGGCAGCATGAAGGCGGTCGAGGCGGCGATCGCGACCGGGGCGATCAGCTGTTCCGGCGGCACGCCGGCCTCAACGGCAATCACGCCGAGGACCGGCAGGAAGGCCGTGGTGGTCGCCACATTGGAGGTCAGCTCGGTCAGGAAAACCACCACCGCGACGATCACCAGGATCAGGACTGGCAGCGGGAAATCGGCCAGGAACTGCATCTGCGCGCCCAGCCAGTCGGCCAGGCCGGTATCGCTGAGCGCCGCCGCCAGGGAGAGGCCGCCGCCGAACAGGATCACGACATTCCAGGGCAGGCGTGCCAGCCCGTCCCAGTTCATCAGCGCCTTCCCCCGGCCTTCGCCGCTGCCGCCGGCCGGGACGAGGAAGGTCGCCAGCGCACCCATCACGGCGATCTGCGTATTGCCCAGCTGGATCGAAACCGGC
Source organism: Pseudomonadota bacterium (assembly GCA_034659015.1). GTDB lineage: Bacteria > Pseudomonadota > Alphaproteobacteria > Caulobacterales > Maricaulaceae > Maricaulis. The sequence continues at coordinate 184,836 of JAYEGL010000001.1, read as the reverse complement.
AGACCCAGCGTCTCGCCGACCCAGGCCAGCAGCGGATTCCAGCCCCATGACAGGCCGGGTTGTCCGATCAGCTCGCCCGGCAGGATGCGGCCCATCCACAGGATGGCCACGGTGCCGAACAGCACGGCGACCCGCCGTTCCGGCGTGGTCATCCGGCCAAGGCCCTGCAATTCCTCGCGCACCAGGTCGCGCGCCGCCTCGCTCTCCTCGCCGCCCTTCAGGTCGAAGGCCCAGCGCGTCAGCACGAACCAGGCCGCCGGCACGATCAGGATCACGGCAGGCAGGCCCAGCATCATCCAGCTCGCGAAGTCGATGGAGCGGGAAAACTCGTTTTCCAGAAAGCCGATGCCGATGAGATTGGTCGGCGTGCCCACGGGCGTCGCCATGCCGCCGATCGAGGCCGCATAGGCCACGCCCAGCGCGAGGGCCGGGGCGAAAGCCTTCGAGGTGACGCCCTCGCGCTCGACCTCCTCGGCCACCTTGAGCGCGATGGGGATCATCATCAGCGTGGTGGCGGTGTTGGAGATCCACATCGACAGCAGCGCCGAGGCGACCATGAAACCGCCGATCAGGGCGGCCGGCCTGCCGCCGGCGCGGACCACGACATTGAGCGCGATGCGCGTGTGCAGATTCCAGCGCTCGATCGACAGGGCGACGATGAAGCCGCCGAGCAGCAGCATCACGATGGGGCTGGCATAGGGCGCGGTTGCGGCACCGGTCGAGGCGATGCCGAGAAGGGGAAAGAGCGCGATCGGGATCAGCGCCGTGGCGGCGATCGGAATGGCCTCGGTAGCCCACCAGCTCGCCATCAGCAGGGTCAGCGAGGCCAGCAGCCAGGCCTCACGGCTCAACCCGTCCGGAACGGGTATGAATTGAAGGGCAATGGCCAGCACAAGACCGGTGACCAGGCCTGCGCGCTGGCTGGCGGATTGACCCAAAGACGCCTCCCCAGTCGTCTTGCGGCCCTGTAGGGCGGTTCCCTCGCCCGATCAGGCGTTCGGGTCTTCCGGCGAGCCCTTCTTCACGAAGCGGCGGTCGCAATAGCCGCACTCCACGAAGTCGTCCTCGCCCATTTCCAGATAGACCTTGGGATGGCCCAGCGCGCCCCCGCCGCCGTCGCAGGCGATGCGATGGTCTTCGGTGACAATGATTTCCGGCGGCGGAAAACCGTTATTGGCGTCGGCCATTGACAAGCCCTCATGGACAGACGGAAAGACGATCCCTAGGTATGACGCCTAGTTATGGCGCTTGGCCCCGTTCCGTCAATTCCGAGGCGACATGTCCGACAGTTCCTCCCTGCCCGAATTTGCCCTTGAAGCCACCGGTTTGCGCAAGACCTATGCGGGCTCGAAGAACGCGCCGCCCAAGGAGGCGCTGAAGGGGGTGGACCTGAAAGTGCGGCGGGGCTCGATCTTCGGCCTGCTGGGTCCCAACGGGGCGGGCAAGTCGACCTTCATCAACATCTTCGCCGGGCTGGTGAACAAGACGTCGGGCACGGCGAAGACCTGGGGCATCGATATCGATCGCGACAGCCGCGGCGCGCGGGCCGCGATCGGCGTGGTGCCGCAGGAAATCAACATGGACGTCTTCTTCACGCCGGCCGAGACGCTGGAGCTGATGGCGGGCTTCTACGGCGTGCCCAAGGAAGAGCGGCGCACGGACGAACTGCTGGAAGCGGTGGGCCTGTCCGACAAGCGCGACGCCTATGTGCGGCAATTGTCCGGCGGCATGAAGCGGCGCCTCCTCGTGGCCAAGGCGATGGTCCACACCCCGCCCGTCCTGGTGCTCGACGAGCCGACGGCCGGCGTCGACATCGAGCTGCGCCGCCAGCTGTGGGCCTATGTGCGCGAACTGCATGCGCGGGGCACCACGATCGTGCTGACCACGCACTACCTGGAGGAAGCCCAGGAGCTGTGCGACGAGATCGCCATTATCGACCAGGGCGAGGTGATCGCCTGCGAACCCAAGGAGACCCTGCTCAAGCGCATGGATTCCAAGACGCTGGTCATCGATCCGGTCGAGCCGCTGACGGCGGTGCCCGCCGAACTGGCCGACTACGACGCCGAAATCCGCGAGGACGGCGCGCTGGCCATCACCTACCGGTACGGCGAACAGTCGGTCGCCGAGATGATCGAGAAATTCCGCGCTTCGGGCGCCCGGATCGACGATCTGCGCACCGAGGAAGCCGATCTCGAGGATGTCTTCCTGGCCCTCACCTACAATCGCGAACCGGCCTGAGACGCACCGGTCGGGGGGACGTGGGCGGCCCCGGTCCCGTCCGGCCTGCCCCTTTTCCGGCATGATTGTCGCGCAGTGTGAACCCGGGTCCGAAAAGACGAGGCCCGTTGGGAGGTTGCCATGCGTTCGGTCCGGAAAGTCTTTGCCATTGCGGTGGCTGCACCGCTTTTCGTTTTCCTCGCCTGGTTCTTCGGCGTCTTTCTTCAGCCCCAGGGCACGGTCGGTGCCGGCTTCGCCGCTGGGCTGATCACGGTCAGCGCGATCGCTTCGCTGTGGGCCTATGCCTGGATCCTCAAACCCGGTCCCAAAATGCGTTTCCGCAATCGCGGCGTGGACGGGTTCGACAAGGACTGGGGCGTCGGCCTGACCGGCTATGCCCAGCACAAGGACGGCCGCCGCCGGCGCGACGATACCGATGGCGACGATCTGGGTGGCCGCCGCTCCTCCGACGATGCGGACGGGGATGGCGACATGGAGGACGGCAGCTTCGCCTGAGGGCATGCCGATTTGACATTAATTACATGATTAGCTAATCGTCTAATCATGAACGATGTCTTCAAGGCTCTTGCCGATCCCACCCGACGCCAGGTTCTCCAGGCGCTCAAGGCCGGCCCGCAATCCGCGGGCCAGCTGGCGGCGGCCTTCCCCGTATCGAAACCCACCATGTCGGCGCACTTCGCCGTGCTGCGGCAGGCGGGTCTTGTCACGGCGGAAAAGGACGGCAAATCGGTGATCTACCACCTCAATGTTTCCGTGCTCGAAGAAGCGTTGCTGGGTTTTGCGGGCGTGTTCGGCCTGGGCGACGGCGTGTCGCCCCCTCAGGAGGAAGAAAAATGATCACCCGTTCCGTCAAGGGGTCGCTCGTACTGGCGACCGGTCTCGTCCTGGCCGCTCTGACGCTCGCCTATGCATCCGGCCAGGGCTGGATCGACACCGATATGGATAAACGCCTCGTCCAGGCCCTGATCGGTGCGATCCTGGTCCTGTTCGGCAATGCCATGGGCAAGCGCGCGCCGGACGAGGCCGCGCGGCCGGAACCGCACCCCGGCATGAGCGCCGCGCGGCGTTTCTTCGGCCTGGCGCTGGTCGTCGGCGGTCTCGTACACGCCCTGTCCTGGCTGTTCGCCCCGCTGTCGATGGCCAACTGGCTGTCGATGGGCGCCGTTGTACTGGCCATGCTGGCTGGGCTTGCCCGTGTTGCGATGACATTGCGCAAACCGGCCGACTGACCCGCCGGAAAGCCGGACTCAGGCCAGGCACCAAAGCCCGGTGCACACGCCGAAGACGATCTGCATGGCGAGATCCAGGAGGCCGGTGATCACCAGCAGGGGCACGCCGACATAGAGAAAGACCAGCCAGACCGCCATCAGGGTCGGCCGGGGCTCCGTGATACGATACCCCATCACGCTCTGGGCTTTCTTCACAAACACAGCCAGTCTCCACAGATCGGATCAATCCCTGTTAACCCTGATTCCCTAACGCTTTTTTGCATGCGACTCGACCCCGACATCGACCGGATCACCTGGGACATCGCCCTGACGAGCCGGCCCGCGGCCCTGCAGCAGGACTGGAGCTACGGCGCCGCCCTTCAGTCGCTGGGGACCGGTGTGCGGCGCGTCGGCATTCTCGACGGCAACACGCTGGCCGGGCTGGCCCAGTTCACCACGCGCCGGGTTGGCGGCGTGGTAAACATGGCTCTGTGCACGCGCGGCCCGGTCTGGCTGGAGGACGTCGATCCGGCCGGCAAGACTGCTGCCTTTCGCGCCGTCAAGCGCGGTCTCGGCCTGGGCTGGCCGCGCATCACCCTGATCACGCCGGACGAGACCGATGCCAGCGGGATGCGCGGCATGAGCCGGGTCATGACCGGCTATTCCACGGTCCTGATCGATCTGACGCAGGACACCGAAACCCTCCGGGCCGGCCTGGATCAGAAATGGCGCAACCGGCTCAACGCGGCGGAAAAGTCGGGCCTAAAGGTGCATCAGAACGGTAACAAGCCGGCCCAGTATCGCTGGCTGCTGGACACCGAGGAGGGACAGCGCGCGGCCCGCGGCTATCGCGCCGCACCGTCGCGTCTTGTTCCGGCCTTCGCCGAGGCCCGGGGCGACCGGTCGAGCGTCCTCATCCTGCGCACGGACGAGGGCCGGACCAAGACCGCGGCCATGCTCTTCCTGGTTCACGGCTGCGCGGCGACCTACCACATGGGCTGGGCCGACGCGGCGGGCCGCCGGTCCGGCGCTCACAATCTCCTGCTGTGGACGGCCATGGAGATGCTGAAGGGCCGCGGCGTGCGCCAGCTCGATCTGGGCGGCGTGAACACGGTTTCCGGCGCGGGCATCGCCCGGTTCAAGATCGGTACGGGCGGCCGGGTTGTGACTTTGAGTGGCACTTACTTCTAGCTGGCGATCCGGCTCGACGGCCATCCACTCCCGGTCGGCGGGCTCGGACCGGCCATGGTGGTCTGGCCGTGCAGCGTGGACCCGGTGCTGGCCGGCATGCCTGACGACGTCTGGGTGTGGGGCGTTTTCGCGATCGAGGTGCGCAACGGATTGCCGCGCTACGCGCCCTAGGCTTCATCGCGCCTTTTCGACCTTTTGCATAAAACACCTCCCCAAAGAAGGCCGCAGTCCCTAAGGTGCCCGGCGAACTGATTGCGGGGAGCGTCATGGACGTATTTTTCGACGGAGTCACAACATTCAGTGACTTCCTTTGGGGCGGGACCTGGGGCGATACGCGCATCCTGCCCGTAGGTATCATCACGATCGCCCTTCTGGGGACGGGGCTCTACTTCATGCTGGCGCTGGGCTTCCGCCCGCTGCGCCGCGTATTTCCGGCCTTCGGCGAGTTGTGGGGCGGCCGCAAGTCCGCCGGCGAGGGTGAAATCACGCCCTGGAACGCCCTGTCCACGGCCCTGTCCGGCCAGGTCGGAACCGGTAACCTGGCCGGCGTCGCCACGGCGCTGACGCTCGGCGGTCCGGGGGCCATTTTCTGGATGTGGGTCACGGCACTGTTCGGCATGGCCGCGGCCTACGCCGAATCAAGCCTCGCGGTGCGCTTCCGGGAACGCCACCCGGACGGCCATTTCCATGGCGGGCCGATGTATTACATCAAGAACGGCCTGGGCAAGAAATGGGGCTGGCTGGCCTTCCTCTTCTGCATCGGCACCGTGCTGTCGGCCCTGGCGACCGGCGGCATGATCCAGGCCAATTCGGTGACCCAGTCGGCGCTGGAAGCGGGTACCTCGCTCGGTTTCGAACTGCAGAACTGGATGGTCGGCATTGTGCTGTCGGCCCTGGTCTTCCTGGTGATCATCGGGGGCATCAAGTCGATCGGTAATCTGGCCGGCAAGATCGTGCCGGTGATGGCCGTGGCCTATGTGCTCTGCGCCATCTTCGTGCTGATCACCCATCTCGATCACATCCCGGGCGCCTTCGGCCAGATCTTCGGCCAGGCCTTCGGCTTCGGCCAGGCCGCCGGCGGCCTGGCGGGCTACGGCGTTCTTGCGGCGATCCGTGCCGGCGTGGCGCGCGGCCTGTTCTCCAACGAGGCCGGCCAGGGGTCCGCCCCGATCGCGCATGCCGCCGCGCAGACGAAGAATCCGGTCAAGCAGGGCGAGATCGCCATGCTGGGCGTGTTCATCGATACGCTGATCATCTGCACCCTGACCGCGCTGGTCATCCTCGTCGTGGAGGGTGCCTATCCCAGTGCCGGCGGCACCGTGCCCTATGCCTGGATGTCCACCGAGCTGGAAGCCTCGGCCGTCACCACGGCGGCCTTCTCTTTCGGCATGCCCGGCGGGGAATGGGTGATCCTGGCGGCCCAGGCGCTGTTTGCCTTCACCACCATCATCGGCTGGTCCTACTATGCGGAAACCTCGCTGACCTACATTCTCGGCGACTGGGCGGCCAAGCCCTTCCGCTATGTCTGGGTAGTGATCGCCTTCGTGGGCACGCTGATCGTCAATGTGGACGGTCTGTGGCGCTTCGGCGACGTGGCGAATTCCTGGATGCTGCTGCCGAACGTGGCGGCGCTGCTGCTGCTGTCCGGCGTGGTCATCTCGATGACCAAGCGTTTCGACAAGACCGGTGAGCTGCCGCCGAACTGGGCGGGCGACGACTGGGGGACCGACGAGACCCCGGCCGACGAGATCACTGCAGCCTCGCCCGACGGGCGCGGCGAGGACGGCAAGCCGGACGCCTGACCGGCCGGCAGACCGGAGAAATCAGGAAGGGCCCCGTTCCGGCGGGGCCCTTTTCTGTTCGGCGGGCCCCTTTTCTATTCGGCGGGGCTGTCGCCGGCCGCGCGGCCGCGGACCAGCCTCACCAGGCCCAGCCCGGCTGCGACGCCGATGCCGTCGGCGGCGAGATCCGCGAGAGAGGCGGTCCGCCCGGCATCCTGCGCGCCCTGCATGGCCTCGATTCCCAATCCGTAGGCCATCAGGAGGAGGGCCGCGATCCAGGCAGGAAGACCCGGCCAGCCGACACGCGCGAGAATGGCCAGGACGAGGAAGGCCAGCGCATGCTCCAGCTTGTCCGAGCCCAGCATGGGACCGGGCAGGTTCAGCCCGGGTTGCAGGGCCAGGTCGGCGATGACGACCGCCGCGACGAAAAGCACGATGCGGGCCGCCCAGCGCAGTGTCATGTCTGGACGCGGCGCGCCTGTGTTTCTAGGGTCCGTTGTCATTTTCCGGGACAGACCTTCCATGAGCCACATGCTGAGCGATATCGACCTTCTGTCACAGCCGCGCAATGACTGGACGCGCGAAGACGCAGCCCAGATCTATCGCGCGCCCTTCGCCGATCTCATCTTTGCCGCGCAGTCCGTGCACAGAAAGTGCCATGACGCCAACCGGGTGCAAACCAGCCAGCTTCTGTCCATCAAGACCGGCGGCTGTGCCGAGGATTGCGGCTACTGCAACCAGTCCGCCCATTTCGACACCGGTCTGAAGGCGTCCAAGCTGATGCCGCTGGACGCGGTGCTCGAGGCCGCGAAGAAGGCCCGCGAGGGCGGCGCGACGCGTTTCTGCATGGGCGCCGCCTGGCGCGAGCTGAAGCCGCGCGACGAGGAGAAGGTCTGCGACATGATTTCCGGCGTGAAGGCGCTGGGCATGGAGACCTGTGTCACGCTCGGCATGCTGGACGACGGCCAGGCGGAACGCCTGCGCGAGGCCGGACTGGACTACTACAATCACAATCTCGACACCGCGCCGGAGGATTACGGCCGGGTGATCTCGACGCGTACCTACCAGGACCGGCTGGACACGCTGGCCCGCGTGCGCGGCGCGGGCATTCATGTGTGCACCGGCGGGATTGTCGGCATGGGCGAGGACGAGAGCGCGCGCATCGGCCTGCTCACCGAGCTCGCCTCGATGGAGCCGCATCCGGAAAGCGTGCCGATCAACCATCTCGTCGGCGTGGCCAACACGCCGCTGGGGGATTCCGAGCCGCTGGACGGGATCGACTTCGTGCGCACCATCGCCACGGCGCGCATCCTGATGCCGAAATCCATGGTCCGCCTGTCCGCCGGCCGCGAGGGCATGAGCCAGGAACTCCAGGCGCTGTGCTTCCTGGCAGGCGCCAATTCGATCTTCGTCGGCGAGGAATTGCTGACCACGCCGAACCCGGAAGAGCGCGAGGATTTCGACCTGTTCCGCACGCTGGGCATCGAGCCGATGCCGCTGCCGGCGGAATGATCTTTATTCGCTGACCAGGAGACCGACATGGAACGCATCGGCGCCGAAGCCGCCCTTGGCAAACTGACCGGCTGGTCTGCCGTCGAGGGCCGGGACGCAATCCGCAAGGTCTTCGAGTTCGAGGACTTCAACGCCGCCTGGGGCTTCATGAGCCGGGTCGCGGTGAAGGCCGACAAGGTCGACCACCACCCCGAATGGTTCAATGTCTACAACAAGGTGGATGTGACGCTGGCGACCCACGATGCCGGCGGGGTGACGCAGAAGGATGTCGATCTGGCATCCTTCATGGACGCGATCGCCTAGAGCATTTTCAGCGAAAGTGGGCACCGGTTTCGCGGTTCGAAAATGCGACAAAACAAGAGGCTAGAGCCTTTTCACTGACCCTGAATCAAGTGAAAATGCTCTAGTCTCCGGACGCCTCAGTCGGCGTGGATGATCACCATGCCGATCAGGACTTCTGCGCCTTCCTGGCCCAGCGTCATGTCGGTGGCTTCCTGCAGGATTTCCGAAATCCGGTCGGCGTCGGGAATGTCGCCGAAACGATAGCCCATGCCGGTATAGGCGCTCAGGGCCGAAACCCAGGCATTGCGCAGGCGCGGCAGGTAGCGCTCGGCCCGGCGGCGCAGTTGCGGATCGTCGATTTCCAGCCCGGCCTCGATCTGCAGCAGGCCGCGGGCGCGGTGATTGGCCTGCACCGTCGCCGTCAGCGGCGGCAGGGGCATGTAGGTTTCCGACGGAGTGATCATGCGCCGGCGGGTTTCCTCGCCCTGGGAGGCGTTGCCGCCGCCGCCACCACCGCCGCCCGCAAGGGCCGGCGCGGCCGCGGCGAGCGTCAGGGCCAGTACGGCCAGGGGAATATGTCTGCCAAGGCGTCTCATGCCTCTGTCATAGCGCAGGGCGGTAAAGGAAGGGTTCCTCTTCGGGGGCGGATTTTCCTGTATCGGAGGTTTTGCCAGCCGGGACACGCTGTGCGGGTAGATTTCGCGAATACGGCATGGCAGACTGGTTTCAGCGAGAAACGAAAATTCCCGAAACGCCCCCCCACCCCCTCGAAAAACACGTCCGGTCGAATGATGAAACATGTCCTCCTGGTTGAAGACGACGACCTCGATGCAGGCCTGGTCGAGGAGGCAGTGTGCCGGCACGCCGCGAACCTGCGTCTGGAACGGGCCTGTTCGGCGGACGCGGCCTGGGACCTGCTGCGGCAGCGTGCGCTGAAGGGCCGGGACGGGCTGCCGGTCTGCATCCTGCTGGACATGGTGATGGGCGAGTACGACGGGGGCTGGCTGTTGCGGAAAATGGCGAGCCTGCCGGCTTTGCGCGACATCCCGGTCCTGGTCCTCTCCCAGCGCGGCGAGGCGGTGGAAGAGGCGCGCACTTTCGGCAATGTGGTCGGCGCTGCTGAGAAGCCGGCCCGTGATGCGGAGCGCCGCCGCCTGGTGAGCGATCTTCTGCGCCTGGCCGGCGGCATGGGTGTTTCGGTCTGACGGACCGCGCCCGGGTTCGGGGGCAATGATTTCCTGAAATCAGAGAGTTGTGAGCGAGTCATTCGGCATGTCTTGACTCTTCCCGGTGTTGGAACAAAAACAGAACAATGATCATGAAGCCGGGTATCCAGACGGGCGCGGCACGCGCCGATTGTCCCTTTCCCTACGGGCTGGGACAGGCCGGCGTGCACGAGCTGGCCGAAGGGGGTTTCGGAGACTTTCCGGTCCTGACGGGTTTCGCCCTGGCCTCGCTCCGCGATGCCGGGCGGGCCGGCGCATGCGTGTGGATCCGCCAGGCGGCGCTGGCGCGCGAACACGGGCATCTCAGCGGGCGCGGGCTGGCCGCTTTCGGTGTCGATCCGGGGCGGGTGATCCTGGTCGAGGCAAAGGCGCGGATGGAGGCCTTGCGTGCGGCCGAGGAGGCCTGCCGGTCCACCGGCCTGGCCGGGGTGATTGCCGAGCTGGACGATATGGATTTCACCGCCTCCCGGCGGCTCGGCCTGGCCTGCGAGGCCAGCCGGACGCCGCTGGTCCTGATGTTTCCCCATACGCGGTCGGGGGCAACGGCCGCACAGGGGCGCTGGCGGGTTTCGGCCCGGCCTTCCGCCCCGGACCAATACGATGCGCGCGCCCCGGGGCGGCCGGCCTGGCGCGCGGTTCTGGAGAAGTCCCGCCTGCGGCCGGGCATGGCGGGACAGATCTTCGATGTGGAGTTCGCCGATGAGACGCCATGTCTGCGTCTGGTTTCCGGACTGGCCGCTCGACCGTCTGCGCCGCAGCCGCGCCGCATCGGCAGCGGGATGGCCGACCTGCCCTGGCGAAACGCCGGATGAGACGGCCGGGGCCGCCCCCTTCGTCCTGACCGAGGCGGGGGTGCACGGCCTGCGCGTGGCCGCCGCGAATGCGGCGGCCCGGGCGCTGGGCGTGGAACCGGGCCTGCGTTTCGCCGATGCCCGTACCCGGGCGCCGGACCTGGCCGCCGAACCGGTCGACCGGGAGGCCGACGCAAGGGCGCTGGAACGCCTGGCCCTGTGGATGGAGCGCTGGTCGCCCGCTGTCGCACTGGCCGGGGCCGACAGCATCATGATCGACACGACCGGCGGCGCCCACCTCTTCGGCGGCGAAACGGCCATGCTCGACGACATGGCGGACCGGCTCGGCCGGGCCGGGCTGGATTGCCGTCTCGGCCTGGCGCCGACGCCCGGCGCGGCCTGGGCGCTGGCGCATGCGGCGCCGGACCGGACCCGGCTGGACGAGGCGGGGCTCGAAGCCGGACTGGCCGGTCTGCCCATGGCAGGGCTGCGCCTGTCGGAGGACGGTCTCACCCTGTTGCGCCGTTTCGGCCTGACCCGGATCGGCCAGCTCTACGACATCGACCGCAAGGCGCTGGCCCGGCGTTTCCACTCCCTCAGTGCCGCCGATGCCGTGCTCGTCCGGCTCGACCAGGCGCTGGGGCAGAGGCCGGAACCGCTCGACCCGCTGCGTCCGCCGCCGGACCACGCCGCACGCCTGCCCTGCCCGGAACCGCTGCTGCATCCCGACGGAATCCGCGCCGGGCTGGAACGGCTGGCCCCGGCCCTGTGCGAACGGCTCGACGCCCATGGCGAGGGGGCGCGGCGTTTCCGCCTGGCCGTCTTCCGCGTCGACCAGAGCGTCGCCGAGGTCACGGTCGGCGCGGCCCGGCCGGTGCACGATCCGGCGCACATCCTCACCCTGTTCCGCGACCGGCTGGAGGCGATCGATCCGGGCTTCGGGGTCGAGCTGATGGAGCTGGAGGCCGCGCGCACCGGACCGGTCACGCCGCAGGCCCGCAGCCTGGATGCCGTCTTCGCCGGCGACGGTCCGGACGCAGCGGAGCTGGCCGTGCTGGCCGACCGGATCACGGCGCGGCTGGGCGGCCGGGTGGTGAATGTGCTGCAGCCGGTGGAAAGCCATCTGCCCGAACGGGCCGAAGCCTTGTCCGTCTATGAGGGCGAACTGCCCGACTGGCGCTCCGTGCCCCCGCCGGGACCGGCCCCGCGCCCGCTGCGCCTGTTCGAACGGCCGGAAAGTCTGGAGGTGATCGCGGAAATTCCCGACGGGCCGCCCATGCGTTTCGTCTGGCGCCGCATCGTCCATCGCGTGCGCCGCGCCGACGGTCCCGAACGCATCGCGCCGGAATGGTGGCGCCCCGCCGCGACCCGGCGCGCGCGGGACTATTACCGCGTCGAGGACGAGGACGGCCGGCGCTACTGGATCTTCCGCGAGGGGCTTTATGGCGACGGGCGCGGCGGTCCGCCGGCCTGGTTCGTCCACGGGCTTTTTCCGTGAGGACGGTCATGACGGGCTATGCCGAACTTCTCTGCCTGACCAATTTTTCCTTCCTGCGCGGGGCTTCCCACGCCGAGGAACTGGTCGCGACGGCCAAGGCGCTGGGCCTGGAGGCGCTGGGCGTGTGCGACGTCAACACGCTGGCCGGCGTGGTGCGCGCCCATCTGGCGGCGAAGGAGCAGGGGCTCAGGCTTCTGGTCGGAGCGAGGTTGCGCCCGTCCGACGGGCCGGACCTGGTCTGCTATCCCACGGACCGGGCGGCCTATGGCCGGCTGTGCGCGCTCCTTTCGAAAGGCAAGACAGGGAGTGCGGTAGGCGATGTGCCCAAGGGCGAGTGCCATATCACGCTCGCGGATATCATCGCCCACAGCGAGGGGCAGATCTTCATCGCCGTGCCGCCGCCGGACGGGCCGGGCCCCGATTTCGAGCCCTTGATGATCCGGCTCGCCGCCCTGTGGGAGGACCGGCTCTACCTGGCGGCGGTGCATCGCATGGCCGGCGGTGATCGGGCCCGGCTGGGCGCGCTGCAGGCGCTGTCGGACCGGGTCGGGGTGCCGCTCGTAGCCGCCCAGGACGCGCTTTATCACACACCGGCGCGCCGGCCCCTGCAGGACGTGATCAGCTGCATCCGCGAGGGCTGCACGATGGAAACGGCGGGCTACCGGCTGGCGGCCAATGCCGAACGCCATCTCAAACCGCCGGAGGAGATGGCCCGCCTCTTCACCGGCTTCGCCCCGGCCCTTGCCCGCACGCGCGAGATCGTGGCGCGCTGCACCTTTTCCCTGGACGAGCTGTCCTACGTCTATCCCGACGAGCCGGTGCCGCCCGGCCGCACGCCCCAGGAACATCTCGTCGCGCTGACCTGGTCCGGCGCCCACAAGCGCTATCCCGACGGCATTCCCGACAAGGTGGCCGGGCTGGTTGCCGGCGAACTCGCCCTGATCGAGGAACTCGACTATCCGGCCTATTTCCTCACCGTGCACGACATCGTCGCCTGGGCGCGCGGGCAGGGCATTCTCTGCCAGGGGCGCGGCTCGGCGGCGAATTCGGCGGTATGCTACTGCCTGGGCATCACCGAGGTCGATCCGGCCCGCTCCAGCCTGCTCTTCGCGCGCTTCCTCTCCAAGGAGCGCAAGGAACCGCCGGATATCGACGTCGATTTCGAGCACGAGCGGCGCGAGGAGGTGATCCAGTACGTCTATCGCCGCTATGGCCGGCACCGGGCCGCGCTGACAGCGACGGTGATCTGCTATCGCCCGCGCTCGGCCCTGCGCGAGGTGTGCAAGGCGATGGGCCTGTCCGGGGATGTCGCGACGGCCATGGCCGGCACGGTCTGGGGCAGCTGGGGCCGCAAGGTGGAGGGGGATCATATCCGCAAGGCCGGCCTGGACCCGGACAATCCGGCGATCCGCCTCGCCCTGCGTCTGGCCGGCGAGCTGATCGGCTTTCCGCGACACCTCTCCCAGCATGTCGGCGGTTTCGTGCTCACCCAGGGCCCGCTGGTGGAGACCGTGCCGATCGGCAATGCGGCGATGGAGGATCGCACCTTCATCGAATGGGACAAGGACGATATCGACGCGCTGGGCATCATGAAGGTGGATGTGCTGGCGCTGGGCATGCTGTCCTGCATCCGGCGCGGCTTCGACATGCTTGCACTCTACAAGGGCGAGGACTGGACGCTGGCCGGCATCCCGCCGGGCGATACAGCCGTCTACGACATGCTGTGCGAGGCCGACAGTCTGGGCGTCTTCCAGGTGGAAAGCCGCGCCCAGATGACGATGCTGCCGCGCCTCAGACCGCGCAATTTCTACGATCTGGTGATCGAGGTGGCGATCGTGCGGCCCGGTCCCATACAGGGCGACATGGTCCACCCCTATCTCAAGCGGCGGAATGGCGAGGAGCACGTCGTCTTTCCCAGTCCCGCGCCCGGGCACGGCCCGCCGGACGAGCTGGAGCAGATCCTGAAGCGGACGCTGGGCGTGCCGCTCTTCCAGGAACAGGCCATGCAGATCGCCATCGACGCGGCCAAATTCACACCCGACGAGGCCAACGGGCTGCGCCGGGCCATGGCGACCTTCCGCAAGCTGGGCACGATCGCCGATTACGAGACCAAGATGGTCGAGGGCATGACGGCGCGGGGCTATAGCGAGGACTTCGCCCGGCGCTGTTTCGACCAGGTGAAGGGGTTCGGCGATTACGGCTTCCCGGAAAGCCATGCGGCCAGTTTCGCGCTGCTGGTCTATGTCTCGGCCTGGCTGAAATGCCATCATCCGGAGGTTTTCGCCGCGGCGCTGCTGAACTCCCAGCCCATGGGGTTCTACGCGCCGGCCCAGATCGTGCGCGATGCGCGCGAGCACGGGGTGGAAGTACGCGGGCCGGACATCAATCATTCCGGCTGGGACTGCACGCTGGAGCCCGCCGAGACCGGCGATCTCGCTCTGCGCCTGGGCCTGCGCACGATTGACGGGATGCGACGGGAGGATGCCGAGACGCTGGTGGAGCGGCGCGGCGAGGGCTATGCCGAACCGGCCGCCCTGCGCCGGCGGGCCGGGCTGGGCCGGGGGGCGCTGGAACGCCTGGCCGCGGCCGACGCCTTCCGCTCCACCGGGCTCGACCGGCGCCAGGCGCTGTGGGCGGTGCGCGGCGGGGCCAAGGACAGGGGCTTGCCGCTCTTCGACAGCGCCGACACCGACGGGTTCGGCCGCGAGGACCGCGTCGCCCTGCCCGTCATGCCGCTGTCGGAACACGTGCTGCAGGACTACCAGACCACGGGCCTGTCGCTGAAGGCGCACCCGATGCGCTTCCTGCGCGAACGCTATGCCGGCCTGGGCCTGGTCACGACGCGGGCGGCGAACGAGCGGCCGAACGGGGGCTGGGTGACGACCGGCGGCGTCGTGCTGGTGCGCCAGCGTCCGGGCACGGCCAGCGGCGTGGTCTTCGTGACGATCGAGGACGAGAGCGGCGTCGCCAATCTCGTCGTCTGGCCGCGCGTTTTCGACCGTTACCGTCCGGTCGTCATGGGCGCACGCATCCTGGCCGTGCGCGGCCGGGTGCAAAGCGCCGACGGCGTGGTGCACATCGTCGCCGAGGAACTCGTCGACCGCACCGACGATCTCTACCGCCTGTCAGAGGACGCCCAGCGCCGCGCCCTGGATCGTGCGCTGGCGCCCACCGACGAGGTCGCCCGCCCCGTCAGCCGAGACCCGCGCGGCCGCCATCCGCGGAATGTGCGGGTGATTCCGAAGAGCCGGGATTTTCATTGAGGGTGGAGCGTGTCGCGGACGGTCCGCCTTCGCCAAGGCTCCGGCGAGACAGCCTTCGCTCGCCATTGAAACCGGGCTTGCCTAGCCGAAGCTCGCACTAGCGAGCGAAGGCTGGTGGAGCCGAGGGGAATCGAACCCCTGACCTCGTCATTGCGAACGACGCGCTCTCCCAACTGAGCTACGGCCCCGTCACCTTGAGGACCGGTCACCTACGAGCCTCTCGCTGCGCTGTCAAGCACGCGCTTCTGGACGTTGCAGGGCAGTGCGGGCTAGAAGCAGGAAACGCGAGCGAAAGCCGAGGAAAACCGACCCATGTCCCCGATTGACGGCCTGATCATCTACATCATCCATCCGCTCCTCAACCTGTTGTGGATCGTGGTCCTGGTGAGCGTCATCCTGAGCTGGCTGATCAGCTTTAATGTGGTGAATGCCAACAACCAGTTCGTCGCCATGATCTGGCGGGTCACCTCGGCCATCACCGAGCCCCTGCTTTCGCCCATCCGCCGGATCCTGCCGCCGCTGGGCGGGCTCGACTTCTCGCCGATCGTGCTCCTGCTGCTGATCGGATTCGTCCAGGGCTATGTGCTCGGGGAGCTGATGCGCATCTTCTAGATGACGTCTCCGCTCCAGACCGACGAAACGGGCCTGCTCCTGCCCGTCCGCCTGACACCGAATGCCGCGAAGGATGCGGTGGAAGGCTGGCGCGCGAGCGATGACGGCAGCCGGCATCTCGCCGTGCGTGTGCGTGCCGTGCCCGAGAAGGGCAGGGCCAACAAGGCGCTCGTCGCGCTGCTGGCCAGGCATCTGGGACTTCCCAAACGCGACGTGGATGTTATACGCGGCGCCACATCCCGACTGAAGACCGTCCGCATCGCGGCTGCAGGCCCGGCGCAGGCGCGTATCCGGAGCGTGCTGGAGAGCTCAAGCGATGAGTGCTGAACTGATCGACGGCAAGGCCGTCGCGGCCGAGATCGACGCCAGGGCGGCCGAGGCCGCCGCGGAACTCGCGAAGACGCTGGGGCGGGCGCCCTGCCTGGCCGTGGTGCTGATCGGGGACGATCCGGCCAGCGATGTCTATGTCCGCAACAAGGGCCGCCGCACCGAAGCCGCCGGCATGCGCTCGATCGAGATCCGCAAGCCTGCGGAGACGACCGAGGCCGAAGCGCTGGAGATTGTCGCCGGTCTCAATGCCGATGAGGGCGTGGACGGCATTCTCGTGCAGATGCCGCTGCCGGACCATATCGATGCCAATCGCGTGATCGGGGCCATCGACCCGGACAAGGATGTCGACGGGCTGACCGAAGCCTCGGCCGGCCGGCTGGTGCTGGGCAAGCCGGGCCTGCGCCCCTGCACGCCGTCCGGCTGCGTCCTGCTGGCCGAACGCGCCATGGGCGATGTGACGGGCAAGTCGGTCGTGGTGATCGGCCGCTCCATCCTCGTGGGCAAGCCGACCGCGCTGCTCTTCCTGGAAAAGAACGCCACCGTGACCATCGCTCACTCGCGCACGCAGGACCTGCCGGGTCTGGTGCGTACGGCGGATATCGTCGTGCCGGCTGTCGGGCGGCCGGAAATGGTGAAGGGCGACTGGGTCAAGCCGGGCGCCTGCGTGCTCGATGTGGGCATCAACCGCATCCCCGCGCCGGAACGCGGCGAGGGCAAGACGCGGCTGGTCGGTGACGCGGCGTTCGACGAGATCGTGGGGCATGCGGGCTGGATCACGCCGGTGCCCGGCGGGATCGGTCCGATGACGATTGCCATGCTGCTGCGAAACACGGTAATTGCGGCGGCGCTGCGCCACAGCGCACCGTTGCCGGACGGGTTTTAGGCGAATGCCGGAACGGGTCTAAACGGTTCGGTAAGGCAACCGCGCTAGGGTGCCGGACTTGGGAGGGAAGCATGTCGGATCGCGCACTCAAAGTGCTGCATGTCGAGGATGATTTCGCGGATGCGATGCTGGTTCAGCATGCCGTCTGCGAGTCCGGCGATCTGGATATCTCCTTCGAGGTCGCTCGCACGCTGAAGGACGCCAAGCGTCTTCTGGGCCGCAATGAGTACGATCTCGTCCTGCTCGACCTGCGCCTGCCCGATTCAATCCATCCCGGCGACACGCTGGAAACCGCACAATGTCATGCCGGCGACACGCCGATTCTTGTCCTGTCCGGCTCGATGAGCGTCGATGCAAAGCGTCTGCCCGGCGACATCGCTTGCCTGGACAAGAATGAAAGCTTCCGCCAGCGCGCCGGCGAAGTGCCCGTGCATCTGGCCCACCGGATCCGCGAAGCGGTCGATAACGCCGACATCCAGACCATCTGACACAGCCGGGAAACCGGCCTGTCCAATACCGCTTGTTCCCCGCTTCCGGCGGTCTAGTCTGGCCCGGTTTTCAACCGGACGGGACAGACCATGAGCCAGGCAGACGTGATCGACTACAAGATCGGCGGCGAAGACATCCAGTATGTGGAGATCGAACTCGATCCGGGCGAAAGCGTCGTCTCGGAAGCGGGTGCGATGATGTACAAGTCGCCCAGCGTCACCATGGACGCCGTCTTCGGCGACGGGTCGAAGCAGCAATCGGGTGTCTGGGGTGCCCTGGCCGGAGCCGGCAAGCGGCTGCTGACCGGCGAAAGCCTGTTCATGACGGTCTTCACCCATCAGGGACAGGGCAAGGCACATACCGCCTTCGCGGCGCCCTTCCCCGGGACGATCATCCCCGTCTACCTGCCCGACATGGGCGGCGAGCTGATCTGCCAGAAGGACAGTTTCCTGGCGGCGGCCAAGGGCGTGTCCATCGGTATTGCGCTGCAGAAACGCATCATGACCGGCCTGTTCGGCGGTGAAGGCTTCATCATGCAGCGTTTGCAGGGCACCGGCTGGTGCTTCGTGCATGCCGGCGGCACGCTGATCGAGCGTGAACTCGCGGCCGGCGAGGAAATCCATGTCGATACCGGCTGCGTGGTCGCCTACACGCCGGGCGTGGATTTCGAGATCGAGCGCGCGGGCAACATCAAGTCGATGATTTTCGGCGGCGAGGGCGTCTTCTTCGCCCACCTCAAGGGGCCCGGGAAAGTGTGGATCCAGTCCATGCCCTTCTCGCGTCTGGCCGG
This sequence comes from Pseudomonadota bacterium, assembly GCA_034659015.1. Classification (GTDB taxonomy): domain Bacteria; phylum Pseudomonadota; class Alphaproteobacteria; order Caulobacterales; family Maricaulaceae; genus Maricaulis. Next base: position 166,742 of record JAYEGL010000001.1, on the reverse strand, counting down.
CCGCATCCTCGCCAATGTGCCGGTCGCAGGCTCCGGCCAGGGCGAGGGGTCGGTGCTCGGCCCGATCGGCAGCATCGTCCGCGGCAGCTAGACGCGACGGGCAAGGCGGCGTCCGGTTCTGCACATGCATCAATTATGAAGTTGACAGTCATTCGCATTCGCGGGACAAGGTTTTCGAAACCTCGGAAAACGTGACCGCCCATGTATGTCTGCATCTGCAATGCGCTGCGTGAAAAAGAGCTCCAGGCCGCCGCTGCCGATCCGTCGGTGAAGGCCGTGGGCTGTGTGTTCAAGCGCTGCGAGGCCAAGCCGCGCTGCGGCCGTTGCCTGCCGGACGTTGCCGAGATGATCGCCGCCACGCGGATCGGCCCCGACGATCTGGCCGCTGCCGCCGAATAGGCGCAAGCGCGTCCCATTTTCACTTGCAAACATTGCGGTTGGCCGCGAGGCACATTTCCTTAGAGTAACGGCAGGATCAGCCGCTAGCGGGAGATGCGCCATGAAAGGCGACGCCAAGGTCATCGAATATCTCAACCAGGCGCTCAAGCTCGAGCTGGCCGCGGTGAACCAGTATTTCCTGCATGCGCGCATGTACAAGGACTGGGGCTTCGGAAAGATTGCCGAGATCGAGTACGAGGAATCCATCGACGAGATGAAGCATGCCGATCTGCTGATCGAGCGGATCCTCTTCCTGGAAGGCCTGCCCAATGTCCAGGACCTGGCCAAGATCTATATCGGCGAGACGCTGAAAGAGTGTATCGAGGCCGACCTGAAGATCGAGAAGCGGGCCCATCCCTTCTATGTCGAGGCCATCGCCTATTGCGAAGAGGCGCAGGATTTCGTGTCCCGCAAGCTCTTCGTCGACATCCTCGCTTCCGAGGAAGAGCATATCGACTATCTGGAGACCCAGCTCGAGCTGATCGGCAAGATCGGCGAGGAGCGCTACATGCAGTCCCAGATGAAGACGGACGGCGAGGGCTAGCGATGGCGGGCGTTACTTGCGCCTGCGCATTCTGAGTCCGACACGCCCCCGGCCCTGACCCAGCGATAGCCCTGGAAGGTCTCGCCGCCGCGCTCATAGATAGCGGGTTCGCGGCTCAGGCAGGGTCCGAACGCGTCCGGTGCTGGCGCAAGGGTCTGCGTGCCGTCCAGCACCACGGCATCGAACATGGCGACCGCCTCCGGACCCAGCTCTCGCTCCAGCACCGAGCGCCAGGCGTCATGGTCGAAGGTCCAGCCCCCCTTGCGGCGCAGGAAAACCGCCTCGATCAGCGTGTCCAGATCGCGCGCACCGCCGGAGGCCGCGCGGAGCCTGGAGTCCAGATCGGCGAAGTAGAGCTCACCGCGGCGATAGGGCAGATGGCGGATGAAATTGTCGGAAAAGCCGACCTCCACGATCCGTTCGGCGGACCAGTTCCGGGCCGGGTTGGTATAATATTCCTCGGCGACGAAATTGATGCGCTCGATATAGTCCTGCAGCGACCAGTAGCCGCCGCGCAATTGCAGCTGGGTCGTGTAGTAGGAGGTCAGACCCTCGCTGAACCAGCTGGTCACGCCGCCCGGTCCCTCGATCCCGCCGACAAAGCCGTGGATCATTTCATGGAAGAGCAGGCCCTGCGGGTCGTCGTCCTCGTCGTCCGCTCCGGCCGGGCCGCGCGACAGCATGAAGCTGTCGGTCAGGGCCGTGCCGCCGCCGAAGGGCGGGGTTTCCAGGATGCGGACGAAGACCCGGTAGCGCGGAGCTTCACCGAGATAGGCGAAGGCCTCGCCGAGATAACCGTAGATGTCGGCCGTTTGCGCCATGGTGATGGCCGGGTTCCAGGGCGGAACGCCCAGCCAGGTCGCGCTGAAATTCTCGATATCGCCATCGGCGGGAAAACGACCGGCCGGGCCGGCCATGTACCAGCCCTGCATCAGGCGCGCCGCCGGTCCGTCCAGTGAGAAATCGCCATCGCCGAACGATGTAGCGGCCAGAGACCCGTTCTGGAGGTCCGACAGATCCCATTCGACCTGTGAGCTTGTGGTGCCGGCGTTTTCCGGGATCACCAGAAAGCCCGAACCGGCCCCGCTCACCCCGCCGTCCGTCGGGCGTATGCCGAAGGGCGGGCCGCCGGGTGCGCCGACGGGCTGGACGCGGGAACGATAGGTGATCCGGACCGGGAAGCTGACGTCACGCCCGGCGGTCCAGTGCCGGAAATAGGGGAAGCCGCCGGGGGCGGCCGGACCGTCCTCGGCGCTCAGCGGGACGATGCCGTGTCGATCGGTCACCTGCAGGTCCTCGACGCGGTCGGCAATACCCGGAACGCCCGCATAGACCACGGGTGCCGTCAGGCGCAGGCGTTCATCGCCCGCCAGCTCGCCGCCGCGGATCGTGGCGCGCACGGCGATGGCGGTGACCTCGGTCCCGCCATCGCGGACGGGACGCAGCAGGACCTCGAACACACCCGGTTCCGCGGGCGCCGCGTTGGATTGCCCCCGGGCCGGCTCCGCCGGAAGGGCCAGTCCGATCGCGAGTGCAAGCCCGGCGAACAAAAGTGCGCGAATTTCCTGTCCCATGACCGTCTCTGCCTGCTGTCCAAACTGATCTTGCCGACGAGTGTAAGGCTGTGTCCGCGCAAGACCTTCTCCAATGAATGCGCCGTCATGGCGCCGTGAACATAAATTTCCTTCCGCTTCCGGCGCGGGCGACCGGCCTGATCGAGGCCGCGGCGCGTTCGCGACAAACTTCGGGAAGACTTGCCGGGTATGACGGCCCTAGCTTTGCGGGGAGCGATCCGGACGATACAGGAGATTTCGATGGCCTTGCGCGCCGCATTCCTCATCCCCGCCCTTCTGCTGGCCGCCTGCCAGAGCGTGGCGCCTGAAGCGCGGGCACAACCGGCACCGGCGGAGAACAGTCCGGCGGCAGAGGCGCCGGAGCTGCGCCGTTACGAGCATGCCGGCGCCGGCGTGTTCGGCGGGGAGCGGGTGGAGTATCGTCTTGTCGCCGAAGACACCGTCCTGCCGGGCGCGGATGGCCGGCCCGGTGCCTGGCTCTTCTCCTTTTCCTATCTTCGCACCGGCGTATCCGACGCGTCCGGACGCCCTGTTCTCTTCGTCTTCAATGGTGGACCGGGCTCGGCCTCGCTCTGGCTGCACATGGGCCTGTTCGGACCGCGGCGCGTCCGGCTGGACGATCCGCTGAACCCGCCGGCCACCGGGCCCTTTGCGCTCGAGGACAATCCCCATGCCCTGCTGGACGTCGCCGACATTGTCCTGATCGACCCGCCGGGTACCGGTTTCAGCCGCGTGCTGGAGGGTGCGGATCCGGCGGATTTCTACGGCAGCACGGCCGACGCGGCCGCTATCGCGCGCTTCATCGAGACCTGGATCGACCGGCATGAGCGCTGGAATTCGCCGCGCTATCTCGTCGGCGAGAGCTATGGCACGACGCGTGCGGCGCTGGTCGCGCGCAGCCTTCTGGGCGGACCGATGGACCCGTCGGGGCGGCTGGCCGGAATCGGGATCGACGGGGCTGTGCTGATGGGCCAGGCGGTCCTCTCGCCCGACGGCCCGCTGGCCCGCCAGGTTTCGCAGCTGACCGCCATGGCGGCGACCGCCCACTATCATGGCAAGGCCGGCGCGGGACGGCCGCTTGAGGCGTTTGTCGACGAGGCCGGGGCGTTTGCCCGCCTGCAATGGCTGCCCGCCCTCTATGCCGGCGATGCGCTGTCCCGGGGCGAGCGGCGGGCGATTGCCGAAAGCCTGGCCGGCTATACCGGCCTGCCGGCCGACCGGATCGAGGCGGCGGATCTGCGCATTCCCATGACCGAGTTCCGCCGTGCGCTGCTGGCCGGTGAGGGCCTGGAGATCGGCGCCTATGACGGCCGCTACACCGTGCCGCTGGCGGGCCGTCCCGCCATGGCCGATCCGGTCGGCGACGACCCGGCGATGGCGCGCTATGCGCCTGCCTTCGTCGCCGGTCTCAACCTCTATCTGGCCGAGGCCGGGATTGCCGTGGAGGACCGCTACGAAGCGATCGCCTTTCGCACGGTGAACCGGGCCTGGAACCACGACATCTCACCGCCCTTCATCCCGGCCGGCGAGGCGCTGGCCGCCGCAATGCGCACCAATCCGGATTTCCGCCTCCTCGTGGCAACGGGCTATCAGGATCTCGTCACGACGACCGGCAGCGCCGACTATCTGGTCGCCCATGCCGGCCTGCCGGCGGCGCGCGTCACGGTCGCCCGCTACCCGTCCGGCCATATGCCCTATCTCGGCGATGCAAGCGCCCGGGCGCTGGCGGCCGATATCCGGACATTGATATCGGGGGGTAGGCTGGCGCCGTCTCGAACCCCGCAGCCCTGAGCGCGTTCCAAGCGAGCATCGACCCCGGCACCGCAAGCGGTATCAGGCTCGGGTCGAGCGGAGCGGGAACAATCGGAAAATGGTGTTGATGGCGAGGCCGGGCCTGTGTCCCGCAGCCCTGAGCGCGTTCCATGTGAGCATCGACCCCGGCACCGAAATCGGCGACAGGATCGGGTCGAGCGGAGCGGGAACAATCGGAAAATGGTGCTGATGGCGAGGCCGCGCCTGTGCCCCGCAGCCCTGAGCGCGTTCCATGTGAGCATCGACCCCGGCACCGAAATCGGCGACAGGATCGGGTCGAGCGGAGCGGGAACAATCGGGGAAGGATGGTGCCGCTTGCGTGACTCGAACACGCGACCTACGCATTACGAATGCGTTGCTCTACCAGCTGAGCTAAAGCGGCCCATGACCCGTAATCTCCCGCCACATCGGGCGGGAGGCGGCGGAAACTAACCGCGAAACCGGGCCCGGGCAAGTCCCGCTGCAGCAGGAAAATCACTTAATCGCGGCGGGCCGCGGAAACCCGTTCGATCACCGGCCGGGCCAGCGCCTCGAAATCCGGTTCACCCATGTTTTCCACCACGAGATCGGCGCGATCGCGCTGGGGTTCGACATGCCGTGCGTGCATCGGTTCGACGATGGTTTCGAACTGGTGTTTCACGGAGTCCGGGGTGCGCGCCCTTTCGGTGACGTCGCGCTGCAGGCGGCGTTCGAAACGGGTCAGCGAACAGGCGTCGACGAAGACCGCCAGATCCAGCGCCGCGGCGATGGCGTCGCTGGCGAGAAGATGGAGCCCTTCCACCAGCACGACGGGGGCCGGCGTGCGCACCACGGTTTGCGGCCGCCGGCGGTGGGTGGTGAAATCGTAGAGCGGGGCCTCGACCGGGCGCCCCGTCTTCAGCGCGCCGAGATGTGTGGCCAGAAGGTCATGCTCCTTGGCCGCCGGCTCGTCGAAATTGAAACGGCCGGGGTCGAAATCGGGAATGGCGGCGGCATCGACATAATAGTCGTCCTCGGGGATGACATAGGCGCCCTGCGGCGCGTAGTGCCGCGCCAGCGCTTCGGCGAGACGCGATTTTCCGGAGGCCGAGCCGCCGACAATGCCCAGGAGGAAGACCGGCTGCGTCATGCGCTGCGGCCGTTGCCGTCCCCGTCCTCCCCTTCGTCGACGCCGGGATCGTCGGGCATGCGCGGCGGCGCGCCGGCGAAGCTGGCGCTGCGCGAGGTGGCGGCGCGCTTGGGCCGCGGCGATTCCAGCAGGGCGGTTTCCGGCACGGTTTCCGCGATCCGCTCGAACCGCTCGTAGCGCGGATGGGTGAGGCGGTTTTCGTCGCCGAACACATAGACCATGCGTTTCCAGTCCTCCGGCGTGTAGGCGAAGAGCCGGCCGTCCGGGTCGATATCCGTCCAGTCGGCCTCGGTGGCCGCGTGCGAGGCGCGGGTCATCCAGCGGCGGGCCTGCTCGTCCTTGCCCGCCAGGCGCGCCAGCCGGGCCGCCAGTGCGCACAGGCGCGAGGAGGGGGCATCGGTCTTGTCCAGCATCGGATCGAGCAATTCGCGTGCGGCCGGGGCGTCGCCCTCCTCCAGAGCGGTCTGGATGCGGATCAGCCGGCTTTCGCGATGGTCGGGATTGAGGGCGGCCAGCGCGTTGAGGCGCTCCAGCCGTTTCGCCTTGGTGTCGGACTTGCGCAGCTCGCGATAGGCCTGGGCGAGCGCCGGGTGAGGCACGGCGGCCCAGGCGGCCTCGATGACTTCCGAAGCGCGCTTGTGGCGGCGGCCCTCGGCGAGAAGGCGGGCCGCCAGCGCGGCCGCGGGCGGGAAGCCCGGGGCCGCGCGATGGGCAAGCAGGGCCAGTTCCCGGGCCTTTTCGCTGTCGGCCTGCTCGCATTCCAGGGCGGCGGCGGTCAGCAGAACGGCGCGGCGGCGTTTGGCGGTGTCGGGCGCGACATGCTTGCGTTTTTCGCCCTCGGTCAGCGTGGCGGCCGCCGCCTCCCAGCGCCCTTCGGCGACCTGGGCGTCGAACAGCGCATCGAAGGCCCAGCGGGCGCCGCGGGCCTGTTTGAACGCGTCTTCGGCATGTTCCGCCATGGCCTTGTGATCGCCGCGGTCATGCGCCAGCTGGGCCAGGCCGCGCCGGGCGACGACACGGGTGCGATTGTCCTCCAGAAGGGCCTCGTACTGCGTCTGCGCGCCTTCCCAGTTGCCGGCGGCCTCGGCGGCGCGGGCCGCCAGAAGGTGCGAGAGGGCCGGCCGTTCCAGCAGCGCGTCGGCGCGAGCGGCCTGACGCACGGCGGCCTCGCCATCTCCGGCCGCGGAAGCGATCAGGGCACGTTCCAGCGCGTCATAGCCGTGCTCGCGGCGGCGGCGGGACAGGAAGGCCTTCACCTTGTCCGGCGAGGTCCACAGCATGTAGATCGCCCACCACACCACCAGCAGGAGAAAGGCGAAGACGATGGTGCCGCCGGCGGCGAGCACGAAGGGCATTTCCATCCGCGTGCCGAGGAATTCGAAGGTCGCCCGGCCGGGATTGAGGGCCAGGAAGGCGCCCAGACCCGCGGTCAGGAGGGCAAAGACGACGGCGAGGATGAGGCGGATCATGACGGATCCTCTTCCTGTGCGCTGACATCCCCGGTCAGGGCCTGGCGCAGCCGGGCGAGGCGTGCGTCCAGCGTCTGGCGGGCGCGGGCGGAGATCAGCCAGTCGCGGGCGGCGTCCAGGGCATCGCCCTCCAGCCGTTCGGCCAGGGCAATGGCCCCGTCCAGGTCGTCCTGGGCCAGCCGGTCCTCGGCGAGCGCCGTAATCGCCATCGCGCCGGTTTCGTCGTCGCCGGCCTCGGACTGGCGCACTTCGACAAGACCGAAGAAAACCCGTCCCGGCCCCGCAGCCTCGCGGATGGCCGCGCCCGGAAAGTCCTGTGCCAGCTGGTCCAGCGTCGGCACGCCGGCCCGGGCCGTGTCGGCCATGGCCACGATGTCTTCATTGTCGCGCCATACCCGGGCCAGGGCGGCGCGTTCGGCCTCGAAGCCTTCGCCTGTGCCGGCCATGTCACGCAGCGCGGTCAGGGCCAGCGCCCGGGCCGCCAGCGTGCGCGAGGCGCGGGCATCCTCGCCGTCGGTCTGCGCAGCGTTTCGGCTGGTCGTCTCGGCCAGCTCGCGCGTGTCTGCGAGGTCTTGGCGAAGGGCGGAAACCTCGTCCTCGAACGCGGCGATGCGGGCTTCCAGCGCCTCGATCCGGGGGGCCGGATCGTCGAAGCCGGGACCGGCCTGGTCCTGTGCCTGCTCCAGCGCGGCCAGCCGGTCCGTGATGTTCTGCAGGACCAGCGGATCGACACCGCTGCCGGCATTGGCCTGGGCATCGTCGAGGGCCTGATTGGCCAGTGCCTCGACGTCGGCGAGCATGCTGTCCAGCGCATCGATCCGGTTTTCCAGCGGGCTCGGGTCGAAAGGGTCGGCCGTGCCGCTCGCAGGGGCGTCTTCCAGCCGGCTCAGCCGTGCTTCGATGCCCGATAGGTCCGGCGCGCCGGCCGGTGTGTCCGCAGCGGCCTCGATGCGCGCCTCCAGGGCATCCAGACGGTCGTTCAACCCCGCAGCCGGGTCGTCGGCTTCGGCGGTGTCCAGCCGGGTCTCCAGCCGGGAAATGGCTTCGGTCAGGGCTGCGCGTTCGTCGGCGGCACCGGCGTCCTGCCGGGGCGTATTGTCCAGATAGGCGTGGCCGGCATAGCCGAGCGCGCCGCCGGCAGCGCTGGCCAGCAGGAAGACCGTGAAGAGGGACAACCAGCCCGGCCCCTTGCGTTCCGCCTGTCCGGCCGTGCCGGAATCGTCGGCCGGCTCGAACTCGGCATCGACGGGTTCGGGGTCGAGGGTTTCGTTGGGATCAGCCATGTCGGCCCGTGATTCGCGCTGTTTGATCCAGCTTAGGACGCGTTGGAGGCGCGCGCCAGTTCTGCACTATCGTCCAGCAGGCCCAGGAGTGCATCCTCATTGGGCTGAGGTGCGGCAATCAGCGCGCCGAAACCGGCCCCTTCCAACGGTTTGAGGGCGTTTTCGGAGATGCCGTACACGGTCACCGAGCCCAGCCAGTGGTGCAGGCCGAATTTGCGCAGCAGGTCGAGAAAGGTCTTCGCGCCGCGCGCGGAATGCACCAGGACGGAGACCGGTGCGCCGGAAACGATCGCGGCGATCGCCTCCTCGCCCAGCGTGTCGACGGCCACGGCACCATAGCCGATCGCATCATGCACGCGGAAACCGTCCGGCTTGAGGGCACCGCCCAGATTGCCGGCGACATGGATGCCGCGCACATGCAGGAGGTCGCCGTCATCGGGCCTGGCCTTGCGGCGGATCAGCTCGGCCAGGGCGTCGACATCGCCCCGCGCGGTGTGGATCTTTTTGAAGCCGACATCCCGGGCGGCCTCGGCGGTGGCATCGCCCACGGCGAAAACGGTCAGGTCGCGTTCCGGCCGGCGCGGCGCCCAGGCCCGTACGCCGTTCGCGCTGGTGAAGACAATCGCCTGCGTCCCGGCGAGTTCGACGTCGATCCGGGCGCGGAAATTGATATCCAGGACAGGCGACACGATGGGGTTGATCCCCATCCGCCGCAATCCTGCGGCGGTGCGTTCGGCGCCGGGCCAGCCGCGTGTCACCAATACCGTCATGCCGTCCCCAGGGCTTCTGCAAGGCCGTCGCCCGCGGCATCGCGGACGGCCTGGCCCAGTTGCCGGCCGGCATTTGCTGCGTCTTCCAGAGTGGCCGTGTTCATGTCGATTTGGCTGTGTTCCCGCCAGCGGCTTCGTCCGTCAGGAGTCAAAACTTCGCCGATGAAATCCATTGATTCATTATTAAGATGGGCCGCGATGGGTGTCCGGCAAGATCCATCCAGTTGCTTCAGAAAAGCACGTTCTGCAGCGATGGCAAGGGCCGTCGCGTCGTGGTTGAGCGGTGACAGCCACGCGCGTGCATCGGCATCGTCTTCGCGCACGGCCACGCCGACCGCGCCCTGGGCGCAGGCGGGCAGCATCTCGCCGGCTTCCAGCGGCGCGGCTTCGGCCTCGGCCCGGCCGAGCCGGTTCAGGCCGGCCCGTGCCAGGAAGGTCGCGTAGATTTCGCCCTCGCGCAGCCTGCCCAGGCGCGTGTCGACATTGCCGCGCAGCGGCACCACGCTGAGATCCGGCCGGGCGTGGAGCAATTGCGCCTGGCGCCGCAGGCTGGCGGTGCCGACCACGACGTTTTCCGGCAGGTCGGCCAGGCGGGTTTCCCCGCCGCGGGCCAGCAGCATGTCGCGCGGATCCTCGCGCTCCAGAATGGCGCCGAGGGCCAGCCCGTCCGGCAGTTCGGTGGGCACGTCCTTCATGGAATGCACCGCGAAGGTCGCCTCGCCGGCCAGCTGGGCCTCGTCGATCTCCTTGGTGAAAAGCCCCTTGCCGCCGGCTTCCAGAAGCGTGCGGTCCTGGATCCGGTCTCCCGTACTCACCAGGCCGAGAATGGGAAAGAGGCGTTCACCCTCTTCCGCGTCCAGCCCGCAGGCGGCGATGAGCCGGGCCTGCACGTCGCGGGCCTGCACGAGGGCGAGCGGGGAACGGCGGGTGGCGATGGGCTGGGGGTGTGACGGCGGCTTCACGTTGCAGGATCCCGGTGTTGAGGCTATCGGTCGGCCATGGACTTAGCCCCCACATCCGCTCCGGCGCAACCAGGCGTGCTCACCGTGCTCGGACTGGAATCCAGCTGCGACGAGAGCGCGGCCGCCGTGCTGCGCCGCCATGCGGACGGCCGCATCGAGGTGCTGTCCGATCTCGTGCTCGGCCAGACCGAGGCCCACGCGCCCTTCGGCGGCGTGGTTCCGGAGATCGCGGCGCGGGCCCATGCCGAGGCGATGGACGGGCTGGCGGCGGCGGCGCTGAAGGAAGCCGGGCTGACCCTGGATGCGATCGACGGCATTGCTGCGACATCGGGTCCCGGTCTGATCGGCGGCGTGATGGCCGCACTGATGACGGCCAAGGGGCTGGCGCTGGGCTCCGGCAAGCCGCTGATCGCGGTGAATCATCTGGAGGGTCACGCGCTTTCCCCGCGGCTCAGCGAAGACCTGGAGTTCCCCTACCTCCTCCTTCTGGTGTCCGGCGGGCATACCCAATTGCTCGTTGCGGAAGCCGTGGGCCGCTACCGCCGGCTGGGCTCGACCCTGGACGATGCAGCCGGCGAGGCCTTCGACAAGACCGCGAAAGTGCTCGGTCTGGGCTTTCCAGGCGGGCCGGCGCTGGAGCGCTGTGCGGAAAGCGGCGATGCCTTCCGTTTCACCCTGCCGGTTCCGCTGAAGGGCAAGCCGGGCTGCGACTTTTCCTTTGCCGGGCTGAAGACGGCGGCGCGGCAGATCTGGGACGGGCTGGACGCGCCGGACGATCAGGACAAGGCGGACCTGGCGGCGTCGGTGCAGACAGCGATCGCGTCCTCGCTGGCGCGCCGCACCCGGCGGGCCATGGCATTGTTTGCCGACGACTATCGGGATGTGGCCAGGCCGCGTCCGCTGGTCGTGGCCGGCGGCGTCGCGGCCAATCGCGCCGTGCGGTCCGCGCTCGAGGCGGCGGCTGCGGAGGAAGGTTTCCGCCTGATCGCCCCGCCCATGAAGTGGTGCACCGACAATGCCGCGATGATCGCCCTGGCCGGGCTGGAAAAGCTGGCGCGCGGCGAGACCGATGCACTGGACGCGCCGGCACGCGCCCGCTGGCCATTGGACGCCGCCTCGGCCAAGCTGTCGCCGGCGATCGGATCCGGACGGAAAGGACCCAAAGCGTGAGCGATTATCAGACCATCGGCGTGATCGGCGCCGGCGCCTGGGGCACCGCCCTCGCCCAGACCGCCGCCAAGGCGGGGCGGGATGTCGTGCTGTGGTCCTTCGAGCAGGACGTCGCCGACGCGATCAACACCAAGCGCTGCAACACTGTCTTCCTGCCTGAAGTGGAACTGGAACCGTCCATCCAGGCGGTGACCGCAATCTCCGAACTCGATGCCTGCGAGGCGGTCCTGGCGGTCGCACCGGCGCAACATTTACGTCGCGTTCTGAAGACATTCGCGCCCTATGCGCGTGACGGTTTGCCGCTTGTCCTGTGCGCCAAGGGGATCGAACAGGACACGCTGTCGCTGATGACGGACGTGCTGGGCGAGACCATTCCGCGGGCAATACCGGCCGTGCTCTCAGGACCCAGCTTCGCCATCGACACGGCCCTGGGCCTGCCCACGGCGGTGACCCTGGCCTGCGAGGACGAAGCCGTCGGCAATGCATTGATCGCCGCGCTGGGGACCAACCGCTTCCGGCCGTATCTGGCGACGGATCTGGTGGGCGCCGAGGTTGGCGGGGCGGTGAAGAATGTGCTGGCGATCGCCTGCGGGATTTCCGAGGGCAAGGGGCTGGGCAAGTCGGCCCATGCGGCCCTGATCTCGCGCGGTTTTGCCGAGATGACCCGGCTCGGCGTGGCGCTGGGCGGACAGCGCGAGACGCTGGCGGGCCTGTGCGGGCTGGGCGATCTGGTGCTGACCTGTTCCTCGCCGCAATCGCGCAACATGTCCTGCGGCCTGGCGCTGGGGCGCGGCGTGTCCCTGGACGACATCATGGCCGGCCGGCGGGCCGTCACCGAGGGTGTGGCGAGTGCGCCTGCGGTCGTTGCGCTGGCGAAACGGCATGGCGTGGAAATGCCGATCTGCGAGGCGGTCGACGACATCCTGGCCGGACGCAGCAGCGTCGACGATGCCATCGAGGCCCTGCTGTCGCGCCCCTTCACCCTGGAGACCGCCTGATGCTCTTCCTCGTCCACACCTGGGACAGGCCCGGCGCGCTGGACGTGCGCAAGGCCAATCGCAACGATCACATCGCCTGGCTGACGGCCCGCGGCGACGCGGTGAAGGCCGCCGGTCCCTGGCTCGACGACACGGGCGCGATGGCCGGGTCCCTGCTGATCGTCGAGGCGGCCGGCCGTGCCGAGCTGGATGCCTGGCTGGCCGAGGATCCCTATGCCAAGGCCGGCCTGTTCGAGCGCGTGGAGATCGCGCCCTGGCGCTGGCTGGTCAATCCGCCGACCGACAGTGCGGCATGAGGCCGAAACCGCCCGCAGGCACGGCGCTCATCGCGCTGGATGACATCCCGGACCCGGGCGCTCGCGCGGCGGATTGGGAGAAGGGCGCCGTGCTGGTCGTGCGGCGCGGCGGGGATGTGACGGCCTGGTCGAATGTCTGCCCCCATGCCGGCCTGCCGCTGAGCCTGCCGGACGGGCGCGGCCTGTTGCACCAGGGCGAGGCGCTGGTCTGCCCGGTCCATGGGGCGAGCTTCGATGCGGCCGACGGGCAATGCACCGGCGGGCCGGCCGCCGGCGACCGGCTGACGCCGATCCCGGTCGACGTGGTCGACGGCATAGTCTGCGCCGCCTGAGGCCTATTCGGCCGGCATATCCGCAAGGGCGGCGTCGACCGCTGCTGCCGCGTCGGCCAGACCGCGCCCTGCCGTCGCATCGCGCACCACGGCACAGAAGGCACCGTCGCGGGCGCGGTGATAGATCACCGCATCCGTGGCCGGGTCGTACTGGTCGCCCGCCGTGCGGAAGAATTGCGCGGCCGCGTTGTCGAGAATGCGGCGCTGTTGGTCCGGAAGCGCCGATACCTGGAATTCATGGTCGGCGGCTTCGCCATCCAGTGCGTGAGAGACCCGCACGATGCCTGAGGGGCCGCGCTCGATCAGCGTCTGGCCCGGCTCGAGCAGCGCGGAGGGCGTGTCCGAGAAACAGGCGTCGGAGGCGGCGAGATCGTCTTCACTGAATCCCCCGTTTGCAGACGACGCTGCGCTGTCCTGCGTGTCCGCGTCCTGCGGGGCGGAACAGGCGGCGACCGCGAGGGTCAGGGCGAAGGCGTAAAGGGCTTTCATCGGCGGATCCCTTCCATGAGACGCGTGTGTCTGCCGGTCCTGTATCGGATCGGCCGTAGACGGAGAAATGAAACTTCTGTGTCGCAGTGCCGGACGGAACGAGCTAAGCGCGCGACCCGTTGCGATGCAAGCCGGCGGAAAAAACGGCGCGACAATATGCGCTTGGACGGGCGGCTTGCCGCCGGACCGGCGCCATGGCCAACTACACCGATAGCAACGGGGTGCATATCAATGACACGGACACCGATAGACGCCGTCACCTGGGTCGCCGCTTTCGATGGCGGCAAGGCGCTGATCTGGCGCAATGAAGGTTTTGACGACCAGCCCAATCTGAAGCTGGTCGAGGAACTCGGCACCGAGAATCCGCCCGATCGCGACCAGGGCGAGGACAGGCCGGGCCGGTTCCCCGATCCGACCCATGGCCGCTCCTCCGTCGGCCAGACCGACTATCACCAGCTGACCAAGGAACGCTTCATCGACGAGGTGGTGGCGCATCTCAACAAGGCGTGCGCCGGCAACAAGTTCGATCGGCTGGTCGTGATGGCCCCGGACAGGGCACTCGGTGAGGCCCGCAAGCAATTCTCCGATGCGCTGGCCGAAGTCGTCATCGAGGACGCCGTGGATGTCGTCCACGAGCCCGTCGACAAGATCGAGAAGCGCTTTGTTGCGGTCCTGACCGGCTAGCGCATTTTCAGCGAAAGTGGGTACCGGTTTCGCGATCCGAAAATGCGACAAAACAGGAGGATAGAGTATTTTCACTAACCCTGAGTTCAGTGAAAATACTCCAGAACGCCCTACTCCGCCGCATCGGCCTTCGGCTGGACGCCGAAGAAACCGGCCAGCTCCGACACCAGGGCCTGGCGGGCCGCGGCGACGAGCTCGGCACCCTTCTCGGGCGTTGCCTGGGAGGGGTCGGAGCCGATGCGGCCGTCCGGGAAATTGCGGCGGTAGTCCGCGGCATCGGTGAAGCCGGCCACCGGGGCGATTTTCGGCGTCATGTCCACGGACTTGATGGCGCCGGGATGGGCGTAATAGGTCACCGACACTTCCGACGCCGTGGCATGCATGCCCTCGCCGACCGGGAAGAGATTGCGGCTCACATCGCCCACGCCGGGCAATTCCCACCAGTTGCGCTGGGTCAGCTTGGCCGGGCAGGGCGCCGCGTCGAGCGAGAAATTGGCGTAGAATTCGGCGAAGGCGGCATTGATCGTGGTGATGTTGCCGCCATGGCCGTTGAGGAAGTAGATCCGGTCGAAACCGTGCCGGGTCAGGCTTTCGATCCAGTCGTTCAGCGCCGCGATCATGGTTGTGGGGCGCAGCGTCATCGAGCCGGGAAAGGCCAGATGGTGCTGGGCGACACCGACATTGAAGGTCGGGCCCACGAGAAACCCGCCCGCCTCGCCGGCTTCCGCGGCGATGACTTCCGGGCAGATCGCATCGGTGCCGACCAGCCCGTTCGGCCCGTGCTGTTCGGTCGAGCCGATCGGGATCACGATGCCCTTGCAGCGTTTCAGATAGGCCTCGACTTCGGGCCAGGATGCGTGGTGCAAAAGCATGGCGGAGCCTCCCGGTGGCATTGCTGGGAGGAGCTAAACCGGACCGGCGGCCGGGCGCAAGTGCGGCGGTTAGTGCCCGCGGCGGCTCTCGCGGCGATAGATGAACGCGGCGAGGCCGGTCAGGATAACGGCGAAAGCCAGGATGATGTGCATGTCCCCTCCATCGGGCCGCAGGCGTGGCGCGACCCGTCCGCGGTTGTGCCAGAAAACCCCTTCGCAAGCGTAAACTCGCCCCTGGCGTGTCTCACGGCGCGTCACGGGGTCGTGATTTTGGGTTGGGCGGTGCCGGGCTCATGATCCGGCCGGCCTGGAGGGCACACCCAATCGATCAGGAGGGGAAGGAATGCGTCACTTGATTTCCGCGACCGCAGCCATCGCGCTGGCGGCCGCCACGTCCGCGGCCATGGCCCAGGACGAGACGATGGCCGGCGAGGCGGCCATGTCGCACGAAGCCGGCATGATGTCGGACGATCAGGACATGATGTCCCACGACGATGGCATGATGTCTCACGATGACGGCATGATGCCGCAGAGCATCGAGGAGGCCGTCGCCGACGAGACGCGGCCCGAGGAGGACCGTCTGCTGGACGTAAACCGGCATCCGGCCGAAGTGCTGCTGTTTGCCGGCATCGAGCATGGCTGGCAGGTCGCCGATCTGACCGCCGGCGCGGGTTACTACACCCGTGTGCTGTCGACGGCGGTGGGCCAGGAAGGCCATGTCTATTCCCACAACCCCAGCTGGATTGCCGATCGTTTCCCGGAGCCGAACGCGGCTCTGGCCGGCGTGGCGGAGGACCGCGAGAACGTCACCCATGTCGTCTCGCCGATCGAGGATTTTGCGGCCGGTATCGAGGCGCCGCTGGATGCCGTGATGATGGTGCTCTTCTACCACGACACGGCCTGGGACGAGACCGATCGCGAGGCGATGAACGCGGCCATCTACGACGCGCTGCGCCCGGGTGGCGTCTATCTTGTCATCGACCACCATGCGCCCGAAGGCAGCGGTCTGGAGCATGTCGAGACGACGCACCGGATCGATGCGGCCGTCGTGCGCTCGGAGATCGAGGCGGCCGGTTTCGAGCTGGATGCGCAGAGCGACATGCTCGCCAATCCGGACGATCCGCGTGACATTTCCGTGTTCGACGAAGAGATCCGCCGCATGACGGACCGCTTCGTCTATCGTTTCCGCAAGCCCGAGGCGATGTAGCCCGTACCTGTCGCCGGGGCGTGGCCGGTCAGGCCGCGCCCAGCGACTGGCGGAACCGGTTGAGTTCCTCGTCCAGGGCCCGCGCCGAGCCGTTCAGCTCGTTGGAGGCCTGGGCGAAACTCTCCGCGGCACCGGAGGTTCGGGCGGCGGCACCGCTGACCTCGTCCATGCTGGAATTGACCTGCGAGGTGGCCGAGGCGGCCTTTTCGGCGAGTTCGGCGATCTCGCGTGTCGCCTGGTCCTGCTGGGTGAAGGCATCCTGGACACTGTCGGTCGATGACCGCAACTCGGCAATGATTTCGGCGATCCGGCCCAGAGACACGGCGGCCCCGCTGGAGGCGCCGCGCATCGCCTCGATACGCGAGGCAATGTCGTTGGAGGCGCTGGTGGTCTGTTCGGCGAGCGCCTTGACCTCGGAGGCGACAACGGCGAAGCCCTTGCCGGCCTCGCCGGCGCGGGCGGCCTCGATCGTGGCATTCAGGGCGAGCAGGTTGGTCTGTTCGGCCACATCCGCCACCAGCTTCATGATGGTCTCGATTTCGCCGGCTGCGGATTCGAGCTGTTCCACCGAGCGTCCGGCGCCTTCGGCTTCGGCCACGGCGCGTTCGGATACGCCGGAACTGCTTTCCAGGATACGGGCGACCTCCCCGATCGAGGCGGAGAGTTCCTGAGCGGCGGCCGCAACGGACTGGACATCCGAATTTGTCGACGAGGCTTGCGTGACCGCCGTGTCGGCGCCCAGGCGCGTGGCCTCGGCGTCGCTGCCGAGCTGGCGGGCCAGCGTGTCCACCTGTTCGGCAGCGCCTGAAATTCCGGTCGCGACATGGCGCAGCGCGGCCTCGAACTGTTCGGCCTGGGCGGCAATCTCCTGACGCTGGCGTTCCGCGTTCGACTGGGCGTCGGTCGCAGCCTGGGAGCTGGTCGCAGCCGCTTCGCGCGCCTTGTCGGCTTCCTGGGTGCGCAGATCGGACGCGGTCAGCGCCTGGGCCGCCTGATGGGTCATCCAGATCAGCGCGGCGGCCTGACCGACCACGACGACGGCGTGAAACACCACGCGCATGAAGTCCGCCCCGTCCGGGAAGACCGCCCAGGGCAGGAAGAAGTTCAGCGAGAGGTGATGCACCGCCGTCACCGCCGAGGCCGCCACGATGGCGCGCCAGTCCAGCATGATGGCGCAGATTGCCAGGCTGGCGAAGAACATCATGTGCATGTCGAGCTGCCAGGGCGAACCGCTGAGCGTGAAGACGAACAGGGCCGGATAGGCGATCAGGGCCGCAGCGGTCGCGGAACGCGAGGCCATCGTGTTCGGGCGCATCCGCCAGTTGACCAGGGCGAGGGCCGCGACCAGCCCGCTCATCAAGGCGACGGGCAGCAGCCGTTGGGACGCAACGATGGCGGCGGTCAGCGGGGCCAGGACGGCCAGGCCTGCAATCACCATGGAAGCCACGCTCTGAGCGCGCAGACGAAGCGTATCCAGATGGGTCATGACGGTCGAACTCCGTTGGGGGGCGGGGAGGATGTGAAGGCGGTGGCCGGCAGGGGCTCGCCGAGCAGGCATCCGCCAAGCGCTTGCGGGTGCAGGGTGAACCAGGCGCCGGCAGCGCGAAGGCGTGACAGGCCGTTTTCGCCGCTGATCTCCAGGATGCCGATATTGTCCATGGCGCCGAAGCGCACCACGTCCGCATCCGCTTCCGCGGCGGCCCGCATGATGTCGGCCGGCTCCCATCCGGGGGGGAAAATCACCGCGACCTGCGGCCCGTCCACCGGCTCGGCCAGCGCGAGCAGCGGCGTGCAGACTGCCAGGAGGGACAGTCCGGCCGCGGGCAGAAAGTCTAAGAAGCGTGCGCAGTTCATCGGATCAAGTTGCTCTGGTTTTGCAACAAGATCAGGTGGCAGGGTTAATTACTCATTATTACGATCGGCAAGTCTCAAGATATTATAATACAAAACTATTCAAAGTTGTGCCGAAGGCGTCCATAGATGAGGCTGTCGCGTACGCCGATATGGGTCTCCCAGGCTGCGCGCAGCCGGCCCTCCTTCCGGAAGCCGAGGGCTTCCAGCAGGCGGATCGAGGCCGTGTTGTCCGGATCGATATCGCCATAGAGCCGCCGCAGGCCGAGAGTCTCGAATGCGTAGGTGCAAATACGTCCCGCCGCTTCGCGAACCAGTCCTTCTCCCTGGGCGTCCGGGCGCGACATGAAGCCGATCTCGGCGCACCCTTCGCGTTCATCGATCAGAATGACCCATCCCAGCGCATCGCGCGGCGCCGCCGCCCGGGCGAAGGCCCAGCACGTCACGCCGTCGCCTTCGACATTCCAGCGCAGATAGTTCCGCACCGCCGCCACGCTCTCCAGCGGGCCGGAGGACCAGTAGCGCATATTGGCCTCGTCGCTGAGGGCCGGCAGAAGCGCGCCGGCATCGTCCAGCTCCAGCGGCCGCAATACCAGCCGGCCGGTCTTCAGAACCGGGATCGTCTTGCGAGCGGGCGGCGAAGCCAATTCGTGATTGGTGACGTCCAGCGGGATTTCCTCGAAACGCTCCGCGATACAATCCTGCATGGTCACGAAACAGTCCTGGGAGAACCAGTCGTTTTCCTTGAAACAGGCCTTGCGCACGGCTTCCGACGGCCAGAGCGCATAGGACCAGTAGAGGCCGTCCGCGTCCTGGTTGAGGGCGGCGCCGTGCGAGCCGCAGGTCTCGTGAATGCGGCGGGTGCCCTCGGCCCAGGCCTCGCGAAACGCGGCGTCGCGCCCGGGTTTGAGGCGCCAGCGATAAAGAACGGCGGTGGTCATGCTCGGCTCCGTTGCGGCTCGGCGGGACGGTGCGAGGCTAGCGGAACAGGCGGTGCGACACCAAGAGGGGCGGGGCTGCCACATTTCGCCCCAATATGACCCCGATTTGGGCCGCAACCCTTTTTGCCGGCCGCGCATTTCTGGTCCGTCAGGCACGGGCGGGCTGTCACGCAGCGCCCGGGCACAACGGAAAGGAAATAGCCATGAAGACGTTTCTGATGATTTCCGCCGCGACGCTGTTCGGTGCAACCGCGGCGCTCGCCCAGGACAACGAGACCTTCGTTACCCTCGATTCCAACCAGAACGGTGCCGTCAGCTATGACGAGGCCGTGATCGCCGATCCCGCGCTGGATCGTGCTTCCTTCGAGGCGCAGGACACGGACGGCAACGGGTCGCTGAATGTCGCCGAGTTCGAAGCCTGGCTGGAAGGCCGCGCCGAAGCGGAAGCCGATGTCGAGAGCGAGCCGGCTGACGGCCAGCCGCACGATCTGACCCCGGATACCGAGGCCGAAATCGAAGCGGAAACCGGCATCGGCAGCCGGTCGGAAGCCGGGATCGATCCGATGGACGACCCGATGACCGATACGGACGTCGGCGGCCAGGCGGATGCCGGGCTGGACGCGGAAGGTACGCTGGAAGATCCGATGCGCGGGTAACCCTCCCCGCACCCGCCATCGCGTTGAAGCGCCGGTGCTCACGCACCGGCGCTTCTTTTTGGGATCAGCCCTCGCCGGCCAGGCGCTGCTTTCTCAGCACGCTCGCGCGCACCTTCTCGCTTTCCGAGCGCAATTGGCCGCAGGCGGCGAAGATGTCGCGGCCGCGCGGGGTGCGGATGGGCGAGGCATAGCCGGCCCGGTTCACCACGTCGGCGAAGGCCTCGATCCGGTCCCAGTCGGAGCATTCGTACGGGCTGTCCGGCCAGGGATTGAAGGGGATGAGATTGATCTTGGCCGGCACGCCCTTGAGCAGGTTCACCAGGGCCCGCGCCTCGGCCAGGCTGTCATTGACGCCCTTCAGCATCACGTATTCGAAGGTCACGCGTTTCGAATTGCCCAGCCCCGGATAGGCGCGGATCGCGTCCATCAGCTCGGCCAGCGGGTACTTCCTGTTCAGCGGAACGAGTTCGTTGCGCAGATCGTCATTCGTGGCGTGCAGCGAGATGGCCAGCATCGTGCCCGTCCGCTCGCCCAGCTCCCGGATCTTCGGGACCACGCCGGAGGTCGACACGGTCGTGCGCCGGCGGCCGATCGCCATGCCGTCGCCGTCCGAAATGATGTCGATCGCGTCGGAGACATGGTCGAGATTGTAGAGCGGCTCGCCCATGCCCATGAAGACGATATTGGTGATCTTCCGGTTCTCGTTCGAGGTCGGCCATTCGTCCAGGTCGTCGCGGGCGATCATCACCTGGGCGGCGATCTCCGCCGCGGTGAGATTGCGCACCAGCGCCTGGGTGCCGGTGTGGCAGAAGGTGCAGTTCAGCGTGCAGCCCACCTGGCTGGACACGCACAGCGCACCGGACCGCGCCACGTCCGGAATGAAGACGGTCTCGCATTCCACGCCCGGCGCCAGCCGGATCAGGTATTTGCGCGTGCCGTCGACGGAAACCAGGCGTTCCACGATCTCCGGCCGGTCCAGCGTGAATTCGCGGGCCAGCACGGCGCGCAGGTCCTTGGAGACGTTCGTCATCTCGTCGAAGGACGTCGCGCCGTAGTGATAGATCCAGCGCCAGAGCTGGTCGGCGCGCATCTTCGCCTTCTTCTCCTCCACGCCGGCGCGTTCGATCAGAACGTCGCGCAACTGGCCGCGGGTCAGGCCGGCAAGCGAGATCGGCCCGGCCGGCGTATCGGGCCGGCGGGCGGAGGACAGGTCCAGGGAATGGGCGGTCTGCAGGGTCATGGCGGCGTCCTATACTGGAAAACACTGCACTCCGCGAGGGGGCGTGACGCATGACGGGGTTGCGCCGCCATGGCGCAGCGCGCTGTGATGATATCATGAAACTGATCTGCCACCCCATCACCGCCGAGGCGCCGACCATCCGCCCGGCCGAAAGCCGCCGCGACTGGATGGACGAGACGCCGGAAAGCTCGGCCTATCGCTGTCTGCCGCTGGCCCTGGCCAACCAGCACGGCTGGGAAGTGTTCACGCCCGTGGGCTTTTCCGCCTCCTGGACTGGCGGCGAACGGGTCGAGGACGTCACGGTGCGCGTGGACGACCCGCTGATGACCGGCAAGCCCGGCGCGCCGATGACGAATTTCGGCTCCGGCATCCTGACCTTCGAGATGGGCTTCCTGCTGCGCACGCCGCCGGGCTGGAATATCTGGGTGATGGGGCCGGTCAATGCGCCGAAGGACGGGATTTCCGCCCTCAATGGCGTGATCGAGACCGACTGGAGCCCCTACGCCTTCACCATGAACTGGCGTTTCACCCGGCCCGGCGAGGTGCGCTTCGAGGCCGGCGAGGCCGTGGCCCAGCTCTTCCCGGTGCGGCGCGACCTGTTCGACAAGATCGACCCGGAAATCCGGCCGCTGCACGCCGATCCCAAGACGTTCGAACAGTTCGAGACCTGGCGGGTCAGCCGCGCCGACTTCGCCACCCGCCTGCGCGAGGGCGACGAGGACGCGGCCGAGCTGAAATGGCAGAAGGGCTATTATCGCGGCCTGATGCCGGATGGCTCGAAAGGCCCGCCCAGCCACAAGACCAAGCTGCGGCTGAAGCCCTTCGAAGACGGCAAGACGGGGAAGTAGGTGGCACGATCATCCTTCCCCTTGATGGGGAAGGTGGGCCGCGGCGGAGCCGCGGGTCGGAAGGGGTGAACCACGGTGCTGGATAACTGTCCAACACCTCGCCCCCACCCACTCCACCGCTGCTGACGCAGCGGTCCCCCTCGCCCATCAAGGGCGAGGATGGAGCTACCCGCAGAGCGCCTCGACGCGTTGCAGGGCTGCCGTCACGCCCGACAGCGAGAACTCGTAGGACGTGGCCACGCCGGCGGCGGTTGTGGCGGTGACCCGCATCACCGCGCCGCGGCGCATCTGGCGCACCAGGTCCGGCTCGTCGGACAGGTCGTCCAGGAAGGCTTCCCGCCCGTCCGTGAACATGTCGAAGCGCGAGGAACCGACGCGGGTTTCCGGCGGGCTGGTGGGGCGCAGATCGTAGCCGGTCAGCAGGTTGGGCTGTTCGTTGACGGCGCCGGATTGCCAGGAGGCGACGATGAAATACACCGTGCCGTGGTCGAAATTGCGCGGCGCGCTGTCGGTCGGACGGCTGAGTGCATAGCACACCAGCCCGCTCTCGGTGGGCCGGGTGAAGACGCGCCAGTCGGAATATTCGCCGCGGAATTCCGGCTCGTCCTGGGCGGACGCCGGTGCGGCGCAGGCCAGGGACGTGGCGAGGGACAGCGTCAGGGCGGTCAGGCAGTATCGCAGGGACACGGGACTCGATCCTTGTATCGGGGGCCTATCGGACTGTGCGCTTGTCCTTGGCGGTATGACGGCGGGGGTTAATTCCCCCCTAATCTGGGCTGCCTGCGATTATGATCAACGATGCGCGCCGAACTTCTTTCCCGGCCCGCCGGCCGAGGCGTCCGGCCCGCCCGGCATGAGCGGGCGTTCCGGATAGCCGCCGAAATTCAGCGTACGGTCGTAGAGCGTGATCGCACAGGCAACGGAGACATTGACGCAGAATTTCGTCGGGATCTTGACGATGTGCTGGCAGCGCGCCTGCATCTCCTCGCTGAGCGAGCCGCGCTCGCGGCCGAACACGTAGGCGGCGCACAAGGGATGACGGAAGGCCGGCAGATCGATGGCTTCGTCTGTCAGTTCGATGCCGACCAGCTGGCAATTCTCCGGCAAGGCCATGGCACCGATATCGGCCCATTCGTAATAGGGCACATGGGTGGCCGATTTGGCGGTGTCCGACTGGTAGACGTCGCGTACCCGGTGATGGGCGCTGACGGTAAAGGCGAAGCTCGCCCCGAAGGCGTGGGCCGTGCGCAGGATCGCGCCCAGATTCATCGGTTTGGAAATGCCTTCCGCCCCGACCGCAAAATATCCGCGCATCATGTATTCCTGATGATGGGTCCTAGTCGACGTCTACCGTGATCCGCCCGTCCGGGTATACGGCGGCGCGCTTCATGCCCGGCGAGTTGAAGGGCTGGGCCAGCCCGCCCCGGCTGTCGACGCAGATCACGCCGCCCTCGCCGCCCATGCCGCCGATATCCTCGATGGCGCCGGCGGCGGCTTCGGCCAGCGACTGCTTGGCGTAGGCCATGCGGGCCGAGATGTCCTTGGCAGTCGCCCGGCGCATGAAAAACTCGCCCTGTCCGGTGCACGAGACGGCGACGTGATTGTCGGCCCAGCAGCCCGCGCCCAGGATCGGGCTGTCGCCGACCCGGCCTTCCAGCTTGTTCAGCGTCCCGCCGGTCGAGGTCGCCGCGGCCAGGTGCCCGGACCGGTCCAGTGCCACGCAGCCCACCGTGCCCGTGGCGATGGCGCGGTCGTCGGGGGCGGCGGCGGGGGTGTAGTAGTCGTTCACGCTTTCCACCCGTTCCAGCTTCTGAAGCCCGGCAAAGCGCTCGGCGCCGCGCCCGGCCAGCATCACGTGCGGCGTGGTTTCCATCACGGCGCGCGCGGCGTGGACCGGGCTGACGAAGCCGGTCAGGCCCGCCACCGAACCGGCGCGCTGGTCTGCGCCGTCCATGATGGCCGCGTCCAGCTCATAGCGCCCGGCCTTGTTGGGCGAGGCGCCCTTGCCGGCGACATAGAGGCCGGAGGCTTCCAGCCGGCGCACGATCTCGGTGACCACGTCGAGCGCGGCGTCGCCGGCTTCCAGCATGGCCTTGCCGGCCTCGGCGAGCTCGCGCATGTGGGCGCGCTCGGGATCGTAGCTGCGCGGGGCCAGAACGCCGGCGCCGCCATGCAGGAGAAGGGCGTAGCTGTTCGACATGGTGTCGTCCTTCGATGGGGTTGCGCGAATTGCTCTAGCACCGGCGGCCCTGCCCGCCCAACCCGGTTTGCCAGCCGCGACATTGCGGAGATTTTCTTTTTTGTGCCGACGCGCTATTCCGCTGGGACCGTCGATAAAGGGGAAAACACATGAAAATTGACAATTCCATCGCTGCCATCGTCACCGGCGGTGCGTCCGGTCTCGGCGAAGGCACGGCCCGCCGCCTGGCGGCCGACGGCGCCAAGGTCGCCATCTTCGACATGAATGCCGAAAAGGGCGAAGCCGTCGCCAGGGATATCGGCGGTGTGTTCTGCCAGGTGAATGTCGCCGAGGAAGAGAGCGTCGATGCCGGCCTGGCCAAGGCGCGCGACGCCCATGGCCAGGAACGCGTTTTCGTCAATTGCGCCGGTATCGGCTGGGCCGAGAAGACCGCCCGCCGCTCTTCCTCCACCGGCGAGATCAGCGCGCACTCGGCCAAGGGCTTCCAGAGCGTGATCGCGGTGAACCTGATCGGCTCCTTCCTGTGCGCTTCCCGCTCGGCCGCCGGCATGATGACGCTGGACCCGGCCGGCGACAGCGGTCGCGGCGTGATCGTCAACACGGCCTCCGTGGCGGCCCAGGACGGCCAGATCGGCCAGCTCGCCTACTCCGCCTCCAAGGGCGGGATCTACGGCATGACGCTGCCGATGGCGCGGGATCTCGCCAAGGAAGGCATCAGGGTCAACACCATCCTGCCGGGCTTCTTCGAAACGCCGATCTACGAGCAGATGCCGCCGGAAGTGAAGACCTCCCTGGCCTCGCACCTGCAATTCCCGCCGCGTTTCGGCACGCCGGCGGAATACGCCGACCTGGTCGCCTTCATGGTGACGAACGACTACATCAACGCCGAATGCGTCCGTCTGGACGCCGGCGCCCGCATGCCCCCGAAATAGGGCGGACGGAATAAGGGAGCGGCGGCCGGATGGCTGCCGCTCCACCGGGTCCCGCTCGGAACCCTGCTAGAATTCGTGCCGCACCGTCAGACGTGCGTTCAGCGGCGCGCCCGTCGAGATGTTGTCATTGCTGTGGGCGTCCGGGAAATAATCCTCGTCCAGCAGGTTCTCGATATTGAGCTGGAGCCGCGTGCGGTCCGTCAGGTCGTAATAGGCCGCCGCGTCGATGCGCGTGTAGGACGGGATCTCCACGGCATTGTCCTCGCGCACGAATGACGCGCCCTGATGGGTCAGGCCGATGGCCAGCGACAACGTGTCCGTGGCGGCAAACTGGTTCCACACCGACACCATGTGGTCCGGCGTCTGGCGGGTCGCATTGCCGTCGAAACCGCCGCCCTCGACCGCACCGTCGAGATAGCTGTAGCCGGCATTGATCGTCCAGCGATCGGTGAGCTCCCCGCTCAGCTGGATTTCCGCCCCTTCCGTGGTGCTGCCCGGAACGAGGGTGACGATGGACGGATCGTCCGGATCAACGGACGTAAACTGTCCCCGCTCCAGCCGGAAGATGGCGGCGCTCAGCGACAGGCCGGCATTCATGTCCCACTTCACGCCGATCTCGGTATTTTCGAAGACTTGCGGCTGCAGGTCCTCGCTGGTCGGGGTCAGGGTCAGGAACTGGTCGCCGGCGCTGGGCAGGAAGGTTTCGGAGTAGCCCGCATAGATCGAGACGTTCTCCGCGGGCTTGTAGATGAAGCCCAGCCGCGAGGAGACCTCCTCGTCGACGCGGCCGCGACGACCCGTATCGCCCGGATCCAGCGCGGCCCGGCGATCGAGCACGGCCACGTCGAACCGGTCGAAGCGCAGCCCGGCCACCAGCTTGAAGGTGTCCGTCAGGTCGATCTGGTCCTGGATGTAGAGCGATGTCGCCTCGACCTCGGAGGACCGGTCCCGCGCCGGCGTCACGAAGGCGAAGTCGGGAATGCTCAGCGGATCGCTCAGCGGAACCGTCGCCTGGTCGTCATTGGTGCCGGCGAACAGATTGTCCATGCGGGCATTGTCGGTGGACTGGTCGGCATATTCCGCGCCGAACAGGAGGGTGTGGGCGAAGCGGCCGGTTTCGAACTCGCCCACGAGATTTCCCTGCAGCAGCAGGTTTTCGCGGCCGGTCGTGTCGCGGTAGCCGTCCAGCGTGACAAGGGCGGGCGTTGCCGACATGTCGAGTCCGGCCGCATAGAGGTTCTGGTACAGCTTGTCGTAGTCGGCGTACTGGGCGGTG
This sequence comes from Pseudomonadota bacterium, assembly GCA_034659015.1. Classification (GTDB taxonomy): domain Bacteria; phylum Pseudomonadota; class Alphaproteobacteria; order Caulobacterales; family Maricaulaceae; genus Maricaulis. The sequence goes on along the minus strand of JAYEGL010000001.1, from coordinate 140,790 downwards.
ACATTGCCCCGGAGCGCGTCGTTGAAGGTGTGGTCCAGGCGTGCGCGCAGGATGTGGGCCTGCAGCGTGGTGCGGTTTTCGTCCGGCGACCCGAAGAATGTGTCGTCATATCCGCCCAGCGGCCGGTCCGGACCGTTCGCGACGGCAACCGACGGCACCCCGCGGTCCACGACCCGGTCGTCGTCGAGATATTCATAGTAAAGGACGAGCCGGGTCTGCGGCCCCAGATCGAAGCCGAGGGTCGGGTTGATTCCGTAGCGTTCGCCGTCGAACACGTCACGATGGCTGGCCAGCGTCTCCGCGAAGACGTTGAGGCGCAGTGCGGCGTCCTCTCCGAGACCGGCATTGGCGTCGCCGCTCACCGACGCACCGCCGAATGTGTCCAGGCTGGCCGCCGCGCCGGCAAAGCTCTCGCCGGTCCGGGGATCCTTGGTGACGCGGTTGATCACGCCGCCGCCGCCGCCGCGGCCGAAAAGCAGCGCGTTGGCGCCGCGCAGGATCTCGATCTGCTGGATGTTGTAGAGCGGGCGGAAGTACTGGACGTCGTCGCGCATGCCGTTGAGGAAGAAGTCGGCTGTGGTCTGGTTGCCGCGAATATTGATCGCGTCGCGATGTCCCTCGCCCTGGCTGATGGACAGACCCGGCGTATAGCGCAGCACATCGCCCAGATCGTCGAAGGCCTGGTTGTCGATCTGCGCGCGCGTCATGATCGACAGGCTCTGCGGCAGGTCGAGTACCGGCGTGGGGGTCTTCACCGCATTGACCTGATCGAGCGACAGATAGCGGCCGCGCACGGTCACGACGTCTTCGTCGGACATCTGGCGGGCCAGCGCGGCGCCGGAATTGAGCGCGCAGGCTGCGGTAGCCGCAAGAAGCAGGGAAGCGGTTTTGGTCATCGGTCGGCGTCCTTCGGTCCTGACTGGTCCGGCCGCCTCTAGATGTCCTGCCTCTGCCAATCAATCGCATTTGCAGGTTGGCGCAGCATGCGCCGCCAAAGCGTTGCAATTAAGTCGCATTCATTCAGGCTGAGACCCAAAAACAAATCCCGCCAAACCGGCGGGATTTGCAGGGGGACAGGATCGAAGACCCTGTGGGTGTGCGGATTCCGGCCGTGCGGATCAGCCCGGTTCGGGCCGCACGATCTCGTCCGAGAGGTTGGCGATCACGTCGCGGGCGTCGAAAGCGTTGGGATCGTCGGGCTTGGTGCCGCGGCCGAGGAAGATCTCGGCACTCGCCTCGTAGCGCGTCGTCTCGCGATAGCGCACATCGTTCCAGAACGGATCGCGCCAGCCATGCCAGCCCCAGCGCGGATGATAGTAGGTGTAGTGCACCGGAAAGGTGGAATAGTAGGACGATGAATTCCAGCCGCTGGAGGTAACGCGGGTATCCTCGTCGGTGGCCCGCGTGACGACGGTGAAGTAGTCGTATCCCTGCTCGACCGTGAGTTCGGCCGCACGATAAAGGAGATAGGTCTCCACGGTCTCGCGGTCGGTCAGTGAATTGCCTTCGAAGGAGAGCCGGAACCGGTTGGTCTCGATCTGCTGTTCCTCATAGCCGCGGCGCGAGCCGTCGGCGGCCTGGTAGGGGGTCGGCGATGCGCAGGCTGCCACCATGGACAGGGCTGCCAGTGAGAAAAGAACGCGCCTCATGTCGGGCTCCTCTGGAACTCGTGTTACCCTCGCATCATGAATTATGACGTGTCTGCGCCGCGGGGAAAGGGGCAGGGGCAAGATTTGAGGCTGGCGCGGGACCGATTTCGGGGGAAGAGTGTCGGGGCGGGCCGCGTGTTCGAGACCGCCGGGCCGCAGAACAAGGGGACGCATGGGCATGATCGCCGCGGTATTCGCCATGACCGCCGCAACGGTGTCGTTGCTGGCACAGCCGCCGGTTCGCAGCGGGAACTCGTCTGCGGACCCGGTTCTGGAGGCCTGCGTCGAAGCAGGCGGGACCCGCAATGATTGCTTCTGCGTCTCGCGCGAGCTGCGCTCGCGTTTCACGCCGCGCCAGATCACCGTGATCGCGGAAGCCATTCCGGACGTCGAGCGGGTGGGCGAACCCCAGTCCCTGGTCGACGAGCTGGGTTTCACGTTCGACCAGATCCTCAATCTGCGCCAGCGCGCGATGCGTGCCGATTCGGTGATCCGCGCGGCCTGCGGCCGGGGCCTGTCGGGCGAGAACTAGCGCGTCTGCTCAGTTGAGCCGCATCTCGCAATCGGCAAAGCGCCATTCGGCGGGGCGTATCAGGCCCTGATGGGCGATCCGGACAGTATGAATGACCGCCTCGATCTCGTCCTTCCAGTAGTCGAGAAACCGTGTCAGGCGCGGATATTTCGGCGCCAGGTCCTGGGTCTGCCAGACAAAGGTCTGCAGCAGTCGGGGGTGGTCCGGCATGAAATACGTCACCTCGGCCGTGGTCAGCCGGAGCCCGCGCATCTGCGCCGCAAAATCGCAATCAACCTCCGCCATCTGTCTCCTCCTTGAAGCGGTCGAGCCTGAAAGGCTCCTTCCTCACCGAATCAAGATTATGAGAAACCGATGAATGAAAACTGAGCAGACACTCAGGGCAGGTCGATCTCCAGGATGACGGTCGGCGGCTGTTCGTCTCCGCCCGCCTCGTCGGGAGCGTTGAAGCGTGGCCAGGCGGAATTGGCGACCAGCCAGGCCCGGCCGTCCGCCGGGTCAACCAGGGTCGGTTCGGCCAGGTCGCCGCCCATGGCCGGATGCGCGCGCAGCAGAACCTCCGTCGAGGCCACGGCGTCGCCCTCATCGTTGAGATCGATCGCCATCACCTGGTACGGCCGCGAGCCGTTGCGCACGGCGATCAGGCGCCCGTCGCGGGTCTGGCGCAGCCCGTCCAGCCCGATCAGGCTCTCCGAGCCGGCGCGCACCAGCGAGACCGACCGGTCGCCCAGATCGATCCGCCACAGCCCGGTTGCATAGTCGGCGACATAGAGCGCGCCGCGGGCGAGCGCGACGCCCTGAAGGCTGACGAAACGCGGATCCTCGGCCAGCACTTCCAGCTCGCCGGACACGCTGTCGAGCACGTAGATGCGGGATTCGGCGCTGTCCGACGCGTAGACCGTGCCGTCGCGCACCGTGAAATCGGCGATCTGTCCGGCCCCCTCAATGTCGTAGCGGCCGTAGAGTTCGCCGGTGACCAGATCGAAGGCGAACAGCGCCGTGCCCTCCGCTTCGCCCGCGTCCATCGGCGTCTGATCGATGGCGGCGGACCCGGCCCAGACCACGCGCGTCCGGTCGTCGACGGCAAGGCCGAAGACCGACCAGAGCCCGTCCCCGCGGTCTGCGAAGACCTGGGGCTCGTCCCGCGCGAAAGGCTCCAGCAGCAGGATTTCCCGTCCGGTCACCGAAGACACGAAGAGGCGGTCGGTTTCGATGTCGATGGCCACGCCTTCGATCAGCGCCCCCGGCCGGTCGATCTCGGCGGCGACTTCGGCGCGCCCCGCCGGCGCGGCATTTTCGGCCAGCCAGGCCGACAGGGCGGCAAAGCGGTCGCTATCGGCGCGTTCGAGGAGGTCGGAAAACGGGGCGGGGTCGAGGGTCAGGCCCGCCGTTGCCAGCCGCTCCAGCGCGGAGAACACGTCCTCCGGCCGGTCTGCCCGCTGCCCCACGGTCGCCAGGCCGCGCAGGATCGCCGGGTGGGCGGGTTTCAGGTCGAGGGCAGCCTCGAGCAGCCGGCGCGCCGCCTCGTAATCCTCGTTGGCCATGGCATCATTGGCCTGGGCGAACATTTCGCGCGCCAGGGTCTGCGGCGTTTGCGGATCGCCGCTCTCGCTCTGGGCTGCGGCCGGAGCGGCCAGCAGTGCCAGCGCGGCGGCGGCGTGCAGAATTCGTGTCATCGACATCTCCCCCATCTCCCCCCGAACCGTGTCGGAGACACGGCATGAAACGGAATAATATGGGAAAATACGAAGGCGAAAAGCGGCGCCTGCGGTCTTTAGACCTTCAGGTCGAGCTCGACCTCGCCTTCATCCTCGACCGGTCCGGTCAGGATCACATGGTCGTCCGCGACGCGCCATTCCACGAAAAGCTCGCCGCCATCGGCCATGACGGAGGCTTGCCGCTCGGCCAGGCCGCGCCGGTGGGCGGCGACCAGGGCGGCACAGGCGCCCGTGCCGCAGGCCGCCGTGATGCCCGCACCGCGTTCCCAGACGCGCAGGCGGATATGGCTGGCGTCGTAGATCTGGGCGAAGCCTGCATTCACGCGCTCGGGAAACAGCGGATCGAGTTCGACCTCCGGTCCCAGGCGGGCAATTGGCAGGTGTTCGACATCGTGCACGAAGAAGACGGCATGCGGATTGCCCATGCTGACCGCGCCGGGCCGCTCGATCCGCACTCCGCCGGCCTCCGTCGCATAGTCCAGCGCGACCGTATCCATGTCGCGCGCGAGGGGGATGTCCTGCCAGTCCAGCCGGGGCGGCCCCATGTCCACGGCAACCGAGCGCGCACCGGTCCGGACCGCCCGGAGAAGCCCGCCGGCCGTTCCGATGTTCGCCGTGTCGCGGCCGCTTTCCTCCATCAGGAACCAGGCAGCGGCGCGCGTCCCGTTGCCGCAGGCGCCGACCTCGTCGCCATCGGCATTCCAGATCCGCATGAAGGCATCGGCGCCCTCGCCGGGCGTGAGCACGAGGAGCTGGTCGAAGTGAAGATCGTGTGCCCAGGCGCGCACCGTCGACCGGGACAGGCCCAGCATGTCCGCATGTTCACGGGCATCCGCCAGCACGAATGTGTTGCCGGCACCGTTCATCAGTCGCGCTTTCATGCTGCCCCGATAGCGCCGAGACGGCTTTACGTCCAGCACCGTGGCGGGGTTAACTGCGCGCGACACAAAGTCGAAGGGGTGACAGCCATGATGAAGATGAAGCCGTTCTGGGCGATGGGCGCGGGGGCGCTTGCGCTCGCCGCCTGCTCGCCGCCTGCCAGCGAGGAAAGCGATACCGTGACCACACAGACATCCGAGACGTCCGAGGAACGCGAGATCGTGCAGATCGATCCGGACAATGATCCGCGCGTCTGGCTGGAAGAGGTCGAGGGCGAGCGGGCGCTGGAATGGGTCGAGGGCCAGAACGACCGCACGTTCGCGCGTCTGCGCGAGGACGAGCGCTATCAGGGCCTCTACGACCAGGCGCTGGCGATCTACCAGAGCGAGGACCGCATCCCCTACGGCGCCTATTATGGCGGCCATGTCTGGAATTTCTGGCAGGACGCCGACAACACGCACGGCCTGTGGCGCCGCACCTCGCTGGAGAGCTATCTCTCCGACGCGCCGGAATGGGATGTCGTGCTCGACCTGGATGCCCTGTCGGAAACGGAGGACCGCAACTGGGTCTGGCGCGGCGCCAACTGCCTGGCGCCGGACTATGACCGTTGCATGCTGACCCTGTCCGACGGCGGCTCCGACGCCGCCGTGCGCCGTGAGTTCGACATTTCCGAGCGCGCTTTCGTGGAGGGCGGTTTCGAGACGCCGGACGCCAAGGGCGGCGTCAGCTGGGTCGACGAAGACACGCTGCTGGTCGGCCTGGCCACCAGCGAAGAGGATTCCACCGACAGCGGCTACCCCTCTGTCTCCTATCGCTGGGAGCGCGGCACCGATCTCGCCGAGGCGACCGAAGTCGTGCGCGGCGATCGCGAGGATGTCGGCCTGTTCGCCTTCCGCGCCGAGGACAGTGACGGCACCGTCTACATGATGGCGTCGGAAGCGGACACCTTCTACGATACGACCTGGTGGTACCTGCCCCTGGACAGCGAGCCGGTGGCGCTGCCGCTGCCGTCGAAGTCGGATATCCAGGACCTCTACCAGGGTGAGCTGGTCTTCACGGTCAACGAGGAATGGACCCCGGTCGAGGGCGGCGAGACCTATCCCCAGGGCGCGCTTCTGTCCTTCACCATGGCGGATTTCGTCGCCAGCGGCGAACTGCCCGAGGTGAAGACGGTCTATGTGCCCGGCCCGCGCGAATCGATCGGCGGGGTCGGTGCCACGGCCTCGGCGCTCCTCGTGGCGATCGACGAGAATGTCGTCGGCGGGCTGGAAGCCTTCCATTTCACGGACGGCCACTGGACGTCGGATACGGTTCCGGTGCCGGACAACATGACCATCGGCCTGGGCGCCACGAACACGCATGAAGACATCGCCTTCATGAATGCCGAGGGCTTCCTGACGCCGGATTCGCTCTATCTGGTGAATGCGGCCGAGCTGACCGCCGAACCGATCAAGTCGATCCCCGACCGGTTCGATACGGACGGTCTGGTCGTCGAGCAGCACGAGGTCGCCTCCGAGGACGGCACGATGATCCCCTATTTCGTCGTGCGCCGGGAAGATGTGGCGATGGACGGCACGACGCCGACCCTGCTCTACGCCTATGGCGGTTTCCAGGTCTCCATCCGTCCGAGCTATTCCGGTTCGCGCGGCCAGCTCTGGCTGGAAAACGGCGGCGCCTATGTCGTGGCGAATATCCGTGGCGGCGGCGAGTTCGGTCCGGCCTGGCACCAGGCAGGCCTCAAGATGAACCGTCAGCGCATCTATGACGACCTGATCGCCGTGGCCGAGGACCTGCACGATCGCGGCCTGACCAGCCCGCGCCATCTCGGCGTCTATGGCGGCTCCAATGGCGGCCTGCTGACCGGCGTGATGTACACCCAGCGTCCGGACCTGTGGAACGCCGTCGTCTCCGCCGTGCCGCTGCTCGACATGCTGCGCTACAACCAGCTGCTGGCCGGCGCGTCCTGGATGGGCGAATACGGCGATCCGTCCGATCCGGACGAGGGCGAATTCCTGCGCTCGATCTCGCCCTATCACAATGTCGATGCGAACGGGGATTATCCGGAGATCTACCTTTACACCTCCACCCAGGACGATCGCGTCCATCCGGGCCATGCCCGCAAGTTCGCGCATCTCCTCTCGGAGGTCGGCCACGACTATCTCTACTACGAGAACACCGCCGGCGGTCACTCCGCCGCGGCCAATCTGGAAGAGACGGCCCGCCGCGACGCGCTGCTCTACACCTTCCTGATGCAGAAGCTGATGGACGATGTGGATCCGCTCGACGCGGAAGAGGAATAGCCGGGATCACCTTTCCTCCCCACGTTAAGTGGGGAGGGGGACCCGCGAAGCGGGGGAGGGGCCGCCGCGTCAGCGGCGGAATGGCGGAGCCTCATGCCATCAAAGAGCGTCATCCCCCGGTCCCTGCTTCGGCAGGGATCCGGGGGACCTCGGCTCGCACGGCAGCCGCTCTGCAAGACGAAACCCTCTGGCCTGTCGCCAAGGTGTTGGCCGAGGTCCCCCGGACAAGCCGGGGGGGTAAAGCTAGATGCGGGAAACTTCAGACGGGGACTTTTCTTCACCGCCGGTTGAATTCAGACAGCAGATGTAGGCGACAAATCAACCATCCAATCAGCGCGGGCTCTCTCGGGACTCATGTCAAATCCTAGTCAATAGCGCTGACTTCAACCTGCACTCGGCCACTCCCCGTCAAACATTCAAACCATTGCCCGAACAAGTCTTTCTAGTGCACACTTTCAAAAGACAACGAATACGTGCGACAAATGCGTTGATTGGGGCTCATGAAATCCGCCAACTTCGACTATCTGAAACATCACAACGAACAGCTGTTTCGGTTGGGGTATTTGGCAGAACGGTTTTTTGCTGAAGACCCCAATACGTCGCTGATCAAGTCGCGGCAGTTCGCAGAGCTTCTGACCAAAGAGGTGGCGGCCCGGGCTGGGGCGTATGACCCGAAGGTCCGTGAAAACTTCAACGACCTGCTCTACGCGCTGAAGCGTGACCGCATCATGTCCAAGGCGATCCTGGACGTCGTTCACGCCATCCGCATTAAGGGAAACAAAGCCACTCACGAGTTTGGTGGCACGCACGCTGAAGCTCTTACCGCGCTCAAGTTCGCCAGGGCACTCGGAGTCTGGTTTCATCAGGGGTTCGGTAACGCTCCCGATTTCAAACCCGGGCCATTCGTTCCACCACCGGACCCATCGAAGGAAAATGCGGACCTTCAAGCGACGCTGGAGGAGCTGCGCAGAAAGGTTCGAGACGCCGAGCGGGCCGCTCAATCCGCTGAGGCATCTGCTGAGGAGCTACAGCGGGCCCGTGAAGCAGCTGAACAATTGGCGCAGCAGGCCCACGAGGATCGCGCGAACTGGGAGGCACTGGCACATGAGTTCGATGATGAGCGAGCCCGATTGGAAAGGGAGCTTGCTGCCCTCAACACCCAAGCCGAAGCCGCCCCAGAACAGGAGCGCAAAGACACAGTCTCAGCAGGTCTGAAAGCAGCTGAGAGCCTTGAGCTGGACGAAGCCGACACCCGGACACTCATTGATGTCCAGCTCATCGATATCGGATGGGAGGTCGACAGCAAAACTCTGCGTTATGTCGATGGGGTTCGCCCGACAGAAGGGCGCAATCTTGCAATCTCGGAATGGCCAACAGAGACCGGGCCCGTCGATTATGCTCTGTTCGTCGGAAAGCAATGCGTCGGTGTGATCGAGGCCAAACGCGAAAGCAAAGACATTGCCGGAATTCTGAACAGCCAGACTAAGCGCTACGCCAAGTCGATCTCCTTGGGCGGCGATGAGCTGTTAGCAGACGCCCCTTGGGTTCATGACGATGCAACCAGCTATCGCGTCCCATTCCTATTCGCCACTAATGGACGCCCCTTTGTTCGTCAGTTTATCGAGAAATCTGGGATTTGGTTTCTAGACGCCCGGAAAGCGTCAAACCATCCCGTCGCGCTACCTGAGTGGTTTTCGCCCGCAGACCTCGTGTCGAAGCTGGAACAGGACGTTGGAGGTTCGGCTGAGCAACTCGCTCAGGAGAGCTTCGACTACGCCGGGCTGCGCCCTTATCAGCAGGAGGCGATCACAGCGATTGAGGAGGCGATTGGGCGCGGCCAACGCGAGGCGCTCATTGCGATGGCGACGGGCACGGGCAAAACCCGGACCTGTATCGCCCTGATGTACCGCCTGCTGAAGCATAAGCGTTTCCGCCGCATCCTCTTTCTCGTTGACCGGAAAGCACTGGGCAATCAGACGCTCGACGCACTGGAGAACACCGAGCTCGAAGGCCTCCTAAAATTCGCGCAGATCTACAATGTCGCAAACCTGGAGACCAAAATCCCGGAGAAGTCGGATCAGGTTCATGTAGCGACGGTTCAGTCGCTGGTGTCGCGCATAATGACCGAGGGCGACCCGGACCAACGGGTCACACCGGGCATGTATGACTGCATCATCGTCGACGAAGCGCACCGGGGATACACCCTGGATGCCGAGCTGCGTGAAGGCGATGTCGGCTTCCGAGATGTCGATGACTATCTTTCGAAATACCGACAGGTACTGGACTACTTCGATGCGACCAAGGTGGCGCTGACGGCGACGCCCGCCCTGCACACGACCGAGATTTTCGGTCGTCCGGTCTACAACTACTCATATCGCCAGGCCGTCATTGACGGGTTCCTGACGGACCACTTGCCGCCCAAACGTATCCTGACAGCCCTCGCGGAAGCTGGGATCAAGTTCGAAGGCGGCGAGGAAGTGGAGATCATCGATCCGCGTTCCGGCGAGGTGGAGCTCTCCACCTTGGATGACACGGTCGAGCTCGAAGTCGAGAAGTTCAACAAGAAGGTCTACACTGAGAACTTCAACAAGGTCGTGTGTGAGGCTCTGGCCACTGAGATCGACCCCAGTGCCCCCGGAAAAACACTGATCTTTGCCGCACGCGATGACCATGCCGACCGAGTCGTTCGCCTGCTCAAGGATGCCCTCAAGGAAGAGTGGGGCGATATACCCGACGATTTGGTGATGAAGATCACCGGCTCAGTCGATAAACCGGAGAAACAAATTCGCCGGTTCCGAAGCGATCCGCTTCCCAAGATCGTGGTGACGGTCGATCTGCTGACCACCGGCATCGACATCCCCTCGATTACCAATCTTGTTTTCCTGCGCCGCGTAAACAGCCGCATTCTCTACGATCAGATGCTGGGGCGCGCGACGCGCCTTTGCAAGGAGATCGGCAAGGAGCACTTTCGCATCTTCGACGCAGTCGACCTCTATTCCCACCTCCAGGAACTCTCGGACATGCGCCCAGTCGTGGTGCGCCCGAACATCAGCTTGATGCAGCTGGTCAACGACCTGAAATTCGCGCCTACTGAAGAAGATCAGGAATGGGTGGCTGGACAAATCGTCGTGAAGACGCGCCAGCTGATCCATCGCATGGACGAGGGCCAGAGGAGCCAGCTGGAAACCCACCTTGATTGCGCCCCTGACGATCTCGCGGACTCGCTGCACGAGATGAGCCCGGCAGAGCTGCTCGACTGGTTCGAGCACTTCCCGCGCACGACCGAGGTCCTGGACCGAAAGCCGTCTGGTCGCGGGGGCAACGGAATCTATGTTTCGGAGCATGATGACGAACTGATCGGCATCGAGGACTACTTTGGCGAAAACGCCAGCCCGGAAGATTACATCGAGGGCTTCGAGCGCTTCGTCAAAAAGAATATGAACACGGTTCCGGCCCTGATAGCCGCGACCCAGAAGCCCCGCGACCTCACGCGAAAGGAGCTGGCGAGCCTGGCCAAGCTGCTCGACGATGAGGGCTTCTCGGAGGCCAATCTGCGCGCCGCCTATGGCCGTGTCCGCAATGCCGACATTGCGGCTCATATCATCGGCTATGTCCGGCAGGCGGCTCTTGGCGATCCGCTGGTGCCGTACGCGACCCGAGTCGACAACGCCATCGCCAAGATCGGGGCATCACGCACATGGAACAGTGTCCAGAAGCGCTGGCTCAAACGCATTGGTCGCGTACTGAAAGAAACGCCGGTCGCCGATCCGACAACGCTGGAAGCCGGGGCCTTCGCCCAGCAAGGCGGCTACCGTCGCATTTCAATGGATTTTGCCGGTGAGCTGCCCGGATTGCTCCAGGAATTAAACGCTGCGATATGGGAAACGCCGGCGGCCTAGTGCTGCATGAGCGCGCGTTTCGAGGGGAGATCGCATGAACGCCAATAACATCGTCCAAAAGCTCTGGCGACTCTGTGCCATCCTCCGCAAGGACGGGATCACCTATCAGCAATACGTCACCGAGCTCACCTATCTTCTCTTCCTGAAGATGATGCAGGAGCGCGACCAAGACGGCTCTAGCGTCCCAGCCAAATACCGGTGGAGCGAACTCGTCGCGCTTGAGGGGGTGCAAAAGCTTCAGCATTATCGCGAGACCCTTACCACGCTGGGTGACCCGGAAGCGCGCATTAGTGACGTTGGGGAGATGGTGGACAAAAAATCCGGCAAACCCTTGCCGCGCATTGTCCAGCTTATCTTCGCCAACGCCTCCACCTTCCTGCGCGAGCCCGCGAACCTTAAAGAACTCGTCGACGCTATCGACAAGCTCCACTGGTTCTCCGAGGAGCGCGACCAGTTCGGCGATCTCTATGAGGGTCTTCTCCAGAAAAACGCCGAGGAAACCAAGCGCGGCGCCGGGCAATACTTCACGCCACGTGTTTTGATCGAATGCCTGGTCGACCTGATGCAGCCTCAGCCCGGCGAGATCATCCAGGACCCGGCAACCGGCACGGGCGGCTTTCTGATCGCCGCCGACCGCTACATGAAGGCCAAGACCGACGAGTATTTCGACCTGTCGGAGACCGAGCAGACGTTCCAGCGCGAGAAAGCCTTCCACGGTCTGGAGAACGTGCCGGACACCTTCCGTCTTCTTCTGATGAATCTCTTTCTGCACGGGCTGGAGCCCGAGCATGTGAACCTGGCCGACACGCTCAGCCCGAAGGGCGAGGCGCTGCCCAAGAGCGACCTGATCCTGACCAACCCCCCATTTGGTCCGTCCGGCGGCGCGCCAACGCGGGGCGATTTGGTGGATACGGCTGGCATGTCATCTTACCAGCTGCCGTTTGTCGAGCACTGCATCCGCTCGCTCAAGCCTGGCGGGCGAGCCGCCATCGTCATTCCTGACAACGTTCTGTTCGAAGGCGGGCGGGGACTAGCCCTGCGCAAGCGCATGATGAACTGGTGCCGTGTTCACACCATCCTGCGCCTGCCGACAGGCATCTTCTATGCCCAGGGCGTCAAGACGAATGTCCTGTTCCTCGAGCGCGCCAAAGACGATGACGCCAAGCGGAAGGTGGACGCGACAACCGAGGTCGCGGTCTACGACATGCGTACCAACATGCCGCAGTTCGGCAAGACCAACCCGCTCACCCGTCAGCATCTGAAGGACTTCGAGAAAGCCTACGGGGCTGACCCGAATGGTCACAAACATGGACCGGACGAAGGTGAAGGCGGCCGCTTCCGGAAATTCTCTCGCGATGACATCGCTGCCCGGGGAGACAGCCTGGACATCACTTGGCTGCATGAAGACAGCGATGCGCCGGAAGACGGATTGACCGAACCTGACGAGATCGCCGACGCGATCATGGGGCATCTACGGACCGCGATGATGGAGATTGAGGCCCTTCAGGACGAGCTCGCCGCCGATGAGGTGGCGGGATGAGGGAGCTACCGGAGGGGTGGGCTGAGGCGACTCTGGGCGATGTCACAACCCAGCGACAAGAGAAGCTCGACCCTAAGGCCGTAACCTCCATGCCCTTTCTGGGTATGGATGACGTGGAAAGTGCCAGCGGGAGGATTGTTCAGTACAAGACCACGGACGGCCTAAAAAGCAGCGTCGCTGCGTTCGAGGCTGGTGACCTGTTGTTTGGCCGCCTTCGCCCATATTTGAAGAAAGTGGTCCGTCCCGAACAACGCGGCGCGGCGTCGGCGGAATTCATCGTGTTCGAGGAAAACGAAGGCTTTGACCTCGAACTACTCAAACACCTGCTGCTGAGCGAAGATTTTCTCCATTTTACGACCCAGGTCAGTACAGGTGACCGGCCCCGCGTCAGCTATAAGTCGATCAGTGGATTCGAGGTGATGGTGCCACCGGCACCAGAACAAAAACGCATAGCCGCGAAGATTGACAGCTTGACGGCCAAATCCGCCCGCGCCCGCACCGAACTCGCCAAAATCGAAGCCCTGGTGGAACGGTATAAGGCGGCGATCTATCTCGACGCATTCACCACGGCGCCTGATCAATCAAGCACTGGTGAACTGAACGACTGGACGCGTCTTCTAAGCGCTCGTGCGCTGCCCCCACATTGGGCACGCGTCCGGCTAGGAGATATCGCTGAAATACAATCCGGCATCGCGCTTGGGAAAAAGAGACGTCCAGACCAGAAGCTCATAGAACTTCCATATTTACGGGTAGCGAACGTTCAGCGCGGGCACCTGAACCTAACCGACGTAAAATCCACCTCGGTGACCGAGGCCGAGGCTGAGAAGCTCCTTCTTCAGCCAGGCGACATTCTTATGAACGAGGGTGGAGATCGGGACAAGCTTGGTAGGGGTTGGGTCTGGTCTGGGGAAGTTTATCGCTGCATCCACCAAAACCACGTCTTCAGAGTTCGACTGAAAGATCGCGATTTCCCTCCCAAGTATATCTCCCATTTTGCAAACGAATTTGGCAAACGGCACTTTTTCGATGAGGGCACCCAAACGACAAACCTCGCATCGATTAGCAAGACCAAATTGTCTCAGCTCCCTGTGGCCATTCCGCCGGCACACGAAGCTAAACAGATTGTGCTGCACTTAGAACGCCGCCTGCGCTTTCTTGATACCGTCCGGCAAGCTTGCCATGACGCCACCCAAATGTCGTTGCGCCTGGATTGCTCTATTCTCACTCAGGCATTCAATGGCCAGTTAGTCCTGCAATCTCCTGACGACGAACCCGCAATAGAACTACTCGCCCGCATCAAAGCCGCTCGCGACAATGCTCCGAAGAAGCTCCGCCAGGGAGGTAAGGGAGGTAAGACCAAGGTGAGCCCCATCCAGAAGCTAAATGAAGCGCTTGTATCCTGGCCCGATGCCGGTCTGACCTTTGACGAACTCCGTAAGAGCCTGCCTGGTTCCTACGAAGCGCAGAAGGACGCGATATTTGGCCTTCTGTCTTCGAACCCGCCCAAACTCCGGCAGGAGTTCGACGAAAACGGTCAGATCATGAAGCTGAAGAAGGTCTGACCGTGCGCCTCAGTCATCTCAAGATTATTGAAGCTAAAAGCTGCGGCGGACTGCTGGACGGCCTCGAAATCGACTTTGGGGAACGGCGCGACAGCGACTCACCCATGGCGCCTCTGTGCCTGATCGGGCCAAATGGGTCGGGCAAGTCCCAACTGCTTCAGCTGATCGCAGAAATCTTCCAGCTGGCCTGGCATGAACATAGTCCGCGGATTGAACGTGACGCCGCGAACGAGGACACGCTTTTTCAGTTGGACTATTTGATCAGACCTCATCCGGAGGCCGATTGGGAGAAGGTCCGACTCTCACGCGGCAAGAAGGGGAAGAAATTTGAGTTCACCATAGCCCGTTGGACAGACGAGCAGTATGAAGCCGTCGACTGGTCGGCCTCCTCAACGTCCCGTCTGCTGCCGTCATTCGTCGTGGGCTATTCCTCGGGCGATAATGAAACGCTCAGCCTTCCATTCCTGATCAGCCGCTCTGGGTATGCGACGGAAGTCGCAAAAGCTGCGAAAGACCCCTCCAACCTGATTGGCATGACCCCGCTCAACAAGCTTTTGATGGTGGACTACGCCAGCCATTTGGAGGTGCTTGTCGCGACACAGCTGCTTGGTGGCCCTGAAATTCGTCGAAAAACGATTGTCCATGCCTGCCTGGACGAGATTACCTCATTTCGCTGCACGGTTCGCCTGAACGGGCCGGCAACAACGCAGGTAAAGCTCACCGAGGAGCTCGAGCGCTATATTGTCGGGCTCAAAAGGACGGCGACGTGTTGGAACTATGTCGCATCCTCCGACACCTACACCTTCGACTTTTTCGTCACGGAGGCGACGCGGGAAGCCGCCGCTCACTTCTTCCACGATGCGCTGACCCTCTATGTCGCTATCCGGGCACTCGGCATGCTGAATGATTTAGCAATCCCGAAAGCCGCCCGGACACGAGTAAGAAACAGCGCCAAGGAACGGCGCTTCGCGGCGCGACTTCCAGAACCCCAGGATGAACAAAAGGTCTTCCAGTTTGAACGCGTCCGCTTCCAGGCCGCCAAGGCTGACCAGAAGCTCGAAGTTGACTACGTCTCCCTCTCAGACGGTGAGCATCAGCAAGCCCAAATCTTCGGCATTCTAGGCATTGTTCGAGGCCAATCCGCCCTGTTCCTGCTCGATGAGCCGGAAAGCCATCTGAACCCCCGCTGGCGTGTGAAGTTTGTGAGTAGCGTGCTCGACCTCCTGCCGGACCGGAAGGACCAAGAGGTTCTGATTACCTCGCACGCTCCGTTCTTGCCGTCCGACATGGATCGCGAACAGGTCCTGATCTTCAAGAAGGACGAGGTCGGCAAAATCGAGGTCGGCAACCCGAATGTTCAGACGTTCGGCGCCACATACGACACCATCTTGGAGAGCTGCTTCGGCGTTGAGCCACCGATCTCTGACTATGCGATGTCGACCATAGATGAGCTCATGAAGACAGATGACATCGAGCACTTGCGGAACGAGCTCAAGAACCTCGGCCCATCAGTCGAAAAAACGCTGCTAGCAGACCGCCTTCGCCGCATGACCAAAGACGTTCCGGGCTGACTGATGCTCTACACCTATCAAGGCGCGGCTATACCCGAAAATTGGGTGCATGAATGGCTGGTCGAAATGCTGACCGAGCTACTAGATGCGGCAGATGCCGGGAACGAGCCGGAAGAATGGAAAGACTGCGTTCCAGCTGCGCCGCCCAACCTGATTCGTCGGCGCAGCGTCCGGGACAGGCGCGCCGCCCTAATCGCACCCTTAGGCGCACTTACTGTAGCTGAACGCACAGCCCTTCGTGACGCGATTGTCGCGCAAAACAACATTCCTGCCGTATTGAATGGAATGACCGCCTGTCCGCTTGTCACGGCCTTTCCGGAGGCGGTCAGAGACCCGCTCGTCGAATATTTCAAAGCCGGCTTCAACCTTCTTGGCTCTTTGGAAATCCGACAGAACCACTACCAGGCAATTTTTGAGGTGATGCCTCTTCCTGTTTGTCCGTTTTGCGGAACAGAGATCATGACCATCCCGCCACCACTTTCAGAGGACGAGGGTGCCCCCAATCAGGACCTGGATCACTACATTCCGGTTTCGATCTATCCGCTCGCCGGTTCCAACCTTCACAACCTCGTACCGATGGGAAGCACCTGCAATTCACGCTTCAAGAAGGCCAAGGACATAATTCGAAAAGCTGACGGCACGCTGAGGGCAGCTTTCGATCCTTTTGGGCCAGCTGCTAGCGTGATTTCACTTAGCGGCTCGGAGTTTCCGCCCGCCGTCGATGACCCCGAGGCTGTCTGGCAAGTTACGTTGGATGGAGGGGACCGAGCCGACACCTGGGATGCGGTTTGGGATATCAAACGCCGATTGCGAGAAGACGTAATCTCCGTAAGAGCAAATCGGTGGCTCGACCGCGCCGTCAGGGTTGCCGACCGCCGTGGAGCCCGACCGAGAAACAGGGCTCAGCTAGTGCAGTGGGTCGAAGATAGTCTCGAAGATGCGACCGAAGAGCGGTATGATGTCAACGGAGCTGCCCAAGTGGCCTTCTTCGAGTTCCTTCTGGAGCGGCTCAATGCGGACGGGCCGGAACAAGATTTTGAGCTGTTTCTTCTAGGGCTGTTTGACACGGCGCTTGCGGCCTGACACCTCGGGGCACGCAGGGCGCTACGCTTCCATGCCCCTCAGCGCCCGAAGCCTCTCCCAAACCACCCTGAGGACCTCGTAGAGCGAAGGGCGACTTCGGGTAGCCAATGAGGGCCCCGGGCCTAAACACACGTTCGGCGCGGCAATTCCATGTAAATTCTTGCGACAAAAATCGCGTTGGGCATCATCCGCGTGCCGCGCTTGTGGCAAATGGAGCCGCAAACCTCTGCAAATGACTATCCGCGCTTTGTTCGCCATGCTCGACTCTGAGTCAAACGGACGCCCCGGGGCACACGTCGACGATCACCCAACACGACGCTGCCCGCCATTAGTCAGCGACGAGACCAGAGCAATAAGTCGGTCGTATCCGATCTCCTCATCTACTATGACCCGCTGAACTTTGAACGGAGTTGAACCCACCAATTTCGCTACTCTTGCCAAGCTCATTTGCGCAACGGCACGCTCCAAACGCCCCCTCAAGCGTTCGCCATCCTCCGCCGTTGTCCCATAGCTCGGAAACGCTTCGGGGTCGAACCCCAGCACGTCCTGCTCCTCCCACTTGTTGGCCTCTTTGCCGATGTGCACGACCGCCAGCGCTTCGACGTGCCGTCGCTCCGTCGTGCCGACATCAAGGTAGCCTCCACCCAGGAACTTCTCCTCCGGATGCAGGTGGTACTGCGCCAGGGCTTGTCGAAACGTCTTGAGCGCCTCGCGGGGTACCGGTTCGCCCGTCACCCGATCAAACGCCCGTGACGCAGCAATCTCGGGATCGCTATCGAACGGTGCGATGGGCCGGAGTGATCGCTTCTTATTGAGCCGACCTTGTTGGCCAACCTCGGGCATCGCCAACGGGTTGGCCGTCAGAGAGACGAGAAAGTTGAAGGGTGTGACACGGCGCGCATAAGGCTTGCCCGCGTTGTAGCTTTTGAACCATCCGTCGAGCATCGGTGTCGTCACGGAGTAGCGCGCGATGGCGGGCGCGTTCATGGCGGGGTGGTAGCTCAAATCCACCCGCTCCGGTGTGTCGGTAAAGGCGGCGAGAATGATCTGGTGCCAGAGGTCGTACTGCCATCGCCGCACGCCGATATCCGCCAAGGGGACCTGCGGCGCAGGAATGCCGTTGGGTGCCTCCTTCTCAGGATAGGGGTCGCGGAAATGGCCCAGGCCGTGGGCAGAGGCCTTCCGAATAACCGGCTTGCCCTCTGCATCCAGGTTGAACAGCACGTAGCGTTTGGCGGATACCGCGAAGGCAAATAGCGGTTCGAGTTCACCCGTTCCGTCGAGACGGTAGTTTGCGTCCTCGATTTTGAGAACCGGTCCCTTTTGAGTGTACGGATTGAGCGGCTCGAACCAATCGCAGATTGCCCGGGCGGCACGATAGAATTCGGCTTCGCACATGCCTTCGGGGCGAGCGATCGCCATGCTGTCGGTGTCGCACAGCACCCATTCCAACCCCGCATCGACAATCTGGCGCTCGGTCAACGCGAGCATCAGTCTCGCGGCGCCCGTGATCAGCGTTGCCAGAAGTGGGTGAAAGAAGGGCCCTGGTTTCTCAGCCTTATCGACCGTCACCGGGAACGGCGTTTCGGCCGGGCCAAAGCACAAGGATTCAAGGGGCTTCACCAGGTCCTCGACATTGACCTCGACGAACCCGCCATAGCTGGTCGCGTTGGCAATGATCTTCAGACTGTTCTGCGCGACATTGTACCGGTCGCGCTCGTCCCCTTCGGCGTCCGCCTGGCGTGATTTCAGAACCTGGCGATGGTCGATCAAGGCTCGATAGAAGTCCTGCCGTGCGGGATCAACCTTGCCACCCCCGGGAACCTCGATCTTGTGCAGACCTGTTTGGGGTGGTCCGGGTTCAAATGCGATAGCTTTTGCAATCTTCGGCGGCTTCCCCTTCAGCGCGGCCGACGCAATGCAGTCAGCGAGTGTGAACCAGAGTGGTGTATCACGGCTCAGTCGATTGAGGCCGATTGTTGCCTGTGGCCCCTCACCATAGGCGGCGCGAACGGGGAAAAGATCGTCATCCGGCTCGACTTGGACCAAGACGACCAAACGCTTCCATGTGTCCTGCGATTGCAGATCGACGAGATCGATGCGCTCCAGGAAGGCCCGCGTGTCTTCGGTGACATCCCGGTAGGACATGCCATCCGCGATCACGAAACGCCACAATCCCATCAAGGTACAAACCGTGGGGTACATCGACAGGAAGTCGCAATAGAGCACCTGCCGAACGCTCCTGCGAACCCGGACTTCCGAGCGACCGCCGAAGTAGGCGCTCAAAATCTGGCCGGTAATGGCGTCAGGGAAATCCGGCTGGCAAACCTGCCAGGGCTTTATGCCCATGGCTCTCAGATAGGCCTTGCCGAGACTTGCCTCGCTGAAAATGCGCCCGAGCGGAAGGTGTTTCAGGCCGAAAGTTCTGTCGAAATGCCGCTCAAGCGCGCAGTAGCATTCCCAGGTCGCCTGCACATCGGTCATGGCGTATCGGAGATAGTCGGGCGTGAGTTTCTTGCCGTGCTCTTCGGACGCGTGTTTCCGTGTCGCGGTCCCCAGAAACTCGCTCAAGCTTTCCAGCGTGAAGCTTCTCGAATAGAGCGCGTGAGCGAGTGTTGCGACATCGACGAAATGTCCACGTTTTGCACCACGCCTGACACCGCGTTTCCGTTCGCTACGCGAAACCCGCTGCACGCGCTTTCCGGCAAACTGGATGAAGGATGCCCGCCGATTGATATGACGGATTTGAACGCGTGCTTGGTATTTGTCCTCCGAAAGGCGGAAGGTGAAACCACCCTTCATGCCGCGTCGAGCCGGGTTATGATCCAGCGCGAGGCGTGACAGATCGAACGGCAGATTGAACCCGATGATGGACGCGCGAAGCTCGTAGCCGATCCGGTAGAAAACCGTTTCCACGAAACCGTCCTTCGTCAGGCATCTGAGTTTCTGCTTGGCCGCTTCTGCACGAAGGGTGGCCAACTCTTCCCGGCTGAGCGCGTCTGGGTCGTAGAAGAAACCCTGCTCTTTCATCCGCGAGCCAACACGGACCTGATAGGTACCGATCCGCAATTGCTGCGCTTCATCGGTTGTCGTCTCGCAGTCGAAGACGAGGCTCCAATGGGATGGGAGTTCGGGGCGGCGTGTTCCTGGCTTCGGCTTGTTGCCCGAAGGCACGTAGGCGCGCACATGGATCGGCAGTTGGACAGTGGCGGTCATGACGCGGACTCCCGGGCTCCGGCGTTGGCCTGAACAGCCAGATCGATCAGGTAGCCTCCCCATTCGGAGAGCTTGTCCACCAGCAGTCGAAAAAGGTCGGCTAGGCCCAGAAGAAAGCGGCCGATGGCTTCAAGCTCGCTGTGCCCGCCGACGGTTTCGACTGGGTGGTCCTTCTGACAGTCGGAAAGCTTGCGGTGGCAATTTCGGCAGACCGGAACCGTTGCTTCGTCGTGGGCCTGGCCCGCAATGTGGTGAGCTTCCAGGCAACGCCAGTCGCTCTCACCGCATTCGATGCAGCAAGGGGCGTTGCTCCCGAGTCTTTCGAGTGCCCGCTGTTTGCGGCGTTCATAGTTGTAGCCAGTCGTCATGATGTTCTCCTTTGGCTAGATCGAAATTCGATAGATCTGCTCAAATCCGTCCTGCCCGGAGAGGGAGAGCCGGTAGAGCGTGTTCGGATCGGTTTCGAAGGGATGGGTTTTGCCGCGCACATCGGTCAGGCTTTCGCCTTCGAAGGGGGCGAGATGGTCGGTATCGTTGGTGTCGAGAAACTCACCGACGGCGTTCTGGTAGGCGCCGGCCATTGAGGCTGCATCGAAGCCGGGAACCGTCACTGTCAGCGCGCGTCCGTCGGAATAGATCGGAACGTCGCGTGGCCGGTTGTCGGAAAAGGACCAGGAGCGGTCGCCATAGCTGGCAAGCTCGTGGGATTTCACAAAGCGGCGGAAACGCTCGACGGACACACCGGCTTCGCGGGCTGCCTGGCTTTGATTGTTGGTCCTGCGCAGAAGCTTCAGGGCTTCTTCAAGCCCGGCGTCAGGCTCTTTGGGCGTAGGCTTCGGGCGAACCGGTCGCTCTCCTGCCTTGGCATGCCCGCGAGCCTGCGAGCGGGATAGACCGCGCTTCAGGCCGCGTTCGATGCGCCTTCTATATTCCTCACGATGGTCTCGTCTGCGTGGCATCGCTGCACTCCCAGCGGTTTCTGAAACCGTTAACTGGGGGCAGCACAGCGCCTCATCTGAGCAGAGTCACCGACTCTAATTCTCGAAAGCGCGTCCGGCTTTTATGGCGCCTTCCGGAGTCCACAAGCTTTTAATATGGCTTTAGAAACTGTCTTGTCCGACTTCCCGACAATTTCGGCATTTGCAATTTTGAGAGTATTTTTGAGCACGTCACGGACATGGTCACAGGCGAGTTTGCGAGGCATATCGCAGAAGCCTTGAAATTGTTCTTTGGCGATTAAGGCCGCTTCTTCCAACTGATCGCGCTTGCGAGGACGTCCTCGTGGGCGGGATGGTCGTGACTCAACGAGTTGGTCTCGCCTCAGCACGCGAACATCTGCGAAAATCAGGTCACCAAACCTGACCCGACTGGCTTCCCACGTAATGTGATCACCCATTCGATACTCGGCGAAAAGCCCACTTGGGATGCGCTTCGGCTGCGGATCGATCATCGGACCAATCTGAAGCCCGAAAGCTTGAACTTCTCCACTCTCTAACCATGCGTGAAAATCCCACTGTAAGCTGAGCTCCATCTGGATGCGGGCTTCGTGTCGGTGAGAAATCTCTCGCGGCGCAAACGCCTCCTCAACAAGGCCTGAAGCTGGATGGAATTTTCCGACCAATGGCCTGCTTTGTAGCGCGATAAGTCGCTCTCGATACCGATAGCCGGGAGCATCCTCTTCAAGAAGCTGAAGCCAAGCTTCACAGAGGGGAATCCCGCGGGTCCAGAATTTGCTATCGTCATCATTAGGCATGGTGGAGACAAGAAACATGACCCTCGATTTGCCCGCAACAACCAACTGTGATCGTTCGCACAGCTCGTGGCCCGTCCGATGCGAGCATTGGACGGAACAAGCGGCCAATGCCAATCGCCCCCGCTCACCGCGCCGCCGCAATGCCGAACCGCTCATTCTCAGCGGTCACGGCATGTCACTCAAAGTCGACCGGGGCGCTCTAGTTGTGCGCAATGGTTTCACCCATCACCCTCAGACGAACGAGCCGCTTCGCTTCTTCCCCGGCGATTTGGATAATCCAGAGCGGATCGTCGTGCTCGACGGCAGCGGCAGTCTCAGCTTCGACGTACTGTCCTGGCTGTCGGAACAAGGCGTCTCGCTCATTCGCATCAATTGGAAGGGAGAAGCCATTTGCGTTGTCGCCGGGACCGGCTACGCAGCCGAC
Organism: Pseudomonadota bacterium; assembly: GCA_034659015.1. GTDB lineage: Bacteria > Pseudomonadota > Alphaproteobacteria > Caulobacterales > Maricaulaceae > Maricaulis. Next base: position 118,664 of record JAYEGL010000001.1, on the reverse strand, counting down.
CAATCCAAGATCGATTGGCAGCGACAGACCCGCGAAAATCCCGTCGCGCGGCTCGAATTCTCCAATCATTTGATCGCGAGGAAGCTCGAAGCGAGCCTTAAAACCCTTCTGGAGGTGGTGCCGGGCACCTCGCTAACAGACAAAGCCATAGACAAGATTGCAGAGTGCCGTGCGGAACTTCGATCCAAAGCCCACGACATTGACCGCCTTCGTGGTATCGAAGGCCGCGCTGCGCGTCCGTACTTTGGCGCCTGGGCCGGGATCGAAATGTCCTGGAAGAGCGAAGCTCGCCGTCCGGTGCCTCCGGCATGGCGCGAGTATCAGCAGCGTTCAAGCGTTCTGTCTGGCGTAAAGGGGCAGAACTGGAAGGCCGCGCACCCGATCAACGCCATGCTGAACTACGCCTATGGTGTTCTGGAAAGCCGGTTGCGTATGTCTGCGCTGACAAACGGTTATGATCCCTGCCTGGGCATTTATCACCATGGCCGCAGAGGATCGCCCGCTTATGTCTTTGACCTGATGGAGCCGTACCGTCCGGAGGTCGATAGGGCAGTTTTGAAATTCGCTCTCTCAGAGACGTTCAGCGCCGCCGATTTCGTCTTGCGAAAGGACGGCGTGTGTCGCCTCTCCCCACCGCTTGCGACCCGTATCGTCCAGCTTGTGTCAATCTGACTCAGTCTCGGCCGAACTGTCCGAAACTGACTCATCGAAGAAGTCTCGCGGATGCACACCGAGGGCTTCAGCCAATCGCCCGAGCACAGCGACAGAGGGATTCTGCTGACCGCGTTCGATGCCGCCGAGATAGCGTAGATCAATCTCGGCATTGAGCGCTAAATGCTCTTGCGACATACGGATTTCCTTCCGCAGCCGCCGCACATTGGCACCGATGACAATCCCCCATTCCATGCGGAACAAGGGCTAAGAACCTGTCAATTCGGTCTAGGGTATATATGCCCGATATTTGCATTGAAGCCGGGTATGACACAGAAACCGAAATACGAGTTGTGGGCAGATGGCCCGGAAGCCGATCCGGCCACGATGACGGCTACCGATGTGCTCGACGCCTTGGAAGCTTGCTACTGCGGTCGCCGCCCAGGTGAACGGGTTCTGCTCCGCGAGCTTGCCGTGGGGCGTGAAACTCGACGGCGCGTCGATGGCTTGCTGATCGAGTTTCGGAGCGATAGGCGCGTCATGCGCACAGCCTACGAGGTGAAGGTTGATCGCCGCGACTTCGAAGAAGAGCGGAAGTGCCCGGAGAAGCGGGCACCAGCGCTGGAGATCGCAGACCAATTCTATTTCGTCACCCCGATTGGTCTCGTGAAAGCGAACGAGGCGCCGGACGATTGCGGCCTCATCTGGCTGGACGGTACGGGCCGACCGATCATGGCGAAGCACGCTCCTGTGAGCACCACCGTCGCGCCCGATTGGCCGCTCATTCAAGCGATGATGCGTCAATCCTACCGGCAGGGACAGCAAGACGCGGCAAAGCGGGCTCAGCCCTCCTCATGGGACATCGTTTTCGACATCGCTCAATCCCTGGCCGAGAGTGCGATCCGTCTCGCGGACAGTGAAGGCGTTCCGCAGCGGGCGGCGGACCAGTTGAAGGCTCTGCAGGGCGACTTGCAGCAACACGGCTATCGTGACCTCGCTCGGAATGTCGCCGACCTCACGCGCTGGATGTCAAAGGAAGCCCGAGCGTTTCAGACGCGGCTGTCCTCGGAGTATCCCAACGATCATTAGGAAACCTTCAATCGAAATCGGGTATATATTCCTTGTTTTGGCCGTACTGCTACGGCTCCACAAGCGCGATGCGGACCTGAGCGAGGAAGCCGGATGATGTTAAGAACAACGCTCATTGCAGCGGTTGCCGCCTTGGCCACAGCCTGGACGGCAGGTGCGCAGGACTCTGCTAGCGAAAGTCGCGTACCGCGATCAGCGACAATCGCTCGTGACATCAACGGCTTTCAGCTTGGCGCTGATATCGAAAAGGTTCGCGCACGCACAGCCGTGACACACATCGCTGGCGAGACCTATTCCGCTATCGCTGATGGTATCGAATACGAGTTTGGACTGACGCCTCTGGGTAGGGTCTTTCGAATTCGGTCGGTTCAGCCCTTAGGTCGTTTCCACCCCGACGCGGAATTCGCCAACTCGCTAGCGGAGCGGCTAACCCGGAAGTACGGCACCCCGTCTACAAATCAGCTTCCCGATGGTCCGGCCTTCTGGTCTCTGGTCGAACCCATAGAGAGACCGGACGGGCAGACTACGCCGTTCCGAACGATGTCCGTGAGCGCCATGCTCGTTGAAGCGGAAGGTCAGATAGCATTGGAACTGTTCATGCTCGACTTCCGCGTCCTCTGGGCCGACCAACAGACCACAAACGCCGCCCCAAGCCAGGCCGCGCAAGACCGCACCCGCTTCTAGCCTCACACCCCTACATAGCCCGCGTGAGAATTCACTAGTTCGCTTTACCCCCCCGGACAAGCCGGGGGATGACGGTCGCAGTGTGGCGACGGCAACAGGCGTCTACTCGAACGCCGCTTCCACAGGCCAGTCCTCGTCGGCGGAGCGCCAGAGGATCGAGGCGATCTTCCAGTCACCGTCGATCTTGAACAGGGTGATGAAATTCACCCCGGTCACGAAGACCTCTCCGGTCTGCCCGTTCACGCCTTCATAGGCGGAACGGACATAGGCCAGCTCGCCGTAGATCGTGGTTTCCGTGCGCGTGGGACGTTCGGTGAAGCCGTTCTCCACCAGCCAGGGCCCCGAGCGCTCGATATAGTCGTCCAGCGTGATGACCCGGCCCTGTCCCTGGCCGTCCTCACCGGGCGAAACGGCGCCCATGGCGGCCCCGGGCAGGTAAAGCTCGCGCATGGCCTCGAAATCCCGCGCCTGCCCCACCGGACCGGAAATCACGTCATAGACGGCCTGGACGACGGCTTCCACGTCGGCCCGTTCGTCGGCCTGGGTGGCCGCCGGAGCGATAATGGCCGCGGCGCTGGCGGCGATGGCCGCCCGGATCGGATGTTTCATGGAGTCTCCCCGTTCTGATCGGGGTCAGGGTCTCACCGGGCGGCGCTGGCGCGCAAGTTACCGCTCGGTCACGCGGGTGCAGGTGAAGCGTCGGCGCTCCGCATCCGCGGCGGCCAGATCGGTCTCGGCATCGATGACCCGGCGGTAGAGTATCAGGCCGCGTCCGGTCGGGGAGGCGATCACGTCGTTGCCGGTCGCCCGGTCGTCCGCGCGGCCGGTCTCGTCCGTGAGGCGCAGATCGACCGCATCGCTGTCGCGATCGCTGATGACGGCGAAATTATTGGTGTTCGCATCATACAGGCTGACGGATGCGTAGTTGCTGTCCGCCGGCCAGTGCGCCGTGATCTGCCGGTCTCCCTGTGACAGGTCGTAGATGCAGACCGAGTAGAGAATGTCCGGGCTGGCCCGCACGATGGTCTGGTTGTCCTCGGTCAGGCGCGGCGCATGGCGGGCCTCGCCCTGCGCGCCGCCGGCTCCGGCTATCCGCGTCATCGCCTTGTCCATGATCACGCCGGGGATGGCCGTCAGCGTCACCCAGCTGCTGGCGGCAAAGGCACTCAGGAAGACGGCGAGCGGAACCAGCCAGCGCATCACGCATCCTCCGTGCAGCCGAGCTGTTCTATCGCCGGCAGGTCGAGGCTTTGCGGGGCGTCCAGCACGACAGGCTCGGGATGATAGAGACGCAGGGTAATGGAAAACTGGCCGGCATTTCGGGTCGACAACCAGTGAGTGTCCGGTGACGCTTCCGGTCCGGCGACGAAAGACCAGCTTGCGCTGCCAAGATCGGTCTCGGTCAGGGCGTGCGCGCGGTCGCCGTTGACGGGCAGGAAATCGTTCTCGCCGTAGAGCGTCAGGCTCCACCAGCGCGTTGGCAGGTCCCGGCCGGAAATGCGGTAGCGGCAGTTCTCGCGCAGCGGCGCGCCATTCCCGTCCTCCCAGGCCGTGAAATAAACGGCTTCCGACCGGTTCAGCGCCAGCAGGCCGCGCCGCGCCACGATGGCCCGGGTGACGGGGCCGGCATCCGCTGCCCCGATCAGCGGATTGGTGCGCCAGGGGCCGACGGCAGTCCCGCCGAACTCCACCGGTCCGAAGACCAGGAAGACGGCGAGGACGGCTCCGCCGGCAAGGCCGGCAAGTGCGGCAAGGATTGAGCGCCAGATCATGGCGGCACTCTAGAGCGGCCTGCGCGGACCTGGAAGCGGTTTGGAGCCGGCCGGCGGGTCAGGCGACCCGGCTTTCCTCGGCGGCGAGTTGCTGGAGCAGGCCGTGGATCGTCTTGAGCTTGGCCCGGCCCTGTTCGTCCTGGGCCTCGTTTACCCCGGCCGCCGACTTGATCTGACGCAGCGCGCGGGCCTGGGCGTCGGTCGAGCAACGGCCGATGGGCAGGGCGCCGCCCGTGGCCAGGCGCAGCAGGGCTGCGGCCTTGTCGAGGGCCGGCCGGTCCCCGCTTTCGACCATGTTCAGGATCTTGGAATGGTCGATGATCTTCACGCCCAGCGCATCGAAATTCCCGGCCAGTTCCAGCTTGGCCTCCTTGGGATAGCTGCCCTTGAGCACGCGCGACTGGTGCGCGGTGAGCCGGGCCAGGCGTTCCAGCGGCTGGCCGCCGCCGCGGACGTAGAATCCGTCGGCCTGGGCCGATCCGATGGTCGAGCGGACATAGCCGGCCAGTTTGGACTTGTTGGCCTCGCCGACCAGGTTTTCCTCGAGCAGGAGAAGCCGGCTGACCTCCTCGTCGATATCCGCGGCATTCTTGACCAGCTCCTCGATGATTTCCGGCTGCAGGAGGCGCGCCGAACGGGCCGCGAATGTCTTGATCAGCCCGTCGGCCGGGAGCAGGGAGTCCGAACTGATCACCAGACGGCTCGCCAGATCGCGCGCCAGGCGCACTTCCTCGCGCACGCTGGAGGGGCGCAGGCGTGCCGGGCGTTCCAGCTCCTTCAGCAGCGACTGGGCGATCACGGCCCGGCAGCCGTCGAATTCGCGGCTGTGGGTCCATTCGGCCAGGCGGCGGGCGGCTGTCGGTGCCAGGCGCAAAGCGTCGGCCTTGCCGTCGCCGTCGAACAGGCAGGTCAGGCGCTCCACGGTTTCGCCGAGATCCTTGCACTCGCCCAGCAGCGCGGCGCGTCCTGCGTCGAAACTGATCACCTCGGCAACATAGCTATCGACTTCGGTCAGCGCGAAAGCGCGGGCCTCCTCGGCCTCGGGCAGGTTGTCTGCCATGTCCAGCAGGGCTTCCAGCTTGTCGCCATACTTGCGTTCGTGCCGCAGCCGGTCGGCCATGGCGGCGCGCAGCGTGTAGGCGCGCTTGTCTCCGTTGAAGATGCTTGTGGCGATGTCGTTGAACTTCGCCTTCCTGGGATATTCCGGGAGTTTGGCATCCCGTGCGTCCTTGTAGATGCGGCCGAGCGCCTTCTGGACCAGATCGTTGAGCTGTTTCACGAACGTCTGGACATTCGCGTCCTGGTCGCGGGCGCTGGCCACGGCCACTTTCTGGACGGCGTGCTGCAATTCGGTGCCCGATGCCTCGAGGTTTTCCACGAGATCCGCCCGGTGAAGCAATTCCATCGGCAGCGCGTGCATGCGCTCAAGCCAGCCGGTGAGGACGCGCTTGATTGTGTGGCGGGCATGCGGTTTCGACAGGTCGTCGGGGGTCAGGCAGGGGAGTTTGGCTTCCTCCTCCCGGTCCTTTCCGTCGTTGAAGGCTTCTGCACCGCCCTCGAAAACCGTGAGCGAGCGGAAGGCGCGACGGTCCTCGTCATAGATTTCCTTGGACACGCGCGCCGAGCCATCCTTGCACTTGGCCAGGAGGCTATGGGCAAGTTTCAGTGCCGCGTCGCGGCTGTCCTGGGCCTCGACAAGGGCCCACCCGGACTTCCGGTTCTTCTTGAAGAAGACCTCGTAATGGATCGCGCCGGACATGAACCCACCCTGTTGAAACCGGGGAAGATTGTCGCAAGAGGCTTAAAACCCGGTGAACCTTGGGGACAATTCGCGCTGCGTGCTTGGCGTGTGCTGCACTGCGTGTCTATTGTCGCCACAAATTCAGGTTTCGATGTCGGTCCTGGAGATAAAACTGCCCGGAGACAGTATGGCTACGATTGCACTGGTCGACGATGACGAGAACATCATCACCTCGGTTTCCATCTTCCTGGAAGGCGAGGGCTATCACGTGCGCACCTATAATGACGGCGCGTCGGCTCTGACCGCCCTCGCCGAGGATCCGCCGGATCTGGGCATATTCGATATCAAGATGCCGCGCATGGACGGGCTGGAATTGCTGCGCCGTCTGCGTCAGTCCACCGACATTCCCGTGATCTTCCTCACCTCCAAGGACGACGAGTTCGACGAGGCGCTGGGGCTCAATCTCGGGGCCGACGACTATATCACCAAGCCTTTCTCGCAGCGCCTCCTGGGTGAGCGAGTGAAGGCGGTGCTGCGGCGTGCCCGCGCCCAGGACGCGCCTCCCGGCGTTGCACTGGAGCCCGGAGACAGCAAGCCGCTGGAGCGCGGCAGCCTCGTTCTGGACCCCAATCGCCATGCCTGTTCCTGGAATGGCGAACCGGTGCGGCTGACGGTAACCGAATTCCTCATCCTGCAGGCCCTGGCCACCCGACCGGGCTATGTGAAGAGCCGCGACAATCTGATGGACGCGGCCTATGACGATCAGGTCTATGTCGACGACCGTACGATCGACAGTCACATCAAGCGCATCCGCAAGAAGTTCCGCGAGGTCGACAAGACGTTCGACGCCATCGAGACCCTCTACGGGGTGGGTTATCGCTATAAGGAAGACTGACACGGCATCCTGGCGACACGGGTTGCACCGGGCCGGCCAGGTCCTGCGCAACCTCACGCCGCGGCCTTCATCGCGCCTGGCCCAGCTCATCCTGGTGGCGAACTTCGTCGCGCTCGGCGTGCTGGTCGCCGGCATGCTGGCGCTGACAGAGACGCGGCGCGGTCTGGTCAATGCCAAGCTGGATTCCCTGCGCGCCCAGGGCGAGCTGATCGCCAACGTGCTGGCCGAGGGCGCCTCGGACGGCGCGCCGGCGCCGATGCTGCGCAATGCCGACGCTCGCGCCATCCTGCGCCAGCTCTACGTGCCCGAGGAATCGCGCGTGCTGGTCTTCGACAAGGGCGGGCAGATCGTCGCCGACAGCCATTTGCTGGCGGATGTCTTCGAGGAGACGGTCCTGCCGCCGCCCGGCCAGCCGCGGCCGGACCTGGCCAACCGGGCCCGCAGCCTGCCCGACCGCATTCTCGACACGGTCTCCAACCTGCTGCGTTCCCCCGAGGAGCGCGCCGCACTGGACCGCGACCTGCGTGACGAGGTGCAGCAGGTGATCACCGGCGACATCGTCGCCGGCGTGCGCCGCGAAGACGATGGCCGGCGTGTCGTCTCGGTCTCCATCCCGATCCAGCCGGTCCGTGCCGTTGTGGGTGTGGTGACGATCGAGAGCTATGATCTCGACCGGCTGATCGAGGCGGAAAGACGCGCGCTGCTGCCCTTCATCCTGATCGCCGCCCTGGTGACGACCATGTCCTCGCTGGCGCTGACGGTTTTCATCGCACGGCCCGTGCGGCGGCTGGCGCGGGCGGCGCGGGAGGCCCGCCAGGCGGGCGGACGCCGGGTGAAAATGCCCGACCTGCGCTCGCGCAATGACGAGATCGGCGAGCTCGGCGTGGCCCTCTCCGACATGACCGAGGCGCTCTATGACCGGCTCGACGCGATCGAGAGCTTTGCCGCCGACGTGGCCCACGAGCTGAAGAACCCGCTCACCTCCATCCGTTCGGCCGCCGAGGTCCTTCCCCATGCCAAGGACGAGGAGCGGCGCGACAGGCTGCTCGCCGTGATTGCGGCGGATGTGCGCCGGCTGGACCGGTTGATCTCGGATATTTCCCGGGCCTCGCGTGTCGATGCGGAGCTGGCGCGCGAGGATGTCGAGCGATTCGACCTGGCTGGCCTGCTGGCGGAACTGGCGGAGACCTATAACGCGACCGACAGCCAGCGGGCGCGGATCGCGCTGGAGCGGACCGTGCGCAACGGCCTGGTCCTAGGGCGCGACGGGCCGCTGGGGCAGGTCTTCCGCAATCTTCTCGACAATGCCATGACCTTCAGCCCGGAGGGCGGCACGGTGTGGATTCGCCTGGTGCGCGGCCAGCTGAACGGCCGGCAGAGCCTGGTCGTGCATGTCGACGACGAAGGTCCGGGCATTCCTGCGGACAACCTCGAGACGGTCTTCCAGCGCTTCTATACCGAGCGGCCCCAGGGTACGGCTTTCGGCACGCATTCCGGTCTCGGGCTGGCGATTGCGCGGCAGATCGTGGAGGCCCATGGCGGGCGGATCACGGCCTCCAACCGGCTGGCCGGGGACGGTGCGATTGCCGGTGCGCGCTTCACCGTGGAGCTGCCTGCAGCGCCACCGGACTGACAAATTGATCGCACCGTTGCAAAAAGACGCTTTCCCGTTGCCGAAAGGCGCGGTTAGATAACTGTCATGATCGGAGTTGTCGTCGTCTCTCACGGCCGCCTGGCCGACGAATTCGTGGCCGCCACGGAACACGTGGTGGGACCGATGGATGCGCTTCTGGCTGTGTGCATCGGCCCGGACGACGATATGGAAAAGCGCCGTACGGACATCAAGGAAGCCATAGCCGACGCCGATCGCGGCGAAGGTGTTCTGGTGCTTACCGACATGTTCGGCGGCACGCCGTCCAATCTGGCCATTTCACTGCTCGAGCCGGGCAAGGTGGAAGTCATCGCCGGCGTCAATCTGCCCATGCTGATCAAGCTGGCGGAGGCGCGCTCTCGGGCGGACCTGGACAGTCTGGCGCGGATGGGCGAAGACGCGGGCAAGCGTTATATCGCGATCGCATCCAACGTGCTGGAAGGAGCCGGGAAGTGAGCAAGATTGCCCGGCGGGCCGTGATCCGCAATGCCCGCGGCCTGCACGCGCGTGCGGCAGCCAAGTTTGTCGAGATGGCCCAGGGGTTCGACGCGGAGATCCACGTCTCCCGCGATGGTGAGACGGTCAATGCGGACAGTATCATGGAATTGCTGATGCTGGCGGCGGGCAAGGGTGCCGAGATCGGAATAGAGACGACCGGCCCGGACGCCGAGCAGGCCGCGGATTCGCTCGCCGGGCTGGTCGAGGCGGGTTTCCACGAGGACAGCTGACCGCGCCGCACCTGACGGCCAGATACAAGCCAGACACAAAAAGGCCCGCACATTGTGCGGGCCTTTTGCGTAAAGCGGACCGTCAAAGTGTCAGTTGGCGCTTTCGGTCTCGTCCTTTTCCACATCCACTTCCGGCGCGCCGGGGGCCGTGTCGCCAGCCTGGCTTTTCGGCAGCATGGGGTCGGATCCGCTGTCATCGAGAAGCGGGTCGTCGACCGGAGGCCGGGCGGTCGCCTGCTGACCGGCGCCGGCAGCCTCCACGGCGGCGGCCACGCGATCCTCGACCTCGCCCAGGGCGGGCGAGTCCGTGCCGCTGTCGTCGCCCGGGCTCTGCGGCATTTCGGTTGTCTGTACGTCCTCGGCGGAGGAGGATGTCTGGTCAGTCGCAAGGGGTTCGGCGGCGTCCGCAGCGGTCTCGGCCGGCGGCGCGTCCGCATCATTCTCGCCGGCGGCCGGCATCGGCGGGGGCGAGGCGAGCGGCATGGTGCGTTCATCCTCCTCCAGCACCGCGGCAGAGGCCGTGTCGTCGCTGTCGGCCGTGGTGGCGGGCATGTCGTCGCCGGCTTCCTCGGGATCCGACTGCTCGGCCGCCGTCAATGCGGCTGCCGCCGCCACAGCGTCGAGACTGGGAAGGTCGTCGTCCTCGCCGTCCGGATCGGCGGCGGCTTCGGTCTCGTCCAGGGCCACCACGGGCTCGTCCGGCGCGTCGGCAGCGATCGCATCCCCGGTTTCGCCGGGGGCGCCGCCTTCATCGCCGGATGCGTCGTCCGTCTCCACGGCCTCGCCGTCCGCGGCGGCGGCGGGCGTCGCGGACGTCTCGTCCTCGCCGGCTTCGTCTTCGCTTGCCGGATTCTCGCTGGCCTCGGCCTCATCCCCGTCGCCGGCAGCCGGTGCTGCGGCGGCGGCCTCGCCGGCCTCGTCCGGGCGGGCGCTGGTTTCCGTCGTCGCGGACACTGCGGGATCGGCGGCGGCCGGGGGCAATTCGAGCTCCGGGCCGGCCTCGGCTTCGCCATTGGCCGCATCGTCGCCCGGCGAGGCGGGCTCGCCCGGCTCTTCTTCGTCGGCCGTTTCCCCGGCGGCATCCGTGTGGCCGGCCAGCATGGCCGCGGCTCCGGCACCGGCCAGGGCGGCAGCGGCGCCATCCCCGGCGCCGGTATCGGCCGTGCGCACGCTCTCCTGGGGCGGGTTGCGCAGCACGTGTTCGGCAAGGCGTTCGACGCGTGCATTGAAACGGCCGGCATCGCGGATACGGTTGAACAGGCCACCGATCAGGAAGAGCAGCACCGCGCCGCCGACCAGCGCCAGCGTGGCGCCGGGACCACCGAGGATCACACCGGCCATGAGAGCGAAACCGGCAAAGACCGGCACGTAGAGCAGGCGCCAGGAGCGCGCGCCATAGGCAATCATCGTCAGGCCGGCACCGCCGAGGGCCAGGCCCCATGCGGTCAGCTGGTCCATCGGTACGATGCCGAGCGCGGCGATCGCGTCGAGCAGCCCTGTGGGCAAGGCGGTTTCCAGCCGCCATCCGGCGAGTGCGGGGGCGTAGGCGTCGAGCTCGCCCAGCACGGAATAGGCCGGGATGCCCGACATCATGGCGCCGTTCATCTCGGTCAGGAAGGCGTGCAGGAGCGGCCAGACCGAGGCGAGCGCCGTGACGGCCAGAAGCAGGATGGAGAGCCACCAGTTGAAGCCGCGCGTAATGCCGGAGCGGGCCAGAAGAGCCGTGGCGTCCGGCGCGGCGCGCATCCAGGTCTCGCGGGAGTGGTTGACGATCGCGACAGGCCGCGAGCGGCGGTTCGGACCGGCCTGGACCCGCAGGATTGTGGCGCTGTCGCCCGGAGCCAGAGCACTCGTGCTCTCGGTCAGGCGGATGTCATGGTCCATGCCGTCATCGTCGCGGACCCGGCCCGTGGCTCCGTCCGATCGGGAAACTTGCCCGGAAACCGTGAAAAAATCGATCCGGCGGGCGCCGTAGGCCTGCCCGGCATGCGCGGTTGGTAACAAAGACATGTCTCAACGCACCTCAAAAACCACATACACGTGCCGGATTGGATCAACTCGGCCCGTCCCTCACCCAATTCAGGGGGAACCCTACAAGTTCGGGGCCGAAAATTGAACGCCTTAATCCCGTCTTAAAAAAATGTTCTTCGCCCGTTCGCGTGACGATCCGGCTTGAGCGGCGCGTTGAACGCGCTAGCTTGGCGGCGATGCGCCCGATCCTCTGCCTCCTTCCGGCCCTGCTGGCCGCTGCCTGTTCCGCCGTGCCCGAGGCCCTGCCGCTGCCGGGCACCGGGGCGACGCGCGGCGCCTTCATTCCGCGCGACGAATTTCCGGTTCCGCCGAATGTCGATCGCATGATCGGGCCGGAGGACTGCCGGGGCGCCAGCCTCGCTGCGGTCTCGGCCGGCATACCCGACTATCCCGCCCGGGCCTGGTCGCTGGGCCGCCAGGGCTGGGTGGTCGTGCGTTTCGACGTCGAGGCGGACGGCCGCGCCGGCAATGTCCGCATTGCCCGCGCCGTGCCGGACGGGCCGTTTAACCGCGCCAGCCGCCGGACCGTGGCCGAGTGGCGTTTCCAGCCGCTCGAGGGCGGTGTCGCCCGGCTGGAAAACTGTGTGGTCATGTTCGAGTTCCGCGCCGGCGAGGTCCGTCTGCGCTAGTCTGGCTGGCCGGACTCATTATTTTTGCGGGCGCAGGCATCGCCCCCGACTCGCGCGCCCGGTATCATGGTGATTCGCGCGTGCCCGTGTCGGGTGGGTAAGGGCCGCGCCCAGGACACGAACGATGACGGGACAGACATTTCAGATCGTGACTCTCATCGTCACCGTCGGCGCCATGGCTTTCGCCGTCGCGGTCGGCCTGTGGGCCTACCGCCTGACGGCCGGTGCGCGCACGGCCCAGCTGGTCTGGCGGCGCAAGCTGGCCGAGCTGGAAGATCGTCTCGCCCGCGCCGACAGCGTGTTCGGCGCCCATCCCGGCCTTGTGCTCGTCTGGGACCAGCCGCCCTTCGATGAAAGCGATACGGGCTGGGGACAGCCGCGCATTTTCGGGTCCTCCGTCGCCCTGGCCTCGCTGCTGCGTTTCGCCGAAGCGTCCGACGGGCCCAATCCGGCCGGCATCCTGATGGAGGGGCTGGCGGACTACGAGGCCCGCTCGGCTGGCGGCGACGAGACCACGCTGCGCCGCCGTTTCAATGAGCTGGCCCAGAAAGGGCAACCCTTTTCGCTGACCATTCTGGGACCTTCCGGGCGATTCCTGGAAGCCGACGGCCGCGCCGCCGGGACCCAGCTTGTGGTGTGGCTGTCCGATGCGACCATTCGCGGCCTGGAGGAATCCAGCGCGCGCGGCCGGATCGAAGAAGCGCGCCGTCTGGTTTCCAAGGACCCGATGGCCTTTCTGGACATGCTGGGCCGCGCCCCGATCCCGGCCTGGCGCATGAATGCGTCGGGGCGTCTGGAATGGGTCAATCTGGCCTATGTCGCCGCGGTCGAGGGTGACGGGCTGGACGCGGTGCTGCAAAAACAGGTCGCGCTGGACAGCGGCATGGCTGACCAGGCGGTCCAGGCGGCCGAACAGGGCGTGCCGGTGGTCGAGACACGCAATGTCGTGATCGAGGGGCGCCGCCGGGCCATGCAATTCCTCGTCTTCCCGGTCTCCGGCGGGGCCGCCGGCTTTGCCATCGACACGACCGAGGCCGAGGAGGCCAAGGCCGACCTCGCGCGTTTCCGCCGCGCTCATGACGACACGCTGGATCACATGGCCGAAGCCGTCGTCGTGTTCGACCGGTCCAAACGTCTCAACTTCTACAACACCGCCTTCTCGCACCTGTTCAAGCTGGACGATGCCTGGCTCAACGAGCGCCCGGGCCACGGCCAGTTCCTCGACCGCATGCGTGAAAAGCGGCTGCTTCCAGAACAGGCCGACTATGCCGGCTGGAAGACCGACGAGCTGGCCCGCTACGACCAGCCGCCGAGCGACGAGACGCCGGACGAACTCTGGCCCCTGCCCGACGGCCGCACGCTGCGCGTCGCGCGCCAGCGCCACCCGCTGGGCGGGCTGATGCTGATCTTCGAGGACAAGACCGACGAGCTGGCCCTGCGGGCCCGCTACAACACGCTGATCAACGTCCAGCGCGCCACGCTGGACAAGCTGCACGAAGCGGTCGCCGTGTTCGGCGCGAACGGGCGGCTCCAGCTGCACAACAATGCCTTCGAGGATATCTGGGGTTTCGAGGCCGAGGAGCTGGACGGCCAGCCGGAATTCGACCGTGTGGCAGAGACCTGCGCCGCTCTGTTCGCCGACGACCGCGTGTGGAACGACATCAAGGCCCGCGTTACCGACCCCAGCCCGCAGGCCCGCAAGCAGGTCACCGGCGAGATGCGCCGCTCCGACGACCGTGTCCTGACCTATCTCACCCGTCCCCTGCCGGACGGGGCGACACTGATCTGCTGGGACGACGTCACCGACAGCCGCCGCATCGAGGAGGCCCTGCGCGAACGGGCCGAGGCGCTGGAAACGTCCGAGCGCATCAAGACCGAATTCGTCGAGCATGTGAGCTATCAGCTGCGTACGCCGCTCACCACGATCAACGGCTATGCGGACATGCTGGCCCAGGGTTTCGCCGGCGAGCTTTCCGACCGCCAGAAGGAACCCATGGGCGCGATCCGGACGGCGGCCGAGCATCTGGCGAAACTGGTCGACGACATTCTCGATGTGGCCGCGATCGATGCCGGCCAGCTCGAGCTGGATCTGGGCGATGTGGATGTCGCCGACGTGGTGCGCGAGGCGACGGAGCTGGTGCAGGCCCGCGCCGAGCATCACGACATCAGGCTGAACCTGGAGATCGACGGCGGTCTCGGCCTTATCCGCGCCGATCGCAATCGCCTGAAACAGGTCTCGATGAATCTGCTGTCCAACGCCATCCGTCACGTCGAGAGCGGCGGCGAGGTGACGATCGGCGCGCGCCGCAGCGATGACGAGCTGACGCTCTGGGTGGCCGATGACGGCGAGGGCATCGCGCCGGAGAAACAGGCCACCGTGTTCGAGCGTTTCTCCCGCGGCGAGCGCGGCGGGGCCGGGCTGGGCCTCTCACTGGTCAAGGAAATCGCCCAGCTCCATGGCGGCTGGGTGGAGCTGCAGTCCGAACCGGACAAGGGGACCCGGGTGTCCTGTCACTTCCCGTCCGAACCGCACGGGCGGGCGGTCCCGCCGGAGCTCGACCTGACCAAGCGCCCGGCTGCCGGCCGGGCCTGACCGGACAGGCGGCATGTCCCGTCCGAATCGCTACCCCTGGTGTTCCGGCATGCGCACGACGAGGCCGTCGAGTTCGTCGTTCACCTTGATCTGGCAGGACAGGCGCGAGGTTTCCTGGACGTCGTCGGCGAAATCCAGCATGGACTCTTCCATCGGTTCGCGCGTGCCGGTCTTGTCGGCCCAGGCCGGGTCGACATAGACGTGGCAGGTGGCGCAGGCACAGGCCCCGCCACAATCGGCATCGATACCGGGAACAAGATTGCGCACCGCGCCTTCCATGACCGACAGGCCGTTGGGGACGTCGATTTCATGCTCGGTGCCATTGTGCTCGATATAGGTAATCTTCGGCATGCGTAACTCCGTGGACCGCTCCGGACATGAACAGCGTTCACGGCAGAGTCAAGATACAGCCTCACCGCTTGCCGGCCTGCGCCCGCTTCGCTAAGCGCATTCCATGGGCTCATCGCGCACGCACCGTCTGGACAGTCTCGACGCCACGCAAGGGCTGGGCGCCCGCCTGGCCGGGGTGCTTGCACCCGGCGACGTGGTTCTCCTGACCGGCGATCTGGGGGCGGGCAAGACCACGCTCGCTCGCGCCGTGATCGCGAAGATGTGCGGTGTCGACGATGCGCCGAGCCCGACCTATACGCTGGTCCAGATCTACGACACGGCCGACGGTGGGGAGCTCTGGCATGCCGACCTCTACCGTATCGAGGATGCCTCCGAACTCGACGAGCTGGGGCTGGAGGATGCCTTCGACGATGCGGTCTGCCTGGTGGAGTGGCCCGACCGTCTGGGCGATGCCGTGCCGCCGGACCGGCTGGAAATCCTGTTGACCGGTGGCGGGACGGACTTGGAGAGCGGCCGCGAAGCACGGATAACAGGGTTCGGCCGGTGGGAGGAAAGACTTGACGACATCTGATCGCGACGCTGCGCTCGACGCGTTTCTCGACAAGGCGGGCTGGGGCGGGGCCGAGCGCCGCCCGCTGGCCGGCGACGCCTCGACGCGGCGCTATGTCCGCCTCGTCCGGGGCGAAGCCTCCGCCATGCTGATGGATGCGCCCGCCGGCGCGGAGACGCCGGCCTGTCCGCCGGACGCGACGCCCGAGGACCGCAAGGCGCTCGGCTACAACGCCGAAGCACGCCTTGCGGGGCCGAGCCTGGTGGCGTTTGCCGGACTGTCGGACGCCTTGTGCGAACGCGGCTTTTCCGCGCCCGCCATCCTGGCCAGCGATTTCGAGCACGGCTTCCTGCTGCTGGAAGACCTGGGCGATGCGCTGTTCGCGCGGCTTCTGCCGGAGCAGGCGCACGAGGGCACGCTCTACGCCGCCGCCGTCGACACGCTCGCCGCGATACACCGCTCCAGCTTTCCCGACACGGTCGAGGCCGGCGGGCAGGAATGGCCGCTTCTGGCCTATGACTCGACCGCGCTGATGGCCGAGGCCGATCTTTTTCTCGACTGGTTCCTGGCCCGCCATGCCGGTATCGAGCCCGATGCCGCGGCGAAGGCCGACTGGCGCGACATCTGGATGCGGGCCTTTCAGCGTCTGGACACCTGTGCGCCGGGCCTGGTGCTGCGCGACTATCATGCCGAGAACCTGATCCATCTGCCCGAGCGCGAGGGCGAGGCCTCGGTCGGCCTTCTCGACTTCCAGGACGCGCTGATCGGGCATCCCGCCTATGATCTCGTCTCCCTGCTGGAAGACGCCCGCCGCAATGTCGACCGCAAGCTGGCCACACCGCTCAAGGCGCGTTTCGTCGAGCGCGCCGGTATCCAGGATGCGGCCGGTTTCGACGCGGCCTATGCTGTGCTGGGCGCCCAGCGCAATGCCAAGATCCTCGGTATTTTCGTGCGCCTGGCCGTGCGCGACGGCAAGCGGCGCTACCTGGACATGCTGCCCCGCGTGGCGCGGCACTTCGTCGGCGATATCCAGCATCCGGCCCTGATGGAGCTGAACATGTGGATCAAGACCCATGCCGAGGCCGTCCTGCTGGAAGCGCACAAATGATGCAGATCCGTAAAGGCATGGCGCTGGCGGCCGGTCTGGGCACGCGGATGCGGCCGCTCACGAACGACCGGCCCAAGGCGCTGGTCGAGGTGGGCGGCAAGGCGCTGGTCGACTGGGCGCTCGACCGTTTTGCCGCGGCGGGTGTGGAAGACTGCGTGGTCAATATCCACCACTTCCCCGAACTGATGCGCACTCATCTGGCCGGCTGGAGCGGGCCGCCCGCAGTGACCGTGTCCGACGAGACCGATGAGGTCCTGGAAACCGGCGGCGGCGTGGTGAAGGCGCTTCCCCTGCTGGGTGAGGCTCCGTTTTTCGTCTCCAACATCGATGCGGTCTGGGTCGACGAGGGCGCGCGCGAGCTGGACCGGATGCGCGCCGCCTGGAATCCGGAACTGATGGACGTTCTCCTCCTGCTCGCGCCGCTGGACCGCACGCTGGGTTTTCACGGAGCGGGCGACGTCTTTCTCAAGCCGGACGGGCGGATCCGGTTCCGGGGCGAGGCGTCGTCGGCACCCTATGCCTTCGCCGGGGTTCATATTGTCAATCCGGCCGTTCTGGCCGGACTGAAAGCGGAACGCTTTTCCATGATGGATGTCTGGAAAAAGCTGGAGCCCGCCGGACGCATTCATGGCGTGGCGATGGAAAGTTTCTGGATGCATGTCGGCGACCCGGCCGCCCGCGACGAGGCCGAGGCCCGGCTGAAGGGGTGAGCGGGCGGATCTTCGATACGCCGGCCCCGCGCCTCTTCACCCTGCCGCCGCAGGACGACTTCCTCCGCACCGTCGCGCGCACCTTGCGCGATGAATTCGACGCCGCCGGCGATCCCGACGCACTGACCCGCATCCTCATCCTCACCCCGACACGCCGCGCCGCGAAGGCGCTGGGCGACATCTTTGCGGAAGAGGCGGGGACCGGTGTGGCCCTCCTGCCGCTGATCCGGCCGATCGGCGATGTGGATGTCGACGATCCGCCCTTCGAGCCGGGCGAGCTGGCGGGTATCGCGCCACCCTCGGTCAGCCCGGCCCGGCGCCGCTTCGAGCTGGCGCGGCTGATCCTGGCCAAGGAAACCGCGCTGGGCCGGCCGATCGGCATTGGCGGTGCGCTGGCCCTGGCCGAGCCGCTGGCGGCGCTGATGGACGATCTGGCGACCGAGGAGGTGGAGGATCTCTCCGCCATCGACGAGGCCATGCGCGACCATCTGCCCGCCGACCGCCGCGAGGCGGTGGAATTCATCGACATCGTCCAGCGCGTCTGGCCGGCCCGCCTGGACGAGCTGGGCCTGACCGATGCGGCGGCGCGGCGCTCGCTGGTGCTGCGCAAGCTGATCGAGCGCTGGCAGACGACCCCGCCGGATCATCCCGTCCTGGCCATCGGTTCGACGGGCTCCATCCCCGCCGCACGCGATCTCATGCAGGTCATCGCCGGGCTGGATCGGGGCGCCGTGGTGCTGCCCGGCTTCGACTGGGATGCGGACGAGACCGCCTGGGCCGGGATCGACGACGCGCACCCGCAATGGGCGATGAAGGATTTCGTTGAGCGCTGCGGCGTGGCGCGCGGCGATGTGAAGGCCTGGCCCGGCGCCGCCGAGAAAAAGCCGGCGGAGATGCGCCGGCGGGTGATCGCCGAAGCGCTGCGGCCGGCGGGGACGACGGACGAGTGGATGTCGCGCATCGGCCAGTTGCGCGAGCGGCTGGGCGAGGCGTTTTTCGAGCGTGCCATCGACGGGCTGTCCCTGATCGAGGCGCCCGATCCGATCGCCGAGGCGCGGGCCTGCGCGCTGATGCTGCGCGAGACGCTGGAAGACCCGGACAAGACCGCCATTCTCGTCACGCCGGACCGGGGCCTGGCCCGCCGCGTCTCCGCGGAGATGACGCGGTTCGGGGTTAAGCTGGACGATTCCGGCGGGGCCTCGCTGGCGGAAACCCCGGCCGGGGCCTTCCTCACCCGCATTCTCGATGTCGCCGAGGACCCGGGCAGCGTGGTCGCGCTGTCGGCCCTGTGGAGCTCGCCGCTTTTCTGCGCCGGGCGCAAGCGCGGGCCGGTCCACACGGTGCTCGCCAAGTTCGAGGCGGAAGCCCTGCGGGGCGTGCGTCCGGGACGGGACTTCGCGGCCGTGCGGGCCCGGCTGGACGGGAAATACGTCGATCTTTTCGAGGACGACAAGGCTGTCGTCCGCGATCTGCTGGACAGTCTGGAAACGGCTTTCGCGCCCCTTCTGGAGGACAAGACGCAGAGCGCCGCCCGCTGGGCCGAAGCCCATGCCCGCGCCGCCGAGGCGCTGGCTGCCACGCCGGATGGCGAGGCGGCACTGTGGGGCGGGGACGGCGGCGAGGCGGCGGCCGGCCTGGTGCGCGCCTTGCTGGAGGAAAGCGACAGCCTGCCGGAGATGACGCTGGCGGACTATGCCGGCGCGGTGCGCGAGCTGATCGGCGCGCGGCGCGTGCCGCCGAAACTGGGCGTCCATCCGCGTCTGCAGGTGCTGGGGCCGCTGGAAGCGCGCCTGATCTCCGCCGACCGGGTGATCCTGGCCGGTCTCAACGAAGGTGTCTGGCCGGCCGGGCTGGGGGCGGATCCCTGGCTCTCGCGCGGCATGCGCATCGCTGCCAAGCTCGGCGCGCCGGAGCGGCGCTACGGGCTCGCCGCCCATGATTTCGCGCAACTGGCCGCGGCGCCGGACGTGATCCTGACCCGGGCCGGCAAGGCCGACGGGGCACCCACCGTCGCCTCGCGCTGGGTGTGGCGCCTGAAGACGCTGGCGCGCGGTGCGATGGGCGAGGCGGGCGCCGAAGCCGCCCTGGCGCCGAAGACCGACTATCTCGCCCTGGCCCGCGCGCTCGACGATACGGGCCTGGCGCCGGTGCCTGCGCCCAGGCCGCAGCCCTGCCCGCCGGTCGAGGTGCGTCCGCGCAAACTCTCCATCACCGAGATCCGCACCTGGGTGCGCGATCCCTATTCGATCTATGCCCGCCATGTGCTGGGCCTGAGACGGCTCGATCCGGCCGACATGCCGCCCGGTCCGCGCGAACGGGGGACGGCTCTGCACGACGCGCTGGAAGCGGTGGTGCCGGCCTGGCGCGAGGCGGTGCCCGACGATGCCGAGGAGCAGCTGGTCGCCGCCGCCGAGCCGCGCCTGGCCGCGCTCGGCTTCCAGCCGGGCGAGATGGCGGTGGAGCTGGCGCGCTTCCGCCGGGCCGCCGCCTGGCTGGTCAACTGGGAACGCCGGCGGCGCGCGCTGGGCATCGCGATCGACGCGGTGGAGATAAGGGGCGAGATGACGCTGAAGGGTCCCGGCGGCGATTTCATCCTGCATGGCCGATCCGACCGGTTCGACCGGCATCCCGACGGGCGGATCGACGTGATCGACTACAAGACCGGCTCCAGCGCCTCGCCCAAGGAGGTGGCCGCCGGCTTCGATCCGCAATTGCCGCTGACCGCCGCGATGGCGCAGGCCGAAGGCGTGTTCGCCGATCTGGCAGCGGCGCCCGTGGCGGGGCTCTACTATCTCGCCCTGCCGGGCAATGCGGCGGGCGGCGAAGCGCGCCGCGTGGACGGCGGCGCGCAGCCCGACGCGGCGGAGATGGCGGCGAAGGCGCTCGAGGATCTGGAAGGCTGGATCGTCCGTTTCGACAGCGAAACGATACCGTATGAAAGCCAGACACGCGCCAAATACACCAATGACTACGGCGATTTCGACCACCTCGCCCGGCGCGGCGAGTGGGCCAGCGCCCCCGGCGGTTCGGAGGGCGAGACATGAGCGCGCCGGGCTTCGACAGCGCGATCAGCGACGACGCCACGCGCGAGCAGAAACGCGCGGCGCATCATGGCGTCAGCGTGTTCGTGGAGGCCAATGCGGGCTCCGGCAAGACGCGCGTTCTGGTCGACCGCGTCGTGAATATCCTGCTCCAGGATGTGCCGCCCGAGGCGATCCTCTGCGTGACCTACACCAAGGCCGCCGCCGCGGAGATGAAGGACCGCCTCTTCACCCGGCTGGGCCGCTGGGCCGTAGCGGAAACGGACATACTGAAAGAGGAACTGGAAAAGCAGCTTGGCCAGAAAGACCTGCCCCTCGGCAAGATCGAGGAGGCCCGCCGTCTTTTCGCCAAGGCGCTGGAGACGCCCGGCGGGCTGAAGATCCAGACCATCCACGCCTTTTGCGAGAACCTGCTGCGCCGCTTTCCGCTGGAAGCCGGCGCCCCGCCGGGCTTTGCCACGCTGGACGAGGCGGAGGCCGGCCGGCGGATCGAAGCGGCGCGCCAGCGCGTGCTGGGCGCCATGGAGCGCGACACGGTCGATCTCGTCCTGCGCACGGGCGGGCCGGATGCCTTCGGCAACATCATGGGCTGGGCCCGCAGCCGCCGGCATGATTTCCGCGACACCCTGGAAGCGGCCGGCGGTGCGGACGGGCTGGTCGAGCGGCTCTACCGGGTGTTCGGCCTGGAGCCGGGCGTGGGCGCGGCGGACCTGAAGGCGAAGGCCTGGGCCGAGGCGCCGCAGGCGCATCTGGCCGAAGCGGTCCTGGCGCTGCGCCATCATGGCGGCAAGTCGGACGAGACACGGGCCGACCAGATCGACGCGGCCCTGAAGGCCGCGTCGGCTGAAGACGCCTTCGATCTCTATCTGCAGGCCTTCTTCACGTCCAAGGGGGCCGGCACGCCGGCCAAATCCCTGGTCACCGGGCCCTGCGCGAAGGCCGCCCCCATGCTCAAACCGATGCTGGAGGCCGAACAGGCCCGCCTGGACGATGTCCGCGACAAAGTCCGCGCCGCCACGGTCGCCGAGGGCAGTGCGGCGGCGATCCGGATCGCGGCGTATTTCATCGAGGCCTATGAGGACGAGCTGGCCCGGCGCCGGGCGCTCGATTTCGACGATCTCGTGCGTCTGGCCGGCGACCTCCTGCGGCCGGAAAACGCGTTTTCCGGCTGGGTCGGCTACAAGCTGGACGGGGCGCTGGCCCATGCGCTGATCGACGAGGCCCAGGATACCGCGCCGCGCCAGTGGGACATGATCCGCGGCCTGACGGCGGAATTCTTCGCCGGTGAGGGCGCCAGCGACGCCGAGCGCACCCTCTTCATCGTCGGCGACGAGAAACAGTCCATCTATTCCTTCCAGGGCGCGGAACCCGCCCGCTTCATTGCCGAGGGCGACCGGCTCTCCGAGGCGGCGCAGGCTGCCGCATTGGGTTTCGAACGCCCCGGCCTGGACGTCTCCTTCCGCTCGGCGCCGGAAATCCTGGCGGCCGTCGACCGGGCCTTCACCCCGGAAGCTGCCGCCTCCATGGCACCGGAAACCAAGTTCCAGGCCTCCGGCCGGCCCTTCGCGCGCTATCAGAGCCATCGCGCGGCGCGCACCCACACGCCGGGCTGTGTCGAGCTCTGGCCCGCCGTGCCCGAGCCGGAACGGGTGGAGGAAACCTCCATTTTCGATCCGGTGGATGCCCAGGCACGCGGTTCGGCCCGCGACATCCTGGCCGAGACCGTGGCGGACGAAATCCGCGCCATGCTGGCGCGTGGCGATGCGGTCTGGGAGGAGGCGGAGGGCGGTTTCCGGCCGCGCCCTGTGACGCCCGGCGATATCGCCATCCTCGTCTGGCGCCGCACGGGCGGCTTCTTCGAGGAAGTGATCCGCCAGCTCAAGCTGAAAGGGGTCCCCGTGGCCGGCGCCGACCGCATGGTGCTCAAGGAGCAGACGGCGGTGAAGGACATGCTGGCCCTGGCCCGTTTCGCGATCACGCCCGGCGACGACCTGGCCCTGGCGGAAGTGCTCAAATCGCCCTTCTTCGATCCGGCCGACGGGAACCCGCCGGCGATCGGCGACGATGTGCTGTACGATCTGGCGCGCAGTCGAGGCTCATTCCGGCGCGGAACGCTGTGGAGCGCGCTCTTCACCAGCGAGGATCCGCGCCTTACCGAGGCCCGCGATGCGCTGAAGGCCGTGCGCGATGGAGCCGACAGCGAGCGGCTCTACGATCTCTTCGCCGGCTTCCTCAATGCCCGCACGCCCACCGGCGAGACGCGCTGGGCGCGCATCTATGCGCGGCTGGGCGAGGAGGCGCGCGATCCGCTGGAGGAATTCCTCGCCCGGGCGCTCGATCACGAACGCGAGGGCGGCGGCGCGCTGTCCAGCTTCCTCGCGGCGATCGAGACCGAGGACACCCAGCTCAAGCGCGAGATGAGTCACGGCCGCGACGAGGTCCAGGTGATGACCGTGCATGCCTCCAAGGGGCTGGAGCGGCCGGTCATCATCCTGCCGGATACGACGCGCTCGCCGCTCACCGGCAAGGGCGAGACCATCCTCGCTCATCCCGAAGCGGGGCTGGTCTGGTCCCAGCGCAAGGCCGAAGATCCGCCCGAAGTCGCGGAACTGCGCGAGGCGGCGGCCAACCGGGTGAAGGCCGAGCACGGCCGCCTGCTCTATGTCGCCCTCACCCGCGCCCGCGACCGGCTGATCGTGTGCGGCTGGCGCCAGGGCGGCGGACCCCAGGGCCGGATCGAGCCGGACAGCTGGTACGCCCGCCTGGCCGAACACTGGGCCGGCGAAGGCTGGGCGGAGATCGCAACGCCCCTGTCGGCGCGCGTCGAGGATATCGGTGCGGGATTGCGTTTCGGACCCGCGCCAGCGGCGCTGGGTGAAGCGGACCGGGCGCGGCGCGAGGCGGTGACGATCCCGGACTGGGCCGTCGTGCCGGCGCGCAGCGAACAGGCCGGCGTGCGCGGCGTGGCGCCGTCGAGCTTTCTGGGCGAGGACGAGGCCGGTTTCGAACCGCCAGTGCTCTCGCCGCTGGCCGATCCGGGGGCGCACCGTTTCCGCCGCGGCGACGTGATCCACAAACTCCTGCAGACCCTGCCCGACCTGCCGCGCGAACGGCGGCGCGAGGCGGCGGAACGCTTTGTCGCCGCGCAGCCGGATTTTGCCGATGAAGACCGCCGCATCATGGTCGAGGAGACGCTGGGCATTCTCGATCATCCCGATTTCGCGCCGCTTTTCGGGCCGGGCAGCCGGGCCGAGGTCTCGCTGGTGGGCCGCGCGCCGGATCTGCCCGGTAACGTGATCGTGCGCGGCCAGGTCGACCGGCTGGTGGTGACCGACGCGGAAGTGCTGATCGTGGACTACAAGACCAACCGGCCGCCGCCGCTCGATCTTGCTGCAGTGGCGAAAGTCTATATCGGCCAGCTGGCCACCTATCGCGCCCTGCTGCGCGCGGTTCATCCCGGAAAAACGGTACGTTGCGCCCTGCTCTGGACGGATGCGGCAAGGCTCATGGAAGTGGCAGACGAGGCCATGGACGCCGTGTTGCAGGGTGCGACGGCTTGACGGGCGCTGCGGGTCTCCTTACCTCACGCGCCATCGAATGCGTCCGCACTGCCGGCCGCGAACAGTAAAGGCCCGAACAAAGGAGTTTCCCATGGCGACCAAGGCGGTCAGCGATGATTCCTTCGAAAGCGACGTTCTCAATGCATCCGGTCCGGTCCTCGTGGACTTCTGGGCCGAATGGTGCGGGCCGTGCAAACAGATCGCCCCGGCGCTCGAGGAAATTTCCGACGAGATGTCCGGCGAACTGACCGTGGCCAAGGTGAATATCGACGAACATCCGATGACACCGGGCAAGTACGGCGTGCGCGGCATCCCGACCATGATGATCTTCAAGGACGGCCAGGTCGTCTCCACGAAGATCGGCGCCATGGCCAAGGGCAAGATCTCCGAATGGGTGAAGGAAAGCCTCTAGGCTTTTCGATCCGAGCTTTTGAATGCCGGAACGGGCGCTCCCACGGGGGCGCCCGTTTTTTTGTGCCCAAGGCTTCCCCTGCGAAGCGGGGGAAGTGCCGACCCGGCCTTGAGCCGGGGAAGGCGATGGGGGAGAGTCATGCGCGCTGACGCGCTCTGCGTCGCTTCGCGCCGCCCCCACAGTCCGCTGCGCGGACAGCTCCCCCGCAAGCGGGGCGAGCCCTTGCGAATGTCGCTTACCCCGGTGTGCGGTGCGGCGGGGCGTCGCCCAGGGCCAGGGCCTCGCCGGCGAGGTAGAGCGATCCGCCGATCAGGATGCGCGGGGCGGGATGTTCCTTGGCGGCATTCTTCATGGCGGGGATGAGGCCGCTGGCGGTTTCGGCCTTGACCCCGCCGGCCCGGCAGGCGGCGGCCACGGTCTCGGCCGGTTGCGAACCGCCGCGGCCGGACTTGAATTCCACCGCGATGAGGCGCCGGGCGAGGCCGGAGAACTGGCGGCACCAGGCCTCGACATCCTTGTTCGGCGAGAAGCCGGCGATGATGACCAGCGGGCGCTCGTCGCGTTCGTCCATGTCGGCCAGCGCATGGGACAGCGCCTTCGCGGCGGCCTCGTTGTGGCCGCCGTCGAGCCAGAGCTCGGCGCCGGCCTGCCGCGCGATCTCGCCCAGCGGGCCACGGGTGATGTTCTGCAGGCGGGCCGGCCAGGCAGCGTGGGCGATCCCGCCGGCCGCGGCGCTTTCCGGCCAGTCCAGCACGGCGGCGCAGGCGGCCGCCGTGCCGGCATTGACGATCTGGTGCGGACCGAGCAGGCCCGGCGCCGGCATGTCCCAGACGCGGCTTTCATCCTCGTAGATCAGCCGGCCGTGCTGCATGTAGGCATTGTAGTCGCGGCCCCAGACGAAGGGCGGAGCGCCGACCTTTCCGGCCTCGTCGAGAATGGCGGCCTCGGCGACATCGCTCTGGGCGCCGACCACGACGGGGACGCCGAACTTGCAGATGCCGGCCTTCTCGCGGGCGATCCCGGCGAGGTCCGAGCCGAGGAATTCCTGATGGTCCAGGGAGACCGGCGTGATGACGGTCAGGGCCGGCCGGGTGACCACATTGGTCGCGTCATAGCGTCCGCCCAGTCCCACTTCCAGGATCAGCCGGTCGGCCGGGTGTTCGGAAAACAGCAGCAGGGCCGCCGCCGTGGTGATCTCGAAAAAGGTGATCGGCTCGCCGAAATTGGCGGCTTCGCAGCGCGCGAAGGCCTCGATCAGCGTCTTGTCGTCCACGGGGGTGGAATCGATCAGGATGCGTTCGTTGAAATCGACCAGGTGGGGCGAGGTGTAGATGTGCACCCGCTCGCCCTTGGTCCGTGCCATCTCAGCGAGATAGGCACAGGTCGACCCCTTGCCGTTGGTTCCGGCGACGTGGATGGTCGGCGGCAGGTGGTCCTGGGGATTGCCCAGCGCCGTCAGCAGGCGCTGCAGGCGGCCGAGCGAAAGATCGATTTTCTGCGGGTGCAGGCTCGCAAGGCGCACGAGCGCGTCATCAAGGTCCTGGCGGCGCGCGCTAATGGCTGCCCCCGTCGCCCTTGCCATGACCGGTGGTGACGTGATCGGCGGCCGGGGCGTTCAGCGAGACCCGTGTCGAGGTTCCCGGGCGTTTCATCATGACCCGCAGCATGCGCGCCAATGTACCCGGAATGTCCCGTCTGTGCACCACCTTGTCGACCATGCCCTTTTCCAGGAGATACTCGGCGCGCTGGAAGCCTTCGGGCAGCTTTTCCCGGATGGTCTGCTCGATCACGCGCGGGCCGGCAAAGCCGATCAACGCGCCCGGCTCGGCGATGTGCACATCGCCCAGCATGGCGTAGGACGCCGTCACGCCGCCCGTGGTCGGATCGGTGAGGACGACGATATAGGGCAGGCCGGCGTCCTTGAGCATCTCCACGGCAATCGTGGTGCGCGGCATCTGCATCAGGGACAGCGTACCCTCCTGCATGCGCGCACCGCCGGCGGCGGTGTAGACGATCAGCGGTGCCTTGCGCGCGATCGCCTCCTCGGCCGCCTTGATGAAGCTTTCCCCGGCGGCCATGCCGAGCGAACCGCCCATGAAGGCGAAATTCTGCACCAGGACGACGCTGTCCAGACCGCCGATCTGGCCGACACCGATCGCCATGGCGTCGTCGCGCCCGGTCTTCTTGCGGGCGGCGGCAATGCGCGAGGTGTAGGGCTTGTCGTCCTTGAACTTCAGCGGGTCCTTGGGAACTTCCGGCGTGTCGAGCTCGGTATAGTCGCCGTCGAAGGTGAACTGGAAACGCCAGGCCGGGCCGATGCGCATGTGATGGCCGGCGGGCGTGACGAAAAGGCCGGCTTCCAGGTCCTTGTGGAACACCATCTCGCCGGATTTGGGGCATTTGACCCACAGATTGTCCGGCGTGTCCCGCTTGGAGAAGATTTTCGACATGCCCGGCGGGGTAATCTTGGACAGCCAGTTCATTCCCGTTTCCCGATCGCTCATCGGCTTGTCTTCCTCAGCGGCGTGCGGCGTGCACAGCGGACGACAGGCGCTTTACCAACTCCGTGGCCCCGGCGACACCGCTGGCATGCATGGCGTCGACGATGGCTGAGCCCACCACGACCGCATCGGCCGTCCGGGCAATGGCGGCAGCCTGGTCCGGTTCTTTCACGCCGAATCCGACCGCCACGGGCAGGCCGCTGGCGCGCTGGACGCGGTCGACGGCCTCGCCGACTTCGGTGACCGCGCCGGACCCGGCACCGGTCACCCCTGTCGTGGATACGTAATAGACGAAGCCCGACGTATTGGCGACAACCGTCGCCAGACGCCTGTCATCCGTGGTGGGCGTGGCCAGGCGGATGAGGGCGATGGAATACTTGCCCAGCGCGGCACGCAGCTCGTCGTCTTCCTCCGGCGGCACGTCGACGCAGATCAGCCCGTCCACACCGGCCTTGGCGGCGGCCTTGGCGAACTTTTCCCAGCCCATGTAGTGGATCGGGTTGGCATAGCCCATCAGCACGATCGGCGTGTCCTTGTCGTGCTTGCGGAATTCCGCCGCCTGGGCGAGCGTGCCCTTCAGCGTCATCCCGGCCTCCAGCGCGCGCAGGGCGGAGGCCTGGATGGACGGGCCGTCGGCCATCGGATCGGTAAAGGGCATGCCCAGTTCGATCACGTCGGCGCCGGCAGCCGGCAGGGCGTTGAGCAGCGCCTGGCTGTCGCCGTCCCCGGCCATCATGTAGGCGACGAAGCCCGAGCGGTTATAGGCGGAGAGCTCGGCGAAACGGGTGGTGAGACGGTTGGTCATCGCAGGCTCCGGGCACATGTACCTGCGGTACGTGTCCCCACGAAAGCGGGAAGTAAAGGACTATCGGGGAACGCGTACAGAAGGTACGCAGCCCCCGCAAGCGGGCGGCCTGCCCAACGCTCATTCTGAAACATTGTCCCCGTCCTACGCCCGCTTCTTTTTCGCATCCACAAAGGCCCGCAGCACCGCATTCATACGGGTCTGATATCCTTTGCCCTGCTCCTTGAAGTAGGCGACGATGTCTTCGTCAAGCCGCAAGGTGATCTGCTTCTTCGCCGGCGGCGTCCAGACCTCGGCCTCGGCAAACCACGCCTCGTCGAGTTCGGGGATGTCGGAGAAATCGATCTCCTCGTCGGGAAGGTCTCTCAAGGCTTCGATTTCGCGCCGCGCCTTCTCGTCCAACTTCAGATCTTCAAGTTTCTTTCGGATCAATGCCATAGTAAATTGCCCGTTCCTTTGGGCGTGCTTTGCGTGCCGATATGATCCGGACCCGGCCGTTTCGTCCGGTGTGCACCACGGTTACCATCATCAACCCGGCAACTTCACCGATCGAAATCGGTCGAGCCTCCCCGAAGGTACGGGTATAGCTGGGTCGCGTAACGACATGCCCCTGAAAGATCAACGATGCCGTCGCAAAGCTAAGTCCGTGCTTGCGCAGGTTGGACTCGTCCTTGGCCGGATCCCATTCGAATTCCATAGAGTGTAGCTACAATCGTTACGTCAAGCAATCTCGCACAACTCTACCTTAGGGAGAATTCATGAATATACAACCTGAACATAGTAAGATGGCAACGGCTACAGCTCCACCCCCAGCATGCGGGCCACCTGGGGCACGTCCTTGTCGCCGCGGCCGCACATGTTCATCAGGATGACGCCGTCCTCGCCCAGCTCCTTCGCCAGATCGCGCACGCGGGCCAGGGCGTGAGCCGGTTCCAGGGCCGGGATGATGCCTTCCAGCCGGGTGCAGATCTGGAACATTTCCAGCGCCTCGTCATCGGTGGCGGAGACATATTCGGCGCGCTTCATGTCGTGCAGGAAGGCGTGTTCCGGGCCGATGCCGGGATAGTCCAGCCCGGCCGAGATGGAATGGGCGTCGATGATCTGGCCGTCATCGTCCTGCAGGAGATAGGTCTTGTTGCCGTGCAGGATGCCCGGCTTTCCGCCTTTCAGCGAGGCGGCGTGCTTGCCGGTCTCCACGCCCTCGCCCGCCGCCTCGACGCCGATCAGGCGTACCTCCTCGTCCTCGATGAAGGGGTGGAAGAGGCCCATCGCATTCGACCCGCCGCCGATACAGGCGACGCAGGCATCGGGCAGGCGGCCCAGGCGCTCGGTCATCTGCGCGCGGGCCTCGCGGCCGATGATGGACTGGAAATCGCGCACCATGGCCGGATAGGGGTGCGGGCCGGCGACCGTGCCGATGACGTAGAAAGTGTCGTGAACATTCGTCACCCAGTCGCGCAGCGCCTCGTTCATCGCGTCCTTCAGCGTGCCCGTCCCCGAGGTGACCGGCACGACCTCTGCGCCCAGAAGCTTCATGCGGAAGACGTTGGGCGCCTGGCGCTCCACATCCGTGGCGCCCATGAAGACGGTGCAGGGAATGCCGAAGCGCGCGGCCACCGTGGCCGTCGCCACGCCGTGCTGGCCGGCGCCGGTCTCGGCGATGATGCGCGTCTTGCCCATGCGCTTGGCCAGCAGGACCTGGCCGAGGCAGTTATTGATCTTGTGGCTGCCGGTATGGTTCAGCTCGTCGCGCTTGAACCACACCTGGGCGCCGCCGAATTCCTCGGTCAGGCGTTCGGCGAAATAGATCGGGCTGGGCTTGCCGACATAATCCTTCAGGAAGAGGTCCATCTCCTCGCGGAAGGCGGGATCGGCCTTGGCGGCCTCATAGGCCTCTTCCAGCTCCAGGATGTTCGGCATCAATGTTTCGGCGACGAAACGACCGCCATAATCGCCGAACCGGCCCCGGATATCCGGCCAGGCCGAGAGCGCATTGGGACGTGTATCGGCGGACACGGTATCGCTCATGGCTTGGCTCCTGGGCTCGGGTTGTGCAGTCACACCGCCAGCGCGGCGGCAAAGGCTTTCATCCTCGCGGCATCCTTGACGCCCGGCGCGCTTTCTATGCCCGAGGACACATCGACCGCGCCGGCGCCGGCGGCCGCGACAGCGGCGCAGACATTGGTGGCATCCAGCCCGCCCGACAAGAGCCAGGGCACGGAAATCTGCAGCGATTTCAGCAAGGCGTAATCGTATCCCACGCCCAGGCCGCCGGGCCGTTCGGCGTCTTTCGGCGGTTTGGCGTCGAAGAGCAGCATGTCGGCGATGCGGTCATAGGCTTTCGCGGCTTCCAGATCGGCCGCCTCCGCCACGGGTAAGGCCTTGATAATACCGCGTTTTGCATAGGCGCGAGCCTGCACCACGCGCTGCGGCGGCTCCGAGCCGTGCAGCTGGATCCAGTCGGGATGCATGGCGTCGCGGATGCGCGCGAGCAGGTCGTCGTCCGGATTGACGGTCACCGCGACCGTCTCGCTGGACCTGGCCAGATGCGCCAGTTCTCCGGCCAGGGCCGGGCCGGTATGGCGCGGGCTTTTCTCGAAGAAGATGAAACCCGTCCAGCGGGCACCGGCCTGTTCGGCAGCTGCCACGTCCTGTCCCGTTTTGAGTCCGCAAAACTTGATATCGGTCATGCCGGTCCGGTTAGCGCGTCCCATCGGGCTTGAAAAGCGCGCCGTGCAAATCCCCGCCGGCCGCCCTCGTGATAATTTCGTTGCAACAGGCGACCGGGAGGATTTCATGGCGCGCAAGCTTGTCGTTCTCGTCTTTCACGGCATCGGTACCTACCGCCAGGCCTTCCGGAGCCGGGAGACACGTTTCGACCGGCCCCTGTGGGACGGGCTTCATCTCCGCATGGGCGCGACCCTGAGGGAGAATGTGGTCTGGGTGCCGGTCCTGTGGAGCCTGGCCGAGCTGGAAGCCTATGAGGCGGACCTCATTGCCGACCGGACGGAGTGGGAAGGCCTGTTCGGCTTCGTCGCCTCGGCCCTGTGCGACGCCTCGGCCTATCAACTCATCGGCGAACGGCACCCCAGTTATCGCCGGTCCAACTATTACCGCATCCAGCGCACCGTCTATGAGGCGCTGGCCGGCGCCGAGGACCGGATCCTGGAGGCCGGGCTCGACCCGGCGGACATCCCCATCCTGGCCGTATGCCATTCCATGGGGTGCCACATTCTTTCCAGTTATGCCTGGGATGCGCAGAACCGGCCGGGGCGCATCTTCAATCGGCGCGGCGACCGCCAGACCTCCCCCTTTGCCCGGCTCGACAATCTCGCCTCCGCGGTCTTCACCGGCTGCAATCTGCCATTGCTGACGGCCGGCGTGCCGCGCGGCGAGAAAGTGCCGATGCGGATTGTGCGGGACACGGCGCGCTGGGGGCGGGGCCAGCGCTGGCTGAACCTCTACGACCCCGACGATCTGCTCGGCTACCCGCTCGAGCGCGAATATGACGGTTACCGCAGCGGCCGGCATCCCGAGCAGGCGGCATTGGCGGCCGGTCTGGGCCGGGATCCGGCGCTGGAAGTCTCCGTGCAGGATCGCCGCTTCGAACTGTCCGGACGGATGGGGTTGCCGGCGCTCACGGGGCTCACCCCGCTGGTGCATAATCGCTATTGGACATCCGGCGAGGTGCTGTCCGCCATCGAGGGGGCGATCGCGGACCTGCTCTGAGCGTCGGGGCCGGCGGCTAGACGGTCTTGCCAGCCTCGGGAAAGGCCGGCGCTGTATGATTGAGGCAGAAGGCCATGGGCTGGAACAGCATCCATTCCACGAAGGCGCGGATTTTCGGCTCGCGGGCCCGGCTGCGATCATAGACGAGGTAGTGGGCGATCTTGTGGTCGAGCTCTGTCTCGAAGGGCTTTACCAGCACGCCCGAGGCGATCTGTTCGGCAAAGTAGAGCGGCGAGACGGCCACGGCGGCATCGCCCGCCGCAATCGCGGCTCCGATCTCCATGGACTGGGTTTCCAGCTCCAGCGCGGGGCGTTCGGGCAGGCGTAAGGCATCGCCCCCGGCCAGCGCAAACCAGTCCTGCCACCAGGACATCGGGCCGAACAGGCGCAGCTTCAGCAGGTCCTCGGGCGTTTCGATGGGGCCGGTCCGCTCGAGGGCGCGGGCCGGCACCAGCGGCGTGATCGTGTCGGCGAAGAGGAAGCGCGCTTCCAGCCCCTCCCACCGGCCATGGCCGAGCCGGATGCCGATATCCGCGTCGCCGCCGACGATGTCGACGGTTTCCGACCGGCTGTCGATCCGCACGGCGAATTCGGGATGATCGATCTGGAAATTGCCGATGCGCGGGACCAGCCAGTTCGAGCAGAATGTCGGCAGGGCGGTGATGGTCAGCACGCTGTCGCGATCCTCGCGCACATCGCGGAAGGTGCGTTCCAGGAGGCGGAAGGCCTCCGATGTGCCGCGGGCGAGCTGGGACCCGCGCGCGGTCAGCTCGACATGGCGCGCCTTGCGCTCGAACAGGGCGAAGCCCAGCCGGTCTTCCAGCAGCTTGATCTGATAGCTCACTGCGGCCTGGGTCATGCCCAGGGCCTCGCCGGTGCGGGTGAAATTGCCCAGACGGGCCGCGGTCTCGAAGACGCGGATGGCGTGAACGGGTGGAAGGCGGTCGATGTCAGTCATAAGTGAGCCTTATGAAAGACCATCGAGATCGCGTTGGTCAACGGGAAATTATCC
This sequence comes from Pseudomonadota bacterium, assembly GCA_034659015.1. Lineage (GTDB taxonomy): Bacteria > Pseudomonadota > Alphaproteobacteria > Caulobacterales > Maricaulaceae > Maricaulis. Next base: position 86,421 of record JAYEGL010000001.1, on the reverse strand, counting down.
GCCTACATCACGGTCAAGCTTATGACGGAGGCCGCCATGACCCTGGTGGAACTGATGATCGAGAACACACCGCCGCGTGTCGTCGGCAACAGCCGCGACCGTGCGGCGGCGGGCCGCTGGCTGGGCTGGCTGATCGGCAGCTTCAGCTGGCTGGAGGGGCATACGGACTGGAACCGGAAAGCCTAGCGCACCTCCGGCCGGCCCGATGCCGATGGGCCGGCCGGTGTCGGGCTGCGGGGCCCGGTCTCAGCCGTGATGCCGATACGGGCAGGCCGGGCGGTCCGGACAGCATGTCGGGCCGGTCTGCCGGCCGGTTTCTCCCCAGATGCCGGCCGCGGCTCCCGCAGCCCTCTTTCTTCGCCCGGCCCTCTTTCTTCGCCCGGAAAGAACAAGGGCCCGGCATATGCCGGGCCCCTGGTTCGTCGGTTGAAGGCCGGCTCGGGAACGGCCTATTCGGCCAGTTCCGGATGGGTTTCCCGCGAGGCATCGACGCGCTCGCGAAGCTCCTTGCCGGTCTTGAAGAACGGCACGTGCTTCTCCTTGACGGCCACACTCTCGCCGGTTCGTGGATTGCGGCCCACCCGGGCCGGCCGGCGTCGCACCGAGAAGGCACCGAAGCCCCGCAGCTCCACGCGGTCGCCGCGGGCGAGCGCATCGGTAATCCCGTCCAGGATCGTGTTGACCACCCGTTCGACATCCCGGTGGTAAAGATGGGGGTTGGCTTCGGCCAGTTTGTCGATCAATTCGGATTTGATCATTGAGCACCTCCGCGCCTGGAAAAACCGATCCTTGCGCCTGCGGCCCTGGCCGTCAATGCGTGCCTATAAAAAAACGGCCGAAGCGCAGGGCTCCGGCCGTTTTCTGTGTCAAATCAGCACGAAATCAGTTTTCGTCCTGATCGCCTTCCTTCTCGCGCAGCGCGGCGCCGAGGATGTCGCCGAGCGAAGCGCCGGCGTCGGAGGAGCCGTACTGCTCGACGGCTTCACGCTCTTCGGAGATCTCCAGGGCCTTGATGGACAGGGAGATGCGGCGCGAGGCCTTGTCGATGTTGGTGATGCGGGCATCGACCTTGTCGCCCACCGCGAAGCGTTCCGGACGCTGTTCCGCACGGTCGCGGGACAGGTCGGACTTGCGGATGAAGGACTTCATCGTGCCGTCGTCGCCGAAGGTCACCTCGATGCCGCCGGACGTCACTTCGGTGACCGTGCAGGTCACGGTGTCGCCACGGCCGACGCCGGAGCTGTCCATCGGATCGCCGCCGAGCTGCTTGATGCCCAGCGAGACGCGTTCCTTCTCGACGTCGACGTCGAGCACCTTGGCTTCGACGACATCGCCCTTCTTGAACTCCTCGATGGCCTGCTCGCCCGACTTCTCCCAAGAGATGTCGGAGAGGTGCACCATGCCGTCGATATCGCCGTCGAGACCGACGAACAGACCGAATTCGGTGATGTTCTTGATCTCGCCCTTGATGGTCGAGCCGGACGGGTGGGTTTCCGCGAAGACTTCCCACGGATTGCGCTGGGTCTGCTTGACGCCGAGCGAGATGCGGCGCTTCTCGGCATCCACGTCGAGCACCATGACCTGGACCTCCTGGGAGGTCGACAGGATCTTGCCCGGATGGACGTTCTTCTTGGTCCAGGACATCTCGGAGACGTGGACGAGACCTTCAACGCCCTCTTCCAGCTCCACGAAGGCACCGTATTCGGCGATGTTCGTGACGCGGCCCTCGAAGACGGCACCGACCGGATACTTGGCGGCCACGCCTTCCCACGGATCCGACATCAGCTGTTTCATGCCGAGCGAGATGCGCTGGGTTTCCTTGTTGATCTTGATGATCTGGACTTTGACGGTCTGGCCGACTTCCACCACTTCGGTCGGATGGCCGACGCGGCTCCAGGACATGTCGGTGACGTGCAGCAGGCCGTCGATACCGCCCAGGTCCACGAAGGCACCGTAGTCGGTGATGTTCTTGACCACGCCTTCGCGGGCTTCGCCCTCGGTGAGCTGGCCGACGAGTTCGGCGCGCTGCTCGGCACGGCTTTCTTCCAGCACGGCGCGGCGCGAGACCACGATATTGCCGCGCGGACGGTCCATTTTCAGGATCGCGAAAGGCTGTTCCTGGTTCATCAGCGGGCCGACATCGCGCACCGGACGGATATCCACCTGCGAGCCCGGCAGGAAGGCCGAGGCGCCGCCCAGGTCGACGGTGAAGCCGCCCTTGACGCGGCCGACGATGGCGCCGTTGACCGGCTCCTTCTTGTCGAAGGACTTCTCGAGGCGATCCCAGCTTTCTTCGCGGCGGGCCTTGTCGCGCGAGAGAATGGCATCGCCGAGCGCGTTTTCGATGCGCTCCAGGTAAACTTCGACTTCGTCACCCACTTTGGGGGCTTCCGAGCCCGGGCCCGTGAATTCGCGCAGCGGGATACGGCCTTCGGTCTTGAGGCCGACATCAACCACCACGAAATCGTTTTCGATCGCGGTCACGTTGCCTTTGACGACTTGGCCTTCCGCCAGATCGCGTCCGGCGAGGCTCGCCTCCAGCATGGCGGCGAAATCATCAGTCGACGGGGTGAGGGATTCTGTAGACATGTTAAAGGGTTGCTCCGGTGCAGCGGCAGGAATGCGTTTGTCTTGTCCTGGCGCCACGTGGCCGTTTCCGGCCGGGTTGGACGTTGTACAAAAGGGCGCCAGCCCGGACCGCCACGACGAAGATCGTCACGGAAATCGCGTCTGGAACACCCGGCTATTTCGTCGCGCTAGCGTTGGAAGCATCACGCTTTTTGGCGATTTTCCACAATACGGATCGCTGTTGCGACGGCCGCGTCTATACTCAAGGAAGACGTATCAAGCAAGGTCGCGTCCGCTGCGGGCTTCATCGGCGCGTCGGGCCGGCCGGCATCGCGGCGGTCGCGTTCGCGGGTCTGTTCGAGCATGCTCTCGAAGCTGAGCGTCTCGCCCTTCGCCCGCAATTCCTCCCAGCGCCGCCGCGCCCGCGTCTCCGCGTCGGCGGTGACGAACAGCTTCACATCGGCATCGGGGCAGATCACCGTGCCGATATCGCGCCCGTCCAGAATCGCGCCGCCGGGCCGGGTCGCGAAATCGCGCTGCAGCGCGTAGAGCGCATCGCGCACCTGGGGAATGGCGGCGACTTTCGAAGCCATGGCGCCGGCCTCGGCCGTGCGGATGCGGCTCTCGTCGATCGACGCGATATCCAGCTTGCGGGCGAGCGCGGCACAGCCCGCGGCATCGGCCGGGTCCAGGCCCGCCTCGATGACGGCCAGGCCGGTCGCGCGGTAGAGCGTGCCGGTATCCAGATGCGGCAGGCCGAAGCGTTCGGCGAGCGCGCGGGCGATCGTGCCCTTGCCGGAAGCCAGCGGTCCGTCGACGGCAATGATCATGTCAGGCCGGCTCCAGGCGGGCGCCGAGCGTTTCCATGTGCGCGAAGAAATCGGGATAGCTGGTCGCGATCATGGCCACATCGTCCACCGAGGCCCCCTCGCGGGCGGCCAGGCCGAGGACCAGCCCGCTCATCGCCAGGCGGTGGTCGTGATGGGTTTCGGTGCGTCCGCCGCCTGCCACGCCGCCGGGACCGGCGCCATGAACGGTCAGGCTGTCCTCGCCGGTTTCCACATCGACGCCATTGCACCGCAGCAGCGCGGCGGTGCCGGCGAGCCGGTCGCTTTCCTTGGCCCGCAATTCGGCGAGGCCGGGCATGTGGGTCGTGCCTGCGGCAAAGGCGGCCGCCACGGCGAGGATCGGGTATTCGTCGATCATCGCGGGCGCGCGTTCGGCCGGGACGTCGATTCCGCGCAGCGCGCTCGCGCGCGCGGTGACCGTCATGGTCCGTTCGCCGGCCATGTCGGGGCCCGGCTCGATGTCGAGGTCGGCGCCCATTTCCCGAAGGGTCTCGATCAGTCCGGTGCGGGCGGGATTGTCCATCACCCCGGTGAGCGTGATCTCCGAGCCCGGCACGATCAGCGCGGCGACGAGGGCGAAGGCCGAGGAAGACGGGTCGCCCGGCACATCGACATCGCGGGCCTTCAGGGTTTGCGGGCCGGTCAGGCGAATGGTCGAGGCCGTACCGTCTCGGACAACCTCGATGTCGGCGCCGAAGGCGGCGAGCATGGTCTCGGTGTGGTCGCGCGTAATCTGGGGTTCGTGAACCCGTGTCTCGCCCGTTGCGCCCAGCCCGGCCAGCAGAACGGCGGACTTTACCTGCGCGGAGGCCACAGGTGGTGTGTAGTCGATGCCGCGCAGCGCGCTCGCGGCCAGCCGCGCGGGCAGGCGGCCTTCATGCGTTTCGAAGGTGGCGCCCATCTCCTCCAGCGGATCGGTGACCCGGCGCATGGGGCGCGAGGACAGGCTTTCGTCGCCGGTGAACTGCGCGCTCACACCACTCCCGGCCACAGCCCCCATGACGAGGCGCACACCGGTGCCCGAATTGCCGAAATCCAGCGCTCCGTCGGGCTCGGCAAAATGTCCGCTGGTTCCCCGCACGGTCCAGGCGCCGTCTCCGGTGCGCTCGACACCGGCTCCCAGGGCGGTCATGGCCTGGGCCGTGTTCAGCACGTCCTCGCTCTCCAGCAGGCCTTTGATGCGGGTTTCGCCCGTGGCCAATGCCCCCAGAATAAGCGCACGATGGGACACGGACTTGTCGCCGGGGGCTTTCAGGCGCCCGGCCAGCGAGGAGGCCGGATAGGCCCGGAAAGGCCCGCTCGGACGGGACGAAATTTCGCTCATGAACGGAATAGCAGGGTTTGGGGTGAGAAGACGGCGTTCAGGTTTTGACAGAGCGCGGTGATCGTGGCAACGGGTCCCGCCGAAATTCGAATCTGGTTGTGAAGGGAAGTCATGGCCAAGCCTGAACTGGGAACGAAACGCGTCTGCCCGAGCTGCAGCGCCAAATTCTACGATCTGGGCCGCCGGCCGGCCCGGTGCCCGAAATGCGAGGCCGAGTTCGATCCCGAACTCGAGGATCCGCGCGTCAAGTCCGAACCGGAGCCCGAGCCGGAAGAGGAAAAGCCCGCCAAGGCTGCTCCCGCCGATGATGACGGCTATGGCGACGAGGATGACGACACGCCGGAAGTCGACGCCGAGGCGGACCGCATTCCCGACAGTGACGACGACGATGACGACGAGGAGGACTCCGCGGGCCTGAGCGACGATCTGCCGGACGGTTTCGAAGAGGACGATGTCGACGACAGCAGCGATGACGACGACAGCACCAAGGTCCTGATCGACGAGGACGATGACGGGGATTTCGGCGATTTCCCGATCGAGAAGGACGACGATCTCTAGCCGGGCTGCATTCGCTGCACTTGGCGCGCACAAGAGGCTTGATCCCGGCAAAATCCGGGACTAGTTTCCGCGCTCCTCGCCGGGACCCAAGCCGGCGCACGGGATAAGGGGCCATAGCTCAGTTGGGAGAGCGCTTGAATGGCATTCAAGAGGTCGGCGGTTCGATTCCGCCTGGCTCCACCATCCTTCGCTCGCTAGCGCGAGCTTCGGCTAGGCAAGCCGGTTTTTCCATTCGAGCGAAGGATGCCACGCCGAAGCCTTCGGCGAAGGCGGGCTGTCGAAGACAAGCCCTGTAGCCGCCTCGTCAAACCCCGTCCTCCGGCGGGGTTTTTGCGTTCCGGCCGGCGAGTTCCGCTTTCAGTTTCCGGCGCTGGCCATCCAGGCTGTCGGGATAGTTGGCCACATCCCCGTAATCCAGGAAGCCGTCATAGCGGCGATGGGTGCCGGCGACCCGTTCGGCATGTTTGATCGGACACCAGTACTGTTCGGTGCGTGAGGCGATTTCGGCGACATAGGCGAGCACGCCGTTGGCATAGGCGCAGTAGAGGCAGTTCAGCTTCTGGATCGCATTGAGATAGGGCAGCCGGTGCCGGTCGAAGACGACATAGTCCCGCCGCTTCACCTGCGCCAGGCCGTAAACCCGGAAACAGATCGCCTGGAAGAGGCTGGCAAAGGCGTCGAGCATGAAGACTGGAAGGGCCACGGCATAGATGAAGGGCGCGGTGAGGATGGTCAGCACGCCGGATGCGAGCAGATAGCGGTGAAGGCCGATCTTTAGGGCGCGCTGGCGTGCCTGCACGCGCCGGGAAATCAGCAGCCGGCCGCGCCGCATGCGATAGCCGAAGGCGCGGCGACGCTCGGCCAGGCGTGTATCGAGCTCGCCCTCCAGCGCCCGTATACGGGCCAGCAGGTCCTCGGTTTCGGCTTTCATGGCGGCGCTCCGTTCTCCACGCCCGCACGATCGCGCGGCGTCGGTCCGTCGTCCGCGACCATGCGCCTAGTTGCCGATCTCCGCCAGCCACGCGTCACGGCGCCGCCGCGCCTCGGCCTGCTGTTCGGCCGTCAGGCTGGCCGCCAACGCCCGGGCGAGGGCCTCCGCTTCCGCGTCGCCCAGGGCCGCCGCGCCCGCGTAGAGCGCCTGGGCCTCCACCGGGTCCGGGTCTCCGGCTGCCCCGTCGGCGAGGGCATCGGCCAGCGCGACCATGGCATAGGTGTCTCCGGCGCGGGCGCCGCTGCGCCACTGGCCGAGTGCTGCGGCGGGGTCGGCAGGCCGGCCTATCCCTTCCATGGCGGCAATGCCCAGAAGATAGTGCGCCTCGCTCAGCCCCGGATCCATGGCCAGTGCCTCGCCGGCCAGCCGCACGGCCCGCGGCCGGTCGGCCGGCAGGCCGGAGCCGGGAAAGAACAGGCTGTCGGCCAGGGTGAGGCGGGCCAGCGCGCCCACATCCTCGTCCGCCAGAAGGGCATCGAGGATCGTACGGGCCTGCGCCTCCTCGCCGGGCATGTCGTAGAGCAGGATCTCCGCCAGCATCAGCCCGGCCGGCGCATCGCCCGCCTCCCAGGCCTGGCGGAAGAAGGGCCGGGCGGCCTGCGGATCGGGGTCCGCGCCGATTCCGTCGAGATGGATCAGGCCCATCACATAGGAGGCCGACGGATGTCCCGCCTCCGCGGCCCGGCTCAGCCAGTAGCGGCCGGTCACCGGATCGGGATCGCCGGTCTCCGGGAAGGTGAGTTCATAGCCGTATTCGAAGGCGGCATCGGGATCGCCCGCCTCTGCGGCCTGGCGCAGGGCGGCGAGATCGGCCTGGGCCAGGGCCGGAGTGCCCGCCAGAACAAGGCCGAGAAGAAGCATGATGGCAAGACGCATGACGGTCTCCCGCATTGTGTTGTGCGGAAGAGCATCACGATGGGCCTGAACGGGGCCTGTACGGCCCGTTCAGGCCGGTGATCCGCTCAGGCGGCGTCGCTGGCCGGTTCGCCGGCGAGGACCGCGTAGACGGCCTCGCTGTCCGGTGCGGCCCGCAGGCGCTGGCGCACATCCTCGCGGCGCAGGAGCCGGGATACCCGGGCCAGCGCCTTGAGGTGTTCCGCGCCGGCATCCTCCGGCGCGATCAGCATGAAGATCAGATCCGCCGGGCGCCCGTCGATCGACTCGAAGTCGACCGGGGTGCGCAGGCGTGCGAACACGCCCACCACCTGGTCGATTCCGGCCAGCCGGGCATGCGGGATCGCCACACCCTGGCCGACGCCGGTCGAGCCCAGGCGTTCTCGCTGGAGGACGGCATCGAAAATCGCGCGCGCCGGCAGCCCGGTCAGCTCTGCGGCAAGATCGGACATTGCCTGCAGGGCCTGCTTCCGGCTGGACGCACCCAGATCGACATGCACACCCCCCGTGGGGATCAGATCAGCTAACGCCATACTTCGCTTCTCGTTTCTAGGCCGGCTCTGGACGGTCCGCGCGGGAGGGATCGACCCAGCCGATATGTCCGTCCGGACGGCGGTAAACGATATTCAGATCGCCATTGGCGGCATTGCGGAACATCAGGAAGGGCGAATCCGCCGCATCCAGTTCCAGCGAGGCCATGCCGACCGTGAGCGTGCGCACTTCGCCGGACTGCTCGGCGATCACGATCGGCTCGGGTTCGCCGTCGACCGGCGCGCCGAGATCCTCGTCATCGTCGAAATCGTCGTCCACGCCGCTGTCAGGGCTGCCCTTGAGCACGACGATCTGCAGCGACTCGGCCGGCAGTTCGGCCTTGTTGGCATTGTGGTGGTTCTTCAGTTTCCGCTTGTAGCGGCGGAGGCGCTTCTCCATGCGCTCCATCGTGTTTTCCGCTGCCTTGTAGGCGTCGTCGGCTTCGCCGCGCGCCTGCAGCATGGCGCCCGAGGGCAGATGCAGCGAGCATTCCACGCGAAAGCCGATGCCTTCGCGGGTGATCGATACATAGGCTTCGCCCGGACGATTGAAGTATTTGGACACGCCGTCCTCGACGCGCGACAGGACCTGTTCCCGCAGCGCGTCGCTGACGTCGATACCCTTGCTGACCACCTGTATTTGCATGCGCTCCTTCCCGCTGGCCATTCACCAGCCCGTGAGGCGTTGACGTCGCGGTTCCGCCCCTCCCCGGAAAGCGGGCGGAACCTAGTCGCGGGTCGGGCCGGGAGTCAATGCGAGAGTGCTCCGGTCAGACGTCGAGCCGCGACGGCGGGCGGACGAGGATCCGCCGGGCGCTGCAACAAGGCCGTCCCTAGCCAGCACGTTTCAAAATTCGACGACGCTGGACCGAGGAGGGAATGTTGAGCGCCTCCCGGTATTTGGCCACAGTCCGGCGTGCGATTTCAATCCCTTCGTCGCGCAAATGCTCGACGAGCTTGTCATCCGACAGCACGTCGTCCGCGGTTTCCTGGTTGATCATCGTCTTGATCCGGAAGCGCACGGCCTCGGCGGAATGAGCGTCCCCGCCAGCGGCGGAAGGGATGGCCGAGGTGAAGAAGTACTTCATCTCGAACATGCCGCGCGGTGTGGCGACATACTTGTTCGAGGTGACGCGGCTCACCGTGGATTCGTGCATGTCGATCGCTTCGGCCACGGTCTTCAGGTTGAGCGGGCGCAGATAGGCGACGCCGTGGGCCAGGAACATGTCCTGCTGACGCACGATCTCGCTGGCGACCTTCAGGATGGTGCGGGCGCGCTGGTCGAGGCTCTTCACCAGCCAGCTCGCATTCTGGGAGCATTCGGTGATGAAGCTCTTGTCGGCCTCGGACCGCGCGACGGCGGTGATTTCGTTGTAATAGCGGTTGTTCACCAGTACGCGCGGCAGGGTGTCCGAGTTCAGCTCGACCTGCCAGCTCCCGTCGGGCGACTGGCGGATGAAGACGTCGGGCTCGACGGCGCGTGTGGTGTCCGACGTGAAGGCGAGGCCGGGCTTGGGCGTGAGATCGCGCAGTTCCGCGACCATTTCGTTGAGATCCTCGTCATCGACACCGCACAGGGACTTCAGCGCGGCATAGTCGTGCTTGGCGAGCCGGTCGAGATTGTCCAGCAGGGCAGCCATGGCCGGATCGAGCCGGTTCTTCTCCTTCAGCTGCAGCGCCAGGCATTCGGTGAGGTCGCGCGCCATCACGCCGACCGGGTCGAAGTCCTGCGTCGTGGCCAGAACCGCCTCGATCCGGCTGCGCTCGACACCGAGCTGCTGCGCGATCTCGTCGAGATCGGCGCGCATGTAGCCGTCATCGTCAGCCAGATCGATCAGGTGGGCGCCGATCAGCTTGTCCACCGGGTCGGCCACGGCCGTGGCGAGCTGGGCATGCAGGTGTTCGGACAGCGACATTTCGCGCGAGGAGTTGGCGATTGCGTCATAGTCCTCGCTGGCCGCGCCGCCACCACCGCCAGTCGGCGAATAATGGCCGGCACCGACGGCATCGGCGGGACCCGCCACGCCGGACAGGTCGGACTTGGAATCGTCGCCATGGATGACGTCCGAATCGGCGTCGATCGAATCATTGGCCTCGGCCGAGGTGCTGGCGAGTTCGAGTTCGCGCGGCTCGCCCTCGCCCTCTTCGCGCAGCGATTCGGTGGACTGTTCGCCCTCGTCGCGCTCGAGCAGGGGATTGCGTTCCAGTTCGCCCTCGACGAACTCGGCCAGCTCGATATTCGAGAGCTGTAACAGCTTGATGGCTTGTTGGAGCTGGGGCGTCATCACCAGGGACTGGCCCTGGCGCATGTCCAGCTTCTGCATCAATCCAGCCATGTGAACCTCTGTTTGGTACGTTTCCTGCAGAGGTTAATCAGGCAAAACTTTCTCCGAGATAAACACGGCGCACGTCCGGGTCGGCCCGGATCTCCGCCGGCGAGCCCTCGAACAGCACCTCACCCTCGTGGATGATCGTGGCTCTGTCAGTGATTTCAAGGGTTTCGCGGACATTGTGGTCGGTAATAAGAATCCCGATCCCGCGCTCGCGGAGAAAGCGGATCAGGTCCCGGATATCGGTAATGGCCAGCGGATCGATGCCCGCGAAAGGCTCGTCGAGCAGCATGAAGGCGGGGCGAGTCGCCAGGGCGCGGGCGATCTCCACGCGGCGTCTTTCACCGCCCGACAGCGAGGGCGCCGGCGCGTCGCGCAGATGCGCGATGCGCAATTCCTCGAGCAGCTGGTCGACCAGTTCGTGCCGGGCGTCCCGATCCTTTTCAACGATTTCCGCCACGGCGAGGACATTCTGTTCCACCGTCATGCCGTGGAAGATCGACTTTTCCTGGGGCAGATAGCCGATGCCCAGCCGGGCGCGCTGATACATGGGCAGGCGGGTGATATCCTCGCCGTCCAGCAGGATGCGGCCGTAATCCACCTCGACCAGGCCGGTAATCATGTAGAAGCACGTGGTCTTGCCCGCGCCGTTCGGCCCGAGCAGGCCGGCGACCTCGCCGCGCTCCAGCGAGACGGAGACGCCCTTGACCACCGGGCGCTTGCCATAGGCCTTGCCGATCTTCTCGACGACCAGGCCGCGCTTGGCCGGGGCGTCCGGCGTTTCGGCCGGTGCGGTATCGCTGAGCGCCATGCGGTCTACCCGTCCGTCTCTTCGGTGCTGCCGCCATTGTCGCCGTCGGGCGCAGCCTCGGGAGACGTGTCGCTGTCGCCCTCCTCGCCTTCGCCGGCATTGCGCGGATGGATGACCATGCGCACGCGCTCGCCGTCGCCGGCTTCGCCGAAGGAGGAATTGCCGGTTACCAGGTCGGTCACGAAACGTGTCGCGGTGAATACGTCCTCGCCCTGGGTGATCACGACATCGCCGGTCAGGGTCACGGTTTCGCTTTCCAGCAGATAGACGCCGCGCTCGCCGCGGGCGCGCTGTTCCGGCGTCGTGTAGAAGACATTGCCGGTCGCCACGATGCGTTCGATATTGCCCAGGTTCCCTGTCGGGCCGGCGCCGGTGCTCTGACCGTCGAAGAAGACCTCGATCCGGTCGGCCTGGATCGAGCTGTCGCCCTGCACCACGCGGACATTGCCGGTCCACACGGCGCGGTTTTCCGGATTGAAGAGTTCGGAGTGATCGGCCTCGATATCGAGCGGCAGGCTGGAATCGCCGATCTGTGCCGAAGCGGCGCCGGCGGCCAGGGCCAACAGCGCGCTCGCGCCGGCCAGAAGAGCTGTCAGTCGCATCATTCGCTTCCTTCTTCCTGCGCCGTGCGCGACAGGTCTGTACGGTCCTGAATCAACGTCATGCGGACATTCCCGTCAAAAATCAAAAGATCGCCCCCCTCACGGATCTCGTAACGATCGGCGCGGATCGAGCCCACCGGCCCGCTGCCCGAGACGGGGCGTTCGCCGACCACGCGCGCCTCGCGCAGGAAGATGCGCGCGTGCTCCGAGGCGAAACTATAGCCGTCATCCGTGTTCAGGTTGACGTCGGAATACAGGTCCAGCACGCGATTATTGGCATCGTAGCGCCCGGTTTGCGCCAGCACGCGCGAGGCATCGGTGTCGAGAAAGTCGTAATCCAGCCGCGGCCGTTCAAGGTCCGTCACCTCCGGATCGCCGCCGCGTTCGCGGATCGCGGCGTCGGCCGTCACGACATAAGGCACCAGCGCATCGTCACGTCCCACGAAGCGCGGATTGACCATGCGCGAGTCGGAGCTGACCGTTTCGGTCTCCGGGTTCCCCGCGCTGCGGCCGTCGAATATGAGCTGCGCCATCAGAACGACCACGATCGCGGCGGAGGCCGTCATGAAGCCCATGCGCAGGCGCCGGACGAAAACCGTACGCCGGCGTGCCACGTCCAGGGCCAGGGCGCGGCGCGGTTCCCAGCTTCCGTGATCGGGGGGCTGAAAGGCCTCGAGGCCGGGGTTGGCAGTCACGCTCATGGGCCGTCAATGGTTGGCAGCGCCCGGCGCGGCGCCGGATGCGGCAGTAGAAAGACCAGTCTTTGCAGGCCTTTTCAAGGCAGTCCGGTTCAGGAATGCGCGAATATGTCGGTTTCCGGCCAGCCCGCCAGGTCGAGCCGGGCGCGGGTCGGCAGGAAGTCGAAACAGGCCCGGGCGAGCGCCATGCGGCCTTCGCGTTCGAGCATCTCGCTCAGCCGGTCGCGCAGCGTGTGCAGGTGAAGCACGTCCGAGGCGGCGTATTCCAGCTGGGCCGGGCTCAGCTCGTCGGCGCCCCAGTCCGAGCTTTGCTGCTGCTTGTTCATGTCGATGCCGACCAGTTCGCGGGTGACGTCCTTGAGGCCGTGACGGTCTGTGTAGGTGCGGCACAGTTTCGAGGCGATCTTGGTGCAGAAGACGGGCGCCAGTGTGACATTCAGGTAGCGTTCGACCATCGCCACGTCGAACCGCGCGAAGTGCAGGATCTTCTCGACACCCGGCTCGCAGAGCAGCGCCTTCAGATTGGGGCAGTCATAGGTCTTGCGGTCCATCTGCACGACATGGGCGTCGCCGTCGCCGGCCGACAATTGCACCACGCACAGCATGTCGCGTGTCAGCGACAGGCCCATCGTCTCGGTGTCGACGGCGACGGCCTTGCCGAAATCGAGGCCGGCGGGCAGATCGCCCTTGTGGTAGTGCACGGTCATGAATGTCTCGTCCTTGTCCTGAAGGGCGGTCCTAGCGCCGCGACGCGGCCGGCGCAACGTGTTCGAGCTTGTCGTTCAGACTGCCCAGGTCGTCGCGATTGAGATATTGCGGGGTCTGCACCTCCGCCTGGGGATCGCCCGCCTCGACCGCATCCAGCAGGGCCGTGGCGGCTGCGCCGTCCGGCGTGGCGAGCCAGGCTTCGCGCCGCGCCAGCATGGCCTCGGCCGTGGAAACAGCGGTTTCCGGGGTCAGGCGCACGCCGAAGGGCCGGTTGCCGAAGGGGCCGTCCAGCCGGTCCATGCGCATCCGCTCCAGCATGGCCTGTCCGACATGCGGCAGGTAGTGGGAGGGTTCGTAGAAGGCGGGGTGGGCCTCGGTCCGGTCCGCATCCGGCGCCGGCATCGCGGCAAAGGGCTGGAAGCCGGAGAAATCCCACAGCACGGCGCTGCCGCCGGGCGTGCAGGCCTCCACCGGCGCGCGGCCGGAATAGCGCTGGAAGGTCTCCGCCAGCGCTTCGCGCACGGCGAGATAGTCCTGCAGACGGCCGGCGCGGATCATGGCTTCCTCGCGCCAGGCATGCAGCGGATGGATGAAGCCGGTCACCTGCACGCCGTTGGCGGTCAGCGTGTCCAACATGCGGGCGAACATCGCCAGGCGTTCCGGGTCGAAGTCGTAGCCCATATACCAGCTGTAGATGCCGCGCGCGCCGCTTTCATAGCGCGCGCGCTGGGCGCCGGCGGGATAGGTGTCGGACCAGGGCACACGCGGTTCGCCGCCGGTGAGATTGTCGGCGATCAGCTGCAGCGAGGCGCCGAACGTGTTGGGCGAGAGCGAGACCCGCGCCAGCGACAGCCAGCGGCGGCCGTCGGTCAGGGCGGACAGCCAGTAGGTCGCCTTGGCCTTGGAGTGCGAGCCGAACTCGTCCAGGTCCAGGCCGATCACGACGCAGGCCAGGCTGTCATTCTGCGCCGCCAGGGCCGCGGCCTGGGAAAGCTCGAAGATATTCGTGCCGCGCATGCCGGCATTGTAGATTCCGCCGGGCCAGTTTTCCGGCTCGCGCGGGAAACCGTCCACCGTGCGCGAGGAGCCCAGCAGGATGGCATTGTCACCGCCGCGCGCCAGCCGGTCGGCGACATGGACGCGGCCGCCGTCTTCCAGCAGGCGCGTGTCGCGCGCGGTCAGGCCGGGCATGTCCGGCGCGCCGGTGATGCCGAACGGGTCGACCAGCGCGTTGAAGCCGGCGAAGCCGGCCAGGCCGGCGATCAGGGCAATCAGCAATGTCGTGGCATAGCGCGTCATGTCCGGCCCGTCAGAAGGTGTAGTAGATGAATTCGGAGGTCTTCCAGGCGTTCAGCACCGACAGGAAGAGCAGGGCCGCGGCGGCGATCGCCATGCCGCGGGAAAATTTCCAGCGCGGACCCGGTTTCGGCCGGATCTCGGCATCCTTCATGGTCTGCTCGTCGATCACGTCTGAGAAGACTTCCGGCGTGTCCGGCAGCGACCAGACAATGCCCAGTCCCAGCACGATCCAGGCGACCGCCTCGGCATTGAGACCTTCCAGCCCCAGGCCGGAAAAGCCGAACATGCCGGCCAGGATGCGTCCGGCGCCGGACCAGCTTTCGGCGCGGAAGAAGACCCAGGCGATGGTGGTGAAGGCGAAGGTGAGGCCGATGGCGATCGCCTTGCGCCGTCCGGCGAACCAGTTTTTCGGCCCCCACTTGCCCCAGAAATGGTTCACCGCCAGACCCAGCCCGTGCAGCCCGCCCCAGATGACGAAGGTCCAGGCCGCACCGTGCCACAGCCCGCCCAGAAGCATGGTGGTGAAGAGGTTCACATAGCGGCGGACCTCGCCCTTCCGGTTGCCGCCCAGCGGGATGTAGAGATGGTCGCGCAGGAAGTGGCTCAGCGTGATGTGCCAGCGCCGCCAGAACTCCACCACCGAGGCGGACTTGTAGGGCCCGTTGAAATTCACCGGCAGGCGATAGCCCAGACAGCGCGCCAGACCCAGCGCCATGTCGGAATAGCCGGAAAAGTCGAAGAAGATCTGCAGGGCATAGGCCAGCGCGCCGATCCAGGCGGCGATCAGGCCCGGCTCGCCGCCGCGCTCGGCCATGGCGAAGAGCGAGGAGGCGAAGGGTTCGATATTCTCCGCGATCAGCACCTTCTTGGCCAGGCCGATGGAGAAGATGGTCAGCCCGATGCCCAGATTGGCGGACAGGTTGTCCTTGCGGTCGGCATCGGCGAACTGGGCGGCGATCTGGTGGTGCTGCACCAGCGGGCCGGCCACGATGTGCGGGAAGAAGCTGACGAAGAGGGTGTGCGAGAAGATGTGCCCCGGCGCCGTCTTCTTGCGGGCGATATCCACCAGGAAGGAGATCTGCTGGAAGGAGAAGAAGGAGATCGCCAGCGGCAGGCCGACATTCAGCAGCGGCAGGTCCAGCGGCGTGACCGCGTTGACATTCCCGATCAGGAAATCGGCGTATTTGAAGAAGCCGAGAAGCGCCAGGTTGAAGATGATGCCGATGGCCAGGAAGGGCTGGTTGCCCCATCGCGCCATGGCCCGCGCGACGATGTGGTTCATCGCCACCGAGAACAGCAGCAGCGGCAGGTTCCGCACATCCCACCAAGCATAGAAGACCAGCGAGGCCAGGTTCAGCACGAAAAGCGCGGCCAGGTGGCTCAGATAGCGGCGCGCCAGATAATAGGCCGCCAGCACGCCGGGCAGGAAAAGAAACAGGAATTCGAACGAATTGAAGAGCATTTCGCGCCCGGGCCCCGAGGAGCCGGGACGCTAGCCGCCCGGGCCTGTTGCGGCAAGACGGGCCTGCACGGTCCGGCGCCCGGCCTGCGGAGCGGGCGCGTTGGCCTTGTTTTGTGACAATCGCGTGTCACATGGCCCGAATCCGATGTATTAACGCATCGTAAAATCTCGAAACGATTGTCATATTTCCTTTAAAATGCAGTGCATGCAGGGATTTGCGCGAAATCGCGTATCATCCGTGTACTGACTTTACAGCGGTTGTGGCTTCTGTAACATTAGTGTCATACGAATTGCAGTTACGAATTCTCACAGGAGGAGAAGTCATGAAAACCAAAAGCATGATGATCGCTGCTTCCCTCGCTGGTACGCTTGCTCTGGCCGGACAGGTCACCGCACAGCAGTTCCCGGCTCCGGGAGATGCGTTTGTTCTGGAAATGATGGGTCAGCGCGGCTGGGAAGTGTCCTGCCGGCTGAACCAGGAGGACGGCGACGTCCTGGAAACGCGCGAGCGCGGCCGCGGCCTGCACGACAATGGCCGTTTCGCCATCGGCGACGTGACCGGCGGTCTGTGCTCCTATTCCGTGCCCGGGCGCGGCGAGCTGCGCCTGACCATGCAGGTCGAGCACACGGGCTTCGACTGCCCGTTCACGGTGACCGAGGCCGGCTTCTGCCGCGCCTATCTCCAGCCCGGCGACAGCGGCAGCTTCCAGGTGACCCGCACCACCCCGGCCGTCACCGGCTCGTAGACCCGGACGACAATCCCCCAACCTGTACGAAGCACTTACAGGTCAAAGACGCCCGGCAGGCTTGTCCTGCCGGGCGTTTTCGCAAGCGGATTGCATGTTTGCTGCCTGAAGGCCCCATGGGGCGCAACAATGAATGGATGCTTAAGTGATAGTGCTAGGTTTTGCCGCCATTCATGTGCCGTTGAGCGTATGCGCTCACGATCGCCCCTAGGGTGCCAGAGAAGACAATGGATTGGATTTTTTCCAGCTGAGCGGGCTGGAGAAAAGTCCAAGGTGTGATGTGGTGCCAAACCCAGACGCCAAGAGATGCGATGAAAATGATAGAGAAAAATATCATGAATGCGGGCACGAGTATTCCGTAGACATGCAATACCCATGCTTGATTGCGGTGTTCCAAGCCTTGGAGCTTGTCGGGGTCTGACCAATATTGCTCTTCCTTCTTGGCCTTCTTGTCATCCGCCCAAGATGGGTTGTCCCCCGCACTCGTCGGAGGCGGGGGTACATCAACCTTAGGTTTTTGCTGCATCCACAATGGCCTTGTAGTGCTCCCGAATGAGTTCGTCGGGAATTTCAATACCAAAGGTGTCCGGTTCGAACACTTGGTGCCAAGGGCTGCCGGCCTTGTGTGTAAGCTGAGACAGCGCATACCCAGAAAGGCTGCCGTATTTATCTACAACCTGTTCGATTAGATCCAATGCTTCTGGGGAGCTTTTGGGATCATCGTCAGAAATTGAACTGAGAGGAATCGGCTTACGCCCGAATTTCTTGGTTACATGATAGAGGTCCGGGATTACCGGCCCATATTGCCATGCTTCAATCCGCTCGGGTATCAGATCGCGATTAAGCAGAGCCAAGCCGAACCCGTGAGCAATATACGTAAGCTTCATAAGCTGCAAAGGTGTTAGTGCTTTGCCAGCTTTTTTGGAGAGCTTAAGAATGTCGTCAGCGACCAAAAACACGTCAGACATGTTGCCTCCTTTCTGCTGCTTACGAGAATATAGTACGTCGAGATGACAGAAATTGTCACCACAACATCTTGAGGTAGTATTAACTCGCAGCGTGGCGAATATAGGGCGCTTTGGTCAAAGCACAACAGCAGCGAGCGACAAATGTGATGGGGTGGCCCAGCTCACCCAATGCCGACTGGACCCTAGGTACGCTCCTGAGCGATCCTAAGTTTCCTACTCAAGGGCGCAGCAAGAACGCCGGCATGAGGATCATGAGAGCGCTCAGATGCGGATCGAGCGCAGCGGGAACAATCGAAAAGAAAGAAGATGGTGCCCAGGAGAGGCGTCGAACTCTGTATCTAATAGGCTGAATTCACAAATAATATTTCCGTACGGTTTTCAAAGAACCAACAAATATACCAACAAAACCAAATCTGACCCGCCTGCTCGGCCAGATCGCACTTCGCATGTAGCACATTCGAGCGTGGGCCGCGAAGGGGTGGTCAGTCGAAATACTTTGGAAGCTCACTCTTCCAATCGCTCATCAGCACCAGGGCGCACTCCACGGTTTCCCCGTCGCGTTCCATCTCCAGCGTTCCGGCGGGTGCCGTCTTGTCCCATTCGAAGCTGCCCGACATCAGCTCTAGCAGTCTGCGCTTGTATTCGGTGTCGAGATTGTGGGCGAGCTGATCGCCCTTGGTCTCCAGTACCAGAATTCTATCTGGCGCATCGCCGTCACGCTGCGCGGCGAATATGAAGTCGGGATATATCTTCGCGCGCCGCCAGCCCTGAACACCGTACTGGCTGCGTGCCACATTGCGGTGCCACCAGCGCAGTGTGGTCTCGCCGTCTAGATGCACCGCCACGGCCTGTTCGTCATTGTTCAGTTCGGCTTCGTACACAGGGGCAAACAGGCTGCGCTCCAGCGGGCCGCCGGTCTTTCCGGCGAGCTGGCGCGCGTTTTCGGGGAGGCTCGTCTCCATCGTGAACGGCATGCGCCAGTTCCGGCCATCCAGACGCAAACGAAACTGGATACGGCCTGCCTCGACTTCGGCGCGGAAATAGGCCTCTGCGCGCGCGGTGCGTTCCTCGTCCAGTCCTCTGCGCAATTCCTCGACGATCAATCCAGCGATGGCCCCGATACGCTCCGGTTTGAAATGCCTCTCCTCCAGGTGCTGGAGAAGGCGCCCGACGATCTCACGAGCCACGAAGGGATTGGGCACAAGGTCCGATATCAGCCGGGCCGCATGGGCCGGGTCCAGGACGAGTAGTTCGTCACCGCCGGTTACGGCGTCGGCAACAATAGCCTCCTGGCCGTCCTCACCGATATGGAAGCGTGTCAGCTGGCGCCCTGTGGAATGCCCGCTGGCCGGGATGCGGCCTGCAATCTCGATGGGGTCGAAGTCGCGCCAGTCGATAGCGGCCAGAATGTCGGTTTCATAGTCCAGCTCGCGCAGCTCATCGCCTTTCACGCGCAACACCAGCGGCAAATAGATTTCGGTGCTGGCAAACGTATTGCGCCGCGCAATCTTGCGGGAGCCGTCCGCTGGGGTGCCCGCATCGGCGGAATTCACGTGCAGCACCAGATCGCCCAGCCCGTCCTTTTCCAAGCCATCCTTCACCGCCGTCACGATTTCGCCGGTCTGGGCGCGGTGCGTGATGACGTAACCTTCGTCCAGCTCCGGTACCCCGGTCTTCATGGCCTGCGGCTGACGCAGGATACGGCCCACAAGCTGTGTCATCGCGTTGAGATTGGCGTTGGCGGCCAAGGCGCACAGGACATAGGCGAAGGGACAGTCCCAGCCCTCCTGCAGGGCCTGTTTCGTGATGATCGCCCGAACCCGGTTTGTCGGCGACATCAGGTCCAGGTTTTCCGGCTGGTTCAGCTCGTTCGTTTCGGCGGTCTTCACCGCGATCTCGGCATCGTCGAACCCGGCGGTCTTCAGCCACTCGCGCACGTCTTCTGCGTGGATATGATCGCCGTCGCGCTGATCCTTGCCGGTTCGCTCCACCTGCACCAGCATGATGGGACGGATATAGCGGCCGGTCTCGGCCTGCAGGTCGCGCGCCTTGGCGTCCAGCGCGTTCACCTGATCGACTGCGGCATTCAGGGTCGCTTTCCAGTCCGCACCCTGGCGGGCGTCGAGATTGAGCGGCATCTTGATCATGCCTTCATGGTCCAGCTCGCGCCCTGTCACCTCGGCCAGCACATTGGCATAGCGGCCGTCGCGCGGATTGGCGCCGCCTCGCGGCTGCACATCCTTCGGCGTAGCGGTCAGCTCCAGGACGAAGCAGGGATTGAACCCATAGAGCGTGCGGAAGGCGAGGTCGGATATGGCCTTGTGCCCCTCGTCCAGCACCACAACGGGGCGGATGACGCGCAGCGCATTGCCCAGGCTCGCCTTGACCATAGGCCATTGCGCTGTGCTTTCGGCGAGGTCGTAGATCTTGAGGTTTGGAACACTTTCCAGAAGGGCCTTGTGGGCGTCCTGTTCGGCATCCGACGGGAAAAAACCGTGCACGTCGCCCCGGTCGCGAAACATCTTGAGCGATTCCTGCGTCTCCCGGTTCGCCGATTGCAGCATCAGCAGCATGACGCACAGGTTTGCCTCCACATCCCGTGCATGCAGGGCGTCGGTCTTTTCCATGATGCGTACGCGCCCGGCGGCGGCGCGATCCAGCGTCTGGCGATAGGGGTGCTGGCGATCCTTCAGCGCCTTCAGCGTCTGGCTGTAGATGGCTTCGTTCGGCACGATCCACAGGACGAAGCCCGTGGTGCGGGCGAGATGGCGCCCGAATATCCGCGACAGGGAATCCAGTGCCACGAAGGTCTTGCCGCCGCCGGTCGGGATTTTCAGGACTGCATTGGGCACCGGACGGCCGATGCCGTCTTCACGCGGCGAAAACGGTATGGCGGCTCGTGAGGCGGGAAGCATCCCCGCTTCCCCCATGCGCGCCCAGGCCTTCGCCGTGAAGTCGGGCACGGCAAGCTCAAGGTCGGGTTGCTCTGCCGCGACGGCGGCAATCTTGTCGGCCTTCGCCTTCTCCTCGCTCAGCGCGTCCAGATACGCTTCAAGCGTTTTGAGAACCCGTTCCTGATAGTCCAGCTGGCGGATCATGGCGCGTCAGGCCCGTTCGATCCGGTAGAGGGCATAGGGCAGGGGCGCGAATTCCACTGGCAGATTGTGCTCGGCCAGCATCTTCTGCGACACGAAGCGCGCCGGGGCGAAGACAAGATGCTTGCGCCCGTCGCCCGGTTTCGCTTCGGCAATCTGTCTCGCCCGCGCCAATGTCAACGCAGCGTCTGGCGATTTCAACCAGTCCAGGTCCGGCTTGTAGATCAGCCAGATGTGCCAGGCCTCGTTGGCGCCGACATAGAAGTCCGCTTCGCTCATGCCGTTGGGGTCGGCGGCGTTATTGGCGGCCATGTGATACAGCGCGGCCCCCAGCGCCTCGAACGGGGGCAGTTGTTCGCCGGTCAGTATCCTGTCCAGCTCTACCGGCGCCCCCAGCGTGCAATAGGTGAATTCGCCGCCCAGGCCTTCGGCGCGCTCCTTCACCGTCTTCTCGCCGGTGACGATCAGTTCGCCGTCCTTCACGTGTTTCGTGATTTTGTCGAACCGGTCGCCTTCCAGCTTCTCGACGGACTCAACTTTCTGGACGAGGGTTTCGGCGTTCTGCAGTGCCCGCCAGTTCAACCGTTCGCGTAGCAGTTCGGTCTTCTTGGTCCCCTTGAAGTCGTAGCCGTTGATGACCCGGCGCACACGCTCGGCAGTGAGCCGGTCAGCATAGTCTTCCATTTCCACGAGAATGAAGCGGCGGCTGCCGCCATCGCGTTTGTTCGCTTCGAGAACCGCATGGGCAGTTGTGGCAGAACCGGCAAAGGAGTCCAGGATTACCGAATCCGGCCCTGTCGCGTGCTCCAGAACCCGTTGAAGCAATCGCTTAGGCTTTGGTGTATCAAAGGCCTTCTCGCCAAATATTTCCTTTAGCTCCGCGTTGGCTTCGTCGGTGTGCCCAGCAAAACTATGCTCCCAGAAATTGATCGGAGCCATCCCGCTCTTAACTTCAGATAGGAACCTCTTGATGGATGGGACTCGACTATCCTTGTTCTTCCCCCACCAAAACCTATTCTCCTTGAGAAATTTCCGGTAGGTGGCTTCGCTGTTTCGCCAAGCCTTTTCCGAACCATTGGGGGTTGAAGTTTCTCCAGTGTGAGGGTTGGTCAGCGGGTATGCCAAATTGGGCCTTTGATCTGCACTCGCCGGGTTGAGAAAGGGAATCGCTTTCCACGGGCCGCGCTCGTCATCGTCTGGGTTGGTGTACCTCGCGTCCGCATCTTCGTCGCGCTCTTCAAGGTTAAGATCAAATGCGTCCGACTTTTGAAAAACAATCAGCCGGTCAATCACCGACGTAAAATTGTTGGTGTTGTTGCTTCTCGTGTATCGTTTTTGCCAAGACACTTCGGCAACTAAATTTCCTTCGCCGAATAATTCATCCAGCATGGCCCGCATCCTGAATGCTTCATTATCGTCCAACGTGATCCAGATGCTGCCATGATCGGCCAACAACTCGTGCAAAAGCCGTAGTCGGGGCCACATCATGGCGCACCATTTATCATGGCGCAGGCCGTCCTCGATCCCGATGGGGTTGTCGTTCAGCCATTCGCGGATCATCGGCGAATTGACGTTGTCACTGTAGGCCCAGTCTTCATTGCCAGTGTTGTAGGGCGGGTCGATGAAGATGCAGTCCACCTTTCCGGCGTACGTCGGCAACAGGCTTTTCAAGGCGTGCAGATTGTCGCCCTGGACGATCAGGTTGCCATCCAGCCGGGCCGGGCCGATGCCCTTGTCCGGGTGCATATCCAGCGGCCGGAACGGCACGGCCAGATGGTGATTGTAGACGAATTCCTTGCCCTTGAAGGTCAGTTCGGTCACGGCCCGCCCCGTCTATTCCGCTGGAATAGCCATAGAATCGAAGCCGGGCGCTGCTGGCAAGCCTTCGGCGCGTTTGCGCTGGGGCGGACAGGTCAGGCGGCATCCGATTGGCGCCCGGCCCGCATGATCGCGCGAACGGCCGCCAGCGTCTCCGGGTCAAGATCGCCTGGCTGGTCCATCGCTTCCCGTTCGCCCCCCAGCGTTGCCAGGATCTCGCCCTGGCGGTTTTCCGCCACCGGCCCGTAGCTGGTGAAGGTTGTCAGCACTTGTTCGTGGCCGAGATTCTGGCTCCAGGCCTTGAAGTCTTCCGGTGTCCTGCAATATCGCTCCCCCAGCGCGACAAGCGTATGGCGGAAACTGTGCGGATGGAAATAGGGGAGTCCTGCCCCTTCGAACGCTTCGCGGAAGATGCGCCGGATCGCGGCGGCATCGCTCCAGTGGGCGCGATCCAGTCCAACAGCCTCGAACAGGCCGCTCTCGCCCAGGGTAATATGGGTTCTCGGAAACAGCGGGTCCTCCGGGCTGAAGCTTTCGGCCGTGGTCAGCCAGTCCAGCCATTCGGTCGCGATTGCTTCGATATCTTCGCCCACCGGGAAGAAATAGCTGATGATCGTCTTGGCGCGTTTGGTGCGCACCTCGCGCGCATCCTGCACTACGCGGCGCAGGGCGGTGTCCACGTGCTTCAGCTTCAGCGACGCAAGGGCATTGTCACGCGCTCCGGTCAGGATGGCGAAGGCGATCAGCGCCCGGTCGCGGCGCTGGATGGGCGTCCCGCTCGGCATGGTCTTCAGAGCCTGCCGGATTTGCTCCAGCGTCGGCGCCGGGCGCTCCCGCGTGGTTCTGGCGATGCGTCCATCATTGGCGGATGGATTGAAATACTCCGCATCGGCATAGCTGATCCGCGACCGGTATCCCGGCTGATCCGCCAGCCACTGGAAGAAGGCCTTTAGCGCCATCAGTCGCGCATGGATCGTGGCTTTGGCCAATGGCTTGCCGGTCTTCGCGTTCACCTGCTCGTCCAGTGTGCGCTTGAACCGGCGCGCCTGTTCGATATGGAATTTGCGAAAATCGCGATGCCTGGTCGCCGTCTCGAACGCGGCGATAGCCGCGGCGGCCTGATCGACGCTATGTTCCGACAGGCGCTTCGCTTCGCGCAGATAGATGAAATAGCGGCGCTTGATCCGCTCGTTTTCGGGGTGGTGCTTTCGCATGGGTTTCTCGCTCCTATCTCAAGTGATCAAACAGGCAGGGTCAGGCGCTCTTCATTATGTCTGGCTGGTCCTGCGCGATGGTCACGTCGAGAAATACGCTGAAGGCCTCCAGCTGGGCGTTCGAGACGCGGCGATGCATCAGGGTGCCGCAGGTCTCGCAGAGCGCTCTCAGATTGCCTCCTGTGGCATTGAGCGGCACGAATTCCGCCATGCTCCCGGCGGCCTGGCGGGGCGCCCTGCACTTCATGCAATAGCACTCGCCAGGGGGACAGCGCTGGGGTGGTGTCTTGCGCGCTTTCAGCCAGCCGGTCAGGTCTTCGCCCAGGATCAGGACCGGCTTGCGGTCCGTCAGGGCGGGCAGGCCTGCCTTGATCCAGCGCCGGACTGTGCCCTTGCATACCCCCAGCGTGCGCGCGGCCTCCTCGGCCGTGTAGTTTCGGTGTTTCTTGACCGCGCGCAGGTTTGGCCGGTGTCCGCCGGGCATGGTCACTCCGCCCCCGTCTCGAACAGCGCACGGATATCCTTCGCCCGCCACGCCGTGACGCGCGGGCCGAGTTTGACCGGTTGGGGGTAGCGCCCGTCCTTGACGCCCTGCCACCAGGTGGACTTGCTGACAGGGATCGGTCCGACGGGGGCCAGGATGCTGGAGAGGCGGACGAATCCGTCGCTGGGGAAGTCTGAATGCGTGTCGTGCTGGTGCGTCATGGTTCAGTCTCGTTCGGTTGATGACGAGATGAACCTGCGAGGTCCGGTGCGACCTTTGGGCGAATTCGGTTTCAGCCCGCCCGAATTCGGTTTGGGCAGGTCGTGTCAGGCGTCGGCGGGGGGTGCGAACTCCGCCGCTTCGCCCAGATATTTGCGGATCGTGTCTTCGCTGACGGTAATCCCCTGCACTTCCAGGGCGCTCGCTATCTCGCCCGCAGTGGACGAGCGAGGAGCGTGCGGCCGATACCCGTGACAGTCCATCGCCAAGCCGAGAACGAGCTTGAGAAGCGTATTGCGTTCGCGCGTAACAGCCGATTGCGATTTCGAGGCGGGAGCGGGTTCACGCGGGGCGGCTTCCAGTTCCGCAATTCGGGATTCCAGCGCTTTGACCTTTTCGACTTGCCGGTCGTAAGCCGTCTTCCAGTCCGCCACCTGAATGCCGTGGTCCCGGACGATGGCTTCAAGGCGTTCGGGCGCGGCAATCCGGTTTCGCTTTGCCCAAGCCAGGAACATTCCCGGTGGGGTGCTTAGGCGTATCTGCCTAGTGGACACGGCCCGCTGCGCAAGCTCATACAACGCCTCGAATTTGGGACCGCACAAATCCGGGTGGAACCGTGCTTTCCGTTCGCCGTGCGCTCGACGTTTCTTGATCACTGCGCGGGGGTTGCGGCCCAGAACCAACGCCACCGCCTCTTCGACGCTCCAGTAAGCGGCTTTGCTCCAGTAGTCGTATACATCGTCGTCAGCCATCGCTTCAGGAACATTGAACGGGTGCGCTGCTTCTTTCGCCTCGTTTGCGAGCCGGTCGGCCTCCGTGATCCGCTCATCCAGCGCATCATCCGACAATGCTAGTAGTTCGCTGTGGTATGCCTCCGCGGCATGAGCCTCGGGCGTCATGGCACTTTCGTCATCCGGCAGGATCAGAAGCCCCTCTTCAGTGGGGTTGTTGTGCGCGAATGTGTACTCGATTACGGCGCAATGCGATGGATACCGGTCGCCCAGCAGTCTCCACAGCTTTCTGATTCGCTCGTGATTCATGCTCGGATTATACCGGACAACATCGCACCGGGTTAGTTCAGTTCCAGCCCGGTTTTCTCGTTCGATCTAGCGAGACGCGCGGATCGTATCGACTTCATCTGCCCACCATGCTGCCATTCCGATCCGCTCGTCCCAATGGGCGGCGCGGTTGTAGGCGCGACGTACCGCGCCCGCGACGGCATGGCCAAGCTCCGCCTCGATAGCGTCGGGTGCCCAGAGATGGCTTTCGTTCAGCAGCGTCGATGCGCTGGCGCGAAACCCGTGTGCGGTGGCCTCGCCCTTGGCGAACCCCATTCGACGGAGTGCCCCGTTCAGCGTGTTTTCGCTGATCGGACGCTGGGGTGATGACGGTGACGCAAATACCAACACCCCTTTTTCCGGCATATCGCGCAGGCCGGTCAGTATCTCGATGGCTTGGCGGGGAAGAGGCTTCTTGTGCTCGCGCCGCATCTTGGTTCGTGCGGCCGGAATGGTCCAGGTCGCCTTATCCAGATCGAACTCGGCCCACTCTGCATTGCGTAGCTCGCCGGGGCGCGGATAGAGAATGGCCATGAGCTGTAGCGCCGCGCGGGTCTTGTGGTTTCCGCCATAGGTCCAGACGGCCCGCAAGAGCCCGCCGAACGCCTTCCGATCCGTGACGGCCGGGCGGTGCGTTACGGTCGGGCTGGTCAGCGCCCCGCGAAGGCCGAAAGTCGGATCGTTCTCGGCCCGCGCCGTTGCGATGGCATAGCGGAATACCTGGCTGACGGTCTCCCGCATGCGCCGCGCAGTCTCGAAATGCCCCTTCGCCTCAACCTTGCGCAAGGTCGTCAGGATTTCCGCCGCCGTTATCTCGGCAACGGGCCGCTTCCCGATATCCCCGCGCACGGTATCCAGCAGCCAGCGCTTCTTTGCGATGGTGATCTCGGCCCGCCCTTCGCGCGTGACCTTCTTCAGGAACTCGTCTGCGACGGCACCGAAGGTGTTTGCCCCGGCGGCGCGGCTGCGGGCCTTTTCCTCCTTGGCATGCTGCGAGGGGTCGGCACCCGTCGCCAGCAATCCCTTCGCCCCGTCTCGCTTGCTGCGCGCTTCGGCAAGGCTGACATGGGGATACGCCCCCAGCGCCAGGGTCTTTTGCTTGCCGCCGAACCTGTAGGCCAGCCGCCAGAGCTTGGAACCGTTCACAGTAACGAGGAGGTGCAGGCCGCCGCCGTCGCTGAATTTCGCAGCTCGCTCGCCTGCCTTGAGATTGCGGATTTGCGTGTCTGACAGGGGCATGCGGGGGCGGCGCTCCGGTGGCCAGGCCCCAGCGGAATCGAAGGCCCGATACCAACAGATATACCAACAAAATTGCCGGATACCAACGGACGGTCGCGGACGGAGCCGGACGGCGGCTTTGCGAAAGCCACTTCAAAACAAGGCGCGGAGGGCCCTATTCGGACTGCGTTGGATCGCAAGAAACTAGAAGATGGTGCCCAGGAGAAGACTCGAACTTCCACTCCCTTGCGGGAACTGGCACCTGAAGCCAGCGCGTCTACCAATTCCGCCACCTGGGCAGGTGTCAGAGGCGCGGTTCCTAAAGCCGGCGCGGGGCGCTGTCAACGGGCACATGCGCAGTTTGCTGCATTCCGCGCACCGGCCCTGACCCCGGCCGGGTCCGCACCCCGCGAGGCGCAATGCCTCATGGACAGGCGGGCGGATTTTTGGTCTATCCGGACCACGATCATTTTCCCGAGGGAAAGCCATGCTGCGAGACGAAATCATCACCGTGTTCGGCGGGTCCGGCTTTGTCGGCCGCCATGTGGTCCGGGCCCTGGCCCGCGAAGGCTATCGTGTCCGCGTCGCCTCGCGGCGGCCGCACATCGCCCAGGACCTGCGCGTGATGGGTGTGGTCGGCCAGGTGCAGCTGGTGCAGGCCAATGTCCGCGTGCCGGCTTCGGTCGAGCGGGCGCTGGAAAATGCCAGCGGCGTGGTCAATCTGGTCGGCGTGCTCAACGAGAACGGCCGCCAGACCTTCTCCCGCCTGCATGCCCAGGGCGCCAAGACGATCGCCGAGGCCGCCGCCAAGGCCGGTATCGAGCGCATGGTGCAGATCTCCGCCATCGGCGCGGACGCCGACAGCCCGTCGCGCTATGCCCGCACCAAGGCGGAAGGCGAGGCGATGGTGCGCGAGGCGCTGCCCACAGCGACCGTGCTGCGCCCCTCCATCGTGTTCGGTACCGAGGACAGCTTCTTCAACCGGTTTGCCGATATGGCGCGGTTTTCGCCGGCCTTGCCGCTGTTCGGCGGCGGCAAGACGCGCTTCCAGCCGGTCTTCGTGGGCGATGTCGCCCGCGCGGCCGTGGCGGCGCTGCAAAACGAAGCGGCGCGCGGCGAGACCTATGAGCTGGGCGGTCCGGGTGTCTATACCTTCGCCGAGCTGATGCGCTTCATCCTCGACGAGATCGATCGCCCGCGCCTGCTGCTGCCGCTGCCCTGGGCGATCGGCAGCGTGATCGCCATGCTGTCGGAAATGGCCGCCATCCTGCCCTTCGTGCAGCCGGTCATCACCCGCGACCAGCTCATCCAGCTGCAGCGCGACAATGTCGTGGCCGACGGGGCGAAGACACTGGCCGATCTGGGTCTCGAGGCGGAAACCGTCGACGCGGTCGTGCCGTCCTACCTGGTGCGCTATCGCCGCTACGGCCAGTTCCACGAACGCCAGGCAAGCTAGGGTGACTTCGGGGACAGACACGTAGGCACGCCTACGTGTCTGTCCCCGTTCCATCCACCGGGATTCACCCCATCCGGCCCGAGGCTCCGCCTCGGCCCACCTTCCCCGTCAAGGGGAAGGATGGGGCGCTTCCCTAAAACATCATCAGCCCGATCAGCACCGCGCCCAGCCCGATCCGGTAGATGACGAAGGGCAGAAAGCCGATCCGGTCGACCAGTTTCATCATGGCTGCGATCGCTGCCCAGGCCGCGACGAAGGACAGGCCGGCAACCACGAGCCCGTCGTGCAGCGCCGCGCCCGCTGCGTCGGCCCGGGCCAGGTCGATGACCGAGACCAGGGCGAAAGCGGCGATCACCGGGATCGCCATCAGCATGGAAAAGCGGGCGCTTTCCGAGCGTTTCAGGCCCAGCGCGCGGCCCGCCGTCATGGTGACGCCCGAGCGCGAGGCGCCGGGAATGAGGGCGAAGAGCTGGGCGATGCCGATCAGGGCCGCGTCCCTGAAGCGCATGGTTTCCAGCGAGCCGGTCTGTTTGCCATAGCGGTCGGCGAGCCAGAGCGGCAGGGCGAAGATGAGCGTTGCCGCAGCGATCACGGCGGGCGAACGCAGCGCGTCGACGAGGTCGAAGGCATAGAGCGCGCCCGCGACGACAAAGACCGGCGGCATGGAGACGGCGACGAGCAGGGCGATGCGGCCGCCCGGCGTGATCTTGCCGGTCAGCAGGGCCAGCTTGCCGCGGGCCACGTCGAGAATGTCGCGCCAGAAATAGACCAGCACCGCCACGAGCGAGCCGGCATGGGCCATCACGTCGATCAGCGGCCCCTGGTCGTCCACGCCCAATGCGTCGGGCGCCAGGATGAGATGAGCCGAGGAGGAGATCGGCAAAAACTCGGTAATGCCTTGAACGAGCGCGAGAACGACCAGATGAATAAGCAGCATGCGGGCTGTCCCCTGTCCGGGCCCCTTGACCGGGCAAGGGCATAGAACGCCAGTTCACCGGGCTTGGCCAGAGCCGCGCTGCGCCGCGGGGACGGGGGGGAAGAGTGGGTCTGTGGATCGATACGGATGGCGGCGTCGACGATGCGCTGGCTCTCGTGTGTGCCCTGGCGGTGTGCGGCGGACGGCTGGCCGGCGTGTCGACCGTGTTCGGCAATGTCTCGCCGCGCCGGGCGGCCCGCAATGCCGCCCTGGTCCAGGCTTTCTTTCCGGGCCCGTCCGCGCCGGTCCATGTCGGCGCCGACCGGCCCCTGACCGGTCATCCCTGGCACGATGCCCACGCCATCCATGGCGAGGACGGGCTGGGCGGCGTCACCGCGGATCATGAGCTCGCCTTCGAGACCGGCGTCGTGCAGGAGGTCCATCCCGACGAGACGGCCGACGCCATGGCCGCCTTCGCGCGCGCGGCGGGGCAGGACGGACGGCTGGTCTGCATCGGCCCGATGACCAATCTCGCCCGGGCGCTGTTGCGCGACGCGGCGGCGTTCGACGGCCTGGGGGCCATTGTGTGCATGGGTACGAGCCTGAGCGTGCCGCCCGCCCGTCGCCACCGGGGCGAATTCAATGCCGGATCGGACCTGGAAGCCGCGCGTATCGTGCTCGAGCGAGCGCCGCGTCTGACACTGGTGCCGCTGGATACCTGCCGCCGGGTCGTCCTGCGCCGGGCCCGGCTGGCGGCCATCGCCGGCCGGCTGGACGGTCCGGTCCTGAAATTCCTGCGCCGGGCTCATGCCCACTACATGGACGCCTATCGCGCGATGGAAGGGATAGACGGCTGCTATCCCCATGACGCGCTCGCCGTGGCGGCAGCGATCGCACCGGCAGGATTCTTGGCGCTTGAAACGGGCGGGTTCACGCTGGGGGCCGAGGACGGGTTCGACGGCCTGCTGCAGCCGGATCCTGCGGCCCGGCCTGTCACCATTGTACGCGATGCCGACTTCCGGGCCGCGCTGGACTGGATCGAAACCTGTCTGGAGCGCGCCTCGGAATTGACGCCGCTTGCAACCGCGCCCTACACCGGCAGACAGAAGGATCGCACCCATGCCTCATGATCATGCCGGAAGTTCTGCCGGACCGGGACGCCTCGAACCGAAAGAGGCGCTGCGCCATACCGGGCGGGCCACGGCTGCGTCCGTCGCGGTCGCGCTGATACTCACGCTCACCAAGGGCGTGATCTGGTGGCTGTCCGGCTCGGTCGCCCTGCTGGCTTCCGCCGCCGACAGCCTGCTCGACCTCACCGCCTCGCTGACGGTCTATTTCTCGGTGCGCTATGCGGCCGAGCCGGCCGACGAGGAACACCGGTTCGGACACGGCAAGGCCGAGGCCTTCGCCGGCATCCTGCAGGCCATCCTCGTCGCCGTCTCCGCCGCCCTGCTCGTGCGCGAGGGCGTGGAGCACCTGATCAATCCGGTGGAGATCCGCGCCACCGGCTGGGCGCTGGGCGTGATGGTGCTGTCCGTCGGGCTGACCATCGTGCTCCTGATCATCCAGACCCGTGCGCTCGACAAGATGGGCTCGATCGCGGTCGAGGGCGACCGGGCGCACTATTTCTCGGATCTGGCCTCCAACATGGCCGTGATTGCGGGCATTGCCGGGGCGGTCTTGCTGGACTGGCTGTGGCTCGATGCCGTGGCCGCGCTGGGCGTGGCCGCCTGGCTGGGCTGGACCGCCTGGGGCGTGGCGCGCGGCGCCGGCGACCAGCTGATGGACCGCGAGCTGCCGGAAGAGGAGCGCGAGCGCATCCGCGACATCGCCGCCGAGGATCCGCGCATCGTCAATATCCACCAGTTGCGCACCCGGGCCGCCGGACCGCTGCTGCACATCCAGTTCCACATGGCGCTGCAGCCGGACATGAGCCTGCGCGACGCCCATCACATCCTGGTCGAGTGCGAGAAGCGTCTCACGAAGGCCTATCCGGCTGCCGACATCATCATCCATGCCGACCCGCACGGCGCGGCCGAGCCGCATGGCACGGAATTCTTCCGGGGCGAGGATCCGCAGCAGCTTGAGGACCCTTAGCGCGCCTTCCGAAACAGGCTAGCCTCGCACCATGCGCATCTTGCATTTCTGGCCCCTCGATCCCTTCTCGCGCCAGGTCCGTCTGGCCCTGGAGGAAAAATCCCTGCGCCACGAGCTGCAGCTCGAAGTGCCCTGGGAGCGTCCGGACGATCTCGTCTCGCTCAATCCGGCCGGCACGACGCCTGTCCTGGTGGACGAATCCGGGGGCGGGCGCCGGGTGATCGTCGAGAGCCGGGCGATCCTGGAATACCTGGAAGAGACCACGCCCTCGCCCTGCCTTCTGCCCGGCGGTCCGGCCGAGCGCGCCGAGGCGCGGCGCCTCGTCGACTGGTTCGACCGCAAGTATGACGGCGAGGTCAACGCCTACCTCCTGCACGAAAAACTGGAAAAGCGCGCCCAGGGGCTCGGTTCGCCGGACCCGGCGGCGCTGCGGGCCGGCCGCGATCATCTGCGCTGGCATCTCGATCACATGGCCTGGTTGCTGGAGACCCGCGACGGGCTGGCCGGCCCCCGCTACACGCTCGCCGACATCGCGGCTGCCGCGCACCTGTCCTGCGCCGACTATCTCGGCGATGTGCCCTGGGACGATTTCGAGCCGGTGAAACACTGGTATCAACGCGTCAAATGCCGCCCGGCCTTCCGCGGCCTGCTGACCGACAAACTCCCCGGCACGCCGCCTTCGGCGCACTATGCGGACCTGGATTTCTGAAGGGGAAATGGACGGGTAACAGCGCGCCTGTATATGTGCTAATGTGGGTTTGTGGGATTTGACGGAGTTCGCCGCATGAGCCGCCTGACCATCGACATGACCGACCAGCAGCACCAAAGCCTGAAGGCGCTGGCGGCCCTGGAGGGCAAGACGATCAAGCAGTACGCACTCGAACGGCTATTCCCCGGCGATACGGATGCTGAGCAGGCGTGGCAGGAGCTGAAGACCTTACTGGAAACGCGTATCGACGAGGGTCGGGCGGGCAAGGTGTCAGCCCGAAGCATCGGTGACATTCTCGATGAAGAACTGGCTGCAGGCCGTCGCGCTTGACCCGACGCGACTATGTCCTGACGGAAGACTGAGTCATGGCCTATCGTTTCCAGTCGTCGTTCCAAGTCGAGATATCCATGTGGCAGACAAAACCATCCGCGTCTGAATCACGTGAACGGCGGCGCTCCTCAGCATGCACTGCCAGCGGTAGATAGATCATCGCGGCGCGCGCCATCTTGAGTAACCTCAGCGCTTTTGACGCCAAATCGGTGCTTGATATCGAATGTCCGATTGAGCTGGTGATTGGCATGTGAGCGCCCGCCTCTGCCCAGCCTTCGTGCACTTGAAGATATTTGTGTTCGAGATGATTACGGATGACGAAGATTTCCCGCGCGTCCGGGTTAGTAACGCGCTGGAACCGATCATCGAACAGATCCTTCGACAACCAGAACAGACCATGGAGTGGCCAGTTCTCATAACCCTTTAAGCGATCATGGAGCTGGGGCTTATCGCCAGTCTGATTGTACCACACAGACCGAAACCCGACTCGATGTGACTCGGCACCCAATCGCCAGTAGATGTTGATGAGATAGCCAACCTTATCGAGGATCGAATAGGCGAGACGAAACGCGGCGCAGGTCTTTTCGGTTGCCATTGAGAAGCTTGGATAATCCAAGGTGTTCGAGAGGCGCACGCGCCGATCTGCGAAATGCACGTGATCATCCGGTTGTCCTTCCCAGAGCATGAGCCGTGCGAACGCATATTCCTGCTTCATCTGGCTGTAGAGGCCGATGATGGGGGGCATGCCCGTCTCTTCGATGCCAACCCGCAACGAAGGAAGCAGTAGATGGTCGGACGCCGCGATCGGATGCGCACCGAGATCATTTAGTGGATTCAGGAACAGCCGATGCTGCAGGCACCACCTGCGATATGCCTGTTCCTTCTTGCTGCGGCCGAGCGACGGACGTCCCAAATTGAGATCGGCCTCGATAGCGGAAAGGTCTAACCAGTCGTCGATTTGGCGTGCACTGGATAGGAAGCGTTCCTTGTAGGACGGTGGATAGATCGAATCCCACAAGGCCCCCTTTGCGGTCGCAGCAGCGTAGGACCGTCTTGCAAATAGCAGCAGGACTTCGAGATCGTAGCGATCCTCCGACGCAAGACCGTAGTACTTCAGCCCGTCGCCGCGGCTCCCGTTGGCCATCGCGAAATTGGGCAATAGCGCGAGCGCGCTGTCCCAAAGCTCGATCGCTTCGACAAAGCGGCCGACTTCGTTGAACTGAATACCCAAATTGGTGAGTATCTGGCACCGGCGAACCTTGCTCAGGCTCGCGAACCCCTCATGGTTGCGAGCCAAAAACAGCGATAAAATTTCTTCTTGGCGATAGAGCCGCTCCCATTCACGCGGCCCAGGGACAAGTTCGATAATACGCTTTGCGGCCCACGCATTTGCGCGAAAGTAGTGAAGTGTCGCCTGTTCGGCCGGCAGCAAGGCGCGCCTTGAGATCTCTTTCAACATGCCGAACGCTCGTTCGATGCCCAACTCCGAACGCTCGTCGGTGGAAAGGTCAATTAGCATAGCGACGCAGGCGACTGCGTCGCTATCGGACATCTGGCCGAGCGGTGCCCTGATGAGGTCGGGAACGGTCATTCCCTGAAAGTCGAATGCCATTCCTCATCCTACGGCGGTCGAGTGATAAACAAGGTGGCGAATAGGCAGCCTTCTTTACGATAAACTCGCAAGCTGCCGGACGGCTATCCGCAAAATCCCTCCAGAATGCCCCTGCTCCCCCAACTATCTTCCCCCCGCCCCTTCCCGCTAAAATCACCCCCATGCATACGGCCACCCTGAAAGCTGAAGCCGCCGCCCTCGGCTTCACCGAGGCGCGGATCTGCCGGGCCGACGAGGCCTGGGCGGCGGGAGAGCGTCTGGCCGAGTTTGTCGGGGCGGGCATGCACGGCTCCATGGCGTGGATGGAAGATACGCTGGAGCGGCGCAAGCATCCCACGGCGATGTGGCCGGATGCGAAATCGGCGGTCGTGGTGGCGATGAATTACGGGCCGGATGTCGATCCGCTGGCGCTGCTGGAGCGCAAGTCCGAAGGTGTGATCTCTGTCTATGCGCAGAACGCCGATTATCACGACCTGATGAAGAAGCGGCTGAAGCGCCTCGCCCGGGCCTTCGCCGAAGAGACCGGCGAGGATGTAAAGGTCTTCGTGGACACCGCCCCGCTGATGGAAAAACCCCTGGCCGGCAAGGCGGGGATGGGCTGGCAGGGCAAGCACACCAACCTGGTCAGCCGCGCGCACGGCTCCTGGCTGTTCCTCGGTGTCATGCTGACCACGGCCGTACTCAAGCCTGACGAAGCCGAGACCGATCATTGCGGCTCCTGCCGGGCCTGCCTGGACATCTGCCCGACCAACGCTTTCCCGGAACCCTACCGGCTCGATGCGCGGCGCTGCATCTCCTATCTGACCATCGAGCACAAGGGGCCGATCCCCGAGGAATTCCGCGCGCCCATGGGCAACCGCATCTATGGTTGCGACGATTGCCTGGCGATCTGCCCGTGGAACAAGTTCGCCGCGGTGGCGCACGAAGCGGCGTTTCATCCCCGGCCCGAGCTGAAAGGCCCGTTGCTGGCGGAACTTGCCGCGCTGGACGGTGCGGAATTCCGCCAGGTCTTCACGGCCTCGCCGGTCAAGCGGATCGGGCGCGACCGCTTCGTGCGCAACGTGATGATTGCCATCGGTAATTCGTCCGATGCGGACCTGATTCCGATGGTTCTTGAAAGGCTCGGCGATACCTCGCCCCTGGTGCGCGGCATGGCCGTCTGGGCGCTGGGTCGGCTCGACCCGGCGCGCGCACGGGACGAAGCGGAGCGTCATGCCGGCGGGGAGGACGATCCGGATGTTCTGCGTGAATGGGCACGACTGCCCGATGCATGAAAAATCCACCTCGGGTTGAGGGGTTGTTAGCCTTTCTCCGGTAGGCCTCCGCGACTTGGAGGGGCTGACGCACGGGGAGCGTCTGAGGATATGCAGGTCGACAGACCGACAGGGGACCCGCATCTGGCGGGGCGGGTATATTCCGACCGGATTTCGGTTCTGGTGTGCGAGAACAGCCAGGTGCAGTTGCGCATCCTGAGCGAGGCGGTGCGCGAGGCCGGTTACGAGGTGCACACGGCTCCCAATGCCGACGATGCGCTCGCCCTGCTTAACCTGATGCCGGTCGATATTTTCCTGACCGGGATCGAGGTCGGGGCCACCAGCGGGCTGGAGGCGTGCTGGTCGCTGAAGTCCAATCCGGAAACCGAGACGGTCTATACCATCGTGGTGACGGCATCGGGCCAGGAAAAACGGCTCGAGGAGTCGCTGGACGCCGGGGCCGACGATTTCATTCGCAAGCCGGTCAACATGACGGAGCTGCGGGCGCGTCTGCGGGCGGCTTCGCGCCTGGTGCGCATGCAGAAACAGTTCCGCCGCATGGCCGAGACCGACGCGCTGACCGGGGCGGCAAACCGGCGCGCCTTCATGCAGTATCTCGATGCCCAGGTCGACCGGGCCCGCCGCCAGGATGTGCCCGTGGCGGCCGTGATGGTGGATCTGGACCACTTCAAGCGGACCAATGACACCTATGGCCATGCCGTCGGCGACCAGGTGCTGGTGCAGACCGTGCGTCAGGTCGAGGCGTGCCTGGGCGAGCGCGACATGCTGGGCCGTCTGGGCGGCGAGGAATTCGCGGTGGTGATGCCTGGCAGGGACGGATCCGCGGCGGTCGATGCGGCCGAGCGCATCCGCCGGGCCGTGGCGTCGGTGGATGTGCGGGTCGCCAGTGGCGACCGCATTCCCGTGACGGCGAGCCTGGGCGTTTCGGTGCTCGAACGCGAGGATATGATGGCGACGGCAGAAGGATTGCTGCAGGCGGCGGACGAGGCGCTCTATGCGGCCAAGGCCGGTGGCCGCGACCGTGTCGTGCGGGCCGGTGCACTGTCGGCCCGGGCGCCGCTCCAGGCGGCCGGTTGATCAGTCGGCGTCTGCGAGGCGCCGGGCCTCGTTGATGTCTCCGCGCAGGACCAGGACCTCGATGCGGTCCGGCGCCCGCTCCCGGGCGGCCTCCATGTCGGCGCCGGCCGCCTCCAGATTGCCTGTGTTGAGATGATAGAGGCCACGCAGATACCAGCCCTCGGCGCTTTCCGGCACCAGATCGATCAGGCGCTGGGCATCGCGCTCCAGCCCGCCCCAGTTTTCCGCCTCACGGTGCAGCCGGCCGCGCAGGGTCAGGGTGAGGACGGAATAGGGGTCGATCTCCAGTGCCGCAGCATAGTCTTCCAACGCCGTCTCGACATCCCCGGCGCGCGCCCGGGTCTCGCCCGCCAGGGTGAGGAAGTCGACGCGTTCGGCGTCGACCATGCCGGCCCGGGGCTCCCCGGCCAGTTCTTCCAGAATGGCCGCGGCGACCTCGAAATCGCCCAGGCCGATAAAGGCGTGGGCCTCGCAGATCTCGGCCGGCCAGCCGCCCCCCTCGATGCGCCAGGTCTGAGCCTCTTCCAGCGCCCCGGCCGGGGCCTCGCCGCTCTGCGCGATACAGGCCTGGTAACGCATGCGCTCTTCCGTCCGCGCGGTGTTCTGGGCGTGTGCCGGCACGGCCAGCAGCAGGGCGGGAAAAAGGGCGGACAGGATAAAGCGCGCGAACATGGCAGGGCCTTGCAGAACGAAGAACGCCGCCACGCTAGGGCTGCAGCGCGGCGGCGTCCATCATGGGCCGTATTACAAAGGCATCAGCCCTTGCGGAAATGCAGGATGCCCCAGTTGAGATAGCCCTTGTCGGCGCCGTCGACCCAGTGCTTGAGCCCCTCGATCATGCCGTCGACATACTCCGCGCCGGACAGCTTGGTCAGCTCTTCGCGGCGCTCCAGCAGGACCTGGCGCACCCGGTTGTAGTGGGTGCGCAGATTCATCGGCGTCTCGTCGAGCTGCACAGGCGTGAAGCCGCGCTTGCCGAGCTCGTGCTTGTAGAAGGCGACCGAAGCGAAGGTCTGCAGGTGAATCCGCTTGAGAATGTGGTCAAGCACGCCCTCGGGACAGTCATCCGCCTGCATCGGGTCGGTGAAGATCAGCTCGCCGCCGGGCTTTGTGATGCGGTCGATTTCCTCGATCACCTTCAGCCGTTCGCCGGAATGCAGGAAGGAATCCTGAGACCAGACGATGTCATAGCTGTCGTCCGGGTCGTCGAGATCCTCGAAGGAGCCGTAGACGACATCGATCTTGTCGTTCATCCCCGCCTTCCCGGTCAGTTCGCGATTGAAGGCGTTCTGGGTCTCCGACAGGTTCAGGCAGGTGACGTGGCAGCCGAAACGGTCGGCCAGATAGCGTGCCGAGCCGCCGAAACCGGCGCCCAGATCGATCACCTTGCTGTCCGGCCCGATGGTCTGAAGCCGGTCGGCCATCGTGGTCACCGTGCGGCGGCTCGCCGTGGCGATGTCCTCGTCCGGGCTGGCATAGAGGCCGACATGGATGTCCTCGCCGCCCCAGACGGCGCGGTAGAAGGCATCGGCCGGAGCGCTGTCGTAATAGGTTTCCGCCTCCAGGACGGCCTGTGACTTAGTGCTCATCTTCGAGTTTCTCCGCAACGTGGACGAAAAAGTCCGGATCGTTTTCCTGGTAGGTTTCCTGGAAGTCCCCGAAGGTCTTCACCTTCTTGAAGCCGACATCGGTCAGCAGCTGGCGCGTATAGGCCTTGCGCAGCGGGAACATGTTGAGGTGATACTCGGCCCCGTCCGGGAAGGCGTAGCGGAAGCGCGCCAACCCGTCATCGACATGCTCCGGCTCGGCCACGACCTGGTCGCCGCAATAATAGTATTTGTGCTTGGTGGAAAAATCGCCGTCCAGGATCGCGTCGTAATTGCGCTGGTCCAGGATCAGGATCCCGTCCCATTTCAGCGCCGCGTAGAATTCGGCCAGCGTGCGGCGGCGGTCCTGTTCGTCGAACAGGTGGGTGAAGGAATTGCCCAGGCAGATGATGGCGTCGAACTTGCCGTGCACATCCTTGTTCAGCCAGCGCCAGTCGGCATGCACCGTATTGAGCACGAGATCGCGCTTGCGGCCGTTCTCGAAGGCCTTGGCCAGCATTTCCGCACTGCCGTCGACCGTGGTGACGTCGAATCCGGCCTTGAGCAGCTGGATGGAGTGAAAGCCGGTGCCGGCGGCAGCATCGAGAACCTTGTGCTTGCCGCGGGCCTTGAGAATGTCGATGAAAAACTGGCCCTCGCTTTCGGCGCGGGCGTCCCAGTCGATCAGCTCGTCCCACTTGTCGACGAAGCCTTCGATGTATTCCTTCTGGTAATGGTCGGTTTCCCGGGTAGCGATCGGGTCCTGCCCGAAATCCTGAACCAAGGTGCCTTCGGTCATTCACATCAGCGCGGTCAGCAGACACAGCTCGCCTGTCTGACTTCTTGCGTCCCTGTTTGAGCCAATCGCCCGCACGTGTCCCTGCGTCGTGCAACGGCACGCCGGGCGAATTTTCCATCTTGATCGGTTCGGCGGTTACGGGGGCAGGGGCAGTAATGTTCCCCGGCCGCACCCGCAGGCACGTTCGTCACTCTTATGTGCGCATCTGCCAGTTGCAGACCGGACCGGGATTAGGTCACGACGCACCCACCGCTCAGGCTAGCCACACCGCAGCCGGTGGCCGTCGGAGGCCTGCCCTGCATCTTTGCCAGTAACAAACTTCCCCGATGGTAGCAACAGCGCCCGGGCCGGGCCGCACGCGCCGCCACGCGCCGCATTCGTTTGTTTTCCGGGCCAAGGTGTGAAAGAAGATAAGGAATTCTGATCCGGCCCGGTTTCCTCCCGAATGATCGTTCTCCAGGTGATTCCCGAACTCGATGCCGGCGGCGCCGAGCGGACGACGCTGGAAGTCGCCGAGGCCGTGATCGCCGAAGGCGGCCGTGCCCTCGTCGCCTCCGCCGGCGGGCGTCTGGAAGGCGAACTCGCGGACCTGGGCGGCGAACTGGTCCGCATGCCGGCCGCCTCGAAGAACCCGCTCACGCTGATGCGCAACATGTACCGGCTGATCGGCGTGATCCGCCGCGAGGGGGTGGAGATCGTCCATGCCCGTTCGCGCGCGCCGGCCTGGAGTGCGAAATGGGCCTGCGACCGTACCGGCGCGCACTTCGTCACCACCTATCACGGCACCTACAACGCCCGGTCCGCCCTGAAGCGGCGCTATAATTCCGTGATGGCGCGCGGCGAATGCGTGATCGCCAATTCCGAATTCATCCGCGAGCACATCGGCGTCGAGCACCCGTTTGCTGCGCCGCACGTGCGGGTCATTCCGCGCGGGGTCGATCTCGTACGCTTCGATCCCGGGGCGGTCGAAGCGGACCGGGTGGAGGTGCTGCGCCAGGCCTGGGGGCTCGACCCGCAGGACGCCTCGCCGGTCCTCTTCCTGCCGGCACGCCTGACCGGGTGGAAGGGGCAGCGCGAGGCGATCCGGGCGATGGGCCGCCTGCACGACGATCCGGAGGTGGAAACGCCGCGCCTTGTCCTGGCCGGCGATGCGCAGGGCCGGCAGACCTATGTCGAGGAATTGCGGGCGCTGGCCGCCTCGGAAGGTGTCGCCGACCGGGTCTATATCGTGGGCCATTGCAGCGACATGCCGGCGGCGATGATGCTGGCGGACATCGTGCTGACGCCCTCGGTCGAGCCGGAGGCTTTCGGCCGTACGGCGGCCGAGGCCGGCGCGATGCTGCGCCCGGTGATTGCGGCGGATCATGGCGGTGCGCGTGAGGTCGTGCTGCACAGC
The DNA here is from genome assembly GCA_034659015.1 of Pseudomonadota bacterium. Lineage (GTDB taxonomy): Bacteria > Pseudomonadota > Alphaproteobacteria > Caulobacterales > Maricaulaceae > Maricaulis. The sequence continues at coordinate 46,726 of JAYEGL010000001.1, read as the reverse complement.
GAGACCGGCTGGCGGGTGCAGCCGGGCGATCCGGCGGCGCTTGCGGCCGCCATTGCCGGCGCGGTGGCGCTGGCGCCGGAAGACCGCGATGCGATCGGCCGCCGGGCCCGCGATCACGTCACGACGCATTTTTCTACCGTCAGCCTGCAAGCTTCGACTTTGCGCGTCTATCATGAGGTCCTAAACTGCGAGCCATGAGCGAACCGCAGCGCGACATCACCTATATCCTGCACTGGGGCGATCTGGCCTCGACCGTGAGGATGCTGGCCGCCGCGCGACTGCTGCGCGACGTGCACAAGCGCGATCGTATCATCCTGCTGACCACGCCGGATTACGAGAGCTTCCTGAAGCACTGTCCTTATTTCAACATGATCGAGACCGATGCCGTGCCCGACACGCGGCCCCTTGCCGGGCTGCGCGACAAGCGGCTGAAGCTCAACAAGCCGGCGCGCGTCTACGATCTGGTCGGCAGTGCGGACTCGCGCAAGCTGAAGCGGCTCTTCCGCTTTTCGAAATGCCGCTGGAGCGAGGTGGTGCCCGACCCGCGCGAGACGGCGCATCCCGTCGATGCCGTGGCCGGCCGCCTCAATGCCGTGCTCGGTCTGGAGCCGGAGCATTATCCGCTGGGGGCGGCGCCGCCGCCGGATGCGAGCTGGGTGGATTTCCTGGCCAAGCAGTCGCGCATGCTGGATCCGGAATATTTCGGTCTCAACGGGTCCTTCGCCCTTCTGGCGCCGTCCGGCGACACGGTGAAACCGGCCCTGCGCTGGCCCCAGGAACGCTGGGCCGCACTGGCGCATGAATTGTTGCAGGCCGGGGTGACGCCGGCGCTGATCGGCGGGCCCGATACCCGCGATGTCGGCCGCTATGTGGCTCATGTCACGCCGGGCGCCCGTGACATTACCGGCAAGGCCAAGCTGGCCCAGCTGGCCGGTCTCGCCCGGCATGCCCGGTTCGTGTTCAGCGAGGATACGCCCTTGCTCCACCTGCTGGTGGCGTCGGGGGCGCCGGCGCTGGCGCTTTACGGCGATGTCGGCGATCCGGCCCTGTTCGCCCCGCGCGGCCCCGAGCCGGTTATCCTGATGCATGCGCCGACGCTGGCCCAGGTGACGCCGGAAGAGGCCGTCGCGGCGATGCGTTTCGCCGGCGGTTTCGATCGCGAGCCGGAAGCCGCCTGACCGGTTGAACGCGGTGCCGGCCTTCCCCACATCCCGACCGGCGCCATGATGGCGGAGCGGCCCACAGTGTGCGGCGCTTGCCAAATGTGATCATTTGACCATAGTGCGCCGCTCCCGTCCGGACAGGCGCCTGATACGCCCACTTTGGGCTTGATCCGGTTCCGCCGCCGGGGGATTACTAGGTTTCTGTACGTGGGCCACAAGGGAGAAGAGGCCATAGCCCGTAGACCGCACGCCGCGCAGCCGCCCAAGAAGGAAGGGCCGCGCACCAACCGGGATATCCGCGTTCCGCGGGTCCTTCTGATCGACGAAAACGGTGAAAAACAGGGCATTATGCCCGTCGAAGCAGCCCTGGAGGCCGCCGAGGAAGCGGGACTCGACCTTGTCGAAGTGTCGCCGAATGCGGATCCGCCGGTGTGCAAGATCATCGACTACGGCAAGCTGAAGTACCAGGAACAGAAGAAGAAGGCCGAGGCGAAAAAGAAGCAGAAGACGGTCGAGATCAAAGAGATCAAGATGCGGCCGAACATCGACGTGCACGACTATGGCGTGAAGACCAAGGCGATGCACCGCTTCTTCGAGGCCGGCGACAAGGTGAAGGTCACGCTGCGCTTCCGCGGCCGCGAGATGGCCCACCAGGACCGCGGCATGGACATCATGAACCGGGTCAAGGAAGATTTCTCCGACGTGGCCAAGGTGGAGTTCGAGCCGAAGATGGAAGGCCGTCTCATGGTCATGGTGATGGCGCCGCGCTGACGCGCGCCGTCACGCTGCGCCCCGGGGTGGCCCGGGCCAGGTCCGACGTTGAAACGGCGCCCCTCAGGGGGCGCCGTTTTCGTTTTCGCGGCGTGGTTTGCTTTCAGAGCGCGTCGATTACTGCGCGGAGCTTGCCGCGCACGGCATCGGCGATGCCGCCGAGGTCGGGATTGTCGACGGCCGACATCGAGGCCACCGGATCGACGGCCGAGACGTCGCTCCGGCCGGGTGATTTTTCCTGCACCACGACATTGCAGGGCAGCATCACACCGATCCGGTCCTCGGCGCTGAGCGCCTTGTGGGCCAGGCCGGGATTGCAGGCGCCCAGAATGATGTAGGGGCGGAAGTCGACATCGATCTTCGTCTTCAGCGTGGCACTGACATCGATCTCGGTGAGCACGCCGAAGCCCTCCGCGGACAGCGCGTCTCGCACGCGCTCGACCGCCTTGTCGAAGGGCAGGTCCAGCGTCTTGTCGAACGTATAGCTCATGGGGGTCTCCGTTTTCCGTTGCCGGAAAGATGGGGCATGCGCGCGCCCGGCGGAAGGTGCGGGCGACAAAACGTCCCGTCAGGACGGGTCGCGGGCTCTGTGCCGCAATCATGCCGCAGGTGTGCCGGATTGCGGGCTACCCCGTTCAGGCGATATTCAGTGACTGGGCTTTGTGATGAAATCGGTTGAAACTTCCGCGCATGCGGGAGGCCGGGACCCGGGCAAGACGGGGTCCGCCATTCAGACAGGGGGAATGACATGATCACCAGACTTATCGCCGGCGCGGCGCTTGCCGCGTCCATCGGGACCGCCGCCCAGGCGCAGGACCCCGGCGCAGCCCCCGCCTACGGGTCGACCCGGCTGTCCGCCGGTTTCGCCCCGGATCCGACGTCGGTCGGCGTGCGCGCAGGCGGCGCGATCTATGCGGGCAATGTCGATGGCGCCTGTTCCGGCTACATCACGCACCAGCCGTCATACAATCTCGACTACCAGGCCGGCAGTTTCGATCTCTACCTTTCCGCCGCCTCCGATGCCGATGCGACGCTCATCGTCCATGCGCCCGACGGGAGCTGGCACTGCAATGACGACGGCGAGGGGATCGGGCTCAATCCGGGTATCCGCATCGGCGACCCGCAATCGGGCACCTACAATATCTGGGTCGGCACGTTTGGCTCCGGCAGTGGCTACGAGCCGGCCATGCTGCACATTTCCGAACTCGCCTTTTCAACCGACAATGTCTATTCGCGCGCGCCGAACGCCAATCTGGCGCCGGAATCCGGCTCGCTCGATCTCAACGCCGGTTTTGCCGACGATCCGCGCACCGTCCGCGTGACGGCAGGCGGCGAAGTCGAGGCCAGCCGCGGAACCTCGCCGATGTGCCGCGGCCAGGTAATGGAGGCGCCGGATCTGTGGGTGAACTACGCCGCCGGCGATACGTTCGACCTCTATGTCTCCATGGAATCCGACTCCGACACGACGCTTCTCGTCCAGAGCCCGGACGGACTCTGGCACTGCGACGACGATACGGCCGGCGATCTCAACCCGGGCCTGCGCATCGAGGATCCCGTGCCGGGCCGCTATGCCGTCTGGGCCGGGCGGTTCTCCGGCGGGGCGCAAGTGCCGGCGACGGTCTATGTGTCCGAGCTGGGCTTCTTGGGCGGTGTCGACGAGCCGGCGGAGCTGGACTACTCCCTGCCCTCCAATTACGGCTCGGCCGAGCTGACCGCCGGTTTCGCGCCGGATCCCTACAATGTCGAACTCATGGCCGGCGGCGATGTCGACGTGAACGAGGCGCTCGGCCGGAATTGCCGCGGCTTCGCCACCACGGCGCCGGACTTCGACATCACCTACACGCCGGGCGATTTCGACCTCTATATCTCCGCCACTTCCGGCGGCGACGCCACGCTGGCGGTCAACGCGCCGGACGGCAGCTGGTGGTGCGATGACGACAGCGCCGGCAGCCTCAATCCGGGCATCCGCTTCGACAATCCGATGGAAGGCCGCTACGACATCTGGGTCGGCACCTATTCGGAAGGCGCGCCGGAGCCGGCCACGCTGCATGTGTCCGAACTCGGCTTCGGCGGTGAATTCATCGGCGGTTCCGGGCTGGATTTCACGCTGGACAGCAATTTCGGCGGTGTCGCGCTGGAAGGCGGGTTCACGCCCGACCCCTACATGGTCGACCTCCTCGCCGGTGGGCCGCTGGAAGCCCAGGAGGCGGCAGACCCGTCCTGCCGCGGCTATGTCACCGAGGCGCCGGACTTCGAGCTGCAGTTCGAGCCCGGAGCGCTGGACCTCTTCATCTCCGCCCTGTCCGAAGCCGACACGACCCTGGTGATCAACGATCCGGCCGGCAACTGGGTGTGCAATGATGACGGCGCCGGCGGGCTCAATCCGGGGATCCGTTTCGAGACCCCGCGCGCCGGTACCTACGACATCTGGGTCGGTACCTACTGGTCCGGCGAGGGCCAGCCGGCCCAGCTCGCCATTTCCGAACTGGGCTTCCAGGAGGAATAGCCGGGCACCGGACAGGCCGGACGGCAAACGAAAACGGGGCGCTCCGGCGCCCCGTTTTTTCATGCAGACGGCCGGTTTCATGCGCAGGGCGAGGGTGCGGCCGATTGCTGCGGCTATCGGCTGATTCCGGGCTTCCGTTCCGATGAGTGTTATACTATATCATTCTCTTGCGAGCTCGACCCCGAAGGCCCCTTTCATGAAAATGTTCGGAAACAGGCAGGAATCCCTCGACGTCACCGGCGTCAGCCTGTCTGTTGTGTGCATTCTCCACTGCCTTCTGGTCCCGACCGCGGCGTCGGCCGCGCCGCTGCTCTCGCCGGAGCTCGGCTCGCTGTTCGGCCTCAGCCACGACTGGCATATCGTCCTGCTGGCCCTCGCCGCGCCGGTATCCCTGGTCGCGCTGGGCTGGGGCATGAAGACGGTGCGGGCTGGATGGCGGGTCTTCGCCGTGGGCCTTGCCGGGCTTGTGCTGATGGCGATCGGCGCCTCCCACGCCTTCGGGCCGACGGCGGAAACCGTGCTGACCCTGATCGGTGTGTCGGTGCTGGCCGGTGCCCATCTGGCCAACTGGCGGGCGCGGGCGCGGGCCGGGCACGTCCACAAGCGCGATTGCGGCCTGTGCGAGCACGAGCCGCACGCCTGACGCCGAGTCAGCGCGACCCCTTGCAATACGGCCGTTTCCGCGTATAAGACCCCGCTTCCAACACCAGTCTGACGGGCCCTGTTCGACATGCCTGCTGGCTGCACCATCCACCGGATCGTTTCGCACGATCCTGCAAAGGAGATGAAAATGTCGAAGATGAAGACGAAGAGCGGCGCCAAGAAGCGCTTCAAGCTCACTGCCACGGGCAAGGTGAAAGCCGGTCAGGCCGGCAAGCGCCACGGCATGATCAAGCGGACCAACAAGCAGATCCGCAACAAGCGCGGCCTGACGACCCTGTCGCCCCAGGACGCGAAGATCGTGAAGAAATATATCCCGAACGGCCTTTAAGCCGCGGCAGCTGAGTTAGGAGCACACCCATGTCTCGAGTTACGTCCGGACCGGCGACCGCCAAGCGCCACAAGAAAGTCATCAAGAAGGCGAAGGGCTATTACGGCCGCCGCAAGAACACCTTCCGCACCGCCGTCCAGGCTGTGGAGAAGGCCGGCCAGTACGCCTATCGCGACCGCCGCGCCAAGAAGCGCAATTTCCGCTCGCTGTGGATCCAGCGCATCAATGCCGGCGCGCGCGAGCACGGCCTGACCTATTCGGTCCTGATGAACGGCCTGAACAAGGCCGGCATTGAGGTCGACCGCAAGGTCCTGTCCGACATCGCCATCCGCGAACCGGAAGCCTTCAAGGCGCTCGTCGACCAGGCGCGCGCCGCGCTGGGCTGATCCCGGCCGCACACCGGTTTTGGAAAAGGCCCGCCAGCGCACCGCCGGCGGGCCTTTTTCTTTGACGATGCGAGGAGGCGAAATGCACGGTCACAAGGCTTCCCCCGCGAAGCGGGGGAAGTGGCGCGCGCAGCAAGCCGATGGGGGTAAGTGCGCGCTACGCGCTCTGCGCCGCTTCGCGCCGCCCCCTCAGCCCGCTTCGCGGACAGCTCCCCCGCGAGCGGGGCGAGCCCTTTGCCTGTCCCGCCCACACGTCCGATCTGCCGCCCAAGCCGGTCGACAGCTGAATCCCTAACCGCTACATCCACCTCGACCGCGAGGGACGAAAACGACATGACCGACACATCCAATCTCGACACGCTGGAAACCGAGGTCCGCAGCCGGATCGACAGTGCGCCCGACGAGGCGGCGCTGGATGCCGTGCGCGTGTCCGCCCTGGGCAAGAAGGGCTCGGTCTCGCTGATGATGCGCGAGCTGGGCCGGATGAGCCCGGAAGAGCGCCAGGTGATGGGCCCGGCGCTGAACGGTCTGAAGACCCGGCTCAACGACGCGATCGAGGCGCGCAAGGCCGAGCTGGAGGCAAAGGCGCTGGACGCGGCCCTGGCATCCGAAAAGGTCGACGTCACCCTGCCGGCGCGTCCGGAGCCGCAAGGCTTGCTGCACCCGATCACACAGGTGATGGAAGAACTGGCCGTGATCTTCGCGGATATGGGCTTCGAGGTCGCCGAAGGTCCGGACGTCGAGGACGACTTCCACAATTTCACCGCCCTGAACTTCCCGCCCGGCCACCCGGCGCGCGACACCCAGGACACCTTCTTCATGCAGCCGGACGAAAACGGCGAGCGCAAGGTGCTGCGCACCCATACCTCGCCGGTGCAGATCCGCACCATGCTGACCGGCAAGACGCCGATCCGCATCATCGTGCCGGGCCGCGTCTATCGTTGCGACTGGGACCAGACCCACACGCCCATGTTCCACCAGGTGGAAGGCCTGGTGATCGACCGCGAGGCGAATATGGGCCACCTGAAGGGCACGCTGCTGGATTTCATCGCCGCCTTCTTCGAGACCGACCGGGTCGAGGCGCGCTTCCGCCCGCACCACTTCCCCTTCACCGAGCCGAGCGCGGAAATGGATGTGCGCTATGAGCGCGTCGGCGACGCCGTGAAAGTGGGTTCGGGCGACGAGTGGATGGAGATCCTCGGCTGCGGCATGGTCCACCCGAACGTGATCCGCAATTGCGGCCTCGATCCGGACGAGTTCCAGGGCTTTGCCTGGGGGATGGGCGTGGACCGTCTGGCGATGCTGAAATACGGCGCGCCGGACCTGCGCGACTTCTTCAATTCCGACAAGCGCTGGCTGAACCATTACGGTTTCAGCCCGCTGCTGCAGGCCAACCTGGCGACGGGTTTGAGCTAGGCGGACCCATGTGGCGCTGGCTCACCCATAACCACCAGACCCTGACCGGGATCGGCGCGATGCTCGTGGGCATCGCGGCGCTGTTCGTCGCCTGGGACCAGGGGCGGGTGATGCGGGCCCAGCAACACGGCGCCGTGGTGCCGGTGCTGCAGTTGGACGGGTTCCTGATGTCCCGCCCGGAAACCCGCTCGATCGGCCTGCGCGTCTACAATAACGGTGTCGGCCCGGCGATGGTCGAAAGCGTCAGCGTCCGCCGCGATGGTGTGGCGATGTCCGATTTCTCGCAGCTGTTCGAGTACGTGCCCGACGACCAGGACCGGTCCTGGGCCAGCCTCGCCGGCCGGACGCTCGCCCCCGGCGGCATGATCGAGCCCATCATGGTCGTATGGCCGCGCGATGCGCTTGAGGGTTCCGACCTCGGCGCCTTGCTTGAGGAATGGGCGCGCTGGGAGGCCGAGGCCTGCTATTGCTCGGTTTTCGACCGCTGCTGGACCACCAACACCTCGAATGCCCGCCCCCAGCCTGTGCGCCAGTGCGTGGCGCAGCAGGATGATGTTTTCCAAACCATCGGATCCGCCCCCGAGGCGCAGGAGCCCGAACAATGAAATTCCCGCTTTCCTGGCTGAAATACCATCTCGAGACCGACGCCTCCCTGGAGGAGATCGCCGAGGCCATGACCATGGCCGGTCTGGAGATCGAGGATATCGACAATCCGCTGGAAAAGTTCGCGGCGTTTTCGGTCTGCCACGTCAAGGAAGCGGTCAAGCATCCCGATGCCGACAAGCTGAAGGTCTGCACGGTCGACACCATGGACGGGGAAAAGCAGATCGTCTGCGGTGCGCCGAATGCACGCACCGGCATGTATGCCGTCTACGCGCCGCTGGGGACGTATATCCCGGGCCTCGATTTCGCGCTGGACAAGAAGCCGCGCAAGATCCGCGGCGTGGAAAGTCACGGCATGATGTGTTCGGCTCGCGAGCTGGAGCTGGGCGAGGATCATGACGGCATCATCGATCTGCCCGAGCCTTTCGAGGTCGGCACGCCGGCGGTGGTGGCGCTGGGCATGGCCGACCCGGTCATCGATTTCGAAGTCACGCCGAACCGGCCGGACTGGCTGGGCGTGCGCGGCATTGCCCGCGACCTCGCCGCCACCGGCATCGGCACGCTGAAGACGCACGATATCGAAGACATTCCCGGCCACTTCCCCTGCCCGGTCACGGTCGAGCTCGACTGGCCCGAGGCCTGCCCGGTCTTCGCCGGCCGGGTGATCCGCGGCGTGAAGAACGGCGAGAGCCCGGACTGGCTGAAGAAGGCGCTGACCGCGATCGGCCTGCGTCCGATCAACTTCCTCGCCGATATCACCAACATGATCTCCTACGACCGCTGCCGGCCGCTGCACGTCTACGACCTGGCCAAGCTGGACGGGCCGATCCGGGCCCGGCGCGGCAAGGGCGAAGCCGACCGGTTCGAGGCGCTGGACAACAAGGAATACGTGCCCGGCGAGGATCAGTGCGTCATCGCCGACGACACGCACTGCCTCGGCTTCGGTGGCATCATGGGCGGTACGTATTCCGGTGTGACTGCGGAGACGACGGACGTCTTCATCGAGAGCGCCTGGTTCGATCCGGCGATCACCCGCGCCACCGGCAAGGCCACCGGTATCGACAGCGACGCGAAATACCGCTTCGAGCGCGGCGTCGATCCGCAATCGCCGAAGGCCGGTATCGAACAGGCTACCGAGCTGGTTCTGAAATTCTGCGGCGGCGAGGCGTCCGAGACGATCGTCGCCGGCGAAGCGCCGGCGGCGCCGACGGATATCGATCTGCCGCTCGCCGAGGTGAAACGCCTGACCGGGCTCGATCTGCCGCGCGAGGAAGTCGTGCGCATCCTGGAAACGCTCGGCTTTGCGCCCAGGGGCGAGGGCGACGTGCTGACCGTGGGCGTGCCCTCCTGGCGCATGGACTGCACCCAGAAGGCCGACCTCGTCGAGGAAGTCGCGCGGATTCACGGCTATGACAAGCTCGACGCCATCTCCCTGCCGCGCCCGCCGGTGCGCCGCGAGGCCCCGGCGACGGCGATGCAGCTGCGCGCGCGCTATGCCCGCCGCGCGCTGGCCGGGCGCGGCTATTCGGAAACCGTGACATGGTCCTTCTGCGAGAAGAGCCAGGCCGCCCTGTTCGGCGGTCATGGCGAAGGTCTGGCGTTGGAAAACCCGATTTCGTCGGAACTCGACGTGATGCGTCCGACCGCGCTGATCCACCTGCTCACCGCGCTGCAGGCCAATACCGATCGCGGCCAGCTCGATCCGCGCCTGTTCGAGGTGGGTCCCGTCTACCTCACCGACAAGCCGGACGGTCAGCGCCTGGTCGCCACCGGCGTGCGCCGGGTCGAGGCCGGGCGCCACTGGGCGGGCACGCGTCTGCCCGACGTGTTCGACGCCAAGGCCGATGCGCTTGCGGCGCTGGCTGCGGCGGGTGCGCCGGCCGACAGTCTCCAGGTCGCCGCCGAGGCGCGCGAATGGTGGCATCCGGGCCGCTCCGGCGTGCTGCGCCTGGGGCCGAAGAATGTGCTCGCCGAGTTCGGCGAAATCCATCCGGCCGTGCTGAAGGCGCTGGATATCGACGGGCGTGTGCTGGCGTTCGAGATCGTGCTCGACAACATCCCGCTGCCCAAGAAGGGCTCGGGCCTGAAGGCGCGCAGCCAGCTGGAGCGGGCCGAGCTGACGCCGGTGCGGCGCGATTTCGCCTTCCTGGTCGACAAGGCCGTGACGGCCGACACGCTCGTTCGCGCCGCCAGGAGTGCCGACAAGGCGCTGATCGCGGACGTGACATTGTTCGACGTCTATGACGGGAAAGGCGTGCCGGAAGGACAGGTCTCGCTCGGCCTGGAAGTTACGCTGCAGCCGCGGGAGAAAACGTTGACCGACGAGGAAATCGATGCGGTGGCCGCGGCGATCGTGTCGAAGGTCGAGAAAGCCTCGGGCGGCAGCCTCCGGGGCTGACGGCCTTCAGAGCTCTCGTAAAAAGGGAATCGTGAACCCCGCTTTCAACCATTTGGAGAAAGTGGGGTTTTCACGCGTCGGGAGATCAGAAAATTCGAATATCCCGCCTCAGGCGTATGGTCGTGGGACGCCACAGCCGTTAGTGTGGTTAACAAGATCTTGCTAGCAGCAGAGGCAGTGGGGGCCTCGGAGAGGCGGACCGCAGCATGCTTGAAAGAGTGACGGCCCTGCTGGCCCAGGCGGCAGCGACCATCCTTGTTGTCATCGGCCTTGTGGCCATTCTCGGATATACCCATTCGCGGGCCTACCGGGCCGGCTATTGCGCGACGCAATACTGTCCGGACGAAAGGGAGGACGGCCGCGGCTGGTGGCCTTTCGGCCGGGACCGCGATCACGCCGGCCGGACCGCTCCGAACCGGGTCGTCGCCGGGCCGCCGCCGGATGGCCCGCCCAGCTCCGGTTCCAGAACGGGCACCGGGGGATACGTCACCTCGACCCCGCGCGGGACCACCGGTTCGGGCAGTTATGCGGGCAGTTCCTATGCCGACCCCGATCCGGCCAACACCCCCTTCGATGCGGACCGGTATTCCGGGGCCGGATCGTCCGGCCTGCCGCTTGCGACAGGTGTGGCCGGTCCGGGCACGAGCGCGGGCGTATCGCGCTACCGCTACGGCCAGTCCGGTTACGGCTACGGCTACCGGCCGGGTCACCAGATCTGCGGCGGCCGCGGCGGTGACGTCGAGGATGCCGACATTGCGCGCTGCTGGCTGCGCATCGGCGACGCCTACCAGGCGGTGGGCCAGATCGAGCGGGCCCGCCAGGCCTGGGACGAGGCGCTGCTGGTCGGGTCTTCGGTGGGCGGGGCGCAGGCGTCGCTCGTGGCGCACCGCCGTCTCCAGGCCGCGATCCTGGAACGCTCCTGCCCGACCAGCCAGCGCAGCCTGGAACGCATCGCCTACGGCTTCAGCCAGACCGAGGATGACGGCGACATCATCGAGCTCGACCTGCGCCAGCGGGCGCTGGCGGCGCTGGGCTATTACAATGGCGTGGTCGACGGCGCCTACGGTCCGATGACGCGGCGTTCCGTGCGCGACTTCCAGGGCGATATGGGTTTCGACCGGACCGGCGCCCTGACGCCGGGTCAGACGGTCACGCTGGTCTGCCACGCCGCCCTCACCGCCCGCGATACCGACGCCCAGAACCTGCTGGGCATCATGTTCGCGACCGGGCTGGGCCTGGAGCAGAATATCGATACGGCCCTGGAATGGCTCGAGGAAGCCGCCGAGCGCGGGCATGGCGGGGCGAACTTCAACCTGGCCCTGATATACGGCACCGGAACGGTGCAGGGCAGCTACCGGCTGTGCGGCATCGTGGAGAGCCCGGAGCGGGCCGACAGCTATCTTCGCCGCGCCGCCGATCTGGGCCATGACCGCGCCCATGCGCTGCGGCGTTTTGCCGGCCGCTCCGGCCAGCCTTCGGAGCGCTGGTCGCGGATTTCCGACCAGCTCCTGCGCGAGGCCCAGGAAAACGGCGACCGCTTCTACCTGGCCTGGCAGCGCCGCGTCGACGAGATGCGGCGGTCGAACGGGCAACAGCTCGACCAGCCCGGCTGCTACCAGGCGGCCATGGACGGGACGCGCACCTCCCAGGGCGGCGGAGGACGGCCATGAGGCCGAGGCGCGCCAGCAAGACAATCGACGGAAGGAAGAGTGCGATGAAAAACGTGGCGATCCTGCTTCTGGCGGCAACGGCCCTGACGGCCTGCGGCCACGATTATTCGCGGCATCAGCCTCCCGGCTATATCCCGCCGCCGCCCAATCATCCGCCGCCCCGCCACCGGCCCGCCGACACGGTCTCTCCGGCGATCGCCATGTGCGATGTCGAGACCCTCGCGGAGCAGCGGCTGGACATGCTCGAGGAAGTGCACGGCTATCGCGAGGCCATCCGCGCCGAGCCGGGCCACCGGTCCGATGTCGCCGACACCGAGGCCCAGGAAATCATCGCCGCCTTCGAGACCGATCTGGACGCCTCCTACCGTTTCGCGACGGCCTCGTGCCGCACCTATAATCGCTGCCTGGAGGAAAACCGGTTCGAGGAAGCGGCCTGCCAGGACTCCGCCGCGATGTGGCATGACGGGCAGGATCGTTTCCACGATCTCTCCGAACGCCTGTCCCTGGTGCGCGAACGGGTCGCTTCGGAATGCTATGACTGCGGGCCGGACCGGAACGGGCATCACGGATATCGTGACGGCCATCGGCGTCACGATCATGACGGACATCACCGCCGCCATGACCGGAACGACCTGATGGGATCGGTCTTCTCCACCAGCGATCACTAACGGGTCTGCCGGAGTTACTCGCCGGCGGCGTGGGCAGCGGCATGGCGCCGCTCGCCGAGCGCCTTGGTGAGGATCTGGACCGCCGAGGACACGAAGAGCCCGGCCATCAGGGCGGCGACGGCGACGTCCGGCCAGTGCGTGCCGGTCAGGGCGACCAGGCCGGCCGAGCCGAAGACGGCGATGTTGCCGGTCGCATCGTTCCGCGAGCACAGCCAGACCGAGCGTACATTCGCGTCGCCATTGCGCCAGCGCATCAGGATCAGAACGCTGACGACGTTGGCCGCGAGCGCCAGAAGGGCGATGCCCCCCATCACCGTGGCGTCGGGCGCCGCCGAGACGATGGCGCGATAGAGTGCCAAGGCAAGGATGGCGCCGCCCATGAGAAACAGGCTTGCCGCCTTGATGAGAGCCGCATTGGCCCGCCAGGCGGCGGGTTTTCCGATCACCCAGAGAGACAGGCCGTAGGTCGCCGCATCGCCGATGAAGTCCAGCGCGTCGGCCTTGAGGGCCTGGGACCGGGCTGCGGCGCCGGCCGTCATCTCCACGACGAACATGGCGGCATTGATCGCGATCACGGCCCACAGGGCGCGCCGGAAAGCCGGTGACGTCCCGTCGAACGTCTCATTGTGGCAACACCCCGCGGACATGGGCGCTCTCCTTGTCTTGCCTGACGATTCGAAGCCTAATAGCTATAGCGGCTATAGGTTCAAGGCGGAAATGACAGATCTCTCCATCGGCAAGCTCGCCACCCGGTCCGGGGTCAAGGTGCCCACCATCCGTTACTACGAGTCCATCGGCATGCTCGAGGCGCCACCGCGCTCGCCCGGCGGCCAGCGGCGCTATGGCGCGGATCATCTGGAGCAATTGCGCTTCATCCGTCACGGCCGCGAACTGGGCTTCGGCCTGGACGATCTGCGTGCCCTGCAGGATCTGACGGCGCGGCCGGACCGGCCCTGCGAGGAGGCGGACGCGATCGCCCGCAAACAGCTCGCCGACGTCGAACGGCGCATCGCCGGGCTGGAGGCCGTCCGCGACGAGCTGGAACGCATGGTCGAGCGCTGCTCCCACGGCGTGGTCGACGAATGCCGCGTGATCCAGACCCTGTCGGACCACGCGCTGTGCGAGGGCGACCACGGCACAAGCGGTGAACATTAAAGAACGGAAAAGGGGACCCGGCCGGGCCGCATCCCGCTTGCGACCGACGCCGCAGCACGCCCAACTGCACCCTCGCAAACGGGAGGATCTCCATGAAAGCCTTTTTCGCCGCCGGCAGCCTGCTGCTTCTTGCTTCACCGGTTTTTGCCCAGCATGCACCGGAGCCGGATCTGGACGCGATGTTCGCCGATCTGGACCGGCGGCTTTTCCATGTCGGTTTCAATGCGTGCGATCTCGAGGAGACCGCCGGGCTGGTGACGGAAGATCTCGAATTCTACCACGACCAGGGCGGCGTCACGCACGGCCGCGCAGCCTTTCTGCAAACCGTCGAGCAGAATATCTGCAGTCGCGAGGAACCCCTGCGCCGCGACCTGGTCGCCGGCAGCATGCGGATCGAACCGCTGCGCTCGGACGGCGAGCTTTACGGTGCGATCCAGTTCGGCGTGCACACCTTCACGATCCTGCACGCCGACGGCTCCGAGACCCTGACCGGCGAGGCGGACTTCGCGCATCTCTGGCTATTGGGCGAGGACGGGGAATGGGCCCTGTCGCGCGTCCTCAGCTATGCCCACCGTCCGGCGGAGTGACCGGCGTCAGACCGTATCGAAGGCCGGATGATAGTTGACCCGGCTCGGTCCCGCGGCCGGGGCGGAGGGTTTGTCGTTGAGCGCCAGCCACTGGAAAGCGGCGGCATGCTCGCCGTCCGGATCGCCGGCCCAGGACCAGTGCCGCTGAGCGGCCGGCGTGAAGCCGAAGCGCGCGTAGTAGTCCGGATCGCCCAGCACCACGCACCAGGGCACGCCCAGCGTCCTGAGATAATCCAGACCGGCCTCGATCAGGGCCGCGCCGACGCCCTGGCCCTGCCGGGCCGGGTCGACAGCCACCGGGCCGAGCCCGATCCCGTAGGCCAGGGATCCGTTGGCGGCGGTGGCGGTGACCGGCGAGAACATCACCGTGCCGATCACTCGCTCGCCGTCTTCCGCGATCAGCTCCAGCGTGTCGGCATCGGCGGCACGCAGGGTGACGACGAGCTGTGCCTCCGCCGCCGTGGGAAAAGCCGATTTCAGAACGGCGTCGACCCCGGCGTGATCGCCGGGGTCGCAGCTGCGTATCTGCATCCGTCTGCCTCCTTCGATCAGAAGGGCAGCCAGGCGCGTTCGCGCGTATAGGCGAGATAGCCCACATTGGCGCCTGCGCGCAGGCCGACGCCCGAGCGGATCGGCGCGAGGGTGATCTCGTCGGCGCGCTGATAGTTCACGCCCATGCCGGCCACCAGATAGGCCGAGCCCTCGACGCCGGGGTAGCGTTGGAAGAGGCGGTCGGGGTCGTCGAGATTATACACCAGCACGAAGACGCGGCTGGCATTGCCGCCGGTATCGAAGCCGATCGAGGGGCCGCGCCAGTAGACCTTTTCGCGGACGCCGTTCTTCATGGTCAGATAGCCTTCGCCATAGCGAAGACCGACGCCGATGGCACCGGCGACCTCTTCGCCGGCGACATAGCCGACGGGCCGCCCGAGGTCGGAGAAGACGCGCTCGAGCACGCTGGCGGCGGCTTCGGCGGTGACGCCGAAGAAATCGGACACGGCGTCGACCAGCTCGTCCTGGGAGTAGGTGTCAACCGGTTCGGAATATTCGCTCGGCTGGCCGTATTCGGGATCCTGTGCCAGCGCGGGGCCGGCAAGGCCGAGGGCGAGACTGGCGGCAAGCGTCGTAAAGGCGCGCATGGGCATCTCCGTTCAGATCAGCGTGTCGCCGAAAGTGGCGATCGAATAGGGCGACACAGCGGCGAAACGCTTTACGTCAGGTTAAGTTTCACCCCGGACTCGCCAGATCCGGGCGAACCGGGCCAGCATGGCGGCTCAAGGGGAGGAGACGCGTCATGGACAACCGGCATGAGGTCATCGTGATCGGCGCCGGATTTTCCGGCCTGTATGCGGCGCGCCAGCTCGCGGCGCGGGGCCGCGACGTGGTCGTTCTGGAAGCGCGCGACCGCGTCGGCGGCCGCGCCATGGCCCATGCATTCGCCAATGGGGACAGTGTGGATGTCGGCGGGCAATGGGTCGGTCCCGGCCAGGACCGGCTCTATGCGCTGATCGAGGCGCTGGGCCTTCAGGTCTATCCGCTGTGGGATCATGGCGAGCGCCTGGTTCGTACGGGCTGCCGGCTGGGCCGCTATACCGGCACCATTCCCAGGCTGGCGCCGCACGTCCTGCTCAATCTTCACTGGATGACGACACGGTTCGATCGCCTGGCGGCGCAGATCGATACGGCCCGCCCCTGGGCGCATCCCCGGGCGGCGGAGTGGGATGGGATGACGGTGGCCGAATGGATGCGCCGGCACGCGCTCTCGCAGCAGGCCTACGACATTTTCGCCGTCGGCATCGGGGCCGTCTTCGCTGCGGAACCCCATGACGTGTCCCTGCTGCACGGCCTGTTCTATGCGCGCTCGGGCACGACGCTGGACAGTCTCATCTCGACCACGGGCGGGGCCCAGCAGGACCGTGTGCATGGCGACATGGCCGGCGTCGCCGCGCGCATGGCCGACGGGTTGGGCGAGCGGGTGCAGCTGGCCGATCCGGTCCGCACGATCGACTGGTCGGATGCCGGCGTCGCCATCGTGACCGACAAGGCGCGGTACAGCGCACCGCGTGCCATCCTCGCCATCCCGCCGACCCAGGCGATGCGGATCCGGTTCTCGCCGGACCTGCCGGCGGGACGGGCGGGATTGTGGATGCGCATGCCGCCGGGCGCGTGCATCAAATGCGTCGCCCAGTACGACCGGCCCTTCTGGCGCGACGCGGGACTCGCCGGCCAGGCCGTGGCGCCGGATCTCACCGTGCGCGTCACGTTCGACAATACCGAGGCCGGCAAGGCGGCCGGGCAGTTGCTCGGCTTCATCGAGGGACACGAGGCGCGCGTCTGGGCCGAACGCGATCCGGCGGAACGCCGCGCTGCCGTGCTCGAGGCCTTCGCCGCCTGCTACGGTCCGCAGGCCCTCGAGCCGATCGACTATGTCGACCAGGACTGGACCTCCGAGGACTGGTCGCGCGGCTGTTATGCCGGGTTGATGGGGCCGGGCGTGTGGACCGGATACGGCCACCACCTGCGGGCGCCGCTGGGTCCGATCCACATGGCCGGCACGGAAACCGCGTCGCGCTATTACGGCTATTTCGAAGGCGCGCTGGAGGCCGCCGACCGGGCCGCCGCCGAGGTGGAGGCGGCTCTGGGCGGGCGTGGTGGCTAGAGTGTTTCAGCGAAAGTGGGTACCGGTTTTGCAATTCGAAAATACGGAAAAACAAGAGGTTAGAGCAATTTTGCTGACCCTGGATTCAGTGAAATTGCTCTAGTCTGCGCGGGTGAGCGGCAGGACCGAAATCGCCGCGCCGTCACGCTCGCCGGCGATATGTGCGCCGCGTCCGGCCTCGACCAGGATATTGGCGCCGTCCGATCCCAGATCCCACAAATGCCCGCGCAGGAAGGCCGTGGCGCCGTGCCCGGCACCGGCCGCCTCGAGCCGGCCTGCCAGCGCGTAGGTCATCCAGGCCTCGGCTTCGGAGAGCCGGCCGGCATCGGCGCGATCGGCATCGTCCGGCCAACCGGTCGTGTAGCCGCCCCAAGGTGCCGTCCAGGTGCCGGATGGCTGCAGAAAGGCCGGCACCGCAACGATCTGCGCATCCCGGGCGGCCAGCGTGGCATAGACGTCCGGATGCCAGCTGTCGGCGCAGATCAGTACGCCCAACCGTCCCGCCGGCGTATCGAAAACGGGGATGTCCGCGGCGTTGGCGGCTGCGGTGAACCCGGCCTCGTCGGGAATGGGATGGACCTTGCGTACCAGTTCCGTGTGCAGCGACCCGTCCGGCGCGAAGACGGCTGAGGTGTTGAACAGCGCGCCGCGTCCGGCCACCAGCCGGCCCTCCGCCACCGCGGGCTCCGGCAGTACGATCGAGCCGGCGACCACCGTCACGCCATGGCGTTCGGCGAGGGTGGAGAAGACATGCTGGTAGTCCTGCGCCATCCGGTCGGCCCGCATGCGGAATATCGCCGCGGCCTGGCGATCCTCTTCGTCCGAGCCCAGCAGGCCGAGCCAATAGGGCAACGGGTTGGCCAGGACCAGATGCGTCATGGCGTCCTGCGTCGTGGCTGCGGCGAAGCTCCAGCGCGGAGCGCCGGCCGCAACCAGCCAGGTCCCCACATGTTCCGGAAAGACGACGATCGTGCCTTCGGTGAGATAGCCCGCCCCGTCGGCGGCGGTCATGTAGCCGTCCAGGCGCTCGAGCAGGTGAGCGGCGCTCTGGTAATGCCGGGTCTCCAGCCAGGGCTGGATGGCGACGAGGTTGGGCGCCTCGCCCGTGTGCGGTTCCATCGCGGCGAGATAGAGCGTATCGGCGGCCGGCTGGCCCGAGGGGGCGCGGTAGACGCCCCACAGACCCGCAGCCAGGATAAGTACAAGCAAGACGGCGGCGAGACGGCGCACGCAAACCTCCTCCGGTCGGGGGATCAGGATCGGGCCTGAAACGCCGGCGATCAAGCCGGTCCGTCGCAGGGCGCTGTCGGGCGTGGCCGGAAAAGATGGTGAAATCTTCATTTCCGTGCCTGGCGGCCAGCGGCTAGGTTGGCGGCAGTTTTTATTCTGGGGAGCCATGAAGATGCGCAAGATCCTGATGATCACGGCGAGCACGGCGGCGATTTTCGCTGCTGCCTGCGCGCCTCAAGACGGCAATGACGAGACCGGCAGCGACACCGAGGCGGCCATGAACGACACGGCGGCCGACACTGCTGCCGGCGGCGACGCCACGGAAACCGCCATGGCGGACAATCCGCTCCTGGCCGAATGGACCGGCCCCTATGGCGGCGTGCCGGACTTCCAGTCGGCCAGCCTGGACGATCTGCGTCCGGCGCTGGAAGCGGCGATGGACGAGCAACTCGCCGAGATCGACGCCATTACCGCCAATCCCGAGCCGGCGACTTTCGAGAACACGATCGTCGCGATGGAGCGCTCCGGCGAGGCGTTGAACCGGGTGTTCAGCTATTGGGGTATCTGGTCGTCGAACATGTCCTCGCCGGAATTCCGCGAGATCCAGGCCGAGATGGCGCCGCGCCTGTCCGCCTTCTTCTCGCAGATCACCCAGAACCAGGACCTCTTCGCCCGCGTGCGTGCGGTCTATGAGGGCGAGGAAATGGCGACGTTGCGCGACGATCAGCGCCGTGTGGTGGAGCTCACCTATGACAGCTTCGCCCGCAATGGCGCGACGCTGGAGGGCGAGGCGGCCGAACGCTATGCCGAGATCCAGCAGCGCCTGGCCGAGCTTCACACCCAGTTCGGCAACAATGTCCTCCATGACGAGGAAAACTACGTCACCTATCTGAGCGAGGACCAGCTGTCGGGCCTGCCCCGGGGCTTCATCGATGCGGCCGCCTCGGCCGCCGAGGCGCGCGACCATGCCGGCGAATACGCCATCACCAACACGCGCTCCTCGATGGATCCCTTCCTGACCTTCTCCGACGAGCGCGAACTGCGCGAGCAGGTCTGGCGGAACTACTACAATCGCGGCGACAATGGCGGCGAGTACGACAACAACGCCATCATCATGGAGATCCTGGAACTGCGCGACGAGCGGGTCGAGCTTCTGGGCTATGACAATTACGCCCAGTGGCGCCTGGAAGACCGCATGGCGGCCAATCCGGAAAACGCCATGGGGCTCATGGTGCCGGTCTGGAATGCCGCCGTCGCCCGGATCGAGGAAGAAGTCGCCGACATGCAGGCCCTGGCCGATGCGCGCGGCGACGACATCACGATCGAGCCCTGGGACTATCGCTACTATGCCGAGAAGGTGCGCCAGGACCGGTTCGAGCTCGACAGCGACGAGGTGAAGCAATACCTCCAGCTCGACAATCTGCGCCAGGCGATGTTCTACGTCGCCGGCGAGCTGTTCGGCTTCGAATTCCGCGAACTGCCCGAGGGCGAGGTTTCGGTCTGGCATCCCACCGTGCGCGTCTGGGAAGTCACCGACCGTGAAAGCGGCGAGAATGTCGGCCTGTGGTATCTCGACCCCTATGCCCGTCAGGGCAAGCGCTCGGGCGCCTGGGCGAATTCCTTCCGCTCGCACACCACGTTCGACGGCCAGGAAAACGTGCTCGCCACGAATAATTCCAATTTCATCGAACCGGCGCCGGGCCAGCCCGTCCTGGTGTCCTGGGACGATGCGGAGACCTTCTTCCACGAATTCGGCCACGCCCTGCACTACCTGTCCTCGAACGTCGCCTATCCGACGCTCAATGGCGGCGTGCGCGACTACACCGAATTCCAGTCGCAGCTTCTCGAGCGCTGGCTGCTGACCGACCCGGTGGTCGAGAACTACCTGGTCCATGTTGAAACCGGCGAGCCGATGCCGCAGGAACTCATCGACCGCATCCGGGCCGCGGCGAACTTCAACCAGGGCTTTGCCACGGGCGAGTATCTGGCGTCCGCGCTGATGGATATGGAATACCACACCACGCCGCCCGAAGAGATCGGCGATCCGGACACGTTCGAGCGCGAAACGCTGGACGAGCTGGGCATGCCCGACGAGATCGTCATGCGTCACCGCTCGCCGCACTTCGGCCATGTCTTCTCCGGCGAGGGCTATTCGGCGGGCTATTACGGCTATATGTGGGCCGACGTGCTGACCTCGGACGCGGCGGAAGCCTTCGAGCAGGCGCCGGGCGGATACTATGATCCGGAAATGGCCGAACGGCTGGTCAACTACCTCTTCGCCCCGCGCAACTCCATCGACCCGGCCGTGGCCTATCGCGAATTCCGCGGCCGCGACGCCGACCCGGCCGCGCTGATGCGCGACCGCGGCTTCCCGGTGCCGGACGATATGGGCGGCGAGGAGTAACCCTCCTCATCCTTTCAACATGACGACGGCCGGCGGAGCGACCCGCCGGCCGTTTTCTTTTGGCGCCCAAAAACTCCGTCATGCCGGTGCCTCCCGGCCCGACGCCAAAAATCGTCATCCCAGCGAAAGCTGGGCCCCGGATCGCGAAACGCGGTGGTCGCGAATGCGCGCCTATCCCGCGGATAGCCCCGCATGGCTTTGCGCCAGAATTGCCGAGACCCCCCTTGTGACACTGGGTCCCAGCTTTCGCTGGGATGACGGTGTGTGGGGGCAAGGGGAGACTTATCCTACCCCACATCGCTCCAGGGCGCACGCCCGCGAAGGGTTTCTCGGTGCTTCAACGACAAGAGCATTTTTCCCGGAAGCGCGTGAGCGCTATCCGGGATCGACCATTGGAGAGGCCGAGCGCGGCCATCGCTCAGTCGATCCCGGATCTGCAGCCTGCTTGCGCAGGCTTCCGTCCGGGAAAAATGGAGAGAGGGCGGAAAGAAAGGGCTGGCAAACCCCAATTTCCTCGGCCTTGTTCCGGGGCCTGGCGGCGTTCCACACTCGGGCTCCAGGCCCCGGCAAAAGGCCGGGAACGCAGAGCGTTTCCATCCGGGAGACGTGGCGCCGTCAGCCTTGCGGCACGGCAAACTCTGCAAACGCCGCGGCGACCTGTTCGTAGACATCGCGCTTCCAGGGGATGATCAGTCCGGGCGCTTCGGCCAGATCGCCCCAACGCCAGGCATCGAATTCCACCTCGCCATGGCGTTCCAGGTCGATATCGGCGTCACTGCCGGAAAAACGCAGGGCGAACCAGCGCTGTTTCTGGCCGAGATGGCGCTTCTTGTGGAATTCGGGGTCCTCGCGCACGTCAGGCGGATAGTCATAGGCCAGCCAGCCGGGGATCTCGCCGATGATGGCGACCTTGTCCGCCGGGATGCCGGTCTCTTCCTCCAGCTCGCGCAGGGCCGCCGTTTCCGGCGCTTCGCCGGGATCGATCCCGCCCTGGGGCAATTGCCAGTTCCAGGGGGGCGGCGTGTTCTCGCGCCGGCCCAGCCAGACCTGGCCCCGGGCGTTGAACAGGGCGATGCCGACATTGGCGCGATGATGGGGCCAGGGATCGGCGGCGCCGGCCATCAATGGTTCCCGCTGCCGGCGGGTGCGCGATCGTCCGCGCCGGCCGTGCGGCGCGGTGCCGGGGCAGGCGTTTCAGGCTCCGATTCGGCGGCGAGCCGGGCTTCCAGGCGACGCCGGGCCATGACGGCCGACGGCGGAGCGAGCTGATAACCGCGCAGATCGAGATTGACGGCCCAGTCGCGAACCTGGTCCACGGTCGCGGGATAGGCGAAACCCGTGCCGAGGGCGGCCCCGTTCTGGATCGCGAGGGCTTCCAGGGCGAGCAGGTGTTCGTCGATCGATTCCGGGCTCGGGTCGGCGTCCAGGACGCGGTCGGCGATGGCGTACTCCACGTCCGTGGCATTGGCGGCGGCCTCGATGGTCGAGCGGCGGCCGGCGCCGTCATGCAGGAAGGCGACGCCGCGCTGTTCGAGCGTGCCGAAGACCTGGCGCAGCGCATCCTGGGAGGAGGAGAAGCGCGCGCCGAGATAGTTGGTGACGCCGAAATACCCGGTCGTGCGGCTGAGCAGCCAGGCCAGCCGGCGGCCGTTCTCTTCCGCCGAGCCGTCGGCCAGGAGGGTGTGCGGACCCGGATCGTTGTTGGGATAGTCGAAGGGCTCCATGGGCGCTTCGATGAGGACTTCATGGCCGGCGGCCCGGGCCCGGTCGATCCAGTCCTGCAGGTTCTCGGTGTAGGGCGCGAAGCTCAGGGCCACTTCCGGCGGCAGATCGTCGATCGCGGCTTCCGTGACGGCCCGGTTCAGCCCCATGCCGCCGACCACGACGGCGACGGTCGGCGCGGCCGGGTCGCCGTGGAAGGGGCGGGCATAGGCACGCGAGGGACGGGTCCCGTCCTCGCCGATGACCGGCAGGAGACCGCCGGGACCCGGCTCGGTCAGGCCGGCGATGGGGGCGGCGACCAGCGCCTCCGGATTGGCGGAATGCGTGGTTTCGCGCGCATGCCGGGCTTCGGCATCGGCCGGATCGGATCCGCTCGGAGCGGCGGACGCGGCCTGCCCGGCCGGCGCGCCGAAACCGTCGCGAACACCGTCCAGGGAGACATTGTCGTCGCCGTCGGGTTCGAGAAAGCGGATCGGCCGGTCGTCGACCGCTGCATGATCGCCGCGCACATCGCCGCCCGGGCCTTGCGCCACGGGCACCTCGATCGGCTCGAACCCGCCGCTGGCGCGCGGCGGCGCGGTATTGGCTTCGCCGAACAGGGCCACGCCGGCAATGACAAGCGAGAACAGGCCGGCCGTCGCCAGTCCGGCGATCAGCGGGGCGCGGACGGTCATCAGCGGTTGGGCGTGGCGGAGAACGGCAGTCGACATGGCGGCAGATCTGATCAGACAGCTCCTGGTGTCCGGCCGTGCAGCCGGACGGGTTCAAAGCCTATCTGATCGATTCGCCCGTAAAAAACGGTTAACGGCGCGCCCGCTGCCGCGGCGGCGCGCCGTTTTCCGGTCGCCGGCCGCTATTGCAGCGCGGCCTGCTGGCTTTCCATGGCGGTGCGCAGGACTTCCAGCGCCCGATGGAGCTGGTAGTCCTCGTCTTCCGACCAGTCCTCCGGCGGCTGTTCAACCGCCGCAATGTCGGTTTCGGCCCGGTGGTCGCCATTTTCGTTTTCCAGCGCACCCGGCAGGTCGGCTTCCGAGGCGATCTCCGGCGGCTGGTGTTCCTCGTCGCTGTCGTCCAGCGGCCAAGCGGAGATCTGCAGGTCCGGAATGATGCCGGTGGCCTGGATGGACCGGCCGGCCGGGGTGTAGTAGCGGCCCGTGGTCAGGCGCAGCGCACCGTCCCGGCCACCGCGCAGCGGGATGATGGTCTGCACGGATCCCTTGCCGAAGCTCGTCATGCCGACGAGTTCGGCGCGTTCGCGGTCCTGCAGGGCGCCGGCGACGATTTCCGCCGCACTGGCCGAGCCCTCATTGATCAGCACCACGATGGGCGCGCCGTTCAGCCGGTCGCCCGGACGGGCATTGTAGCGCTGGGTGTCGCGCGGATCGCGGGTCCGGGTCGAGACCACTTCGCCGCCGTCCAGGAAGACGTCGGTCACGCCGATCGCCTGGTCCAGCAGGCCGCCGGGATTGTAGCGCATGTCCAGGATCAGGCCCGGCAGCGGTGCGCCGTACTCGTCCTCGAGCTCGGTCAGCCCCTCGTGCACCATTTCCGTGGTGCGTTCGTTGAAGCCGGCGATGCGCATATAGGGCACGCCTTCTTCCAGGCGCGTGGCCACCGTGCGCAGCGGAATGGTGTCGCGCACCAGGGTGACGTCGAACGGGTCCTCGTCCGCGCGGGAGACGGTGATGGTTACCGGTTCGCCCACGGCGCCGCGCATCAGGGCGACGGCGTCATCGACGGAGATGCCGACAATGCTCTCGCCGTCGACGGCGATGATCTTGTCATTGGTGCGCAGCCCGGCGCGCTCGGCCGGCGTGTCCGAAATCGGCGAGACGATGGTGATGAAGTCGTCGCGGCGCGTCACTTCCATGCCCAGGCCGCCATACTCGCCGCGTGTGGAGACGCGCAGGTCCTCGTAGCTGTCGGGATTGTGATAGGTCGAGTGCGGATCGAGCGAGGTCAGCATGCCTTCGATCGCGGCTTCGATCAGCTCGGCCTGGTCGGTGTCGGAGACATAATCCGACTCCACCCGGCTCAGCACATCGCCGAACAGTTCGAGCTGGCGGAAAGTGTCAGCCCTGTTGTCCTGGCTGCCTTCGGCGGAAACCGCAATGGCCACCGCACCGACGGCGAAGGCGACCATGGAAGCGAAGACATTGATACGCATGCGAGCTCGCGTCCTTTGAGCGCGATATTCCTCTTTATGGCTCTCTACCGGGTCCTTAACCATGGAGCCGGATCGATCGCCACACCGTCACGTCGCAGCTCCAGATACAAATCCGGTGCCGGTTGGGACTGATCGGGCATGGCGCCGACGGGTTCGCCCGCCAGGACGCTCTGCCCCGCGCTGGCATAGGTCACGGCCATGCCAGCCAGTACAATATAGTAGTCATCGCCGACATTCAGTATCAAGAGACCGCCGTAGGTGTTGAACGGACCGGCATACTCGACCCTGGCGTCGAAGGGCGAGATTACCTGTGCGCGGGGCCGTGTCCGAATGAAAATTCCTTCAGACGTTGTGCCATCTTCGCTCACATCGCCGAAACCGTTCGTGACGTCGCCGGTCACCGGCGGCCGCAACCGGCCGCGCGCATCGGCGAAGCGCAGCGTCTGGAGCGGCGTCGCCGGCACACGGGCCGCCACCAGCTCCCGGGGCGGCCGCATACGCGGTTCGGGGATCCCGTCATCCATCTCCCGCCGGCGCGGACTGACCGTCGGCGAGACATCGGCCATACGCGACAATTCGCCGATCAGGCTGCGGATCGAGCGGGCCCGCTCGCCAGCCGAGCTGGAGGCTTCCAGAAAGGCCACGGCCTCGTTGCGGCGGCGCGCTTCCAGCGCCCGCCGTTCGGCGATCAGGGCGCGCAGCTCCAGGCGCTGGTCGGCGAGCGTGTCCTCGGTCAGCTCCAGCGCGTCCTGCTCGCGCTCGATCTCGCTGCGCAGACGGCGCAATTCCTCGAGCTGGGCGGACAGCGCTTCGGCGCGCTCCTGCAGGGCCGGGGCGACCTCGGCCATCAGGGCTGCGGCGCGGGCGGCGTCGGCGGCATCCTCCGGGGCGGCCAGCACGGCCGGCGGGGTTTGGGTCTCGATACGCTGGATCGCCGCGAGCAGGCCGATCAGGGCCTCGCGATTTTCGTCCAGTCGCGTCAGGAGAACCGCTTCCTCGCCGCGCAACCGGTCCAGCGATTCCTGGGCGTCCAGCGCCGCTTGCTCGCTCGCGCCGACCCGCTCGCCCAGCTCAACGAGCTGGCGTTGCATCAGGGCGACCTCGTTCGCCAGTTCCTCGGCCTGGCGGCGGGCGGCGTCGGCCCGGGCGGCGGCCTCGCGCTCCTCCTGCTCCAGGCGCGCCGCCTCGTCCGGATCGGGCGGTACGTCGCCCGCCGGCGGCTGCTGCATCAGCAACAGGGCGGTGAGAAAGCTCAGCATGATGCAAGGCGGGGGCTGGGACGCATCGGCTCAATCGCGGTGATAGGGCGTGCCGGCCAGGATGGAGACTGCCCGGTAGATCTGTTCGGCCAGCATCACACGGACCAGCTTGTGCGGCCAGACTGCTGGTCCGAAGGCCATCACCAGATCGGGCGGGGGCAGCTGGCTGCGGTCGTGCCCGTCGGCGCCGCCGATGGCGAAGACCGTCTCTCTCACCCCGTCGTCGCGCCAGGCTTCCAGCTTGCGGGCAAACGCGCGCGAGGCCAGCGCCTTGCCGCGTTCGTCCAGCAGGACAAGCTTGCAGCCGGCCGGGAGGCTGGCGGCGAGGGCGCGGCTCTCCTCGGTCGCGGTCGACAGGGCGCGGTTGTCGATTTCCTGTTCGCCGACAGGGCCGAGCCCGATAGGGCGGCCGGTCGCCGTGCCGCGTTCGGCATAGGTATCGACGAGGTCACGCTCGGGCCCGGATTTCATCCGGCCGAGCGCTGCGATCGTGAGCTTCACCTACTGGGCCGTGGCTTCCGGCGAGGCCGTCGTGTCCGGCTCCACCGACCACATCTTTTCCAGATTGTAGAAGCTGCGCACTTCCGGCCGGAACAGGTGGATGATGATGTCGCCGACATCGATCAGCACCCAGTCACAGGTCTGCATCCCCTCGACGCGCGCCCTGCCGGAACCGTGCTCCTTGAGCTTGCGCACGAGATGGTCCGCCAGCGCGTTCACGTGGCGGGCCGAGCGCCCGGAGGCGACGATCATGATATCGGTGACGGACGATTTGCCGCGAAGGTCGACGGCAACGATGTCTTCCGCCTTGTCGTCCTCGAGCGAGTCGAGGATGAGGGCTTCCAGTTCCTCGACATGCGTTTCGTCGCCGGTAACGCGGACTGCGGCGGCCGTTTCTTGCTCTTTACGGCGCGATAATTCCGTAGACAGGGCTGGTGTCCTCTCTGACATCCACAACAACAGACGTATCTATATCACGCTTCGCCGGCGGGTTCGAGACGCGTTTGCGTGTGTCTCAATCCCGATTGCGCAGGGCCGTGGAGGAGTGGGGATGGTAGGGCTCGGTCAGATAGATCCAGGCCGGCGCGGCACAGTCGGCCAGGATGCGGGCCTGACCTTCGGGCAGCCGGTCGCGGGCGTGGATCCTGGCGGCGGGCGAGAGCCGGGCGCGCACGGCATCGGTCGGCCGCGACACGATGGCGACCGGATAGCTCGCGAAGACCTCCCGCCAATGGCCCCATCGATGGATGGACGACAGGTTGTCCGCCCCCATGATCCAGACAAAACGCACGCCGGGGTGGCGCTGTTTCAGTTCGCGCATCAGATCGACGGTCCGGTTGATTCCCAGGCGCGCCTCGATATCGGAGATCACCATGCGCGGTTCGCTGGCCAGCGCCGAGACCGCATCCATGCGGCGGGCCAGGTCGCCGGCCTGTCGGGTTTTCAACGGATTCTGCGGCGAGACCAGCCACCAGACGCGATCCAGTTTCAGCCGCCGCATGGCCGTACGGGCGACATGGAGATGGCCGGCATGGGGCGGATCGAACGTGCCGCCGAACAGGCCGACCCGCATGCCCGGAACGAGGAGTTCGGATTTCAGCGCGGTCCGGCTCATGACGCGGCCCGTTCAAGCACGAGATCGTCGACATGCACCAGGGCGGCGGCGCGGCGATAGCCCAGCCGGGCCTCGATCTCCTCGGTCCGGCATCCGGCGATCCGGCGCGCATCCTCGGCGCTGTAGGCGCATACGCCGCGCCCGATCAGGCCGCCGTCCGGGCCGGTAATACGCACGGTCTCGCCGCGCTCGAACCGGCCGGCAATCTCCGTCACGCCCACCGGCAACAGCGACTTGCCGGAACGCAGGGCGGCGGCCGCGCCAGCATCGACGCGAATCTCGCCCGTGGGGCTCTGCGAACCGGAGATCCAGCTTTCCCGCGCACTGGCGGCAGTCCGGGGCGGATGGAACCAGCTGCCATGCCCGGCATGGCGCAGGCTCAGGAGGGGATGGGGCGCCATTCCCGGGGCGATGACCGTGGCGCAGCCGGAGCGACCGGCCAGCTCGGCGGCCAGCAATTTCGTCCGCATGCCGCCCGTGCCCACCGCCGCCTGGGCATTGGCCTCGCCGGCCATGGCGCGGATCGTGTCGTCGATGACCGGAATGTCGTGCAGGCAGCGCGCATCCGGATCGGTGCGCGGATCGGCCTCGTAGAGCCCGTCGACATCGGAGAGAAGCACCAGAAGATCGGCGCCGATCAGCTGGGCGACCCGGGCGGCGAGCCGGTCATTGTCGCCATAGCGGATCTCGTCGGTGGCGATGGTGTCGTTCTCGTTGACCACCGGGATGGCGTTCAGCTCGATCAGCGTGTCCAGCGTGGCCCTTGCGTTGAGCCAGGAGCGGCGGCTCTCGGTGACATCCAGCGTCATGAGCGCCTGCGCGGCGGCCAGCCCGTGCGGATCGAGTGCGGCTTCCCAGGCCGCCAGCAGACGCGGCTGGCCGGCCGCGGCCGCCGCCTGCTTCTGCTCCAGCGACAGCACCGGCTGGGTCAGGCCGAGCCGCGACCGGCCGAGCGCGACAGCGCCCGAGGAGACGATGACGACCCGGCAGCCGCGCGTTCGAAGCGCCGCAATGTCCGCCGCGATTGCCGACAGCACCGTCTCGCCGCCCTGGACGAGCGAAGAGCCGACCTTGACGACCAGCGTGCCGGCGGCGTCGAACTGCGGACGTGTCACGACGGCGTCCAGCCGTCCTCGCCGGCGGCCGCCTCGCGTTCGGCCTTCTCGGCCTCGCGCCCCTCCAGCACCATGTCCCAGGCCTTGCCGCAGATCTCCTTGATGCCGGTACCGGCAACGCCGGAAATCCGCATCACCGCGCGGCCGCTGGCCGCTTCCAGGGCGGCGACCTTCTCGGCGATATCGTCTTCGTCCATCGCATCGATCTTGTTGAGGGCCAGGATTTCCGGCTTGCTCTCCAGCCCGCCGCCATAGGCTTCCAGCTCGTGACGCACGGTGGTGTAGGCGTCCACCACGTCGTCCTGCGTGCCGTCGACCAGGTGGATCAGGGAGGCGCAGCGCTCGATATGACCGAGGAAGCGGTCGCCGATACCGGCGCCTTCGTGTGCACCTTCGATCAGGCCGGGAATGTCGGCCACGATGAAGCGCGAACCGGGACCCAGATCGACCACGCCGAGATGCGGGTAGAGTGTGGTGAAGGGATAGGCCGCGATCTTCGGATGGGCGCGGGACACGACCGACAGGAAGGTCGACTTGCCGGCATTGGGCAGGCCCACCAGGCCGACATCGGCGATCAGTTTCAGCCGCAGCCACAGCCAGCGCTCCTCACCGGGAAAGCCCGGCGTCGACTTGCGCGGCGCCTGGTTGGTGGAGGACTTGTAGCGGGTATTGCCCTTGCCGCCATCGCCGCCGCGCGCCAGCAGGACGCGCTGGCCGACCTCGGTGAGATCGGCGAGCACCTCGTCCTTGTCCTCGTCGAGGATCTGCGTGCCGACGGGCACCTCCAGCACCACGTCCTCGCCGCCGCGGCCGGTGCGGTTCTTGCCCATGCCGTGCTGGCCGGTCTCGGCCTTGAAGTGCTGCTTGTAGCGATAGTCGATCAGCGTGTTGAGGCCTTCCACGGCCTCCACCCACACATCGCCGCCCTTGCCGCCATCGCCGCCGTCGGGGCCGCCGTATTCCACATAGGCCTCGCGCCGGAAGGAGACGCACCCCGCGCCCCCGTTTCCGGAGCGGACATAGACTTTGGCCTGGTCGAGAAATTTCATGGCTTGGGCTTTTTTTCGCAGCGTCAGTTTGAACCGCCTGTCCATATAGGAAAACCCGGCGGAGATCAGTGAGTTTGTGCGGCGATTTTTCGATGTCCGGACACGGCATTTCTTGCGCCGGTTGCCGTCACACGCTCAAATCGCAAGGTCCGGACATAAAACATGGGGCGTATGAACCCGTTCTTCCTGGCTCTGTCCGGATCCGGTGTCACAGTCGGAGCATGACCATGCAGTCGAAAAAGCGGCTTCCGAAAAAGACGGCGATGCTCGAAGTCCGGGTTTCGCCCGAGGACAAGGCCGACTTTCTGTCGGCCTGTCTGGAGAGCGGCCTTCCGGCCAGCGCGGTCATCCGCAAGGCAATGCGCATCCACGCGCGCCGCATCCGGGAAAGACCAGGGAGACTGAAAATGATGATGACGATGACACTGATGCTGCCCTTTCTGGGCATGCTGGGCCCGGCACAGCCGGTTTCGCAGACCGAGCCTGTGACGTTTGATCGGGGGGTGTGCAGCGGCGAAATTGTCCGCTGGACACCGAACTGGCCTGTCGACGCCTCCGGAAACACCGTACCCCCGCCCGACGAGCCAATCCGGATCGTCCTGCGTTTCGACCGGACGGCAGAGGGCCGGGCGACGAATATCCGCCCGGAGGCGCCGGAGGGTTATGATGCGTTCGTTACGGTCGCGGTCGCTGCGCTTGAGGACTGGTGCCTGCCTCAAGGGGAGCCCCTGGAGGACCAGGAAGCGGCTTTCGATTTCCAGCTCGCGCCTGAGGAGGAATAAGCGGTCGGACCATTGGAACAACCATGCCCGGACATGATTTTCCTGTGTCCGGGCACGGTTTTTCTGGTGCAATCTTGTGGTGGTGGGAATCTGGGGCGGCGCATGAGTCGAAACGATCCGAAGGCCCGCGGGCCGTCGAAGAAGACGGAGTCGCTGGAAATCCGCCTGTCTCCCGAGGAGAAGTCGGACTTCCTGGCAGCGTGCCGGCGGGCGGGCGAGACGGCGAGTGCGGTCCTGCGAAACGCGATGCGCGCCTATGTTCGCGAGGACAGCGAGGCGCGCGTGCCCCGGAGACTGGCCATGATCACACTTCCCATTGCCGCTGCCGCTTTCGGCGCGCTGGCGCTTTTCAACACCGCCCAGACAGCCCTCGCCGATGCCATTGTGAGCGATGTCGAGATATCCGTCCGCCAGGCCCGTCCACCGGCAAACGGCGAGCCGGCGACGCGGTCGTCCCGGCGCATGGAAACCACGCTGGAACTCGCCGAGGGTCGCCGGACCCGCTTCTTCTTCGACGATGACGGGCCACTCTATTTCGGCCCGCAATTCAATGCCGGGGCCGGCGCGGACGGGCAGAGCGTGCAGGTGGAGATCACCGCCAGTCGCACCGATGCAGCGGACCAGATTCTCTACGATCTCACCGTCACGCTGGTCGACAGCGAGGGGAAGACGATGGGCGAGGTCCTCAATCCGCGCCTTCTGTCCCAGTCCGGCGAGACCGTGCGGATGTCGCTGGGGATGGACGGGCCGGGCGAGCTGGACGACTGGCTGGAAATCAGCCTGACGCCGCAGGCGCACCTCCTGGACGAACCGGCGGAGTAGCGGCGGCGCTCAGGCCGCCTCCCGCACCATGTCCAGGCTGCGCGCCCTGCCCATCCGGGCCATGGCGAACAGGTCCGAGGCTTCGCCGGTGTAGGCAAAGCCCAGCTTTTCCAGCACGCGGCCCGAGGCCGGGTTGTCGTCATAGTGACCGGCGACCAGGCGCTCTGCGCCCAGCGCTTCCATGCCCAGTTCGACCAGCGCCTCGCCGATCTCGGTGGCGAAACCCCGGCCCCACCAGGGCTTGCCGATCCAGTAGCCGATCTCCCAGTCGGCGCCGGCCGTCCGGCGGAAGACGCCGCCGCCGCCGATCAGCGCGCCGTCATGCTCGACGACGAGGGACTGGTTGCCCTGCGGCGTCCAGCTGGCGCGGTTGATCAGCACCCACATCTCGGCCGAGATGGCCGGGTAGGGGTGCGGGATGCTGCCGGTATTCCTGGCCACGTCGTAGTCGCCGCAATAGCGAGAGAGCGCCGGGGCGTCCGCCAGCTCGGGCAGTCTCAGCACGCATCTGTCAGTTTCGATCCGGGGTCCCATGGCCCGGCCCTCCGGGGGAATGAAAAAGGGGAGGCGGTGGCCCGTCTCCCCTGTTTCGCGCGTCTGGCGCGTCCGGACCCCGCTTTACGCGGTCGGCCCGGCTATGTCCCGGACCGCCTTATTCGGCTGCGTCGGCAATCGGTTCGACCGATACGAAAGCCTTGCCGCCGGATTTCTTGGCGAACTTCACGCGGCCTTCGGTGAGGGCGAAAAGGGTGTGGTCCTTGCCCATGCCGACATTGGCACCCGGATTCACCTTGGTGCCGCGCTGGCGCACGATGATGTTGCCCGGAATGACCGTCTGGCCGCCGAACTTCTTGACGCCGAGGCGCCGGCCTTCTGAGTCGCGACCGTTACGGGACGAGCCGCCTGCCTTTTTGTGAGCCATGGAATAGCCCTCCTATAACGTTACGCGAGCGACTTGGCCGCTTCGATCCAGTTGTTGGCTTCAGCCTTGGCCTTCAGGCCCGAGATGGTCTCGTTCAGGCTGTCGAGGTCGGCTTCGGTCCAGGCCGCCACCTGGGCGAAGGACGTGACGCCGGCCTCGTTGAGCTTCTTGGCGAAGGCCGGGCCGAGACCGTCCAGCTTGGTCAGGTCGTCATTGCCGGCCTTGGCGGCAGCCTTTTTCGGGGCGGCCTTCTTGGGCGCCTCGGTCTTGGCTTCGGCCTTGGGAGCGGCCGCCTTCTTGGCTTCGGTCTTCTTCGGGGCCGCCTTGGCCTTCGGCGCGGCGTCGGCCTTGTCGGCGGTCTTCGGCGCAGCCGTGGTCGACTTCAGCTTGGTCTTGGCGGTTTCGCCCGGCGCCACGATCTCCGCGATGCGCACGAGCGAGCCCCACTGACGGTGGCCCTTGGTGCGGCGGTAGTTCTGGCGGCGGCGCTTCTTGAAGACGATGATCTTGCGGTCGCGACTGGTGTCCAGCAGCTCGCCGATCACCTGGGCGCCGTCCACAGTCGGAGCCCCGACCGTCACGCCCTTGTCCGAGCCGAGCATCAGAACGTCGCCCAGCGCCATCGTGTCGCCGGCTGCGCCGTCGAGCTTCTCGATGCGAATTTCGTCTCCGGCCGCAACGCGGTACTGCTTGCCGCCGGTCTTGATCACTGCAAACATGATCGTTCGATCCTTCATTTTCGACACGTCCGGCCCTTGTCTGGCGGGTCCGGCGGGTCCTTTTTCTTCACCCCGTATGCCCGGAGCGTTGTTCATCATTTATGGGCCCGTCACGGCAGGCCGCGCGAGCAGGAGCGGGCGTTATACGCATGCACGGCCGAGAGTCAATGAAATGAGCAGCGTCCACGCTGTGCTCCGGCGGCTCAGCCCTCTTGATTTTGTTCCACCACTCAGTCAAAACCCCGCTTCCCCGTGCGGAGAGGTGCCGGAGTGGTCGCCCCCGCGCTGGCATTTGCCAGCGCTCTCCTCTTGATTTTGTTCGACCACTCAGTCACAACCCCGCATCCCGCGGAGAGGTGCCGGAGTGGTCGAACGGGGCGGTCTCGAAAACCGTTGAGCCTTTACGGGTTCCGAGGGTTCGAATCCCTCCCTCTCCGCCATATTTCCCTGGCCTTGCTAAGACTGACAGACGGCGCGGCAGTTCCTGCCGCGTTTCCGCGACGTAGGCGTATTCCCGCTTTCAGAGACCGCGCGTCTCCCGCCAATTTCCCGCTATTTCGCCGCCGTGTCTCACGGCGCCAATTGAGGCAGGTCCGGTATCGCTTTTTCCCTGATACCCCCGCAAAAACAGGGATAAATCGCAGAATAACAGGGTGCGATGGTTCTAGGGGTCGGTTTCGGTGCGACTTTTCAGAGAGATAGAGGCGATTTCCCTAAACATCCCATCAGGGAATTCTCCTTCCCTGCTCGGGACTAAAACAGGGAAGTTTCCGGGCACATCAGGGATGCGGGGTAAATCAGATGACGTCGGTAAACCCCAACACCGCGACCTGGCGATCCCAGTCCAGCGGGATGGGGGTCTGCAGGAGTTTGTGAAGGGTGAGTTCCGGTGGCTGGCGCCCCTCCAGAATGGCCGCGGTGATCGCGGGCGAGAGGAGCGCCAGACGGACGCGCTGCTTGATCGGGCTGTTCGTCCAGCCATGGCGCCGGCCGATCGCGCCCATGGATGTTCCCTGCCGGATTTCACCGAGCCATTGATGCGCCCGGGCAATCGCCTTGATCAGGGTCGGATCCGGCGCCCGCTCGACCGCACCGGTGACGATCTTCACCTCCACCCCGCGCCGGCGCAGCGCGAACCCGGTCTCGACAAGAAGGGCTTCGTCGGCGAGCGCCTCCGGATCGAGACCCAGCACCCCGGCCAGCCCGCTCCGAGCGAGCCGGATCGCCAACCGCTCCGGCGCCACCGTGATCCGCTCGACCAGGGCCTGCATCGCGTCGCTGTCCTGTGCCGCCAGCCGGGCATGGACCCGGCGCAGGGCGTCCTGGGCAGTGTAGAGGGCGATGGGATCGGGGTCGTGGAAGAGCCGGTCGCCGGTCTCGGCCAGGTGGTCGGCGATGGCCCCGCACACGGCGCGCTCCAGCTGGAGGGCAGGCAGGCGCCAACCGGAGGGATCGTCCCTGGCGCCCTTGAGGAGGCGCCGCGAGACATAATAGCGGATGCGCCGGGTCCCGCGCTTGGTGGTGCGCTTGGAGTGGGAGGGGGTGAGGCGGTCGCCCGTCTCGTCGAACAGCATGCCGGCCAGGGGTGATCTGGCCTCGGGCTGTTTGAGTTTTTGGGTGGTGCGATCGCGCACGCGGGGCCGGGCGGCATGGGCCTGGAGTTTGTCCTGAACGCGGGTCCACAGGGTCTCATCGATGATGGCCGCATGCAGACCCTCATGGACCTGATGCTTGTGGCGGATACGGCCGGCATAGACCGGGTTGGTCAGGATGGCATGAATGGCGCCATGGGAGAGCACGGCCCCGCCCCAACGCACACCGCTTTTAAAGGCGCGGCGTTTCGAGCGGATGCCGCGGTCCCGGACCTTCTGCGCGACGGTGGCGAGGCATTCGTGTTCGTCGTAGAGCGTGAAGATCGTGCGGACATGCTCGGCCTCGCCGGTGTTGATCTCCAGGCTACGCTGATTGTCCTGGCGCGCCACGTCATAGCCCAGCGGGGTCACCCCGCCCATCCATATCCCCTTTTTCTTCGACGCCGCGATCTTGTCGCGGATGCGTTCGGATGTGACCTCGCGCTCGAACTGGGCGAAGGACAGGAGGACATTCAGCGTCAGCCGGCCCATCGAGGTGGAGGTGTTGAAGGCCTGGGTGACCGAGACGAAGGAACAGTTGGCCGCATCGAGCCGGTCGACCAGGCGCGCAAAGTCGGCGAGCGACCGGGTCAGCCGGTCGATCTTGTAGACCACGATCATGTCGATACGGCCGGCATCCACATCACCCATCAGGCGCTGGATGGCCGGCCGTTCCAGCGTACCGCCGGAGATGCCGCCATCATCATAGCGTTCCGGCACAAGCCTCCAGCCCTCTGCCTTCTGACTGGCGATGAAGGCCGCGCAGGCCTCGAACTGGGCGTCCAGCGAGTTGAAGTCCTGGTCGAGCCCCTCCTCGGAGGATTTGCGGGTGTAGATGGCGCAGCGAAGGGGGCGGCGTTTGTCCGTCATGCCGCCTTGCTGCGCGAGACCAGCCCGAAGAAGCGCGGGCCGGACCAGTGGGCACCGGTGATGCGCTTGGCGATCGCGGAGAGCGAGCGGTAGATATCGCCGCGATAGCGATAGCCGTCTTCCACCACATCGACCCGGTGGGTGACGCCATTCCAGGTGCGCAGGAGCTGGGCGCCGGGTCTGAGCTGCGGGGCGGCGGGGCTGGGTGTTTCCCCGGCGGCCGTCGCCTGGAGCCTTTTGACGAGGCGCGGGCTGAGCCCGCCCCGCGCCTGGACCTGGAGGTCGTAGGCGAGCAGGCGGGCCAGGAAGGCCTGGCTGAGACCGCGCGGCGGTTTTGTCTCGAAGGCCTCGTGCCAGAGATCCACCAGCGCGCTGCGCGGCTGATCGACCAGGCCGTCCGGATCGATATCGACCGATCGTTTACGACACGCCATCAGGCGGTCTCCACGAGCTTGTAGCGCGAGGACCGGCTGCCCTGGAGCGGCGGCAGTTTGTCGATCGTGTGCCCCGCCTTCTTGAGCCCGGTGAGTGCGGCCCTTGTGGTGTGCGGTTGCCAGCCCAGGGCGGTCGCGATGTCCGGCACGGTGGCACCCGCCTCGGCCTGAAGAAGGGCGATCAGCTGGTCTTTCTTGCGGGGCTTTTTCGCGGCGGATTGGCTCGGGTCTGCCGGTGTTGGGGATAGTGCTTCAGGCGGGGCCAGGGCGGCGCGGCCGATATCGGTCAGGTCGATCCCGTCCTTACCCGAGACAAGCAGGCCCTGTTCGGCAAGGTGGGCGATCTGTTTCTCGCGGGCCTTGCCTTTCACGGGCAGGGCCCCGAGGGCGGCGGCGTGAACCGGCCCGTCGGCCTGGCTCAGGGCCTCGAGGATGGCGATATGGGTTTTTGTGAGTTGGGGCATGGATTGGTCTCCGGTTATTCGGGCCCGCGGGATGCGGGGCCTGGCACCGGGACAAGCCCGGCGCACAAGGCCGGGCGGTATTTCCATGCACGCTTGGGCGGGCGGTGAAGTCCAGTCCCAGGGGGTGGGTTTATTCGATCCGGTAGGTGGATCGGCGATCGCCGCGGCGGCGATACCGTGTCAGGCGATAGCCATCGCGCCGCAGGCCGGAGAGAACGGCGGAGAGCGCGCCGGCCGACCAGCCGAACGCGGTCTCGATCTCCTCGGCGGTGGCCCCGCCGGGCTGTTGCAGCCAGGCGATCAGTTCGGCGCGTTTGGTGCCCGGTGTGATCGCGGCCGTTCGCAGGGGCGGGGCGATGGCGCGGGCCTGCTCGATCAGCGCTTCCAGCCCGACCAGCCGGCCGCGCAGGGCGGGCGCATCGATCTCGTCTTCCAGTTCGCGCGTCAGCCGCAGGGCCTCGCCCAGCATGTCGGATAGTCGATCGCTCATACCTGGCCTCCCGATCCAGCGGATCGGCATGACCGCTTGGGCGGGCCGGCAAGTCCACCGGGAAGCCGAACAGGGTGTGCAAACCGTGTCGGCCGCACCGACGGCCTCGACGTTCCCGCTTAGCGGTCGAGGTAGATGAGTTCGGTGAAGGTTGCGATGCCGTGGTCACGGGAGGCTCGTTCCGTCCAGGCCATGAGCTGGCTGAGCGCATCGACCTGGTCATCATGCGAGGTAGTGGGGAAGGCGGCCAGCTCGTGCAGGAAGGCGGTCCGCCAGTCCGCCTTCGCCGGCAGCATGACATCGCCCGCTTCCAGCCGGCTCGTCTGGACCGAAAGACGTTCAAGCTTCGATCCCTTGACCGGAACGCCGATCGGCGTGGGCACGCCGTCTGCGTCCAGCTGTCGAAGATCGTCCAGGAGCGGGGTCCCGTTGGCGGCCTTCTCGACCAGAACGACATCGGCCTGCCAGTGCCGGGCCAGCGCGATCAGCTTTTTCTTCTGGGCGGGATAGTTGATCCGGTCGCGATAGACATCGAGCACCCAGATGCGTTTGCCGCGCACCAGCGCGGTTATGCAGACCGAATAATCCGCGCCGGTGCTGTCGCTGACGGCCAGATCCCAGCTTTGCACGATCCGCGCGCGGGGGCCCGTCTCGCTCTCCTCGGGAAGCCGGTCATAGGGTTTCAGCCACTCGGGACGGACCAGATTGCCGGCCAGCGGAACCGGGCGCTGCAGATACTGTGCGGAAAAATCATACGCGCTCATATTGCGGCGGATTTCCCCAAGGGTATCCAGCGGCTCGCGATCCGGCTGGAGCGCCTCGCCCGCCTTGCGTTCGAAAAAGCGGTCCGCGCCGATCTCGATGCGTTCATCGCTCTGGGCGATGGCGGGCAGGTCGAGATGATCCCAGCCGCCTTGTGTGAGGAGGTGGGCGGCCAGATCATCGTCGTGCAGGCGCTGCATGACAACGATCACGGCGCCGGTGCGCTTGTCATTGAGACGGGTCAGGGCGGTGTTCGAGAACCAGTCATTGACCGCCTTGCGGCGCGTATCCGACAGCGCATCGCCGGCCTTGATGGGATCGTCGATGATCAGGATATCCCCGCCGCGCCCGGTCATCGCCCCGCCCACCGTAGTCGACAACCGGCCGCCATGGCGGGTGGTCTGGAAATCATGTTCGGCAGCGCGGTTGCGCGCGATGCGCGTGCCGGAAAACACCCGGCGATACCAGGGCGACTGCATGACCGTGCGGCAATCGCGGGCATGCTTGCCGGACAGATCCTCGCCGTAGGAGGCGGTGATCACGCGGCAGGTCGGGTCGTGGCCAAGCAGATAGGCGGGAAAGGCCACCGAGACCGTCATGGATTTGAGCGAACGCGGCGGCATGGTGATCAAGAGGCGCTTGACCTTGCCCTGGCGAACCTGGTCCAGCTTCCAGGCGATCGCGCCGAGATGCCAGCCCGGCGACAGTTCGCCGCCCGGCTCCAGCTCGCGGAACGTCCTTTGAAGAAAGCTCGCAAAGTCCGTGCGCAATGCCGCGTCGAAGGCGTCGATATCGTGGATCATGTCGAACTCCTCCGCTTGATGAAGTTGTCCAGGATGGCCGCGTCAT
This sequence comes from Pseudomonadota bacterium, assembly GCA_034659015.1. GTDB lineage: Bacteria > Pseudomonadota > Alphaproteobacteria > Caulobacterales > Maricaulaceae > Maricaulis. Next base: position 8,447 of record JAYEGL010000001.1, on the reverse strand, counting down.
CCGCGCTCAGGGTCGGCTCATCGGGGCTCTCTTCCGGCAGGCCGAGATGCTGGCCGATCAGGCGCACCAGCGTGTCCGCCGCCCGCGCATCGCCCTTGAGGGCTTTTGCCGTGATGGATTTGAGCAGCAGGCGCTGCTTGGACAGCACCACCGGCTTGCCGTTCTCGCGCACCTCGATCGTCTCGGTAAGCTCTTCCATGAGATCGGTGCGGAAATTCTTCACGCCTTTCGGCCGCCCCCTGGGATTTCCCGATTGGCCCTTCTTAAACCGGGTATGCCGGGGCGGCTTGCCGTAGCCGACCGCGTAGTCCTTGTCCTTGCTCATTCCGGATCCTCCTCGATGGCGCGCCGCCAGTGCGCGTCCTCGATTGTCTCCCCGGTGTTCGTCAGCACGGCCTTTTCGCCGGTCGCCTCTTGGAAGCGCCGGACGATCAGATCGACATAGCGCGGGTCCAGCTCGGCCAGCGCGGCGCGCCGGCCGGTCTCCTCGGCCGCCAGTAGCGTGGCGCCGGATCCACCGAAGGGATCGAGCACCAGATCGCCATGGGCGGTCACGTCGCGAATGGCATCGGCGACCATGGCGGTGGGCTTCACGGTCGGATGGAGTTTGAGATCCGCCCGGCGCGCATGAACGCCGGGATAGGCCCACACATTGCTGCGATGGCGACCCTGGCGGCCCAGCTGGACATTGTTGCGATGCGGGGCATTGCCATGGCGAAAGACGGCGACCAGCTCGTGCTGGGAGCGATAGAGCGATCCCATGCCGGCGGCCTGCTTGTCCCAGACGCACAGATTTTTCATAGGCCCGAGCCCCGCCTCGCCGGATTGAATGAGATCGGCGATGTGACGCCAGTCCATGCACACGAAAGCGATCGCGCCGGGCCGGCTGGCGCTCTGGAGGCGCGCGAACATCGTGTCCAGAAAGCTGCGGAACTCGGCCGCACTCATCTCGCCGGACGCCATCACGAACTCGTCGTGGTGGACCGATCCCAGCCCGCACACATGGCCGGAAATGGGGACATTGTAGGGCGGGTCGGTGAAGACGGCGTCGGCCGTCTCCTCGCCCAGCAGGGCGGTATAGGTGTCCGCGTCCAGGGCATCGCCGCAGACAAGCCGGTGGCGGCCCAGCTGCCAGATATCGCCGACACGGCTGCCCGGCGGTCCGGGATCCGGCTCGGGCACGGTTTCCGCAGGCGCGTCTTCATCGTCGTCCTGCAGCAGGACATCAATCTCGCCGGTCTCGAACCCGATCGCCTCTATCTGGAAATCCAGCTCCATCTCCAGGAGGGCGCCGATCTCCAGGCGCAGAAGATCCTCATCCCAGCCGGCTGTCTCGGCGAGACGATTATCGGCGATGACATAGGCGCGCTTCTGGGCCTCGCTCATATCGGCCAGGCGCATCACCGGCACGTCGTCCAGGCCGAGCGTCTTCGCCGCTTCCAGCCGGCCATGGCCGGCGATCACGCCGTATTCGCCATCGACCAGGATGGGATTGGTCCAGCCGAACGTGCGGATGCTCTCGGCGATCTGCTCGATCTGGCGCTTCGAGTGCGTGCGCGGATTGTTGGCATAGGGGCGAAGCGCCGAGACCTTGACGGTCTCGACGCTCAAGTCGCGGATCGGCGCGGTCACAGGCGCCTCCCCAGGCGCGTCCCCTTTTTGTCGCAGATCAGCTCGTAGCGCGGTGAGCGCAGGCTCAAGGGCGTGCCGGTGATGTCATGCTTGTAGAGATAGGCCCATTGCACCGTGCCCGGCGTTGTATTCGGGTCCAGCAGCATCTGGGTTGTGCAGTGCGTATAGCCTTCTAGAGGCAGGGCCGGCGGCGAAGAAATGAAGGTGTTCATCTGAACGTCCTTTCTTGGTTAGAAAGGAAATTCATTTCTGATATTGCCGAGCAAAAGTCGTCAGCCGAGTTTGTACCCCTCGGCCTATTTCTTCTTTTTTCGTTGAATATAGCGTTTCAGGGCCGTGCTGACGCGGGTGTCGAAGTCCCTGGGCCTGTCGGGACTGTCGACGGCAATCAGCTTGGCGCAAACCGTAATGAACTGCCCGGCCGGCGTGGTCGACCGTGAGGAATGCGCGCCGGCCGCGGGCCGGTTGTGATGGGTGACCTCTTTCTGTGTGGCGTCGGTGTAGAGCTCGGCAAGCTCATCGATCAGCCAGTCGATTTCGCGATCCTTATCGGCGCCGCCTTTTGCTTCCATCTTGTTGCGAAGGCCGCGCGCCGTCTCACGCAGGACCTCATCCGAAAACGTATCAGCCGCCAGCCTCTTGATCACACCGCCCCTGGGGTATCTTGCCCACAACGCGTCGATCATCGCGACTTCGGCCCGTCCGTTGAGACGCATTATGTCCGGCCCCGTGATCCGGTCGAGTTTGAGAAGCTCTTCGAGCGCGGCTCCTGCCTCGCCCCGGGTAAACCTCTTCGGCCCCCTGCCGTCCCAGTTGCGATAGAGCGCGGCAATGTTGGTGAGTTGGTGGCGGAGGCCGGCGATCGTGTCAGCATCGGTCCGGCCGAGGTGTTCGGCGATCTCCTTGAGCGCCGCGTCGGACACCTCCAGGGGCTCGACGTCGTGGAAGCCATCATCGCCATGGTGGGGATCTTCGCGTCGGGTCATGTCCGGGCTCCTTTGTTCAAGGTGAGCCTCGATCACATCCCATCAGACTGTCCCGGATCAACTATTACTTCGGCCGCACGGGCGAGCCGCTCGGCCTCCGCGATCCGCGCCAGTAGCGGGGCAATATCCTCTGGCAAAGCGCCCGCCTGGTTCTGCGCCGCCAGGGCCGCGGCGCCTTCCAGACAGGCGGTGATCTCCGCCATCAGGTGGTGGAAGAGGTCGGCGCGATCCTCTTCCGCCGGCATCAGCGGTCCAGCCGCTCGATCAGCGCCTGCGCGATGGCGCGCATGCTGGTGAGCCGGTAGCGCGCATACTTGTCGTCGCTGGTATGGCGCGGATTGGGTCGCAGGGACATCTTGTCCTTGCCCGGCTGGGCGATGTCGGGAACCTCGGCGGAGGGCACCAGCCAGGCGGTCTCCAGCTGGCCGGTCGTGCCGTCTATGGCGACGGCCAGCAGCGCCAGGTCGGGAGTGTCGCGCCAGGTCTTCTTGCGGATATCGAACTGGACCGTGCGGGGCCGGTCGGGGCTCAAGAAGGTCCAGCTCTTGATCTGAAGCCCGATCGTGGCGTGGCTGACCTTGTCATGGATCATCACGTCGATCGCGTCATCATCGACCAGCGGGACATAGCATGAAAACCGGCCGTTCGAGGCGAGCATCAACTGGGTGGCGACCATGATCTCGGCGGCGGCGCCGAGCTGGCCGCCGGTGGGGCGGGGTGGTGTGTGCGTCTGGGTCATCATGGCGACTACACACGCTTGGATAGCGCGGGGAGTCAACCAGAAAAGAGACTCATGGGCTGTAGATCAATCGGATGCATCACTATCGGATATCCGGATGGATATTCGTCATCGGCTTTCGGCCAACATGAAGCGTCTGCGCAAGGCAAGATCCTGGTCCCAGGAGGAGCTGGCCGATCAGGCCGGCCTGCACCGCACCTATATCTCCGGCGTGGAGCGCTGCGTGCGCAATCCCACCATCACCGTGGTCGAGAAGATCGCTCTGGCCCTGGGTGCGGGGTATGACGAGCTATTGGGGTGAGGATGGGCGCTCCAGCGGTTCCAGGCCGTAGCGGGTGCGCAGGGCATTGGTGCTGCGCCACCCCTCGTCTTCCGTTACGGACCGGCAGGCTGTCTGGAATGCGTATTCCTGCGACGGCATGTCTGCGCCATCCGCGGCCTCGATGTCTTCCAGATGGCGCTGGGAGGGATCGTTGTCCCAGAAGTAGCAGACATCCTCGCCATCGCGGTGGACCGCGATCGCCGCATCAAGGGTAAGGGCCCGATCCACCCCGCCGACTTGAAAGGGATAGCCGTCCGGAAGCGGTCGATCGAGACTGGGGCAGAGTTGGCGCAGGGCCTCGGACGTTTCTGTCAGCGACAGATCGACAATCTCCACATCCCAGGTCGGGAAGGGGTCATGCGCGTCCGGCGGAATACGGTCCGCCTCGATCCGGGCGGTATAAGCCAGCTCTGATTGTGAAACGTGGTCGGAGGTGAGGCGAAGCGGGGCCCTGCCGCAGATGCGCCGCGCGGTGTCCGGGAGAACCGTGATCGGGCCGAGCTGATGGGTGATGCCGGCCTCCTGCGACAGGCGGGCCGCGATGGCATCATCAAGCGCCGGTCTCAAGCCGCGCTCCACCGAGGAAAGATGCTTGGCCGGTGCGACCCGGTTTTGCGGCGTCATCAGTGTTTCAAAATCGCCGGTCTCGGCCAGACGCGGGCACCAGGCGGAGACCTCGTCAGGGCTCGCGTCGGCATTTACCAGCGTCATCGGCAGCGTGTTGGTGTGTTCGTGCCGACGTTCGAAGGCGTCGATCCGGGCAAGAAGCCAGCGGGGCGACCAGGCCCGGTCCTGCGGCGTGGAGATCTGGTATTCGCCGCAGACATGGTCGCCATCGCGAACGCCCGGATAGCCCAGATCGAGAATATAGGTGTCCTCAGGCATGTCCGGCCAGATACGGTCCAGGCTGTGCATGATGACACCGCCAGGGCCGCCTTGAGGCAGTTCCACCGCTTCCGGGTCGAAGTCCGGGAAGGGCGGTAGAGGCAGGTTTGGCTCCAGCACCTCGGTGCGCAGGTTGTCGGGCATGTTGGGGCAGGCCTGATCGAGCGCCGCGGCATCCGCCGTCCGGTCAATCACGGTGATCTTGGGTACGGTGGTCCAGGGAAGATCCACGCTCTCGCCTGGCTCGACGCGCAAGATGTAGACCGCCACGACCTCATAGTCGGCATCGGGCAATTCATGGGTGTAGGAGCCGCATAGATGCCCGTTGTCGACAAAGGTGGGCGAGACCATCAGGCGTGGCGTCGGAGCGTCTTCGGGGATCTCGCCCCAAAACGCATGCATCATGCCGGTCGCAAGATCGTGCCACGCGCGTCGATCGGCAGGCTCCTCCGGCCACACGCCGACATAGTCGCCCGGCACCGCTTCGGTCTGACTGGCGACAAGGCTGCTCGCGGCGAGCAGGGGCAGAAGAAGAGGGGCCATCATGAGATCGATCCTTGCGTGCCGGGTGTGATCGGTGGGGTGAGTGCGCTCTGTTTCGTCATCGAGCCCTAATCATCCGGCGTGTGAAAGGCGCACATGCGGTCCCCGTCGCAGGCGGCCAGCCGGGTGCGCATCATCGCATTCATCCGCTCGTACTGGTCCCGTGCCGTCTCATAGTCGGTAAAGCGGCACAGGGGTCCGATGTCGCGCGGATAGCCGGGCACATCGGCCGGCCAGTCAACGCCGGGCAGGGTGGCAAAATCATTCTCCCAGAAATGGCAGACCAATTCGCCATTGCGATGGGCCTCGATCGCCGCCTCCAGGCTCTGCGCATCGTCAAAACCATTGGCCTGGTTGCCATAACCCTCCGGGCGCGGCTGGTCGAAGGCCGGGCAGGCCTCCCGTCCGGCCTCCATCCCGCTGAGCAGCGCCACTTCGACAATCTCCACATCCCAGCTTGTAAACGGGTCCTGCGCTCCCGCCGCCACGCGGTCCGCGGCGATCCGGGCGCTGAAAGCCATCGGGCTGATCGTCGTGTCATCGGAGGTCAGATGGACATTGAGCGTGCCGCAGACCTGGCGGGGCGATTGCGGCAGGAGGGTGATCTGGCTACCCAGTGAGGCCGTGATCGGCGGTCCCCCATCAGCCGGGTCGGCGGGCAGGCTGGCATTGATATGGTCGATCACCGCCGGGGTGAGGGTGTCTTCCACCGAGGCGATGTGTTGTGCCGGGTCCGATGCGTGTTCCGGCGTCATCAGCTGCGCAAAATCACCCGACGCCGCCAGACTGGGACACCAGGCCGCAACATCCTGCGGGGACGCATCGGCGTTGATGATGGTGAGCGGCAGGACCAGTTCGCGATCGCTCTGCGGCGCAAAGGCGTCGATGCGGATGGTCATCCAGTGCGGCGTCCAGGCCCGCGCCTGCGGCGTGGAGCGCTGATACGCAATGCAATAATGGTCCCCCTCGCGAAACCCCGGCCGGCCTACACGCGTGTGGATCGTGCCTTCGGGACGTTCGGGCATCACACTTAAAAGGCTCCTGTGCATCATGAAACGCTGGCGCCCCTCCAGCATGCCGACCCCGTCCGGATCGAAGTGCGGCAGATCGGCCCGGAACCGGGCATAGGGATCAAGAATCCCGGCGCGCACATCATCGGGCAGGTTGGGACAGTACTGGTCGAGGTCCGCCGCCGTGGCCGCGTGCGTGATGAGTTCGACGGGCAAAGCGCGCGGGGCGTCCGGATCGCCCAGGTCGGTGGTCTCCAGGCGGGCGACGAGGCTGCCATAGCGCTGATCGAAATTGCCCGTCCCACCGAACTGGTAGACGCCGCACACATGCAGGCCGTCGAGAAAGCGCGGCTCGATCAGCGAGACCGGTCGCGTGTCTTCCCCGTCGGGTCTGGCCATCAGTGCGCGCTGAACCCCGTAGGTCAGCTGCCGCCAGGCTTGCGGGCTATCGACTGTCTCCGGATCGGACGGCCAGCGGCCGACATACGCACCAAAGGGCGAAGCGGCCTGCAGACCCAGCAGTGTGGTTCCGGCCATCAGGGCGAGAAGCGTGTGAGGTGCCATGCAAGCTACACACGCTTAGGTGAGGGCGTGTGTCAACTGAAAAATGAGACTGATCGGCTACTTTTTTGGGAGCAGGTCGGCCAAGGTTTCGTTGCTTGGGGGCGCTCGAAGTAGTCTGAGATCGTCCATGCCAAGCTGGTGATGCGAACGGGCGCATATGGTCTTGATGCGCCCGCTCAGGGAATAAGGGCTAAGCGTCTGTGCAGGGGACCAGATGTCTGCTGACATGATTGATGTCGTGCAGCAGGAATCTGAGGAATTCCCTCTGGTGGTCATCCAGACATTCCAACTCCTGCTCCATGAAGACGGTTACCTTGTCGTGGAGCTCAGATTGGCCGGTAGCTGGCGTGCGGTAGAGGGCTTGAGCCGCAGCTCCCACGGCCGACAAACGCATCTCGTCATCGACATCCAGATCCGGCTTGTCTGCATGCTCTACGAAATTGGCCTTGGCCCGATAGTATGTGGCGAGAGCCGTTCCTATCGTATTCATGCGACGCCTCCCTGAATGAGGCCGAGTTCGTGGATATCCCTCGCGATTGCATCAATGAAGGCGATGTGAGCGGTCTCGAGATGGTCCCGCTCGAAGCGGGCAAATGTGGCCAGTTTGTCGAACAGGTCGTGCTGATTGAAACATCGCGCCACATAGAGCGCATCTCGGGCTTCGGCGACATGGTCCGCGGCCACATCTGCAGCGCTATTGTCGATATCCAGTTCAAGCAAGGCTGCCATGGCCCTGTGATAGCGCGCTGCCGCAATATTGAATTCTTCACGCATGAGTTTCTCCTTCTGCAAGCCGGCGGAGTGCCGGCTGATCGCCTGAATGGCAGGCGGATGCAGAGTATCGGAAACCACCGGGACGAGATGGGTGCCGAGGGTGGTGTTATCCGCTTTGGCGCACGAGCGGACAAGGTCGCTTTCGGCTCGCGGGCGATACTGCAAATTCAGGCTTGAACCTCTAGCGGCTAGAGGAATTAGGGTGGTGCCGTCGCTTGAGGGCTTGATCGACAAGGCCTGCCCCTCTAGGCCCTGTCGAACCGGAGGTGTTCGTGCTCATCCTGCTGCGCACATTGCTGGCCGTCCTGACCGTCCTGTCCTTCTCCGGAGAGGTGGTGGAAGCGGCTGTGCCGGGGCACGACCACCATCTGGGCCATGAGGACCTCGCCGAGGGCGGTTCCGGTGAGAGCGAACACCGCCATGCCCAGCATCCCGTACATGCCTGCGGGGTCTGCCATCATGCGATCCCGGCCAAAACGGGGGCATCGGCCCTGAGTGTGCCGGCCAGACGGATCGCCTACCGCCTGTCCCACGAATCCGGTGCGGGCCGGGCGCTGGCACCGCCCCACCAGCCTCCGATTGCCTGACGATAGCGTTCGAACCCTTCGTTCTCTTCAGACAATCGGGATATCTGGATGTATTCAGACAAACCTTCCCGGCCGAGATGGCCGGGCCGGGGGCTTGCAGGCATGGCCTGCAGCGCTCTCCTCGCGTCCGTTGCGCCGGCACAGCCGGCCTTGCAGGACAATCCGCTTGAACTCTCCACGGCCCTGCAACGCGCCGTGCAAGCCAATCCGCGCATCGGGTCGGCCCGGGCCGGCGTGTCCGCCCGGCTTGGCGCCGCCCGTCAGGCGGGCCTGTGGGCCAATCCGTCCCTTGAGGCCGAAATCGAGGATTTCGGTGGTGATCGCGGCGATATCGGCGATGGCGATCTCACCGTCGCGGTGCGCCAGACCATCCCGCTGGGCGGCGACCGGCGACGTGCCCGCGAG